>JALCNR010000007.1 GCA_022649165.1 Actinomyces sp.
GGAGCAACACCTCCGAGTCCTGACGGCAGAACCACGAGAGCCCTCATGTGCACCTGAAGCGCATGAGGGCTCTTTACGCATTTCCCGCGACCTATTCCGTCATCCCGATCATCGGACTCTGCCGGTATAGGTCCTTGCTTCGGAGCCCAGCGGAAACGGTCGCGTCGTTATGCCGTCATGCTGTCTTGTCGGGCTCAGGTGCGGTCTGGGCGGCGGGTCGTCGGGCGGCACGGATGCCGTTGAGTATGACGAGCACTTCGGCGATCTCGTGCACGAGCACGACCCCGGCCAGCCCGAGCACGCCGAAGAGCGCGAGCGGGAAGAGGGTGACGATGATCGCCAAGGCGAGTCCGATGTTCACGGTCATGATGCGCCGACCGCGGCGCGCGTGGGCGAGGGCGGCGGGGATGAGCCGCAGGTCGTTACCGGTGAAGGCCACGTCGGCGGACTCGATGGCGGCGGCCGATCCTTTGGCGCCCATGGCGATGCCGACGGTGGCAGTGGCCAGGGCGGGCGCGTCGTTGATGCCGTCGCCGACCATGGCCGTCGGATCCTTGCTCGCGAGGGAGGCGACGGCTTGGGCCTTGTCTCGGGGCAGCTGTCCGGCTCTCACGTCGCTGATACCCGCCTGGGCGGCGAGGGCGTGCGCGGTGCGTGGGTTGTCACCGGTGAGCATGACCGTGTCGATACCCATGTCGTTCAGGATGGCGATGGTCTGGGCTGATTCGGGCCGCAGCTCGTCGCGCACGCCGATCAGGCCGGCGATGGCGCCGTCCGTCTCGACGGCGACGACGGTGATGCCTTGGGCGGCCATGCGTTCGACGGCCTCGGCGTATTCGCCGGGGTGAAGCCAGTGGGTGTTGCCCACTCGCACCTTGGTGGTTCCGACGTATCCCGTCAGCCCGTGTCCGGCGTCCTCTTCGATGTCGCGGCCGGCGGGAGTCTTGGGGCATGCGGCGGTGATCGCGGCGGCGAGCGGATGGCTGCTGGAGGTCTCCAGTGCCGCGGCGAAGGCCAAGAGCTCCTGCTCCGGGTATTGGTTGGAGGCGACTTCGACGACCTGGGGCTCGCCGCGGGTGAGGGTGCCGGTCTTGTCCAATGCGACGGTGCTGATGGTGCCGAGCTGCTCGAAGGCCTGGCCGGACTTGATGACCACGCCGTACTCGGACGCCGAGCCGATGGCGCTGATGACGGTGACCGGCACGGCGATGGCCATGGCGCACGGCGAGGCGGCGACCAGTACGACCAGGGCGCGTTCGATCCACAGCCCCGGGTCGCCCACGATGAACCCGAACACGGCGATCAGGCCGGCGATGATCAGCACGGCGGGCACGAGCGGGCGGGCGATGCGATCGGCGAGGCGGGCCCGTTCGCCCTTCTTCGCGTGGGCCTGCTCGACCAGGGCCACGATCTGGGTCAACGAATTGTCGCGGCCGTCGGCTGTCGCCTCGACGAGCAGCGTGCCCGAGCCGTTGACCGAGCCGGCCAGCACCTGGTCGCCAGGCTCGACGGATACGGGGATCGATTCGCCGGTCACCGCCGAGGTGTCCAGGCTGGAACGGCCCTGGGCGACCACGCCGTCGGTGGCGACCCGGTCGCCGGCGCCAACCACGAGCAGGTCGAGCTCACGAATCTGGGCGACCGGGATCGTCTCCGCGGCCCCATTCCGCTCGACTCGTGCGGTGTCCGGAATCAGGGACAGCAGGGCGCGCAGCCCTTCCTTTGCCCGGTCCATCGCCCGGTCCTCCAGGGCCTCGGACAGGGAGAACAGGAACGCCAGGGCGGCGGCCTCGCCGACATGGCCCAGGATTACCGCGCCGACCGCGGCGATGGTCATCAGCAGGCCCACGCCGATGCGGCCGCGAATCAGGCGCAGCAGCGTGCCGGGCACGAACGTGTACGCGCCGGCGAGCAGCGCGACCCAGTGCAGCACGGTTCCCGCCGTGCCCAGGCCCGACCATTGCAGGCCGTAGCCCGCGACCAGCGCCACGCCGGAGACCGCCGAGGGCAGCAACGCCAGGTCACGCCACCACGGCGGGCGCACCTCTTCCTCGTCGTCGTCCCTCGACGCGCCGAACAGCGGCGCGGGATTCGGGCCGCAGCACGCGTCGCCATCATCAGCCACGGGCCGAGCACACTCCCGCGACTCGTCGCGTCCTGCCGCCGATGGTTCGTCGTGGGCGCAGCAGCCGCATGAAGGGGCCGCGGACTGACCCGGCACCCGGGTCAGCGACACGGGACTCTTCGCGCAAGCGGACCTCTCGGCCCCGCAGCACTCGTCACTCATGGATCGCCACCGCCTCGCCGCTGTCCTGCGGGGCCTTGGCCCCGCAGCCGGGCGTGGTGCACTCGGGATCCAGGCACACCTCGTTCTCGTCGACGGCCAGCGTCACATCCACCAGTGCGGTCAGCGCGGCCGTCAGATGGGGGTCGGCGATCTCGTAGCGCGTGCGCCGCCCCTCCGGCTCGGCCACGACGATGCCGCAGCCGCGCAGGCAGGACAGATGATTCGACACGTTCGTGCGCGAAAGCCCAAGCTCGCGCGCCAGCACCGCCGGATAGCTCGGCGCATCCAGCAGCGCCAGCAGAATACGCGATCTCGTCGGGTCCGCCATCGCGCGGCCCAACCGGTTCATCGCATCAACCCTCGAAGCAATAGTCAGCATACAATGACCATACATCGACTGCTGACCATACAGCAAGTGATGACCATTCGTGGGAGTGTCGCCTGACCGCCGAAGGAAACCATCTCAGCCGCGCCATCCGGCGGGGCGGCCGGTGCGCACCTGCCAGCAGAGCCCATACCCGGTCGCAGCACCGCATCAAGGAATCGACGCTGCCGCCAAACCTAGCGAGGTGACAGCAATGAATGTGTTTCCTGATTTCGGCGGCCTGACCGGCATCGACAGCCTGCGCGATGTCGTGGGCGCCTTGTTGACCATCACCCTGGTCGCCTCGGTCGCCGCGCTCATCGCCTCGGGGGTGGTGTGGGCGTTCGGCGCATCCAGCGGCAACTACCAGCTCGCCTCGCGCGGGCGCACCGGGGTGCTCGTCGCCCTGGGGGTCGCGGTCATGGCCGGCGGCGGCGTGGCATTGCTGAACTGGCTGATCGGCGTCGGCGGCCAGCTCTGACCACCGTCTCCTCTCTCTTCCCGGCTCTTTCTTGCTGCCCGTCCTCCAACTCGGAGGGCGGGCTTTTCTCATGTTCGGGGTGTGGGGGCGCACCTGTCTGGGGACATATCGCCGCCCGCATTCCGGTGGGCGGCCCCACTTGGATTGGAGCCCGTCATGCACGACCTCATTGCCTCTTCTTTCGCCCGGACTGTGGGCATCGTGGCGTTGGACATCAACATCACCCCGAACACGGACGGCCTGCCCGGCATCGCCCAGCTGCGCACGATCGTGGGCGCGGTCATGACCGTCGGCCTCATCCTCTCCGTGCTCGCCCTGATCATCTCGGCGATCGTGTGGGGCTTCGGCGCCAACAGCTCCAACCCGCACCTGGCCAGTCGGGGCAAGGTCGGCGTGCTCGTCTCGTGCGGCGCGGCGGTGATCTGCGGGGCCGCGGTCACGCTCATCAACTTCTTCTGGAACGTCGGCCAGGCCGTATGAGCCAGGCCACTCAAGCGAAGGGAGAGGGCTGATGGGCGTGTGCGATGTCCCCGTCATCTCCAACGTGTGCGACGTGGCCGGAGAAGCCGCCGCCACGCTGGTGTCGGCGCCGTTCGAGTGGCTGGCCGCCGCGATGGGCGAGGCCGCCGGCTGGCTGTTCCAAGCCGTCTGGAGCGTGTTCGACACCACCACCCTGGTGGACGTGACCCGCCCCGAATACGTGAAGGTCTACAACCTGATCTTCGGCATCGGCGCCACCCTCATGCTCCTCTTCTTCCTCCTCCAGCTCATCACCGGGCTCATCCGCCGCGACCCCGGCGCCCTGACCCGCGCCGCCCTCGGCCTGGCCAGAAGCGTGCTCGGCTCGTTCCTGGTCACCGCGCTGGTGGGTCTGGCGTTGCAGATCACCGACCAGCTGTCCACCGGCATCATCCAGGCCGCCGGAGAGACCACGGCGAGCATGGGCGACAAGATCGCCGCCCTAGTCGCCGGGCTGGGCGGGCTGACCATGGCCTCGCCCGGCGTCGGAGCCATATTGATCATCTTCCTGGCCGGGCTGGCCATCGCCTCGGCCGCCATCGTCTGGCTGTCGCTATTGATCCGCAAGGCGCTCTTGCTGGTGGCGGTCGTGCTGGCCCCCTTGGCGTTCTCCGGCTCCTCCTGGGACGCCGCCAAAGGCTGGATTAGTAAATGGGCGATGTTCGTCCTCGCATTGATCCTGTCGAAATTGGTGCTGGTGGTGATCTTCCTGGTCGCCGTCACCCAGGTCTCCGCCCCCATCTCCACCGACCTGGCGTCGGTGTCGGACCCGCTGGCCGGCATCGTGCTCATGGCCCTGGCCGGATTCAGCCCGTACATGGTCTACCGGTTCCTCTCCTTCGTGGGCGTGGATTTGTACAACCAGATGGGCGCCGAACAAGACGCCAAGACCGCCCTGAACCGGCCCCTGCCGATCCCGGCCACGGGGTCGGGCGACAGGCCGAAGAAAATCCTCGACAGCAGCACCGGCAACAGCAAGAGCAACAACGGCAACGGAGACGGCGGCAACGGTGGTTCGTCGCCGGCCGCCTCCGCGCCAAGCGCCCCATCCTCGGGCGGCCAAGGTGCTGCCGCATCTGGCGAAGCCGGTACATCGAGCGGTGCCGCATCTTCTGGCGCGGGAGCGTCCGGAAGTGGTGCGGCATCCGGAAGTGGAGCGGGCGCGTCGGGTGGCGCGGCTGCGGGTGGCGCTGCGGTCGCGGCTCCGGTGGCGGGGGCGGTGGTCGTGGCGAAGGAGGCTGCCACCGCCGGCCCGAAGGCGGCTGGCAAGCTCGCCGGGCAGGCCGAGCAGACCGCCGACGCGGCCAACCAGAGCGCCAGCACACCGCCCAGTTCTTCGCCGCCGTCGAACGCGCCCACACGCGCGCCCTCAGCGGCACCGTCATCGTCCGCCCCAGCATCGGCGCCGTCGGCGCCGTCTCCGTCGTCATCGTCCGGTTCGAGCGCTCCGCGTGGGAGCGAGCCACCGCCACCCTCGCCGCCGCCCGTCCCACGCACCCCGCTCTCGAAGGAGTAAGACCATGAGCAGCAGCGACAGCACGCCGTCCACCGAGCTGGTGCCGGTGAAGTTCTCCCGCCTGACCCGAAGAGGCATCCTCCTCGGCCTCTCGGCCGCCCAGCTGACGGTCCTGGCTGTGGCGGTGGCGACGATCGTGGCCGCGGTGTATGCGGGCGGGGGCATGATGCTGGCCTACACTGCGCCCATCTGGGCCACCTGCGTCGCCCTGACCTGGATTCCGGTCGCCGGCCGCCCGTTGGTGGAGTGGCTGCCGGTGGGCTTCTGGTGGCTGTGGAAGACCACCGGCGGGCAGCTCCTGTACCGGCGCAGGATCGTCGCGCCCCGCCCCGAAGGCACCTTGGCGCTGCCGGGCGACTTGGCCCGCCTGCGCGAGTACACCGACCCTACGAGCGGGGCGTGCATGATCCACGACCCGCACGGGGCCACGCTGACCGCCATCTGCGAGGTGTCGCATCCCGCGTTCATTCTCCTGGACCCCGGCGAGCAGGAACGCCGCGTCACCGCGTGGGGCCGGGTCCTGGCCACCGCGTGCCGCTCGGGGCGGATCGCCACCGTGCAGGTCCTGGAGCGGACTTTGCCGGATTCGGGCACCGGGCTGGCCGAATGGTGGGCCCAGCACGGCGCGCAGGATGGCTCCTGGGCGTCCACCACCTACGCGGAGCTGATCGAGCGGGCCGGCCCGGCCGGGGAACGCCATGCCACGACGATCAGCCTCGCCTTGAATATGAGGAATGCGGCCCGCCAGATCAGGACCGCGGGCGGCGGCATCAAAGGCGCCGCGGCCGTGCTGCGCCAGGAGATGGGGACGCTGACCACCGCCTTGCGCTCGGCGGATTTGAACCCGTCGGGCTGGCTTGCGGCCGGGGATGTGGCGGTGATCCTGCGCTCCGCCTACGACCCCGCCATCGCCGCCGCCCTGGAACGCCACGGTTCTATTGGACGGGAGCTGGCCACGGCCGGCCCGGTCGCCGTCACCGAAACCTGGAACAGCCTGCGCACCGACTCCGCCCGCCACACCGTCCTGTGGGTCAGCGAATGGCCCAGGTCGCTCGTCTATCCCGGGTTCCTGGCCCCCTTGGCGCTGTCCAGCGGCATCCAGCGCTCCATCAGCCTGCTGTACACGCCGTTGCGCTCGGACATCGCGGCGCGGGATATCAGGAAGAAGAAGGTCGAGTACATCTCCGACGCCACCCAACGCGCCCGGATCGGCCAGATCGAGGACGCCGCCCAGAGGGCCGAATACCACGACGTGCTCCAACAGGAATCCGAACTCACCGCAGGCCACGGCGTCCTGCGCTACTCCGGTCTCATCTCCATCAGCGCGCCCAGTGAGGCGGAGCTGGAGGCGGCGGTCGCGGCCATCGAGCAGGCCGCCATCCAAGCCTCCTGCGAGACCCGGCGTCTGGTCGGCCAGCAGGCCCAGGCCTTCACCGCCGCAGCCCTCCCACTCGCCCGAACCATCTAAGGAGACACCATGCCCACCTACAACGATCCCATCGCCGACGCCGCGGAGGCGTCCGAGGCATTGCGCGGCCTGGCCCACGCCGGCGGCGTGTTCGCGCGTCCTGCGGACATGTACCGGGTGCTGGGCGACCTGTCCGCCAGTCTGCGCCACCTACACCAGATCGTCGAGCAGGTCGCCGCCAACCACGAAACCCGCGTCCCGTTCGCGTTCGACGACGCGGGCATCCACGAGACCGGCGTCCGCTACGCGCTGGACGTCGCCGAGCAGCTGCATCGGGCCGCCCGTCTGCTCGACCAGTCCTACGACCGGCTGGCCGACGGGTTCAGCGCCGCCGGCCGCATCGCCTGGCACCACGAGCCCGCACCAGACACCGACGTGGCGCTGGACCGGCAGTGGGTCACCGTCGTCTTCTTGCAAGGCGAAGAGGCCGACGAGGCGCTCGACATCATCCAGACCCAGGGCGTCGACGCGGCCGTCGAGCACCTGGCCTGCTGGGATTACGGGGCCGAGACCGACAGCGTCGCCATCACCAACGGGGACATCCGGGACGCGATCTCGGCCGGGGTGCTCGACAAGACCGCCGAATCCGGCCCGTACACGCTCTCGTATAACCCGTTCATGGGCCACGTCGCCCTCCACCGCCACCCCGCTACTGATGCGGCCGAGGAGGCGGCCACGTCGCCCGAACCCCAACCGGAACCGAAGCCGCCGTCAGGTCGCCGGAGGACACGGGCCATCACTCCTTATGAGCCGACGCGCCGGTCGGCATCCGATACTCCTCGGGGGCTGGGATTATGAGCGAGGAGAAGCTGCACACGACCGTCCTCGTCTCGCCCGCACGCGAGAAGCGCAAGCTGCGCAAGCAGCGCCGACAAGCAGCCGCCAAGCTCCAGCAGGAGCAGCGCCGCGCTGAACAGGACGCCGCGCGGGAGCGCCGGGAGGCGGAGCGGGCCGAACGCAACGCCACCCGCTACCTGCCCAAGGCCGGCGAGCCCGGACCCGCCGCATTGCGCTCGCCGGGCCGCTTCCGCCTGCCCCGCCACCAAGACACCAGCGCCGTGCTGGCGGGGCAGTACCCGTTCCTGGCCGAAGGCGGCCTGGGGGCGGACGGCGTGTTCGTCGGCGCCGACCTGTATTCGGGCGGCTCGTTCGTGTACGACCCGTGGCAGCTGTACAAACAGGGCGTCATCACCGCGCCGAACCTCATCGTCGCCGGCATAGTCGGCTCCGGCAAATCCTCCCTCGCCAAAAGCCTCTACACCAGGAGCCTGCCGTTCGGGCGGCGGGTCTATATTCCCTGCGATCCCAAAGGCGAGCACACCCCGGTCGCCCAGGCCGTGGGAGGCCGGGCCATCATCCTCGGCCACGGCCTGACCGCCCGACTGAACCCCCTGGACGAGGGCCACCGGCCGGCGGGGCTGTCGGATGCGGCGTGGGCGTCCACCGTCGCATCCCGACGCCGCGACCTGCTCGGCGCCCTCGCCGAAACCGTCCTCGGCAGGCCGCTCACCCCGTTGGAGCACACCGCCCTCGACGCGGCTCTCACCGCCACTGTCAGAGACAACGCGGTGCCGATCCTGCCCATGATCGTCGACCGGCTCTTCACCCCCGACCCGCACGGCGACGACGGCAGGCTCGCCGAAGACGGGCGTCTGGTCGCCCACGCGCTGCGCCGCCTGGTCGCCGGCGACCTGGCCGGCCTGTTCGACGGGCCCAGCACGATCGCGTTCGACCCCACGCTGCCCATGATCTCCCTGGACCTGTCGCGGGTGGCGGAGAACACCGCGCTGCTCTCGGTGCTCATGACCTGCGCGTCCGCGTGGATGGAGGCCGCATTGCTCGACCCCCAGGGCGGGCAGCGCTGGATGGTCTACGACGAAGCCTGGCGGCTCATGAACCACCCCGCACTGCTGCGCCGCATGGATGCCCAATGGCGGCTGGCCCGGCATTACGGGATTGCGAACATGCTGGTATTCCACAAGCTCACCGACCTGGACACCGTCGGCGACCTGGGCTCCGCCAACCGCGCCCTGGCCACCAGCTTGCTGGCGAACGCGGAGACCAGGATCATCTACCGGCAGGAATCCGACCAGCTCGGCATCACCGCCCAGACATTGGGCCTGACCGGCACCGAACAGAAGCTCCTCCCGACCCTCTCGACCGGGCAGGGCCTGTGGCGCATCAAAGACCGCTCCTTCGTCGTCCAACACCAGATGCACCCCAACGAACTCGCCCTGTTCGACACCACCAGCCGCATGGGCTAAGTTTCCCGCAAGTTCAGGAATCCTGAAGCTTGATTCGCCGGCCACTCCTGGCCAGCCACCGGGACTGTCGCTGTGAGCACCAGTTAGCCGCTTGGGCTACATGCTGGGTGCAGGGTGCGCACCTGCCGGGCATGAAGAACCAACCTGCATCATCCGCGCCCGTCAGCATTCCCCTCGTCGTCCTCACCGTCCACAGGAACGGCACGATCACCGTCACCCGGGACGGGACCGTGCTGCCGCCGCCCGCGCACTCCATGTGGCGGCGCTCCTCGCTGCCCGAGATCATCGAGACCGCATCCGAGCAGCGGACGGTGCCAGTGTGGGTGGAAGTACACGAGAGCGACGGCACCTCCTTCACCGACCTGTTCCCAGCCCAACCCCAACCCAGCCACCACGAGGAGCGGGCAGCGTCCAAGCCGCGGCACGCCGCACCCCACCCGCAGCTCACTGAGATGCGTGCTGAGGGGTTCCTTCCCGGCGAGGACATCGCCATCGCCCCCATCACCGGGCATATCGACGCCGGCAAGGACGGGACCGTGCGGGCGCTCATCGACCCGACGGAGCATCCCGGGGTCGCCGAGGTGGTGCTGGTGGGCCGGGTGTCGGGCACGCTGGCGGTCAGGCGGATCGGATGAGCCAGCCGCAGCGTTCGGGGTCGATGGGCGACGAACTGACCAACGCGGCCATCATCGGACTGCTCGCACTCGTCGCGTTCACGCTCATCCTGCGCGGGGCCGGCTCCGCCGCGGCATGGCTCAGCGGCACCGGTCAGCCGTCGGGCGGGCCCGCGTCTGGCATCCGGGTGCTGCTCCACCCGAGCGATCCCGGTACCGCCCTCGGCGCTGCGAACCTCAACCCGGTCATCTACTGGGTAGTTACCGCTGTCATGCTGACCCTCATCGGCACGGCGACGGTATTCGTGTGGCTGCGGGTGCGCCGGTTCACCAGTGCGGTGGAGGCCGATCCGCGGCGCCTGGCCGGCACCGCCACCCGACACGACATCACCGCCACCGCCTCCACGAGGGCGCTGCTGAAACGCGCCGCCAGCTTGCGCCCGAGCCTGGAGTCTCCCAAGCCGCAGGATGTGGGCTACCTGCTGGGCAGGTCGAAGGGCGCGGGCGTGTGGGCGAGCGTGGAGGACTCGATCATGGTCATCGGCCCTCCCCGCTCCGGCAAAGGACTCCACCTCGTCATTCCCGCCATATTGGACGCGCCCGGCGCAGTGGTCTGCACCTCGACCCGCCCCGACAATCTGACCGCGACGATGCGCGCCAGGGCCAGGGTCGGGCCGGTGGCGATCTTTGACCCCCAGCATCTGGCCGGGGGCCTGCCGTCGGGGATGCGCTGGTCGCCCATCCGGGGATGCCAGAGCCCGCAGACCGCGATGATCCGCGCCACCGGCCTGGCCGCCGGCACCGGCCTGGCCTCGGGCGGCGTGGACTCCGGCGGCTTCTGGGAAGGCAAGACCCGCACCGCGTTGCAAGCCCTATTGCATGCGGCGGCCATCGACCAGCGCACGCCGGCCGAACTGTTCCGCTGGACCCTGGACCCCGTGGCGGCCGCCGACGCCGTGGCCATCCTGAACGCCGCGCCCACGGCGGCGACGGGGTGGGCGGAGTCCTTGCAGGCCATGATCGACTCCGACCCCAGAACAAGGGACTCCATCTGGCAAGGCGTCTCCCTCGCCCTCGGCTCACTGGCCGATCCGCGCGTCCTTGATGCCGTATCGCCCGAGAGCGGGGAGAGCTTCGACCCCGAAACCTTCATCCGGGAACGCGGCACCCTGTTCCTGTTGGCGACCGGCAGCGGGGCCGGGGCCTCCGCCGCACTGGTCGCGGCATTGGTGGAGGACTTGATCGAGTCCGCGCGCAGGATGGCGGCGCGTTCGCCCAGCGCCAGGCTCGACCCGCCCCTCCTGCTCGCGTTGGACGAGATCGCCAACCTCAGCCCGCTGCCCTCCCTGCCCACGCTGATGGCGGAGGGCGGCGGCTCCGGGATCACGACCATGCCCGTATTGCAGTCCCTCTCGCAGGCGCGGGACCGGTGGAACGAGCACCAGGCATCGGCGATCTGGGACGCGGCCATCGTCAAGGTCATCCTGGGCGGGGCGTCCGGCTCCCGCGACCTCCAGGACATCTCGAATCTCATCGGGGAACGCGACGAGACCACCGATTCCGTGACTCTGGGCGACCACGGCAGCAGGTCGAACCAGCGGTCGATACGCCGGGTGCCGATCCTGCCGCCCGACCGCATCCGCCGCCTCCCATTCGGCACCGGCATCGTGCTGCTGCGCTCCGCCCCGCCCATCATCACCGACCTGCGGGCATGGCCCAGCCGGCCCGACGCGCGACAGCTGACCGCCGACCGCACCGCAATCGAGGCCCTGTTGCGGCAGGGCTGAGCGTCCGGGCCCCGCATACCCACCTGTCTGGCACAGCAGCCCGAACCACGGGCCGCATGACCAGATAGGGAGCACGGCTCATGGCCAGACAAGACGACACCACACCAGCACAAGCAGCACCCCGCCCCGGACCAGGGGAAAGCCGGCCGGCGGATGCGCCGGACGTGCGGGACAGCTTCTACGGGTTCGTGGCCTCCAACCCCCAGTTCACCCATCCCGAAGGCGGCACGCCCCGCCTGTACTTCAAGGCCGGGCAGGAGCACTACCGGCCCGAGCCCGACGGCACGTTCACCAAACTGGAGACCACCTTCCACGACGTGGTGGCCTTCCGGGCCGCCGCCGTGCGCGGCTTCGAGAAGCTGGCCAAACAGGACTACTTCGTCGCCCAAGGCGAACTGGACACCTCCATCGACAAGGACACCGGCATCCAGCGCACCCGGTTCATCGCCAACCGGCTCGGCCACGACCTGGCCCGCACCCGCTACGAAGTCGACCGCACACCACGCCGCGCCAGCCTCGGACAGGAAGCCCCCGCCCGCGACGCCACACCCTTCCAACGCGCCGAACGCTCCACCCCGGAGCGCGCCAACCCGGCCATCGGACTGTGAGAGGCAGGCGCATCATGAGCGAGGACGACTACACGCCCGACACCAACCCCGAAGCCGAAGCCGGGCAGGACTATGCGGACAGCCCCGAGCCCTCCACGTTCGACGCCCGTCCCGACCTGCCCGAGCCGCCGCACCCCATCAACTGGAACCTGCTGTCGGCCAACGACTTGGAGGCGGAGCTGCTGGAGCTGAACCGGTGGGTGGACTGGCTTCGCCACACCTACGGGCTTCCCGCCAGCGTGATCCCGCCGATGTGGCACCGGCACCCCGAACTGCTCTGGGAGCTCTCCGCCCTGCACTTGAGCTGGCTGGCCGCCTACGACCCCGAACAGAACGCCGCCGCACCCCTGGGCTGGCACCGCGACTTCGCCGACGCCAGAACCCGCCTGCGCGAATGGGTCGCCACCAGCGGCACCAGGTTGGACCGCGACCGGCCCACCCGGCAGACCAGCTGGCCCGGCGAACGGCCAGCCCCACCGGTCGAGGAGACGACCATCGTCAACCGCGACCAGGACTTCGTCGACTTCATCATCGAGGAAGTCGCCAAACGCCAGACGGCCGAGGACCGGTTCTACGCCGGAGCCGACCCCGAGACAGGCGAGGTCGACTGATGGTTCGGACATACCAGCGCAAGACGACCTGGCGTCCGCGTGAGGAGCGTCAGCTCACCGTGAGAGCGGAGCACCGAGACAGCCCTGATCTGGGAAAACTCACGGAGCTGCTGATCCGCCTCACACTCCAAGAGACCGGCCAGAGACGCATCGAGCAGTCGGCTTCGCCCACGGCGATGACATCCGACGGCAGGTCAGAGTAAAATAGAATCATCCGCCGTAGAGGCGGGTGTTGTGGTCCCTGACCTCGCCGGCATGGCGGGGCATCTTTACTTGGCCTTCGCGGCCATGTCCATGCAGCCTTCGGGCTTTTCTCACGAGCAGCATTCGCAGTCGATGACTCTGCGGTGGTTCGGACCACTAGCTGCGGAGAAAAGCCATGAGCACACTCGTTGACGACCACATCAAGGTCGATAGCCTCGTTTCCCCTTCCGAGCCCGCCGACGGGCCGACCGCCGTGATCTACCTGCGCGTGTCCACCAAGGAGCAGGCCGAGAAAGGCGGCGGCGAGGAGGGCTACTCCATTCCCGCCCAGCGCAACGCGAACCTGGCCAAGGCAGAACAACTCGGCGCGAGCGTGGTCCAGGAATTCGTGGACGCGGGCGAGTCGGCTCGCAAGGCCGACCGGCCGGCGCTGATGCGGATGATCAAGTACGTGGCCGAGCACCGGATCAACTACTGCATCGTGCACAAGGTCGACCGGCTGGCCCGCAACCGCGCCGATGACGTGGCCATCCACCTGGCCCTGCGCGACGCGGGCGTGATGCTGGTGTCGGCCAGCGAGAACATCGACGAGACCCCCTCGGGGATGCTGCTGCACGGCATCATGTCCTCCATCGCCGAGTTCTACTCGCGCAACCTGGCCAGCGAGACCATCAAGGGGCTGACGCAGAAGGCCGCGCAGGGCGGCACGATCGGCGCGGCCCCGGTGGGCTACGAGAACGTGGGGGTGCGCAACGAGCACGGGCGCGAGGAGCGCACCGTGCGCATCGACCCCGAACGCGGCGAGCTGGTCACGTGGGCGTTTCAGGTGTTCGCCTCCGGGTTGTGGACGGTCTCGGAGATGCAGCGCGAACTGGAACGGCGCGGGCTCACCACTCGCCCGACCCCGAAGCGCCCGGCGCGTCCCTTGAGCAAGACGACGCTGCGCCGGATGCTGCGCAACTCGTATTACAAGGGCGACATCACCTACAAGGACGTGACCTACCGGGGCACCCATGAGCCGCTGGTGCCGCGGGAGGTCTGGTATCAGGTGCAGTCCGTGCTCGACTCGCACGTCTCGGCCGCCGACAGGAGCCAGGTCCACGACCATTATTTGAAGGGCACGGTGTATTGCGGGCAGTGCGGCTCGCGGCTCATCATCTGCCACGCGCGCAATCACCAGGGCAGCATCTATCCGTACTTCGTGTGCTCGGGACGGCACTCCGGAAGCACCGACTGCACCCGTCACGCGATCCTCATCGAGGACGTGGAACGCCTCATCGAGGAGTACTACAAGACCATCCAGGTCTCGGCGCAGGTGCGCGAGGACGTGGCCGGGATGCTGCACGCCGAGTTCGACCGGCTCATGGCCTCCGAGACCAAGGAGCTCGAACAGCTCACCAGACAGCGCGACAAGCTGGAAGGCGAGCGCTTCAAGCTGTTGCAGGCCCACTACGCCGACGCCGTGCCCCTGGACATGCTCAAACGCGAGCAGTCCCGCATCGGCGCCGCGCTGGAGACGATCGACAACCACATCGCCGCCCACAACAACGAGTACCTGGAGGCCCGGGAGAACCTGGAGGACTCGCTGGGACTGCTGGCGAACATCTCGGACATCTACCAGCGGTGCGACGACCTGAACCGGCGGCTGTGCAACCAGGCGTTCTTCACCCGCATCTACATCGACGAGGACGGCGAGCGACGGGTCAGGGCCGAGTTCCAGAAGCCCTTCGACATGCTCTGCGACCCGGAGATTCAGGGCAACGCGCTGAACTGGGCGGCCGAGGCGAAGAAGAAAGGCCAAGTCCAGACCGGACCGAGGATGGTTCCTTTGGTCGAAGGTTTGAACTTGGCACAAGTGGGGTGGCTGACGGGATTCGAACCCGCGACATCCTGGACCACAACCAGGTGCTCTACCAGCTGAACTACAGCCACCATCGCCGCCAGGCGCAGGCCCGCGACGGGTTACGATGCTACCAGCTCAGCCCTTCGGCGGCGAAATCGCGTCCGCGGCCGCAGGGGTGGCGTACGACACGCCCCGCACCCCACGCCCCGCATCCCACGCCCCACGCGCGACTCCGCGGCGAAGGGGCCGAGCCGGCCTCAACCCCACCCGAGGTCGTCGAGTTCCGCGTCCTCGATGCCGAAGAAATGGCCGATCTCATGGATCACGGTGACGCGGACCTCCTCGGCGACTTCCTCGTCCGTGTCGCACATCCTCAGGGTCGGATTGCGGTAGACGAAAACGCGGTCCGGCAGCACGCCCGCGTAGTCGTCCCTCTCGGTCAGCGGCACGCCGTCGTAGAGGCCCAGCAGGCCCGGCTGGTCCGCGGGCGGATCGTCCTCGACCAGGACCACCAGGTTCTCCACCTGGTCCCAGAACTCGTCGGGGATCTCCTCGAGGGCCTGACCGACCAGATCCTCGAAGTCCTCCCGGCTCATCTCCACGGACACGCCTCGCCTCCTCCCCGCCGCTCCGGCGGCCCCTCCCGCCGATGGCGCTCAAACCCGGGCACGCTCACCCGGGCGCGCTCACCAGAACGCGCGCACCGTGATCGCGTCGGCGAAATTGCCCAGCGCCTCGGGCGTGGCCTCCAGGTACAGGTCCGCGTCCATCATCGACACCTCCATCACGAGGAACGACCCTCGGCCATCCGGCACGAGGTCGACGCGGTTGAACAGGAACTGCTCGTCGCGTCCCAGCAGGGAGCGCACGTAGTCGTGGAGGACGGCCCGGATCTCCTCGCCCCAACGCCACTGCTCCTCGGTGGCGTGCTCGGCGGTCACCACCGCCTCGTGCATCCTCGGATCGGTGACGCGGGCGGGGTGCAGCACGGCGCGCTTCTCCACGGCATGGGACACCAGGCCGTTGAAGAACACCAGCGAGAGCTCGCCGTGGACGTCGATCTGCTCCAGGTAGCGCTGGACCATCACGGCCCGGCCCTGCGAGAGCAGGTTCATCGCCTGCAGGATCGCGGCCTGGCGCTGCCCCGTGTCGTTGGCCGTGTACCGCCCGATGTCGCGCACGCCCGAGGACACGGCCGGCTTGACCACGAAGTCCCCCATGGCGGGGAAGCGCGAGTGGACCTGCTGCTTGGACAGGTGCTGGTCGGGCTCCAGCCAGGTGGTGGGGATCACCGACAGACCCCGCTTGGCCAGGTCGATCATGTAGTGCTTGTCCGAGTTCCACCGCAGGATGTCGGCGTGGTTGAGCAAGCGGGGAACCGACTCCGCCCACGACAGGAAACGCTCGCGGTCGTAGGCGTAGTCGGACACCGAGCGCACGACGCACACCCCGGCCTCCGACCAGTCGACGCCCAGATCGCTCCACACGGCGATGTGCGGATCCGCCCCCCGGTCGGACAGTGCGTCCAGCAGTCCCGCCTCGTCCGAGTACAGGTTCGGCATCTCTGCCGATGTGACCAGTGTGATCCTCGGTTTCGTCATGGACGACAGGGTACCCTCCAGAGCCTCGGCGCCGCCCTCGCCCCGTCAGCGCAGCCCCAGGGGGCGGGCCAGCGCGCCCTCAAGCAGCTCGTCGACCAGTTCCGGGTAGGAGACTCCGGCCTGCGCCCACATCTGGGGGAACATCGAGAACGGTGTGAAGCCCGGCATCGTGTTGACCTCGTTGACGGTGACCGCTCCGGTGTCCGGGTCGTAGAAGAAGTCGACGCGGGCGAGGCCCTCGCACAGCAGCGCGTCGAAGGCCCGCGCGGCGAGGCCCTGGATGCGCCGGGCGTCCTCCTCCGGGACCTCGGCGGGACACACGAGGCCCACGGCCTCGGTGTCGATGTACTTCGCGTCGTAGTCGTAGAAGCCGCCCTCGGGCACCACGATCTCCCCGAGGGGGGCCGTGCGCGGGGCCTCCGAGGCCCCCCGCCCCGCCAGGACCCCGCACTCGACCTCGCGTCCGGACAGGAGCGCCTCGACCATGACCCTGGGATCGTGGTTGGAGGCCTCCTTGACCGCCGCCGCCAGCTGGCCGGGGGCGTCGACGCGGGAGATCCCGATCGAGGATCCGGCGCGGCACGGCTTGACGAACACGGGGTACCCCAGTGCGGCGACCCGCTCCAGGCACTGCTCGCGCTCCGACTCCCACTGGTGCGCGGTGATGAGCTCCCACCGCCCGACCTCGATGCCGGCGGACGCCAGCACGGTTTTGGTGAGGTGCTTGTCCATCGAGATCGCCGAGGACGTCACGCCGCATCCCACGTAGCGCACGTCCGCCATCTCGAACAAGCCCTGGACGGTGCCGTCCTCGCCGTAGGGGCCGTGCAGCAGGGGGAGGACCACGTCGACGGCTCCCAGATCGGTGACGCCGGTCGCCGTCCCGTCCTCGCCGACGGCCGTCTCGAGGAGGCGGGCCCCGCCCTCGGTCAGCGTGACCCGCGAGGACCCGGGGTGCACGGACTGGCCGCGCCCGTCCCTCAGCTCGAACAGCGACGGGTCGTCGGGCACCCGGACCCACTCGCCGTCGCGCGTGATCCCGATGGGCAGCACCTCCCATTTCTCGCGGTCGATCGCGCGGAGCACGCCGGCGGCGGTGGCGCAGGAGATCTCATGCTCGCCGGAGCGTCCCCCGAAGACGATGAGGACGCGCGGGCGGGCCCCGTGCCCGGAGGGCTGGAAGGAGCGCTCTGTCATGGCGTCCACCCTAGTGCGCCGCCGGCGGGCGGCCGCCCAAGGGGCGGTGCCGACACGCGGCGTTGCGCGCTTCACAGCAGCTCGATGCGCCAGCCGTCCATCTTCTGAGGGCGGGCGAGGAGCATCTCGCCCATCTCCTGGATGGTGGCCCCCTCATGCACGACGCGCACGACGGCCTCGGTGATCGGCATGTCGACCTCGTGGGCGCGCGCCAGGTCGAGGACCGGCTTGGCCGACCGCACCCCCTCGACCACGCCAGGGGACAGGGCGAGCGCCTCCTCCAGCGACGCGCCACGACCCATCCGCAGACCCAACGAATAATTCCTCGACAACTTCGACGAGCAGGTGGCGACCAGATCTCCCACGCCCGCGAGGCCGGAGAAGGTCCCCGGATCCGCCCCCAGCGTCGTGCCCAGCCGCGTGATCTCGGCCAGGCCCCGGGTGATGAGCGTCGCCCGCGTGTTCATGCCCAGCCCCATGCCCTCCGCGGCGCCGATCGCCACGGCGATGACGTTCTTCGTCGCCCCCGCGATCTCGCAGCCGAGGACGTCCTGGGACACATACGGGCGGAAATAGGGGTTGTGGCAGGCCAGCGCGATACTGGTGGCGACCTCCGTGTCCTGACAGGCGATCACCGTGGCCGTCGGGTTCTCCGCGGCGATCTCGCGGGAGAGGTTGGGCCCCGACAGGACGGCGATGCGCCCGGCAGGCAGCTCCGACGCTTCGCGCGCCACCTCGTGGACGGTCGTGAGGGATCCGGGCTCCAGCCCCTTCGCCAGCGTGAGCAGGACGGCGTCGTCCTCGAGCAGGGGCGCCGCTCGACCGACGGTCTCGCGCACCGCCGCCACCGGCACGACCACGGCGACCATCTGCGCCCCGTCCAACGCCACGCCGAGGTCCCCGGTGGCGCTGATCGACCCGGGGAGATCGATGCCCGGCAGGTACGTGGAGTTCTCATGCGAGTTGATGAAGTCGACGACCCCCGCGTTGCGTCCCCACATCGACACCGTCAGACCCGCGTCGGCGAGCACCTTCGCGAAGGTCGTGCCCCACGCACCGGTTCCCAGCACAGCGGCGTGTGTGATCTCCATGCCCCGACTCTACGACGGGTGCGCGCCGGACGCGGCCCCTCTAGACTGCGAGGACACCCATCACGTGCGCCGCGCGGCCGTTGCGCGACGCGCGGCCCGCCCACTGCCACATGCGGAGGTCCCGATGCCGTATCGACGCACGTCCCACCACCGGACCGGCCGCCTCGCCGCAGCGCTCGCCCTCCTGATCGCGGCCCCGCTCGCCGCCTGCACGCCCTCCGACCAGGAGTCCTCGCCCCAGTCCGCCTCGCAGGCGCCCTCCGCCTCCGCGTCGCAGTCCGGCGGATCCCCTCAGGCCTCCGCCTCGTCCACGGCGGCGTCGCCCTCGCCGACGCAGGACGAAGCGGACGCGACCACCCCGATCCTGGGCGCCGACGCATGGACGACGGCCCCCTCGGACAAGGACGCCGCCCCGACGTCGGAGGGCCTGGTCTTCCATGATCTGAGGGCGGGCGATCACGAGGGCTTCTACCGCGTCGTCGTCGAGTTCTCTGGATCGGGGGATCCCGGCTGGTTCATATCCTGGGCCGAGCAGCCGGTCGAGCAGGGGCGCGGGCTGCCCCTGGACGTCGAGGGGGTCGCCTTCCTCAACCTCGCGATCACCGGCACCTCGATGCCCCTGGACGACGAGCAGACCTCGCAGTACTACTCCGGCCCGTCGAATGTCGCGGTCGGCACGCTCGACGTCATCGAGGACGGCACCTTCGAGGACCAGACCCACATCGTCATCGTCATGGACGACGTCCGGGAGTTCCAGGTCGGCACGCTCACCGACCCCGTGCGCGTCGTCATCGACGTCAAGAAGTAGCGCGCCCCCCGCGGTCCCGGTCCTTCTTCGCGGGCTTCGCCCCGCGCGAGGTCCTCGGGTCGAAGGGCGTCTCGGGCGCGGTGCCGCCGCGGAGCGCCTCGACCCCGGCGGTGATGGCGCGGAAGATCCGCCCCGTCGCCTCCTCGACGGCCCCATGGTCCTGCGATCCGCGCTCGGAGTAGAGATCGGACAGATCGACGGCGGGCAGGATGCGGACCCGCGAGGGCTGGTGGGACCTGAGGGAGACCCTCAGCGAATAACGCGGCATGACATCCTGCATGCCCCACTGCGCGACCGGAATGATCGGCGCGTGGGTGTCCAGCGCCAGCCTCGCGGCCCCGGTCTTCGCACGCATCGGCCAGTAGCCGGGCTCCGCCGTGAGCGTGCCCTCCGGGTACAGTCCGACGCACTGGCCATCGGCCAGCAGCTGCGCGGCGATCTCCAGGGACGCACCGGGATGGGACCCGCGGTCGACGGGCACCAGGCCGATCGACGCGAACCACGCGCCCACGACAGGGATGTCAAGCATCTCCTTCTTCGCCATCATCCGCACCTGGTACCCGTGGGACACCATCGCATACCAGATCCCCACCGGGTCAAGGTTCGAAATGTGATTGGGCGCGAGGACGAAACCGCCCTCTGCGGGCAGGTTCTCCTCCCCCTCGACCTGGACGTCGACGAAGTGGGCGAAGATCGGGCCCAGGTAGCGGTACGTCCGATGAGAGGCGGGGGTGACGGCGTGGCTCACGGGGCCAGAGTCTAGCCTGCCCCGCCGGCCCGCCGGCCATCGGCAAGGGACCCGCGCGACAGCTCGGCGGCTCAGACGAGGACGCGGACGACGCCCGGCGCCACGGACACGCGCAGCGGGAGGTGCCCGACGAGATCGCCGTCCGCCATGGCGGGCAGGCCCTCGGGCGCGAGGACCTCCACCTCCCGCACGGAGGAGAGGTGGACCAGCGGGTGGTCGGCGTTGCGCTGGGCCACCACCTGGATGACCGCCGGCAGCACCGTGTGCAGCGGGACCTGGTCGACCCGGAACAGCTCCAGGACGCCGTCGAACGGGTCGGAGGAGGGCACCACATGGACGCCGCCGCCGATGAAGCCCGAGTTCGACACCGAGAACACCCACCCCGGCAGGTCCAGCTCCGCCCCGTCGACCCGCGCCCGGAAGCCGGCGCCATGGAAGTGCGCCGGCGTGGTCAGTGCGCCCCAGGCGTAGGCCATCGGCCCGGACCGCAGCCAGGAGTCGTTCGCCAGCTTGTTCGCCCACGCGTCCAGCCCCAGGGACACGACGCCCAGGGCCAGCCTGCGCGCCCCCTGGGCATCCTCGACCCAGATCCCGTCGAGGGACCGCACGCGCTCCCCCAGGTCCCGCGGGCCAGGCCCCGCCCATGGCCGTTCCGCCAAGCCCAGCGGCGCCAGGGAGACCGCCCGGGCCACGGGATCGGGCCCCGCCCCGATCGACCGGCACAGATCGTTGCCCCGCCCGCCGGGCAGGGGAACCAGGACCGCCTGGGAGCCCACCAGGCCCTGGGCGACGGCGGCGATGAAGCCGTCGCCGCCCAGGGCAGCGACGCAGCGGGATCTGACCGCGGCCTCGGCTGCGACGGCGCCGGGATCGTCGTCGCTGGTGGTCACCCTGACCTCCACGCGCCAACCGCCCTCTTGGAGGCGGCGCACGACGCTGGGCCCGACGCGCACGGCCCGGCCGCGCGCCGACATCGATGACACGAGCACCGTCATCGGCCGGCGGCCGACGCGGGGCCCGCCCGCCTTGGGGCTCACGCGGCGTCGACGTACTCGACGCGGGCGTCGAGCTGGTGGAGCTTCGTGAGGAAGTGCTCGTAGCCGCGTGAGATCACGTCGACGCCCGAGACCCGCGACGTGCCCTCCGCCGCGAGGGCCGCGATGAGGTGGGAGAAGCCCCCGCGCAGGTCAGGGACGGCGATGTCCGCGCCGTGCAGCGGCGTCGGCCCGGAGATGACGGCCGAATGGTAGAAGTTGCGCTGCCCGAACCGGCAGGGCGTCGACCCCAGGCACTCCTTGTACACCTGGATCGTGGCGCCCATCTGGCGCAGCGCGCCGGTGAACCCGAAGCGGTTCTCATAGACCGTCTCATGGACGATGGACAGGCCCTCCGCCTGCGTGAGCGCCACGACCATCGGCTGCTGCCAGTCCGTCATGAACCCGGGATGGACCCCCGTCTCCAGCGCGATCGAGCGCAGAGGCCCGCCCGGATGGTAGAAGCGGATGCCCTCCTCGTCGATGTCGAAGGCGCCGCCCACCTTCCGGAAGGTGTTGAGGAAGGTGATCATGTCGGGCTGATGCGCCCCGCGCACGTAGATGTCGCCGTGGGTGGCCAGCGCCGCCGCGCCCCACGAGGCCGCCTCGATGCGGTCGGGCAGCGCCGTGTGGCGGAACCCGGTGAGGTGGGAGACGCCCTCGATGCGGATCGTGCGATCCGTGTCGACCGAGATGATCGCCCCCATCTTCTGCAAAACGTTGATGAGGTCCATGATCTCGGGCTCCGTGGCCGCGCCGTGCAGCGTCGTGATGCCCTCGGCGCGCACCGCCGTGAGCAGCGTCTGCTCCGTGGCGCCCACGGACGGGAACGGCAGGGTGACGACCGTGCCCTTGAGCCCGCCGGCCGGGCTGGAGATGTGGATGCCATCGGGGCGCTTGTCCACGACGGCGCCGAACTTGCGCAGCGTGTCCAGGTGGAAGTCGATGGGGCGCCCCCCGATGTTGCATCCTCCCAGTTCGGGGATGAAGGCCTCCCCCAGCTGGTGGAGGAGCGGCCCGCAGAACAGGATCGGGATGCGCGAGGAACCGCCCAGGGCGTCGATGTCGGCGCGCCGGGCGGCCTTGACGTTCCTCGGGTCCAGGGTCATGACCCCGCGGTCCTGGTCGAAGTCGACCTGGACGCCGTGCAGGCCGAGCAGGTCGGAGACCACGTCCACGTCGCGGATCAGGGGCACATTGCGCAGCTGCGAGGGGCCGTCGGCGAGGAGCGACGCCACCATCGCCTTGGGCACGAAGTTCTTCGCGCCGCGGACGGTGATCTCCCCGATCAGAGGGTGACCACCCTCGATGTGCATGATCGACTCCATGGGCCAGCCGCTCCTGAGGTGTGGGGTGAACGTGGCACACACTCTAGTTCACGCCTATGGGCGTCGTCCTCGTCAACGTCGTCACGGGGCCGGGGCGCCCAGGGGGCCAGGGGAACGGGCGGGGTCCCGGGGCCTCACGGAAGGCGGGGCATGCCCAACGCCACAGGGCGGGCGGACTCGATCCGCTCCTTCGGGAGCGTGCGGGCGGGCAGGGTCGTGGGCTTGAAGGAGGGACGGCGCGCCTCGAAGTCGGTGATGGCCTGCTCGTCGCGCAGCGTGAGCCCGATGTCGTCCAGACCCTCCATGAGGCGCCAGCGGGTGTAGTCGTCGATCTGGAAGCGGCACATCACGGGGCCCGCCTGGACCGTGCGCTTCTCCAGGGAGACCGTCACCTCGGTGCCCGGCTCCGTCTCGAGGACCTTCCACAGGGACTCGCAGTCCTCCTGCGTGATGACGCCGGTGACGAGGCCCTGCTTCCCGGCGTTGCCGCGGAAGATGTCGGCGAACTTCGGAGCCAGGACCACGCGGAAACCGTAGTCCTTGAGAGCCCACACGGCGTGCTCGCGCGAGGAACCGGTCCCGAAGTCGGGGCCGGCGACCAGCACCGAACCGGAGGCGTAGGACTTCTGGTTGAGGACGAAGTCCGGGTCGGTGCGCCACGCGGCGAAGAGCGCGTCCTCGAAGCCCGTCCGGGTCACTCGCTTGAGGTAGACGGCCGGGATGATCTGGTCGGTGTCGACGTTCGACCGGCGCATCGGGACCCCGATGCCGGTGTGGGTGGTGAACTTCTCCATGTCTGTCAGTTCCTCTTCCTCGCTGGTTCCCGGGCCGGGCTCACAGATCCGCCGGACTGGACAGCGTGCCGCGCACGGCGGTCGCGGCGGCGACCAGGGGCGACACCAGGTGAGTGCGGCCCCCCTTGCCCTGTCGGCCCTCAAAGTTGCGATTGGAGGTCGAGGCCGCCCGCTCCCCCGGTGCGAGTTGGTCGGGGTTCATGCCCAGGCACATCGAGCACCCGGCGTTGCGCCATTCGGCGCCGAAGTCCGTGAAGACGCGGTCCAGGCCCTCGTCCTCGGCTTGGAGGCGCACCCGGGCGGAGCCGGGGACCACGAGCATCCGCACCCCCTCGGCCTTGGTGCGGCCGCGCAGCACCTTGGCGGCCGCGCGCAGGTCCTCGATGCGGCCGTTCGTGCAGGACCCCAGGAAGACGGTGTCGACCCGGATCTCCCTCATCGGGGTGCCCGGCTCCAGCCCCATGTACTCCAGGGCGCGCTCCGCGGATGCGCGCTTCGTGGCGTCCGTGAAGTCCGCGGGGTCCGGGACGGCGGCCGACAGAGGGACCCCCTGGCCCGGGTTGGTGCCCCATGTCACGTAGGGCTCGAGTTCGGAGGCGTCGATGACGACCTCCGCGTCGAAGACGGCGTCCTCCTCGGAGCGCAGCGTCCTCCAGTACGCGACGGCGCGGTCCCACTCCTCGCCCTCGGGCGCGTGCGGGCGGCCTTTGACGTAGTCGAAGGTCGTCTGGTCGGGTGCCACCATGCCGGCGCGCGCGCCCGCCTCGATCGACATGTTGCAGATCGTCATCCGGCCCTCCATCGAGAGCTCCCGGATGGCCTGCCCCCGGTACTCGAGGACGTACCCCTGGCCGCCGCCGGTGCCGATGCGGGCGATGACGGCCAGGATGATGTCCTTCGCCGACGCGCCGGGCGGGAGGGAGCCGTTGACGGTGATGGCCATCGTCTTGAACGGCTGGAGCGGGAGGGTCTGGGTGGCCAGGACGTGCTCGACCTCCGAGGTCCCGATGCCGAACGCCAGGGCGCCGAAGGCGCCGTGGGTCGAGGTGTGGGAGTCCCCGCACACGATCGTCATGCCCGGCTGGGTGAGCCCGAGTTGCGGGCCGACGACGTGGACGATGCCCTGGTCGGCGTCGCCGAGGGAGTGCAGGCGGATGCCGAACTCCTGCGCGTTCGAGCGCAGGGTCTGGATCTGGTTGCGGGAGGTCTCGTCCGCGATCGGCAGGTCGATGTCGACCGTGGGGGTGTTGTGGTCCTCTGTGGCGATCGTGAGGTCGGGGCGGCGGACGCGGCGCCCGGCGACGCGGAGCCCCTCGAAGGCCTGCGGGCTGGTCACCTCGTGCACGAGGTGGAGGTCGATGTAGAGCAGGTCGGGGGCGCCGTCCCGTCCCTTCGTCACGATGTGGTCCGCCCAGACCTTCTCTGCCAATGTGCCGCTCATGGCCGTGTCCTCCCCCGCGGCGCGGATCCGCGTCGCTACATCATGCGTGCCTGACATCGTCGCCAGTTCCGTGATGCGGAGATTTGGCATCTCAGTGCGTGAGATGGCAGGATCAGGTCATGGAGGACGCGACATCCAGCGGAGTGGGAGTCCTGGACAAGGCGGCGTTGGTCCTCGGTGCCCTTGAGGCGGGTCCCGCCACCCTTGCCCAGCTGGTTGCGGCGACGGGCCTGGCCCGTCCGACCGCTCATCGTCTGGCGGTGGCCCTTGAGTACCACCGCATGGTGGCCCGCGACATGCAGGGCCGGTTCGTCCTGGGCCCCCGGCTCCAGGAACTGGCCTCGGCGGCGGGCGAGGACCGTCTGCTGACCGCCTCGATGCCGGTTCTGGTCGCCCTGCGCGACCATACGAAGGAGTCGGCCCAGCTCTACCGCCGCCAGGGGGACTATCGCGTGTGCGTGGCCGCCGCCGAACGGCAGATGGGGCTGCGCGACTCGATTCCTGTGGGCGTCACCCTGTCGATGAAAGCCGGGTCGGCCGCCCAGGTGCTGCTCGCGTGGGAGGAGCCCGACCGCATGCACCGCGGCCTGTACAACGCCTCCTTCAACGCCACGATGCTGGCCCAGGTCCGCCACCGCGGATGGGCGCAGTCCGTGGGCGAGCGCGAACCCGGGGTCGCCTCGGTGTCGGCCCCCGTGCGCGGCCCGTCGGGGCGGGTGCTCGCCGCGATCTCGATCTCCGGCCCTATCGAGCGCATGGGACGCCAGCCCGGCCGCCAGCACGGGCCGTCCGTCGTCGCCGCCGCGAACCGTCTCTCCGACTACCTGCGGTCCGTGGAGGACATGGACGAGGGCGACTGAGGCGCCCAGCGGGTCAGCGGGCGGGCGCGGCCCGGCACGCCGTTAGGCTGTGGGGCATGCGCCGCACGCTCCTCGTCACCAACGATTTCCCGCCCGTGGTCGGGGGCATCCAGTCCTATCTGGACGACTACACGCGCCGACTGCCGCCCGGCGATCTGGTGGTCCTGGCCTCCACGCCGCCGGAGGGCGCGCAGGCGGCTCGCACCCATGATGCGGGCCTCCCCTTCCCCGTCCACCGCATGCCCACGCCGGTCCTGCTCCCGACGCCCGATGTGCGCGCGCGGATGGCGGGCCTGATCCGCGCCGAGCGCATCGAGACCGTCTGGTTCGGGGCCGCGGCGCCCCTGGGGCTGCTCGGCGGCGCGGCGCGGCGCGCGGGCGCGACCCGCGTCATCGCCACCACCCACGGCCACGAGGTCGGCTGGTCGATGCTTCCCGGCGCGCGCCAGGCCCTGCGGCGCATCTTCGCCGACGCCGATGTCGTCACCTACATCTCGCAGTACACCCTGGGCCGGCTCCGACCGTTCATGCCGGAGGGCACGCGGATCGTCCATCTGCCCTCCGGCATCGACGCGGACCGCTTCCGCCCGGATCCCGGGGCCCGCGCCGCGCTCCGGGGACGCTACGGCCTGGGCGAGGCCCCGGTCGTCGTCTGCGTCTCCCGCCTGGTGCGCCGCAAGGGCCAGGACACGCTGATCCGCGTGTGGCCCCGCGTCGTCGCGCAGATCCCCGGCGCGCGCCTCGTCATCGTCGGATGGGGGCCGTACGCCAGGGCCCTGGCCCGGATGAGGCGCGACTCCCCGGTGCGCGACCGCATCATCCTCACCGGCAGGGTCCCCTTCGAGGAGTTGCCCGCCCACGTCGCGATGGGCGACGTCTTCGCGATGCCGTGCCGGACGCGCGGCGGAGGCCTGGACGTCGAGGGGCTGGGCATCGTCTTCCTCGAGGCCTCGGCCGCCGGCGTCCCGGTGGTCGCCGGGGACTCCGGCGGCGCCCCGGAGACCGTCCGGGAGGGCGTCACCGGCGTCGTCGTCCCGGGACGGGACGACGACGCCCTCGTCGACGCCCTCACCGGCCTGCTGGAGGATCCGCCCGCGCGGGCCCGGTTGGGAGCAGCCGGCCGGGAGTGGATGCTGGCCGAGTGGACGTGGCCGCATCTGGTCGACCGTCTGGCGGGAGCCATCGACCAGAGGTGAGCAGCCGGCCGGCGACGAGGACGGCCCTGCGTCCCACCGCGCTGCGACCACGGTCCCACGCGGGCGCCAGGAGCGGGCGTACCCTCGATCGAGGACGGCCTGTCTGTCCGGACAGCCCGTGTCCGCGCAGATGGGAGCGAATTTCATGACAGTTGGTCAGCATGTCGTCGGAGGCCGGGAGGGCGCCTCCCCCGATCTCCTCCCCGACGTCCACGGCATCCGGCCGATCGGATCCGTGCGCCCGGTGGAGTGGGTCTACGACCGCGCTCCGATGACGGTCTACTGGGAGATGACCCTCGCCTGCGCGCTGACGTGCCGGCACTGCCGGGCACAGGCGTGGAACCGGCCCGCCCCCGGACAGCTCACAACGGAGCAGGGGGTGGCATTGCTCGACGACATCGCCAGTTTCGGGGACCCACTCCCCCATCTCATCATGACGGGCGGGGACCCGATGCGGCGCCCCGATCTGCTTGAGCTCATGGAGGAGGCCCGCACGCGGCGCATCGGGGTGTCGCTCTCCCCCGCAGTCACACCCGAGCTGACCCGCGAGCGGCTCGCCGAGGTCCAGCGGGCCGGAACGCGCGCGATCTCGCTGAGCCTGGACGGTTCCACCCCGCAGTCGCACGACGGCCTGCGCCGTGTCCCCGGCACCTTCGACCTCACGATGCGGGCTCTGGACGACGCGGCGGCGCTGGGGCTGCCCGTCCAGGTCAACACGCTGGTGACGTCCTCGACCGCCCCCGACCTCCCCGCGCTCCACCGCCTGCTGGTGGAGCGGGCCGTGGCGCGCTGGACCCTGTTCTTCCTCATCCGCACCGGGCGGGGCGCCATGCTCCAGGAGGTCGCGCCGGAGCAGTCGGAGCAGATCCTGCGGTGGCTGGACGGCGTGCGCGACGAGTCCCCCTTCCAGGTGAGCACCACCGAGGCGCTGCATTTCCGACGGATCACCTCCCAGTCGATGGAGGCCCGGGGCATGACCCGCGCGCAGATCGGGGCATCGCGCCTCGCCCGGTCCTATGGCGTGCGCGACGGCAATGGGATCATCTTCATCTCCCACGTCGGGGACGTCACGCCGTCGGGTTTCCTTCCGGTGACGATCGGCAATGTCACGCGCGACTCGCTGGTGCGCCTGTACCGGGAGGACCCTCTGATGCGCGCCTTGCGATCTCCCGACTCCTTCGGCGGGGACTGCGGGGTGTGCGAATACAACCGCTGGTGCGGCGGGTCGAGGTCGCGCGCCTACGCCGCCACGGGCGACCCGCTGGCGGCGGACCCGTTGTGCGTCTACCGGCCGGGGAGATCGCGGAGCGAGGCCGCCTGAGGGCCCGCACGTCGGGGCGCGCCGGGCCCGCACGGCCTCCGGCCGTCTGCGCCGAAGAGAACATGGGAAACGGTGGGGGCGGACCGGTTCGGTCCGCCCCCCTCCGAGCTGGTACCCCCGACCGGATTTGAACCGGTGTTTGCGCCGTGAGAGGGCGACGTCCTGGGCCGCTAGACGACGGGGGCGATCTGACCCTGAAGCGGGTGTTTGTCCTGCCGAACGGATCGGCAGCGGTACCCCCGACCGGATTTGAACCGGTGTTTGCGCCGTGAGAGGGCGACGTCCTGGGCCGCTAGACGACGGGGGCTTGAAGGACACCGATCAGATCACCGACCGGCCTTCGCTGGGGTACCAGGACTCGAACCTAGACTAAGTGAACCAGAATCACTCGTGCTGCCAATTACACCATACCCCACGGTGTCTCGCCTCCGGCACGGCCGTCGGCGACAGGACTAGAGATTACCCGAACCGCCTGCGGAGGACAAAATCGCGAGGCGTGAACATCCCCACTCATCAGGCCAGAAAGCGCAGCCGGCCAGCCGAAGGCCGGGGCTGGGCCGTCGCCGGCGCCCCAGCCCCGACCGGCGGCCTCAGCCGAGCCTCTCCCGCAGGGAGCGCAGACGGGCGAGCGAGGACTCCCGGCCCAGGATCTCCATGGACTCGAAGAGCGGCGGCGACACCTGCCGTCCCGTCACGGCCACCCGAAGGGGTCCGAACGCCAGGCGCGGCTTGATACCGAGCCCCTCGACGATCGCGGCGCGCAGCGCGGACTCCAGGCCGTCGGCCGTGAAGGGGGTCTCGGACTCGACGACGGGGATCGCGGCGTCCAGCACCTCCGGCGCATTGTCCTTGAGCTTCGCGACGGCCCTGTCATCGACCTCCAGGTCGGCGTCGGAGGCGAAGAGGAACCCGAGCATCCCGGGCGCCTCCCCCAACAGCTGGATGCGCGTCTGGATGAGCGGCGCCGCGGCGGCGAGGACGTCCCGCTCGCGGGCCGTCAGCTCCGTGAGGCTCCCCGCCCCCAGCAGGCCCGCGCGGTGCAGGAAAGGCACGATCCGAGCGCGGAAGTCTTCCGCGTCGAGCATCCGGATGTGCTCGGCGTTGATGGCGGTGCACTTCGTCGCGTCGAAGCGAGCGGGATTCGGGTTGACGTCGGCGATGTCGAAGGCGCGCACCATCTCGTCCAGGGAGAAGACGTCGCGGTCGGGGGCGATCGACCAGCCGAGCAGCGCCAGGTAGTTGATGAGCCCCTCGGGGATCATCCCGTGCTCGCGGTGCAGGAGCAGGTTGGACTCGGGGTCGCGCTTGGACAGCTTCTTGTTGCCCTCGCCCATAACGTAGGGGAGGTGGCCGAAGCGGGGCATGAACTCCGCGATGCCCAGCTCCTCCAGCGCGCGGTAGAGGACGATCTGGCGCGGTGTGGAGGACAGCAGGTCCTCTCCGCGCAGGACGTGCGTGATCCTCATCAGCGCGTCGTCGACGGGGTTCACCAGCGTGTAGAGCGGATCCCCGTTGGCGCGCACGATGACGTAGTCGGGCACCGAGCCCGCGCGGAAGGTGATCTCGCCGCGCACGAGGTCCTCGAAGGAGATGTCCTCATCCGGCATCCGCATGCGCAGCACCGGCCGGCGCCCCTCGGCCCGGTAGGCGGCGATCTGCTCGGACGTGAGGTCGCGGTCGAAGCCGTCGTAGCCCAGCTTCGGATCCTCGCCCCGGGCGACGTGGCGCGCCTCGACCTCCTCGGGCGTGGAGTAGGCCTCGTAGGCGTAGCCGCCCTCCAGGAGCCTGGCCGCGACGTCGCGGTAGATGTCCGTGCGCTGCGACTGGAGGTAGGGGCCGTACGGGCCGCCCTTGTTCACGCCTTCGTCCCAGTCCAGGCCCAGCCAGTCCAGGGACTCCAGAATTTGGTTGAAGGACTCCTCGGAATCGCGCGCGGCGTCGGTGTCCTCGATGCGGAAGACGAAGGTCCCGCCCGTGTGACGCGCGTACGCCCAGTTGAACAGGCAGGTGCGGACCATCCCGACATGGGGGGTGCCCGTGGGCGAGGGACAGAAGCGGACGCGGATGTCCGAGCCCGTTGCGGTGGTGACAGTCATAGTGGGGCCAGTCTAGCGCCGGGCGATGCCCGTTCCCGGGCCTCCGACCCGCCCCGGGACCCGGAGGGCGGCCGGGACCGCGAGGCCCGTGCACCTGCGCAAGTGCGCGAATTCCGTGAGGGGCGAAGAGGGGCGAGGGCATTGTCCGGACCGTTTGTCCTGGGAATCGACACGGGCACCGGTCGAGCCCGGGTCGGCGCCGTCGAGATGGGCGTCTGCTCGGTCTGCGTCTCCCCCAGCCAGCTGCCCGTGCCGCACCCGTCCTCGACGACGACCAGATTGTCGAGGTCTGCCACGCCGCCGAAGGGGCAGGGGCCGACGGGGCCACCTGCCCGGGAGCGTCATCGACGAGGGCGATCCTCGCGGGGCTGTCGGGATGAGGCCGATCCCCGCGCCGCGTGGATGTGCGGCCGCGAGCAGGCCCTGACTGTCTCACGCATCGCCCGACCCTCATATTCACATATATTGTGTTGTTTCTACCATTCTGAATGTTATGCTGCTCGAGAGCCTGGGCGCCAGATGACCGCGACCCCGGCACCGGCGGCTCCCCCGGAGAACCGCCCTCCTTGCGCCGATGGAAGAAGGAACACGACAATGACCGACCATCTCAGGGACCTCACCGACGCGGGCGTGTCGGTCTGGCTCGACGACCTCTCGCGGGAGCGGCTGGCCAGCGGGAGCCTCGCGGCGATGATCCGGAACGACCACATCCGCGGCGTCACCACGAACCCGACGATCTTCGCCGCCGCGATCGCACGGGGCGACGCCTACCTCGGACAGCTGCGGCAGATCGCGGCCCTGCCGACCGCCGAGGCGATCCAGCAGCTGTGCGCCCAGGACGTGCGGGAGGCCTGCGACCTGTTCGCCGAGCTCCACCGGGCCACCGGCGGCGAGGACGGATGGGTCTCCATCGAGGTCGAGCCCGCCCTCGCGCATGACGCGGCCGCCACGCTCGCCCAGGCCCGTCAGCTGCGCGCCATGGTCGCGCGCGACAACGTCCTCATCAAGATCCCGGCGACGACCGAGAGCCTGCGGGCCGTTGAGGACGCTATCGCGGAGGGCATCAGCGTCAACGTCACGCTGATCTTCTCCGTCGCCCGCTACGACCAGGTGATGGAGGCCTACGCCCGCGGCCTCGCCCGCGCACGGGACGCGGGCCTCGACCTGTCGCGGATCCACTCGGTCGCCTCGGTGTTCATCTCCCGCCTGGACGCCGAGGTCGACCAGCGGCTGCGGGCGCTGGGGCGCACGGACCTGTGCGGGCAGGCCGCGATCGCCAACGCCCGAGTGGCCGTCGACCACTTCGCGGCGTTCTTCTCCCGAGAGCCCTTCGCCGAGCTCGCAGCCCACGGCGCCCACGCCCAGCGCCCGCTGTGGGCCTCGACGGGCACCAAGGATCCCGCGTATCCGGACACGCTCTACGTCTCGGAGCTCGTCCATCCGGGCACGGTCAACACGATGCCCGAGAAGACGCTGCGCGCGTTCGCCGACCATGGACGCCTGGGCGCGCCGCTGGCGGGCCGGGCGGACGACGGGCGCGCGACGCTCGCGGCTCTGCGGGAGGCGGGCGTCGACCTCGACGACGTCTTCGGGGTCCTGGAGTCCCAGGGCGTCCAGAAGTTCGTCGACTCGTGGAAGCGGCTCGCCGCCGACGTCGAGGAGGCGCGCCGCTCGCTGCCCTCCTGAACGGGCTTCCCGCCGGTTGTTGTTTTCCACATCTAGCATGTTAGAATCATCAGGCAAAGTGAGGCGGCAGGGAAGCCGCCCTTGTCTTCGGTATCGGGAGGACCCATGGGACTGCGTATCGTTGTCGCCGCAGACGCCGCCGGCGTCGACTACAAGGAGGCCATCAAGGCCGATCTGGAGGCCGACCCTCGCGTCGACTCCGTCATCGACGTGGGCATCGCCCCCGGAGAGACGACGCCCTACCCGCACCAGGGAGTCGCCGGCGCGCGCGCCATCGCCGAAGGCCGGGCCGACCGCGGGATCTTCGTGTGCGGAACGGGGATGGGGATGGCCATTTCCGCGAACAAGGTGCCCGGCATCCGCGCCTGCACGGCCCATGACAGCTTCTCCGTCGAACGCCTGATCATGTCCAACAACGCCCAGGTGCTGTGCCTCGGTGAACGCGTCATCGGCCGGGAACTGGCCCGCCGCCTCGCCCGCGAGTTCCTCGGCTACACCTTCGACCCCGGTTCGCACTCCCAGGCCAATGTCGAGCTCATCGAGAAGTACGAGTCGGAGTTCGGCGCCGACGGGGCCTCCGTCCCGGCCTCCTGCTGACCGGTCCCGCGTCCGGCCGGACCGCACGGCCTCCCGGCCGGATGCGGCCCGCCTCTCCCACGATCCACCGGGAGGGCGGCGCGACGCGCGCCACCCCTCCGGCCATTGCAGGCCCGACGACATCGGGCACCCTCTTCACAGAAGGAACAACGATGTTCACATCCTCTGCCGGAGTCTTCCTCTTCGGTCTCCTCGCCGCCCTCGGGGGCGGATCGGTCGGAGCAGCGATCGGCGCGAACTACGCCTTCGTGCTCACCGGCTTCTCCGTGCTCACCTCATGGGGCGTCTTCGCGGCCACGGGGAACACCTTCGGCTTCGACTACCTGGCCTTCGGCCCCTTCATGGGACCCCACATCGCCTTCGCCGGAGGCGTCGCGGCGGCGATCTACGCCCGATACCGGGGGCGGCTGACCGACGGCAAGGACGTCAACACCCCGCTCGCGGGCCTCGGGCACCCGGACATCATGCTGGTCGGAGCGCTCTTCGGCGCCTTCGGCTACGTCTGCCAGATCGGCGTCAGCCACATCCCGTGGTTCGGCGCCCACACCGACTCCGTCGCCCTCACCGTGCTCCTCTCAGCGATCCTGGCGCGCCTCGTCTTCGGCGGCGTCCCCGGCGCCGGCCTGTTCAAGGGCTCGCTGCACAACGCCGAGCTGTTCCCCCCGGAGGCGACGACCTTCCCCGCGAAGATCAAACCCGGGCCCAACGGCCGGTGGCTGGAGTGGCAGGAGCGGCCCAGCCAGCTCCTCACCATCGGCTCGACCTTCGGCGTGCTCGCCGGCGGCGCGTCCCTCTTCCTCGCAGCCAACGTCGGCGCCCGCCTTACCGACCTGGGCTTCGCCAACGACCTCGCGGCCCGAAACGCGAACACCTTCGTCTTCGGCATCTCCGCGATCGTCGTCCTCTTCCTCATCACCAACCGCAACATGCCCGTCCAGCACCACGTCACCAACATCGCCGGCCTGGCCGCCGTCCAGTTCTTCCCCATCCTCATGGGCTCGACCTTCGCGGACTTCACCTGGACGGCGACGAGCACCTGGGACTCCCACGAGTGGCTCATGGCGTTCCTCGCCCTTCTTGTCGCCGCGGTGTTCGGCATCTTCGCCGCCGGACTGGGCGAGTTCTGCGCGCGCCTGTGGTACGACCGTGGCACGAGCCATATCGACCCGCCGGCAGCCGCGATCTGGCTGTCCAACACTGTCGTCGTCTCGCTGGCCGCGCTCGTGTCCTGACGCGCCCCCGATGACGCGCCGCATCGCCCTCGTCAAAGGAGATTCCTGATGGACAACTCGCATCCCGCCTCGCCTAGCGCCTTCGGGAAGGCCTACGTCTTCGACATGGACGGGACGATCTACCTGGGCGACCGCCTCCTCCCGGGAGTCCGGCGCACCATCGGGGAGCTGCGCCGCCGCGGGATCCCCGTGCGCTTCCTCTCGAACAACCCCACCAAGGACCCTCAGCAGTACGTGGAGAAGCTCGAGACGCTCGGCCTGCCCACCGGCATCGACGACATCTGCAACACCGTCGTGACGACCACCCGGTGGCTGAGGGGGCATCACCCCGACGCCACCGTCTTCGCGATCGCGGAGGAGCCTCTCAGGCGGGCCCTGAGCGAGGCCGGCATCCGCCAGAGCGAGGACCCGGAAGAGATCGACATCGTCATCGCCTCCTACGACCGCACCTTCGACTACCGCAAGCTCCAGATCGCCTTCGACGCCATCTGGTTCCACAAACGGGCCTTCCTCATCCAGACCAACCCGGACCGCTTCTGCCCCTTCCCGGGCGGGCGCGGCGAGCCGGACTGCGCGGCCATCACCGCCGCGATCGAGGCCTGCACGAACACCACCTGCCGGGTCAACCTGGGCAAGCCGTCGCCGATCATGATCCAGGAGTCCCTCCGGGGCGCCGATGTGGCCCTGGAGGACTGCGTCATGGTCGGAGACCGCCTCCAGACCGACATCCAGATGGCTCTCGACACCGGGATGAGATCGGCCTGCGTCCTCACGGGCGAGGCGACCGCGGAGGACGTGGCCGCTCTGGACGACGCGCACCGCCCGACCTGGACCATCGACCGGCTCGACCGCCTCATCCCCTCCTCCGTCTGGGAGGAGCTGGGGTGGGCGGAGACCGACGACTGAACGACCACCACCTCACGGACTCAAGGAAGAGACACACGACCATGACGACCAACGGAACCTACGTCCTCGGCATCGACTACGGCACGGAGTCGTGCCGCGTCGCGATCTGCGACCTCGAGGGACGCCCCCTCACCTTCGCCGCGACCGCCTACCCCACCGCCCACCCGCATCCGGGCTGGGCCGAGCAGAACCCCGAGGACTGGTGGAACGCGCTGCAGGCCTCCACGCACAAGGCGCTGGCGAACTCCGGGGTCTCGCCCGCCTCGATCATCGGCATCTCCTACGACGCCACGACCCTGTCGATGGTGGCCATGGACGATCGCGGGACCGAGCTGCGCCCCGCCATCATGTGGATGGACGTGCGCGCCACCGACCAGGCGGCCCGCTCGAACGGATCCGACTCCGTGGCGCGCCTGTACAACGGAGGCGGCACCGCCCCCGCCATCGCCGAGTGGTATCCCTTCAAGGCCGCCTGGCTGAGGGAGAACGAGCCCGAGACCTACGCGAGGGCAGCCCACCTCGTCGACGCCCCGGACTGGGTGACCTACAAGCTCACGGGCGAGTGGACCACCAACATCAACTCCGCGGCCCTGCGCATGTACTACAACCGCGACAAGGGAGGCTGGCCCGTCGACTTCTACGAGACGATCGGGTGCGGCGACGTCTTCCCGAAGATCCCCGAGCGCGTCGTCGACCTGGGGCGGCCCGTCGGCGCGCTCGCGACGATCCCCGCCCAGCTCCTGGGGCTGCGCCCGGGCATCCCTGTCGCCCAGGGCCCTGGCGACGCCTGGGCCGGCCAGATCGGGCTGGGCGTCCTCGACCCCGGGTCGATGGCCCTGATCACCGGCTCCTCCCACGTCCTCACCGGGCAGTCCGCCACCGAGATCCACGGACCCGGATTCTTCGGCGCCTACACCGACGGGGTCGTCCCCGGCCAATACACCGTCGAGTGCGGCCAGACCTCCACCGGTTCCGTCCTCAAGTGGTTCCGAGACAACTTCGCGGCGGACTTGGTCCAGGCCGCGGAGAAGGTCGGGCTCAACCCGTACACGATCCTCGACGAGCGCGCCCGGGCCATCCGCCCCGGCAGCGACGGCCTCATCGTCACCGAGTACTTCCAAGGCAATCGGACTCCGTACTCCGACTCCCGGGCGCGGGGCATCATCTCGGGCCTGTCGCTCATGCACACGCCCGCCCACATGTACAAGGCGATCCTCGAGGCCGTCTGCTACGGCACCGCCCTCAACATCCGCTCCGTGGAGGCGGCTGGGATGGACGTCCAGCGGCTGGTGGCCTGCGGGGGCGCCACGAAGAGCCGCGACTGGATCCAGATGCACGCCGACATCACCGGCGTGCCCGTCACCCTCACCGAGGTCGGGGACGCCGTGGTCCTGGGCACCTGCATGCTCGCCGCGGTCGGCGCCGGCGCCTACGCCAGCCTCAACGAGGCCGCGGGCCGCATGGTCCACGACATCGAGGTCATCGAGCCTGATCCCGAGCGCCATGAGGAGTACGCCTTCTACGTCGACCGTTACGCCGAGCAGTTCCAGACGCTCCAGCCGATGCTCCACACGGTCGTCGACCACGAGAACCAGCAATGATTGGAGATCCCACACATGTCTGACCTCATCCGGCAGGCCCTGGCGGACGCGGACGACACCGCGGTCGTCGTCATGGGCCACGATGTCCTGGGCGAGACCGGTCGCGTCTTCACCGAGCTCTTCGGCGGCGCCCGAGCCATCGTGGTCGCCGACGAGAACACCTGGGCGGTGGCGGCAGACGCGGTGACCGCCTCGCTGAGGGCCGCCGGAGTGCCCCTGGAGGACCCCTATGTCTTCCCCGGGCGCCCGACGCTCTACGCCAGCTACGACAACGCGGAGAAGCTGCGCGACCATCTGCGCGGGGTCGACGCCATCGCCTGTTCGATCGGGTCGGGTTCTCTCAACGACCTCACGAAGCGCGCGAGCGACGAGCTGGGGCGCCGGTACATGAACGTGTGCACGGCGGCCTCGATGGACGGATACGCGGCCTTCGGCGCGTCCCTGACGGAGAACGGCTTCAAGCACACCATGAGCTGCCGGGCTCCCCAGGCGCTCATCGCCGACCTGCCGACCATGGCGGGGGCCCCCCGGCGGTGCACCGCGTCGGGGCTGGGCGACCTCATCGAGAAGATCCCCGCCGGCGCCGACTGGATCCTCGCCGACGAACTCGGCGTCGAGCCGATCGACCAGGAGGTCTGGGACCTCGTGCAGGGACCGCTCCCCCATGCGATCAGCGATCCCGTCGGCCTGGCGGAAGGGCGTCCCGAGGCCTTCGAGGGCCTCGCGGAGGGCCTCATCATGTCGGGGCTGTCCATGCAGAAGTACCGGATCAGCTCCCGCCCGGCCTCCGGGGCCGGGCACCAGTTCTCCCACGTCTGGGAGATGGAGCACCTGGGGATGGACCAGGATCCGCCTCTCACCCACGGTCTGAAGGTCGGCCTGGGCACCATCGCGGTCCTCGCCCTGTGGGAGCGCGTCCTCGACCTCGATCTCTCCGCTCTCAACATCGATGCGCGCGCCGCGGCCTGGCCGGACGCTGAGGCGATGGAGGCCCGGGTCCGCGCCAGTTTCACTGGGACGATGGTCGAACCGGCGGTCAAGGAGACCATGGCGAAGCACCTCACCGCCGACCAGCTGCGTGAGCGCCTCGCCCTCATCCAGGAGAGGTGGCCCTCCATCCGCGAGCGCTGCCGCGCTCAGGTCCAGCCCGCCGCGACGGTCGAGAAGATCCTGGCCGACGTCGGCGCTGTCACGCATCCCCAGCAGATCGGTCTGACCCGGCGGCGCTTCCGCGACACCTACCTGCGGTGCCGCATGATCCGCAGCCGCTACACCCTGGTGGACTTCCTTGAAGAGCTCGGCGTCCTGGAGTCCGAGACCGACAGTCTCTTCGCCCCGGACGGTTTCTGGGGCCGGCGCCCCTGGACGAAGTGAATCCGCCCCCACCCCACCCTGCCCTGGAGGCACATATGACAGAACTGACCTGGACCGACGACGACGCGCGCGCTGTCGACATCGCCCGGGTGCTGGCCGCCGACGCGGTGCAGAGGACCGGGAACGGGCACCCGGGCACACCGATCTCCCTGGCGCCCCTCGCCCACCTCCTGTACCACAAGGTCCTCCGGATGGATCCTCGGGACCCCCACTGGCTGGGCCGCGACCGATTCGTCCTCTCCGCGGGCCATGCCTCGATGCTCCAGTACGCCCAGCTCTACAGCGCCGGCCTCGGACTGGAGCTGGAGGACCTCGAATCCCTGCGCACCGAGGGATCGCTGACGCCGGGGCACCCCGAGTACGGGCGCACCCGGTTCGTGGAGACGACGACCGGGCCGCTCGGCGCCGGACTGTCCACGGCGGTCGGCATGGCGATGGCCGCTCGGCGCGAGCACGGGCTCTACGACCCCGGCACGCCCCTGGGGGAGTCCGTCTTCGACCACGACGTCTACGTCATCGCCGGTGACGGATGCCTGCAGGAGGGCGTGCAGGCGGAGGCCGCTTCCCTGGCGGGGACCCAGGAGCTCGGAAACCTCGTGGTCCTCTACGACGACAACCGCATCACCATCGAGGGCGACACCCGCATCGCCTTCACCGAGGACGTCGAGGCCCGGTACCGCGCCTACGGCTGGCACGTCCAGCACGTCGACTGGACGCAGGGGGGAACCGGCTACCGCGAGGACGTCCGCGCCCTCCACCGGGCGATCGAGGCCGCCCGCGCCGTCGCCGACCGCCCCAGCCTCATCCGGCTGACGACCGTCATCGGATGGCCCCTGCCGACGAAACAGGGATCGGAGTCGGTGCACGGCTCCGCCATCGGCGAGGACGAGATCGCCGCCCTGAAGAGGGTCCTGGGGATGCCTCCGGAGCCCTTCGGCTTCGACGCCTCCGTCATCGAACGGACCCGCGCCGCCCTCGCCGGCCGCGCCGCGCAGGAGCGCGCCGAGTGGGACAGCCGTTTCGGGCGGTGGCGCTCGTCCGCCCCCGAGCGGGCGGCCCTGCTCGACCGCGTCCGTGCGGGCCGGCTCCCCGACGCGCTCGCCCTGCCGGCGTTCCCGGAGGGGAGGATGAGCACGCGGAAGGCCTCAGGCAAGGTCCTCGACGCGCTCGGGCCCCAGCTGCCCGAGCTGTGGGGCGGGTCCGCGGACCTGGCGGGTTCGAACAACACCACGATGTCGGGAGAGGACTCGTTCCTGCCCTCGGACCGCGCCGGAGCGCACTGGCCGGGGAGTCTGTTCGGCCGGGTCCTCCATTTCGGCGTACGCGAGCACGCGATGGGAGGGGCCCTCAACGGGATCACCCTGTCAGGACTCACCCGCGCCTACGGAGGCACCTTCTTCGTCTTCTCCGACTACATGCGCCCAGCCGTGCGCCTGGCCGCGCTCATGGGCATCGGGTCCGTCTTCGTGTGGACCCATGACTCCATCGGCGTCGGCGAGGACGGACCGACCCACCAGCCGGTCGAGCACCTGGCGAGCTACCGGGCGATCCCGGGCCTCGACATCGTGCGCCCCGCGGACGCCAACGAGACGGCAGTCGTCTGGAGGGAGATCCTCTCCCACCGCGACCGTCCCGCGGGCCTGGTCCTGTCGCGCCAGGACCTGCGCACGGTGGACCGCGAGGATCCGGCCTTCGCCTCCGCGGAGGGGGCGGCGCGGGGCGCCTACGTGCTGCGCGAGGCCTCGGCGTCCCCCGAGCTCATCCTCATCGCCACCGGGTCCGAGGTGGAGGCGGCCCTGGAGGCCCAGGACCTGCTGGAGTCCCAGGGCGTCGCCACGCGCGTCGTGTCCATGCCCTGCCAGGAGTGGTTCGACGCCCAGGACGCCGGCTATCGGGACTCCGTCCTGCCGGAGAATGTGCCGGCCCGGGTCAGCATCGAGGCGGGTCTGGCCCTGGGGTGGAGCCGCTACGTCGGACCGCGCGGAGCCTCGGTCAGCCTCGAGCATTTCGGCGAGTCCGCCCCCGGCGGGCGCCTCATGGAGAAATTCGGCTTCACCGGCGAGCACGTCGCCCAGGTGGCCAGGGACGTCCTCGCGAGCATGTGAGGACCCAAGGGGAGGAAACGCACCGGGGGCCCGGCCGCTGACCACGGTCAGGCCCCCGGTGTCGTCTCCTCGTCGAGGTGCGGCGCGACCTCGACCATCACTCCTTGTGCCCGCAGGCCCTCGACCGTCTCCCCCGTCGTCCCGGAATCGACGACGACGGCGTCGAACTCGTCGAGGGTGGCGAACTGGAAGAGGGCCCGGCGTGAGAACTTCGAATGGTCGAGGAGCATGATCCGCCGCTCGGCGGAGTCGAGCATCGCGCGCTTGACCGCGACGTTGTCCTGGTAGGGATGGAAGCATGCCAGCCCGGAGATCCCCGAAGCCGACACTACGGAGACGTCGGCGTGCATCGAACGGACGAAGTCCGTCACCGAGGGGCCCATCAGCGAGCGCGCCCACGGCTCATAGGTCCCTCCCGCCAGGACCAGCTTGATCGAGTTGCGCTCGACGACCTCGTTGGCCACGAGCAGGGAGTTCGTCACGATGGTGAGCGGCATCGTCTGCGGAAGGGCTCTGAGCAGCCAGATGCCCGACGTCGAGTCGTCGAGCATCAGCGATCCCCCGGAGGGGACCATCTGCGCGGCGACGGCCGCGACATCGCGTTTGAGCGCCGCCTGCTGTTCCAGGCGGAACTCGGCGTCGGCCTCCTGCATCGCGGAGGCGACGGCGACCACCTTGCCTCGATGGCGCTGGAGGACGCCGCGGTCCTCCAGCTGGGCGAGATCGCGGTAGACGGTCATCACGGACACGCCCGTCAGCGCCGCGAGCTTCTCGACGCTGATCGTGCCGTGCTTGATCACCGCCTCGGCGATCGCCAGCTGACGTTCCTTGGGGCCGTCCGCCTGGGTGTCCCCCGTGTTCCTCGCCATCCGCGCGCCTCCTCTCACATCGGGTGTCCGCGAGTGGTCGCGCCCTCAGGCGCCGAGGGCCGCGCCCACCTGATCGATCTGGGCCACTCGGCGGGCGTGGCGCCCGCCGAGGAAGTCGGTGGCGAGCCACACGTCGACGATCTCCTCTGCGACGCCCGGCCCGACGACGCGCGCCCCGATGGCCAGGGCGTTCGCATCGTTGTGCTCGCGGGACAGCCGCGCGGAGAACGCCTCGGAGACGATGGCGCAGCGGACGCCCGCCACCTTGTTCGCCGACATGCCGATCCCCTGGCCGGTGCCGCACACCAGGACCGCCCGATCGGCCTCGCCGGAGGCGACCTTGCGCGCGGCCGCCTCCCCGAAGACGGGATAGTCGCAGGACTGCGTGGAATGGGTTCCCACGTCGATGACCTCGTGGCCCTGGTCGCGCAGCCGCCGCGCCAGGTGCTCCTTCAGCTCGAAGCCCGCGTGATCGCTTCCCATCGCGATTCTCATCGATCCTCCATCCGTGTCGGACCTCCATTGTCCCTGCCCGCAGGCGCCGAGGCGACGCGCCATGCCGCCGGACGGCGGATGGCCTCGGCCTCGCCCCGCGCTAATGTGGCTCCGACGCGACGCGACACCCAGGAGGCCTCCCCATGACGATCCGCACCTTCACCGATGAGGAGCTCCGCCGCGTGGGCGGCCTGAAGTGGAGCGGGATCACCACAGGGGACGGCTCCCCCACGATCGGCGCGTGGGTGGCGGAGATGGACTTCGCCACCGCGCCTCCTGTGGCCGAGGCGATGAAACGGGCCATCGACGACGGCTTGCTCGGCTACCAGCCGACCTGGCTGGCCGGGCGGGTCGCCGAGGCGCTCTCCGCCTTCGAGCGCCGCCGCTTCGGATGGGACGTGGACCCCGCGCACATCCGGCTGGCGGAGTCCGTCCTGCCCGCCCTGCGCGCCACGCTCACGCACCTGGTGCGCCCCGGAGCCCCCGTGGTCGTCCCCACCCCGGCCTACATGCCGTTCCTCACGATCCCCGAGGAGCTGGGCCACGAGGTCATCCAGGTGCCCTCCCTGCATGGAGACGGAGCCTGCGGGCACGGCTGGGCGCTGGACCTGGAGGGCATCCGGGCGGGCCTGGAGGCCGGGGCCGGCCTGGTCATGCTGTGCAACCCGTGGAACCCCACGGGGCGCGTCCTCACCGAGAAGGAGCTGCGGGGCCTCCAGGGCGTCGTCGCCGGCTTCGACGCGCTGGTGTTCTCCGATGAGATCCACAGCCCGCTGGTCCTCGGGGAATGCGGACGCTTCCTCTCCTACGCCCGGCTCGGCCCCGAGTTCGCCGCCCACACCGTCACGGCCACCGCCGCCTCCAAGGGGTGGAACATCGCCGGATTGCCCTGCGCGCAGGTGGTCCTGCCGGACGACGACCTCAGACGGCGATGGGACGCCTTCGGCCCGTCGGTGGCCCACGGCGCCTCCACCATCGGGGCGCTGGGCACCGTGGCCGCCTACCTGCATGGGGATGACTGGCAGGCCGAGGTCCGCGCGGTCGTCGAGGAGAACATCGACCTCGCCCTGGAGGCCGCGGCGGGCACCGGCATCGACCTCGTCCGCCCTCAGGGCACCTACCTCACCTGGTGGGGTTTCGAGGGGCTGGGCCTGCCCTCCTCCCCCGCCACCGTCCTGCGGGAGCGCAGCCGCATCGCGACGAACGACGGCGCCGCCCTCGGTCGCGGCTACGAGCAGTGGGCCCGCATCAACCTGGCGTGCTCCCCCGCCGCCGCCCGGGAGATCGTCGAGGGCGTCCTGGGCGTCCTCGCCTGATCGGCCGAGGACGCCCAGGCGCGCGTCATGCCGCCATGCCGAGGGCGTAGACGGCGACCGTCGCCAGGGAGGACCCCACGATCGGCGCGGTGATCGGGATCCAGGAGTAGGACCAGTCGGCCGGCGTCTTCCCCGGGATGGGCAGGATCGTGTACGCGATGCGCGGGGACAGGTCCCTCGCCGGGTTCAGCGCGTAGCCCGTCGCCCCGCCGAGGCCCATGCCGATCGTCACGATGACCAACGCCACGGCCAGCGGCCCGATCTGCGTCGGTGTCCCGCCCGAGACCAGCACCCACGCGACGAGGATGCCGGTCGCCACGACCTCGGTGACGAAGTTCCACCCGTAGCTGCGCACGGCCGGACCGGTGGCGAAGGTCCCGAGCTTGACCCCGGGCTCGGTGGGCTGGTCGTACTGGCGCTTAAGCGCGAGCCACGCCAGGACCGCGCCCACGAACGCCCCGAGGAACTGGGCCGCGAGGTAGATCCCGACATTTCGGGCGCTCACCGGGATGCCGCCCTGCCCGACCGGCAGGCCATTGAGCGTGACGGATCCGTCGAACCCGTGGGCGATCACCTTGGCCACGGTCACCGAGGGATTGAGGTGGGCCCCTGTCTTCCACGCCCCGTAGCAGCCGGCGAAGACCGCGAAACCCCAGCCGAGGGTCACCACGACCCACCCGGAGTTCGAGGCCTTGGACCGGGGGAGGAAGACCGCCGCCGTGACGGCGGTCCCGATCGTCATCATGATCGCGGTCCCCAGGAACTCGGAACTGAACATGTCCCATGGCGTGGGGACCGCCGGGACATCCGTCGTCGTCGCCACGGTGAGCAATGCGTCCAACATCATCGTTGCCTTCTTCTCGTGTGGGGGATGCCGTGGCCCGGACGGCCGGTGGCTCGCGCTCGCGCCGGCCGGACCACGGCCCCGTCCCGGGACGGTCCCGGGCGGGTCGTCGTCCTTCAGGCGTGCACGATGCCCGACAGCCGCGCCATCGTGGCCTCCATGTCCGGCACCTGCCAGACGTTGCGCCCGAAGATCAGGCCGCGGGCGCCCGCGGCGATGGCGTCGCGCGCGGCGCGGGCCACCTGCTCGTCGGAGGCCGCAGCCCCGCCGAGCGTGAGCACCGGGACGTCCCCGGCCTCCTCGATGAGGACCCGCTCCGCCTCGACGTCGCCGACGAACTCGGTCTTGATCGCGTCGGCGCCCAGTTCCGCCGCGATGCGGCACATCTGCCGGAGCCCCTCGGGGTCCTTCTGGTCGGCGTTGCGCCGGCCCCACAGGGTCGCCTCCACGATGACCGGCAGACCCAGCGCGTGGGCGCGCTGGACGTAGGAGGCGACCGCCGCGACGTTGTCCGCGAACATCCCGCCGTCCTCCGGCCAGCCGATGAGGTAGAGGCAGACGGCCCCCGCCCCGAGCGCGAGCGCCTCGCGCGGATCGATGAGGGTCCGGTAGCGCTCTCCCAGCTCGGTCTGCATCCGAGGGTCCAGGGTGGTCCAGTCCGCCCGGAGGATCGCCACGGGAGCCTTTCGGTGGGCGAAGAGGTCCTGGGTCTGGGCGAGCATCCCGCCCGTGACGAGGACGGCCTCGGGGCCGCCGGCGAGGATCCGGCGCATGAGGGCCACCGGGTCGCCGAGGCCTGCGGGGATGGGGAGCGCCTGCCCGTGGTCGAACGCGACGACGAACGCCCGCCCCGACGACTCGTCGAAGATCTGTCCGAGACGCATGGAGATACCGCTCATAGTTTGTTTGCTGCCTTCCTGTTCGTCCGTTGAGGGCCGCAGCCCGGTGTCTGCGGCGGTGTGGCGCAGGTCCGTCAGGCCCTGCGGTTGAGCAGTTCCCCGCCGGTGAGGAAGCGCGTGAGCTCCTCGACTCCGATCTCGACGGAGGTCTCCATGGTGTCGGCCGAGGTCCCGGCCAGATGCGAGGTCAGCGTGATGTTGTCCAGGGACAGATAGGGGTGGTCCGGCGCCAGGGGCTCCCGCTCGTAGACGTCGACGGCGGCGCCGCCGATGGCGTGCGCGCGCAGCGCCTCCGCGAGGGCAGCCTCGTCGACGAGGTCGGCGCGAGCCGTGTTGACGAGGTACGCCGTCGGTTTCATCAGCTTCAGGGTCTCCGCGTTGATCATGTGATGCGTCGACTCCGAGATGCGCATGTGCAGGGTGACGAAGTCGGACTGGGCCAGCAGGTCCTCCAGCGTGTCCGCCCTGGCCGCGCCCGCCTCCTCGATCCTGTCGGCGGAGACGTAGGGGTCGAAGACCAGGATTCTGCTCTCGAACCCGCGGAGCCGCTGGGCGACCCGGCTGCCGATGTTCCCGAAGCCGACGATCCCGACGGTGCACTTGCGCATGTCGTGGATGTGCGCCTGATTGGCGTACTCCTTGCACCACACTCCCTCCTTGAGGAGGTGGAAGCTCCGCGCGATGTTCTTGTTCTCCGCGATCATCATGCCGACCGTGAAGTCGGCGACGGCGTTGGCGGAACGCCATGGGGCGTTCACCAGGGGGATGCCGCGCTCGCGAAGCGCGTCGACGTCGGCGTTCTCGTACCCGCCTCGGAGGACGGCGACGAGGCGGAGGTTCGCGGCCCGCTCGATGACCGCCTTGTTGACCGAGGCGACGTGGACGACGATCGCGTCCTTGTCCGAGCAATTGTCCAGAAGAGCCTGGCACGAGGGCGCGGCGTCGACCCCTTCATGCTCGATGAGCCCCATCCGGTCGGTGATCTCGGCCATCGACGCCATGTCGGCGTCCTCGACGATGGTGACCTCGGCACCCAGCTGCTCAAGGCCCTTCATCTTCTGCATCATCGACACGGTGACGCCGCCATCGGCGACGCACAGGATCTTCATGGTCATCTTCCTTCTTCTCTCTCTTGCGGATGATGGGAGTCCGTCCGGCCGCGGCCGGACCGGCGCTCCCCGGGGCCCAGGTCCCAGACGCGCCGCGAACTGGTGTTGACCGCGCTGTAGCCCGCGTCGAAAAGCTGGCGGGCGATCTCCTCCCCCGACACGAAGCCCCCGGCGATCACCGGACGGCCGCCCGCAGCCTGCAGCACGGAGCCGGCGACGGTCAGGGCCATCGGCCCGGGCACGATCTCGAACCCGGTCCAGCGCGATGCCGGCATCGTCGACAACGACGTCTCCAGGGCGCGGCTGTCGAGCAGGAACACCCTCCAGAACACGTCAAGTCCCGCCTCCAGGGCGTGGTTGCCGGTGACGACGGACGAGGTGAACACGCCGTCCACGCCGAAGGCCTGCCGGAGCAGCCGGATCCCCCTCTGATCGGACTTCAGGCCCTCCACCAGGTCGGGGCGGACGAGCACCGGCTTGCCCATCGCGTGGCACTCCTGCGTGAGGGAGGCGATATTGCCGATGTGGACATTCGTCAGGAGGATGCACGGCGCGGACGAGTGGAGGGCGTCCTGCAGATGGGCGAGGTTGTACAGGGAGGCCACGACCGTGCGCGAGCCCGCGGGGATGACGGTCATCGGCACAGCCTGTCCAGGCACCGCAGCCACGCGTCGAACTTGGCGGCGTAGGCTTTCGTCGCTTCCGGCGAGTGGGTGATGGTCCGCCCCGAGGGGACCATCGCCTCGGCCGCCTCCACGACGGAGGGGTACGCCCCCAGGGCCGCCGCGGCGGCGACCACGGCGCCGAGGACGCCCGATTCCGCCACGGGGACCGTCTCAAGGTCGAGGCCCAGGACGTCGACCAGGAGCTGCGACCATTCGGGGGACTTCGTCACCCCGCCGGTGAGCCTGGCCCGGCCGGCCAGTGCGCCGTAGCCCCGGAGCCGTTCGATGTGCTCCTTGTGCGAGAAGGCGACGCCCTCGTAGAGGGAGCGCAGGAGCTGGGTGATGCCGTCCGCGTTGGAGACGTTCGTCCACCCTCCCAGGCCCCCCGGATGGAGGTTCGACCCGAAGACCATCGGGAGGTAGGACACCTGGCGGGAGTCGGCGCCCGGGGCGAAGACCATGGCGTCGCACAGGCGGAACAGCTCCTTGTTGCTCAACGACTCCATGCCCGGCAGAGGTCTGAGGACGTTGGAGACGAACCACTCGAGGTTCGCCGCCGAGGTCGGCGACGCCTCCATGACGAGGTAGCGGCCCGGCATGGGAGCCAGCGAGGTCATGAAGAGCCGTTCGTCGACCACCGGATCCGGGGTGAAGTACTCGTTGATGGACCATGTCCCCGTCACCACCGAGAGCTGGTGGTCCCTCACCGCGCCCGCCCCGATGGCGGACGCCGAGATGTCGGAGACGCCGCCCAGCACCGGGGTTCCCGCCCGGAGTCCCACCTGCTGGGCGACGTCCGCCCGGATCCGGCCCGCCACGTCGCCGGAGCCGACGAGCGGAGGCAGCTTGTCCGACCAGGCTCCCAGGCCCATCCGTCCGAGACCCGTGGCATCCAGCGTCCTCGTGCGCATGTCGAGGAAGTTCGTGCAGGAGGCGTCGGTGATCTCGAAGGCCGGCACGCCCGTGAGCCGGAAACGGATGTAGTCCTTGACCATGAAGATGTGGCGGGCGCGCTCGACGCTGTCAGGCTCGTGCTCCGACAGCCAGGCGAGCAGCGCCAGGGGAGCTCCGGGGAAGAGCGACTGCATCGTCGAGTCGAGGAAGGTTTCCGTGTAGGAGCCGTCGGACGTCCATCGGTCGACGATGTCCTGGGCCCGGGAGTCGTTCGAGATGATGCCGTTGCGCACGGGCGCCCCATCGGGGCCGACCAGGTAGAGGCCGTTGCCGTGACCGGTCACCGTCACGGCGGCGACATCGGCGGGATCGATGCCGCCGTCCTCCACGACGGCGCGGATCGCGCCAACGTTGGCCGTCCACAGGTCCTCCATGTCGCGTTCGCTCCAGCCGGCCTGCGTGAGCACCGGGGGGACGGACTCGGTGGCCAGGGCGATGAGTTCGCCGCCGACCGAATACAGCGCGGCCTTCGACACGGTCCCGCCGTTGTCGATGCCCAGTATGTATTGCGTCATTGCAACCCTTTCGCACACAAAAAAGCCCGCCCCCCTGGCGCTTCTCAACGCCAAGGGAACGAGCTGACAGTGACACAGGCTCTGCGTCTTTTGTTTTGGTGGCGCCAGGATACACAGGCGCCGGGGGCGCGTCAAAGGGTGCCGCGTCAGGCCGCGGCGAGCACCGCCTCGATCCCCCGGCGGACCGTCTCCCCCGCCCGGGCCGCTGCCTCGACGACGGCGGACGGATCCGTGGGGGCGTCGGCGAAGGACAGGGCGGACACGACGCTCATGCCCGCCACCTGCACGCCGAGCGCGCGCAGGGTGAGGGCCTCCATCACGGTCGACATCCCCACGCAGTCCGCGCCGGTCGACGCCAGCCACCGGGTCTCCGCGCGCGTCTGGTACTCGGGTCCGCGCAGGATCGCGTAAACGCCTCGACGCTGGCACACGCCCGCCACCACGTCCGTGAGCGCCGGGTCCCAGGTGTCCCGGGGATCCAGGAAGACCGTCCCATCGAAGGGCGAGTGTCCGGAGAAGTTCAGGTGGTCCTCGATCGCCATGACGTCGCCGAGCGCCCAGTCGCGCAGGCATCCGTTCGCGTTGCACAGCACGGCCCGCGACACCCCCGAGGCCGCGGCCGCCCGCACGAAGGAGGTGACCCGGGAGGCGGAGGCGCCCTCGTACAGGTGCGTGCGTCCCAACGCCACGAGGACGTCGCGGCCCGCGCGTCGGTAGGAGCGGACCTCGTCGACGTGGCCGTCCGCCTGGGGCTCCAGGACGCCCGGGATCGCGGACAGGGGGAACCGCGCGCGAGGCTCGCCCCAGGACTCGAGCGCTCCCGCGAGGCCGGAGCCCAGCACGACCACCGTGTCGTGGCGCTCCGCCCCCGACAGGCGGGCGATGGCGCGGGCGTCCTCATGGGACTCCGCGCGCAGGAGGGCCTGCGGGAACTCCTCCGGGGTCATCTCTGCGCCCCCTCCGCGAAGGTCCGGGCGCCCGCAGCCTCCTGGGCCCGCACCCGCGAGCGGGAGGTCAGCAGGTAGCCTGCGAACCCGACGAGCATGGCCAGCAGGATCCCGATGTTGGAGTACGCCCAGTCCCCCTCGCGCCCTCCGATGGGACCGAGCAGGTACCCCTGCCAGCTGAGCCACGAGGCGGAGGAGTTGACGACGAGCCCCCACCCGACGAAGGCCCCGATCAGCAGCGAGACGACCGCGCCCCAGTTGACGGACCCGTAGACGCCGCCGGCGCGGAACAGGTCGGGCTCGTTGTAGTCCTTCCTGCGCAGCAGGATGTCCGCCAGCATGACACCGCCCCATGCGGCGATGACGACGCCGAGCGTGGTGAGGAAACCCGTGAACGGCGTGATGAACGAGTCGGCGAAGAACACCACCCAGATGGTGCCGATCAGCATGATCGTGCCGTCGATCGCGGTGGCGACCGGGCGGATGACCGGGAGGCCGGCCGACAGCAGCGACAGCCCGGAGCTGTAGATGTCCATGACGATGCCGCCGATGAGGCCCAGGATCGCGACGATCGCGAAGGGGATGAGGAACCAGGTCGGCAGGATCGTCGTGAGCGCGCCGATGGGGTCGAGGTCGATGGCCTCGCCCAGGTCGGGGTCCGATCCCACGAGCAGGAGGCCGAAGAACACCAGGATGACGGTGGGCAGGGCCGATCCGAAGGTCGTCCATCCCACGACGCCCCGGGTCGAGGCCGAGCGCGGCAGGTAGCGCGAGTAGTCCGCGGCGGCGTTGATCCACCCGAAGCCGAACCCCGCGAGCAGCATGCACAGCGCGCCGACGACGGCCGCGGTGGAGCCGGAGGGGAGGGAGGAGACCGCCTCCCAGTCGATCCTCGGCAGGGTCAGACCCAGGTAGATCACGGTGAGTGCGGCCGTCAGCCACGTGATCCACGTCTGCACCTTCATGATCGTGTCGAAGCCGAGGATGCCGGAGCCCGCGGCGATCGCGACGACCAGGATCAGGCTGACGATCTGGGCGACCAGGTGGTTCTCGAATCCGAGCGCCCCCATGACGGTGGCGGTGGCCTGGACGGCCATGATGCACAGGAAGGTCTCCCAGCCGACCGTGAGGATCCAGGAGATGACGGCCGACAGGCGATTGCCGTTGTACCCGAAGGCCGCGCGGGAGAGCACCAGCGTGGGCGCCGATCCCCGTTTGCCGGCGATGGCGATGAGGCCGCAGGCGAGGAAGGACAGGACGACGCCGATGATGCTGGCGGCGACCGCCTGCCAGAAGGAGATGCCGAATCCCAGCACCCACGCGCCCCAGGACAGCCCCAGGACGGAGATGTTCGCGGCGAACCACGGCATGAACAGGTCGGAGGGCCTGCCCTTCCGGTCGGATTCGGGGATGACGTCCAGGCCCGCCATCTCGACGGCCAGCCCCCCGGAGTCCGCGGAGTCGGGGACGGATGTGTGCTCGCTCATGGGTGCTCCTGTCGCCGGATGGGTCCCCTCGAGCGTAGTCGCGCGCCAGCCCCGTTGACGAGGGCGTTCCCTGCTCTTTTGGGCGGATTGCGGTCAGAGCGGCGAGGCGGCCGGCGACGGGCTCAGCCCGCGACGACGGGGTTGGACAGGGTGCCGATCCCCGACACCGAGATGTCGACACGGTCCCCGGCGACGATCGGCCCGACGCCCGCGGGCGTGCCGGTGATGATGACGTCGCCGGGCAGCAGGGTGAAGACGCGTGAGATGTAGGCGACGAGCTCTCGCACGGGGGTGATCATGTGGGCCGTCGTGTCCGACTGGCGGAGCTCGCCGTTGACGGAGGAGGTCACGCGCAGGTCCGTGACGTCCAGGTCCGGACCGACCTCGATCCATGGGCCCAGCGGGCACGAGGTGTCGAAGCCCTTGGCCCGCGTCCACTGCCCGTCGGCGCGTTGGGCGTCGCGCGCGGAGACGTCGTTGGCGCAGGTGTAGCCCAGGATGACGTCGCCGACCCGGTCGACGGGCACGTCCTTGGCGAGGGTCTTGATGACGACGGCGAGTTCGGCCTCGTGGTGGACCTCCTGGGACCACGGGGGCAGGACGATCGGGTCGTCGGGGCCGATGACGGAGGTGTTGGGCTTGAGGAAGAGGATCGGGTGGTCCGGAGCCTCCCCGCCCATCTCCCGGACGTGGTCGGCGTAGTTCTTGCCGACGCCGACGACCTTCGACCGGGGGATCACCGGGGAGAGCAGCCGCACGTCCTCGAGCTCGAAGATCTGGCCCGAGGGCTCGACCGGCGCGAACAACGGGTCGTTCCTCAGGGCCACGATGTTCTCGGAGGATTCATCCAGGGCGCCGTAGCGCGGGTTGTCGCCGTCGGAGAAGCGCACGATTCGCATGGACACAGGCTACGTCAGGACCCTGTGGCCGCGCCGAACCGTGGAGTTCCCACCGAGCCGAGGCCCTGTTCCGCTTCGTCTCGGCGCACCCCCCGCGGTTCGATGAGAACTCCACGGCCCAGCGTCAATCTGGGCGACGCGCAGGGCCGCCCTCGTCCGAGATGGGACAATCTCCCCATGACGGCGATGCTCAACGACCTGCTGGACGACCTCGAGGACCGGGGGCGGCTCGGCGACGACGATGCCCTCTACGAGACCTTCGCCGGGTGGGCCGAGTCCAGCGGGCGCCCCCTCTACCCCCACCAGGAGGAGGCCTTGCTGGAGATCCTCGCCGGCAACCACGTCATCGCGGCCACGCCGACGGGTTCCGGGAAATCGATGATCGCCCTGGCCGCGCATTTCGTCTCCCTGGCCCGCGGCGGGCGCTCCTACTACACGGCGCCGCTCAAGGCGCTGGTCTCGGAGAAGTTCTTCGACCTCGTCGCCCTTTTCGGAGCGGACAACGTCGGGATGGTGACCGGAGACGTCTCGCTGAATGCGGCCGCCCCCGTCATCTGCTGCACGGCGGAGATCCTCGCCAACCAGGCGCTGCGGGAGGGAGCCGGCCTGGACACGGACATGGTCATCATGGACGAGTTCCACTTCTACGGCGATCCCCAGCGCGGGTGGGCGTGGCAGGTGCCGCTCCTGGAGTTCACGAGACCGCAGTTCATCGCCATGTCGGCCACCCTGGGCGACACCTCGCGCTTCCAGGCGCAGTGGAAGCAGCGCACGGGGCGCGACGTCGCGCTGGTCGACGACGCCGAGCGCCCGGTCCCCCTGGAGTTCGACTACGTCGTCGACGATGTCCACGACACCGTCGAGCGCCTGCTCGCGGAGGGGCGGTGGCCCGTCTACATCGTCCACTTCGCCCAGCGCGACGCGGTGGAGACCGCGCAGTCCTTCGACCGGCGCCGCCTCATCGACGACGACCAAAAGGCGCGCATCGCCCGGGCGCTCGCGACGGTGCGCTTCGGCCGCGGATTCGGCCAGACCCTGCGCCACCTCCTCGCCCAGGGCATCGGCGTCCACCACGCGGGGATGCTGCCGCGCTACCGGCGCCTCGTCGAGCGCCTCACCCAGCAGGGGCTGCTCGCCATCGTGTGCGGGACGGACACGCTGGGGGTCGGCATCAACGTGCCCATCCGAACGGTCCTCCTGACGTCTCTCGTGAAGTTCGACGGGGAGCGCATGCGCCACCTCTCGGCGCGGGAGTTCCACCAGATCGCAGGCCGGGCGGGACGGGCCGGTTTCGACCTGGTCGGCTTCGTCCGGGTGCTCGCCCCGGGCCACGAGGTCGAGAACGCCCGCGCCCGGGCGCGTCTGAGCGCCGCGGAGGAGAACGCGCGCGACGAGCGCGAGGCACGACGGGTGGCGAAGAAGGCGAAGAAGCGCGGCGCCGCCACGAGGAGCCCGGAGAAGGGGCAGATCACGTGGACGCGCTCGACCTTCGAGCGCCTGCGCGATGCCCAGCCGGAGCAGCTCTCCTCCCAATTCGCGATGACTCATTCGATGGTGCTCAACGTGCTGGCCGGAACCGCCGCCGACGCCCACCGGGACCCGGCGGAGCGCCTTCTGGCGTTGGCCACCGGCAACGACGACCCGGTGCGCGAGTCGAACCCGCACCTGCGCCGCCTGGCCGAGATCTACCAGTCGATGCGCCAGGCCGGCGTGGTCGACCATGTCTCCTCCGCGCAGGCCGCCTCCGACGGCCGCCCCCGTCTGCGCCTCGTGGCCGACCTGCCCGACGACTTCGCGCTCAACCAGCCGCTCTCCCCCTTCGCGCTGGCGGCCCTGGAGCTCCTGGATCCCGAGTCGCCCGCCTATGCCCTCGACGTCGTGTCGGTGGTCGAGTCGGTCCTGGAGGACCCGCGCCCCCTGCTCTACGCCCAGCAGCGGACGCGGCGCGACCAGGCAATGGCCGCCATGAAGGCGGAGGGGCTGGAGTACGACGAGCGCATCGCCCGCCTCGACGAGGTGACCTGGCCGAAACCCCTGGAGGACCTGCTCGAGGGCGCTTTCCGGACCTACGTCCAGTCGAACCCCTGGGTCGGCGACCTGGAGATCTCCCCGAAGTCGGTCGTGCGGGAGATGATCGAGAACGCCCAGACCTTCACGGAGCTCATCGGCCGCTACGACGTGGGCCGTTCCGAGGGCGTGGTCCTGCGCTACCTCACCGACGCCTACCGGTCGCTGCGCCAGGTCGTCCCCGAGTCCGCGGTGACGCCTGAACTCAAGGCCATCATCGACTGGCTGGGCACTCTGATCCGCTCCGTCGACTCCTCCCTCCTCGACGAGTGGGAGGCGCTCGCCTCCGGGCGCGCGCCCGCGGGCGGCGCGGCGATCGGCGAGGGCGACTCCGGCGGCGCGTCCGGGGCCGAACTGGCCTTCGGCGCCGATGAGGACGGGACGGTCGCCTTCAGCGCGAACCGGCATGCGTTCCGCACGGCGATCCGCACCGCGCTGTTCCGTCGGGTCGAGCTCATGAGCCGCGACGATGTGGAGGGCCTGGCGCGGGCCGACGGGCCCGCGGGCTGGCCGGCCGGGAGGTGGGACCGGGAGCTGGCGCGCTACTGGGCCGAGCACGACTGGATCGGCATCGATCAGCGGGCCAGGTCCTCGGCGCTCGTCTCCGTGATCGAGCGACCCACGCCGGCGGACCTCCTGGATGCCGGGGCGACGGAGGCGGTGGCGGAGGGGGCGGAGACCATGCCGGGGCGCCTGTGGCTCGCCGCCCAGACCCTGGTGGATCCCGAGGAAGACATGGACTGGCGTCTGACGGTGCTCGTGGATGTCGCCGAGTCCGACCGCTCCGGTGCCGTCGTGCTGCGCCCACTCGCCTTCGGTCCCCGCTGAGGGGAGCGGGCGCCGCCCTCGTCGCCCACGGGAGGGAACCGTCCGTGGAATAAGTCACAAACCGTGTCGGAACCACGGGGAAGGGGTGGCTCAATTCGATCAGGCTCGCCTAACCTAATTGGGTCTCGTCGCACGTCACGGGACCCGACATCCGCACCCGAACCCGAGGAGCACCATGCGAGCGCTCTCCACGCGCCTGATCACCACTCTCATCGCGGCGGCCGCCGTGATGACCGCCTGTTCCACCGGAACCGGCTCGGCCCAGTCCGATGCCGCCGAGTCCGGGACCCCTGCCGCCGCGGCGTCCGGCGACCAGGGGACGTGGCCCCGCACGATCGCCGACGAGCAGGGCGAGGTCACGATCGACGCGAAGCCGGAGAGGATCGTCTCGACCTCCCTCTCCGTCACGGGCACGCTGCTGGCCATCGGCGCGCCAGTGGTGGCGTCGGCCGCCACCTCGGTCTCCGACATCACCGACGACAAGGGGTTCTTCTCCCAGTGGGCCGACGTGGCCGACGAAAGGGGTGTCGAGGTCCTCTACCCCGATCTCGAATTCGACATGGAGGCCCTCATCGCCGCCGATCCCGACCTCGTCGTCGTCTCCACCTCGGGCGCCGACTCGGTCCTCGACCATTACGACGAGATCGCCGCCGAGTTCCCGACCATCGTCGTCGACTACTCGAAGCAGACCTGGCAGGACCTGGCCACCCAGCTCGGAGAGGCCACCGGCCTGGAGGGCGAAGCCCAGGCCTCCATCGCCGACTTCGACGACTACGCCGCCACCGCCGCTCAGAAGATCACGGCCCCTGAGGGCGGCGTGAGCATCGTCTCCTACAACGGGCCCGGCTCCGACCAGGGCGTCGCGAAGCTGACCGGTCCCCACGCCCAGCTCATGGAGTCTCTGGGCCTCGACGTCGTCGAGGGGCCCGAGGACCTCGACACCAGCGAGCAGCCGCGGTCGGACTTCATCTTCGTCACCCTGGAGAACCTGTCGAAGGCCGTCGGCGGCGAGACCGTCTTCCTGCTGACCGGCACCGAGGAGACGGTCTCCGCCTTCGCCTCCGACTCGGTCCTGGCCAACCTCCCGGCCGTCCAGAAGAACCAGGTCTACCCGCTGGGACCGACCTCGTTCCGCATCGACTACTACTCCGGCAAGCAGTTCGTCGACGCCGTCGTGGACGCCCTGGGCGCCTGAGACAGGTGACGTCGACCGCAGCGACCGCCCGCCGGGGCGGCAGCGAGCCCACCGGGTCCGCCGCCGCCCCGGCGGGTTCCGCCGCGCACGGGACCTCCGGGGTACCCGATCGCCCCGGGGCCGGGGGCGCCGGGCGCTCCCCTGGCTCCGGTCGCGTCCGGCACTCCCATCGCGGCCCGCTGCTGCTGGCCCTGGCGCTGGCCCTCATCCCGCTGATGGCGTTGTCCGTGGCGGTGGGGTCCCGCCTCGTCGACCTCGCCACCGTCGTCGACGCCCTGCGCGCCTTCGATCCTGGGGACGATGACCATCTGGTCGTGCGCGAACTGCGGGTGCCGCGCACGATCCTGGCGGTCCTCACGGGAGCCTGCCTGGGAGTCGCCGGCGCGCTCATGCAGTCCCTGACCCGCAACACGTTGGCCGAGCCCGGGACCCTGGGGGTCAATGCCGGAGCGGCCCTGGGAGTCGTCGTCGGCCTGGCGCTCACCGGCTCCGCCTCGATCACGGTCTACGTGTGGTTCGCGTTCGCCGGGGCCGGACTGGCCTCGGTCCTCGTCCACCGGCTGGGCCGGGCGGGCGAGGCCGGCGTCAACCCCGTCCGGCTCGTCCTCGCGGGGGCCGGGCTGTCGATGACGCTGGGCGCCCTCACCGACATCCTCATCCTCTCAAGCCCCCAGCAGATCCTCGACAGCTTCCGCAACTGGGCGACCGGATCACTCCAGGGACGCGGCTGGGAGTCGCTGCCCGTCGTCGCGGTGTGCCTGGCCATCGGCCTGGCCCTGGCATTATCCCTGTCGGGTCCCCTGAATTCCGTGTCGCTGGGCACCGACCTGGCACGCGCCCTGGGGGTCGACGTCCGACGCACCTGGAGATGGACGAACCTGGCGATCATGGTCCTGGCCGGAGGCGCGACGGCCGCCATCGGCCCGGTCTCCTTCGTGGGACTGGCCGCTCCCCACGCGGCGCGCAGCATCATCGGCCCCGACCACCGCTGGGTCGTCCCCTACTCCTGCGTCCTCGCGTCCATGGCCGTCCTGATCGCGGACCTCCTGGGGCGCCTCGTCCTGCATCCGGGAGAGATCGGGGCGGGCATCATGACCGCTCTCATCGGCGCCCCCTTCTTCATCGCGCTGGTGCGCCGGGGGCGGGTGAGCGAGCTGTGACGACGTTGCGCGTGGGCGCGGGCCCGCTCCGCCTGCGCGTGGAGCGGCGCACTCTGGCGGTCGGCGCCATCCTGGTCGGGGTGCTCGCCGCGGCGGCCCTCGCCTCGCTGATGTCGGGCACCGTGCCCCTGTCCCCCGGGCAGGTCCTCGGCGCCCTGGGCGGACACGCCGATTCGGAGAAGACCGCGCGGGTCATGTGGCAGATCCGCGTCCCCCGGGTCGTCACGGCGCTCGCCGTCGGCATGGCCCTGGGAGCCGCGGGCTGCGTCTTCCAGTCCGTGTCCCGCAACGCCCTCGGCTCCCCCGACGTCATCGGGTTCACCTCGGGCGCCGCCACCGGCGCCGTCGTCCAGATCGTCCTCATCGGGGCGGGCCCGGGAGCCACGACCACCGCCGCGGTCGCCGCCGGGCTGCTCACCGCCCTGGTGGTCTACGCGCTCGCCCGCAAGGACGGGGTGAGCGGCGGCTACCGGCTGGTCCTCGTCGGCATCGGGGTGAGCGCCTTCGCCGGGGCGCTCAACACGCTCGTCCTGGCCCGCGGGGACATCGATCTCACGACCCGCGCCAGGGTGTGGCTCTCCGGGTCCCTCAACGCCCGGACCTGGGACGACGCGTGGCCGCCGCTGGCCGCCGTCGTCGTCCTCGTCCCCGCGCTCGCCGCGCTGGCCCGCCACCTGGACATCCTCGAGATGGGCGACGACCAGGCCGGCCAGCTCGGCGTCCATGCCGAGCGCGCCCGCCTGCTCGCCATGCTCATCGGCGTCGTGCTGACGGCTGCGGCCGTCGCGGGCGCCGGTCCCATCGCTTTCGTCGCGCTCGCCGCCCCGCAGATCGCTGTGCGCCTCACCCGCGCCTCCCGCGTCCAGGTCATCGTCTCGGCGCTCATGGGAGCGGGCCTGCTCCTGCTCGCCGATCTCGTGTCCGTGCACCTGCCGGTGCGGGCGGCCCTGCCGGTCGGCCTCACCACGGGGGCGCTGGGCGGCGTGTACCTGTTGTGGGTCCTCTCCCGCTCGAGGTCGGTATGACCAGGACTTCCCCGGAGGAATCATGAGCACTTCCCTCGACGAGGACGCCTCCCCGCTGCGCGGGGAGGGCCTCACCCTCTCCTACGGCGAGGGGCGCACCGTCTCCGATCACCTGGACATCGCGGTGCCCGACCACTCGTTCACGGCGGTCATCGGCCCGAACGCCTGCGGGAAATCGACGCTGCTGCGCGCGCTCGCCCGGCTGCTCGCCCCCGAGCGCGGCGCCGTCGTCCTGGACGGGCGCGATATCCGGGACATCCCCTCCAGGACCGTTGCCCGCCGGCTCGGGCTGCTGCCCCAGACCTCCCACAGCCCGGCCGGCATCTCCGTGCGAGACCTCGTCGCTCGGGGCCGTTTCCCCCACCAGTCGCTGCTGCGGCAGTGGTCGCCCTCGGACGACGCGGCCGTCCAACGGGCGATGGCGGCCACGGGTGTCGCCGATCTGGCCGACCGCCTGGTCGACGAGCTCTCCGGGGGACAGCGGCAGCGCGTGTGGCTGTCACTGGTGTTGGCCCAGGAGACCCCTCTGCTGCTGCTCGACGAACCGACGACCTTCCTCGACATCACCCACCAGCTCGAGATCCTGGATCTGTGTCGCTCGCTGCATGCCACGGGCCGATACACGCTGGTGGCGGTGCTCCACGACCTCAATCTGGCGTTCCGCTACGCGACGCACCTCATCGTGATGAAGGACGGACGCGTCGTGGCGTCGGGTGCTCCCGAGGACGTGGTGGATGCCGACCTGATCCGCGAGGTCTACGGCGTCGACTGTTTGTGCCTGCCGGACCCCGTCAACGGCCGGCCGATGATCGTGCCCCTGGACACCACCGCCCCCATCCCGACCGCGCCCACCCCCGAGAGGACCTCCGCATGACGCCTTCGCCGAACACCGCCCCGACCGCCGGCGGTCTGCCCACCGTTCTCGAGGTCGCCGACGTCATCGATCTCACGGCATCGATGCGACGCATCCGCTTCGCCGGGGCCGGCGTCGCCGCGTATCTCGGCGCGCCCCGCATCCCCAACATCAAGCTCTTCCTCCCGGGCCCGGAGGGTCTGCGCGACCTGCCCACCCCGGACCAGGCCGACCATCACCGCGTCACGGCGGCCCAGCGGGCACGGGTGCGCACCTACACAGTGCGCGCCTACGACGCGGAGGCCGCCACGCTGGACATCGACTTCGTGCGCCACGGGGACGAGGGACTGGCCTCCGCCTGGGCGGAACGAGCGCGCCCCGGCGACAAGCTGGGAGCGCTGGGCGGCGGCGGGCGCCTGCCCGCGCCGAGCCCGTGGCTGGCGCTCGTCGCCGACGACACCGGCGTGCCGGGCGCCCTGGCCATCCTGGAGCAGCTTCCCGCGGGCCAGAGGGGCATCGCCCTGCTCGAGGTGGACGGCGCCGAGCACGAGCAGCCCGTCGCCGCGCCCCGCGGGGTCGAGGTGCGGTGGCTTCATCGCCGGGGCGCGCGCCCGGGGACCTCCGACGTCCTGCTGGAGGCCGCGCTCGGCCTTGCGCTGCCGGACCCTCTGAAGGAGGACTTCATCTGGGTCTCCGCGGAGTCCCGGGTGGTGCGCGCGGTCCGCCGTCATGTCCGGATGCTCGGCGTTCCCCGAGGGAACCAACTCATCATCGGCTACTGGCGCCGCGGCATCACCGAGACCGCTTATGGGACGCAGTCGCGCAACGACCGCATGCCCGGCGAGTCACTCGTCGTCCTGCCCGAGAACGGGAAGCTGCGGGCCGACTCGCTCGGGAGGCTGTTCGCCGGGGATGCGGAATCTCACCTCGCCGAATCCGATGACTAAGGCTAGCCTGACCTCAGTGCCCCCGCGCCCCGTGCGCACCGTCCCGGAGGATTCCGCATGACAACCCAGCCTGGCCCCGCCCGCGATCTCGTCGACGAGTACACCCCGCGGGCGTGGTGCGACCGCCTGGGATCGATCCATGTGGAACGCGCCCGCCAGGTCCCTCCTCACGACGCGGCGGTCCCACGGGTGCCCACGCCTCTGGGCGTCCTCGGCGTCCTCGACGCCATCGGCGGTGAGGACGCCCCCAGGTCGGGCGTCCTCACGAACCCGCTGATCAGCACCGACCCCGACGCGGCAGCAGCCGGGGGCGCCACGCGGGGCGGGGAACCGCCGATGCGGCTGTACACGTGGATCGTGGATGCGCCCGGGGCCTCCGCCGTGCTGCTGTGGGGCAACGGACTCTTCGACCACACGGACGTCGGCGCCTCCGAGCTCGAACGCGTGCCCGCGGGAAACCGCTGCGCGGGCCGGTGGACGATCACCCTCCGCCTGCCCGCAGACTGGCGCGGCTCCTACCGGATCGCCATCCACGAGGGGCCAGGCGAGGCCCCGTGGCGTTCGGCCCGAGGCCGTCACGCCATCCGCCGGGCGGCGATCGACGGGGCGCGCGTGGATCCCCTGGGCTCCCAGAGCATCCGCGGGTCGGGCGGCCAGGCGTGGTCGGTAGCCGCCGGACCCGCCGCTCCGGCGGAACCCTGGCGGCTCGGGGGCCGAGCCGATCAGGCCGGCGGCTCCAGCCATCCTCACGGCCTCGTCGACGAGTTGGCCTTCCCCGCGGATGGCCCGCGTCCAGCCGAACGCGCGTGGGTCTACCGCCCGGCAGCGGCGGCCGCCGGGGGCCCGGAGCGCACGCCGGTCCTGGTGCTCTTCGACGGGCAGGTCTGGAAGGACGGGCTCGATCTGCCGGCCGCGCTGGACGCCGTCATCGCCCGCGGGCTGGTGGCGCCCCTGCACGTGATCATGATCGACTCCCATGACGAGGACACGCGCTGGGCGCACCTGGGGGTGCCGGGCGGCCAGGTCGATGCGGTGCTCGACCGCATCCTCCCGCAGGTGCGCGCGGCCTATCCGGTGAGTCCCCGCGGCTGCGACACGGCCGTGGCCGGGCAGAGCCTCGGCGGCCTGGCGGCCCTGTGGACCGTCGCGCTGGCGGAGGGGCGTGTCGACCACGCGATCGCCCAGTCGCCGTCGCTGTGGCGCTTCCCGGTGGCCGCTCCCCTCCTGCGCGAACCGCGGTGGCGCTCCATCCGCCTGCAGGCCGGCACCCTCGAGGGCGACATGCTGCAGGACGCTCTCGACCTCGAGCAGCGCCTGAGTTTCGACCCACTGGCGGGATGCCGTTCCATCAGCGTCCAGCCCGTCCACGGTGGACACGACTGGGCGTGGTGGCGGGTCGGACTCATCGAGGCGCTGCGCGAGCTCTTCCCCGCAGGGGCCGCCCCCCGCGGGGCCTGAGACCCGTCTACTTCTCTGCTCCGGCGAGCATGCCCTTCATGAAGTACTTCTGCAGGAACAAGTAGGCGACGACCACTGGGATGACCCCAAGCAGCGACGCCGCAACCGCTGCGTTGACGTTGGAGCCTTGCGCTCCGAAAAACGTTGCGATGGCGGGAGCGAGCGTCCGCATGGTATCGCGGGACATGATGTAGGAACTCAGGGCATATTCGTTCCACACCGCCACCGCCGTGAGGATGACGACGGTCGCAGAGACCGGCTTGAGCAGGGGCAGGACGATACGGAAAAAGGTCTGGACCTGATTCGCCCCGTCGACGCGGGCTGCCTCTTCTAGGGTGATCGGGATCGATCGCAGGAACTGCGAGTACAGGAAAATCGCCTGCGGCAGCTGGAGACATAGAAGGGGGAGGATCAGTCCCGCATAGGTATTAAGCAGGTGCATCCTGTTGAGCATCGAGTACAGAGGAACCAGGATACTCAGCGGCGGGACCATCATGACGCCCAGAGTGAAGATCTCGAAGCTTCGGTTGGCGACGGTCCTGCGCCGCGCCAACGGGTAGGAGGCCAGTGCCCCCAAGACGCAGGTGAGTGCCGTGACGACCACCGTGATCAGCGCGGAGTTAAGGATCGCGCGCAGGATCTTGCCGTCCTCGATGGCGGACGCGAAGTTGTCCAGCGTGACTCCGTGGAGGGGCAGGGTCCATACCGACGACAAGTCGGCCTGCCCCTTGAAAGCAGTGGTGATCGCGAAGTAGAACGGCAGGAGCTGGATCAGGCAGAACAGGATCAGAACGAGTCCGATCACGGCCTTGGATTTGGCGGACATCTCAGTTCTCCAGACGATTGCGGCGGCGGTCGAACCAGAGGTTCATGACCACGGTGAAAACGGCGATGAGCAAGAACAGCACGATGCCCTGGGCCGCGGCGTAGCCCGCCGACTGGTTGCCGAAGTAGGTCTTTCCGATCAGGGTGGAGACCGAGTTCGTGGAGTACCCGGGTCCGCCGCCGGTGAGGACCTGAACGATGTCGTAGAGCTTCAGTCCGCCGATGAGGTTGATGACGCACGAGGAAGCGAACGCCGGGAGCAGGAGGGGGACCGTGATCTTGCGGAACTGGACGAATCCAGTGGCACCATCCAGCGACGCCGCTTCCTTGACCTCCGACGGAATCGACTGGAGGCCGGAGAGATAGATCAGCATCGAGATGCCCATGAACTGGAGCGAGTTGATAAGGACGATCACTCCGATGGCAAATCCCGAGTCGCTCAGCCAAGCGACCTGGTCAACACCGAACAGACCGAGAAAATCGTTGAGAGCGCCCTGGTTGTAGCGGAAAACCAGGTAGTACATCGTGCCCATGACCACAGATGAGACGAGCACCGGCAGATAGATGATGGCCCGCGCGATGTTGCGGCCCCGCAAGGATGTGTCCAGCAGGACTGCCAGGAGGAGCCCAAACACCTGTTGGATCAGCGTCGAGCCGAATCCGTAGACGAAGGTGTTGCGCAGGGCAACGAGGAAGTTGGCGTCACCAACGAGCCGCTGGAAGTTCGACAGCCCGACATTGGCCCGAGTCGGCGAGTAGCCGTCCCAATTGGTCATCGCGATGCCGACGCCGTTGATGACGGGATAGACGATGAAGATCGCGAACAGGATCAGCACGGGGAGGTACATCAGATTGACCGATGCGCCCCGGAGCCGGGAGCTCTTGTTGACGGATGGCGCGCGACCTACTAACGCAGGGGTGCCGGTGTTCATATCTCACTCACTTTCTCCGAGGGGGTGCGGTGGGGCCAACCCCGCCACACCCCCTCAGGGGCTCAGTCCTGCTGACCGAACAAGGTCGCGTACTGGTCAGCCATCTGCTTCGTCCCCTCCGCGGGACTGGCCTGCTGGGAGATCACAGCGTCGGTCGAGCTGACCATCGTCGACCACATGCCGTTGGGAAGGTAGACGCGATCGAAGAACGGCTTGGTCGGTAGCTCGGCCGGCGCGACCCACTGGTCGTAGCTCGGCTGGAGGGTCCCCAGATCGATGCTGACATTCGTCAGTCCGGAGTATGAGCCATACGCCTTGAGCAGCACCGAGGCGTTGTCCGGCTCCGCTAGGAAGTCCAGGAACGCCAGGGCGTCATCCTTGCGCGGGCTGTCCTTCCACACGCCGAAGGCAGCCATGCCCTCGCCACCGACCAAGTACTGACCGGACGATCCGTTGGAAGGGAAAGGAATGAACCCGACGTTGGCGTCCGGGTTGTAGGTCAGCGACGTTGCGAGCAGTGACGGCTGCCCTCCCGCGAACGCAGCTTCGCCGGTGGCCAGTTGCTTGGACATGTCATCGATGGACGCCGAGACGTAGTCGGCGCTGAAGTACCCCTGCTGCGCCCATCCGCCGATTCGGTCGAGAACACCCTTCTGGTAGGCATCGGTGTCGAAGGTCCCGTTGGTGAACTCTTCGAGCTGATCGTCGGTGAAGGCGTTCGCGGCGATGACATTGGCCAGGTCGCCGGCCGGACCAGAGTCCTTTCCGGAGGAGACCAGCGGGGTCTTCCCGATCGCTTTGATCTTCGCCAGTGCGGTATCAAAGTCATCCCAGGTCGCGATGGAGCCCGGATCGACGCCGGCTTCGTCAAGCACATCGAAGTTCGTGAGGACTCCGGTGACGGTGTAGTCGATGGGAAGGGCATAGAGGGTGCCGGAGTCGTCGCGCATCGACTCGTCAAGGCCTTTGTTGACGTACTGGGCCCAGGGGCGATCAGTGAGCGGCTCGAGGAACGGTCCGTACCGCAGGACCGACCAGCCATGGGTTGTCCATACGTCCGGGAGGTTGCCCGCCGCCATACGCACCTTCATGTTGTTCTCAAAATTCGAGGAGTCGATGGTGATGTTGACCGGGGTGCCGGTCTGATCCTCAAATGCCTGGGCGAGATCCTGGATAGCAGCGTATTGGGCGCTGCCCGTGGTCATGTTGAGGTAGACGTCCAGGGCATCACCGGAAGCCCCCGACTCGCCGGACTGACCGCCTTCGGAGCAGCCGGTGAGCGCCAGGGCGAGGGCAGTGACCGCCGACGCAAACATTGCCGTGTTGGGTTTCTTCATGATCTGTGTTCCTTCTGATGACATCGTTGGCTGGAGGAAACATCGGCAGCCCACGCCGCGCCTGTTCCACGTCGGGCGACGGGGCCCTGTCGGGTCACATGCTCAGTTCTCCACCTCCTTCGCCTCAAGAAGGAGGACTTGATCGGGATACAGCAGCGGCAGATGCACGCCGACCTCGTCCAGGCATCGACCGGTCATGATCGTGCCGTCGTCACCGACCGACTGCGCCCACGGCGCCAGGAAGAGCCCTTCAGGGCCGCCTCCGACGAGTCGTGGGCACAGTTCATAGAGCCCATCCGGGTTCAGACCAGGGACATGGAGCATCCCGCGCGGCGACAGAGGCGACCGTGATCGCGTGACAAGCTCGTAGAGCGCTCGAGAGCCGTCGGGAGCCACAATTCCGTGGAGCCATACGGAGCCGTCGGCGATGTCGCGGCGCACCAGATCCCCGGTGAGCAGCATGCGACGATGCTCCTTGTAGAAGTCGACCCATTCACGCACCCGGGCGAGTTCGTCCTCGTCCAGGCCGAGGAGATCCCATTCAAAGCCGAAGTGCCCCCACAGGGCGGTCCCCGCCCGGAACGCGAGGTTCGAGGTGCGGCCGGTGGTGTGGGAGTGCGGTGAAGCCACATGGGTTCCCATGTACTCGGGTGCCACCAGCTGCTCGGTCCAGCGCATGATCTGCTGGCGCTCATGCGGATCGATACAGTCGGAGAGCCAGAAGCGCTGGGCGTGGGTGAGCATCTCGAGGTCGATGCGCCCCCCTCCCGAGGAGCACGACTCAATCTCCAGTCCCGGATGGTCTGCGCGCAACGCATCCATGAGCCGGTAACACGCGAGCGTCTGCTCGTGCACGACGGCACGCCCAGCATGCGTAGCGTCCCCGGCATCAATGAGATCACGATTGTGGTCCCATTTGAGGTAATCGATGTCGTATTCCTCGATCAGCGCGTCAAGACAGGCGCGGATGTGTTCCCATGCCTCGGGGAGGGCCAGATTGAGGACCTGTTGGTTGCGCCACTCCAGCGGAAGGTCGGTGCCGGCGCGCAAGATCCACTCCGGATGGGCTCGGGCGAGATCCGAATCGACGTTGATCATCTCGGGTTCAACCCACAGGCCGAACTGCATGCCCAGAGCACGGACGCGGTCTACCAAGGGGTGGAGTCCCTGGGGCCACACTTGGGGGTCGACGGTCCAGTCGCCCAGACCTGCTCGGTCGTTGCGCCGGTGAAGAAACCACCCGTCGTCGAGGACATAGCGCTCTGCTCCGATGGATCCCGCTTGGTCGGCCAGTCGCAGCAGCGTGTCCAGATTATGGTCGAAGTAGACGGCCTCCCACACATTCATCGTCACCGGGCGGTCCGGATCTGGATGGCTGGGAAGAGACCTTTCCCACCGATGGAGTCGCCGAGCGACCTCATCGAGACCGTCGCCGGACTGCAGGTAGATCCAGGGGGTGGTGTAGGTCTCACCCGGCCCGAGGGAAACCTCACCGGGAAGGAGAAGCTCGCCTCCCCCGATGACCTGACGCCCGTTATGACACCGTTCGACCCACGTCCGGTGATTGCCCGAACAAGCCACATGCAGGCCCCAGACCCGGCCGTGGGCGAATCCGAATCCAGACTCCCCGCAGAAGAGCATCATCGGGGCGTCGAAACCGGTGCGGCCGTGCCGCCCCTCGTGGAGATGACAGCCCAGGCGGACGGGAAGGCGCTGCGGCTCACGTTCGCGTCCCCATCGTCCTGAGAAGTCGAGGATCTCGTCCGCTTCCAGTGGCAACGGGAATGCCAAGGCGACCTCATCAAGGTCATAATCGTCCGCGCCGGTGTTCCCTACCTTGGCGCGGGCCCTCACCAGGCCCGTGTCGAGGAGCTCGAAGAGGATCCGGACGCTTAGACCGGCGTCCTCATCCGCGAGAGTGTACGAAACTCGGCCCGCTCCGCCGCTGGCAACGGCGAGGTCGCCACCGGCCGTCGTCGCCTCGACGACAATGTCCGCTGCCTCAACAACGGTCGACGAAGTCCGCAGGTGGGGCGCCCAGTCCCGCCCTCCGCTTCGGTGCCCAACGAGTCCGGGGCGTCCCATCCACCCAGTGGAAGACAAAGGTATGACACCGACTTGGAGCGGCTCATTGGGCGCGTTGCCGTCATAGGGCTCCTCCGTGGCCACCGAGAGGGTGCGGAGAACAGATGCTGAGATCGCGCCGAGGTCTTTTCCCCAGTGGAGAACCTCCGGGGCCTGTGCATGCGGCGCCTGGATGACCAGAGACGTCCCACCGGCACGCAGGTGGACGATGTCGGCACGGACCGGGGCCAAGTTCACTATTCCCTGCTCCTTCTCACCGGCCTCTGCGCCGGTATCGATGCGGGTGTGGGTGTCGGATCGCCGTCGACCATCCGCGGCCGACCAACATTGACGATTCTACTCCAGTAGATAAGGGTTCGATCCACAATCCATCGGTCACAAGTTGATAACGCGAATGAACATCCGCCATGAGATCATCGCGAGTAGAATTCGCAAAGCAGACGGGAACGCGCCATCCGCCCGGATCCGGGGCCTGACAACGCCGGTCTGAACATGGATCCGACATACCCACATCGACGGGAGGGAACACGATGGCAACCGGAGACGACCGCCCGGCGACTCGGTCGGATGTCGCCCGACTAGCTGGGGTCTCGACGGCGGTGGTCAGCTACGTCGTCAACGATGGTCCCCGGGGCGTGTCCGAGGCAACCCGTCGGCGCGTACTCCGCGCGATCCGGCAGCTCGGATACCGACCCAACCCCAACGCCCGCGCCCTCAAGGTCGGGTCGACGGGCCTCGTCGGCGTCGTCGTTCCCGAGGTGCTCAACACCTACTACGCGGAGTTCATCGACGCCATCGACACCATCGCCCGTTCACGGGGCAGCGCGGTGCTCCCAGGCATCACGCATGAGGACTCCGGCCTCGAAGCGGATCTAGTCCCTTTTCTGGTGGACCGCGGAGTGGACAGCCTCATCTTCATTTGCTATCTGCAGAACGAGGAACTCTACCGTCTCGGCCTCCCGCGGATCCCTCGCGTGCTGGTCGACCGTTCTCTCCCTGTCCCGGGGCTGGCTACCGTCGGCGCCGATTTCACCGGAGGCACGCGGATCGCCGTCTCACACCTCGCCGACCATGGGCACCGCAGGATCGGCTACATCGGCGGCCCCCTTCCGGCAATCGACCTGCGCCGCCAGGCATGGGACGATGTGCTTCGGGAGCGCGAACTGCCTCGAACCCCACCGGCCATTACGTCCTGGGACCGCGAGGGCGGTTACAACGGCGCGCGGATACTCTTGAACTCGGGCGATCCGCCTACCGCGATCTTCGCCGCCTCCGATCTGATCGGCGTCGGCGCGCTGCGCGCGATCAGGGAGCTCGGGCTGAGCGTTCCCGACGACGTCGCCTTGATCTCCTTCGACGGCACTGCGGAATCCACCTTCTCTTGGCCCCCGCTCACCACAGTGCGTCAACCGTTCACCGAGATGGCACGTCAGGCTCTGGACACGCTCGCCCACCCCGACGGGGAGGCCACCCACACCCTCTTCCCGATGTCGCTCATCGTGCGTTCCTCTTGTGGCTGCGGCCGCTAACGGAACCGGAGCTGTCTCAGCGCAGGACGATCTCCCATGAGGCCGCCCGGGGCCACAAGGCGTACCGGGGAAGGACGTCCGGGCCGCATGTGCGCGACCCGAGCCCGTGCTGGGCGATGTCGAGGATGAGGCAGAGACGCCGTCCGGGATCGGGAAGCTCATGGGCGTGGTCGGCGCGGGAGAGCTCCTGAGGACTATGCCGCAGGAGCTGGAAGCCAGGGCGCCCACCCGCGCCCTCAACGGTCGCCAGGTCCAGCCCTCCGAGGCGAAGCTCGCGGAGACCGGGCCGGAACCCCGTCTCCTGGGGGCGGGCATAGGCGACGGCGAGCGCATCGATGTCCGAGGAGAAACGCCCCACCCACGTCGCGTCGCACGAGTCGGGATAGGACTCGGACGGGCCGGTCCCCCACCAGGACACCGTCTCGGTCCCCACCCCCTCGGGCAGGTCGAAACGGATCCCGAGCCGGGGCCAGGTGCATGTCCACCTTCCGAACGGCCTGACGGACACGCGGAGGTGGAGCCCGTCGGAGTCGGCCCGCCATCGGAAGGTGGAGTCGACGCCGTGGGATTGGCCCGCGGGCATCGAGCGGACGCGTTGGACCAGGCCGCCGGATGCCGGCTGCCGGGAGACCACGCGGTGCATGAGGCGGTCCAGGCCCGCCTCTCGCCACAGCTGGGCGCTCGATGCCGCGTCCTCATCCCCTCGCCCGTCGCTGAGAGCGGGATCCGTCAGCTCGTACGAGCCCTGGCCCGTCGCCCGGTCGTTCTCGGTGGGGGCCCGCCACAGCTCGGGCGTGGGACCGACCATCCTCACACCGCGCCATGAGAGAAGGGAGCCGGTGTCGGAGAAGACCGCGCGCGCGAGGACCCCGGCCGTATCCTCCCCGGTCTCGCCCCCGCCCTCGTCTCCTCCGAGGAGACCGGGGGATCCGGTGAACGCGCTCGGTGCGCGCCGTTCGGCAAGCGCCGCCTGCGCGCGGGCGACCACGTGGCCTGCCGGGGCCCAGAGGACCGCGTCGGCCAGACGGGCCTCGACGAGGAGGTGCCATTCCGCTGCCGGCCCGTCTCCGCGCATGGCATCGAGAGCCTCGGCGCACGCCGGATCCGACTCCAAGTCGATCTCCGTCGTCTGCCCCGGGGCGAGGTCCCCCGCAGGCGCCCGGCCGGCCAGGTCGATGTCCCCGGAGGCGGCCTCGAGGCCGTCGCGCTGCAGCACCCAATGGGCAAGGAGGTCCCCGATCCCGCTGTCGTGCCGGCGGTTGGCCACGGTCAGGCGCGCGCCGTCCAGGGTGAGACGCACGGGTGCCCACACGGCGGCGAGCTCGGCCAGGGCTGGCGAGGGGGTTCCGTCGGAGAGCACCAGGCCGTCCATGATGAACGAGCCGTCATGGAGGATCTCCCCGAAGTCACCGCCGAAACCGAAGTACTCGTGTCCCTGGTCGTCGCGCGTGCGCAGGCCGTGATCGCGCCACTCCCAGATGAACCCTCCGCAGTGCCGCTCGAAGCGGTCCGTGAGCTCCTCGTAGTCCGCGAGGGAACCGGGCCCGTTGCCCATGGCGTGGCCGTACTCGCACAGGACGAACGGCTTGGCCCTCTGACGGGCGCCTTCGGCCGGTCCCGCCTCGTGGAGCGCCATGGTCGGCGTGTCCGCGCAGATCGACGTGATCTCCTCGAGTGTCGGGTACATCCGGGAGTAGACGTCGGTGTAGGCGCCGCCGCGGTCGCCCTCGTAGTGGACCGGCCGTGTGGGGTCGCTGCGGTGGACCCAGTCCGCCATCTCAGCGAGATTGCGCCCCGTGCCCGACTCGTTGCCCAGCGACCACATGATGATGCTGGGATGGTTGACGTCGCGGCAGACGGTGCGCGCGATTCGGTCGAGGAGGGCGTCGCGCCAGGCCGGGTCGTCGCCCGGGTTTCCCGACCAGTCATTCTCGGAGAAGCCGTGCGTCTCGAGGTCGCACTCGAGGACGACCCAGAATCCGAGCTCATCGGCAAGCTCCAGGGTCCGCGGATGCGGTGGCTGGTGGCAGGTCCTGATCGCGTTGATGTTGTGGCGCTTCATCAGGCAGAGGTCCTTCATCACGAAGTCCTCGTCGAAGACGCGCCCGAGGTCCGGATTCGTCTCGTGCCGGTTGACGCCCCGCAGGGTCAGGGGGCGGCCGTTGGCGACCAGCCGGCCGGCGACGATCTCGATGCGCCGGAACCCCACCCGCAGATGCGCCTGCTCGCCGGGCGAGGACACGGTGACGTCGTAGAGCCGCGGGGACTCCGCCGACCACGGGTCCACGGGGCCGACGTCCAGGGGGCGCACTCCGGCAGGGGTCTCCCATGTGGCGTGGGTCCCCAGTTCAGGGATCTCGACCGTGACCGGGAAGGCTCCGCTCACGGCGAGATCGAGTCTGCCGCCGCCCGTGGAGCGGTCGTAGTCCGCATACACCCGGACGTCCTCGAGGCCGTTCCGCGGACGCGAGACCAGCGAGACGTCGCGGAAGATGCCGGGCAGCCACCACTGGTCCTGATCCTCGAGGTAGCTCGCCGGAGACCACTGGCTCACTCTCACGGCGAGGACGTTGGCGCCGGGGCGCAGGACGGCGGTGACGTCGAACTCCGTGGGCAGGCGGCTCCCGGTGAACCAGCCGACAGGCCGCCCGTTGAGCCAGACGCGCGCATGGGACTCGACCCCGTCGAACCGCAGGACCGCGCGCCCTCCGCGGGCGAATCCGTCCGGCACCTCGAAGGTGACCCGGTGGTCGCCCGTGGGGTTCTCGTCGGGGACGTGCGGGGGGTCCAGCGGGAAGGGATAGGCGATGTTCGTGTAGATCGGCGAGCCGTGCCCCTGGAGCACCCAGTGGCCCGGAACGAGGAGGCGCTCCCACGGGCCGTCGTCGAACGAGGGCTCGGCGAACGGGGGGATCCCCTCCCCGTCCTCGTCCCCGGGGCTGTGCTCGTGGAGCCGGAACGCCCACGAGCCGCCGAGGGCGAGGACCAGGGCGTCCGTGCGGAGGAAGGCGCGCGGGGGAAGCCGCGTGCTCGAACCCGGCGAGGTCGACTCCAGTGATGGGTCCATGGGACTGTGAACCTCCGATGCAGGCGGGGTTGGGGGATCCGGCGATGCCGCCAACGCTACTTGAGCGCGCCCTGAGCGATGTTCCCGATGAACTGGCGCGCCCCGAGGAGGAAGACCACGAGCAGCGGGATCACCGCGAGCAGCGCCCCGGCCATGACCATCGAGTAGTCCTGGCCGAACGCCGTGTTGAGCTGGGCCAGGGCGACCTGCAACGTGATGTGGTGGGGATCGGTGAGAACGGTCAACGGCCACATGTAGTCGTTCCAGGACCCGATGAACGTGTAGATGCCGAGGAAACCAAGTCCCGGCCGGATCATCGGAAGGCACACCATGACGTACTGGCGGAAGAACCCCGCCCCGTCCAGAGCCGCGGCGTCGATGAGCTCGTCGGGAACGGCGCCCGAGATGTACTGGCGCAGCCAGAAGATCCCGAAGGCGTTGGCGGCGGCCGGGACGATGAGCGCCTGGAGGTGCCCGACCCATCCGAGGTTCGTCATGGTGATGAACTGGGGGATGATCGCCAATTGCATCGGCAGCATGAAGGTGACGAGCGTGATCCCGAAGAGGAGGTTCCTCAGGGGGAACTGGAACTTCGCGAAGGCGAAGGCCGCCAGGGAGTCGAGGAACAGGACCAGGGCCGTCACCGAGCAGGCGACGATCAGCGTGTTGAGCAGCGATCCGCCGAAGTCGATGCGGGTGAAGACCTTGGCGACGTTCTCGAGGAGATGCGAACCGGGGACGAAGGTCGGCGGGGACTTGTAGATGTCGCTTGTCGTGTTCGAGGCCATCACCACGAGCCAGTAGAGCGGAAACAGGGAGACCACCGCGCCGGCTGTGAGGAGCACGTAGAGGGACCGGCGGCCGCGCGGCGCCTTCCGCCGGCGCTGCGGCGGCCGTTGGGCCGGGGCGACGGAGGTCTCGCGGGGGGAACTGTCGACAGTCATGCGCGTGCCTTCGCTTGGGGTTTCTCCGATGAGAGGCGCCAGCTGATGATCGTGAAGATCACGACGATGAGGAAGACCCCCCAGGCTATGGCCGCTCCGTATCCGAAGCGGTTATAGCCGAAGGCCTGCTGGTAGAAGTACAGGACCATCGTCAGCCCGCCCTGCCCGGCGCCCCCGGAGTTTGGGTTCGTCGTCGACGCGGAGGAGGTGAGCACCTGAGCCTCGGTGAAGCTCTGGAGACCCGTGATCGTGGACGTCACGAGGACGAAGAGGATCGTGGGGCGCAGGAGCGGGAGCGTGATCGAGAAGAAGCTCCGCACCGGCCCCGCGCCGTCCAGGGTCGCCGCCTCGTAGACCTCCGGGTCGATCGCCTGCATCCCCGCGAGGAAGATGATCGCGTTGTACCCCGTCCACTGGTAGGTGATCAGCAGGGAGACCGTCACCTGGATCCCGAACGGGGTCGTCAGCCAGGGGATGGCGGATCCGCCGAGGAACTGGATGAGCTGGTTGGCCAGGCCGAAGTTCTTCCCGAAGATCGAGCCGAAGAGGATGGCCATCGCGACGACGGAGGTGATGTTCGGGATGAAGTACGCGACGCGGAACACGGTGGAGAACCGGACGGCGGAGTTGAGCATCGCGGCCACGACGAGCGCGAGGATGAGCATCGGCACCGTCGACAGGACGAACATCACCAGGGTGTTGCGGATCGAGAGGTAGAAGGTCGGGTCCGTGAAGAGCCGTTGGTAGTTCTCCAGCCCGATCCACTCCGGATCGCCCAGCCCGTTCCACTTCTGGAAGGAGAGCACCAGGGAGTAGACGGTCGGGTAGAGGCCGAAGGCGGCGAAGAGGATGAAGAACGGCGCGACCGCGACGTACATCGGCCATGAGCGGCGCAGGGTCCGGTTGCGGGACCGGGGGCGCGCCTGCGCTCCCGGTCCCGCAACCCGCGTGGCGGCGGACATCGTCACTCCGCGCTCGTCAGGGCCTGCTTGGCGGCCGTCACGGCGTCGTTCCACGCCTGCTCGGGATCCTTGCCCTGGGACTCGACATTGGCCAGTTCCGTGAAGTACGGCGCCGAGACCTCGGAGTCGTAGGGGCTCGTGTACTTCGTCGGCATGTTCTCGATGGCGGTCTTGAAGACCTCCGCGGTGACCTGCCCGCCGAAGAAGTCGTCGCCGTCGGTCAGCGCCTGCTCATCGAGTGCGCCCGAGACCGAGGGGAAGTTGCCGACCTCGGAGTACGTGGTGGCCTGGTTTTCAGCGGAGAGCACCTCGCGGATGAAGGCGATCGCCGTGTCTGTGTCGGTGGTGGAGGCGGGGATCGTCAGGAACGAGCCGCCGATGTTCGCCGGTCCTCCCGGCATGGAGGTCACGTTCCACAGCCCGGAGGTGTCCGGTGCCCCGTTTTTGAGATCGCCCTGGTACCAGGCGGCTCCCAGCAGCGTCGGGAGGGTCCCGGCGTTGACGGCGGACGCCCAGTCGGCCGAGCTGTCGGTCAGACCGGCGTCGAGGCCCATCTCATACGCCTTGACGGAGGTGTCCCACGCCGAGCGGATCGCGTCGGAGTCCCCGGTGAAGTTGCCGTCCTCGTCGACGTAGCCCGAGTCGGACTGCGCGACGGCCATCGAGAAGATCTGGGCGAGCGAGACGGTGAGGTGGGCGCCGGTCGCCTCGTTGAGCTTCTGGCCGAAGGCGAGGTAGTCATCCCAGGTGGACGTCTCCTTGGCGACCTCCTCGGGATCCGTCGGGAGACCCGCCTCCTCGAGCACGTCGGTGCGGTAGTACAGGGCGCTGGGACCGATGTCCATCGGCAGGCCGATGAGCCTCCCGTCGGCGGTGGTCGCCTCCGCGAGCTTCCACTCGGGGAACTGGGAGAGGATGTCGTCGATGCCCAGAGTGTTGAGGTCGGTGAAGAGCGAGTCCTCGGACAGGAAATAGGGCATGTCCTCGCCCTTGACCCCGGTCACCGAGGGGATGCCCGACTTCGCGGAGAAGGTCGTGACGAGCTTCTGCTTGAAGTTGTCCCCGATCGTCGAGATCTGGATGTTGTTGTCGGCGAAGTCCGTCTCGACCTGCTTCTGGACGGTGTCTCCGATGGCGTTGGGCCACAGCCAGACGGTCAGGGCGTCTGAGCCGTCCCCTGAGGCGGCGGAACCGGATCCCCCGGCGCAGGCGCTCAGGCTGAGGGCGACCGCGGTGGCGGCGGCGATGGACGCGGCGCGCATGCGCCTCGGTGTGGTGATCATGGACGTGTCTCCTGGTGGTTGTGGTGTTCTCGGTGGAAATTCTCGGTTGTCGGTACGAAGGGGAGCCTTCCGACCTGCGCGAGCGGATCGCGCAGGAAGCTGAATCGGCCGCGGTCCGTCTCCGGATGGGCGTCGAGCCACGGCAGCAGATCGCTCGTCCCGGGGGCCGTCGAGGCGCCACCGGGACGGGAGACGGTGATCGCGGCGACGAGGCCCGCGAAGTCGAGTCGCTCGCGCAGCGGCCATTGGGTCAGCGACGCGACCATGAACGCGGCTCCGAAGACGTCGCCCGCGCCCGTCGCGTCACGGGCCCGGACGGGGACGGGGGCCATCTCCGCCTCCTCACCGGTGGCGGAGTCGACGGCCACCGCCCCCCGCGCCCCGAGCGTGACGACGACGAGGGGGACGCGGTCGGCGAGGGCCCGCGCCGCCTGGAGGGGAGCGTCCGTCCTGGTGTAGGACATGGCCTCGACCTCGTTGGGGAGGAAGGCGTGGCAGGCGTCGAGCGCGTCGAGATCGGCGGGGTCCCATCTCTCGGAGCCGTCCCAGCCGATGTCGGCGAAGATGCGCGTTCCCCGGGCGGAGGCGGCCCGCGCCCACGGGAGGCTCAGGACCTTGAGGTCGAGGGCGGCGACCTCGGCGTCCGGGGCGTCCAGGACGATCTCCTCGACGGGGACCGGTGCGGGGGTTCCGCCCGTGACGAGCGCGCGATCGGCGTCGTAGCCGAGAGAGGCGGTCACCGGAAGCGCCCACCCCGGCAGCGTCCGGATCCCTGAGATGTCGACGGCCTCGTCGGACAGGCGCGCCCTGCACAGGGAGGACAGGGCATCGTCGCCTGCCGCGGCGCACATCGCTGTGCGCGCTCCGAGCCTGGCCGCGGCGATCGCGGCGTTCGCGACGCCTCCCGGGCCCCAGCCGAAATCGGCCGTCCAGATCTCCTCCCCGGGTTGGGGCGGACGGGGCATCTGGGCGTAGACGAGGTCGAGGAACAGCTGACCGACCGTCAGGACCTGTGCCGTCCGACCGGTCTCGCCTCCGGATGTGGTCATCGCTGGCTCCATCGTCGTCGTTCTCCTGTGAGTCACGTCGTCTTCTGCAACCCGATGCAGGTTATAGCACCAGTCGCTCAGAATGTTCAACAGTCCGTCATTCAGTCGATCCATCTTGATCGACTTTGATTGATATGCTGGTGTGTATGCGAGACAAACGCGACCACGCGATCCTCGCCCTCCTCCAGGCGGAGCAGGCGGCGAGTGTCTGCGAACTGGCAGAAGCCACCGGGGCGAGCCCCGCCACGATTCGGCGCGATCTCCAACGGCTCGACCGTGCCGGGCTGCTCCGGCGCACCTACGGGGGTGCGACCCTTCTTGAGGGCGCCGAGGGCGACGCCCCGTTCCTCACCGTCGAGGCGCGCAACCGCGAGGAGAAGACCCGCATCGCCGAGGCCGCCGCCGAGACGATCCGCGACGGGCACACGATCGTCCTCGACATCGGGACGACGACGCTCCAGCTCGCGCGCTTGCTGCGCGGGCGGCGCCTGACCGTCATCACGTCGAACCTCGCCGCCGTCGACGTGCTCCAGGACGACGAGAAGGTGCACGTCGTCGTCCTCGCCGGAGACTACGATCCGACCTACCGTTCCGTCTCGGGGCATCTCACCACCGAGACGCTGCGCCTGCTGCGCGCGGACCACGCCTTCCTCGGGGTCTCCGGCGTCTCGGCGGACGGAGACCTGCGGGACACGACGATCGCGCAGATCCCGATCAAGCAGGCGATGGCCGCAGCCTGCGACGCCGTGACGGTGATGGCCGATTCCAGCAAATTCCCCGGCACCGGAACCGGACGCGTGATCCTTCCGGACGTCCCGACACGGGTGATCACGAACACCGCACCGCCCCCCGGCGTGTCTGCCGCATTCGCACGCAAGAAGATGGAGGTCATGGTCGTATGAAGCTCGCGATGATCGGAGGCGGGGGGTTCCGCACGCCTCTCGTCTACTCGGCGCTCCTGCGCGACCACGCCCCCGGCAGGGTCACCGATGTGGCGCTGGTCGACGTCGACGCGTCCCGTCTCACGACGATGGCCCGCATCCTCGAGGAGCAGGCCCGCGGCGTCGCGGACGCTCCGCATGTCAGCGTCCACACCGACCTGGCCGAGGGGCTGGCGGGAGCGGACTTCGTCTTCTCGGCGATCCGCGTCGGGGGGCTCGACGGACGAGCCCGGGACGAGCGGATCGGCCAGGCCCACGGCGTCATCGGCCAGGAGACCGTCGGCTTCGGGGGGATCTCGTTCGCCCTGCGGACCCTGCCGGTCGTCATGGAGCTCGCGCGGACGGTGGCGCGGGTCGCGCCGGACGCCTGGGTCATCAATTTCACGAACCCCGCCGGAATCGTCACGGAAGCGATGTCCGACGTCCTCGGCGACCGGGTCATCGGTATCTGCGACTCACCCATCGGGCTGGCGCGCCGGGCGCTCGGGGCCCTGGGCCTGGGTGGTCGCCGGGACGCGGAACTGCGCTACGCCGGTCTCAACCACCTGGGCTGGGTGACCGGGCTGCGTGTGGACGGACGCGACGTCCTGCCGGATCTGCTGGCCCGTCCCGACCTCATCGAGTCCTTCGAGGAGGGGCGGCTCTTCGGGGCCGAGTGGATCCAGACGCTCGGCGCGCTGCCCAACGAGTACCTCCACTACTTCGACTATCGGCGCGACGTCCTCCAGGCGGACCAGTACGAGCCATCGACCCGCGGCCGGTACCTGGTGCATCAGCAGGGAGCGTTCTGGGACCGGGCCGGGACGTCGGAGTCTCCGCTCACGGCCTGGCATCTGTGCCGTCACGAGCGCGAGGTCACCTACATGTCGACCAACAGGGAGAGCGCGGGCATGGGGGAACGCGACGAGGCCGACATCCTCTCCGGAGGCTACGAGGACGTCGCCCTCGCGCTCATGCGGGGCATCGCCCATGACGAGAGGGCCCGTCTCATCCTCAACGTGCGCAACCGGGGGACCCTGCGCGAGCTCGACGACGACGCCGTCGTGGAGGTCCCCTGCCTCGTCGACTCCGCCGGAGCGCATCCCATCGCCGGCGCCGAGCTTCCCGACCACGGCCGGGGACTCGTCGTGACCGTCAAGTACGTCGAGCGGCAGGCCATCGAGGCCGGGGTCCACGGGTCGCGCGCCGCCGCGTTGCGCGCCCTCGCCCGTCATCCGCTCATCGACTCCGTGAACGTCGCCCGGGCGCTGCTCGAGGACGCGAGGTCGAGCTTCCACGACGAGCTCTCGCACCTGCACTGATCCTGCCCCGCCCACCGACCTGATCATCCAGATCCTTCGACACTGAGACACCGGAGAACCGACATGCACCAGAACCAGAAACTCGTCGAGGCCCGCATCGAGCGGGTGCTCACCCAGCGGATCGTCCCCGCCGTCTACTCCGCGCGGGTTCCGGTGGAGCTGAGGGCCTGGGAGGCTCCGGGAGAGCCCGTCCCGGTCTCTGAGGGGCTCGCCGCGACGTACCGCCCTTTCTCTGTCGGGGAGCAGTGGGGGAAGGCGTGGTCGACGTGGTGGTTCGAGATCGTCGGCCAGGTTCCCCGGCCGTGGAAGGGCCGCACCGTCGAGCTCCTCCTCGATCCCGGATTCCAGGGGGACTGGCCCGGGAACCAGGCGGAGGGGATGGTCTACACGCCGGAGGGGCGACCGGTGAAGGGCATCCATCCGCGCAACATGTACGTGCGCATCGGCGAGGATGTCGCCGGCGGGGAGGGCGTCCGTTTCTTTCTCGAGGCCGCGGCGAACCCCGATATCCTGGCCGACGACTTTGTCCCGACGCCCCTGGGAGACCGGAAGACCGCGCCGAAGACCCCGATCTACACGTTCCGCACCGCCGACCTCGCGGTGTTCGAGCCGGAGGTCTGGGGGCTCCGCTTCGATGTCGAGGTCCTCTTCCAACTCCTCAGGGAGCTGCCCGAGGAGGAACCGCGGAGGCAGGAGATCCTGCGCGCCCTCGAACGCAGTCTCGACGTCCTCGCGCTCGACGACATCGTGGGAACGGCCGCGGCCGCGCGGGCGGAGCTCGTCGATGTCCTGTCCAGGCCCGCCTCCGCCTCCGCCCACCGCCTGAGCGCGATCGGCCAGGCCCACATCGACTCCGCGTGGCTGTGGCCCCTGCGGGAGACGCGGCGAAAGGTCGGGCGGACCTTCTCGAACGTGCTCGCCCTGGCCCACGACTATCCGGAGTTCCGCTTCGCCGCCTCGTCCGCGCAGCAGTACCTCTGGATCAAGGAGAATCACCCCGCGGTGTGGTCCGGGATCAAAGAGGCGATCGCCGCCGGCCAGTGGATCGTGGTCGGCGGCCAGTGGGTCGAGCCGGACGGGAACCTGCCCGGCGGCGAGGCGATGGTCCGTCAGATCACGCAGGCCATGCGGTTCTTCGAGCGTGAGCTCGGTGCGAGCCCCGACGGGATCTGGTTGCCGGACTCCTTCGGGTACACGGCCGCCTTCCCGCAGATCGCGGTGCTCGCGGGCATGAAGTGGTTCCTCACGCAGAAGCTGTCCTGGAACCAGACGAACACCTTCCCGCACCACACGTTCTGGTGGGAGGGCATCGACGGGACGCGCATCTTCACGCACTTCCCGCCCATCGACACCTATTCGTCGACGCTTGAGGGGGAGGAGCTGCACCACGCGGTCCGCCAGTTCCGCGAGAAGGGCAGGGCCACGACCTCCCTGGTGCCCTTCGGATACGGCGACGGGGGCGGCGGCCCCACCCGCGAGATGATGGAGCGCCAGCGGAGGGTGCGGTCCCTGGAGGGATCTCCGCGCGTCGAGATCGAGGCGCCCGACGACTTCTTCGCCCGGGCCCGGGCCGAGTACCCGGACGCCCCGGTGTGGGTGGGAGAGCTCTACCTGGAACTGCACCGGGGGACCTTCACCTCCCACGCGCGCGAGAAGCGCGGCAACCGGCGCTCCGAGCATCTCCTCCGGGAGGCGGAGTTCGTCTGGACCGCCGCCGCCCTGGCCGGGGCGGAGTACCCCTACGAAGAGCTCGACGCGCTGTGGCAGACGACCCTCCTCCAGCAGTTCCACGACATCCTGCCGGGCTCGTCGATCTCCTGGGTCCACCAGGACAACGAGGAGATGTACGCCCGCAGCCATCGCGAGCTGGAGTCCCTCATCCACCGGGGCCTTGAGGCCGCGGGGGCATCCGGGGCCGTGGTCAACGTCGCGGACCGTGACCGGCGCGCGCTCGCCGTCGACGCGCAGGGCCGCGCCCGAGCCCTCGTCGAGGCCCCGGCCTCCGGATGGGCTCCGTGGACGCCCGTCGAACCCGGCCACCCCGTCTCCGTCGCGCGGGACGACGAGGGCGGGATCGTCCTCGCCAACGGCCTGGTGCGGGTCCAGATCGATCGGCGCGGCCTCCTGACGTCGATCTTCGACGAGGTCGCCGGCCGGGAGCTCGTTCCGGCCGGAAAGGTCGCGAACCTGCTCCAGTTGCATGAGGACCTGCCCAACGCCTGGGACGCCTGGGACATCGACGCCCACTACCGCCATTCCGTCCGCGACATCGTCGAGGTCGAGGCGCTGACCGTCGAGGACGAGGGGCCGCTGCGCGCCGGGGTGCGGGTCCGCCGATCCTTCTCACGGTCCACCGTCGAGCAGACGATCCTCCTGCAGGCCGACGACCCCGCCGTCCGCTTCGAGGTCGATCTCGACTGGGCCGAGCAGGAGAAGCTCCTCAAGGTCGCCCTGCCCTTCGAGATCCACGCGCAGTACCACTCGGCCGAGGTCCAGTTCGGGCATGTGCGCCGGACGACCACCACGAACACCTCGTGGGAGGACGCGAAGTTCGAGGTGATGGCGCACCGCTGGGTGCACGTCGCGGAGCCGGGGTACGGAATCGGCGTCACGAACACGGGGACCTACGGCCACGATGTGACGCGGGCGGTGGGCGACTCGGGCGAGACGCAGACCGAGGTGCGCCTCTCCCTGGTCAGGGCCGCGCGGGTCCCCGATCCGATCCAGGACCAGGGGCATCACCACTTCGGCTACGCGGTCTGCCCCGGCGCCACGATCGACGAGGTCGTCACCCAGGGCTACGAGGCGAATCTCCCGATCAGGCTCCCCGAGGCTCCGGACCCCGATGTCGCGACACGCAGCCTGGTCCGGGTGGACAACGCCGGGATCCGCGTCGAGGCGGTCAAGCTGGCCGACGACCGCTCGGGCGACGTCGTGGTCCGGCTGTACGAGGCGGCCGGCGCGCGCAACCGGGCGACGGTCGCGTTCGGATTCCCGGTCGGCCGTGTCGACGAAGTCGATCTCCGGGAGCGCCCCCTCGCGCCGGAGATGCCGCACGCGCGGGGGCTCCGAGTCTCGGGGCAGGGGGTCGACGTGGAGCTGCGTCCCTTCGAGATCCTCACGCTGAGGATCGCGACGAGGAGGGACTAGAGACGATCCGGGAGGATCCTGGCGACGCGGCCTGGGCGCCACTGCCGCCAGGATCCCCGCGGGTCGGTGCGTCGGCGGCCGCGCCGGAACCCGGGCGGTCAGCCGAGCGCGCGCAGATCAGCGATGTCGGCGCCCGTCACCTCGGCGAGGTCGACGGGCGAGACCTCGACGGACATCCCCCTCTTCCCACCTGACACCAGGATCGTCTCGTGGTCCAGGGCGGACTCGTCGATGAAGGTGCGGTGCCGGGTGGTCTGACCCAGCGGAGAGATGCCGCCGACCACGTAACCGGTGCGCCGCTGGGCCACCGCCGGGTCCGCCATCTCAGCCGACTTGCCCCCCACGGCCCGGGCGATCGCCTTCATCGAGAGATGGTGGTCGACGGGGACGACGGCCACGACGTACTCGTCCCCGTCGCAGCGCACCAGGAGCGTCTTGAAGATCCGTCCCGGATCGCCTCCGATCCGCTCGGCCGACTCCTCTCCGAAGGACCGCGACCGCGGATCGTGGCGGTACTCGACGATGGTGTAGGACACGCCGGCCGTTTCGAGCGCCTCGACGGCACGGGTGGGGCCGGACGCCCCGTGGTGTTTGGACATGTCTCCCTCAGAACAGACGGGCGCCCGGCGAGGCGACGACCTGCTTGCCGAATGGGAAGCAGGTGACCGGGATGAGCTTGATGTTGGCGACCGCCACCGGGATGCCCACGATGGTGACCGCCTGGGCGGCGGCCGTGAGGATATGCCCTGCAGCGAGCCACACGCCGGCCACGACGAACCACACGACGTTCATCAGAGCCGACCCAGTTCCCGCTCCCGGCTTGTCCACGACGACCCGGCCGAAGGGCCAGACCACATACCCGGCGATCCTGAAACAGGCGACGCCCGCGGGAATGGTGACGATGAACACGCAGGCCAGAGCGCCGAAGAGGAGATAGGCAAGGAAGAGCTCCCAGCCGGCCAGCACGAACCAGATGATGTTGAGCAGCGTGCGCATCACGGTCCTCCTGACGAGTCGTGCGCCAGATCGGGCTTGCGCCCGTCGCCACCGGGAGGCGCCCGGCGCATGCGACGCCATTGTCCCACGCCGCTGGTCGTCGCTCCAGTGAACTGTAGTGACAACCATTCCGAGATGGCGAGCGGCGAGGTGCGGATCCGCCCCGCATCCGCGTACGATCGCCGGGTGACCGTTGCTGAGGGGATCGACCGTGTCCGGGAGCGCATCGACGCCGCCTGCTCCCGTTACGGGCACGCGGACGACGTCACGCTGGAGCTCGCCGCCAAGACCCGCACGCCAGAGACCTGCCGCGAGGCGGCGCGCGCCCTTGCCGAGCGCGGGCTGCCGGTGGTCCTCGGCCACAACCGCGTCCAGGAGGCCCTGTCCACCGCGCCCGCGATCCGAGAGGTGCCCGGCGCCAGCATCCATCTCATCGGCCCGCTCCAGAAGAACAAGATCAATCACGCCCTGAACTGCGTGGACCTCGTCGAGACGGTCGCCAGCCGGGAGCTGGTCGAGGAACTGGACATCCGCGCGAGCCGCAACTGCATGAAGCTGCAAGTCTTTCTCCAGGTCAACACCTCCGGAGAGCCCTCCAAGCACGGATGCTCACCGGAGGACGTGCCGTCGCTGGTCGAGGCCGTCGAGCTCAGCCCCAGTCTCCGCCTGGAGGGTTTCATGACGGTGGGCCTGCACTCCGATGACGAGGCCGCCGTACGCCGCTCTTATATGCGCCTTCGCGAGCTGCGCGACGACGCGGCCGAGCGCCTGGCCGTCGCCGAGTCCGACCTCCAACTGTCCATGGGGATGTCCCAGGACCTGGAGTGGGCGATCGCCGAGGGCGCGACCGTCGTCCGCGTCGGCACCGCCGTCTTCGGGCCGAGGCCGGCCATCGGGTGACGGCCGGTCAGGGCAGGCGGTGGACCCATTCGGGCGTGGCGAACTTCGTCTCGCACCGCTCGCGGGCGACATCGAGGTCGCGCTCCGCGATCTGCCCGTCCGTAGCCCCGTACTTCTGCTTGAAGTGGTCGTAGAAGACGTCGAGGATCGCCTCGCGCTCCAGGCCGGTCTGTGAACGCATCGGATCGACGCGCTTGACGGCGGAGCGGGTGCCCTTGTCGCGCACCTTCTCCTTGCCGATGCGCAGGACCTCCATCATCTTCGCCGCGTCGATGTCGTAGGCCATCGTGACGTGGTGGACCATGTAGCCGTTGGCCCAACGCTTCTGCGCGGCCCCACCGATCTTGCCCACCTCGGAGGCGATGTCGTTGAGCGGCACGTAGCGGGCTCTGACGCCGACCTTCTCCAGGGCCTCCAGGACCCACTGGTCGAGGAAGGGATAGGACTGCTCGAAGCTCAGCCCGTCGACGAGCGCGGTGGGCACCACCAGCGAGTAGGTCACACAGTTGCCGGGCTCCATGAACATGGCGCCGCCGCCGGTGACGCGGCGCGACACGGTGATGCCATAGCGGTCCACGCCCTCCTGGTTGATCTCATTGTCGTAGGACTGGAAGGACCCGATGACCACCTGCGGGCCGTTCCACTCCCACAATCGCATGAAGGGCTTGCGCCGCCCGGCTGCGACCTCCTCCACCAGGGTCTCGTCCATCGCGACGTTCATCATCGGATCGACAACGGGGCCATGGATGACGTCGAAGTCGATGTCGTCCCAGCTCAGCGCCCGCCCAAGCGCCCTGCGCACCGCGATGCCGACGCCGTCGGGCGTGAGACCGAACAACGTGTCGGTGGGCAGGAGCGCGCCGCGGACGCGCTCGGCCACCTCCGCCGCCGTGATGTCGGCCGGCGCCCCGTCGACGGCCGCCCGCATACGGTCGAGGGCCTCGTCGGGCTCCAGGAAGAAGTCGCCCGCGATCCGCAGATCGCTCAGCGCTCCGTCGCGCTCCTCGACGTCGACGACGATCAGCTTGCCCCCAGGGACTTTGTACTCTCCATGCATGAGCTCATTGTCGCGCGCGACCGCACGACGCGGCAGGTGGGAGACGCCCGGCACACGTGGGACGGATCACGTGCCTGTCCTCCTCCGTGTTCAAGCCGATAGCGTTCGGGGGCGGACGCCCGGCAGAGGACGACCGACTCATCGACACTCAGCTGGCGCGTCGGACCGCGGAGATCTCACCGAACCGAACCACTATGCCGATTCAACTCAGTGAGATCTCCACGGTTTGGGGGAAAACCCACGATTCGCCGCTGCCCACGGCGCCGGGCCGGCGGCCCCTCAGAGCTCGATGAGGAGCGACCGCACGCCAGAGGCCGCCAGGCCCCACCAGTACCCGTCGAAGAGGGCCTCCCAGGACGCCTCGATGACGTCCGTCCCCACCCCGACCGTCGACCAGGTGCGGGTGCCGTCCGTCAGAGAGATCAGCACTCGGATCGTGGCGTCGGTCCCTGCGTGCTGCGGGTCGAGGATGCGCACCCGGAAGTCGGTCAGCCGGGTGGCCGACGCCTCGGGGTAATCCCGGGCGAGCGCCGCTCGCAGGGCGTTGTCGAGCGCGTTGACCGGGCCGTTCCCCTCGGCGGTGCGGATGTGGCGGTGACCGGTGTGGATCTTGACCGTGGCCTCGGACTCGGCGAGCACTCCCGTGCGGGCCTGGCCGCGTCCGGCACGGGCGTCCGCCCCGCCGGCGTCTCCCCCGCCCCGGGGCAGCGCCTGCTCCCCGGACGTCACCTTCCACGACTCGACCCGCGCGTAGCGCGGCAGCAGACCCAACTGGTCGCGCAGCAGCAGCTCGAAGGAGGCATCTGCCGCGTCATAGGTGTAGCCCTGCGCCTCGCGCTCCTTGACGACGCGCGCGACCTCCTGGGCGACACCGGGACGTCCGGCCAGGTCGACGCCCAGCTCGCGTGCCTTCAGCTCGATGGAGGACCGCCCCGCCATCTCCGAGACGAGCATGCGCATCCCGTTGCCCACCGTCTCCGGGTCGACGTGCTGGTAGAGACCGGGGTCGACCCGGATCGCCGAGGCGTGCAGGCCCGCCTTGTGGGCGAACGCCGACGCACCGGTGTAGGGCTCGCGCGGAAAGGGCACGATGTTGGTGAGTTCGGACATGCGACGCGACACCTCGCCCAGGCGGGCGAGGGAATCTGCGGGGACGACCTCGTATCCCATCTTGACCTGCAGGTTCGCCAGGCATGTCAGCAGGTTGGCGTTTCCGGTCCGCTCCCCGTATCCGTTGATGGTGCCCTGGACATGCCGGGCGCCGGCCTCGACGGCCGCGAGCGCGTTGGCGACAGCGCATCCCGCGTCGTTATGCGTGTGGATGCCCACGGTGACGCGAGCGAACCCGGCCTCGTCCAGGGCGGTGCGCGCGCGGGCGATGGATCGGGCGATGGCGCCGGGGAGGTTCCCGCCGTTCGTGTCGCAGGGGATGACGGCGCCAGCCCCGGCACGAGCGGCGGCGAGCATGACGTCGATGCCGTAATCCGGGTCGGCCGCCAGTCCGTCGAAGAAGTGCTCGAGGTCCACCATGACCTCGGCGCCGCCGTTGGCCGGGTCGCTCAGCCACGCGACGGTGTCGGTGACCATGCGCAGATTCTCCTCCCGCGTCGTGCGCAGGGCACGCTCGACGTGGCGGGGGTCGGACTTGGCGACCAGCGTGATGATCGGCGCGCCGGAGTCGCGCAGAGCCGCCACCTGCGGGTCGAATGCCGGATCGGCTCCCGGCCGGACGGTCGCCCCGAAAGCGGCGAGGCGGGCGTGGACGAGCGGATGGCGGGCCGCGGCCCGGAAGAACTCCGTGTCCTTGGGGATGGCGCCCGGCCAGCCCCCCTCGATGATGTCCACGCCCAGATCGTCGAGGATCCGCAGGGCGGCCAGCTTGTCGGCCACCGACAGGCTGATCCCCTCCTGCTGGGCCCCGTCGCGCAGGGTGGTGTCGTAGAGGACGACGTGTTCCATGCGGGACAGTGTGGCAGTGCGCCCCCGACCCTGTGCCCGCCGCTCGGATCGTGGCACCCGTATCCGCACGGTTGACCTGCCTGGCGCAGTCATCCCGCGCCACGTCGATCCGTCAGAGCGACCCACACGTGGCGTTCGCCCAGGGTGCCGTTGTGGTGCACCTGATCCTCTGAGCACGAGGAGATCCACAACGCGAGCGTCGACGTGGAGACCCGCCGTGAGCGGATCCGCGTCCTCCCCCAGCCCCGGGGCTCCCGGAGCGCGTGGGCTCTGTGTGCGCCTTCGCCGACGGCGTGTGCCGATCTCACTCATCTCGAGTCGGTCGGCCCCTCCCTCAGCGGGGGGCCGGACCGGTGGTCGACCGCACGGTGAGGGAGGTCGGCAGTATCGTGCCGCGAGGCGTGTTCGCCGGACCGGTGGCGGCGAGGCGTTGGAGGGCGCGTTCGACGGCGAATTGCGCCAGGCTCGTCGGATCCTGGCGCACCGACGTCATGGAGATCGGTGTGCGGGAGGCGATCTCCGAGTCGTCGAAACCGATGACGGACAGCTCCTCGGGCACCCGGATGCCGTGTCGTACCAGCACGTCGAGGAGCCCGAGGGCGCACCGGTCGTTGAAGGCGATGACGGCGGAGGGCAGCGTGCCCTCGCCGAGCAGCGCCGTGGCGGCCTCGGCGCCATCCTGCTCGGTCATTCCGCTGGTCCGGATGGTGACCTCGGTGTCGAGGCGGTGCGACTCGGCGGCGTCCTCGAAGGCATGCTGACGTTCCCTCCCGCCGGGTGAGATCGGCGCAGAGAGGTAGACGATGCGGCGGTGTCCCAGGGACGTGAGATGGTCGAGGGCGAGGCTCATCCCCTGGAAGTCATCTGAGACGACCCAGTCGAGGTTCGGCGAGGAGCAGCGCCGCGCCACCGAGACCACCGGGATGCCGCTGCTGAGGCGCAGGATCTCGTCCTCGGAGAGGCGGGGCCCGAGCAGGACGAGGGCGCCGCACCGGTAGGAGACGAGGCTGCGGATCGCCGCCGCCTCGTCGCGGAAGTCCGAGACGGCGGACAGCACCAGGCGGTTCGGCAGGTCGGCGGTGGCGGCGTAGAGGCCGTCCAGCAGCTCGCCGTGGAACGGCTGGCGGGTCTGGAAGGCGACGCCGATGCTCGTCGATCGCGTCGATCGCAACGAACGGGCGCTCTCATTGCGGACGTATCCGAGACGGTCGGCCGTCTCGAGGACCTTCTGACGCGTCTCATCGCTCGCTCCGGGCGCGTCTCGGAAGACGATCGAGACGAGCGACTGCGAGACCCCGACCTCCCTCGCGATGTCGCGCATGGTCGGACGGCGCCCGGCGGCGTGCTCAGACGTCGTGTGGCGATTCAGCATCAGTCGCATCTCCTGTCCTCAGCGACGCCCCGCGTTCCTGGACGTCAGGCTAGCAAGACGCCGGGCCCCGTCGTCCCGGGGGCGTGGAGCGCCGGCCGCGGACGAGCGCGGCGACGAATCCGTCCCGTTGACACTCATCTCACTTTGTCCTTACAATGACTAGCACGAACTAATTGTTCGTTCTAGTCCCGAGTGGAGCAGCGACGCGCCCCGAAGGGACTCCGATCGCGGCGCCGCCGCGACTGACAAGGAGAGTCGGGAATGAAGAGAATCGCAGTCATCGGCACAGGGCGGATCGGGACGCACCACGCGCGGACCCTCGCCCGCGAGGTGCCCGGAGTGGATCTGACGGTGCTGGCCGATCCCGCCGCCCCGCAACTGGAGAGGCTCGCCGCCGAGATCGGCGTGGAACGCACGGTCCGCGACCCCAGTCAGCTGGTCGACGACGACACCCTCGACGGCGTCGTCATCACGGCTCCGGCCAGACTCCACCCGGAGCTCATCGAGGCCTTCGCCGGCGCGGGCAAGTCGATCTTCACCGAGAAGCCGCTGGGCGTCGACGTGGCCGACGCGAAGCGCGCCGCCACGGCGGCCGAGCGCGCCGGCATCGTCTTCCAGGTGGGATTCAACCGGCGCTTCGCCGAGTCCTGGGTCAGAGCCAAGGAGATGGTGGAGGCCGGATCGATCGGCGCCGTGCAGCGCATCCACTCGATCACACGGGACCCGGGCCCCTACGAGGGCGACCCGGCCCGCACAGCCCCCGGCACCGTCTTCAACGAGACACTGATCCACGACTTCGACACGATCTGCTGGCTCAACGCGGGCTCGGAGCCGGTCGACGTCTACGCGGTGGCCGACGCGCTGGTCCGTCCGGACTTCAGGGACCGGGGATTCCAGGACTCCGCGGTCGTCGTCATCCGCTTCGACAACGGCGCCATCGCCACCGCCGAGGCCTCCTTCTGCGCGATGTACGGCTATGACCTGCGCGGAGAGGTCTTCGGATCCGCAGGGATGGTGAGGATGGGGGATCCCGCGAACACGGCGGCCCGGCTCTACGACGCCGCGGGCCTGCACGGCGACACCCGCGGAACCGACGAGTCCCGCTACCACGAGGCGTATCGCGCGGAGTTCGCCGCCTTCGCCCGGCGCATGGACGGAGAGACGGTCGACGCGCCCGGCGCCCTCGACGGACTGCGCGCCCAGTGGATCGCCGCGGCGTCGATCGTCTCGGCGGCCGAGGGCCGGCGGGTCGGCATCGACGAGGTCAAGTGAGCACCGGAGAGACCGGAGGAGAGGACATGGAGATGATGAGGGTCGAGAACACGCCGTTCACGCTGGCCGCATGCGCGGAGATGCTCCACCAGGACCTGCCGTTCGCCGACCGGGTCGCGAGGATCGCCGAACGCGGCCTCCAGGTGGAGATGTGGGGCTGGACCGACAAGGACCTGCCGGCCCTGGCGCGCTCCGGCGCGGACATCGGGTCGATGACGGGCTACGTGTCGGGAACCCTGACCGACGACGAGGGGATCTCCGCCTTCCTGGAGTCGGCGAAACGCTCGGTCGAGGCCGCCAAGACCATCGACTGCCCCCGGCTGAACTTCCACGGGACGGGACTCGGCGACGGGGGCCTTCCCGTCGAGCCTGTCGAGCACGTCACCGGCGAGATGTGGGCGAGGGCGACGCTCACCATCGAGAAGCTGGCCGAGATCGCGGCCGACGCCGATGTCGTCTTCAGCCTCGAGAACCTCAATCTCCCGGTGGACCATCCGGGAACGCCCTTCTCCCACCCGTCCGACACCAGGGCCCTTGTGGCAGCCGTGAACTCCCCGCACATCAGGATGAACCTGGACCTGTACCACGCCCAGATCGGCGATGGACGCCTCATCGACACCTGCCGGGAGTCTCTGCCGTGGATCGGGGAGATCCAGATCGCGGACGCGCCGGGACGATGCGAGCCGGGCACCGGAGAGATCAACTACCGCAACGTCGCCAAGGCCCTGAAGGCGATGGGCTACACGGGCGTCGTCGCCATGGAGGCCTTCGCCTCGGAAAGCTCCGAGGACGCCCTCGACGCCTTCATCGCAACGTTCTCCGACCTCGCCTGATCCGCGAGCGGGACCGAGGCGCCAGGGCCTGCGCCCCCGGCGCGACCCGCATCGCCTCCAGGCTGCGCCGCCCACAGGGACAGCCCGCGCAGCCCCACCCTGTCAATGCCGACATGAAGGGACCACACCCATGACAGAACACCTGCAGCCTGAGAGCTCCGGGACCACCGCAGGAACCAGGGCGGCACCCGCCGGAGACGGACGCGGACGAGCGCCCGACGTCTCCACCACCGGGACGAGGATGAGGAAGAGGAGCATCCACGGCGTCGTCTTCGTCGCGACCCTGGGCGCCCTGGCCTTCGGGTTCGACACCGGCGTCATCTCCGGAGCGATCCCCTTCCTCCAGCTGCCCACGGACCAAGGCGGGCTCGCCCTCGACGCCGACCAGGTGGCCACGGTCACCTCCTCACTGGTCCTGGGCGCCGCCTTCGGCGGACTCCTCTCGGGGAACATGGCGGACCGAACGGGGCGCAAAAGGACGCTGCTCGTCCTCTCCACGCTCTTCATCCTCGGCGCGCTGGGCACCTCGTTCGCGCCCACCGCGGGCGTGATGGTGGCTTTCCGCTTCATCCTCGGCCTCGCCGTGGGCGGCGCCTCGGCGACGGTCCCGGTGTTCATCGGCGAACTCGCGCCCACCGAGATGCGCGGCACGCTGGTGGCGCGCAACGAGCTGATGATCGTCACCGGCCAACTGCTCGCCTACACGACGAACGCGATCATCGCCAACGTCTTCCCGGGACACCCACACGCCTGGCGGTTCATGCTCGTGCTGTGCACCCTGCCGGCGCTCGGCCTGTTCATCGGATCCTTCACCCTCACGGAGTCCCCGCGCTGGCTGGTGGCCAAGGGCCGCCGCGGCGAGGCGCGCGACGTCTTGTGGCAACTCCGCCCGAGCGACGACGTCACGGGGGAGCTGGAGGAGCTCCAGACGCACGTGGAGCGGACCAGCCGGGAGTCCACCACCCGGTTCCTCGACGATCTCAAGGCGCCGTGGATCCGCCGCATCACCCTCATCGGGATCGGGCTGGCGTTCCTGTCCCAGATGACCGGGGTGAACTCCGTGATGTACTACGCCCCGATGATCCTCATCGACACGGGCCTGGGGACCAGCGCCTCCCTGGTCGCGACGATCGGGAACGGGGTCGTCGCGGTCTGCTCCGTGGCCTTCGGATCGATCGTGCTGCTGCCCCGTTTCCATCGCCGGCCGATGCTGCTCACCGGCCAGATCGGCGTGACCGGCGCGCTCGCGGCCATGGGCGCGGTCTTCTCCCTCCTCGCCGAGGGCCCGGTCCGCTCCTACCTGGTGCTCGCCTTCATGATGCTGTTCCTGTTCTTCATGCAGGGCTTCGTCGCCGTGATCTTCTGGCTGATGCTGGCCGAGATCTTCCCCCTGCGGATCCGGGGCAAGGCGATGGGCGCGGCGGTCTTCGCGAACTGGATGGCCAACTTCCTCGTGGCGCGCCTGTTCCCGCCCCTCGAGTCCGCCCTGGGCGGCGGCGTGTTCTTCATCTTCGCGGTGATCAACCTGGCGACGATCTTCTTCTACCTGAGGTTCATCCCGGAGACGAAAGGCCGCTCGCTCGAACAGCTCGAGGAGGACTTCGCCAAGGCCTGAGGACCCTCCTGCGCTGGGGCGGGCGCGGGAGACGGGTGAGGACCCGCCTCCCGCGCCGCGCCACGCGAGGAGGGCGGCCTCAGCGCCTGCCCAGCACCCGCGAGACGTCGCGGGCGGCGCCCTGGGAGGCCGACAGCGCGGTCGCCGCGTAGAGCTGAAGGGCCGGGGAGACGACGCGCTCGCGCGACACCGGGGTCCAGGGGTGCTCGCGCGCCTCCTGGACGGCGCGGCGGCGTTCGATCTCCTCCTCGGGGACGTCCAACTCCAGCCGTCCCTCGGTGACGTCGATGATGATGCGGTCGCCGTCTTCGACCAGGCCGATCAGCCCTCCGGCGGCGGCCTCGGGCGAGATGTGGCCCACGGAGACCCCTGAGGTGCCTCCCGAGAAACGGCCGTCCGTGATGAGCGCGCAGGCCTTGCCGAGTCCCCGTCCCTTGAGGAAGGACGTCGGATAGAGCATCTCCTGCATGCCAGGGCCGCCGGAGGGTCCCTCATAGCGGATGACGACGATGTGGCCGGGCTGGACGGTCTTGTCGAGGATCCGGTCGACGGCCTCCTCCTGGGACTCGCACACCAGCGCCGTCCCCTCGAAGTGGAAGAGTTCCGGATCGATGCCGGCGGCCTTGATGATCGCGCCCTCGGGGGCGAGGTTCCCGCTGAGCACGGTGAGGCCGCCGGACCTCGTGTAGGCGTGCTTGACATCGCGGATGCAGCCCGCCTCCGCGTCGAGGTCGAGGCTCGCCCACTGGTTGTCGGTGGAGAAGGCCTGCGTCGTCCGGACGTTGCCTGGCGCGGCGTGCCAGAGCCGATCGGCCACCGCCGTGGCATGCCCCCCGCGGACGTCCCAGTCCGCCAGCCACTCCCCCAGTGAGGGCGCGTGCACGGCGTGGACCGTGTGGCGCAGAAATCCGCCGCGGTCCAGCTCGCCGAGGATGGCGGGGATGCCGCCGGCGCGGTGGACGTCCTCCATGTGGTAGTCGTTGTGGTTCGGGGCGACCTTCGCCAGGCAGGGCACGGTGCGCCCGAGCTCCGCGATGTCCTCGAGGTCGAAGTCGACGCCTCCCTCGTGGGCGGCGGCCAGCAGGTGGAGGACGGTGTTGGAGGACCCGCCCATCGCCATATCCATCGTCATCGCGTTCCAGAAGGCGTCCTTCGTGGCGATGGAACGAGGCAGGACGGAGTCGTCCTCGTCGTCGTAGTAGCGGCGGCACAGGTCGACGATCAACCGGCCGGCCTGCTCGAACAGGCCCTTGCGGGCCACCTGTGTGGCCAGCGTCGAGCCGTTGCCCGGCAGCGCCAGGCCCAGGGCCTCGGTCAGGGAGTTCATCGAGTTCGCCGTGAACATGCCGGAGCACGACCCACAGGTCGGGCACACGAGCCGCTCCATGCGGGTGAGCTCGTCGTCGGAGATGTCGTCGTTGGCCGTCGCGTTCATCACGGTGATGAGGTTGCCGCGGCCGGCCGTGGACGGGCCGACGATGTCCTCGGCGGGGATGTTCTTGCCGGCCTCCATGGGGCCGCCGGACACGAACACGACCGGGATGTTGAGCCGCATCGCGGCGATGAGCATGCCGGGAGTGATCTTGTCGCAGTTCGAGATGCACACCATGGCGTCCGCGCAATGGGCGTTGACCATGTACTCCACGGAGTCGGCGATGACCTCGCGGGATGGCAGCGAGTAGAGCATGCCGCCGTGGCCCATGGCGATGCCGTCGTCGACGGCGATCGTGTTGAACTCCTTGGCCACTCCCCCGGCGGCCTCGATGGAGTCGGCGACCAGCTTGCCGATGTCACGCAGGTGGACGTGACCGGGGACGAACTCCGTGAAGGAGTTGACGACGGCGATGATCGGCTTCCCGAAATCGTCGTCCCCCATCCCGGTCGCGCGCCAGAGCGCGCGCGCACCGGCCATGTGGCGCCCCTGTGTCGAGGTCGCCGAACGCAGCTGCCGACTCATTGGTGGTCCTCTCCCTCCACGCCGGGCGGTCCCGCACGCCCGAAGTGGGCCCAGCCTAGGCGGAGGCCGTTCCCTGCGCGGTCCGGGACCGCACCGCGGACGCAGGCGCGAGGTCCGGAGCCTCCGCCCTTATGTGCCCGCGGCATCGACGAGGGCGACCCCGTTTGGATGGACGGATGGCACTCATGACCATCGGTCTTGCGCGCCTCCTCGCGAGAGGTGTTTGATGGAGTCCAGTGGTGTTGTCGGCAGCGATGCCGGCCCGCGTGCAGTGCGACGGCGCGGCACGCGGGATTGAGGAGATACCCGGACGGCGCGGAGGTCCGCCCCTGACGGGAGTTCCTTGTCCAGCATCACACCTGCGCCGCCCGTTGGCGTGCACCTCCGATCCGTACCGGCCTCGTCGCGATCCCCTCCTGTGAGTTCGCGGCATCGGTGGGCGGATTTGGTTGCGCAACCAGACAGCGCGTCGCATCGCCGGTTGAGAAGGGCCATCACCAAGGAAGGAACGTCCATGGCAATCAGGACACGGATCGCCCACAGGGGGCGCCGCACCGCTGCGACGATCGCCACTGCGAGCATTGCGCTGACGGGAGGGGTCTTGGTCGCGGGGCCCCCGCAGGCGGCCCAGGCCGCAGGCTCCGCCACCGCGGCGGCCATCACCGTCGTCACCCCGAACCCGTGGTATGAGGTCTCAGAGTTCAAGGGATTCGGCACCAGCCTGGCGTGGCTGGCGAACGCGACCGGATCCTACGGCGCGGACGGCAACCAGTACGGCAGAGCGCTGCGCGAGGAGTTCTACCAGAGCCTCTTCGGCTCGGACGGACTCGATCTCAACATCGCGCGCTACAACATCGGCGGAGGCAACGCCTCCGACGTCGCCTACAGCTACCCGTTCATGCGCCAAGGCGCGAACGTTCCCGGATACTGGCGCGACGACGCCACCGGCACGGGCTATCTGGCCGGCACTGGCGCAACGACGAAACAGGCCGATCGGGCGGCCCTGCTGCAGGCGTTCGACCCGATGGACGACGCCTCCTATGACTTCGACAAGGACGCGGCCCAGCAATGGTGGCTCACCCGCGCCATGGAGGGGACGGACGGGCAACCCGATGTCGACGTGTGGGAGGCGTTCGTCAACTCCGCGCCCTATTTCATGACGGAGAGCGGATACGCAACGGGGGGCATCGACGACGCCTCAGCGAACAACCTCGATCCTCAGGCGGCCGCAAAGTTCGCCCAATACCTGGCGCACGTCATCGCGGGCCTGGAATCGCGCACAGGCGTCAATTTCGACACCGTGGAGCCATTCAACGAGTCGGAGGCCAACTACTGGCCGACGCCAGGGACCACGGCGTCCGACTACGTGGGAACGGGCGATGCCAATGACGAGCTGATCTCCCGCTACACATCGGAGCTCACCGGAAAAGACCTCAGCCTGACCCCCTACGCCTCGGCCCTCAAGAAGCCCCAGGAGGGCATGCGCGTCTTCAACACCACCCAGCAGCTGACGCTCGAGGCGCTGGGAGAAGCTCTGGCGGGCAACACCGACACGGTTGTCTCTGCGACCGACGCCTCCGTCGCCCAACAACTGGTCGACTCGTACATGCAGTACGACCAGGCTGCCAAGGATGTCGTCGAGCAGCTCAACGTCCACGGCTACGGGACCAACGGGCAGACGCAGGTGCGCGACCTCGGCAAGAGCGAGGACAAGCCGGTGTCCATGTCGGAGGTGGACGGGGACTTCTCCGGTTCCTCGTTCAATCCCTTCCTCATCAGCAACGGGCTGGGATTTGCCAACAAGATCAACAACGACGTATACGGCCTGGAGTCGAATGACTTCGTCATGTGGCAGGCCGTCGAGGATCTCTACAATATGCAGCTTGGCAGCGGACAGAACCCCGCCGGCGAGAACCTCAATTGGGGCACCGTCTTCATCGACTTCGACTGCACGGTGACAGGCGCGGACGGCAAGCTCTACTCGAAGCGCCGCGTCGACGTCAACAACGGTTCTACAACAAACATTCAGCCGTGCCACGTTCTGGCGAACTCGAAGTTCAACGCCGTCCGAAACTACACGCAGTTCGTCCACTCGGGCGATTCGGTCATCGCCAACTCATCGACGGCCGACAACTTCACCGCTCAATCAGCTGACGGCTCGACGCTGACCGTCGTGCACACCAACAACTCCGCCGAGCCTCAGACCGTCGTCGTGGATCTGTCGAAGTACGCCGACATCGCGGAGGACGCCACCGCGACGCCGTATGTGACGACGGAGACGCCGAAGGACATCCAGGCTCAGGGCCCCGAGGCCGCCACGATCGCCAACCTGCGCACGACCGGGAACGTCAGGGGCGAGGCCGTCGAGGTCGACCGTGCCGCCAAGACGGCGACGATCACCGTGCCCGCCGAGTCCATCTCCTCCATCGTCGTCGACGGCGTCTCCGGTGTCGCCTCGGACGCAGCCGCCCTCGCCGACGGCGGCACATACCAGCTCACCGACCATGCGGGCGTCAAGGCGCTGTCCGACGTCGCCTCCGGTTCGAGCGCCGCGTCGATGACGGACCTGGCCGGGACGGCCGAGCAGGCCGGTCAGCAGCAATGGACCTTCCACGAGGTGCCCTCCGATAACCGTCCGACGCTCAAGCGCTACGTCATCCAGGACCGCGCGAGTGGGAGATACCTGACGGCGGCGGGCACCGCCAACGGGTCGTCCGTCGCTCTGACCGAGTATCCCGACCCCGCTGCGGCCGCCCAGGATCCGACGGCTCTGTGGAATCTCAACACACGCGACGGCTCCACGTACACGCTGGTCAGCGGGCTGACCGCCCTGTCGTCCGACAATGCCTTGCTCTACCTCTCGGACAAGAGCGACACTCAGGAATGGCGCTTCCGCTCAATCGAGTCCACTGGCGTCGTCCTCCAACGGGTACAGACACCCCGCGGCACCACACCGAGCCTGCCCACGACCGTCGTCCCGACATACGGCTGGGGCCAGGGCACCCCGATTCCGGTCGAATGGGACGCCGGCGCGGTAGCTCAGGCGATCGCGCAGACGGGCACCTACCAGATCCCCGGTCGGGCGACCGACGTGTTCGGCAACGCCGTGACGGCGGCGCTGGAACTCCACGTCGGAGACCTCACGATCGCCGATCCAGCGTCGGTGACCGTCGCGGCGGGCTCCACCCTCGAGCAGGTCCGCAACGCAGCCCCGACCCAGGTCGGCGGCCGCCTCGGGACGTCCGAACCCATCCAGACTCCCGTCACCTGGGACTTCAGCGGTGTCACGGACTCCGACTTCGCCGATGCCGGCTCCGTCGTACGCATCCCCGGTCAGGCACCCGCCGGCGACGGGCGCCAGCTCCCCACCAGTCTGGCCGTCCTCGTCACCGCCGCCGGGGAACGCAATGCCGCCCCTGAGGCGAGCTCGTTCACCCCCTCGTATTCCGAGACGGGCACGTCCCGCGCCCGGGCGGGCCTCACCAACGGCAACCGCTCGGACAAGGCGTGGACGACCTGGAGCAGCTCGACCCGCCCAGGGCCCGAGACGGCTCTGTGGACGTTCTCGACGCCGCAGCAGATCACCCATGTCACGACGTCCTACTACCGCGACGGGCGCGCCTCGTGGCCTGCCACACTGCTCGTCGAATACCAGTCGGCGGAGGGCGCCTGGCACACCTGCGGGAGCGAGGAGCTGTCGGAGACCGACGCATCGGCGCCGGTGATCGACATCGCATGCTCGGCGGACAGCGAGAAGAGGTCTGCCGACTCACCCTCAGCGGCACCGGCGGAGGCCTCCGCGGTGCGGCTGACTCACACGCTGCGGCCTGAGAAGACCTACATCTCCGTGTCGGAGATCGAGATCTTCGTCCCCGACCCGGCGAATCCCGCACCGGCATCGACGGCTGATCTGGCCGATCTGCGCATCGGCGGGGCCTCGGTCAAGGACTTCGATCCAGACGTCGACGAGTACACGTCATCACTTCCGCCCGACGCCACCGCCTACCCCCTGGTGCAGGCGGTGCCCCTCGACCAGGCGGCCGAGGTCGAGGTCGTCCAAGCCACCGGCCAATCGCCCGCGACGATCACCGTGACCTCGGCTGACGGCTCCGCCTCGCGGACGTACGCCCTGTCATTCGAGGGCACGCCATTGGTCGGCATCGAGATCGCCGCGCCACCGTCCCGCGCCAGCTACACGCCGGGTGAGGAACTGGACCTTGACGGGCTGGTGGTCCAGGGCGTCCATGAGGACGGTTCCCGTCACGACATCGCCGAGCAGGACCTCACGGTGTCGGGCTTCGATCCGTCGGTTGTCGGCCAGCAGTGGGTGTCCGTCGACTACGCCGGGTTCACGGCCCGGTTCCAGGTGATCGTGGCGGCGCCGTCGCAGAACCCGTCATCGGGCGGGACAGACGCGCCCTCCTCCGGCGGCATTGTCGCCGCGCCCTCGGCCGACGGGAACGCCTCGACGGGCGGCCTCGCCGCCACGGGTTCCACCGCCGGGCCTGCGGCCGCCGTCGCGGGGTTCGCCGTGCTGCTGGGTCTGGCGTCCATCGCCGCCGGGTCCCGGCGCCGCGGGGAGTCCGCGCGCTGACCCCGGTCGTTGAGCACCGGGGCCGGGGCCGCACACCAGGCTGTGCGGCCCCGGCCCTCGCCGTCGGCCGAGGGCGCCGCGCCCATCCGGACGGCATCCCCGACACGCCGACGGTCCGCGTGGAAGGCCCGCCGGGCGTAATGCCCGTCTCGGACCGTCCTCTGGCGCTACCATCGTCGTCGTGCCGCGTCTCGGAGTCCTCATCACCGCCTTCGACCAGGGCGGCATGATCCGCGAGGCCGTCGACTCCGTCCAGGCGCAGACCCTCGTCCCCGATCGAATCCTGGTCGTCGACGATGGAAGCGAGGACCCGGGCTCCGTGCGCGTCCTCGACGCTCTCGCCGCGCGGTCGGGTGTCATCGTCGTGCACCAACCCAACAGTGGCGTCTCGGCCGCGCGAAACCGGGGCTTGGCCGAGTGCGCCGACTGTCGGTACGTCACGGTCCTCGATGGAGACGACCGCTTGGCCCCGGAGTTCCTCGAGCGCACCGTCGCCTCCCTCGACGCCGATCCGGACGTGCTCGGAGCCTCATCGTGGATGCGCATGTTCGGCACCGCCCACGCGCTCGTGGCTCCCTCGGGCGGTGACGCCACCGCCTTCCTCGCCCGCAACGCCTGCCCCGCGACCGTCACCCTGCGCCGCGACGCCTGGGCGGCGACGCCCGGCTACGACGAGCAGATGCGCTCGGGCTTCGAGGACTGGGACTTCTTCCTCACGCTCCTGGCCGACGGCGGCCGCATCGAGATCGTGCCCGAACCGCTCATCGAGTACCGGACCGCGCCGGCCTCGTCGAATGTCACAAGCATGGGACGCCGTTCCGAGCTGTTCGGGCGCCTCGTCGACCGCCACTCGCGGCTCTACCGCGACCACGCCCGGGAGGCCCTCGTCGCCCTGGACGCCCTCTCGTCCGCGCACCTGCGCGAATGGGAGCTCGCCGCCCTCGACGCCCCGGGCCTCGCGCTCGATCGCGCGAGCTTCGGCGACGGCGGCATGGCGGCGGTGGTCAGGGTCGCCACCGCCCGCGCGCGCCGGGAGCGTTGACACCGGCCGGCCCGGTCGCTACTGTGATGCCCACAACAACAGACCTGTGAGCTAGCGCTTCGAACGCTCATTGCCCCCGGAAGGGAGCGATGGGCGTTTTTTCGTGTCCGGCTCGCGCGAACGCGGCGAGCCCCATGAGGAGAGGAAGAATCGATGTCGATTCCAGCGGTTTCCGAGCGGCGGATGCGCCGCCTCGTGGCGCCTGACGGACGCAGCTTCATGCTCGCCCTCGACGCCCACAGCTTCAGCGCCAGGGCGGTCAACGTCGACCGGTCGGTCGATGCCGTCCCCGAGATGGCGGGACTCGGCCTCGACGCCGTCCTGGTCCCCTCCGGCATCGCGTCCTCGCGGGCGCGCGAGCTGCGGGACGTGGCCCTCGTCTTGCGGTGCGACGCCTCCACCGACATCTTCGACGCCTCGGTGCCCGGCACGCAGATCGTGAGTTCCGCCCTCGACGGCGTCCGGGTCGGCGCGGACGCCCTCGTGGTCATGACCTTCGCGGGGGCCGAGCGCGCTCCTGAATGCCAGGCCGCGGTCCAGGACCTGCGCCGGGAGTCCTCGGAGTACGGGATGCCGCTCATCGTGGAGTCCCTGCCCTACTCCTACGCCGGGACGGACGACCCCGGCTCGCTCCCGGAGAACGTCGCCGTCGCCGCGCGTCTCGCCGAGGAACTGGGAGCCGACCTCATCAAGACGAGGCTGTCCGGCACAGAGGCGGACGAGCGGATCCTCTCGTCGGTCCATGTCCCCGTCGTCGCCCTGGGAGGCCCCCGGACCGATCTCGTCGGCTACCTGGAGTACGTCTCCCGGTGCCTCGACCGCGGAGCCAGCGGAATCGCCGTGGGCCGCAACGTCGTCGACGACCCCGACCCCGTGGCCAAGGTCGCCGCCCTCGCCGCGCTGATCCACCGCGGTGCGGGAGTCGGAGACGCCCTCGACATCTACAAGGACCGGTGAGCCCGGTGGGAACGCCGTCGTGGCGGGTCATCCCGTCGGTGCGCGACCTGAGATCCCTGGACGCCGCCGTCGCCGGCCCGTCCGCCGACATCCTCCTCTCCAACGTCCATATCGGGAACCTCGCGGCGATCGCGCGCAAGGTGCATGACGCGGGGAAGCACGTCCTCGTCCAGTCCGACCTGATCGGCGGCTTCAAGGCCGACGCCGAGGGACTGCTCCTGCTGCGCAACCAATTCGACGTCGACGGGGTCTTCACCTCATCCCATTCGACGATCGCCCTGGCGAAGAAGTCGGGGATGAGGCGGTACTTCCGTGTGTCCCTGATGGACTCGCGCTCCGTGTGCACGGCAGTGGATGCGCTGAGGTCCTTCTCCGGCGACGGCGTCGAGCTGCTTCCCGCACCCGTCGCCATCGAGGTCGAGCCGCAGATCCGCCGGATCCTCGCGGACAAGGAGATCCTGGCCGGCGGATTCATCAACACGCCCGAACGGCTCGCGCAGGTGCGGGCCGCCGGGTTCGACGGAGCAACAACCAGCACCAACTCAATGTGGAGTGAGTCGAATGAAATACATCCTCGGAATCGATGACGGGGGCAGCGTCACCAAGGCCGCCCTGTACGCGATGGACGGCACGCTGATCGCGGCGCGTCCAGGCGACAACGTCCCGCTGCGGTCATCGGGCGGAGGCTGCACCGAGCGGGACATGGAGGCGCTGTGGTCCTCCAACGTCACGGCGATCCGGCGCGTCCTCTCGGCGGCAGGGGCGGCGGGACGCGACGTCGCCGCGGTCTCCGCGACCGGCCACGGCAACGGGCTCTACCTGGTGGACGCGAACGGCAGACCGACCTGCGACGCGATCATCTCAACCGACGAACGGGCCGAGGCTCTCATCGAGCGATGGGTCGCAGACCCGCGTTTCGCCCGTGACATCCTTCCCCGGACCGCCCAGTCGCTGTGGGCGGGCCAGCCGCCGGCGCTGCTCGCCTGGCTGAAGGCGCACCGGCCGGAGGCCCTCGGGAGGGCGCGATGGGCCCTGCTGGCATCCGGGTTCGTCCGAATGCGGCTGACAGGGCGGCCCACGGCCAATCTCTCCGACGCCTCCGGAACGAGCCTGTTCAATGTGCGGGAACGGCGCTATGACCCGGCGATCCTCGACTACTACGGCATCGGGGACTTGGAGGGCCTGCTGCCTCCGGTCGTCGGCTCGGCGGAGCAGGCGGGCACCGTCACCGAGGCCGCGGCCCGGGAGACCGGTCTGTCGGCCGGCACGCCCGTCGCGGGCGGCGTCTTCGACATCGCCTCCTCGGCGCTGGCCTCCGGCCTCGTGGAGAAGAACCGCCTGGCCATCGTCACGGGGACATGGTCGATCAACGAGTATGTCAGCAGCGCTCCGGTGATCGACCGGGACCTGTTCATGACCTCCATCTACCCGACTCCGGACTCCTGGCTGATCACCGAGGGCTCGCCGACCTCGGCCGGCGTCTTCGAATGGTTCATCAACAACATTCTCGACCCGGCGGCACGCCTGGCCGGCGCGGCCGCTCCGGAGCGCCGGGACCTGTACGCCTCGGTCGATCGCCTCGTCTTCGACCCGGAGACGGAGGCGGGAAGGGTCCCGGTCTTCCTCCCCTTCGTGTTCGGGACATCGAAGTACCCCACCCTGAGGGGAATGCTCTCCGGCCTGGAGGCCTCCACCGCCCTCCCCCGCATCCTGCGCGCGGTGTACGAGGGCATCGCGTTCTCCCATCTCGACCACATCCGCCGCCTCGAACGCTTCCAAGAGCTCCCCGGCGAGGCCGTGTTCACAGGAGGGGTCGCCAACAGCCCCCAGTGGACGCAGATGTTCTCCGACGCCATGCAACGTCCGCTCCAGGTGGTCGAGGTCAAAGAGGCCGGGACTCTGGGGACGTCCATGGCGGCCGCCGCGATGATCGGGGAGTACTCGGGCATCGTGGAGGCGGCCACGGAGATGTCCCCGGGATACGAGGAGTTCACACCGGACCCCTCCAAGGCTGCGCTCTACGCCGACAGGTACGGGGCGTGGAACGAGGCCCTTCAGAAGGAGGCCGGTCGCCATGCCGCCGAGTGAGGGAGGACGGTTCCTGGGCCGACGCGCCCTCGTGACCGGCGCCGCCACCGGCCTCGGACGCGAGATCTGCCGGCAGCTCCTCGACCAGGGCGCCTCGGTGGCGATGTCGCACCGCCCGGGCGGACACGTCGACGGGACGCAGGCGCTCGTGCGCGAGTTCGGTGCCGAGCGCGCCCTCGCTTACGGCGTCGATCTGGCGGACGCCACAGCGGTGCGCGAGTTCTTCGACAGCGCCCGAGCGGATCTGGGAGGCATCGACCTCCTGGTCAACAACGCCGGCATCTGGCCGAGCGGGGGCTTCGCCGACATCCCCGTCGACGACTGGGACTGGACCTTCGCGGTGAACTGCCGGGCGCCGTTCCTGCTGTGCCAGCGGATGATCCGCCAGGACAGGCCGGCGCTGACACGCAAGATCGTCAACATCACCTCCCAGGCGGCGTTCCACGGCTCGACCACCGGGCACGCCCACTACGCGGCGTCGAAGGCGGCCCTGGTGACGATGACGGTGTCCCTGGCGCGCGAGACGGCCGGATGCGGCGTCACCGCGAACTGCGTCGCCCTCGGAATGATGGACAGCAACATGGTCCACGACTCGATCGCGACGAGGAAGGACTACTACCTGAGCCGGATCCCCCTCGGACGCATCGCGACGCCCGAGGACATCACCCCGGTGGTGTTGTTCCTGCTCGGCCCCGACAGCGACTACATGACCGGGGCGACCATCGACGCCACCGGCGGAATGCTCATGAGGTGAGTGAGATGAAGATCCTATGCATCGCGGACGACCTCATCCCGGAGGGCTATCTCGCGGAGGGGCTCGCCGAGACTCCCCCGTTGGCCGAGGCGGCCGAGATCCGCAGATGGCGTCACGACTCGATCGACGCCCTCCAGGCAGACAACCTCCGCATCGAGCAGGCAGGCCCGGAAGCCGTCGAGCTGCCCGCCGACATCTTCGAGGACATCGGGCGGTTCGACGCCGTCATCACGCAGTTCTGCCCGGTCCCGGCCTCGGTGATCGAGAGGGGGACGCGGCTCCGCGTCATCGGCGTCCTCCGAGGAGGCACGGAGAACGTCGACCGCGCGGCCGCGGCCGCCCACGGCATCCAGGTGATCAACACGCCGGGCCGCAACGCCGAGGCGGTCGCGGAGTTCACGCTCGGGATGATCCTCTCCGAGACGCGCAACATCGCGCGCTCCGACGCCAACCTGCGCCGAGGATCCTGGGACCGCGACTTCCCGAACGGCTCCGCGGTCCCCGAGATCGAGGGCAAGACCGTGGGCATCGTCGGCCTCGGCCAGATCGGACGCAGGGTCGCGTCATTCGTCCGGGTGATGGGCGCGACCGTCGCTTACTTCGACCCGATGGTCCCCCAAGCGGACGGGTTCGACCGCTACACCGATCTGACGGAACTCGCCGCGGCATCCGACATCCTGTGCGTCCACGCCAGGCTGACGCCGCAGACCCATCACCTCGTCTCCCGAGAGGTCCTGTCCGTCATGCGCCCGGAGGCCATCCTGGTCAACACCGCCCGGTCCGGCCTCGTCGACGAGGAGGCCCTCATCGAGGCGCTCCAGGGCGGACGCCTCGCAGGCGCCGCCATCGACACCTTCGACGTCGAGCCGCTGCCTCCCGACAGCCCGTTCCTCACGCTGAGGAACGTGACGCTCACCGCCCACCTGGCCGGATCGACCATCGACGCGTTCAAGAAGACACCGCGCCTCCTCGCGCCCCGGGTCCTCGACGCCTTGAGGGGAGAGTGAACCCATGAGCGTCATCAATGCCGTCATCGGCCTGGGCGCACCCGTCTTCATGCCCATCCTGTTCCTCGTCATCGGCCTCGTCTTCGGCCTGGGCGTCGGCAAGGCGTTCAAGGCGGGCATGCTCGTCGGAGTCGGCTTCGTGGGCGTGAACCTCGTCATCGGGTTCCTCCTGGACTCCCTGAGCGGCGCCACGAAACTCATGGTCGACCGACTGGGTCTCAACCTGACCGTCCTCGACGTCGGATGGGGCACGGCCTCGACCATCGGCTGGGGATCCCCGCTGGTGCCCGTCGTCGTGGTCGTTTTCCTCGCCCTCAACCTGCTTCTCCTGGTCCTCGGTATCACGAAGACGGTCGACATCGACATCTTCAACTACTGGATCTTCCTCCTGGTGGGAGCCGTCGCCTTCAGCGCCTCCGGGTCCTTCTGGGTGGGAGTCGGCGCCTGCGTGGCGGCCTTCGTCCTCGCGCTGGTCGTCGGGGACCTGATCGCGCCGTTCGTGCAGAGGCAGTACAACCTGAAGGGCGTCTCCTTTCCGCACTTCACCTGCCTGAACTTCGTTCCCATCGGCATCGCGGTCAACTGGGCCGTCGAGCGCACGCCTGGCCTGCGCAGGATCGATTTCAACCCCGAGTCGATCTCCAAGCGCTTCGGCGTGCTCGGTGAGCCGCTCGTCATCGGCCTGGTCCTCGGCGTCCTCATGGGATTCGGAGCGGGATACGGCCCGGGCGAGGCCGTCGTCCTCGGCGTCGACGTCGCCGCGTCGATGTTCATCCTCCCCAAGATGATCGACATCCTCATCGAGGGCCTCACCACCGTTCGCGACGGCGCGGAGATCCGCCTCAAGAAGTGGTTCCCGAACCGGGAGTTCTACTTCGGCATGGACACCGCGCTGTTGATCGGCGAGCCCTCGGTGCTGGCCACCGGCGTCCTGCTCATCCCCATCGCGCTGCTCCTGGCGTTCGTCCTCCCCGGGAACAAGGTGCTGCCGTTCGTCGACCTTCCCTCGTTGATGTTCCTCATGGCGTTGGTGACGCCGTTCTGCAAACGGAACATGTTCCGGATGCTGATCACCGGCACGCTCGCCCTGATCCTCATCATGTACGCGGGCTCGGACATCGCGCCATGGTTCACGGGAGCGGCCGCCACCTCCGGGATCACGATCCCCGATGGCGCCAACGAGATCACGAACCTCGTCGGAGGGGCGACGACCCCCATCGGCTGGCTCATCATCCGGCTCGCCGCGTTGTTCTGAGGCCGTCGGCCACGATGGGAAGGGACCGGTCCCGCGGAGGTCAGAGCACCTCCACCGCGTGGACGATGCCGATAACCACGGCGACGGCGATCGTGGCGTATCCCGCGGACAGCAGCGCGAGCGGGGTGCGGACGGCCACGCCTGCGGCCGCCTCCGCCGGGCGATCCCCCTCGGGGAGGAGGTCCCACTCGCGCTCGACGGCGTCGGCGCGGCGCAGCGCGCGATGCGCCACCGCCACGCCCGGCACCGCGGCCAGGATGAGGCCCCACACCAGCGGAGCCGGCATCGCCTCGGCGCTCCGGACGCCGCTGATCAGGGCGACCGCCTCGCAGGCGACGGCGACGACGGCGAGCGCGATGAGCACGCCGGCCACCCGCGTCGCGGTGCCGTGCGCCGGACGGGACCCGTCCCTCTCCGGCGCCGACGACCGCGGCGAGGCCGCGCCGCCGTCCGGGGACAGTGCCGCGAGCGGATTGCGCGCGTGCGCCTCCAGCCGCACCCGGGAATGGGAGTACGAGTACCCGAAGTAGATCGCGAGCCCCACCATCAGCCACACGATGAAACGCAGCCACGTCTCGACGGCCAGGTTCGTCGTCAGCCAGATGCACAGGACACCCGAGAGGATCGGCACCCACGGCGATCCGGGCACGCGGAACCCGCGCGGAAGGTCGGGATAGCGCCTGCGCAGCACGGGCACGGAGAAGCTCACCACGATGAAGGCGCTGAGCGTGCCGATGTTGATCATCTCCGAGAGCACGCCGACGTCGCCGACGGCCGCGATGACGGCGACGATGATGCCGCCGGCGATCTGGAGCCGGGCGGGCGTCCCGCGCGAGGAGGTGTGGGAGAGGCCCCGGGGCAGCAGGCCGTCGCGGCTCATCGCGAAGATCACGCGGGCCAGCCCCAGGAGGAGCACCATGATGACGGTGGTCAGGCCGATGAGGATGCCGATCGTGATGGCGGTGCCCGCCCAGTTGGCGCCGACCAGCTTGAAGGCGGTCGCCAGGCTGGGGTCCTCGGTGGCGGCGAGATCCCGGTACGACACCATCCCCGTGACGACGATGGTGACCGCGATGTAGAGGACCGACACGAGCGCGAGGCCCCCGAAGATGCCGCGGGGCAATGTCCTCTGGGGATCCCGGGCCTCCTCGGCGGTGGTGGCGACCACGTCGAAGCCGATGAAGGCGAAGAACACGAGGGCGGCGGCGCCGAACAGGCCGTAGACGCCGTAACGCGTCGGCTCCGCGCCCGACAGCAGGCTCAGCAGGCTCTGGGTGAGGACGCCGCCGGCCGCCCCGTCGGTTGCGGGCTCGGCGGGCGGGAGGAAGGGAGAGTAGTTCGACACGTCGATGTAGGCGGCGCCGGCCACGATGATGAAGATCGTCACGGACACCTTGATGACGGTGAGCACGCTGTTGACGCGCGAGGTGAGCTTCGTGCCCAGGACCAGCAGCGTCGTGAAGAAGGCGACGATCACGACCGGAGGCCAGGCCACCGTCACGCCGCCCACCGCGAAGGTGGTGGGCAGGTCGACGTGGAGGAACTCGAAGACGCTGCTCAGGTAGATGCCCCAGTATCCGGAGATGACGGAGGCTGCCATCAGCATCTCGAGGATGAGGTCCCAGCCGATGATCCAGGCGACGAGTTCCCCGAGCGAGAGGTAGGAGAACGTGTACGCCGATCCCGACACCGGAACCGAGGAGGAGAACTCCGCGTAGTTCATCACCGCGAGCCCGCAGATCACGGCCGCGATGACGAAGGAGAGGATGACCGAGGGGCCCGCGTACTCCGCCGCCGCCTGCGCGCCGACGGAGAAGATCCCGGCGCCCACCGCCACCGCCACGCCCATGACGGCGATGTCCCACACGCCGAGCTCGCGCCTGAGGGACCGGTCCTTGTCCTCGAAGTCCTCCTCGACCTGGTCGAAGCTCTTCTTGACGAGCAGGCTCACAGGCTCTCCTCAGCGTTCACGAATGATCGGCGCGGTGCGGCTGGCGGTCTCAGCCCGCCAGTCGGGCGCCCTCGACCAGGGACTCGAGCTTCGCCCACGCGATGGAGGGGTGGATCCTCCCGCCCAGACCGCAGTCGGTGGAGGCGATGACCCTCTCGGCGCCCACGGCGTCCGTGAAGCGGCGGATGCGCTGGGCGACCAGCTCGGGGTGCTCGACGACATTGGTCGAATGGGTGACCACGCCCGGGATGATGACCTTGTCCTCGGGCAGCTGGATCTCGTTCCAGATCGTCCATTCGTGCTCATGGCGGGCGTTGGCCGCTTCGAAGGAGTAGCCGCGGGCGCGGACCTGGAGGATCTTGTCGACGAAATCCTTGAACGGGAGGTCCGTCGTGTGCGGCCCGTGCCATGAGCCCCAGCACACGTGCAGGCGGACCTGATCCTCCGGGATGCCTTCCAGGGCCCGGTTGATGGCGTCGATGCGCACCTGGATGTAGTCGCGGTAGTCCTCGAGGGCCGGCTCGGGGTTGATCTGGTCCCAGGCCTCGGCCAGCGAGGGATCGTCGATCTGGACGGTGAGGCCCGCGTCGGTGATGGCCTTGTACTCCTCGTGGAGGGCGTCGGCGCAAGCCTCGACGACCTCGACGTCGTTGGCGTAGTAGGCGTTCGAGATGCGCGCCGCGGACCCCGGCGACAGAGCGGCGAGGAATCCGTCCGAGACGTCCAGGCCGTTGGCCGCCAGCGCGGATGTCAGCCCGGCGATGTCGCGGGCCACGGCCTCCTGCCCGATGTAGGTCAGCGGGCCCGTGATCGTGGGGAAGGCCGTGGCCTTCGCTCGGGCCGTGTGGATGCCGGAGTCGGGGTCGGTGTAGGCGTCGTGGAAACGCACCCAGTCGCGGCGCTGGGAGAACGGCGCGAGGCGCACGGCGCCCTCGGAGGCGGGCGGCGCCATCTCGAACCGGCCGTCGGTGGTCATCGACAGGCCCCCGAACCGCGAGAAGGAGTAGAACCACCATGCCCCGTAGTCCACGGACTCGGTCATGATGTGCCCGTACTCGCCGTCGTTGACGACGTCCAGGCCGAGGTCGCGCTGCCGGCGGACCACCTGGTCGACGGCGCGCTGGAGGACTCCCGCGAAGGCCTCATCGCCGATCTCCGCGCGGCGCGCGTTGGCGTCGAGCAGCTCGGGAGTGCGCGGCAGAGAGCCGACGTGTGTGGTGCGGATGGCCATCAGTCCTCCTCGGGGTGGCGCGAGTGGCGGCCGGCCCGATGTGCGCCCGGCCGCTGCAAGGGCCCACCCTATGCGGGTCGGGGACGCGGCGACGGACGGGTCCATCCAGTGATCCCCCGCCCGGAGCCCGAGTCGGCGAGCGATGGGCCTCCGATCACGGGACGCCGCACTGGACGAGCCGGGCGGCCTCTACCGGCCGATCCCCGTCGGACGACGCCTCGGCGCTCAGCTCCCGGTCGGAGGCCGGAACGAACACGGCCTGACCGCGCCCGACGGCGAGGGTGTCCGGCGAGCCGTGGGCGCTCAGCCGCACCCGTCCGCCGAGCCCCATGACGATCCTCGGCCCCTCCCCCGGCACGACGACCCGGCCGTCGGCGGCGTCCAGCGTCGTCACCGACAGGTTGAACTCCTGGGCGGGCACGAGGAAGCGGTCGGTCGTCGCCGTCGGATGCTCGGGCGCGACGCGCACGGGCGGCAGGGCCGAGAACTCCGCGATCTCCACGAGCTGTGCGGCGTCGACGTACTTGTGGGTGAGGCCCGCGCGGATGACGTTGTCTGAGGCGGCCATGACCTCGATGCCGAGCCCCGACTGGTAGGAGTGGATCTGGCGGGGAGGGATGTAGACGACCTCCCCGGCGCGCAGCGACACGGGGTTCATGAGGAAGGCCACCAGGATCCCCGGGTCCCCCGGGTGGGTGACGGCGAGCTCCGACACCAGGCGGTCCGTGCGCTCCGAGGGCGACGTCCCCTCCGCCAGGCGCTGGGCGCACTGCTCGCAGAACCCGGCGACCGCCCGCGGCGTGGCCAGCGAGTCCTCGTCGAACAGCCAGGCCGCCAGCGAGCGCAGCCCCCCGCGCACCGTCGAGAGGTTGAGCCGGCGGCGCAGGGAGTCCGCCAGGGGCCCTTCGAGCCCGCGGAGCAGCTCACGGGCCTTGCGCGGCACGCGGAACCCGACCAGCGCCTCGAAGTCCGTGAGCGCGAAGACCATCTCCGGCTTGTGGTTCATGTCCTTGTAGGTGCGCCGAGGGTCGGTGCGCGCGATGCCCAGGACGTCCTCGCGCAGGTAGCCCTCGCGCGCGATCTCCTTGGTCGGGTGGACCTGCAGGCTCAGGGCCTGCGCGGGTGCGATGAGCTTCATGAGGAACGGGAGATGCGGGCCGAAGGAATAGACGATGCCCGAGCCCAGCGCCGCCCGCGGGTCCTCCCGGATCCATCCGGCGAGCGTCTCCTCGTCCGCTGGGCCCTCGCCGGGCCGGTCCATCAGCGTCGGGCCGTCAGGGTGCCCGCCGAACCAGACCTCAGAGAGCGGACGGCCGTCGGTCGGCTCGCCCAGGAACGCCGGGATGGAGCCGCGCGACCCCCAGTCGTCGGCCTTGCGCCAGCCGATGAGACGTTCCACGGGGCCCTCTCAGGCGGTCTCGCCGACAATGGCGGGGGCGGCGGTCTCCCACCGCTCGCGCCAGTCCCCGATGGGCGCCACGCCGATTGCTGCCAGTGCGTCGTGTCCCAGCACGGAGTAGGCGGGCCGGGGCGCCGGACGTTTGAAGGCGGCGGCGGTGGTCCGCCCGACGGTCTCCTCGGGGTCGAGGCCCAGGGAGACGGCGATGGCGCGGGTGAACTCGTACCAGGAGCACTGGCCCGAGGACGTCCCGTGGTAGACGCCCGACGGGGCGTCGGCGGCCAGCAGGCGCAGGATGAGGTCGGTGAGGTCGACGGTCCAGGTCGGCTGGCCGACCTGGTCCGTGACGACGTCGACGTGCCCGCGCTCGCGCAACAAGCGGCCCATGGTCTTCGGGAAAGGCGTGCCGTGCTCGCCGTAGAGCCAGGCGGTGCGCACGATCAGCCAGTCCGCGCCGCTCGAGCGCACGGCCCACTCGCCGGCCGCTTTGGTGCGCCCGTAGGCGCCCAGCGGCGCCAGCAGGTCGTTCTCGCCGTAGGGTTCGGCGCCGTCACCGGGGAAGACGTAGTCCGTGGAGATCTGGACGAGGCGGGCGCCCGACCGCGCGCAGGCGGCCGCCAGGTTCTGCGGGCCGACGGCGTTGAGCGTGAAGGCCATCGGCTCCCTCTCCTCGGCGGAGTCGACCTGGGTCCAGGCGGCGACGTTGATGACGACGTCGGAGGAACCGGGCTCCCCCAGCATGTCCATCACGGCCGCCGCGTCGGTGATGTCGAGCTCGTCCCGGTCGACGGCCACCACCTCGTGCCCCTGCGCCCGGGCCGCAGCCACCAAGTCCTGTCCCAGCATTCCGGCCGCGCCGGTCACCGTCCACGTCATGGCTCCGATCCTAACCGCCCGAATCGGGCACAATGGGTGGGACAGGCGGTGCCGCCCCTTTCGGGACGCGGCGCCGCATCGGCTCGCGCGCCCGGTCTCCCTGGGCGCCTGCGCCGGGAATCGGACCCGAGGAAAGTGTGAGAGCGGCATGGAATGGCGCGAACTGTCCGTCAGCGGAGCCTTTGAGATCACCCCGAAGCAGTTGGGCGACCCCCGCGGCTACTTCATGGAGATGTTCAAGGAGGACCAGTTCCGCGAGCACGTGGGCCACTCCCTGGCCCTCAAGCAGGTGAACTGCTCGACCTCGGCCGCCGGCGTCATCCGCGGCATCCACTTCGCGGATGTCCCCCCCTCCCAGGCGAAGTACGTGATGTGCCCGAAGGGCGCGGTGCTGGACGTCGCAGTGGACATCCGCGTGGGGTCGCCGACGTTCGGCCGGTGGGACACGGTCCTGCTGGACGACGTGGACCGCCGCGCCATCTACCTGTCGGAGGGGCTCGGCCACGCGTTCTGCGCGCTCGAGGACGATTCGGTCGTCACGTACCTGTGCACCGCCCAATATGCGCCCGCCCGCGAGCACGGCGTCAACCCCCTGGACCCGACGGTGGGCGTCGAGTGGCCGACCGAGGATCGCAGCGGCGCCCCGCTCCGTCAGCTGTTCTCCGAGAAGGACACGAAGGCGCCGAGCCTGCTGGAGGCCGAGCGGCAGGGATTGCTCCCCCGTCACGAGGACGTCCTCGCCTTCACGGGTTCCCTGGTCTGAGCACCGAGAGGCGTCAGCTCCCGACGAGGGCGGCCCCCGCGGGACGGACCTGTCGGGGTCCGTCCCGCGGGGGCAGTCGCGCGCCGGCCGGATCAGGCGCTCACGCCAGATGGCCCGAGGTGATGCGGATCTGGCGTTCGGCCCGCCCGGCGACGGAGGAGTCGTGGGTGACCATCACCAGGGTGAATCCGAGGCGCTTCCACTCCTTCTCGAGCAGCGCCATCACCTCGTCGCGCATCGCCTCGTCCAGGTTGCCGGTCGGCTCGTCCGCCAGGATGATCCTCGGCTGCTTGACCAGCGCCCGGGCGATGGCGACACGCTGCTGCTGGCCGCCGGAGAGCTCGCTGGGCAGATGGTCCTCGCGCCCGGACAGGCCGACGTCCTTCAAGGCGTCGATCGCCCGCTCCCGGCGTTCGCCGGCCTTCACGCCCAGGGGCACCAGGCCGGCCTCGACGTTCTGCGCGGCCGTCAGCGTGGACACCAGGTTGAATCCCTGGAAGACGATTCCCACGTCCGTGGCGCGGAAACGGGTGAGCGCGGACTCGGAGGCCGTCGTGATGTCCTTCCCGTCGACCGCGACCGTGCCGGAGGTCGGGCGGTCCAGGCCGCCGAGCATCTGGAGGAGGGTGGACTTCCCGCCGCCCGTGTTGCCCCTGACGGCCAGGAACTGGCCGTCAGGGATCTCCAGCGACACGTTGTCCAGTGCCGTGACGGTCCGCGAGGTGCGGTAGGTCTTGGTGACGTTCGTCAGCGTGTACATCGGTCCTCTCCCTTTCACTCCACGCTCCGCAGGGCCGCCGCGGGGCGGAGCCTGCTCACGGCGATCGCGCCGGCTCCTCCGGCGACCGCGCCTCCCAGCAGGCCTGCCCCCAAGGCGAGGCCGATGGTCGTCGCCGACGGCTCCAGCGTGAGCGTCGTCGACGTCGCCGAGACGTCCTGGTCCGCGGCCGCACCCGACGCGTCGCCGCCCGGGACTCCCTGGCCGGATCCGTCGGAGGTGGTGGGCGCCGTCTGGTCGGAGCCCCCGGGGGCTTGGGGGCCGCCTGCCTGCTGGGAGGAGCCCGGCATACCGCCCATCTGGAAGCCGCCGCTTCCCCCGGCGCTGCCCGTGAGCGTGATTCCGGCGGCGTTGACGCCGAGAATGGCCGCGACGCCCAGGGCCAGTCCGATCAGGCCCCCGATGAGGGTCTGAATGAGGGTCTCGGACACCACGTTGCCCAAAACCCTCCCGTTCGACCAGCCGATCGCCTTGAGCGTGCCGAGTTCGCGGGTGCGGCGCGTCACCGAGGAGATCGTGAACAGGCTGGTGAGCAGGAATGCGAGGACCAGGATCCCGACGGTCAGCCAGGTGCCGAACCCCGAGATCCAGGAGGCCGCGGAGGACAGGGAGCCGGTGACGGTGCTGGCCAGGTCCGACTGGGTGGACACCGTCTGGTCGGGCAGTGCGTCCTCGAGCGCCGAGGCCACCGAGTCCACGGTGTCGGCGCTGGCGGCCTTGACGTAGATGGTGGTCACCGCCCCGTCCTCATCGGCCAGCTGCTGGGCGAGGCTCAGGGGGATGTAGATGTCGGACGCGTCCTGGGAGGACTCCTCGGACAGGACGCCCACGACGGTGAACTCGGTCGCGTCGCTGCCCAGCGCGACCGTGTCGCCGACTGCGAGGTCATTGTCGGAGGCATAGCTGGCCGAGATGACGGCCACGGCCTGGTCCGCGTCGTCGGCGCTCAGCAGGGATCCGTCCGATACGGTCATCCCGGTGGTGGGGCCGACCTCGGTGGCCGAGGGGTCCACCCCCAGGATCGTCGTCTGCCCGAAGGAGAACGAGCCGCCGCCGAAGCCGGGACCGCCCTGGCCGCCGGGACCGCCGGGCGTGCTGCCCTGGTCCGTTCCGCCGTCCCCGGTGGTGCCGTCAGCCGTGGAGCCGGAGTCCTCCTGCTGCTGGACCTGGCCCGAGAAGTCCATTTGGGTGAGGGCGAGCGTCCCGGTGGCGGCGGAGACGCCCTCGGTGGAGGAGACGGTGTCCAGCACGCCGGTGTCCATGGTCGAGGTGCCCATCGCGACGCTCAGCCGCGTGGTCGACAGGCTCGTGGCGCCGTCGTCGCCGGTCTCCCCCGATCCCTCACGGAAGTCGAACTGCTGGCGGCCTCCGGACTGCCCGGCCTCACCGCTCTGCGCCTCCCCGGGATCTCCGACGGCGGCCGTGACGGTTAGATCCGTTCCGACACCGTAGACCGACTCCAGCACCGAACTCTGCGCCTGGGCGATTCCTCGCGAGGCCGACGAGACCACGACCACGGCTGCGACCGCGAGGGCCATCCCGATGCTGATGATGAGCGTCTGCTTCCGTCGCCGGGTGATTCCCCGACGGATGTACTCCCACATGGTTCTCCTCGTGACTTGACGTGCCATGACATGCCGCGACGTGCCACGGGAGAAGCTATCGGCGCCGTCTATGCGCTTCGCGAGGACGGGCTGTGGACTGACTGTGAGACCCTGCGGCGGACCGCCCACAGGGCCGCCCCGATCACGCACGCCTCGGCGCCCAGCCGGGCAGAGTCCACCCGCACAGGCCTGTTCCGATCCCCCATCGCCTCGGCCAGGGAGGCGCGCAGGGGCGCCAGGAGAAGCTCCCCGGCCTGCCCGACGCCGCCGCCGATGACGACGGAGTCCGCGTCGAGAAGGCCGACGGCCCCGGCCAGCGTCCTTCCGAGCACCGTGCCGCCCTCGTCGAAGACCCTGCGCGCCCGCTCGTCGCCCGACTCGGCGAGACCCTGGACCTCCACGAGGGGACGCCCGGCTCCTGTGAGCCGGCGGTAGGCGGCCTCCAGCGCCGGTCCCGACGCCATCGCCTCGAGGTGTCCGGACGCGCCGCACGAGCAACGCGGCCCGCGCGGGTCCGCCAGGACGTGCCCGACGGAGGCGAAGGACCCCCGCGGCCCGGACACCAGGTGGCCGCCGTGGACGAAGCCCGCGCCGATGCCGGTCCCGACCGCCACCACGAGGACGTCCGCCCCGTCGCGCCCGGCACCCAGCTCGGCCTCCCCCACGGCGGTGGCGTGGCCGTCGTTGAGGACCCGCACGGGCAGGCGCAGCCTCCGCCTGAGATCCCCTGCGACATCGGTGCCCGCCCATCCGGGCAGGAGGTCCGTGGCCGAGGAGATGACGCCCCGGGGATCCACCGTCCCGGCGGTGCCGACCCCGCACACCGTGACGCTCGCGTCGGCCTCGGCCAGGGCGACATGGGCCGCTCCGGCCGCGGCGTCGACCACCGCGGCGGGCCCTCGGTCAGCCGGCGTGGCCGCCCGCGCGCGAGACAGGATCGCGCCCGTGCCGGTCTCGACCACAGCGGCGAGGATCTTGGTCCCGCCGATGTCGATTCCCAGCGCGACGCGACCGCTCATGCTGACTCCCCCTCCGGCAGGGCGAGCGCCTCGCAGAACCACCGCGTGATCGACAGGGGATGGGTGATCGCCGTCCCCACGCACACGGCCATGGCGCCGCGCTGGAGCGACTCGACGGCCTCCAGGGGCGTGCGTATCCGGCCCTCGACGACCACCGGCACGTCCGTCGCGGACGTGATCGCCTCGACCAGGTCCAGGTCCGGGCCGGGCGACGCCGGTCTCTCACCGGTGTAGCCGGCCAGCGCCGTGGAGAGCAGGTCGGCGCCGGCCTCCGCGGCGGCGACGGCGTCCGCGAGGGACCCGCAGTCCGCCATGACCGGCGTCCCGACCCGCTCCCTGACCGCGGCGATCGTCTCCGCCAGATCGAGCCCGTCGGGACGCGGCCGGCGCGTCCCGTCCAGCGCGACGATGTCGGCGCCGGCTCGGGCGACGGCGAGGGCGTGCTCAAGCGTCGGGGTGATGAAGACCCCCTCGGCTCCGACCTTCCACAGGCCGATGACGGGGACGTCCACCACGGCCGTGGTCGCGCGGATGTCCTCGATCCCCTGGATCCTCACGGCGCTGGCTCCTCCCCTCACGACTGAGGCCGCGACCTGGGCCATCGTGCGCGGATCTCTCATCGGCTCACCGGGATAGGCCTGGCAGGAGACGATGAGGCGCCCGCGCAGCGCCCTGTCCATGTCCTCCCCCAGCGCCATCAGTGCGTCCCGGCTTCTGCGGGAGCGGAGGGGGCGGACGCGACCTCGGCGACGTCGACCACGCGTCCCGTGCGCACCGCCTCCTCGATGGCCACGACGACCTTGACGGCCGAGGCGGCCTCCCGCATCGACACGGGAGGAGCCTGGCGCGTCAGACAGGCCGACACGAAGGACTCGATCTCGACGGCGAGGGCGCCCTGGGCCATGCCGTAGAGGGGGGCGCCCGCGGTCATCGGCAGGGCGAATCCGCCGCTCGCCACCTCCATGCCGGCGTCGAAGGACGTCACGGCCACGACGCCGGTAGAGCCGACCAGCCGGAGCTGCGCGTCGAGTTCGGTGGGGTAGTCCCCGGGCAGATTCCACGCCGACTCCATCTGGACGACGGCTCCGCCCTCGAGCCGCAGCGTCGCCAGGACCGCCTGGGACTGGGAGCCGGTGCGTTCCAGCGCACCGCTCGCCATGGCCTGGGCGGAGACGACCCTCTGCCCGGTGATCCACTGCAGCGCGTCGATGTCGTGGATGCCGAGGAAGAACGCGACCGACGTCCGCCCGCCGGCGCGGTCGGCGACGGAGGTGAGGTTGTCGCGGCGCAGATATCCGTGGGCGACCTCGCCGACGCCGCCCGAGGCGACCAGCGCGCGGGCGCGGTGGTAGCGCGGTTCGAAGCGAAGCGTCTGACCGGGCATGACGACGCAGGAGGACGCCTCGGCGGCGAGGACGAGCGCGTCGGCCTCGGCCGGATCGGTGGCGATGGGCTTCTCGCACAGCAGGTCCACGCCCGCGCCGATCAGCCGCATCGCGTCGGCATGGTGGAGCTGGTCCGGCGTGCACAGGGACACGGCGTCGACCCCTCCGGCATCCAGGAGATCCTCGACGGAGGAGAACCCGCGCGCCCCCGTGCGTTCCGCGATCTCGGCGACCGCCTCCGGCCGGGGGTCGACCACGGCCACGAGGTCGGCGCGGGCGCTGGCGGCGTAGACGTCGACGTGCTCCCGCCCGATGGCTCCGAGCCCGACGACGGCGGCCCTGAGCGGGCCTGCGGATGTGGGGGTGTTCATTTGATGCCTCCGTAGGAGAGTCCCCGCGCCATGTAGTCGCGGGCGAGGACGGCGAACAGGATGATCGGCAGCGTCCCGATGACGCCGGCCGCGGTGAGCGTCGACCAGTTGGTGCCGACGAAGGTGAAGAACGACGCCACGCGCACGGGCGCCGTCTGGTAGTCCCCTCCGGTGAGGACCAGGGCGTAGAGGTACTCGTTCCACGACTGGATGAGCGCGAGGATGAAGGTCGCGAACATGGATCCGACGAGGTTGGGGGCGATGCACTGCGCGAGGGTGCGCCACTCCCCCGCTCCGTCGACGAGGGCGGCCTCGCGCACGTCACGCGGGAAGGACTCGAGGAAGGAGCGCAGGATGAGGAACGCCAGGAGCACCGCGTAGTAGCTGTGCACGAGGGTGATGCCCACCGGTCCCCGCCCGATTCCCAGGGTGTTGAACACCCTGAACAGGGGGGTCAGTCCGAGGACTGGCGGGACGGTGGTGAGCAGCAGCACGAAGAGGGTGACGTGGCGGGCGGCGCGCGCCCCGGTGGGCAGGACCTGGGTGACCCAATAGGCCAGCGGGAGCCCGCAGACGATCCCGATGACGCTGGAGGCGACGGCGACGATCGCGCTGGCGGCCATCGCCTTGCCCATGTACCCGTCGTTCCAGGCGTCGAGGTAGTTGCCCCATTGCGGGGTGAAGAACCACACGGGGGTCTCGGAGAAGGCGTCGACGTCGGACTTCAGCGAGGTCGACACCAGCCACAGGATCGGCGCGAGGCACCAGGCGAGGAACACGTAGATGAGCGCGACGCGCGCGAGCCGGCCGGGCCGGGAGCCATGGGAGGACATCACGAGGCCTCCTTCCCCAGCCCGAGCATCCGGCGTGCGGCCGGGAAGATGACGATGACGAGCGCCACGGAGGTGAGCAGGGCCAAGGCGGTGGAGTACCCGATGTCGAAGACCTGGAACCCCGTGCGGTACACGTAGTTCGAGATGGCCATGGTCGACGTCCCCGGGCCGCCGCGGGTCATGGTCTGGATCAGGGCGAAGGTCTTCGCGGCGTCGATCGTTCTCAGCAGCATCGCGATCGCGATGACGGGCCTGAGCATCGGCAGCGTCATGTGGCGCAGCATCGTCCATCCCGCGGCCCCGTCGAGCGAGGCCGCCTCGAAGGGCGCGGGATCGAGCGACTCGAGTCCGGCGAGCACGATGATGATGACGTAGGGCGTGTTCTGCCAGATGTCGACGAGGATGACGGCGGGCAGGGCCGTGCGCGGGTCGGAGAGGAAGGCGTGGTCCCCGCCCAGGCCGAGGCCCGCGAGGATCCAGTTGAGCGTTCCGGAGGTGGGGTCCATGAGGAGACGCCAGGTGAGCGCGGCGACGACCGGGGTGAGGACCATCGGGATGAGCATGAGCGCGCGCACGATCCCCTTGCCGGGGAACCGGCGCCGCATGAGCAGGGCGATACCCACGCCGACCACCATCTCGACGGCCACCGCGGCCACGACGTAGACGAGGGTGACGAGGATCGACTGGCGCAGGGTGGCGTCGGAGAAGGCGCGGACATAGTTGTCCAGCCCGACGAACGTGTCCGCGGAACCGGTGACGTTCAGGCGCTCGCCGTGGACTGACATCCATACGCCGAGTCCCGCGATGACGAGGAGGAAGGGCGCGATGACCACGGCCGCGGGGATGAGCAGGGTGAGCCCCCGCGTCCGGGCGCGGCGCCGGTTCCGGGCGGGGCCCGTGGCCGGGTCGGCGACCCGGCCACGGGCGGCGCTCACGATTCGTGAGGACATCGCGTCAGCCGTTCGCCGAGATGTTCTGGGCGGCGGTGGACAGCGCGTCCTGGGCGGAGCTCTGTCCGGAGAGCACCTCGGACAAGGCCTGGCCGACGTTCTCGATGATGGTGTTCGCGTCGTCTCCGGTGGGCAGGTAGTCGACGTTCCCGGTTGTGAGCTGCGACATGACGGCGTCCTGGAAGGCGCCGTACTTCTCCTTGTAGGCGTCCCCGGTGAGGACGTCGGCGTTCGTGACGCCCACGGCCTCCACGGTGTCCACGGCGTTCTCCTGAACGGCCTGGGAGGTCGCCCAGGACATGAACTTCCACGCGGCGTCCTTGTGGGCGCTCTTCGCGTTCATGTACAGCGCGTGGACGTTGAGGGAGTTGTCCGTGTTGTCGCCCGGTGTCACGCCCTCCGCGTAGGGGATCGGGGCGTAGCCGACCTTGCCGGCCACGGTCGAGGAGGACGAGTCCTCGTTGTAGGGCCCGTTGGCCGTCGCGTCGATGGTCATCGCTACTTTGCCCTGCGTGAAGGCGATGCGGTTCTGCTCCCAGTCGAAGTTCCCGACGCCGGCCGGACCGTAGTCCGTCAGCAGGTCGGCCCAGTACTGAGTGGCCTCCACCGCGGCGTCGGAGTCGATGGCGAGGTTCCCGTCGGCGTCGTAGAAGCTGCCGCCGAAGCTGCGCAGGATGCCGGCCCACGGGTAGACGGCGTGGATGCCCGCCATGCCCCTCATGGAGATGCCGGCGACCTCGCCCCCGGACTTCTCGGAGATCGTCTTCGCGTCGGCCATGAGTTCGTCCGTCGTGGTGGGGGCGCCGTCGATGCCGTACTCCTCGAAGAGGTCGGTGCGGTACATCAGCCAGGTGGACTCGCCGTAGACGGGCAGCCCGAAGACCGCGTCGCCCTCGGTCATCGGGGTGAGATAGGGCTCGTAGAAGTCGTCGAGCGTGCCGAACCGGGTGTCGGAGGAGGCGTAGGAGCTGAGGTCCTCGACGTAGCCGGAGGAGAAGTAGCCCGGCCCGTAGGTGTTGTCGTTGAAGACGACGTCGTAGGTGCTGGAGCCTTGGGCGAACTCCTGGAGGATGCGCGAGGACTGATCGGCGTAGGGGACGGTCTCGAGGTTGACCGTGATGCCTGTCTGCTGTTCGAAGTCGGACAGCAGGGACTTGATGTTGTCGGTGTAGGAGATCTCCTCCATGAGCACCGTGATGGTGTCGCCGGACCCGGAGGACCCGCCCGACGACGAGGCGTCGTCGGATCCGGAGCCGCAGCCGGTGACGGCCAGCGCGACGACGGCGCAGGAGGCGAGGGCACAGCCCGCGCGCGTCGTGCGCCTGCGGGGAATGGAGTTCATGGCATGAACCTCTCTGATGGCTGGATAGGGGTGGGAAGCGGTGTGTGACTGTGCGCAGCGAAGGACTGCCGTCGGCGCCGTCGCCGCAGAGATCCCCCCAGGGAGGTTGTATCTCCCTAGGGTGATTGGCACCGTCAGGATACCTCTCCCCGTACTCCCGCGAGGGCAGATCGCAGCGAGACCCGATCCCGATCGGATCCCGCCCGACCGGCCGCCCGCCGGAAGCAAGCGACGCCGGGCCGACGGGCTTGACAGTCCGTCGACGATTTCCCTATGGGATCGCTACTTCCCTAGGGTATCGACCTCATGATCATAAGACGGTCACCATCACATCACAATATCGCGGTCACATCTTGGTCAAGCTTGATCAAAGCTCCAGAAAGGCCCTCGAGACGCGACCGGGAGGCTGGCTTGCGCCTCTGTTCCATCTCCCGCGGCACGCCCTCTCAAGCGCATTGAGGAACTACTCTTCACCCTAGAGAAGCAGTGGGGACTCTGACGCATGACGACCGGGAGGATCTTCGGTGAAGAAGTACGACCTCATCGCGAAGGACCTGTCCGCGCTCATCGCGACGAAGAACCCGGGCGACCGCATCCCCAGCGAACAGGAGCTCGTCGCGCAGTACGCGGTCTCGGCGATGACGATCAGGCGGGCCCTCCAGGTGCTCCTGTCCGCAGGGCGTATCGAGGGCATCCCCGGCAAGGGCACGTTCGTGCGCACCCCCACCGTCATGCGCTCCCTGTCGTCAAACTCCTTCACCGAGGCCATGCGCGCGGCCGGCAAGACGGCGTCCAGCAGGCTCGTGAGCGCGTCGATCACCGCCGCCACGGACCGCGAGCGCGAGGCGCTGGGACTCGCCGAGGACGGCTACGTGATCCGCATCGAGCGCGTCCGGCTGGGCGACGACGTCCCCCTGTGCCACGAGATCGCCTCCCTGCCGGCCGAGAGGTTCCCCGGCCTGCTCGGCCAGGATCTGGAGGGCTCGCTCTACGCCCTCCTGCGCCAGCGGTACTCCACGGTGGTCGCCCGTTCCCGTTTCGAGGTGGAGGCCACGCTGCCCGGCGCCGAGGCCGCCGCGCACCTGTCGATCACTCGGCAGACCCCCTGCCTGCGCACCCTCAACGACTCGTGGGACGAGGACGGTGCCCCGGTCGAGCACACGATCTCCTTGTACCGCGGGGACTCCTACCACCTCGTCCTCGAGAGCGGCCGCCAACCCGCGTCCGGCTCCTGACCCGGCTGCGCCCGCCGGCGCCCGGCCCGCGCGCCGTGCCACCATGTCCCCATGGACACTCGATTGCTGGAGTACTTCGTCTCCGTCGCGACCGAGGAGGGCGTCCTCCGGGCCGCCGACGAGCTCTCGACCGCGCAGTCCACGGTGTCTTCCGGCATCCACCGACTCGAACGCGCGCTGGGAACCGCTCTGTTCGCCACGGTCGGGCGCCGCCTCCAACTCACCGAGGCAGGGAACAACTCCTGCCCGTCGACGTGCTGCCGGGCCATGGCAACCGGAAGCAGCTGGACGCGTTCCTTCAGAATCAGGGCATCCCCCGGCGGGTGACCACGGAAGTCGCCGCCCTCCCCTCCGTCGCGTCCTACGTCGCCGTCGGATTGGGCATCGCCGTCATCCCCGATGTCGTGGCGAGCGGCGGTTGCCTCGTCCGCGCTGTCGAACAGGACCTCCCCCATGGACGGTGTCCCTGGTGGTCCGCGAGGGCGGGATGGACTCGGGCACCGTGGCCAGGTAGCGCACCGGGCATCCGGCCGGTTCCCGACCCCATCGCGCGAGGACGCAGCCGGACGCCTCGCACGGACTCAGTTCCTGTGAGATACTCACTTCTTGTGAGTTCAACATCGCGTCCGACCCCGCCCCCGCGCGCCGGCCAGCCCGGCTCCCCCACCGCCTGCGACGCCTTCGTGGCGGCCATGGACATCGTGGGGCGGCGCTGGAACGGCCGCGTCGTCCAGGCGATGGGCGCCGGCTGCCGCGGATTCTCAGAGATCGCCCGCTACGTCGAGGGGCTCTCCGACCAGGTCCTCGCCCGACGCCTGAGAGAGCTGGAGAGCGCCGGGCTGATCACCCGCGCCGTGCTCGACGGGCGCCCCCCGGCCGTGCGCTACGCGCTCACCGCACAGGGGCGCGCCCTCCTGCCGATCCTCGACGCGCTCACCGAGTGGGGCCATCAGCTGCTCGACCAGAAGGACCGTTCTCCCTCCGCCTCCCCCGCCCCACCCACTCACACACCGGCACGACGGACGGAGCAGCACCGATGATCGAGATCGGGATCCTCACCTTCGGCGAGGTCACCACGGACCCCGCCACCGGACGGGCGGCCGACCCCCACCGCCGCATCCTCGACACCCTGGAGCAGGCCCGCGTCGCCGACCAGGCCGGGCTGGACGTCTTCGGGATCGGCGAGCACCACCGCGGCGACTTCGTCGCCTCCTCGCCGCAGACACTGCTCGCCGCCGCGGCCGCCGCGACGACGCGCATCCGGCTCACCAGCGCCGCCACGGTCCTCTCCAGCGACGACCCCGTACGGGTCTACGAGCAGTTCTCCACCCTCGACCACATCTCCGAGGGGCGCGCCGAGATCATGGCCGGACGCGGCTCCTACACGGAGTCCTTCCCGCTGTTCGGGTACTCCCTCGACGACTACGAGGTCCTCTTCGAGGAGAAGCTGGACCTCCTGCTGCGCCTCCGCTCCGAGAACCCGATCACATGGTCAGGATCCACCCGTCCCCCGCTGGAGAACGCGGAGATCTCCCCGCGGGCCCTCCAGGACCCGCTGCCCGTGTGGCGGGCGGCGGGCGGCTCCCCGGCCTCGGCGGTGCGAGCCGGGCGATCCGGGATCCCCATGATCATCGGTTTCCTCATGGGTCCCCTGAGAGCGCACGAGGCGATGACGACCTATTACCGCGCGGCCGCTGAGCAGGCGGGGATCCCGGCCCCCCTCCTGCGCGTGGGGGCCTCGGTCCACGGATTCGTCGGGCGCACCAGCCAGGAGGCGCGGGAGACGATGTACCCGTACTTCTCGCGCGGCATGCGCGAGAACAACCACCAGCGCGGCGTCGGCTTCGACATCCCCCGCGCCACCTTCGACGCCCAGGCGGGGCCCGGCGGCATGCCCGTGGTCGGCTCCCCCCAGGAGGTCGTCGACAAGACGATGGCCTACCACCGGGTCTACGGGATCGACCGCGTCCTCTTCCAGATGGGCTTCGGCGGGGTGCCCCAGCGCGATCACCTCGACGCCATCGAGCTGCTGGCCACCGAGGTCGCCCCCGTGCTGCGCCGCGAGCTCGGCGGCGCCCCGGCGGCGCCCGGCCACGGGGGCGAGAACCGATGAGCCCGGCGTCGCTGCGGGTCGTCCTGCTCAACGGGTCGCCCTCTCAGGACTCGAAGTCGGCGGCGCTGGGGCAGGCCGTGGTCGACGACGTCTCCGAGCGCTGGCCGATCGTCCCCACCCGCGTCGACGTCTACCGGATCGGGACCGACCTCACGTCGGCGACGACCCGCGACGAGGCCGGCGCCGGGGCCCTGCGCGCGCTGGAGGCGGTCGAGGCCGCCGACCTGCTGATCGTGGCGACCCCGGTGTTCCGCGGCTCCTATCCCGGGATCTTCAAGCACTTCGCCGACCTGCTCGACCAGTACGGCGTGGCCGGCACGCCGACGCTGCTGACGGCCACGGGCGGGTCGGAGCGGCACTCTCTGGTCATCGACCACGAACTGCGCCCGCTCTTCGCCTTCCTCCAAGCCTTCGTGGCGCCTTCGGGCATCTACCTGTCCTCGGACGCCTTCGACGGCACGACGATCCTCGATCCCCGTGCCCGCACGCGCATCCACGTGGCCGTCGACGACCTCGTCCCCCTCCTGGAGCGCCGGCTCCGGGCGTGAGGGAGACGGGCCGGCCGCTCAGCAGATCCGGTAGGTCCATCCATAGGGGTCCTCGACGCGGCCCATCTGGATGTCGACCAGGTCCTGGTAGGCCTTCGAGGTGACGGGCCCCACCGGGATCGTCACCTCGAAGCCGTCGCCGGCCAGGCGGCCGATGGGGGTGACCACGGCGGCGGTCCCGCAGGCGAAGATCTCGGAGACAGCGCCCGACTCGACGCCGGAGACGACCTCGGAGAGCGCGATCCGCTCCTCACGCACCTCCGTCCCCTGCTCACGCAGCATCCGCAGCAGCGCCGACCTCGTCCCCCCCTCCAGGATCACCCCGGTCAGGGACGGCGTGCGGACCGTGCCGTCGGCCATGACGATGAACATGTTCATGCCGCCGAGCTCCTCGAGGTACTTCTCCTCGTAGGTGTCCAGGAAGCAGACCTGGGAGAAACCGCGCCCGGCGGCCTCCTGCTGGGGCAGCAGAGAGGCGGCGTAGTTCCCGCCGGCTTTGGCGGAACCGGTCCCGCCGGGGCCCGCGCGGTGGTAGCCCTTGGCCACCCAGATGGACACGGGCTGGAAGCCGCCCGTGAAGTAGGGACCCGACGGGGAGCCGATGACGTAGTAGTCGATCTGGTGGGCCGGGTGAACGCCCAGGAACTGCTCGGAGGCGAACATGAAGGGCCGGAGGTACAGCGACGAGCCCTCCCTGCCCGGGACCCACCGCTCGTCGGCGCGCACGTAGTCGACCAGCGACGCGATGAAGTCCTCGCGCTCGACCTGGGGCAGGGCGAGCCGCTGCGCGGAGTGGTTGATGCGCGCCGCGTTGTACCCGGGCCGGAAGGTCCACACCGATCCGTCGGCATGGCGATAGGCCTTGATCCCCTCGAACACGGACTGCGAGTAGTGGAGGACGGCCGCGCCCGGCGTGAGCTCGAGCGGCCCGAAGGGGATGACCCCGCGGTCATGCCAGCCCTGGTCGGGCGTCCAGCGCATGTGCGCCATGTGGTCCGTGAAGTCCTTGCCGAAATCGAGGGCGTCCATGATGCGCCCGTACTCGGCCTCGTCTGCGGGACGGGGGTTCGGGGTCAGAGGGAAACGTCCGGCTACGGCGTCGGCCCCCGGGATGACCTGATCAGCGAGCGTCTCAAGCGCGGTCGGGACATGTGTCTGGGGTGCCATGGGATTCCTCCTCGGTGAGCGGTGACGCACTCAGCGTAGCGAGGGGCAGGCGCCCCACGGCGCGGCGACCGTCATGTGGCCGCGCCGCCTCTCTCCCCCCTCCGTTTCCGGATCTCATCGCAGGAACATCACCGATGGAGAGGCCGCCACGCGGATAGCGTGTGTCCGTGGCAGACGTCGTGTGGATTCCGGATCCGGTGATCGCGAGCGGCCTGGCCGATCTCGCAGGATTCGCCGTCGTGGAGGATGACAGGTTCTGCGACATCGCTTCGCAGGTGCGCGCGATCATCAGCCGAAGGACACCTATCACCGCGGAGATGATGGATGCCGCGCCGAATCTACAGGTCATCGCCGCGCACGGTGTCGGCACCGACTACATCGATGTCGAGGCGGCGACGCATAGGGGGATCTGGGTGACGAACACGCCGGGGATGAACGCCGACTCGGTCGCCGAACTGGCTCTCGCCTATATCGTCCTCGCTCTGCGTCATGTCCCCCGCTCTGCCAGGGACGCTCTCCCCGGGCGCGTCCCCATGGGGAAGACACTGGCGGAGTCCACTGTCGCCCTCCTCGGGGCCGGGTCGATCGGGCAACGGCTCGCCAGATCACTGCGCCTCCTGGGCTGCAGGAACGTGGTCTTCGCGTACCCTGAGGAGACGGACACCCCGCGAGTACACCGCCTCCGGCGCACGAGCGCGATCCTTGGCGCCGGAGTCCTTCCACTCCGGCACGCCTGCGCATCGTGTGACGTGCTCTCTGTGCACCTGCCGTTGACTCCACAGACCAAGGGTCTTATCGACGCATCGGTGCTGAGGGCGATGAAGCCCGGAGCCGCAGTCGTCAACACCGCGCGCGGTGGAGTCCTCGACGAGGACGCGCTGGCTGACGCCCTTGAGACGGGGAGCATCTCCGAAGCCGTCCTCGACTGCACAGTCGTCGAGCCTCTACCACCCGAGCACCGGCTCCGCCGGTTGTCCGGCGTTCTTGTGACCCCCCACATCGCGGCGCAGACGAGCGCATCTCTGCGCGAAGTCATGGGCAGCTGCGCGAAAGCGGTAGTGGCGGTGTGCCGGTACGGCGAGACACCGCTCCACCCGGTCAACACCCTTCCTCCCATATCCACGTGAGCCCCGCCCAAGTGAGCGGTGTTCACTCCTGGAAGGACTCCACGTCCCCCTCCAGCTCCCTCATGCCGCCGGTGATGTGTTCCTTGGCGCGGCGACCGGAAAGCTGGCGGTCCCCGGACTTCATCGCCTCCCAGATTCCGACGTGTTCCTCGAAGGAGCACTGACGGCGGGCGACGTCTTGCTGGTAGGCCCGGATGTAACGCTCGGCGAGAAGAGAGAGCGTCTCCTCTGCCTGCGCGGTGCGCGGCAGGCCCGAGAGGTGATGGAGGAGCAGGTGGAACTCGCGGTCCACCGCTCTGTACTCCGCCGCATTTCCCTTCTGGAGGATGTCGTGCTGTCTGTCGAGTATCTCCGCCAACTCGCGGAGGTCGGCATCGGTAGCCCGGTCGCAGGCCGAGCTCACAAGCAACTCGTCCAGCACGGCGCGGCCTTGGTAGACATCGACCATCTCGGCATGGTCGAGTTTCGCGACGGACCACTGTCTGTGGGGATGGTCGACCACAAGGCCTTCGGCGATGAGGCGCGCGAGCCCCTGGCGCAGAGGTACGCGGCTGATCCCCAAGTCACTGGCCAGGGCTTCCTGGTCAATCGTCTCCCCCACTGGGAGACGGCCGTCGAAGATCATCTCGCGGACCTCCTGGTAGGCCCAGTCCTGCTTGCGAAGCAGCGGTGCGACGACTCCTTGCATGCGTCCCCCTCGTGTCCCCCCGTATCGTTCAGGGGAATCGCTGACAGCGTAGCTGAAAATACAGTATCCAATGCTTGATTCAGAGGAGGACTGCACCTCCCGATGCGGCAGGGCCCCGTCTCAGAGGAACTGCCGGACCCCCACGTACTGGCGGAGGAGCGCCAGGAGGCTCGAGGATGCGACAAGTCCGGTCCTGGGGTTTTCCGAGGGTGTGTTCTCCACACGGATCTGGGCCGTGACCTCCGCGGACTCGAGACTCACGACGTGGGTGTTTCTCCGCATCGTAGGGTCGCGCCAGACCTCCAGAGTGGTGTTGTCCGGACCGGGACCCGCCAGCGCGCAGGCCACGGCCACGTTGACATTTGCCGGGAATAGCGAGTACCCCTCGCGAACCGTGCCGCTGAAGAGTCTCACCGCACCGGCCGGTTCCTTACGACCTTTATTCGGCAGAGCAACAGCCGGCTTCCTAGTCTCGATGTGGAGACGCCGGATCGATCTACTCGCCTGGGCCGCTCGGATGAGATCCAATCCTCCGATGGCGCCCGAGGGGATGAGGACTCTCCCAGCGTCTCTGAGCAGGTCGCCGTGTTCCAGGAGCCCACCGACAGTCGAAGGCACGAAAATTCTCCTCCACTCCGACGCTGCCCGGGCGATGGGTCCGAAGCCAGCCAATCCTGAGGCCTCCACGACGATGTCCGCCGTCCGGGCGGCATCATCGGGGGTCCCGACGACGATACCAGCGGGAGCCCCGTGGTCGGAGAGCCACTGGCGGACCTTCGCGGGGTGACGGGTCGAGACCGCCGTCAGTCTCAGGCCTTTCTCGCCATCCAGAAGGGCTGCGGCCACCGCGGTCCCGATGGTTCCCAATCCGTGGATCGCGACACCGTGTTCAGTCATGTCATGCCTTCCTCTCGTGCGGATCGGACCTGCCTCCCCGTGGGCGAGGGGGGCGACTCGATCAGATCCGGCCGCCCCCCGGCTACCACGGTCAGAGTTCCCTGACGGTGCGGGCCATGCGCTCGAGTTTGTCGAGCCACACGCTCTCGTCCTGGGCGATGCATAGGCGGATGTGCCCGTCTCCGCGCTTGCCGAACTGGTAGCCGGGATTGACCACGACACCCGCCTTCTCCTTCAGGGCGAGCGCAACTTGCTGGGTTGACCCGTCGGTGAGAACCTTCGGGAAGACGTAGGAGGTTCCCCGGGAGGCGATGACCTCGAAGACACCCGAGTCGTTGAGGAACTCCACCGTGACGTCCCTCAGGTGGGCGTACTCCGAGATCCTTGTCGTGACGTATTCCTTGTCCTCAGCGATCCAGTGGCTCAGGACGTGCTGGGCATAGGCGGGCGCGCGCAGGGCCGCGATGGACTGGATATCCTCCATCCTCTCGATGATCTCGACGGGGGCGACGCCCACGCCAAGGCGGTACCCCGACAGGGATTCGGTCTTCGAAGGACCGAGCGTCGTGATCGTGCGTTCCTCCATGCCGTCGAAGCAACTGATGTGGCCGTAGTAAGAGTTGTCATAGACGAGCCGGCAGTACAGCTGGTCGGCGAGGACCCAGAAGTCCCTGGCGCGGGCCTCCTCGGCGATGAGCTCGAGGGTCTCGGGGGCGTAGACGGCTCCTGTCGGATTGTTCGGATTGGAGAAGATCACAAGCTTGACCGTCGAGGAGGCGCAGATGCTCCGGAACGTCTCCACGTCCAACTCGGCGTAGCCGTCCGCGCGCTGAATGAGCGGCACCCGCTCGACGGCCGCGCCCAGGTAGCGCAGCGTCCTCTCAGTCGACAGATAGTCTGGATCCGGGAGCACGACGGTGTCTCCGGGCTCAATGAGCGCGCTGAGGGCGAGGAAGAGGGCCGACTGAGTGCCCGGAGTGAGGATGGTACTGGACCCGCCGGTCGTGCGGATGCCGAAGGCTTCGTTGACATTGGCACTGACGTGGTCGATGACGCCTTTGTCCCCGACGTAGGGCGTGTACGTCATCCCCCCTCCCGAAGCCGCTTCCTCAAAGGCCTCAAGCGCATACGGCGGTGCCGGGAAGACGTGCGTGTCGGCGTAGGTGGCATCCAGGAGATGCAGTCCATGGGCGGAGTGCGCCCGTTCGAGCTGCCGCTCCCCTCCTCTGACGGTCATGCCACCGACGTAGGAGACGGTCTCGGGCATGTCCAGACGACGTACGGCCGATGGCGCGGTCAGATCGGGCATGGGTTGTTCCTCATTTCTTCGTGGTGATGTGTGCTGCGTGTTCGCACCCCGGGGCGATAGATCTGCTCAGGCGCCGGGCTGGACGACGTCACAGGAGGTAAGGACCTCGTGGCCCTCCTCGGTCACCAAGACAGCACCGGAGAAGCCCATACCCGCATACCCTCCCTGGCGCAGAGTGGGGACGACGTGGACGACCATGCCGGGCTTGAACTCGCGGGTCTCTCCCTTCTTGAGAGAGAGAATGTGGCCCTCCCCCCAGTCAGGGGCGAAAGCGATGCCAACCGAGTAACCCGTGCGCTTTCGATAGGTGTCTGACAAGCCGAAGTCGGCGATCACCTGGCGGCACGCCTCGTCAGCTGCCTCGGGAGTACTCCCCGGCTTGACGCAGGCGATCGCCGCCTCGCGAGCCGCAATGCAGGCTCGCGCCATGAGTGCCGCCCGCGCTTCAAGCTCGCCCGTCCACACCGTGTACATGAGGGGGGCGTGGTAACGGTCGAATGATGCCGCCATCTCCAGAAGAACTCCCTCCCCCGGCCGGATGACCCGACCGGTCCAGGAGGCGTGGATGTTGCCTGCGCGCGGCCCCGAAGCCACGAAGGGTTCCATCCCGAAATACCCGGATCCCTCGCTCACCATCGTCGAGAAGACGGCTGCGGCGACATCGGCCTCCCTGGCGCCGGGCACGGCAGCACACGCGCCGGCTCGCATTCCTGCGTTCGTGATCCGCGCAGCCTGCCTGATTTTGGCGATCTCCAGATCGGACTTGATGAGGCGGAGGTCGTTGACGAGTTCGTCAACGGGCAGAGTCCTGCGTGCCGAGAACGACTCCTCCAAGCGCAGGTAGTCGGAGGGAACCAGGAACCATGACCGCTGCTCAAGACCCAGCGTCTCCACGGTCGAAACGATGGACCTCCCGAGGTCCACGGTCGTCGCAATGGGATCGTCCGTGTCCGCATAGCCCACGATATGCGTGAGGTAGGAGGATTCCTCGGCGTTGATAACCTCAGTCTCACGCGTCAACAGGGTCGGCTCGCCCGACTGGGGGACGAGGAGGCATTGGTAGGTGTAGTAGCCCGGTGAGCCGTGACCGGTGAGATAGTTGATGCTCTCCGGAGTGCTCACGATCGCCAGATCGATGCCCGAGGCCGCGAGCGCCTCCTGGAACCTCGTCGTGCGTCCGAGGAACTCCTGTTCCGGGAAGACCGGTGTCATGGTTCTTCACTGTCCTTTCACTGGTGCGTTGTTGATTCGCGTGAGGCTGAGCGGCGAGAGGCTCGCTCTCGTGACGGCATAGCCGGTCATGGCTCGCATGTCCTGGCACTTCGACGGATCGAGGTCCACGACTGCCACCCCCGGGGCGGTGCCGAGATTCGTGAGGATCTGGCCGTCAGGTCCCCACACGCCGCTTCCTCCGACGAACTCACGGCCGTCGAAGCTGCCCAGCACGTTGCTGACCAGGACGTAAGCCGATGTCTCCAGGGCGCGGGCAGGGTGGTAGATCCAGTAGCGCCGTTCCTCTCCCCCCGCAGCGAAAGCTGAGGAGAATGCCAGGACGTCGACCCCGGCTTCGGCGTAGGTCTGGGTGAATTCGGGAAAACCTGCGTCGTAGCAGATCCCTAGTCCGATCCTCACACCTGCGCTCTCCCGGATGGCCAGGGACGTGCCCGGAGTGAAGAACTCGGTTTCGGTGGCCCACAGGTGGGTTTTCCGATAGGCGACATCCACAATGCCCTCGCGTCCCACCCACAGCAGTGCGTTCGAGACCCCGGTCTTCTCTCGCAGAGCCGCGCCGACGAGGATCTGCAGGTCGGTGCGCTGCGCGCTCTCGCGCAGCGGCTCAAGGCGGGGGTCGCGGAGACCATCGACGACCGCCGCGGGATCCGAGACGATCCGGTGTGGACCGTACCCGCCGAGGAAACACTCAGGGAGAAGGAGGATCTCCGCCCTTTGGGAGGAGGCCTCCAAAGCGAGCTCGGCAACGCTCCTGACGGCGCTCTCGACGTCTCCGGGTTGGGGGACCTGGCCGACTGCGAGACGCACCATCAGGAAGCCTCGGAAGAGGTGAGGTATCCGAGGATCACGCTGCGGTAGACATCGACCGCGGTGGCGAGTTCGTCCAGAGAGATCTTCTCGTCGATGGCATGCATGACCTCCAGCGCCCCTGGACCCAGAATGACGCTGGGAATTCCCTTGCGGACGAAGGACGCCATATCGCAATTGACCTGGAGGCATCCGAGATCATCGTCGAGGCCGTGGGCGGCAAGCGCAGCTTGAGCCGAGGTGACGATGCGGTCCCCAGGTGGTGTCAGCGAGGATCCTCCTGTCGAGGGCGCGAGATGGTCCACCTTCGCGTGTGCTCCTCGGGCCGCGAGGTTGAACTCCTCCAGCATGTCCTCGAGCTGGGCGAGGGCGGATTCGGCGCTCTCCCCGGGCAGGAGCCTGCGGTCGAACGTGACCCTGCAGTACTCGGGGACGGCGTTGGGGGCCTCGCCACCCTCGATGAGCACAGGAGTCAGCGAGGCCGTGCCGTAAGGATTGCCCGCGTCCCGGTCCTGGAGCTGGCTCTGCAGGCCACGTGCGCGTCGAAGAAGGTCGCTCGTCCACTCGATCGCGTTGACACCGCGTTCGGGGGTTGCGGCGTGAGCGGGCAGCCCCTTGACCTCGACGACGGGACGTACCGATCCCTTGTG
>JALCNR010000008.1 GCA_022649165.1 Actinomyces sp.
GCACCACCTTCTCCGGCCAGCCGGTCAGCGCCGTCATGGGCCGCGCCTTCCCGGTCACCATCCGCCTGGCCATCTACGCCATCATCATCGAGGCCGTCCTGGGCATCGCCGCCGGCGTCGTCGCCGGTGTCCGCCGCGGCGGGATCTTCGACTCCACCGTCCTGGTGGTCTCCCTGGTGGTCATCTCGGTGCCGACCTTCGTGATCGGCTTCGTCCTGCAGTTCCTCTTCGGCGTCAAGTGGGGGATCTTCCCCACCACGGTCGGCGCCCACGTCTCGCTGAAGTCCCTGACGTTACCGGCCTTCGTGCTGGGCGCCCAGTCCCTGGCGTACGTCCTCAGACTCACCCGCCAGTCGATCTCGGAGCATGTGAACGCCGACTTCGTCCGCACGGCCCGCGCCAAGGGCATGACCGGCGGGTCCGTCATGCAGCACCACGTGCTGCGCAACTCGCTGATCCCCGTCGTCACCTTCCTCGGAGGCGACCTCGGAGCCCTCATGGGCGGCGCGATCGTCACCGAGGGCATCTTCAACGTCCCCGGCATCGGCAACGCCCTGTGGCTGGCGATCCTCAAGGGGGAGCCCGCCACCGTCGTCTCCATCACGACCGTCCTGGTTCTGGTCTACATCTTCGCCAACCTGGTCGTCGACCTGCTCTACGCCTGGCTCGACCCGAGGATCCGCTATGAGTGAGTACATCCCCTCCGCGAACATCACCCGCACCCGCAAGGGGCAGGCCCATTTCGTCTCCGACACAGACGAGACCGGCCTCGGCGCCGTCGACGCCGTCGCCGACGAGTCCGCCCCCTCCTCGATGTGGGGGGAGGCCTGGAAGGGCCTGCGCAAGCGTCCGCTCTTCTGGGTCTCCGCCGTCATCATGGTGGTCGCGATCCTCGTCGCCCTGTTCCCCCACCTCTTCACCTCCGTCGACCCCCGTTTCTGCGAGCTCCAGAACTCGCTCAAGGGCCCGACCGACGGCCACCCCTTCGGGTTCGACCGCCAGGGATGCGACATCTACTCCCGCGTGATCTTCGGCGCCCGCGCCTCCGTGTCCGTCGGCGTGCTCTCGACCATCGCCGTCGTCCTGATCGGCGGGATCATCGGGTCGCTGGCGGGCTACTTCGGCGGCTGGCTCGACGCCCTGCTCTCCCGCATCACGGACATCTTCTTCGCGGTGCCGCTGCTGCTGGCCGCCATCGTGTTCATGCAGATGTTCAAGGACCACCGCAACGTCATCATGGTCGTGGTGGTGCTCTCCGCGTTCGGATGGACGCAGATCGCACGCATCACACGCGGCGCCGTGATGAGCGCGAAGAACGAGGAATTCGTCACCGCGGCCCGTGCGACGGGCGCGTCGACCTGGCGGATCCTGGCCAGCCACATCCTGCCGAATGCGATGGCCCCGATCATCGTGTACGCCACCGTCGCGCTGGGCACCTTCATCGTCGCGGAGGCGACCCTGTCCTTCATGGGCATCGGGCTCCCCTCGACGATCGTCAGCTGGGGCGGGGACATCCAGCAGGCGCAGGCGTCGCTGCGATCCCAGCCCATGGTCCTGTTCTACCCGGCCCTGGCGCTGGCGCTCACCGTCCTCAGCTTCATCATGATGGGCGACGCCGTCCGCGAAGCCCTTGATCCGAAGGCACGCAACCAGTGACTGATCCACACGATTCCACCACCCCTCCCGCTTCCGATCACGACGTGGAGCAGGCGGTCACCCGCGCCGTCCTGGGCGGCGCCTCCGCCTCGGACGAGGTCGACCACCCGGACGACGCGAACCCGCTCCTGCGGATCACCGACCTGGAGGTCGCCTTCCAGTCCTCGACCGGGATGGTCCCCGCGGTGCGCGGGGCGAACCTCACCGTCTACCCCGGGCAGACGGTCGCGATCGTCGGCGAGTCAGGCTCGGGCAAGTCGACGACGGCCGCCGCCGTCATCGGGCTGCTGCCCGGCACCGGCCGCATCACCGGCGGCACCATCGAGTTCGACGGACGCGACATCACGCACCTGACCACCAAGCAATGGGTGGAGCTGCGCGGATCCGGCATCGGCCTGGTCCCGCAGGACCCGATGACGAACCTCAATCCGGTCCAGCGCATCGGCACCCAGGTCAAGGAGGCGCTCACCGCGAACAACGTGGTGCCGCGCTCCGAGGTGGGGGCGCGCGTGGCCACGCTGCTCGAGGAGGCCGGTCTGCCCGAGGCCGAGAACCGCGTCAAGCAGTACCCGCACGAGTTCTCCGGCGGCATGCGCCAGCGCGTCCTCATCGCCATCGGCCTGGCGGCCCATCCGAAGCTGCTCATCGCCGACGAGCCGACCTCGGCGCTGGACGTCACCGTCCAGCGGCGCATCCTCGACCACCTGGCGACGATGACCGCCGAGCTGGGCACGGCCGTCCTGTTCATCACCCACGACCTGGGGCTGGCCGCCGAGCGCGCGGAGCAGCTGGTCGTCATGCACCGCGGCCGCATCGTCGAGTCCGGCCCCGCCCTGGAGATCCTCCAGCATCCCCAGCACCCCTACACGAAGCGCCTCGTCTCGGCGGCCCCGTCGCTGGCCTCCGCCCGCATCGAGTCCGCCCACGCCCACGGCATCCAGGTCACCGACGAGGAGCTCACGGGCTCCGGGCTGGGCTCGACCTCGACGAAGGAGATCCTCCGCGTCGAGCACCTCACCAAGGAGTTCGACGTCCGGGGCACGAAGGGCGAGGCCAAGACGCTGCTCGCCGTCGACGACGTCTCCTTCGCGCTGCGCCAGGGCACCACGCTCGCCCTGGTCGGCGAGTCCGGCTCCGGCAAGTCGACCGTGGCCAACATGGTGCTCCACCTCCTGGAGCCCACGTCGGGCAGGGTCTTCTACGACGGCGAGGACACGACGGCCTACACGGAGAAGCAGCTCTTCGCCCTGCGCCGCAAGCTCCAGGTCGTCTTCCAGAACCCGTACGGGTCCTTGGACCCGCAGTACTCGATCTACCGCGTCATCGAGGAGCCTCTGCGCGTCCACGGCATCGGGTCGAAGAAGGAGCGCCAGTCGCGCGTCGAGGAGCTCCTGGACCTCGTCGCGCTGCCGCGCTCGACCATGCGGCGCTACCCCAACGAGCTCTCCGGCGGGCAGCGCCAGCGCGTCGCCGTGGCCCGCGCCCTGGCCCTCAATCCCGAGGTCATCGTCCTGGACGAGGCCGTCTCGGCTCTGGACGTGCTGGTCCAGAACCAGATCCTCTACCTGCTCAATGACCTCCAGGCCCAGTTCAAGCTGTCCTACCTGTTCATCACGCACGATCTGGCGGTCGTCCGCCAGATCGCCGACGACGTGGTGGTCATGGAGCACGGCAGGCTGGTCGAGGCCGCGCCCAGCGACCGGCTCTTCGACCACCCCGTCCAGGACTACACGCGCGAGCTCATCGACGCCGTCCCCGGACGGGCGATCCAACTGAACCTCTGAGGGCCCCTCCGCGCCGAACCGTGGACGTCCCACCGAAGTGAAACGCCAGACGGCTTCGGTTCGGTGCGGAGGCCACGGTTCGGTGCGGCAACGCAGGTCGCATGCCCGTTCACGCTCTCCGGCCGCGCGCGCCGACAGCTGGAGGCACAGGCCGCCAAAGACCGCGACGCTGAGGATCGACGACGACCCCGCCCCACCCGAGCAACTCGACGAGGCGGGCACGCAGCACCTCGAAGTCCGCGAAATCATCCCAGGTGAAATGGAAGACCTTCCACCCGGCCCGGACCAGGTCCTGGTCCCGGGAGAACATGCGGCGACGGTTCCTCACGATCTCTGCTTCGGTGTCCCCGAGTTTACCCATCCCGTCGAATTCCAGGGCGATCCTCAGCGCCGGGAAAGCGAAGTCGATGAAGCGGCGGGTGCCGTTGACGACGACCTCGTGCTGGAGTTGCGGCATCTCCGGACAGACCGACAGGAGGACCCACAGGAAGGCGCGTTCCCCCACGCTTTCGCATTGGGCGCTGGCAAACCTCAGGATCCGCCGCGCCGTCCGGATGCCCCGCGTTCCCGGCCTGCCGTCTAGCACGGCCAGGAGCCGCTCACGGATGGGGCCGTCGGCGTCCGGCGAGGTCCGCAGCGCCCATCTGTCGAGGCCCGTGAGCCTCCGGAGGATTCCGCACACCGCGACGAACGCCTCCAGCGGATGGCGGGTGCACGCGAAGAGCAGAGCGGTGTCCTCCAGGGAATCGAACCAGAGGTCGCCGCGCCGGAAGCGCCGGCCCGTCCAGCGCGCCATCCAAGTCTGGCGGACGAGCACGCCGGCCACATCCGCCCGGCCGACGCGGACCCTGGGGAGCCGGGAGCCCGCATATCGTTTCTCGCAGCGGAAGGTCACATCCGGGTTGTCGACCCACCCTTCGATCCCCCACAACGCCAGGGCCGAATACAGCGTGAAGACGAGCGGCTGCGCGCAGGTCTGCGCCACGGCCAGGATCCTCGCCTCCGCAACGCGCCGCCGGGACTCCCAGGGCTTGGACGTCACGTCCTCGGGGCTCAGCCGCAGGAATCTGCCCCTCTTGATCCGGACATGGTCGGGGGAACGGACGACCCTGTTCCTGCTGCCCGAGTCGACGGTGATGATCTCGCTGGTCGTGGTCCTCATGGCGCGAGCCTCACGGACTGCGGGCGCGCGGGCCAGAGGCCCGAGCGCCGATTGTGGACGGCGGTGAAATGGGCCCGCCCCCCTGTGGACGATCTCGGAGACCGGGAACAGCCGGGGCGGTGCCGGAGGAGCGGATGGGGATGGGGATGGGGGAGGATCGCTCGCGCGGGCCCGCCGGGGGCGAGGGCGCCACGCGGATCACGCGCCGAACCGTGGCCGTCGCATCGAACCGAAGCGATCTATCGCTTCATATCGGTGAGAATTCCACGGTCCGGCAGGAAAGACACGGTTCGGCTGGGAGAACCGGAACGATCGGCGCCGAAAGGCCCGGGACGACGGACGAACGTCCCAAGAATCTCCCGGAGGGACGTAGAGTGGTGGCGGAGGCCACATCAACGGCCTCCGACCATGCTTCACCGGCGCCAGACCCACCGTGACCAGGAGGAGATGGATGGAGCACGCAGGCTTTGTCCCTCGTCATGTCGGCATCACCTCGGAGGCGGATCTGGCCCGCGCGCTGACGCGCATCGGCGTGGACTCCTTGGAGGCGCTGATGGACGCCGCCGTCCCGGCGTCGATCCGCGAGGAGCCGGCCGGAGCGCGAGCCGGGGAGCCGCCCTCGTCAATCCCGGAACCGGCCTCCGAACAGCGGGTCCTGGCGGAGCTGCGGGACCTCGCCGCGCAGAACACGCCGATGCGCCAGATGATCGGACAGGGCTTCTTCGACACCGTCACGCCGGCCGTCATCCGCAGGAACGTCCTCGAGAACCCCGCGTGGTACACCGCTTACACGCCCTACCAACCCGAGATCTCGCAGGGCCGTCTGGAGGTCCTCATGGTCTTCCAGACGATGGTCGCCGACCTCACGGGGCTCCCGGTCGCCAACGCCTCCCTGCTGGACGAGTCCTCGGCCGCCGCCGAGGCGATGCTCCTCATGAGGCGGGCGGCGGCGCGGGCCTCGCGCGGCGGCGCCGACCCCGTCGTCCTGGTCGACACCGACGTCTACCCCCAGACGCTGGCCGTCCTGCGCGGACGGGCGCGTGCCGCGGGCGTCACCCTGGTGGAGGCCGATCTGTCCGCCGGGCTCGACGCCGCCCTGGCCGACGAGCCCTCCCCCGCCGCGAACCGCCCCCTGGCCGGAGTCATCGTCCAGCAGCCGGGCGACTCCGGGCGGCTCACCGACTGGCGGCCGCTCATCGCCCGGGCCCACGAGCGCGGAGCATTGGCCACCGTCATCGCGGACATCCTCTCCCTCACCCTCCTCTCCCCGCCGGGAGACCAGGGCGCCGACATCGCGGTGGGCTCCACCCAGCGCTTCGGCGTGCCCCTGTTCTTCGGCGGTCCCCACGCCGCCTATATGGCGGTGACCGACGCGCTCACCCGGCAGCTGCCGGGGCGCCTGGTGGGACTCAGCCACGACGACGCCGGGGCGCCCGCCTACCGCCTGGCCCTGCAGACCCGCGAGCAGCACATCCGCCGCGAGCGGGCGACCTCGAACATCTGCACGGCCCAGGCTCTGCTGGCCATCGTCGCGGCGCTCTTCGCCGTCCACCACGGGCCGGATGGCCTGCGCGCCATCGCCGGACGCGCGCACGCCCACGCCCGCCGGCTGGCCGGCCGACTCGCCTCCGCCGGGATCGCCCCCGCCCACGACGCCTTCTTCGACACCGTCCGCGTCGCCCTGCCCGACGAGGCCGCCGCCGACTCCGTCGTCGGGGCCGCTGCCCGCGGCGGCGTCAACATCCGGCGCGTCGACGCGAGGACCGTGTCCGTCTCCGCCGACGAGACGACCACCGGGGACGACATCGACGTCGTCCTGCGGGCGTTCGGAGCGGACGCCGGAGCGGAGCCGGACCGCCCGCGCAGCGGGAGCGGCCCGCTCCCCCCGGAGGAGGGGGACGCCCTCGACGGGATCCCAGACGCCCTGCGACGCACCTCGGCGTACCTCACGCACCCGGTGTTCCACGAGCACCGCTCGGAGACCTCGCTCATGCGCTACCTCCGGCGTCTGGCGGACCGCGACCTGGCGCTCGACCGCACGATGATCCCGCTGGGCTCGTGCACGCTCAAGCTCAACGCCGCTGCCGAGATGGAGGCGATCAGCTGGCCGGGATTCGCCGGAATCCACCCCTTCGCTCCGCCGGACCAGACGCGGGGATGGCGACGCCTCACCCGCGACCTCGAACGATGGCTCGCGGAGATCTCCGGCTACGACGCCGTCAGCCTCCAGCCGAACTCGGGATCAACCGGCGAGTACACCGGCCTGCAGGCGATCCGCCTGTTCCACCTCTCCCAGGGCCACCCCGAGCGCCGCGTCTGCCTGATCCCCGCGAGCGCCCACGGCACGAACGCCGCCTCGGCGACGCTCGCGGGCCTGGAGGTCGTGGCCGTCGCCACCGCGGCCGACGGCGCCATCGACCTGGGGGACCTGCGCTCGAAGCTCGAGGCCCATGCGGGCCGCGTCGCGGCGATCATGGTGACCTACCCCTCCACCCACGGCGTCTACGAGCCGCAGATCCACGAGGTCTGCGACCTGGTCCACGCCGCGGGGGGGCAGGTCTACATCGACGGAGCCAACCTCAACGCGCTCATCGGAGCGGCCCGGCCCGGACGCTTCGGAGGTGACGTCAGCCACCTCAACCTGCACAAGACCTTCTGCATCCCCCACGGCGGCGGAGGGCCCGGCGTCGGCCCCGTCGCCGCGTCCGCGCATCTCGCGCCATTCCTGCCCGGCCCGCAAGCGCCCGCGACCTGGGCGTCCGGTGCGGGGGCGCGGCCCGGTCCGGGTCCAGACGATGCGCGGGCCGGAGCGCCGGTCGCGGCCGCCACCTTCGGCTCCGCCGGCGTCCTGCCGATCTCGTGGGCGTACATCCGCCTGATGGGGGCCGACGGCCTGGCGCGCGCCACCCGGGGAGCCGTCCTGGCCGCCAACCACATCGCGCGCTCGCTGGCCGGGGACTTCCCGGTGCTCTACACCGGAGCCGGGGGGCTCGTCGCGCACGAGTGCATCCTCGACCTACGCCCCCTCACCCGTGAGTCCGGCATCACCGCCGAGGACGTCGCCAAGCGCCTCATCGACTACGGCTTCCACGCCCCCACGCTCGCCTTCCCCGTCGCCGGGACCCTGATGGTCGAACCCACCGAGTCCGAGGACCTCGGCGAACTCGACCGGTTCGTCGCCGCCATGCGCGCCATCCGGGCCGAGATCCAGGACGTCATCGACGGGCGCGTGCCGGCCGGAGAGTCCGTCCTGCGGCAGGCGCCGCACACGGCGGCCGTCCTCATGGCGGACCGCTGGGACCGGCCCTACACCCGCGCGCAGGCGGCCTTCCCCCTGCCGGGCATGTCCGCCGACAAGTACGTGCCGCCGGTCGGCCGCATCGACGGCGCCTGGGGGGACCGGCACCTCGTGGCCACGCTGGCGCCGCCCTCGTCGGCGGGACGCCCGTCCGGGGAGGCGGACTGACATGCTGCGTTCACCCCTGCACAGCCGGCATGGGCAGCTGGGCGCGTCCTTCACCGGCTTCGCCGGATGGGAGATGCCGCTCCAGTACTCCTCCGCGCTGGCCGAGCACCACGCCGTGCGGAGCCGGGCCGGGTTGTTCGACCTGTCCCACATGGGCGAGGTCGGGGTGTCCGGCCCCGACGCCCTCGAAGCCCTCAACCGGACCTTCGTCGGCGACATCTCCCGCCTGCGCATCGGCCGCGCCAAGTACACGATGCTGTGCGACCACGCCGGCGGGATCCTCGACGATCTCATCGTCTACCGCCTGGGGGACTCGGAGTTCCTGGTCGTCCCCAACGCCGCGAACGTCGCCGTGGTGGTCGCCGCCATGGACGAGGGCGCACGCGGCCTGGACGCGACGGTGGAGGACCGGACGGCCGCGACGGCGCTCATCGCCGTGCAGGGCCCCGCCGCCCAGGACATCCTGATCCGGGCGTTGGAGGCGGACAGGCAGTCCGCGGCCCCCGTGCGCGACGTCCGCTACTACGCCGAGGTCCCGGTGGTCCTGGGCGGAACGCCCGCCATCTGTGCGCGCACCGGATACACCGGGGAGGACGGGTTCGAGCTGTTCCTCCCCTGGGAGGCGGCCGGCGGCGTCTGGGACCTGCTGATGAAGGCGGGAGGGCCGGCCGGGTTGGTGCCGGCCGGACTGGCGGCCCGCGACTCGCTGAGACTGGAGGCCGGCATGCCCCTGTGCGGCCATGAGCTGACGCCGGAGACCACGCCGTACCAAGTCGGGTTGGGCCACGTGGTCGCCCTGGGCAAGCCGCAGGACTTCCCGGGGCGCGCCGCCCTGGAGCGCGCCGCCCGGGAGCAGGAGGCGGGGACCGGGCCGAGTCCCGTCCTGGTGGGCCTCTCCGCCGACACGCGCCGCCCCCTTCGCGAGGGGTTCGCGGTGCTGCGGCCCGCCTCGCCCGACGATCCGGGCACCCGCGTCATCGGCACGGTGACGTCCGGGATCTTCAGCCCGACCCTCGGTCACGCGATCGCGATGGCCCTGGTCGACGCCGCCGTCGCCGCGCCCGGCACCGCCCTGTCCGTCGACGTCCGCGGCCGGGGCCAGCCCGCAGACATCGTCCCCCTCCCGTTCCTCCGGCGCGAGCGGCGGTGAGGGCCGGCGCCGGCCTCGTCCCCGAGCACCCCCCACGAAAGGACCCGCCATGAGCGACACCCCCCAGGACCTGCGCTACACCCCCGAGCACGAGTGGGTCGACGGCGCCTCGCCCGCGCGCGTCGGCATCACGCACGTGGCCGTCGACCAGCTCAAGGACATCGTCTACGTCGACCTGCCCCGGCCGGGCACGCCGGTCGCCGGCGGCCAGACCTGCGGCGAGGTCGAATCCGTGAAGTCGGTGGCGGACCTGTACTCGCCGGTGACGGGCACCGTCGTCGAGGTCAACCAGGCCGTGGTCGACGCGCCCGAGCTCATCAACGACGGCCCCTACGAGGCGTGGCTGTTCACCGTCGAGGTGCCGGGCGGGACGCTTCCGGACACGCTGCTCACCGCCGAGGAGTACGACCAGGTTGTGGCGGCTGCCGAAGAGGGATGAGGGCGAAACGGCGACGACCTGCGCGGACGTGTGAGCGCCGGCCTCGTTCTGACCTCTTCCCTCCCTGGAATTGACCTTTTTTTGACCTTGTTCGCCGGCGTCTTCATGAGTGAAGTGGAAGACAGGCACCGATAGGGGTGCGTCATGCCCCGGCAGGGCCCGGGGCCACTTCACCAGGAGGAACCGTGCACGTACCGCGCGACAGGGCGGGGAGGCGACTGCTGACCATCTCGGTCGGCGTCGCGCTCCTCGCGACGACAGCGGCGGGGGTGGGGCCGGCGAACGCCCAGACCCCGCCGGAGGCCGCCATCACACGGGTCGCACCCGCGACCACCCCGGACGATGCGCCCGACAAGCTCACGGACGCCGTCCGCTCCGAGCTCACCGCCGACCAGGCCGCCGACTTCTGGGTCAAGATGGCGGACCGGGCGGACCTCTCCCCGGCCACCGGCATCGCGGACCGGACCGAACGCGGCCAGTATGTCGTCGACCGGTTGAAGGCCACGGCCCAGGACTCCCAGGCCGACGCGATCGACTCCCTGAAGAAGGCCGGCGCGGACTACGAGAGCTTCTGGATCTCCAACCGCATCCTCGTCAAGGGAGGCGACCTGACCCTGGCCACACAGCTGGCCGCCGATCCCGAGGTCAAGGAGATCCACGAGACCACCACGGCCGACAAGCCCGATCCCTTCGACTCGAAGACGGCCACCGCCAGCCCGGACACCGTCGAGTGGGGCATCGCGGAGACGGGAGCCCCCGAGGCCTGGGCCATGGGCGTGACCGGCGCCGACATCACGGTGGCGAGCGTCGACACAGGCGTCCAGTACGACCATCCCGCGCTGGTCAACCAGTACCGCGGCAACAACGGCGACGGGACCTTCACCAACGACTACAACTGGTTCGACGTCTCGGGACGCTGCAGCGGCGCGCCCTGCGACACCGCCGGCAACTTGAGCCACGGCACCCACACGATGGGCACGATGGTCGGCTCCGACGGCGGGGAGAACCAGATCGGCATGGCCCCCGGCGCGAAGTGGATCGAGACGAACGGCTGCGACACCTGCGCCGACGCCGACCTCCTGCGCGCCGGGGAGTGGATCGCGGCCCCGACGGATCTGAGCGGCGGCAACCCCGACGTCTCGAAGCGCCCGGACATCGTCAACAACTCCTGGGGATACAGCGCCGCCGGGACCATCGACGACTGGTACGCCGACATCACCGACGCCTGGGAGGCCTCCGGCATCTTCGGCGTGTGGTCCGCGGGCAACTCGGGCCCCTCCTGCCAGACGACCTCGTCCCCGGGCGCGAACACCGCGAACTACTCGGTGGGCAACTACCAGTCCACCGGGCAGATCAACAGCCGCTCCTCACGCGGCTCGGGCGAGGACGGCCTGACCAAGCCGAACATCGCGGCCCCCGGCACCTCGATCCGCTCCTCCATCGTGGGAAGCGACTACGGTCTCCTCTCCGGCACCTCGATGGCCGCCCCGCACGTCGCGGGCGCCGTGGCGCTGCTGTGGAGCTACGCGCCCTCGCTCATCGGCGACATCCAGGGGACGCGGGACCTGCTCAACAGCACGGCCCGCGACACCGACGACACCTCCTGCGGGGGCACGGCCGCCAACAACAACGTCTTCGGCGAGGGCAAGCTCGACGTCATGGCGCTGCTCGACGCCGCTCCCAGCGAAGGCGTCGGCACCCTCAGCGGAACCGTCGCCGACGCCGCCGGCACGCCGATCGGCGGCGCCACGCTCACCGCGACGGACGGCGACACGACCCGCACGCTGACCGCCGGCGCGGACGGAGTCTACAGCGCCCAGCTCACCGAGGGCGAGTTCACGGTGACGGCCTCCGCCTACGGCTACGTCACGGCCTCGCAGACCGCGACGATCGCCGCGGAGGAGACCACGACCCTCGACTTCGCCCTCGACGCCGCCGCCTCCCACGCCGTGAGCGGCACCGTCACCGGAGGCGGCGCCCCCGTGGCGGGAGCAACCGTCTCGATCGCCCCCCAGATCGATCCCGTGGTCACCGGGGAGGACGGGACGTTCCTGTTCCCCTCCGTCCCCGCCGGCTCGTACACCCTCACGGCCTCGGCGGGCACCTGCTACGGCACGGCCGAGCAGGCCGTGGAGGTGGACGGGGACACGACTGTGGCGCTCGCCCTCGACCCCCGGGCGGACGCCTACGGCTACACGTGCGCGGTGTCCGAGGCCGCCTATCTGCAGGGCGACACGCCGACCTCCCTGACCGGCGATGACACGTCGCTGGCCGTCGACCTGCCCTTCGCGTTCCCGCTGTACGGGGAGCGCTACGAGAAGGCGTGGGTGTCGAGCAACGGGTTCCTCAACTTCCTCGGGGCCTCGACCTCCATCTCCAACGGGGCGATCCCCAGTTCGGCCGCCCCGAACGGCGCGATCTACGCGTTCTGGGACGACCTCTACGTCGACGCCCAGTCGCAGGTCCTCACCGGCGCCTCGACCGTCGGCGGCCGCGACGCCTTCACCATCGAGTGGCGCAACGTCCGTAAGTACACGCCGAGCAGCGATCGTCTGAGCTTCTCGGCGACGCTCCTCGAGGACGGCACCGTCATCCTCGGCTACGGCGCGGCGACGGACACCGACACGGCCCGCGGCTCCTCGGCCACCGCGGGACTGGAGAACGCCGACGGCACCGTCGCGTACCAGTACGCCAACATGGCGGCCTTCGCCCACGAGGGCCTGACCGTCGCCTTCGACGCCCCCGCGACGGCGACGGTGAAGGGCCGCGTCACCGACCACAACACCGGAGACGCGATCGAGGGCGCCGCCATCACCCTGACAGCACAGGATGGAACCGAGGTGTCCGCCACGACGGGCGCCGACGGGTCGTACTCGAAGACGCTCCTGCTGGGCGCCTACGACTACACGATCGCAGCCGGCGGCTACCAGGGCGCCAGCGGCAGCGTCACCCTGAAGAAGGAGGACGGGACCGCGACGAGGAACGCCTCCCTCAAGGCGGGCCGCCTCGAGGTCTCCACCACCGGCATCGCGGCGAACCTGGCCATCGGCAACTCCGCGACGCGCAAGGTCAAGGTGACGAACACGGGCTCCGCTCCGGTGGACGTCGCCCTCTCGGCGGGCGGCGAGGGCTTCACCCTGCTCGGCGGGGGCGCCGCCTCCGAGGTCATCCGCCACGTCGTGGGCGAGGCGAGCGTCCCCTCCCCGACGGGCGCCAAACAGGCTGCCGCCTCGAACGGAGCGGCCCGGCTGGCCACCGCCGCCGACGGCTCGAAGCTCGCCACCCGCCAGCCCTCCGCCATCCCGGACGCCCCGGCGGTGCCCACCGGCGAGACGGTGCTCACGCACTCCTCGTCGCAGGCGATCACGCCGCTGAACTCGGCCTCGTGCAACGGCGGTCCCACCCAGATCCTGCGCACCTTCACCCTGTCGGACTTCGACATCGACGAAGGGCTCGACGTCACGGCGGTCCAGTTCGGCGTGGAGACCAACAAGCAGGCTCAGGACGTCGTCGTGAACCTGTACACGCTGGACGGCGCGCTCGCCTATTCCAACATGGAGCTCATCGGAACGGCCACGACGAACCTGGCGCCGCAGGAGGGCACCATGGTCAACGTTCCGGTCACGGGATCGGTGCCCGCCGGCGCGACGCTGGTCGTGGAGGTCGCCAACCAGATCGGCGGCTCGTTCTACATCGGCTCGAACAGCGCACCGGAGACGGCGCCCTCGTACCTGGCCTCGGACACCTGCGGGATCAGCGACCCGCAGCCGACCTCCGCAGTGGGCTTCGAGGACATGCATGTCGTCATGAACGTCGTCGGGCGGACGGGCGGCGGCCAGGGCGTGACGTGGCTGGACCTCCAGCCGCCGACGTTCTCCCTCAAGCCCGGCAAGTCGGTGAACGTCGCGGCCACCCTCACCGCCGGCGTGGACCAGCCCGGCACCTATACGGCGACGATCGGGTTCGGGGACGGCACGCCCTACGCCGAGCCCACGGTCACCGCGTCCATGACGGTGAAACGGCCCGCCGGCTGGGGCAAGATCACCGGCGTGGTGACCGGCGACGGCCAGCCGATCGAGGGAGCGGTCGTCCACCTGGACGGCACGTCCTACGACGTCACGCTGCGCACGGATGCCGATGGCTCCTACGCCTACTGGATGCAGAAGTCGAACGCGCCGCTCACGGTCATCGTGGCGGCTGACGGATACGTGCCGCAGACCCGGAAGGCGCAGATCGTCAACGGGCAGACCACGGTGTACAACTTCGCGCTGAAGGCCTTGTAGCCCGATCACGGCGACGGCCGGGCCGCCGGGGGCGTCCCTCCGGCGGCCCGGCCGTCTCTGCCGGCTCGGCCGCTCAATCGGCTCAGCCGGCCAGCATTTTGTGACTGATCACACAATATTGTTGTCTGCATGTTTGATGGGATAATACTCGGAAATCGTTGACAGGATCGGGGACGTCGACGACCGGAAGCACACCGACCAACCCTGGTCCGGGCTCCCGTCCCCGCGACGGACGCCCGAGCCGCGGAACGCGTGACAGGGAGTGACCGTGACCGGACCCGATCGTGAGACGCCGTATGTGATCTGCGTGGGAACCTCGCCGGACGAGATCGCCGCCGTCACCCGCGCCGTGGGCGGGAAGGCCGTCATCATCGCCGCCCAGGATGCGATGGCCCTGCGGCCCCTGCTCGACAACGAGGACTCGCCCCCCTCGACGACGCGGCGGGGGCCGCTCACCATCGACCGGATGCTGCGTCGGATCACCTGGGACGGCGCGACCATCGACGTCTCCCCCCGCGAGTTCGACCTGCTGTCCCTCCTCGCCAGCGACACCGGACGCGTCTGGACCTTCCAGGAGATCACGGCGACCGTGTGGAAGATGCCCTTCCTCGGCGACGCGGACATGGTCCTCTCCGCCGTCAAGCGGCTGCGCCGCCGCGTCCTCGTCGTCACGACGGAGCTGAGGATCCTCTCGGTGAGGGGGATCGGGTTCCGCCTCACCCTCCTCGCCGCCGGAGAGACGCGGTGCGAGCACCCGCTCCCGCGCTCGGAGCCGGCGTGAGGCGCCCCCAGCCTCTCACCCGGAGGACGAGGCGGAGGCCGTGAGGGACTGGGAGAAGAACACGATGCCGTAGGGGAGCGCCGCACGGGCGTAGACCCAGGTGTGGCCGTAGTGGGGCAGGATCTGGGTCGCGACGTCGAAGCCGTCGGCGCGCAGAGGATCCGCGAGGTCCCGGGTGGCCAGGACGCCCTGATCGCCCTCGTCCCCACCGGTGGAGAGGAAGACGTGGCGGCCGATGCCGTCCAGCCCCGAGACGTACCCGGCCACGTCGTGGGCGGCACGTTGATCGGCGGTCGCCAGCATCGCGTTCCCCCCGCCCCCGGGCTCCGTGTAGCCCGCGATCGACAGGATCGTGCCGAACGTGTCCGGGTGGCGAAGTCCCTGGTCGAGGGCGCAGAAACCTCCCGAGGAGAATCCGCCGACGGCCCGGTGGGAGGCGTCGGCGACGGTCGCATAGTGCGCGTCCACCCAGGGGACCACGACCGTGTTGAGGTAGGTCTCCACCTGGGAGCCGCCCGTCGTCGAGTCCAGGCATTCCGTGTCGCCGGCCGAGGGTCCCGTCCCGTTGACGTCCACGGACACGACGATCATGGGTTGGGCCGCCGCCTGATCGATGAGGACGTCCATCGTGTGCCCGGCGTCCCCGGCCGCGATCCAGTCCCCGGCCTGACCGGGCTCCCCGTGGACGAGGTAAACGACCGGGTAGCGGACCGAACCCGCGGGGTCGTACCCCGGGGGCGTGTACACCCAGGTCAGCGCGTCGGAAGGCATCTTCAGGGACGCGGGCGCCGGTACGCTCACCGAGGAGACCGCGCCCACGCCCTCGCCTCCCGCCCCCGACTGCGCGGCCCCCGGGACCGCCGCGGCCGTCGTCGGCGGGGATCCGATGCCCCACGAGGACAGTGTCACCCTCAGCGCGTCCGTCGTCGGGATGTACCCGACGTAGGCGTTCGCCCCGATGGCGGCCGCCAGGATCACGGCGGGCACGGCGACCACGGCGCCCGGCCACGCGCGCCGCCCCCGTCGGCGGCGCAGCGCCGCCCACACGACGGCCCCGGCGACGACGCCGAGCACCGCGGCGACCGTCCACCACGAGCTGATCCAGCCGCCGCCCCCGCCGAGCGCCCGGGCGACGTCGCGCGGCAACGTGACATCCGAGTCCGCGGCGGACGGCCCTCCCGCGACGCCCATCTCCACCTCCGCGTCCTCCCCCCGGCGCTCCGCGTCCGGGGATCCTCTCCGGTGCCGGCCCGCGCGGGCGGTGCAAGAATGCACAGTATGCCTTCCGGCGCGATTCTTCCCCCCCGACGTGCGACCTCGCCACTGGACACCCAGCGCCGGCGCGGCGCGACCCAGTCGCTGGCCTCGCGCCTCATGCTCCTGGTGGCCATCCTCACCGTCGTCGCCGCCACCCATCCGCGCATGCGGTGGATCGCCATCGACCTCTTCCCCGCGATCACGTCGCGCACCGCCCGGTCCGGGCTGCTGATCATGGCCACCGTCCTCGTCATCCTTGCGCGCGGCCTGCGCCGCGGCCATCACACCGCATGGCTGCTGTCCTCCGCGGCGCTGACCCTCAGCGTGATCCTGCACATCGTGCACGGATCGGAGCCCCTCGTCGGCGTGCTGACCTGCGGCGTCGCCGTCTGGCTGGTCCTGAGGCGCGACGCCTTCCCGGTGCGCCTCACCCTGGCTCCGCGGCGGCGCCTGGTCGAGGGCCTGATCGCGGTCGCCGTCCTGATCGGAGGGCTGGGCCTCATCGCCCTCGTGCGCGACACCGCCTGGCACCACGTCCTCCACCAGGCCGACATCGTGCTGCTCGTCGTCTTCCTGCCGGCCGTCGCCTGGTCTCTGTTCTCGCCGACCCGCCCGCCGCACCTGTCGCGCTCGGAGCGCCGGGCCCGGCGCGAACGCGCCCGGGACATCGTGGAGCGCCACGGCGCCGGGAGCCTGGACTGGTTCGCGCTGCGAGACGACAAGGACTGGTTCTTCAGCGGGTCCTCCGTGGTCGCCTACTCGGCGCGCGGAGGCGTCTGCCTGGTCTCCCCCGACCCCATCGGCCCGGAGGGGGAGCGCGAGGCCGTGTGGGCGGAGATGACGGCCTATGCCCGCGACCTGGGCACCTCCCTCTGCGTCGTCGGCGCCTCACGGGACTGGCTGCCGGTGTACGAGTCCACCGGTCTGCGCACCGTGTACCTGGGGGACGAGGCCGTCGTCGACTGCCGCACCTTCACCCTGGAGGGGCACGCGCACAAGGCGCTGCGCCAGGCGGTCAACCGCGTGACCCGCGGAGGGTGGACGACGACGCTCGCAGACCCCCTGGACCTCCCCCCGGACGAGCGCCGCGAGATCCTCGAGATGATCGGACAGTCCCGCCGCGGCGACACGGAACGCGGCTACTCGATGACGCTGTCGCGCCTCTTCGACCCCGAGGACCGGGGCCTGCTGATGTCCGTGACCCGCAGCCCGGAGGGCCGCATCGACGCCGTGTGCCAATGGGTCCCGGCGCGCGCCCTGCGCGGATGGTCCCTGGACCTCATGCGCCGTCGACTCGACGTCGACGACCTGCCCAACGGCCTCATGGACGCGACGATCGCGGCGACGATCCAGCAGGTGGCCGCCCGAGGCGAGCACTCGCTCACGCTGAACTTCGCCGTCATGCGGGACGTGCTGGAGCCCGGCGGCCCCGGCTCCGCCCTCGAGACCGCCATCCGCCCGATCCTCAAGAGCCTCTCGCGCGCCACCCAGATGGGCTCCCTCAGCCGCTTCAACGACAAGTTCGACCCCTCGTGGATGCCGCGCTACGTCGTCCTCGACGCCGTCGAGTACGTCGCCGGCCAGGCGCTGGCGCTCGCCGACGCCGAGGGGCTCACCGAGCTCCCCGTCATCGGCCGCCTCCTCGGCCGCTCCGCCGTGGACTCCCCGCAGTGAACACCGCGATCCTGGCCGCCGTGGGCGCGAGCGCCGGCTTCGGCACCGCGACCCTGCTGCAGAGCCTGGGGGCGCGGCGCTCCGCGGGCGGCCTGCGGGCCTTCCTCCACCCGCTGGTGCTGGGCGGGCTGGCGCTGGACGGGGCGTCGTCGCTGCTGTCGCTGGTCGCCCAGGCCCGCCTGCCGTTGTTCGTCGTCCAGACGATCATCGCGGCGGCCGTGGTGGTCGTCGTGCTGGCGGCCCCGGCGGTGCTCCACGCCGAGCGCCGGGCACGCGACGTGGGCGCGGCCTGCGTGACCGTGGCGTGCCTGGCGGTGCTGGCCGGCGCTTCGGGGCCCGAGCGCCCCGCCAGCTCCGACGCCCTGCTGCCCGCCCTGCTCGCAGGGGCCGCGGCGCTGGCCGTCGTGTCGGCCGCCCTCTACCGGCGGGGGCCGGCCTGGTCGATGGCCGTGTGCAGCGGCCTGGGGTACGCGGGCGCCGCGGTCGGCGTGCGGGCCGCGAGGCTGACGGGGCCGCTGTGGTCCGTCGTCTGGCAGCCGGCGGCCGCCGTGATCGCGGTGTGCGGGGCGGTCGGGATCCTCGCCTACCTGCGGGCGCTCGAATCGGGGTCCGCCGGGATGGTGGCAGCGGCCGGATCCGTCATCGAGGTCGCCGTCCCCGGCCTGATCGGCGTCCTTGTGCTGGACGACCGCGCGCGCCCCGGCTGGGGCCCCGCCGCCGGGATCGCCTGCCTGGCGGCGCTGGCGGCGTGCGTGGTCCTGGCGTTCAGCCCGGCCGCGACCATGACGGATGTCATGGAGACGCCCGCGACACCCGGCCCTTCCGGCGCGGACCCCGGTGCCTGACGATGGAGCCATGAACGCGCTCCCCGCCCTGGAGATCCTCCACGTGACGAAGACCTTCGGCTCGACCCGTGCCCTCGACGACATCACTCTGTCCATCCCGGCCGGACAGATCCTCGCCCTCCTGGGCCAGAACGGCGCCGGCAAGACGACCCTCATCGACATCGCGCTGGGCCTCCAGCGCCCCGATCCCGCCGGAGGGGACGCGGACGGGACCGCCGGGACCGCGCGCCTGTTCGGCATGGCGCCGCGCGAGGCGATCCGCCGGTCGCTGGTGGGCGTCGTCCACCAGACCGGCGCCCTGCTGCCGGACTACACGGTGGGCCAGACCCTGCGCGTCTTCCGAGGCATGCACGCCCGCCCCCTCCCCCTCAAGCAGGTCGTGGCCCAGGCCGACCTCGCCGACCTGGTCGGGCGCCGCGTCGGCAAGCTCTCCGGCGGCGAGCAGCAGCGGGTCCGCCTCGCCCTGGCGCTGCTGCCCGACCCGGCCCTGCTCATCCTCGACGAGCCCACCGCCGGCATGGACGCCCTGGCCCGGCGGGCCTTCTGGCGCCTCATGCGCGCCCAGGCGGACGCCGGACGCACGATCGTCTTCGCCACCCACTATCTGGCGGAGGCCCAGGACTTCGCCGAGCGGACCGTCATCGTCAAGGACGGCCGCATCCTCACCGACGCCCCCACGGACGACATCCGCCACCTGGACGCCTCGTGCTCCCTGCGCATCTCCGTCGACGAGGACGGCCCCGCCGCCCGGGGACGCACCGACCTGGAACGCGATCTGCGTGCGCTGCCGGGAGCCGGGGACTGGCTCATCGAGTGGCCCCAGGGAGCCGTCACCATCCAGGGCTCCGGCCTGGACGACGCCGCGCGGCTGCTGCTGAGCGTGCCCGGCGCCCACGACCTGGAGATCGTGCCGTCCTCGCTGGAGGACGTCTTCGCCGAGCTCACCGCCTGAGAGGATCCCATCATGAGCGCCGCGTCCCCCGCCACACGCGCACCCGCCCCGCCCATGCGGGGAGCGGGCCGCCTCGCCTGGTACTCGTTCGCCAAGCTGGTGACGAACCCCTTCTCCCTGGCCTTCGCGATCGGCCTGCCCATCCTCATGTACCTGATGTTCGGCGCGAACCAGGACTACTCGGGCATCTGGGCGGGCCACGCGAATGTCTCGGCGACCGTCCTGGTCAACATGGCGCTCTACGGCGCCGTCATGACAACCTCGTCGGCCGGGGCGAACGTCTCCCTGGAACGCACCTCCGGCGTCACCCGCCTGTTCGCGCTGACCCCGCTGAGCCCCGCCGCCCAGATCGCGGCCCGCGTCCTGGCGGGCATCGGAGCCGCGGGCGTCGTCATCGGCGTCACCTACGTCTTCGGAGCCCTGACCGGATCGCGGATGGAGGGGTCGGCGTGGGCGGTGTCGGCCCTGCTGCTGGTCGTGCTGGCGGTCCTGCCGACGGTCCTGGGGCTGGCCGCGGGATTCGCGGTGCGCTCCGACGGCGCGTTCGCGGCGACCTCGATCGTCACGGTGCTGTGCTCCTTCCTGTCGGGGATGTTCATCCCCCTGGAGCAGATGGGCTCCTTCTTCCAGTCGACGGCCCCGTGGACGCCCTTCCACGGGATCGTCCAGCTGGTCCAGCTGCCGCTCACCGGCTGGGACGGCTTCCGGTGGTCCTGGGTGGCCAACTACGCCGTGTGGACCCTCTTGTTCGCCGGGGTCGCGGTGTGGGGCCAGCGCCGAGACACGGGACGCTGACCGGCCGCCGCCGGGTAGGTTCGTGGCATGACGCGGTCACCGGAGGCGCCGGAGCGTGGAGGACCCACCTCCCTGGTGTGGGCCTCCCCGTTCATGGTGTTCTTCGTCTTCCCGATCCTCGGCGCCGTCGAGTACGGGCTCGGCCGTCCCCTGGGCGCGGCCCTCCTGGCCGCCACGATCGGCATGATCCTCGTGTACGTGGCGTCCTGGCTGATCAACCCCGTGGCGCCCGCGCGCCGCTCCGCGTCGCTCCCCTTCGCTCTCACCTCCGCCGCCCTCGCCGTCCTCCAGATCGCGATGGCCGCGGTCATCTGGGCGATGGGCTCCACGGGCGCCGCCTACATGGTGACGTTCATCGCCGCCGCGTGGGTGCTCCAGGCCCCCCGCCGCCTCATCTTGCCCGGGGCCTCCCTCACGCCGGCCCTCACCCTCGCCGAATCACTGCTCACCCCCGGCAACGAGGTGATCTTCCCCCTGGTCGCCGTCGGCATGACGGTGCTCTTCTGCCTTCTCGTCCGCTCGGGCATCGCCCGGGAGGCGCGCGAGCGCCTGGACCACCGCCGCGCGCTTGCCCTGTCCCGCGAGGCCGAGCGCTCGCGCATCAGCTCCGACCTGCACGACATCCTCGGCCAGACCCTCACCGGGATCACCGTGAAGGCGGATCTGGCCGGACGCCTCCTCGACGCCGGACGCGCCGAGACCGCACGCACCCAGATCGATGAGCTCACCGAGCTCTCGCGCGAGGCGCTGGCCGATGTCCGCGCCGTGGTCGCCCGGACCCGCGCCATGCTCCCCGAGACCGAGGTCGAGGCCGCCCGCGACCTCCTCGACGCCGCCGGCGTGCGACTGGACGTCGCCCGGCCGGGAGAGCCGGCCCCGGGGGCGCCCTCGTCCCTGGTGGCCCACACCATCCGCGAGGGCGTCACGAACGCGCTCGCCCACGCGGAGCCCACCCGCATCGACATCGAGATCCGCGGCGACGGCGTGCGCGTGACGAACGACGGCTACTCGCCGAGGAAGGCGCAGACGACGGCGGGCGGCGGATCGGGGCTGGAGGGGCTGCGGGCGCGCGCCGCGCAGGACGGGCCGGGCGTCGTGACGTGGGGACCGGTCGCCGGACGGCGCTGGGCCCTGGAGCTGAGGCTCCGATGACCGCCGGCCCCCTGCGCGTCGTCGTCGCGGACGACCAGGCGATGGTCCGCGGAGCCCTGGCGGCCCTGCTCGACCTGGAGCCCGACATCGAGGTCGTGGCCCAGGCCGGCGACGGACGCGGGGCCGTCGAAGCCGTGGCGGCGGGACGGCCCGCCGCGGACGTCGTCCTCATGGATGTCGAGATGCCCGTCATGGACGGGATCGCCGCGTGCGCGGCCGTGCGGGCGCGCTTCCCGGAGGTGCGTGTCCTCATGCTCACGACATTCGGGCGGCCCGGCTACGTCCAGCGGGCCCTCGACGCCGGCGCCACCGGGTTCGTCGTCAAGGACGCGCCCTCGGAGCAGCTGGCCGAGGCCGTCCGGCGCGTCTTCCGCGGCGAGCGCGTCATCGACCCGACGCTGGCGGTCGAGGCGCTCACCCACGGGGCCTGCCCCCTCACCGACCGCGAGGTCGAGGTCCTGCGCCTGGTGGCCGAGGGCGGCACGATCGCGGACATCGCGGCGGGCATCGGGCTGGGGCAGGGCACGGTGCGCAACCACATCAGCTCCGCCATGACGAAGACGGGGGCCCGCACCCGCGCGGAGGCCGTCCGCCTGGCCACGGACGCCGGGTGGATGTGAACGGTCCGCAGGACCGGAACCCGCACCCGGCGAGAACACGGCATGGCACCGCCCTCATCCGGCGGGCAGCTCTTGGTCCGGGCATCCGCTGAGGACGCGGGCCATCGCGTCGCGCTCCGCGAGGGTCACCGAGAGCCCCCATTTCGCCTTGACCGCCACCTGGAGGGCGACGTAGGGGCATCGGAAGCTCTTCTCGGGAGGCAGCCACTGGTCGGCCCGGCCGGCCTCCTTGTCCTGGTTCGCCTCCCCGTCCACGGCGAGCAGATTGAGCGGGTCGTTGGCCAGCTCCTGACGCCGCCCCGCCTCCCATTCCCAGGCGCCAGCGCGCCACGCGTCCGCCAGCGCCACGACGTGGTCGATCTGGACCTCCGCCGAGGTGCCCTCCCCCCGACGGAATTCGATGACGGCGCCCGTGTAGGGCTCGGCCAGCGTGCCCGAGAGGACGACGCAGCCGTGCGTCCCCGGCTTGAGGACCGGCCGCGCGAGGTCGCGCGCGAGGATGTCGTTGCGTGTGTCGCACCCGTTGCGGTCGGTGTCCGCCCACGCCTGCCCGAAGGATGAGCGCTGGTAGCCGGGGGCCCCGTCCGCGTCGCGCACCGGCAGCGCCCGCAGCGCCTCCGCCACGTCGGCGTCCCCCAGCGCGACGAGGGCGTCGCCGCCGGACGGCGCCGGCCACCCCCATCGCTGCTGGAGCCGCAGCAGATCGGGCCCCGCCCCTGGCGCGAACGCCCAGGCCAGGATCGCCGCCGCGACCACGACGGCCAGGGCGTCCCCGACGGACCACCGTCTGCTGCGACCGCTCATCGCCATCCCCCCTCGCGACCATCCTCCGACGGGGCATGGGCACCTGGTCGGCCCATCCACAGGTCCAGACCCGGCGCCCAGGTCATGGCCGGCTCGCGGTTCCCGCCGGATCCGCGCAGAAACGCCCACCCGGCCATGACCTCGGAGCGCATCCGCCGAGAGCAATTCGCGATTAGCGGGCCGTGAGTGCCACCTGCTGGCGCACGACGTAGATCACGACGATGACACCTGTGAGGGCGAGCATGGAGACCAGCTGAGGGCGGGCCACGGGGCTCCACGCCATCAGCACGCCCATCCCGGCCAGGGCGACCAGCGCGATCCGCCCGCCGGCCCTCCCGCCCGGCATCCGGATGACCAGGGCGTGCGAACGGTCCAGGGACTCGTGCAGCCTGAGCTGCGAGACGATGATGAACACCCACACGATGAGCAGCGTCATGCCGATCGCGTTGATGAGCAGGCCCAGCAGGGTCTCCGGCAGCAGCCAGTTGAGCGCCACCGACACGAGCGCCAGCGCGATCGACACCCACACGGCGCGCCGGGGGGTGCGCCCACGGGCGATGTCGCCCGTGGCTGTCTCCTCGCGCACCGCGGCGGCCAGCGAGGGGCGGGCGCCGTCCTCGTCGCCCGAGGGGCGCGCGGGAGGGGCGGAGGGCGCCGCGTCCCCGCCGAGCAGCCACCGCACGCCCATCCCGCGCGCGGACAGGGAGTACGCCATCCGCGAGGACGCGTAGATGTTCGCGGAGAAGGCGCTGACCAGCGCCACCAGGACGACGGCCTCCATGATGCGCGCGACGGCGGGCACCCCCGCCATCCCCAGGATCGACCCGAAGGGGTTCGTCTCCATCTCCTCGGAGTCCCAGGGCAGCAGGCACACCATGAGGACGACCGAGCCGACGTAGAACACGAGGATCCGCCAGATCACCGAGCGGATGGCCCGCCCCATCGCGCGCTGGGCGTCCTCGGCCTCCGCGGAGGCGATGGTGACGATCTCCAGGCCGCCGAAGGAGGTGATGATGGCCAGCAGCCCCGCCGCCACGCCCGCCAGGCCCCGCGGCGCGAACCCGCCGTGGCCGAGCAGCGTCTGGCCGACCGCCTCCTCGCGGCCGGGGATCAGCCCCACGACCAGGCCGACGCCGACGAGGAGGAACATGACGATGGCCGCGACCTTGATGCCGGCAAGCCAGGCCTCCACCTCCCCGAAGTCGCCCGCGGCCAGCAGGTTCACCCCGCCCAGGATGACGACGATGACCAGGGCGACCGTCCACTGGGGGACCTCGGGGAACCACCCGGTGACGATCTCGGCGGCGCCCGTGGACTCCATGCCGAGCACCATGATCAGGGTGAACCAGTAGAGCCACCCGACCGTGAACCCGGCCCACCGCCCGATCCCGGACTCCGCGTAGGTCGAGAAGGAGCCGCTCGAGGGCATCGCGGAGGCCAGTTCCGCCAGCGCGTACATCACGACGACGGCGATGCCGGCCGCGATCGCGTAGGACACCAGGACCGCCGGCCCCGCCTGGGCGACCGCCTGCCCGGTCCCCAGGAAGAACCCGGCCCCGATCGCCGAGCCCAGCGCCATCATCGACAGGTGCCGCGTCTTGAAGCGGCGGGTGGGGGCGGATGCGCGCGCGGTGTCCACAGATGTCCTTCCAGGGGGCGAGGGCGGCCCTGCCGGGTCGTGGCCAGCCCTCAGGCTACCTGCCGGGCGCTCGGCGCCTCAAAGAGGGTCATCTCCTCGCCGTCCGGCCGGACCTCACCGGGGCCCGGGCAGGGGCGCGATCAGACCGGGGGAGTCGTTGCGGGCATCGCCCACGGCGGGCCCCACCCGCCGCGGGGACAGCATCGGATCCGGGATCGAGCGCAGCAGCGCCGACACCTGGCCGAGGTCCGTCATCGTCGGGTCCAGCCAGGCGTCCCACAGGGAGGGCGGGACGACGACCGGCATGCGGTCGTGGACCACGCCCAGCGCGTCGGTCGCCGCACGCGTGACGATCGCGCAGGTCAGCAACCACCCGTCGGACGATCCCGGGTCCCGTCCCTCGTCCGGCGCCCGCCAGGCGTCATAGATCCCGGCGAGGGCGAGCACGGGATCGCCCTCGTCCCCGCTCCCTGAGCCCGCGGAGAGGAACCACGGCTGCTTCGCCCGCGACCCCGCGCCCGGAACCGGGGCCTGCCACTCGAAGTACCCGTTCGCGGGGACCAGGCAGCGCCGGCGCGCGGCGGCGGCCCGGAAACTGGGCTTCTCGGCGAGGGTCTCGGCGCGCGCGTTGATCATCGGCCGCAGGGGGGTCCTGGCCCATCCGGGGACCAGGCCCCACCGCAGCAGGCGCATCTTGCGCCGGACGGGCACGGCGCGCGCGGAGGGCTCCATGACGACGCGGATCTGCTGGGAGGGCGCCTGGTTCCACGTGGGAGCGTGCTCGCCCTCCAGCACGTCGATGTCGAACAGGGACATCAGCTCATCGTCGTGCGCGAACAGGGCGAACCGGCCGCACATCCGGACCTCCTCCAGGTCGTCCCCTCATGATCTCCCGCGCCGCTCCCGGATGGCGAGGAGACGCCGCAGCTGGGTGGGCGTGAGGGTGAGCGTCCACTCGGAGTCCTGGGGAAGCGTCCAGCGCTGCCGATGGGCGATGAGGGTGAAACAAGCGCCGACCAGCGTCGCCGCGACCATCCCGACGGTCGGGTGACCCGTGCGGGCCAGGACCGCCATGAGCCCGGCGGAGACGAGGGCGGGCGTCGCGTACAGGGTGTTCCCGCCGAACACGCGCGGCACGTTGCCCGCGCAGACGTCGCGGACCATGCCCCCGCCCACCGCCGTGATGATCCCCAGCAGCAGCGCCGGCACGACGCCCAGGCCCGCGACCAGGGCCTTGATCACCCCGGTCGCCGCCCAGCAGCCCAGGGCCGTGCCGTCGGCCAGGACGAGGGCGACGCGCCACGGGCGCGACTCGAGCTTCCACAGCAGCGCCACGCCGGCGCCGACGAGCGCGGTGGGCAGATACCAGGGGTCCGTGAGCGCCACGGGCTGGCCGGCTTGGAGCAGGACGTCGCGGATCATGCCGCCGCCCAGCCCCGACAGGACCGCCAGCACCGCGAACCCCACGGCGTCGAAGCCCTTGCGGCGGGCGAGCTGGCCGCCCAGGATGCCGTTGATCAGGACCCCCAGCAGATCGACGGCCCGGAAGACGTGGGACGGGTCGACGGAGGACAGCTCGGTGGGCACGGTCAGTAGTCTGCCTGATCCTGGTAGGACTTCGCGTCCTCGATGGGCTCGAGGTGGACCGACACGCGGATGTCGGGGACCTCGGCCACCAGCGCGTCGATGATCTCCTCGCTGAGGTCGTGCCCGCGTTGGACGGGCCAGGCGCCGGGCACCAGCAGGTGGAACTCCATGAACTCGCGGTTCCCGCCCTGGCGGGTGCGCACGGCGTGCATGTCGATGACGCCCGGATCGCGGTACCGGTCGAGCACGGCCACCAGCCGGCCGTGGACGTCATCGGGCAGGGCGATGTCCATCAGCCCGTCCACCGCATGGTGGATGAGCCCCCATCCCGTCCACAGGATGTTGATCCCCGCCAGGATCGCGACGACGGGGTCCAGCACCTGCCAGCCGGTCAGGGCCACGAGCCCGACGCCGATGAGGACGGCGACGGAGGTGACGACGTCGGTGAGCAGGTGGGCGCCGTCCGCGCTGAGCGTGGCCGAGCGGTACCGCGCCCCCTGCCTCCGGAGGAGCAGGCCGACCGCGCCGTTGATGAGGGAGGCGGCCACCGAGATCAGGAGGCCGATCCCGAGCTGCTCCGGCATCCGGGGGTGGACGATGCGCTCAGCGGCGGAGACGATGATGAACCCCGCCGCGACGAAGATCATGACGCCCTCGACGACGGCGGAGAAGTACTCGGCCTTGGAGTGCCCGAAGGGGTGGTTGCCGTCCGGCGGGCGGATCGACACCTTGAGCGCGATGACGGCGACGACGGCCGCCACGAGGTTGACCAGCGACTCCGCGGCGTCGGACAGGAGCCCCACGGACCCGGTCAGCGCCGCGGCGCTGCCCTTGAGCAGGATTGTGACGACCGCCGCCGCGACGGACAGCCACGCGTACCGGGACAGGTCGGGAGGCGGGGGGTAGCGCAGATGAGCGTCCCGCCCGTCCCCGGGGCCGCCGTTCCCGGACCCGTGGGGGACGGGGGCGGGCGGCTGGTCCGTCGGGGTCACGTCTGGCACCCCCACACCGTGCCACCGGGGCCCCGGCCTGTCCACGAGAGCCCCCGAACATGTCGGTTCGGGAGCCCGCAGTCCGAGCCCGGAGCCCGCAGCTCAGTCGATTTCCTCGACCTCCACGTCGACATACTCCTCGCGCCGGCGGGCGCCCAGGAGACGGTCCCTCACGGAGTCGGCGACCGTGTCGGTGATCCTCATGCCCTCGGCGCGCACGGCGCCCGCGATCCTCTCCCCCGCCGCATCCAGCGGCCGGGCCACCACGGGCGTGTCCCGCAGGCGCCACAACGCCGCCCGGATCTGCTCATAGCGTTCCCGTCCGGCGCGCGCACCCAGGACGTACCCGATGCCGAGCCCGATGACCAGGCCCATCTTGTTCGCCATCCGCGCCTTCCCTCCGGCTGGTGTTGCCCTCGTCCGCGGCCCACCCTAGAGTATCGGCCCCACCGCGGGGCCGGCGCGGCGGCCCCGGCGTCAGAGGGCCGGGCGGCGCGGCGGCCCCGGATACAGGCAGGTGATGCGCTCGAGCACCATGGGGTCCGGGGGCCACGGCGCCCCCTCGGGCCAGGGCTCGCTCTGGTCGCGCCCCTCGTACCCCCGCAGGAAGCGGACGTGGACCCGCCGCCAGTAGCCGAGCGAGAGATCGCCCTCCCCCTCGGCGGCCGCGTGCTCCTCGTCCACCGCGTCGAAGGGGACGACGTCGACGGCGTCGGTGCGCACGAGGGCGCGGGGCCGGCCGGTCCCGTCGCAGACGATGCCGAGCGCCCCGGGCTCGGGCAGGGGCTCGCCCTCCTCCTCGTACTCCCACAGGGCGCCGGCCGTCGCGGTCTTCGTCCCGGCCACGACCAGGTCCACGAGGTCGTCGGCGAGCCTCGCCGAGTCGCCGAACTGCCAGGCGGGCGGCGGAACGGCGGCCACCGGGCTCTCCCCCAGGTAGACGTCCAGGTCGTTCAGCCCGATCGCCTTGCGCGCCTCCTCCCAGAACAGCTCCACCGCCCGCTGATCCGGAGGCGGAACCTCGCCGTCGGACCGCGCCCGCCCGCCCTCACGCGCCCCGGCCCGCTCGTCCGCGCCGGCCGGGCCGGCGCCGCCCTCGTCGATGATGCCCATGGGCACCATTGTCGCCCCCGCGCCACCCCGTTCACTCACGGACGAACACCGAGATGGCTCCTGACACACCGCCCTGGCGCGAACTAGGTTGGTGGGGTGAGTGACGTGCGGATCCGGACGCCCCGCGGGCTGACGCTGGCGGGGACCTTCACCAACCCCGTCGACGCCGTCGACGCAGCGGTGCTCTTCTCTCACTCGTTCCTGGCGAACCGGCATTCCGGGGACCATTTCGACCGGCTCGCGCGCGTCTACCGCGCCGCCGGATACGCCACGCTCGAATTCGACTACTCGGGGCACGGCGAGTCCGACGACGACATCATCACCTCCGAGTCCCAGGTCGAGGACCTGCGCGCCGCGTCCGGCTGGCTGGCCGACCAGGGTTTCGACCGCCAACTCATCCACGGCCACTCCTTCGGCGCCGTCACCGCCCTCCTCGCCCGCCCGCCCGCCGCCGCGACGATGGTGCTCTCCGGCGCCGTGACCGGGCCGCTCAACTACGACTGGGAGGCCATCTTCTCCCCCGTCCAGCTGGACGAGCTCGAGGCCCACGGCGTCACCACCATCCCCGACGACTCGCCAGGCCCGCGGCGCAACTTCACGATCTCGAAACAGACCCTGGTCGACCTGTCGATGATCAGCACGCACGACGTGCTCGACGGGCTGGGGCGCCCCGTCCTCGTCATCCACGACGCCGACGACGAGCAGCTCGGCCTCGTCCAGATGACCGAGGAGAATTTCCCGCGCCTGCCCGCCGGCTCCCATGTCGAGGTCGTGCACGGCGCGCGCTTCGGCGCCGGAGAGAATCCCAAGGCGCTGTCCGACCTGTCGCTGGCCTGGGCGCGCACGCACCTGCCGATCGTGCGGTAGGGCCGCTCAGACGGGGCGCGCCCCATCCGCCGTCCTCGCCGCGGCGGTCACCCCATCGCGGATGGCGGCCGCGCACACCCGGGCGGCGGCCGCCTGGAGGGCCAGGTGGGCGGCGCGCCAGGCCCTTCCGCCCGCGAAGCCGCCGCCCTCCGGCGGGAGGGCCACCGCGCCCGTGGACAGGGCGAACACGACGTCGCCGTCCGCCAGGGTGTGCACCGGGTCCAGCGCGCGCGCCATCCCGTCATGCCCCATCGTCGCCAGACGGGTGAGCATGCCGCGGCCGACGTCGGCATCGGTGGCCACGACCACGAGCGTCGTGTTGAGGGGACCGCCCCCGGCGCGGGTTCCACTCGGGGACGGGGCATAGGGCACGTCCGGGCGCCCGAAGGCGTTGACGACGGCCAGGGCCGCCACCGTGGCGCCGCCGGCGGCTCCCTCGATCGGGACGCGGACGGAGGCGGCCCCGATCCCGCCGAGGCCGCCCTCGTCGTCGACGCGCGCGCCGAGACCCGCGCCGATCCGCCCGCGCCGCGCGAGGACCCCCCGCGGGCCCGAGGCATCCTGGGCCGCGGCGTACGCGAGCGCCGCATCGGGCACGGCGTCGGCGCGGCCTCCCCGCCCCAGGTCGAAGATGCCGGCTGCGGGAACGACGGGCACGACCTGGCCCGGCAGGGGGCCGATGGGGAATCCGCGCCCGTGCTCGAGGCACCACCGGTGGACCCCGGACACCGCGGGCAGCCCCAGCGCGGAACCGCCAGTGAGCATGAGGGCCGTCGGCCAGGCGTTGACGGAGCCGGAACCCAGGGCGTCGGTCTCCGACGTGCACGTGGCGCCGCCGCGCGCGTCCACGGCGCCCCGCGTGCCCGGGGGAGGCAGGACCACGGTGACGCCGGTCAGCCAGCCATCGCCGGCGCGCCCCGCGTGGCCCACCCGGATGCCCGCGACATCGGCGAGGGAACCCCCTCCCCCTCCCTCGCCGGACCGGGAGCGGTCCCCGCTCATCGGAGCCCCGCCCTGGACACCGCGTCGAATCCGAGCTCCAGGTCGGCCAGCACGTCCGGAAGATCCTCGATGCCCACCGACAGGCGGATCGTCCCCGGGCCGATCCCCGCCTGGGCCTGGTCGGCGGCCGAGATCTGCCCATGCGTGGTCGTGGCCGGGTGGATGGCCAGGGAGCGGACGTCCCCGATGTTGGCGAGCTGGGAGTGCAGGCGCAGCGCGTCGAGGAACCGGTGGCACGCGGGCGCCCCGCCGGGCAGGTCGAACGCGACGATCGCCCCCGCCCCGTGGTCGGAGTACCTGTCCGCCAGCGGTCTCCAGGGAGAGTCCGGCAGCCCGGAGTACGTCACGGACGCGACGTCGGGGCGCCGCGCCAACCAGTCCGCCACGGCCGCCGCGTTCGAGACGTGGCGGTCCATGCGCAGCGAAAGGGTCTCCAGGCCCAGCGCCAGCAGGAAAGCCGAGTGCGCCGACAGGCAGGCCCCCAGGTCGTGGAGCTGCTCCAGCCTGAGCTTCGCGGCGAAGCCCAGGTTCACCCCCTCCGGCGCACGCGCGCCCCCGGGCCCGAAATCCCGGGCGATCACGAGGTCCCCGTACCCGGGCACCGCCGTGGTGAATCCCGGCCAGCGCGCCGGGTCCGCGCCGAAGTCGAAACGACCGCCGTCCACCACCGCCCCGGCGATGACCGCGCCGTGCCCGGACAGGTACTTCGTGGCCGAGTGCACCACGACGTCCGCCCCCCAGTCCAGGGGCCGGATCAGGTAGGGGGTCGCCACCGTGTTGTCGACGACCAGGGGGACGCCGTGCCGGTGGGCGACCTCGGCGACCGCCTCGATGTCCAGCAGGTCGCCGCGCGGATTGGGAATGGACTCCCCGAACAGGAGCCTCGTCCGCGGGGTGATCGCGGCCTCCCACGCCGAGGGGTCCCCGGGCCGGTCGACGAAGGTGGTGGCGATCCCCTTGCGGGCCAGGTTGTGGGCGAGCAGGGTGCGCGTGCCGCCGTAGAGGCTCGAGCTGGCCACCACGTGGTCGCCGGCGTCGGCCAGCGTCATCACCGCGTCGCTCACCGCGGCCTGGCCGGACGCCACCAGGATCCCGGCCACCCCGTGCTCGAGGGCGGCCAAGCGCTCCTCGACGACCGCCAGTGTCGGGTTGTTGACCCGCGAGTAGGTCCACCCCTCGGCCCGCCCGGCGAACAGCTCCACCGCGGTGGCCGCGTCGGGCAGCGCGTAGGACGCCGTCTGGTAGATCGGCAGGGCGCTGGCCCCGGTGGCCGGATCCGGCACCTGGCCGGCGTGGACCTGGGCCGTGGTGAACCCCCATGCGAAGTCCGAGCGGGGCAGGCTCGCGGGGGTGCTCATATCGGCCTCCTGTGGTCAGGGCGTCTCACGGCACAGGCTCGCTCCCGACGGACCTGCGGCGGCGGCGTCATCCGAAGGGCGAGCGAGTGTGAACGCGGTTCACAAACGTCCGCCCCCCGGAAGGCCCGGTGACAGCGCCCGGATCCGCCCCGACGATGAACCCATGACAGCTCGGACACGGCTCCCGCGGCGCGCCGCCGCGATGGGACGAATGCCCATGGCGGGACCGCGCGCCGGTGTGCGTGCCTCGTCCTGTCCGCGCTGTTCCTGACTCCTCCTCGCGGAGTCCCCGCCGCGGACCCGGGCCGCATCCAGACCTGAGGGACGCGCCTCTTCTCGCCCACCGCCGCTTCCGCGCCTCCGCTGCGCGCCCTCGCACCCGTTCTCCCTTCCCATCCGGGAGATCCGCCTGTCCCCCCGGCGCACGTCGGCACGTCCCCCCTCTCGAAAGGCCTTCCCATGTCCTCCTCCGACCTTCCCCCCACGACCCCGGGCCCCGCGGACCGCGCGCCCGACGCCGGAGCCGACGCCCCTCTGGTCGACCGCCGATCCAGCCGCACCCGAACCCGCATCCTCGCGGGAGGGGGCGCGATCATCCTGGTGGCGGCCGCCGCCATCGGCGTCGGGCGCGCGGTCGCCGGGGACGGGGGCGACGACGGCGCCGGCGGGCAGAGCGCCCCCTCGTCCTCCGCCGCCTCCGGCGGCGCGGGCGCCGATCCCGACGCGACGGTGACGGTCGGGCTCACCCTGGAGCCCTCCAACCTGGACATCCGCGCCACCTCCGGCGTCGCGCTGGACCAGGTGCTCATCGACAACGTCTACGAGGGGCTCGTCTCGCGCGCCGCCGACGGGACGATCACGCCGAGCCTGGCGTCCAGCTGGGAGGTCTCCGCCGACGCCCTCACCTACACCTTCGCCCTGGAACCGGACGTGACGTTCTCCAACGGGGACGCCCTCACCGCCGAGGACGTCGTGTGGAGCATCGACCAGGCCATCGGGACGGAGGCCGTCGACGTCGCCACCCTGGGCCAGGTCGCGGACATCACGGCCCCGGACGAGCAGACGGTGGTCCTCACCCTGGACACCCCGAACCCGGACCTCCTGTGGGCCCTGTCCGGGCGTCCCGGGCTCGTGCTGGACGAGGAGGCGTCCGACGCCGACCTCAAGACGACGGCGATCGGCTCCGGCCCCTTCCTCCTCACGGAGTGGAAGCAGGGCGACTCGATCACGCTGACGCGCAACGAGGACTACTGGGGCGATCCCGCCCAGGTGTCCTCCATCGTCTTCCGCTACATCACCGACACGAACGCCGCCGTCAACGCCCTGAACGCCGGCGACCTGGACGTCCTGGCGCCGATCTCCGCGGACCTGAGGGACCAGGTCGCCGATGCGACGACGGCGCTGACCGTGGGCGCCGCATCCGACAAGTTCGTCCTGGCCTTCAACAACGGCGCGGACCCCCTGTCGGACCAGAGGGTGCGCGAGGCGATCCGCTACGCGATCGACCATGAGGCCCTCATCGAGGCGCGCGGCGGCGTCGAGGCTCCGCTCGGCGGCCCGATCGCTCCGGGCGACCCCGGGTACGAGGACCTCACCGGCCTCTTCCCCCACGACCCCGCCAAGGCGCGCGAGCTGCTGGCCGAGGCCGGCTACCAGGACGGCCTCACGCTCACCCTCACCCAGCCGAACATCTACGGCACCACGTTCTCCGATCTGCTCACCTCCCAGCTGGCCGAGGCGGGCATCACCCTGGAGGTCGAGTCCGTCGACTTCACCACCTGGCTGACCGACGTCTACACGAACAAGGACTACCAGCTCAGCCTCGTCGACCACGCCGAGAGCCACGACTTCGGCGCCTGGGCGAACCCGGACTCCTACTTCGCCTACGACAATCCGGAGGTCCAGGGCCTCTATGCGAAGGCCGTCGTGGCCGCCAGCTCCGAGGAGCAGGACCAGCTGCTCGCCCAGGCCGCCCGCCTCGTCTCGGAGGACGCGGCCGCGGACTGGCTGACCAACTTCCGCACGGTCACGGCGGTCCGCCAGGGCGTCGAGGGCTTCCCCACCGACAACATCAACGCGCGGCTGGACCTCACGGGCCTGACCGTCTCCGCGCCGGCCTCCGAGTGACGGGAGCCGTGACGTCCTGATGCTGTCCTACATCCTGCGCCGAGCGGGCCTCTTCCTCCTCGCCCTGGCGGTGACCACCCTGGTCGTCTTCGCGGTCCTGCGGATCCTCCCCGGGGACGTCGCCCAGACGATCGGGGGGATCCGGGCCACCCCCGAGCAGTTGGAGCAGATCCGCTCGGCGTACGGGCTCGACCGGCCGCTGGCCGTCCAGTACCTGTCCTGGGTCTCCGGGCTGGCGCGCGGCGACCTCGGCGACTCCCTCCTCACGGGCAGCCCGATCGCGAGCGAGGTCCTCCAGAAGCTGGAGGTGACCCTCCCGCTCACCCTGCTCGCCGTCGCCCTCTCCGTGGCCGCGGGCCTGCCGCTCGGCATCTGGGCCGGCCTGCACGCGGGGCGCGCCGACGGCCAGGCCATCGGCTTCCTCTCCCAGGCCGCCGCCGCCGTGCCCGTCCTGTGGGCGGGGCTGCTGCTGGTGGTCCTCCTCGGCCGCGGGGTCGGCCTCGTCGACGCCCTGCCCACCCAGGGGTTCCCCCGCGAGGGGTGGGCCCGCCCCGGAGCCGCCCTCGAGTCCCTGGTCCTGCCCGCGCTGACGATCGCGATCGTCGAGGGCGCCGCCATCGTCCGCTTCACGCGGTCGGCGGTCCTGGAGGCGCTGCCCAGCGACTACCTGCGCACCGCCGCCGCCAAGGGCATGACTCGCACCCGGGCGCTGCTGCGCTTCGGCCTGCCCAACGTCTCCCTGTCCATCCTGTCGGTCATCGCCCTGCAGGCCGCATCGATGATCACCGGGGCGATCGTGGTGGAGACGCTGTTCGACCTGCCCGGCGTCGGGTCCATGCTGGTGGCCGACGTCGCCTCCCGGGACCTCGTCAAGGTCCAGTCCGAGGTGCTGCTGCTCGTGTCCCTGGTCCTGGTCGTGGGGCTGCTGGTCGACGTCGCCCACCGCCTGATCGACCCCCGGCTGCGTCGGCAGGGGGCTCGCGCATGAGCGCGCGCGTCGCACCGGCCCGGGCCGCCGACCACATCCGGGCCCGCGCCCGGATCCCCTCCCCAGGGTCCGGGGCGGGAGCCGTCCTCCGGGAGGTCTGGCGCCGGCCAGGGGGCGCCTATGCCCTCGTCGTGCTCTCCCTAGTGGCCGCCGCGGCGGCACTGTCCCTCGTGTGGACGCCGCACGACCTGCTGGCCGCCGACGCCTCGGCTCGCCTGCAGGGACCCTCCGCATTGCACCCGCTGGGCACCGACACCATCGGGCGCGACACCGCCTCCTGGCTGCTGGCGGGATCGCGGACCGCCGTCGTCCTGGTGGCCGGCGCGACCGGGCTGGCCGCCGTGCTCGGCGTCGGGCTGTCGACGGTCAGCGCGCTCCTGCCTCCCCGGTGGGCCGAGCCCCTGGTGGTCGTCGTCGACGTCCTCGTCGCGATCCCGGTCCTGCTCATCGCCATGCTGCTGGCCACGCCGTTCGGGGGCTCGCTGACCCTCGTCGTCGTCGCGGTGGGAGCGGGCTCGGGATTCTCCACCGCGCGCGTCCTGCGCCCGGAGATCCTGCGCGTCTCGCGCTCCGACTACATCCTGGCCTCGCGCGCGGCCGGCACCGGCGCCGTCTCCCGGCTGGTCCAGCACATCCTCCCGAACACGGCCTCCGTCGCGGTCGTCCAGCTCACGGGCGCGGCCTCGGTCGCGCTCCTGGCGGAGGCGGGCCTCACCTTCCTCGGCTACGGCGCGCCCCCCGCGACGCCCTCGTGGGGGCGCGTGCTCGCCAACGCTCAGTCGTTCATCGGGGTCGCGCCCCTGTCCGTGGTGTGGCCCGGCCTGACGATCACGCTCACGGTGCTGGCCCTCACCCAGCTGGGCGACGCGCTGCGCGAGGCCCTCGATCCCGCCCTGCGCGCACGCCGGAGGTTGCGATGACGCTGCAGATCACCGATCTCACCGTCCGCATCGGCGGCACGCCCGTGGTCGACGGCGTCGACCTGCGCGTCGGCGACGCGCAGCGCCTCGGCATCATCGGGGAGTCGGGCTCCGGGAAGACCCTCACGGCGCTGGCCTCCGTGGGCCTGCTTCCCCTCGGCGCCCAGGTGGGCGGGTCGATCCGGTGGAACGGCCGGGAACTGGCGGGACTCCGCGACCGCGACCTCGCCCGCATCCGTGGACGCGACATCGGGATCGTCTTCCAGGAGCCCGCCACCGCGCTGGACCCGATCCGCACGGTGGGCGCCCAGATCGGGGATTCGCTGCGCCTCCACTACGGGCTGGGGCGCCGGGAGGTCCACCGCCGCGTGCTCCGCGCGGCCGAGCAGGTGCGCCTGCCCGATCCGGAGCGGCTCCTGCGCCGCTACCCCCACGAGCTCTCGGGCGGTCAGCGCCAGCGCGTCGCCATCGCCCAGGCCGTCATCGCGCGCCCCGCCCTGCTCATCGCGGACGAGCCGACCACCGCGCTGGACGTCACCGTCCAGGCGGGCGTCCTGGACCTGTTCGACGACCTGGTCGCCGGCACCGGCATGTCCCTCGTGTTCATCAGCCATGACATCTCCCTGGTGGCGCGCATGGCCCGCGACGTCCTCGTGATGTCCCACGGACGCGTGGTCGAGGCCGGGCCCGCGGACCGCCTGCTGAGCGCCCCCGACCACCCGGTGACGCAGGAGCTGGTCCGAGCCGCCCGCGCGACCGGGTGGTGCCCGCGCAAGGAAGAGGTCGCATGAGCGCCGTCCCCCTGCTGAGCGCGCGCGGCGTCACGCGCGACTACCCCCTTCCCCCCAGCGGCCCCCTGAGGCGCCGCGGGGTCCTCCGGGCGGTGCGGGGCGTGGACGTCGACGTCGCGCCGGGGGAGGTGGTCGCCCTGATCGGGGAGTCGGGCAGCGGGAAGTCCACGCTGGTGCGCATCCTGCTCGCCCTCGACGCCGCGACCGCGGGCACCGTCGCTTTCGAGGGGCGCGCGGTGCGCCCGGGCGGGGCCCGCTCGACGCGCTGGCTGCGCCGGCGCACGGGGATCGTCCTGCAGGACCCCTACGGATCGCTGGACCCGCGGATGACGGTCGGCCGGACGGTCGCCGAGCCGCTTCGGGCGCTGCGGATCCCGGGCGACCACCGCGCGATGGTGGAGGAGGTGCTGGAGCGCGTCGGCCTCTCGCCCTCACGCGCGCACCAGTACCCCCACGAGCTGTCGGGCGGCCAGCGCCAGCGCGTGGCGCTGGCCCGGGCGATCGTCCACGGCCCGAGGCTGCTGGTGGGCGACGAGCCTCTCAGCGCCCTGGACGTCACCGTGCGCGCCCAGGTCCTCGACCTGCTGCGCGGCCTCCACGCCGAGAAGGGGACGGCCCTCCTGCTGGTCTCCCACGACATCGGCCTGGTCCAGAACTTCGCCGACCGCGTCCTCGTCATGCATGACGGCGCGGTTGTCGAGGAGGGGTCCGCCGTCCGCGTGCTGGGAGCCCCGCGCCACCCCTACACCCGCGAGCTGGTCTCCGCCGTCCCCATCGTCCCCGGCCCCCCAGCGGCCGCCGGGTCGGGTGACGAGGGCGACCCGCCCGTTCCCGCATCCACGACACACCTGCCGGTCCGCCGGCATTGACCTGAAAGGACACGACCATGTCATTCGTTCCCCTGCGCACCCGGGACAGCCTCAGCCCCGAGGGGCAGCGGCGCTGGGACGCCGAGATCGTCCGGTCCGGCGCCGATCCCACGCACATGAAGCGCGCGCTGCTCAACCATCTGCCCTCCTACGACGCCCTGATGGCCTGGTACCCCCTCTACTCGGAGGTCCAGCGCTTCATCGGCGAACGCGGCGCCATCGTCTTCTCCTACGCGATCTCCTCCACCAACGAGTGCCTGCTGTGCACGACCTACTTCCGGCGCGACCTGGTCGCCCGGGGGGAGGACATCAACGCCGGGGACCTCACGCCGGAGGAGGAGGACATCGCCGCGTTCGGCCGGGCGCTCGCGCGCCACGACCCCTCCGACGAGGCCCTCGTGCAGCGGCTGGTCGGCCGCTACGGCGACGAGGCGGTGGTGGCCCTTGTCGGGTTCGGCATCCTCATGATCGGCAACAACATCGTCAACTCCTTCCTGGGGGTCGAGCTGGACCCGGGCCTGCGCGAGCTGGCCGACCGGCTCGCCGCCCAGGCGGCCGCCGAACGGGCCGCAGCCCAGGGCAGCGGTCCCGCAGGCGCCGCGCAAGCGGCCGGCCTCGTGCGGGCGGGGACGGCCTCGTCCGGCGCGCAGGGAGCGCGCGCATGACGGCCGCGACCCGCCCCTCCGCCGTCCCGGTCCTGCGCCATCCGTCCGCGGGCGAGACCCCGCTGGGCACGCCCCGCAACATCGCGGCCTCGCGCCACCTGTGGGGGCACTTCACCGACCAGTCGGGATGGGCCGAGGACCGACTGCCCACCGTCGTGCGCGCGAAGGGCACTTACTTCTGGGACTCGGCCGGACGCAGGATCTTCGACGGGCTGTCCGGGCTGTTCACCGTCCAGGTCGGCCACGGTCGCGAGGAGCTCGCCCAGGCGGCCGCCCGGCAGGCCCGCACGCTGTCCTTCTTCCCCGTGTGGGGATACGCCCACGAACCGGCCATCGACCTCGCGGAGCGGCTGGCCCAGGAGGCGCCCGGCGACCTCGACCACGTGTTCTTCACGAACAGCGGCTCGGAGGCAGTGGAGACCGCGATCAAGCTGTCGCGCAACTACTGGGCGCTGCGGGGCAGGCCCGGCAAGACCAAGGTGCTCTCGCGCGCGGGCGCCTACCACGGGACCACCCTGGGCGCGCTGGCGCTCACGCGGATCGCGCCCTACCGCGAGCCCTTCGCCCCGGTGGCACCGGGAGCCGTGGAGGTGCCGACGCCGAACTGGTACCGCTCCGACCCGGAGTACTGGGACGACGAGGAGGCCTATGGGAGGCACGTGGCCGACGCCGTGGAGGAGGTGATCCTGCGTGAGGGGCCCGACACCGTCGCCGCCCTGTTCGTCGAGCCCGTGCAGAACTCCGGCGGGTGCTTCGTCGCCCCGCCCGGATACTTCCGGAGGTTGCGGGAGATCGCCGACGCCCACGACGTCCTCATCGTCTCCGACGAGGTGATCTGCGCCTACGGGCGCACCGGAGGGCTCTTCGCCGCCCCAGACCAGGGGCTCGCCCACCCGGACATCATCACCTCGGCCAAGGGGCTGTCCTCCGGGTACGCCCCCATCGGGGCCGTCCTGGTCTCGGACGAGGTCTACGAGCCCTTCGCCACCGGCGAGCACGTGTTCCGCCACGGCTACACGTTCGGCGGGCACCCGGTGTCGGCGGCCGTGGCCCTCGCGAACCTGGACATCTTCGAGCGGGAGGGCCTGGTGGAGCGCGTGCGCACGCTGGGACCGGCCTTCCGGAGGACCCTGGACCGGCTCCGCGACATCCCCATCGTCGGCGACGTGCGCGGATCCGGGTACTTCTACGGGATCGAGCTCACCCGCGACCAGGCCACCCGCGAGCGCTTCACGGAGGAGGAGGCGGACCGAATCCGCGCCTTCCTCAACCCGGCGCTCTACGAGGACGGGCTCTACGTGCGCGCCGACGACCGCGGCGATGTCGTCGTGCAGGTGGCGCCGCCGCTCGTCTCGGGGCAGGCTGAGTTCGACATCATCGAGCAGGCGCTGCGCGACGTGTTCACGCGGGTGCAGGAGAGGATCTAGGAGGAAGGCGCATGGCCGCGACGACGGGCGAGGACGCATCCGGGGGCACGGGCGACGACGAGTTCGCGATCCTCGCGCAGGGGGCCGCCGCACGGGGGCTCGACGCGAGGCTCCCCCGCGTGCGCCGGGTGCCCCTGGGTGGGGACGAGGGCGACGCCGGCGGGCGTCCGGGGGCTCTCGTCTCCGGGCTGGCGTGGGGGGAGGCGCCCCGGCACGTCACGCTGCTGCACGGCGCGGGCCTGAACGCCCACACCTGGGACACGACGCTGCTGCACTGGGGGGTTCCCGCGCTCGCCCTCGACCTTCCCGGCCATGGGGAGTCGTCCTGGCTGGCCGACGGGCGGTACTCGCCGGGGATCCTCGCCGGCCGGGTCGGCTCCGCCCTCGACCTCGCGCTCGCCGCCGGCGCCCTCGAGGCGCCGCTCACGCTGGTCGGCCAGTCCCTGGGGGGCCTCACCGCCCTGGAGCTGGCCGCCGCGCGCGAGGACGTCGCGGAGCTGGTCCTGGTCGACATCCTGCCCGAGGCGGGAGACGCGGAGCCCTCATTCCAAGCGCTCGCCGCCATCCTCGACGGGCCCGCCGAGTTCGACTCGCGGGAGACTCTGGTGCAGATGGCGCTGTCCCTGGGGCTCGGCGGGGCGGACCCGGAGGGGGTGCGCCGGGCGGTCACGCTCAACACGCGGGTGCTGCCCGACGGGCGGGTCGAGTGGAAGCACCAGCTGGCGCGCCTGAGACCCGGCGACCTGTCCATGGGCGACGCCGAGCGCCAGTGGGAGGAGCTGGCCGGCCTGCCGTCCCGCGTCGACCTGGTCCTCGGGGCGCGCGGCGTCGTCTCCCAGGCCCAGATCGGGCACCTGCGCGCCTCGCGGCCGGAGGCGCGGGTGGTGAGCCTGGATGCCGGGCACAACATCCAGGAGGACGCTCCCGAGGACCTGGCCCGGGCCCTCGCGGGTCTCCTCCTCACTCCGTAGACCAGGTCGCGGCCGCACGGCGGACACGGGATGCGGGCTGCGGGCTGCTCCCAGGTCATGGCGCACAGACCGCGCACGCTCCCGAGTCATGGCCAGCCCCCGACTCCGGGCCGATTCCCGCCGGCACACCCGCCCCGGCCATGACCCCGGCGCCGGCGGGCCGGTGCGCAGAGCGCCGGACTCCTACTCGCCCCGCTGCAGTGTCGCGGCCGCGATCCCCGCCTGCCAGCCGGGCGCGTCCCCGCCGGCAGGGGGCACGCGGGACGCCGCGCCGACGCCGCAGGACTCCAGCAGCCAGGCGATGAGCGAGTTCGAGTTCCACATGTCGCCCATCCCCAGGGCATCGCGCCCCCAGACGTGGCGGGGGACGTCGCCCACGCGATCGAGGACCATCTGCGCCCGCGCCGGCGCGATCTGCAGCCGCGTCGGCGGGGCGGGCGCCGTGTCGCGGTCGGGGATGTCCCCGCCCTCCCAGCGGCGCACCTCGTAGCGGAACAGGCGGGAAGCCCCCAGCCAGCGCATGCCCACCGGGCCGGTGGCGACCACTCCCCGCTCGGCGTCGCTCGTGCCGGGGTTCCCCCACGCGGGCGCCATCTCGATGACCGTCCGGGCGGACCCGATCTCGACCTCAAGCGCCGCGTGGAACAGGGATCGACGAGGGCGACGCCCCCGCCAGGCGCGCACGGCCTCCCACCACCGGCTCGTGTGGATGACGACATGGCCGCCTGCGCCCACGGGCAGCCACCACAGCGCCACGCTCGCCCCGGGCTCCCCGCCCCGCACCTCCATGGGCGCGATTCTAGACGGCGGGCTCGGGGACGAGCTCCCCGCCCGCCGCCCGCCCGGCCGCGACGGCCGCTCCGACCCGGTCGCGGGGGCCGGCCACGAAGACGTACTCCGTGTTGCGCAGGCGCCCGACGCGGCCCACGCGCTCTCCCGCGGGGTTGTAGATGCCGATGCGCGCGCCGACGTAGCGCGGCGAGTCGAAGCCGACCACGGCGACGTCCTCGCGGCCCGCCTCGCGCAGAGACGCGGCCAGCCCGGGGACGCCGACCCACGACTCGTCGTTGTAGGAGACCATGACGACCTCGGCGCGCACGTCCGCGATGACCTGCGCGAGGGCGCGCGGCATCTCGCGGCGCCGGTTGAAGGCGGAGGCGGTGGCGGGGTCGCGGGCGTCGGCGCGTTTGCGGGCGACGCCGTAGGCGGGGGGCGCGTCCCAGCGGATGAGCGTCTCCCAGACGTGGTAGTTCGTGAAATAGCGGTGCTGGTTGTAGGGCGGATCCAGATAGGCCAGGTCGACCGGCCCCAGCGCCCGCGCGACGTCCCGGGCGTCCCCGCGGACCGCCCGGCCCCCTCCCGCCAGGAGCTGCGGCACGCGCAGGCGCAGCGGGCGAAAGGCGCGCGGCGCCCACTGCTTGAGGTAGGCCATCTGCTGGCCGGTCGTGGAGTCCACGCGGTCGGCGGCCTCCATCAGGGAGGTGAGCAGGATCGGGTAGAGCGGATCCCCATCCGGACCGTCGGCGCAGGCCAACGGGCCTCCGCTGCCGTGCTCGGCCTCGATGGCGTCGCGGATCGCGTCGATGCGCGCGCCGTTGGCGGGCTGGAAGTACCGGGCCTCCTCGCAGAAGGTCCGCGTGACGTAGCCGGGCGCGCCCGGCAGCGCATCGAGGCGGGCGATCTCCTCCGCGAGCGCCTCCCCGTCGACCCCGCGCGCGTCGGTCGCGATGTAACAGCGGGCCAGCACCTCCGAGTAGGTCGCGATGTCGGAGGCCGTCACCTCCATCCCGAGCCGCTTGAACTCCTGAGCGACGCGCGTGGTGCCGGTGAACAGGTCCAGCGCGGTACGCGCGCCGGTGGCTGCGGCCATGGCCCCCAACGCGGGGACCAGGGCGCGTTTGCTTCCCAGGTACTTGATCACGAGGTGGCCAGATCGACGAGGGCGCCCTCGGCCGTCCACGCCCGCGTGCCGAAGGACCGGGTGGACAGCGCGGCGACGGAACCGGCGAAGGCGAGCAGCGCGTCCGGATCGGCGGGAGCCTCCTCGCCGGCGGCGTGGGCGCGGGCGAGTGCCCAGGCGAGGGCCCCGTGGAAGACGTCACCGGCCCCCATCGTGGACACGGCCGGCCGGTCGTCCACGGCGGGGACGGGGGTCTGCCCGCTGGCTCCGTCCCACCACCAGCGCACGGGGTTCGCCCCATCGGTGCGCACGATCCGGGCGATGCCGAAGCCGCGCAGGAAGTCCGCGACGGCCCCGGGGGCGTCCCCCGGGAGCGGGGGGTGGAAGTCCGCCGAGACGACGGCCACGTCGATGAGTCCGAGCAGCGGCACGAACGCGGGCTTCCACGAGCCGCCGTCCAGGAGGCGCAGGTGGGAGGGCTTGTCCTCGAGCTCCGCGAAGGGGTCCGGGTCCGTCCCGGGGGCGCCGCGCGTGCCCAGGCGCAGCGCCAGGTCCGCGAGCTCGGGGTGGTGGCCGTCGACCAAGACGACATCCGGCAGGCCATGGGCCTCCCGATCCCGGGCGAGCTCCAGCCGCGCGACCCCGGGATCGGTGGGCACCGAGCGGTTGGTCGAGGCGACCATCCGCCCGCCGGGGTGCTCGATGATCGAGGACAGAGCGGGCTCCGTCCCGGCGCCGCCGGAGCGCTGCGCCGCGTCCATGACGTCCACGCCAAGCCCGGTGAGTTCGCCGGACAGCGCTCCGGCCACCGGCGAGGCCCCCAGCGCCGTCAGCAGGCTCACGGTGGCGGGGACGCCCTCGTCGATGCCCCCGCTCGCCCGCGAGAGCGCGGCGAAGGCGACGGCGGCGTTCGTGGCCGGACCGCCGGCGGCGCTGAGGTGCGCGACCGATGTGGCCTTGGTGCGGGGATCGGGGACGTGGTCGAGGAGGTGGACCTCGTCGCGCGTGGTGAGACCGGCGAAGACGGCATGCATAGGTCCATTGTCGCCGAGGTCTCCGACAACCACATGGGGTCTCGGCGCGCCCTCGTCCATCAACGAAGCGGAACGGCTGCCGAGACCCCCATCGCCACCCGCCCGCTCGGAGCCGCCCCTCCGCCCCTGACTACACTGGCCGCGTGCCCCGCCCTGACCGTCCCCAGCGTCCGGAACCCCGCCGTTCCGGGGGACGGGGCCGCCACCGCGCGCGCCGAACGCACCGACCCCATGTCTTCCGCCCCTTCACCCCCGAGCAGCTGGCCCAGCGCGCGGCTGCGATCCCCGTGATCCGCTACCCGGACCTTCCCGTGTCCGCGCGCCGAGACGACATCGCCGCCGCGATCCGCGACCACCAGGTCGTCATCGTCTCGGGGGAGACGGGATCGGGCAAGACCACGCAGTTGCCCAAGATCTGCCTGCAGCTGGGCCGCGGCGTGCGCGGCATGATCGGCCACACCCAGCCTCGGCGCCTGGCCGCGCGCAGCGTCGCCGACCGCATCGCCGAGGAGCTCGGCCAGACGGTGGGCCGCGAACCCGGACAGGTCATCGGCTACCAGGTGCGCTTCACCGACGAGGTCGGACCCACGACCCTGGTCAAGCTCATGACCGACGGCATCCTGCTGGCCGAGATCCAGTCCGACCCTCTGCTGCGCCGCTACGACACGCTCATCATCGACGAGGCCCACGAGCGCTCCCTCAACATCGACTTCCTCCTGGGCTACCTCGCGCGCCTGCTGCCGCTGCGCCCCGACCTCAAGGTCGTCATCACCTCCGCCACCATCGACTCCCAGCGCTTCGCCGCCCATTTCGGCCGGTGGGAGGGGCGCCCCGGGAAGGGCCGCCTGATCGAACCCGCCCCCGTCATCGAGGTGTCGGGGCGCACGTATCCCGTCGAGATCCGCTACCGCCCCCTGTCGGAGGGCGCCCTCTCGCAGTGGTCGTCCTCGTCCCCGGAGGGATCGCCCGGGAACGGGACCGAGGCGGACGAGGGCGTCGCCGCCCCCGGGACCGCGCGCACCGGGGTCCAGCAGCTGGTGCTGGAGGACCCCGACGACGACCTCCCCTCCCTGGGGTACGGCCTGGGGGAGGAGATCGACCAAGAGACGGCGATCTGCGCGGCCGTGGACGAGCTGTGCGCGGAGGGCCCGGGGGACATCCTGGTGTTCCTGCCCGGCGAGCGCGACATCCGCGACACCGAGCAGGCCCTCGCTGACCACCTGGGCGCCCGCGCGATCACCGGGCGCACGGACTCCCGCGCGCCGCGCGGACCCGACGCGATCGAGATCCTCCCCCTCTACGCGCGACTGACGGCGGCCGAGCAGCACCGCGTGTTCGAGCCGCACGGCCACCGCCGCGTCGTCCTGGCCACGAACGTCGCAGAGACCTCGCTGACCGTGCCGGGCATCCACTACGTCATCGACCCGGGGCTCGCGCGCATCAGCCGGTACTCGAACCGGACGAAGGTCCAGCGCCTCCCCATCGAGCGGATCTCCCAGGCCAGCGCCAACCAGCGCGCAGGGCGCTCAGGGCGCCTGGCCGACGGAATCGCGATCCGCCTGTACTCCCAGGCCGACTACGAGTCGCGCCCCGAGTTCACGGAGCCGGAGATCCTGCGGACCTCGCTGGCCTCCGTCATCCTGCAGATGGCGGCCCTGGGCCTCGGCGACGTCGGGGACTTCCCGTTCCTCGACCCTCCGGACGCCCGAGCGGTGCGCGACGGCATCCAGCTGCTCATCGAGATCGGCGCCCTGGAGGAGGACCGGTCCGCCACCCCGGGCGGCTACGCGCTGACGGCGATCGGACGCGACCTGGCGGCGCTGCCCATCGATCCGCGGCTGGGACGCATGCTCATCGAGGGCGACGCGAACGGCTGCGCCTCGGAGGTCCTGGTCATCGTCGCCGCCCTGTCCATCCAGGACGTCCGCGAGCGCCCGCTGGAGCACCAGCAGGCCGCAGACGCCGCCCACGCGCGTTTCACCGATCCGCATTCGGATTTCATCACGTACCTCAACCTGTGGCGCTACCTCACCACGCAGGCGCGCGATCTGTCCGGTTCCGCGTTCCGGCGGATGTGCCGCTCCGAGTTCCTCCACTACCTGCGGTTCCGCGAGTGGCGCGATGTCGTGGGCCAGCTGCGGCAGATGGCCCGGCCCCTGGACCTCGACCTCCACCCCATCGGCGAGCCCTCTCCCGCGGACGTCGCGCGCGCGGCCGCGCAGGGCGGGATCGCGAACGCCACGGCCCGGGCGGTCGTGGCGTTCACGGACTCGGCGAACACGGTGGATGCCGATGAGATCCACCTGTCGCTGCTGGTGGGGCTGCTGTCGAACCTGGGGAACTGGGACGTCCAGACCCGCACGTACGCGGGCGCGCGCGGCACGCGGTTCACGATCTGGCCGGGATCGGGCCTGGCGCGCAGCCACCCCGACTGGGTGATGACCGCGGAGCTCGTCGAGACCTCCCGCCTCTTCGCCCGCACGGTCGCCCGCATCCGGCCCGAGTGGATCGAGCCGGCGGCCGGCGGATTGGTCCGGCGCGTCTACTCCGAGCCGTTCTGGTCCTCGGCCAAGGGGGCCGCGATGGTCCGGGAGAAGGTGCTGCTCTACGGGCTGACTCTCGTGGCGGACCGCCCCGTGCTGCTGGGACGCCTCGGGGAGGGCGTCTCCTTCGGCGGGGGGACGGGATCGCGGTCGAGTGTGGCGGCGCCGGGCACGTTGGCCGGAATCGCGCAGGGACTCGTCGCAGCGGGCGCCGTGGAGGGGCCCGCTCGGCGGGGGGACGCCGAACGCGGGCTGGCGCCCTCCACCGCCATCGCGGACGCGCTGGGCGCCGCCCTCGGAGCCGCCCTCGGGTCCGCGGACCGCGCCCGGACCGATACCGGAGACGCGCCCGCCGGCGACGACGCGCCCGGCGCCGCGGGGGAGGCGGAACCCGCTCCGGGGGACGCGGGGGAGGCGGAGGAGGGGGCGAGCACGGCGGTCACCGCCCGGGAGCTCGCGCGCGAGATGTTCATCCGCCATGCCCTGGTGGGCGGCGAGTGGCGGGAGCGCCACCGCTTCCAGCAGGTCAACGCGGAGAGGTTGGAGCAGGCGCGCGAGGTGGAGCGGCGTTCCCGCCGGATGGGGCTCGTGGCCGGCGAGGAGGCGCTCTTCGCCTTCTTCGACGACATCGTGCCCGAGGACGTCGTGTCGGCCGGGCACTTCAACGGATGGTGGAAGCGGGCGCGGCGCGAGACCCCCGATCTCCTGGTCTACCCGCCCGGCTTGCTGCTGCCGCGCGGGACGGGCGCCGACCCCGACGCGTTCCCCGACCACTGGGCGAGCGCCGGCCTGCGCCTGGCGCTGAGCTACGAGTTCGCCCCCGGGTCGCCACGCGACGGGGTGACGGCCACCGTGCCCGTCGAGGTCCTTCCCCGCGTTCGCGAGGACGGCGCCGACTGGCTGGTGCCCGGCATGCGGGAGGAGCTCGCCACCGGGTGGATCCGGGCGTTGCCGAAGGCCAAACGCCGTCTGCTGGCGCCCGCCCCGGAGGTCGGGGCCCAGGTCGTCGCCTGGATCCGCGGGCATGTGATCGGCGGCGGGGAGGCGCCCGGGCAGGAGGCCGCCGTCGCCGCTCCGGACGGGTCCGGGCCCGCGCCGGCGGCGGGGGATCCGCAGTCCCTGGATGCGGCGATGGCGCGGCTGGCCCGGTGGGGGCGGGCCTCCGGCCAGGTCGTGCGCGCCGCGGCGCCCACGGCGCCCGGCCGGCCGGACCGGCAGGACGCGCCCGCGCGGACCCCGGGCGACCGGCGGCGTGGTCCCGTCCGGACCCGGGGGGACGAGGACGGCCCCGGTGCACCGGACACGACCGGTGCGCCGGATGCGACCGGACCCCTGCCGCCCTTCTCCCGGGCGCTGGCACAGGCTGCGGCCGCCCTGCGCGGGGTCGAGCTGTCGGAGGCCGACCTCGCCCACGCCGCCGGACATCTGCCCGACCACCTGCGGATGACCTTCGCCGTCGTCGACCGGCACGGCGCGGAGCTGGGCGCCGGCAAGGATCTGGCCTACCTCCAGCGCACGCTGGCCGGCACGGCCGACCAGGCCGTGCGCACGGCCGTGCGCGGCGCTGTCGCCGAGGCCTTCGCCGATGCGGAGCACCGGCGGCGGACGTCCTCCCCGAAGGGGGGCGGCCGGGGGCGGCGAAGCCGCGGCGAGCGGATCACCGGGCCCCTCGCAGACGGCACGGCGGGGCAGGCCGCGCCGCCCGCCGCCGGCGCCTCGCCCCTCCCCCCGCCCGCGCTGGAGGCGGACGGGCTGACCGCCTTCCCCGCCACCGCGCTGCCCCGCAGCCTCGACACGCGCGATCCAGCCACCGGGCTCATGCTGCGCGGGTTCCCGGCGCTGGTGCCGCAGGGCGACGCCGCCGAACCGGCCGCGGGCATCCGGATCCTGGCGAACCCCGCCGAGGCCGACCGGCTGCACCGGGAGGGCCTGGCGCGGCTGTTGCTCCTGCGCGTTCGCCTGGCGACCGCCCGCGTGACGACCCGGTGGACGGGGCGCGAGGCGCTGATGCTCGCGGCCTCCCCCTATGGGGGCACGGCCGCCCTGGTGGCCGACGCACAGCTCGCCTCCGCGGTGTCGCTGGTGGACGAGCTGACGGCGTCGCCCTCCTCGGTGCGCGAACCGCAGGCCTTCGACCAGCTGGCCGAGCGCGCCCGCGACCTCCACGAGGACCGCGTCCATGACCTCCTCGGCCACGTGGTCCGCGCGATGGAGGCGCTCAGCGAGGTCCAGGGCGCGATCCGCGAGCACCCGGAGGTCTCCCTGCGCGCCGCCGTCAACGATGTCGAGGCCACGACGCGGTCCCTGATCCATCCGGGGTTCCTCCTCGCCACCCCGCCGTGGGCGCTTCCCCATCTCGCGCGCTACCTGCGGGCCGGGGCCGTGCGGGTCCGCCGCGCGTCGGGCGGGGCGCCGGCGCTGCGACGCGACGCGGAGGCGATGCGCACCGTGCATGAGGTCGAGCGTGCGATCGACGACGCCGCGGAGCGCGCCGCGCAACGGCCCTTCGACGCCGCGCGCGCCCACGCCCTCACCCAGGCGCGGTGGATGGCGCAGGAACTGCGCGTCTCCCTGTTCGCCCAGCAGCTCGGCACCCCGCAGAAGGTGTCGGCGAAGCGGGTGCTGGGACTGGTCGGCGCCGAGGCGGTGCGGTCGTGAACCTCGCCGACGCCCAGCGCCTGGCCCGCACGCTCATGGACGCCCACGGCCTCGCCGACTGGCGCCTCGAACTCGACCACGCCCGCCGGCGCGCGGGCGCCTGCCGTCACCCCCGACGCACGATCTCCCTGTCTGCGCAGCTCATCCCCCTGTACCCGGAGGAGACGGTCCGCGGCGTCGTCCTCCACGAGATCGCCCACGCGCGCGTCGGCGCCGCACACGGCCATGACGCCGTCTGGAAGCGGGAGGCCCGCCGGCTGGGCGCCCCCGATGCCGCGCGTCTGCCCGGCTCCCTTCCCGCCCCCGCCGCGCCCTGGGTCGGGACGTGTCCGCGGTGCGGGGCCCAGCGGCGCCTCTTCGCCGCGCCCCGCCGCGTCGTGGCCTGCGGCGCCTGCGCCCAGGACTTCCGCCCCGACCTCGTCCTCAGGTGGACCCACGAGGGCGTCCCTGCCCGCCCCGGCGGCGCCTATGCGCGCGAACTGGCGCGGCTCCTCCGGGGCGGGAGGCCGTGAGGCACCGGGTTCCCGCGGCCGGCGAGCGCGGATCCCCGCCGGCTCACCCCCGCGGGACAGCGACGACGCTGGTGGAGCACGCGGGCTCATCGCTGTCGAGGATCTCCAGCAGCCGCGACGCAGACGGTTCGGCGTGCATGCCGGTGATCGCCGAGACGACCCAGGACGGGAAGGCGGAGGGCAGCGGGACGGCCACAAGCCCGCCGGCCTGGGGCTTGTCGGCGACGTGGCGGGGGACCAGCGCGATTCCCAGTCCCCGATGGATCAGGTCGAGGAGCGTGTGCACATCGTCCACCGTGCACCCAACCCGGCGCCTGACTCCCTGGGCGCGGCATGTCGCATCGTTGAGCGAACGGACCCCCCACGACTCCCTGAAGTCGATGAACTCGAGGCCGGCCAGGTCGCGCCACCGGACGCCCGCGCGGGAGGCCAGCGGATGCCCCTGGGGGACGAGGGCCACGATGGGGCCGCGTCCGATCTCGACGCTGCTGACGGCGCCCAGGTGCTCGGTCGTGGCGACGAAGGCGACATCCAGGAGGCCGGCATGGACCTGGTCGACGAGATCGTGCGATCCGGCCTGGGTGAACTGGATCTCGACGAGCGGATACCTGCGGTGGAAGCGCTCCAGGAGGGCCGGCACGTCGACCAGTCCGAGACATTGCTCCGCCCCGACGCGCAACCGGCCCGAGAGCGACTGTGTGGCCCGCACCACGGCGTCGCGGGCCGCCGACGCCTGGGCGAGGGTCTGACGGGCGAAGGGGAGGAACGCGCGTCCCGCGTCGGTGAGCGAGACGCGTCGGGTGGTCCGTGCGAACAGGGGCGAGGACAGCTCCTCCTCGAGGCTCCGGATCGCCGCGGAGAGCCCCGACTGGGACACCTGGCAGACGGCGGCCGCCCTCGTGAACTGCCCTTCGTCCGCCAGGGTGACGGCGTACTCCAACTGACGTAGCTCCATTCAACGATTCTACCTCTCAATCAGATGACTCTGAGTTGTTTTACTTGTGGCTCGTCGGTGTCTACCGTGGCGGACAGGCAGACGCAGACATCTGAAAGGGACCGACAATGAAGACCTTCACCCTCCCGGGAACGGATATCACCGTCCCGAACATCGTCCTCGGGCTCATGCGCATCGCGAAGAAGTCCGACGACGAGATCCGGGCCCTCGTGCGCGAGGCGCGCGACTCGGGTATCGACTTCTTCGACCACGCCGACGTCTACGGGGATGACCTGTACGAGTGCGAGCGCCGCTTCGCCGAGGCCATGCGGCTGACGCCCTCGGAGCGCGACGAGATCACGATCCAGACCAAGGCCGGAATCGTCAAGGAAGGCCCGTACTTCGACTTCTCCTACGAGCACATCGTGGAATCGGTCGACGGCTCACTCGCGGCGCTCGGCACCGATCGCATCGACATCCTCCTCCTCCACCGCCCCGACGCCCTCGTCGAGCCCGAGGAGGTCGCCCGCGCATTCGACGATCTCGAGGCCTCCGGCAAGGTCCTCCACTTCGGAGTCTCCAACCACACGCCGCGCCAGATCGATCTCCTGCGCAAGTACGTGCGCCAGCCGATCGTGGCCAACCAGCTTCAGCTCTCCATCACCCACGAGCCGATCATCGCCCAGGGCCTCGCCGCGAACATGGCCGGAGAACCGCAGTCGGCGACGCTCGACGGCGGGGGGATCGTCGACTACTGCCGCCTCAACGACATCACGATCCAGGCGTGGTCCCCCTTCCAGGCCGGCTTCTTCAACGGCGTGTTCCTGGGCTCACCCGAGTACCCGGAGCTCAACAGGGCCATCGACCGCATGGCGGCCGCCCACCAGGTGCCGCCCATGGCCATCGCCACCGCCTGGATCACCCGCCATCCCGCGCACATGCAGGTCGTGCTCGGCACGACCACCCCCCGGCGGGTGACCGAGGCCGCGCAGGGATCCGACCTGGAGCTCACGCGGGCCGAGTGGTACGAGCTGTTCCGGACCTCCGGGCACCTCGTCCCCTGAGCCCTCGCCGGGGTCCTTCACGCCCTCAGCGCGTCCGCGGGTTGGATGCGCCGCGCCAGATGATGATCCGCCTCCTGGCAGGCCAGCACGGCCGTCTGTACCGGGTCTCGGTCGAGACCGGCCTGTCGGGCAAGACGGCTTGCCATGGCGCCGCGCGCCAGCCGCCCCCGCTCACCGTTACCATCGATGCCATGATGCGAACCCTGTCAACCCGGATGAAGTGGATCCTGGGGATCGTTGCGGGCCTGGTCGTCCTCGTCGCAGGGGCGACCGCCGGATACGCCGCCTACTTCGCCGACCGCGCGCTGCCGGGCGTCACGGTCGCCGGGGTCGCGGTGACCGGCCAGACGCAGCAGGAGGTCGCCGACGCGCTCCGCCAGCGCGCCGAGGGCATCGCGGTCGCGGTCGACGTCGACGGGACGACGACCACCGCCTCCCTGGCCGATCTGGGCGTCTCGGTGGACGCGGAGGCCACGGCGGCCGCCGCGTTCGAGCCCAACGCCTCCGTGGCCGGCCGCCTCCGCGCGCTCGTCTCCCACCGGGATGTCCCCGCCGTCGCGACGACGGACGAGGCGGCCCTCGCCTCCTTCGCCGACGGCCTCTCCGCCGCGGCCGGGACGCCCGTCCAGGATGCGACGGTCGCGCTCGCCGCGGACGGCACGTCCTTCCAAGCCACTCCCGCATCGCCCGGCATCCGCCTCGACGCCTCGCCCCTCGCCGACGCCGCCGGGACCGCCGCCTCCACCCTGGCCTCGCAGACGGTCGCCCTCCAACCCGAGGAGGTCCAGCCGGCTGTCACCACCGAGGACGCCCGGGCCGTCGCCGACGCCGCCAACGCGCTCGTCGCCCTGGACGTCACGCTGACGGACGGCATCACCGACTTCACCGCCACTCCCGCCGACAAGGCCTCCTGGGTGACGATCCCCGCCCCGGGTGACGAGGGCGGCGCCGGCGCGTTGGGCACGCCGGCGTTCGACCGGGACAAGGTGGCCGCCTGGGTCCTCAAGACCGGCGAGTCCAGCAACGAGGATCCGGTGGCGGGCGTCAACAACGTGAACTCCCGCGGGGATGTCGTCTCGGTCGCCTCGGCCGGCGAACCCGGCTGGAAGGTCAGCAACGCGGATGTCGTCGCTCAGGCCGTCTTCGACTCGTTGAGCAAGGGGCAGTCGTTCTCCGGCGATTTCGACTACGACCGGGTCGAGCAGGAGTTCACCACGCAACTCATCGCCGACGGCGCGGAGAACCTGGTCTACCAAGCGGCTCCCGGCGAGAAGTGGATCGACATCGACCTGTCGAACTACACGGTGTCCGCCTACGAGGGCGCGACGATCGTGCGCGGCCCGGTGCCCATGGTGCCCGGCATGCCCGGGCTGGAGACGGTGACCGGCACGTACCACGTCACCCGCCAGGTCGCCTCCGAGACGATGCGGGGCAACGACCTGGACGGCACGCCCTATGTGACGCCGAACGTCCCCTGGGCGACGTACTTCTACAGCGGCTACGCACTCCACGGCGCGCCGTGGCGCACTTCCTTCGGTTGGGGAGGGCCGGGCGGTTCCCACGGATGCGTGAACATGCCTGTGGACGAGGCGAAGTGGATCTACGACTGGGCCGAGATCGGCACCACCGTTGTCAGCCACTACTGAGATCGTCGCCGTCACCGATCCCCGGCTGCCCGGGCTGCTCGCCGACGGCTGGCGGGTCGCCCACCGGTCGTGGGCGGCGCAGCTCGACGCCGATCGCGTGGACCGGGACGCCCTCGTCCGCATGGTCGGCGCGGCCACGCAGGGCGGGCGACGGACCATCCGCCCCCTTGCCGGCGAGGACGTCCCCGCCGTGCTCGCCCTCGACCGGCTGACCCTCGGCGACTACCCCGGTGGCGATGCGACACGTCACCCGGCGCTCACTCCGGTGCGCGCCGCGCCGGGACCGCGCCGGTTCGGATCCGGGGTGTTCGACGAGGGCGGCCTGCTGCTGGCCATCACCTACGTCGACGTGAGTGCCGACGCGCGGGCGGAGACCGACTTCACGGTCGTGCGCCCGGGCCACCGGGGCCGAGGCCTGGGCCGGGCCGTCAAGGCGGCATCGGTGCTCGCCCTGCTCGAACGCCGCGTGCGCGTCTTCCGCACCGGCGGCGCCGCCGAGAACACGGCGATCATCGCGGTCAATCGCGCCCTCGGGTACGTGCGCGATGAGGAATGGGTGACGCTGGAGCGGTGATCGGGGATCCGGAGAACCGGTGGCGCGCCGACGGCCTGTCACCGCCGGTCACCAACTGCAGCAGCGACACCGTCCTCTTATTGAACAGCTCGAGGCTCAGGCATCGATGGGGATCGCCACGGTGTTCCGGACCTGCCGGAGCATGACCGGGCCCACGTCGCCGATCCGCGCGCTCACCCGCGTCGTGGCAACAGAGCGGATGTGCTGGCACTGCGCGGCGGAGACGGAGCCGAGCCCGTTGTGCTTATCGGGTTCGACGACGTCACCCAGCGTCAGCATCGAGCCAGGCGAGTTCATCGCCGCGCAGCGGGGCGGAAAGATCACTCCCGATGGTTTCCTGTTCGAGCAGCCGCGTCGCGCGGGAGACGGTGTCGGTCAACGTCTCGCTCATGCTCCCATGCTAGGAGGTGTCAACATCCTGGTTCACACCTCGAGGACGCCGGTCGTCCTGAAGCGGACATCTTCGTCCCGCAGCCGCTGCTCGGGCAGGATGGCCGCATAGAGTTCCTTTCAAACTGTCCGGCACGGCTCGCGCTCGGCGCGGTCCTCGCCCTGTCGGCGGCGACGGCTCTGACGGGATGCTTCCCGGATGGGCAGAGCGCTCAAAATGTCAGGGAGCGTTTCGACTTGATGACGCAGATCCCGGCCGACGCGCACGGAGACGCCGCCGTCGAGGCCCGGGGACCGGGCCCCGGAGGACCTCGGTATTCTGGAACCGAACGATCTGGGGGCGTCGGGGAAGGCGCAGACGATGTTCGCATTCACCGCGGCCTCCGTCGACGCGGCCGGAGAGCACATCGTGACATGCTCTCTCGGGGCCGACGCCCTGCTCCTGCTGTTCGAGCCCGAGGCCGGATAGTCCAGGGCGACCAGCACCTTGGCTCCTTCGCCGACCCGGGCACACCGAGCGCCGCGCTGGGCGCACACGGAACGCTGCGGTTCGGCGCCCGGAAGGACCACGATAGTCGTGTCCTCCGTCATATTTCTGAGAGAGTGTGGATATGGTCGATCGTCCGCGGCCAGATGCCTGTGGGGGTGGGGACACTTGAGGCATGCACATGATCCAGGCGGAGCTCACCGCCCCACTCTCCCGTGAGGGGGCTGGGGACACGGTGACGCATGGTCCGGATCGGAACCTCCGGGATGACGGGTCCGCGGGCGCGGCTCTGCGGTGGGTGCGCCGCTTGGCCGACGGGGACCGGCTCGCCGCTCTGAACGATCAGGCCCTGGTGGCTGATCTTCGCGCCCTGGAAGAGGTTGGGAGGCTGGTAGACGCGGGACGGATGTTCGCCGCGGGCCTCATCGCCCAACGCTCCGACACCTCACGAGGCTCCCAACGGTTGTGCGCGCGTGAGGGGTTCACAAGACCGGAGGACATGATCTCCCAGGTGACGGGCGCCTCTGCCCGCGTGGTGAGGGAGCGGATCCGCCAGGCCGAGCCCCTCCAACCGCGATCGGGCGGCACCGACGGCTGGGCGACCGCGCCGGACAGGGAACCGGGCGGCGATACCGCCGGTGAGACCGATGCCCGTGGAACAGCCGACCCCGGTGGCTCGGTCCCGTTCCCCCTCCTGCGTCGGGCGGTCCGCGCCGGGCTCCTCTCCCCGGAGACGGCCGGCGTCATCACCCAGGCGCTGCGCCCCGCTCTCGACCGCGGCACCCCCCTCGTCCGCGTCGCCGAGGGAGAACGCGCGCTCCTCGTCGCCGCCCTGGGCCGCGACACCGTCACTGACCAGGCCCGTTGGGAGGTGTTCGGCACCAGCGACTCCGAGGGCGTCCGGACCCTTCTCGACGAGGCCCGCCGATCCGGCACCCAGGTGCGGGCGGCCAGCCTCGGACAGCTGGCGCGCCTGGCCCGCTCCTGGCAGCGCCTCCTCATCCAAGAGGCCGACCACGCTGCCGGTCAGACCGGGATCGAGCGTGCACGCGCAGGGCGCCGGCGCGTTGAGGCACGGCGCTTCCTCACGGTCCTCCCCCTTCAGGAGGGCACCCGCCGCGTGGAGGGAGAACTCCTGCCCGAGATCGCCTCCCAACTAGAGCGCCTTCTCGACGCCTATCTCAACCCCCGGACCGACGAGACGGCCCACGGAGCATCTGCTCCCGCAGGCATGGCGCCCGAGGGCACACCCGACTCGCGATCTCCCGGTCAGAAGCGCCACGATGCCTTCGCCGGGGTCCTCACGCTCGCCGCCGGTGTGCCTGAGATGCCGCTCATGGGAGGGGCGGCGCCCACTCTGGTCGTCACCGTCGCCGCCGACCAGCTCGGCGATCCGTGCGGTGTGGCGTTCCTACAGGGTTCCCACAGCGAACCAGACTCCCCCACCGACATCCACACCGCCCACCACACCGGGTGCGCGGGAGCCATCCAGAGGATCCTGACGAATGACGAGGGCCGGATCCTGGGGGTGAGCGCTCCCCAGCGGGTCTTCACCGCCCACCAGCGCCGAGCCATCGCCACTCGCGACGGCGGCTGCATCATCCCCGGCTGCACCGTGCCGGCCACGTGGTGCGAGGTGCATCACGTCACCGAATGGGCCCGCGGCGGCCCCACCCACACAGACAACGGCGTCACCCTGTGCTGGCACCACCACCGCTGCCTTGACACGCTCGACTGGCAGATCCGGATGGACAACGGCATCCCCTGTGTGAGGCCACCCGCCTCGATCGACCCCGACCGGCGGTGGGTTCCCGCCCAGACCAGCCTCCACCGCACCTTCATCCAACTCGCCCACCAACGCGGATCGCCTCCACCCGCATCCGGCGGCACGGGACCGCCGCATCCACCGGGCATCCCCGGTCACCGGGGGCTCCCGGGCAGCGTCCCGCCCGACCAGGACCCGCTTGTCGCGTCGACCGAGTGACCTGTTGCCGACCGAGTGACCGGTTTGATCCGCAGGGCGACCTGTCTGTCGACAAGGCGACCAGTCTGGTCCACAGGATGATGGGCGTGGCCAGCCGGGTGACCAGCATGTCCCACCGGATGAACTGCGCGCCCGCCGGATGACTCGCTCGCCGTCAGTCCGGGCGGCGCGCGACCACGGAGAAGGTCAGGGGGATCCGGGGCGATCCCTCGGGGAGCGCCCAGCCATCCGGGGTGGCGACCATGCCCTCGATCGGCGCCCAGTCCATGACGGGATGCTCGCCCAGCGCCTCGATCGCCAATCCCGCGTCGCGCAGCGCGGTGACGACCTCGCTGAGGTCGTGACGCCACTCGTGGTTCGTCGTGTGCGCGATCGTGGCGGGCCCGTCGGTGTAGGAGCCGGGGGCCTCGTAGACGTTCTCACCACCGCCGCTCAGGTAGTCCTCGGTGATCGTCAACGACGAGTAGTCCAGCGCCCCCAGGAGCGGATGGTCGTCGCGGATCATGAACACGCCGCCCGGCTCGAGCAGCTCGGCGATGGAACGCGCCCACTCCCGCAGGCCAGGCAGCCACACGATCGTCCCCGTGCTCGTCACCACCACATCGAAGCGGCGACGGATGACGCGGGAGGCGAAGCGCGCGTCGCCCTCGACGAACGTGATGGTCCCCGGCGCCGCGCCGGCGCGCGCCGCGATCCCGCGGGCATGCCGCAGCGAGTTCGGCGAGAAATCCAGACCGTGGACGTCGCGCGCGCCCAGACGCCACCACGACACGGTGTCGGTGCCGATGTGGCACTGGAGATGCAGCAGGCTCGCTCCCCTCACCGACCCGCCTGGAAGGTGCGGCGACAGCACAGCGAGATCGCGCCGGACCACATCGCTGATCCGATGTGGATCGGCGACGAACCCGTCGACGTCGTAGAACCGGGAGGCCGCGTGCACCTCGGCGCGGTCGTCCCAGTTCGCCCGGTTGTCACCCAGCGCTCGGGAGCAGGCGCCGTCGGGCGCGAGCTCCCGGTGCTGATCATCGCTCATACGCCCACCCTAGGGGACGCCGTCCGCCTCCTACACTGTCCGTCATGACCAGCGTCGACATCGACGGCCTCCGCCGGTTCCTCGTCCGCGCCAAGCGAGCCACCTACGCGGACCCGGGCGCCGCCCAGGCGCCGCCGCTGCGCCCCGGCTCCCACGACTACGACTACGGCGACGGGCCCTGGATCTACCGCGACACCTACATCGGCCAACTCCGGTTCATCGGGGAGGAGGTCGTCCACCGCCGCGAGCAGAGCGGAGACGAGCGGCCCGTGTGGGCGATGAACTACCTGGGCGTCTCGCTGGTTCCCGAGACCGCTGCGGAGGTGTACGAGCGCGTGCTCAGCCCCGCTCTGCTCGACCCCGACGCCGCCGTCCCCGTGCGCGGCCCCGCGGTCCTCGACGTCGGGGACTGGCGCTACACCTTCACCGCGCAGGGAGATCTCGCCCAATTCAGCGGGGAGGAGCGGATTCTCGCCGGAGGCCGTCTGGTCTACCGCCTCCTGTGCCACGGCGGGCTCGTCGTCTAGACGTAGCCGCGCCCGGCGGAGGCGTCAGCGCCGCAGCGGCGCGGTGCTCGCCCGCAGGATGAGCTCGGTGTCCAGCACGGCGTGGGCCGTCTCCGCCTCGTCGGGTGCGGACAGCATCCGCAGCAGGATCCGGGCGGCCTCGCGCCCCTCCTCCTGGACCGGCTGCCGGATCGTCGTCAGATGGAAGAAGGCCGCCAGATCGTGGTCGTCGAAGCCGACGATCGAGAGGTCCTCCGGAACCCGCACGCCCATCGAGCGCGCAGCGTCGATGGCCCCGATCGCCATCTCGTCGCTCATGGCGAAAATCGCCGTCGGAGGGGTCGGAAGGGCGAGCAGGCGGACGGCAGCCCGCCTGCCCCCGTCGATCGTGTAGTCGGAAGGGACGATGAGCGTCTCGTCCACCGGCGCCCCGGAGGCGGTCAACGCCTCCCGGTAGCCCCGCGCGCGCAGCGCCGAGGACGTGAAGTGCATCGGGTCCTCGGGAAGCCCGCCGATCAGACCGATGCGCCGATGCCCGAGGTTGAGGAGGTACTGGACGGCCGTGGCCGCCGCCGCCCTGTCGTCGATCATCACCGAGCTGGCCCCGGGGGCGTCATGCCCCACCGTGACCAGGGGGACGCGCATCTGGGCAAGCTGGGCGCGTTCCTTCTCGCTGAGGGCGAGCGAGAGCACAAGGACCCCGGCGACGTGGTTGCGCAGCGGCATGCGCTCGAAGAACCGCTGGCGCCCGTCCGGACCGCCGAGGTTGTACAGGAGCAGGTCGTGGTCGGCGCCGCGGATCACGTCCTCGGCCCCCGTCACCGCCTGGGCGAAGAACCACCGGGTCACGAAGGGGACGACCAGTCCGATCGCATCCGTCCTCCCGTTGACCAGGCGCACCGCGGAGGGGTTCGCGACGTAGTCCAGCTCCCGGGCGGCCTCCTCGACCCTCGCCCGGGTGGCCGCGGAAATCTGGCCGCTCCCGCGCAGGGCGCGCGACGCCGTCGAGGGGGAGACCCCCGCGAGCGCGGCCACGTCCGTGATCGTGCTCATCGATACACGCCCTTTCCTCGATGCCGTCATCGCCATTCGCGCCCCACCTCGGAACGACACCGTACCCCCGGGAGCCAGCCTGTCAGCTCTTCACCGAGCCCGCCATCATGCCGCGCACGAAGAAGCGCTGCAGCAGGAGGAAGACGACCACCGGGACGATGATCGACACGAAGGCGCCCGCCGTCAGCAGGTTCCAGTCCTCGCCGTAGCTGCCGGCCAGGTCGGCCAGCCGTACGGTCAGCGGCGCGGTCCGGGCTGTCCCGCCCGCGAAGGTGAGCGAGACCAGCAGGTCGTTCCACACCCACAGGAACTGGAAGATGAAGAAGGAGGCCAGCGCCGGCTTCATCAACGGGAGCACGATCCTGGTGAAGATCACGCCGTGGGTGGCGCCGTCCATCTTCGCCGCCTCGATGACCTCGCCGGGGATCTCCGACATGAAGTTGTGCATGAGGAACGTCGCCAGCGGCAGGGCGAAGACCGTGTGGGCGATCCACACCGTCATGAACGGCATCGCCTTCGTCATCCCGCTGGAGACGAACATCTTCAGCAGCGGCACGAGGGTCATCTGGATCGGGACGATCTGCAGGGCGAAGACCACGGTGAACACCGCATCGCGGCCCTTCCACCGCATGACGCAGAAGGCGTAGGCCGCGAACAGCGAGAGGATCATCGGCAGCGTCGCGCCGACGACGGTGATGAGCACGGAGTTGAGGAAGTAGTTGATGAGGTTGTTCGACGCGCTCGACCCGACGAGGACCTCGGTGTAGTTGTCGAGCGTGACGGAGGGGTGGGCGAAGAACTCCCACCACCCGGTGGTCTTGATGTCGCTCTTGGGCCGGAAGGAGGAGACGAACAGCCCCAGAGTGGGGACCGTCCACACGAGGGCGATCACGAGCGCCAGCGCGGAGGCGCCCCTGCTCGTCAGCATCCGGTGGGCTCTCGTCCAGATCGGCGTCTCGGGGCCGGGCGTCCCCTCCCGGGAGATCGTCTGCGCGCTCATCCCCTGACCTCCTTGTTCTTACGCATCTGGCGGACGTTGTAAGCGATGATCGGGATCACCATGATCAGCAGCAGGACGGCGATGGCCGACCCGCGTCCCGGTTCGCCGTAGCGGAAGGATTGGTCGTACATCGTGTTCGCGATGACCTGCGTGTCGTACTGCCCGCCCGTCATCGTGCGGACGATGTCGAAGACCTTCAGGGCGCCGATCGAGATCGTGGTGAGGACGACGACCAGGGTGGGCCGCACCATCGGGATCGTGATCTCGCGCAGCATCCGGAGGCCGCTCGCCCCGTCCAGCCGAGCCGCCTCCACGATGTCCCCCGGGATGGCCTTGATCGCCGCCGAGAGCAGCACCATCGCGTAGCCGGTCTGCGTCCAGATCATGACGACGATGAGGAACAGGGTGTTCCACGGGGAGTCGACGAGGAACTGGTGCGGCTCCATCCCCAGGGACACGAGGATCTGGTTGAGCAGGCCGATCTGGGGGCGGCTCGCGTCCCGGTAGGTGTAGACGAATTTCCAGATGATGGACGCGCCGACGAAGGAGATCGCCATCGGCATGAACATCAGGGTCTTCGCGAGGGACTCGAAACGCGATCCGTCCACCATCAGCGCGTACAGCAGTCCGAGGACCGTCGACAGCGCCGGCGCCAGGGCGAGCCACACCAGAGTGTTCGCCAAGGCGCGGAGCGAGTCCGGGTCGGAGAAGATCCATGCGTAGTTGTCGAGGCCGACGAAACCGGAGGAGTCTGCGTCCAGGAACGACAGCCAGGCCGTCTTGACCATCGGATAGACCAGGCCGATGGCGAGCAGGCCCAGTGCCGGCGCCGCGTACACCAGGGCCGTGACCCCCTCGCGCCCGCGGCCGCGCTCCGTGAGCCGCGCGAGCGCCAGCACCAGACCCACGACCGCGACGATCGCGATCACGGCGACCAGCGCCTGCGAGACCTTCCCCTGCCAATCAGCCAGCATGACGCACTCCTCGTTCCTCCTGCGGTGCGGGGTGGCCGCGGCCGATCCGCGGCCACCCCGCCTGTCCGGTGGCGGCCCGCCTCAGTCCTCGGGCCAGCTCGCCTCGATCTGGTCGAGCACGTCCTGCGAGTCCGCGCCGAGGATCCAATCGACCATCCCGGTCCAGAAGGTGCCGGACCCGACGGCCGTCGGCATGAGGTCGGAGGCGTCGAAACGGAACTCGGCGTCCTTGTCCTGGAGGATGGTGATGACGTTCTCGAGTTGCTCGCTCGTCGCGTTGGCCGGGTCCACCCCCTGGTTCGCGCTGACGAGGCCCTGCTTGACCATGTCGTTAGCGAAGGTCGCGGAGGAGAAGTACTCCCGCACGGCGGTCACGGCCGGGTCGTCGGACAGCGCGGCGACGAACTCGCCGCCACCGACCAGAGTCTGGGTGTCGCCCTCGTCCATGACGGGCATCGCGAAGCCCCACACGTCGCCGTCGGGAGCCACGTCGTACTCCTCGTCCCAGGTGGCCGAGCCGTTGCGGTGGCTGAGGTAGCAGGAGCCGTCGCCGATGGCGTACAGGGCGTCCAGCTGGTTCGTGGAGGCGATGGAGCTGACATCCCCGAAACCGGCGTTGACGTAGGCGTCGTTCTTCAGGATCTTGCCGACCTCGTCCAAAGCGTTGACGATCTGGGGATCGTTGAAGGGGATCTCGTGGCTGATCCACTGGTCGTAGACGTCGGCGCCGGCGCTGCGGATGACGAGATCCTCCAGCCAGTCCGTTCCCGGCCAGCCGGTGGCCGCCCCGGACTCGAAGCCCTCGCACCACACCCGGTCGCCGGTCTTGGAAATCGTGTCCGTCAGGTCGAGCAGCTCCTGCCAGGTCGTCGGGACCTCGTAGCCCTTCTCCGCGAAGGCCTTCGGGGAATACCACACGAAGGACTTCAGGCCGGTGGTCAGCGGCGAGGCGTAGAGGGTGCCGTCCACGGATCCGTAGGTGCGGAAGCCGTCCGACCATCCCGTCTCCACGTTCTGCTGGACGGTGTCGGTGGCCGGCACCAGGAGGTCCTCGTCGGCGAGCGAGGTGAGCAGCCCGGGCTGGGCGACGAAGAGGATGTCAGGGAGGTTCCCGCCCTGGATGCGGACCTGGACCTGCGACTCGAAGTCGGAGGAGCCCTCGTAGACGATCTCGACGCCCGTGCAGGTGGAGAAGTCGGCCCAGGAGTTCTCCAGGCGCTCCTGATCGGCGCCGGTGTAGGGGGAGTAGATCGACACCGAGGAGCCCGACAGATCACCGTAGCTCTCGTAGGCGGAGCAGTCCGCGCTCGACGAGGCCCCGCTCTGCGATCCGCTCGAGCAGGCCGTCAGGCCTGTCAGGCCCAGCGCGGCCGCGAACGCAAGGCCGATCAGGGGCCGGCGGGAATGATGGTGCAACATGCTTCTTGTCCCTTCCGTGTGGCCGGGCCGCGACTGCGGACCCGGGATGGACGGCCGCCGCCTCGCAGCCGTCCGGGTGTCTCCTCCACCGCCGAGTGGTCTCAGCGCGGTCGCCGGGCCTCGCGGTCCGGCAGGTCGGGGAACGGCCGGTGCCGGCCGGCCTGGTACCAGTAGGCGACCGAGGCGACGTCGTCAGACCGCTCGAAGTAGCCGGTCCCCACCTGCCCGATCTGCTGGAGCGTCACCTTCAGCGAGGCCTCGAAGTGGATCGGGTCGGGCAGGTGCCAGCGGTACATTCCGTGCTCGGGAGCGATGTCCTTCGCGTAGGGGTCCATCCGGCCCCGGTCGCGCGTCGAGTGGTGGGGGTAGCCGAGGAACGGCGTGCTGTAGGTGAGCACCTCGACGTCGCCTCCGGGGTCCATCCGGTCCTGGAAGGCCCAGGCCCCGCCCACGTAGTCCTCGGTCCCCGTCCCGCAGATCGTCGGGTGGTCGGTGTCGGAGTCGATGTAGAACTTCATCTCGCCCTCGCCCCACCAGTGCCGCTCCAGGGCGGCGATGGCCAAGTAGGTCCCGACGTAGGCGCCCCGGCCCTCCACGCCGTCGAGCACGATGTAGTCGATGCCGGGGGCGGTCAGGCGCTGACGGCGCCATTGGGCGAAGAAGTGGGGGGTGCCGGGGTCGACCTCGGTGAGGACGTAGTCGATCTGGTAGAAGAAGCCCTCGATCGGACCGGGGTGCTCGTTGGTGACGGTGATGCGCGCGTTGCGGCAGAAGGGCATGGAGAAGTAGCAGTTCATCCCGCCCGTGGGTGCCACGACGATCGGCAGGGAGTTCACCAGGCACCGGGCGCCGAAGCCGTTGCAGAAGAAGTCCCCGAGTGGGGTCTCGACGGCGGGGTTCTCATCGTCGTCCCAGTACATCCGCAGGACGAGGTCGCGCAGCACGTAGCCGACGGCGTCGGTGAGGTCGGGGCAGGTGAACCAGATATGCCGGATCTCCCCGGGCCCCTCGATCTGGGCGATGGTGGCCGTCTCCCCGGGTTGGATCGTCACGCAGGGGCGTCCCTTGCGGGAGGGCCCCAGATGGGACGAGGCCGTCCCGCCGGCTCCGGGATCGCCCTGCGGGTTCTCGGCGGTGATGGCTCGACTGCGGATCGGCCGGCTGAGATCCGGGATCGGCAACGGGGTCACAGGACTGCTCCTTCACATCTGCACCGGTCGCCACACGTCGTTGCGCCGACCACTCACGCAGAGGATGCTAGCGACTTGCCTCTCAGAGTGCAAGCGTTTGCGGAGCATTCCCGGCTCGAGTACGTTGTCTCTCGACAACCAGGCGGTCACTCATTGTAAAAATGCCCAATATCCTGACAAGACTTCCGCCTCGACACTGTCCGTGTTGTTGTGCACACGATTGCATTATCTCGACCGGAAAGGACGCGCGATGCCCGAGGCCACGACCCCCTGCGCGACACAGACCCCGCGCCAGGCGATCGGGGACCCCGCCCTCCCCCGCGTCCACTTCGTCCCCCCAGCCGGCTGGATCAACGACCCCAACGGCCTGACGTGGTGGAGGGGCCGATACCACCTCTTCTACCAGCACAATCCCGACGCGCCCGTCCACCACCGGATCCGATGGGGCCATGCCGCGAGCGTCGACCTGCTGCACTGGGAGGACCTTCCCCTGGCCCTGGAGCCATCGCCGGGCCCCGACGAGGACGGCTGCTATTCCGGCGTGTTCCTGGACGTCGGCGGCACCCCCGCCCTCCTGTACTCCGGCCACGCCCCGCGCCGCCAGCCCACCGAGGTGGGATGCCTGGCCGTGGGGTCGCAGGACCTCGCTCGCTGGACGAAGGCGGACCGCCCCGTTCTCCTGCCGCCCGCGGACCCCGCGCCGCGCCACATGCGGGACCATTGCGTGTGGGCCCACGAGGGCACGTGGCATCAGCTGGTCGGCGCGTGCCTGGAACCCGGCTCGGGAGCCGTGCTGCACTACACGGCCACGGACGTGCACCGCTGGGAGTTCCGCGGCGTCCTCCTGCGCCACGAGGACCTGCCGGGGGGCGGCGTCGGCGTCGGCACGATGTGGGAGTGCCCCGACCTGATCCGCGAACCCGGCTCCGACCGCGCCGCGCTCGTGTTCTCGGCCTGGGACGAGGGCCGCACGCTCCACACCGTCCAGGTGCCCGGGCGCAGCGACGGTCGGGGCTTCACCCCGGACGGCCCCGCGCGGCTGCTCGACCTGGGGCGCCGGCACTACTACGCGCCGCAGAGCCTCCGCATCCCGGACGGGCGGACGATCCAGCTGGGCTGGGTCCAGGAGGACCGGGACCAGGCGTCGATCGAACGCTCCGGCTGGAGCGGGGCGCTGTCCCTGCCACGCGAGCTGACCTTCGGGGAGGACGGGACGCTGCGGGCGGCCCCGCTCCGCGAGCTGGAGACCCTGCGCGGACCTGTGCGCGCCGCCCGCCGCGACGCGGCCGGCACCGGCCTCGTCCCCGGCCTGTCCGGAACCTTCGAGGCCGAGGCCGAGCTGACGCTGGACCGGCCCGGGGACGAGGCCGTGGTGCGCGTCGGCGACCACCCCGGCCCCGACCCGGTACTCGGCCTCCGGTTCACCCGGACCGGCGACGGCATCCGGGTGGAGCGCCACCCGGACCGCCACCACGCCGGCGATCCCGGTGACGTGCTGCCCTGCGGGCCCGGCGCGCTGGAAGTGCGAATCGTCGTCGACGGGTCGGTGGCCGAGGTCTTCCTCGACGGGCGAGCACTCACGCTGCGCATGGATCCCGTCTCCCCGGGGGCGGCGGCCGTCAGCCTGTCCGCCGTCGAGGCCGGGGCGCATCTCGGCCGGCTCCGGGCCTGGGACCTGCGCCCGGTGTGGACCTGACGTCCGACCGCCCCTCGGGCCCCGGCCCGCCCCGTCCTCCCCTCCGTCACGAAGGAACTCCTCGATGCGCAACAGCGTGCACCTCATCGTCTACACCGCCCGGCTGGGAGGCACCATCCGCCAGACCGGCGAGCTGCTCCGCTCCGGCTTCGGGGACGCGATCGGAGGGGTCCACCTGCTGCCGTACTTCACCCCCTTCGACGGGGTCGACGCCGGCTTCGACCCGGTCGACCACACCGCTGTGGACCCGCGTCTGGGCACGTGGGAGGACATCCGGAACATCTCACGCGACTACCAGGTCACCACGGACATGATCGTCAACCACATGTCCTCCCACTCGGCGCAGTTCCGCGACGTGCTGGCCCGCGGACAGGACTCCCCCTTCGCCCCGATGTTCCTCAGCCTGTCGACGGTGTTCCCCGACGGCGCCACGGAGGACGACCTCGCCCGGATCTACCGTCCACGCCCGGGGCTGCCGTTCACGGCCATGCGGGTCGGCGCCGAGAAGCGCCTGATGTGGACGACCTTCACCTCGGAGCAGGTCGACATCGACGTGGAGTCGGAGCCGGGGCGCGCCTACCTGCTGCAGATCCTCGACGCCCTGGCGGGCGCAGGGGTGTCGCTGGTGCGCCTCGATGCCGTGGGATACGCCATCAAACGGGCCGGCACCACATGCTTCATGATCCCGCAGACCTTCGCCTTCATCGACCGGATCCGCGCCGCCGCCAACGAACGCGGCCTGGAGGTCCTCGTCGAGGTGCACTCCCACTATGAGGACCAGGTGCGGATCGCCGCGCAGGTGGACTGGGTCTATGACTTCGCCCTGCCTCCGCTGCTCCTGCACACCCTGTTCACGGGCGACGGAACCGCCCTGCTGCACTGGCTGAGGGTGCGCCCGCACAACGCCATGACGGTCTTGGACACCCACGACGGCATCGGGGTCATCGACGTCGGCCCGGGCGAGCTCCGGGCCGACGGGACGCGCCCCGACGGCTTGCTGACGCCCGGCCAGGTGGGGGCCCTGGTCGAGGAGATCCACCGGCGCACCCGGGGGGAGAGTCGCCAGGCGACGGGAGCCGCCGCCTCCAACCTCGATCTCTACCAGGTCAACTCGACCTACTACGCGGCTCTGGGCGGGGACGACCAGGCCTACCTGATCGCCCGCGCCGTCCAGTTCTTCGTCCCCGGAGTGCCCCAGGTCTACTACGTCGGCGCGCTGGCGGGCGGCAACGACATGGATCTGCTCGCCGCCACCGGCGTCGGCCGGGACATCAATCGGCACCGCTACACGCCCGAGGAAGTCCGCTGCGAGCTTCGGCGTCCCGTGGTCCGCGAACTGGTGGCCCTCATGCGGATCCGCTCGACACACCCGGCCTTCGACGGGACGTTCTCCCTCCTCTCGGCGGACGCGACGGCGATGTCCCTCGAGTGGCGCGGCGGGGACCGCGGTGAGCATCTCGCCCGACTGGACGTCGATTGGCGCACCCGGGAGGCCTCGATCCGCCTAAGCGCCGCCGACGGGCCGGTGACCGCGCCGCTGTCGAAGGTGAGCGCCCTGGTCGCGCGTCTGCCGCACGGCGTCCGGACGCATTGAGGGGAACCCTCAAAGGACCGCGTCCGCTACCGTCTCCATGGACGGCCCCGCAGGCGGGGGACGACTGACCGCGGCCAGAACCGGGCGCGCAGCGGCGCCGCGCGGAGCAGATCCCGGATGCCGTCGGCCAGGTCCCGGCGGAGTCCGGCACGGTCGGACACCGCGCCGCCGAACCGCTCCGCCACGACCGCGTCCGCGAGCGCGCGCGCCGCGGCGGCGCCGCCCGCCCCCATCGCGGTCCCCAGGCGCTCCGCGACGGCCTCGGGTGTGCGGGCGCGCGGCGGGGGTGACGAGGCCGTCGCCCGTCCGCCCGACGGCGCGCGACCGGAGACCGGTGCCAGCGCTCCCGTGTCGAGCGCGGTGTCGACCAGTTCGGCCCAGGCATCGGCCGCCGGCGACGCGCCTTCCTCGATGCCCCTGCGCCGACGGCGCCGACGCCTCCACCGGATGACCGCCGGCGCGAGGGCGGCGACCAGCATCGCGAGAGCCGCGAGGAGGCCTGCGACCGGCCCAACCGAACCGAGGCCGCCTGCGCCGCTCCCCGCGCCGTCCGCGGGACCCGAGCCGTCCGCCGGATCGGCCGCGGACGGGCCGGAGGCCGCTCCGGGATCCGCCGACCGCGTGCCGGAGGGAGTGGGAGCGGAGGCAGGGGACCCGGACGGACCGGGGTCGGCGGCGCCCGCGGCGGCGCCCGATCCGCCGTCCGCCCGCGCGCCCGCCCCGCCCGGGGTGGGCTCGTAGGCGACCCAGCCGACGCCCTCGAAGTAGACCTCGGGCCAGGCGTGCAGATCGCGGGCGGTGACCGTGGTCCATCCGGACCCCTCGGAACGGGAGGCGTATCCGACGGCGATGCGGGCCGGCATGCCCAGCGAACGCGCCATCACGGCGAAGGCCGTGGCGAAATGGACGCAGTAGCCGCGGCGCGTCTCGAGGAACGCGGACATCGTCTGATAGGGGTCGTCGGGGTCGGCGCCGGGGGTGTAGGGGGCGTCCTCGTCGTAGGCGAAGGAGCCCGAGCGGAACCAGCCGGCGAGGGCTTCGGCGGCGTCCTTGCGGGTGGGGGCCCCGAGCGTCGCCTGCCCGGCGGCCTCCGCGATCTCGGCGGGGACGCCCTCGGGGAGGGCCCGGTAGGCGGCGAGGCCGGGAGCCGGGTCGGCGACCGGCCAGGACGACCCGTCGTCCAGCGATCCGCAGGCGTTGGGCATCTGGCCGGCCAGGAGGGGGCAGGCCACCACGGTGTAGGCGTCGTCGCGAGCGGTCACGCCGGACTCGGAGCGCGCGGTCTGCGTCTCCGCCACCCATCGCCAGTCGGAGGCCGCCCATCCGGTCGCCCCGTCGGGGACGACCCGCTGCGTCCCCTGGGACAGGGGCAGCCAGGTGCTGAGCAGTCCCTCGACGCGGATCGACATCGCTCCGGATGCCACGAGAGACGGGCTCCACACCGAGGCCATGGGATCGCCGGGGTCCAGAGGCGAGCGCGGATTCAAGACGGAGTCCTCGCCCGTGTCCTCCTCAGGGCGCCAGGTGCCGCCCTCGAGGTCGGTGAGCACGGCCAGCGTGAACCGCGTCGCGGTGCCCTCCAACGGGCCCGAGTAGCGCAGGACGGGGGTGTCGCCGCGTTCGCGGAGGTCCTCGCCCAAGGCCACGGTGACGTCGGGGACCCCGTCCCAGACCGGCCCGGTGGCGATCGCCGCCGTGTTCCACACCCGGTCCCGGCTGGGAGGCAGGAGGGCGCCCAGGCCCGCCGCCAGCGCCACGGTCAGGGCGACGGCGAGGGCTCCGCGCCACCATCCGCGCCGCGGCGGCGCCCCGATCCACAGCAGCGCCCCCAGCAGTGCGCCGCAGGCCGCCATCAGGCCCGCGGACACATGCATTGAGGTCACGACGGGGCCGACGACCAGCAGCGCGGCCGGCACCACGCCGGCCAGCAGCAGCGCCTCCATGCCGACCAGGAGCAGCGCCGCGGTCCACGCGAGGGCCAGGCAGGCGACCAGCACCAGATCGGCGAGGCCGCCGCCCACCTCCACGGGCGCCGACCCGGCGTAGATCGCCAGCCGCGCCTCGCGCACCAGGGCGTCCGGGTCCGTGGCCCACTCCCCCAGCCTCCCGGCGGCGTGGACCTGCGCGACGACCACGACGGCACCCGCAGCGAGCCCCGCGACGCAGGCCCCGATGCGCAGACGGGGCAGGAGGGAGCGCGCCAGCGCGGCCACCCCCACGGTCGCGCCGGCGACGGCCAGGGACCAGCGGGCCCATTCGCCGGGGGCCAGCACGGAGCCGAGTCCCGTCAGGGCGACGCCGAACAGGGCGATGACCGCCGCAGCAGCGGCAAGGGGCCTGAGCCGGGGGCCGTCGTCCCTCCGATACGCCTCACGCACCGTCGCCGCCCCCGCCCGCCACCGTCTCGGCCCGCCAGCCGGCTGGCATACCGGCGGGGGCCGCCCCCGGGCCGGTGAGCAGCAGCAGGCCGCGCGGGAGGCCCGGGAACCGGGCATCCAGCGTCCGCCGCAGACCCTGGGTCAGGGATCCGGCGACCGCCACATCCGCGTCGACGAGGACGACGCCGCCCTCAGGGCCGCGCTCCGCCGCCTCCGCGGCTCCGCCATCGGGCATGACCTCGGCCAGTGCCAGCATGAGCCGGTCCGCGTCCCCGGGGCGGAAGGCGAGCGTCCGGGCGCCGAGACCGACCGTGACGTCCTCGCCGCGTCCCAGCCACTCCAGGGACAGTGTCGCGACCACGGAAACGGCCAGCTCGAAGGCCTCGTCCCGGCCGGCGTAGGCCTCCGCGGCGGTGACCAGCGCGATCGTGTGCCGCCTGCCGGACCCGGCCTCCGGGATGTTGACCAACAGCCGACCCTGCCGGGCGGTCTGCTTCCAATGGACCAGGCGCAGGGCGTCCCCCGCGCGGTAGTCGCGGAGGTTCCCCGCGGGTTCGCCGGCCCCGGGGCGGGCGGCCTCCGCGCCCTCTCCCCCAGCGCCCATGGGAAGCGCCTCGATCCCGAGCACCCGGGGAAGGACGACGAGGTCCACACTGCTCCTCCCCGCGGGCCGCGCCGTCATCCGGGCCAGTCCGAGCCGGTCCTCGACGGTGACGCGATCCGCCGACACCGTGTGGCGCCGTCGTCTGCCCAGGGGCGCCCGCAGCTCCGCCTGGGCGCCGCGTCCGGAGGGCGCGTCGATCCGGGCCGTCCGCTGGACGTCCTCGTCGACGCGCCAGGCCAGGGTCAGGGGGAGCAGCGCAGGGAAGCGGTGGCGGGCCTGGACCAGCACCATCGAGGTCTCTCCCATGGTGGGAGTGGGCACCGGGGCCGTCAACCGGACGGACGGACGGGCCCAGGCGAGGGCGAGGGCGGCCCACACGAGGGCGACCAGCAGGGCGGCCGCGCACAGGACGGCCAGCAGCAGCACCTCGCGCAGGCGCAGCACAGCCCAGGCGACGGCGGCCGCGCCTCCCAGGGCGAGCACGCCCCATCCCCGCGGGGTGGGGAGCAGCCGGTGCCGGACCCGGGCGCTCACGCCAGTCCCGGCACCGGGAGGCGGCCGAGGATCTCGGAGACGGTCTCGGCCGCGGCGGCCAGCGCGTCCAGCGAGGAGGCGTGGCGCCCGCGAGGGACCAGACGGTGGGGCAGGACGACGCCCGCGAGGGCCGCGATGTCGTCGGGCGACACGAAGGAGCGTCCGAGGACGCCCGCCCGCGCCCTCGCCATGGCGGCCAGGTGCAGGGTCGCGCGGGGGCTGGCGCCCAGCGCGATCCCCGGGTGGGCGCGGGTGGCGCCGATGAGGGAGACCAGGTAGCCGGCGACGCCGTCTGCCATCGCGATGCCGGCCACGCAGGCCCGGGCGCGCAGGATGTCATCCACGGAGGCGACGGGGGCGACAGCGTCCAGGGGATCGGAGGCTCCGGCCGCCGTGCTCCGCGCCCGCAGCATCGCCAGCTCTGCCCGGGGCTCCGGGTAGCCCAGCGAGAGGCGGATCATGAAGCGGTCGCGCTGGGCCTCGGGCAGGGGGAAAGTCCCCTCCATGTCCTGGGGGTTCTGCGTGGCGACGACCATGAACGGGTCGGGCAGGGGCAGGGTCGAGCCGTCGATGCTGACCTGACGCTCGCCCATGGCCTCGAGCAGGGCGGACTGGGTCTTCGGGGTGGCGCGGTTGACCTCGTCGCCGATGAGGACGTGCGTGAAGACGGGCCCGGGGTGGAACCGGAATTCCTGGGTGGACCGGTCGAAGACGGAGACGCCCGTGACATCGGTGGGCAGCATGTCGGACGTGAACTGGATGCGGGTGGCGCGCGCGTCGATGCTGCGCGCGAGCGCCCGGGCCAGCGTCGTCTTCCCGACGCCGGGGACGTCCTCGATGAGCATGTGGCCGCCTGCGAGCAGGGCGCACACGGCGGCGTCGATCGCCTCCGGCTTGCCCGAGATCACGGTGGCGACCGAGGCCCGGATCCGCCCTGCGATCGCCGCCACCTCCGGAGCCGTCATGTCACCCATCGCGCCCCCTCCGCATGCCCGTCCCGCGCCGCCCGTCCGAGGGGCGCGCCCAGTCTATTGCGGAGCGGGCGGGGATCGGCGGGAGTGCCCCCATGTCAGCCGCGGCTTCTGCTTTCTCCGGTCGATCGACGGAAATGTCAGTGGCGGGGATGTAGCGTGGCGATATATCGTGCCGCTACCACGAGGGGGACGACGATGGGCGTACGAGCCGAGATGCTGGAGCTGGCGGTCCTGGGCGAGCTGGACCAGCCGACCCACGGCTACGAGCTGCGTCGGCGCCTGTCGGAATCGGTCGGCACCCTGCGTCGCCTGTCCTTCGGCTCCCTGTACCCGGCGCTGCACCGGCTGGAGCGCGGGGGGCTCATCACCGCCCAGACCTCGCCGGACCGGCCCGGCAAGCTGCTTTACACCATCACGGAGGCCGGCCGCTCCCACCTCGCCGAGGAGCTCGAGCACGTCGACAGCGACGACGACTCCTTCGGCGTGGCGATGGGCCTGATGTCGAAGGCCTCGCCCGCCGCGCGCCTGCGCCTGCTCCAGGACCGCCGCGCGCGCGTGCTGGAGCGACGGGAGGCGCGCCGCCGCGCGGGCGACCGGGGCGGCGCCTCCCCGGAACGCGATCCCTGGCGGCTCGCGCAGCGCCAGATGGAGGCCGAGGCGGCCGATCGCGAGATCACGTGGCTCGACCGCCTCATCGCGGCCTCACAGACCCCCCAGGCGGGGCCGCCCTCGTCCGCGCCTCCCACGAAGAGGCGCGCGACGAGGGCGAACACCCCCCGCCCGGGTTCGCGGCGTGCCAGCGCCGCACCTACCCAGAAGAAGGACACAAAATGACACCAATCCGCACTGCGATCGTCGGCGTGGGCAACTGCGCCTCCTCCCTGGTGCAGGGAGTCCATTACTACCACGATGCGAGCCCCGAGGACACCGTCCCCGGCCTCATGCACGTCGACTTCGGCGGCTACCACGTCCGCGACATCGAGTTCGTCGCCGCCTTCGACGTCGACGAGGCGAAGGTCGGGCTCGACCTGGCCGATGCGATCACCGCCTCCCAGAACTGCACGATCCATATCGCCGACGTGCCGCGAACCGGCGTCGTCGTCCAGCGCGGCCACACCGGCGACGGCCTGGGGGAGTACTACCGCGACACGATCACCGAGTCCCCGGCGGAGCCCGTGGACGTCGCGGCCGCTCTGCGCGAGGCGCGCGCCGACGTGGTGGTCTCCTACCTGCCGGTGGGCTCGGACGAGGCCGACAAGTTCTACGCGCAGGCCGCCCTCGACGCGGGATGCGCCTTCATCAACTGCATGCCCGTCTTCATCGCCTCCCGCCCGGAGTGGGCGCAGAAGTTCGCCGACGCGGGCCTGCCGATCATCGGCGACGACATCAAGAGCCAGTTCGGCGCCACCATCTCCCACCGCGACCTGGTGCGCCTGATGGAGGAGCGCGGCGTGCGCATCGACCGCACCTACCAACTCAACGTCGGGGGCAACATGGACTTCAAGAACATGTTGCAGCGCTCCCGCCTGGAGTCCAAGAAGATCTCGAAGACGAACGCCGTCACCTCGAACATGCGCGGGCACCTGGATCCCCGAGACGTGCACGTCGGCCCCTCCGACTACGTCCCGTGGCTCGACGATCGCAAGTTCGCCTTCGTGCGCGTGGAGGGGACGACCTTCGGGGACGTGCCGATCCAGATCGAGTACAAGCTTGAGGTCTGGGATTCCCCGAACTCCGCCGGGATCGTCATCGACGCCATCCGCGCGGCGAAGATCGGACTGGACCGCGGCATCGGCGGGCCGCTGGTGAGCCCGGCCGCCTACTTCATGAAGTCCCCGCCCGAGCAGCGTCCCGATGAGGCCGCGCGCAGAGCCGTCGAGGCCTTCATCCGCGGCGAGGTCGAGCGCTGAGAAGCGAGGCGCCGCTGACGTGTCCTTGGCCGCGGGGGCCAGGCGGGGAACGCCCCGCCCCCGCGGTCGGGCGGGGAACGCAGGCGCCGGCAGTCGCTACGCTGGGAGGCGCCAGCCCATCGAGGAGGACACCTGTGGCCACATCCAAGAAGCGCATCGGCATCCTGACGGCGGGCGGGGACAGCCCCGGGCTCAACGCCGCGATCCGGGGGTTCGGGAAGGCGGCGATCGGCCATCACGGGATGGAGCTCATCGGGTTCCGCGACGGCATCCGGGGGCTCGCGGAGAACCGCTTCGTCGAGCTCGACTCCCAGGCGCTGTCCGGCATCCTCACCGTCGGCGGGACGATCCTGGGGACCTCGCGCGACAAGGTCCACAAGATGATGGTGGACGGCCAGCCCACGGACATGGTCCCGACGATCCTGGACAATTGCGCCCAGGACGGCCTCGACGGCCTGGTGTGCATCGGCGGGGGCGGCACCGCGAAGAACGCCTACCGCCTCCAGCAGGCTGGACTCAACGTCATCCACCTGCCCAAGACCATCGACAACGACATCGCCCACACGGAGACGAGTTTCGGGTTCTCCACGGCGCTGGGCATCGCCACGGAGGCCATCGACCGGCTGCACTCCACCGCCCACAGCCACCACCGGATCATCGTCGTGGAGGTCATGGGGCACAAGGCCGGCTGGCTGGCCCTGGGGGCGGGCATCGCCGGCGGCGCCGACATCATCCTGCTGCCCGAGATCCCCTATTCCATCGACTCCGTGGCCGAGTCGATCCGCGAGCGCGCGGCCGCCGGGCACAATTTCTCCGTCGTCGCCATCGCCGAGGGCGCCCGCGACCTCAAGGACACGGCGGATCTCGCGGCTGCCGAGGCCCTCGTGTCGGGAGCCGCGACTCCCGAGTCGAAGGAGGCCGCCAAGACCCACCGCGCCAACGTGCTGGCCGCCCACCGCGGCAATGCCTTCCGCCTGGCGGAGGCGCTGGAGGCCGCGACGGGTTTGGAGTCGCGGGTGACGATCCTGGGCTACGTCCAGCGCGGCGGCACCCCCGACGCCCAGGACCGCCTTCTGGGCACCATCCTGGGCGGAGCCGGAGCGGACCTGGTCGCCCGGGGGGAGTACGGCGTGACGGTGGCCGCCCAGGGCCAGGGCGCCGCGCCCGTCCCGCTGAAGGAGGTCGCCGGCACCCTCAAGACGGTGCCGCTGGACCATCCATGGCTCGACGCGGCGCGCCACGTCGGCACGTGCATGGGGGACTGACGCCTCCTCGGAGCCCCGCGACCGCCGCCCCGCTCGGGCGGCGCCGCCCTCAACTACGATGTCCCGCAAGACCCGTCCCCGACCCCAGGAGCGCTCCGTGACCACACCCTTCGACGACGGAGCGACGGTGGAGGGGCACGCCCCCTCGGCGGAGGAGGTGGCGGCACGCGAGATCCTCACCTGGGAGGACTTCGGCGGGGCGGCGCGAGACCTCGCGCACGCGATCGTGGGGTCCGGGTGGATGCCCGACCTCATCATCGCGATCGCGCGCGGCGGACTGCTGCCGGCCGGCGCCCTCTCCTACGCGATGGGCATCAAGGCGATCGGCACGATGAACGTCGAGTTCTACACGGGGGTCGGGGAGACCCTGCCCGAACCCCAGCTGCTGCCCCCGCTCATGGACGTCTCGGCCATCGACGGGCACCGCGTCCTCGTCGTCGACGACGTCGCGGACTCGGGGCGCACGCTCGCGATGATCATGGACCTCATGGGCGAGCACGGACTGAGCCTCGACGGCCAGGACGCCGTGGCGGTGGACGCGCGCAGCGCGGTCATCTACCGCAAGCCGCGTTCGGTCATCGTGCCCGACTACGAATGGCGGATCACGGACAGGTGGATCAATTTCCCCTGGTCGACGAAGCCCGTCATCCGCCCCGGAGACTGACATGACCGTCCTGGGCGCCTCCGAGTCCGTGGCCCGCCAGGTCGCGGACCTGGTCGAACGGCGCCTTGCCACCGACCGGGACATGCGGGTGCTGGGGCTGACCGGGCCGCCAGGAACGGGCAAGTCGACGGTGGCAGGCCTCGTCGGGGAACTGCTCGAGGCGCGCGGCATCGCCGTCGCCGGGCAGGCGCCGATGGACGGGTTCCACCTCTCCAACGCGGTGCTGGAGGACCTGGACCTGGCCGACCGCAAGGGCGCGCCCGACACCTTCGACGTGTGGGGGTACGTCGCGCTGCTAGAGCGGATCCAGGCCGGCGATGGTCCCGGCCCCTCCGGCGAGGACGGCGCCGAGGGCGCCCCCCGCACCGTCTTCGCCCCCGGCTATCGCCGTGACCTGCATGAACCGGTCGCCGCGATGAACGCGGTGGCGCCGCGCGGCATCGCGATCACCGAGGGCAACTACCTGACGCTCGACGCCCCCGGATGGAGGCGGGCCCGCGCGAGGGTCGACCTGCTCGTGTTCATCGACACGGACCGCGATGAGCTCCTGCGGCGCCTGGTGGCCCGCCAGGAGGCCTTCGGTCGCGATCGCGTCGACGCGGCGCACTGGGTGCGCACCGTGGACGCGGCGAACATCGACCTCGTGATGGCCGGGCGAGAACGGGCCGACGCCGTCGTCATGGCGAGGTGAGGGCCGTCACTGCGGGGAACGCCGGTCCGCGAGCGCCACGGCCTGGCGCATGGCCTCGACCATCGACCGCGTGCTGACGGTGCCCGTTCCCGCGATGTCGAAGGCCGTCCCGTGGTCGACCGAGGTCCGGATCACCGGCAGGCCGACCGTGATGTTGACGCCCTCCTCGATCCCGAGCACCTTGATCGGACCATGGCCCTGGTCGTGGTACATCGCGACGATGAGGTCGTAGTCCCCGCGCCCTCCGAGGTAGAACGCGGTGTCCGCAGGCAGCGGACCGACCGCGTCGAGGCCCTCCGCCCGGACCTTCCTGACCGCGGGGGCGATCTTCGTCTCCTCCTCGCCGTACCCGAAGAGCCCGCCCTCGCCGGCGTGGGGGTTGATCGCGCAGACGCCGATGCGCGGGTCCTCCAGCCCCGCGCGGCGCAGGGCCTCCCATCCCCGGCGGATGGTGCGCTCGACGAGCCCCGGCTCGATCATCGCGATCGCGTCGAGGAGGCCGACGTGGGTGGTGACGTGGATGACGCGAAGCCTGGGCGTGGCCAGCATCATCGAGACCTCCGGTGTCCCGGTCAGGGCGGCGAGCATCTCCGTGTGTCCGGGATAGTTGTGCCCGCCCATGTGAAGCGCCTTCTTGTTGAGGGGCGCGGTGCAGATCGCCTGGACCTTCTCCTCGACCGCCAGTTCGGCCGCCACCTTCACGTAGCGGTACGCGGCGTCTCCGGCGGCCGCGGACAGCTCCCCCCACGGCAGATCGGCGGGGAGCAGGTCGAGGTCGATGACGTTCACCCGGCCGGGCACGTCCACCGCGTCCTCGACGCCGCCGACCGCCTCGAGGCCGACGCCCGTCAGCCCGAGGACCTCAGCGGCCTGCTCGAGCCGTCTCCTGTCGCCGACCACGATCGGGATGCAGATGCTCTGGATCCCGGGATCGCTCGCCGCGGCCACCGTGCACTCCGGGCCGACTCCGGCCCCGTCGCCCATGGTGACGGCGACGAATGGCTTCACGTCCATGGCTCTCGTCCTTCTTCTCTCGACCTCTCGACCGCCTCCCGACCTGGTCAGTTCTTCCGGTGCAGCAGTTCCTCGCCCCGGATGAACCGGGCGAGGTCCTCCGCGACCATATGCGCGCCCCGCTTCGCGCTCTCGCGCGTCGCCCCTCCGACGTGGGGGAGCGCGAGGACCCGGTCGGAGGCGAAGATCGGGTCGGTGAGCCTGGGGGGCTCGCTCGGGTAGACGTCCAGGGCGACCCCGGCGAGCTTGCCGCTCCGGAGCGCCTCGGCGACGGCCTGGTAGTCGATCAGGCCGGGACGCGCGGTGTTAATGAGGTAGGCGCCGTCCTTCATCCCGGCCAGCTCGCCGGCCGAGATCATGCCGCGGGTCTCCGGGGTGAGACGCGCATGGATGCTCACGAAGTCCGAGGAGGCGAGCAGTTCGTCGAGCCCGACGAGCCGCGCGCCCGCCTTCTCGACATCTGCCGCCGCCACGAAGGGATCGTAGACGAGCACGTTCATTCCGAACGCCCGGAAGAGGTCGACCACGAGCCGGCCGACCTTCCCGAATCCCACGATGCCGATCGTCGACCCTGCGATCTCGAAGCCGCAGGTCTCATAGGAGTAGAGATCCCCCTGCCACTTCCCGCTGCGCAGGTTCTCGACGCCCGTCCCGATCCGGCGGACCATGTCGAGGACCAGCGCCACCGTGAACTCGGCGACGGCCGGCCCGTTGCGCCCCGGGGCGTTCGTCACCACGACGCCGCGCCGGGTGGCCTCCGCGATGTTGATGTTGACGGGGCCCCCACGCGCGACGCCGATGAACTTGAGGCTGCTCATCTGGGCGAGCATCTTCGCATTGACGGGCGCGAGGTCTGTCACCAGCGCCTCCGCGTCACCCGCGATGCGCACGATCTCGTCGAAGTCGCCCGCGTACTCCTGGATCTCGTCGTCGTTCCCGCGCGGCGCGCCCGGCCACGGGAGCGTGCCGGTCACGAACTCGCATCCCGGCACCTCCCGGTCGATCTCGTCGATGAAGATCTCCGGGGTGATGAAGCCGCTTCCGAACACGGCGATTTTCATGGTCTTTCCTTCCGTCGAAACACGTCGTCACGTCGTCCGCCCGCAGGCGGCAGGGTCGCTCAGGCCTGGTGGGCGCTCACCTCCGAGGGGAGGCAGAAGCGCAGGCATCGCGCCAGCGCGTCGTCCGCTCCGAAGCCTCCCGCCTTCGAGAGGATGTGGATCCCGGCATCGGTCGTGCTCCACGGTATTCCCGTGACGACCTCGCGCTGGGGATACAGCTCATCGATGCCGAGCTCGCGGCAGCACGAATGACTCGTGTCCGCTCCGGCGATGACGATGGCGATGCCGGCGGGCTCGACCCCGCTGACCCGGACCGCGTGGGCCACGGCCCTGGCCACGAATGACTCGTACTCGCCCTGGTAGGGGGGAGTCTCCATGCGGGTGTCGCTCAGCGCGATCGCGAAGACACGGGAGCGGGCGACCACGCGTTCCACCTCGTGGCAGACCCGGTCCATCTCCCGCTCGGCCTCCCCGCGCGTCGTGAGCCTCTCCTTGTCCACCCGGATCATGGGCAGGCCGGGCATCTCGCGTTCCAGAGCGGTCAGCTGGGCGATGCTGCGCGGGTTGGCGCTGCCGCTCGCCACGACCACCAGCCGCGCCTCGGGGCCCGCTACAGGCTCCGGATCGTCCGACGGCGAGGCCGACGGAGCGTCCCGGAGCCAGATCCCGGACAGGGCGCGGCCCAGCCCGGCCGCGCCGACGGGGAGGACGTCGGGGCGACCGGCGATGGCCTCCGCGATGGCCTGGAGCTCGCCGTCGGTCCGGGCGTCCACCGCCACGATTCGCGCGCGACCGGCACCGCCGAAGGGACCGCCGAGGACCTCCGGCAGGTCCTCCGCCCGGCACTCGCAGGTCCCGATGCCGGGATCGGTGTCGTGGACGATGTCGCACAGCCGGTCGTGGAGGATCGGCTTCCTGGGGTCGCGCGCGTACTGCGTCCGCGTGATCGGCTCGCCGTCCACGAGCAGCCTCCCGCCCACGACGGTTCTGCCCATCTCGGGAAACGCGGGGCAGAGCACGGCCGTCGTCCGGCCGAGCGCGGCGAGCACCGCCGCGATCTCCGCCCCGACCGACCCCCGCATCGTGGAGTCGATCTTCTGGTAGACGTGAGCGAAGTCCACGGCCGATATCGCCGTTCGAGCGACCACGCCCGCGATCCGCGCGGCCTCGTCGGTCGGATGGGTGCGCGTGTCCGTGAGGATGACCCGGACGGCGTCCGACTCCGAGACCGAGTCGAGCCTGTCGGGATGCAGGCTGATGGCCACCGGCACCGTCCTCGTCCGGAAGAGGATGCCCGTGTCACCCGCCCCTGTGAAGTCGTCCGCGAGGATCAGGATCCGTCCGGTGTTCGTCGAATTCATCAGCATGCCGTCTCGTCTCTCGATGCCGTCATCACTTGGCGACGACGGGCTTGTCCTGGACGGCCAGAACGGACTGTGTCGGCCCGCTCTCGTAGTTGAGGATCGCGGAGGACAGCGCCATGATGATCCCGCAGACCCCGAAGAGGATGAACACGCCGGTGAAGCTTCCCGTCGCAGAGGCGATGAAACCGACGATTATCGGGATCGCGATGCCAGCCGCATTCCCCGCGAAGTTCATGGCGGCCGACAGCGTCGGGACCTCTGCGCGGTGCACGATCTGCTGCGGCACCGACCAGTAGAGGCCGCCCCACCGAGTGAAGAAGTTGGCGATCGTCAGAAGGGCGATCGCGACCACGACGCTCGCCACGACGTTGACCAAGAGCGTGCACACCGTCACGCCGATGCCGGCCAGGACGAAGAGCGTCCGCATGACCTTGTTCGGCGTGCCTCCCCGCTTGAGCCAATGATCGGAGAGCTGGCCGACCACCATCTCCCCCGCGAATCCTCCGAGATAGACGAACATGCTCGCGACACCGGTGATCCCGAAGGAGATGCCCAGGCTCTTCGAGATGTAGTACGGGGCCCAGGTCAGCAGCCCGTACTGCACGGCGTCGTATGCCGCGAAGGCGATGAGGAGCATCCAGGGCGAGAGCCGAGTGAGAGCGGGCTTCGATGCGACGGTCTGCTCCTCGGAGACCGTTTTCTCCTGCTCCACCTCCTCCGCGATCGCCTCGTCGAGATAGTTCGCCTCGTCCTGGGTGATCCAGGGGTGGTCCGACGGGCTGTTGCGGATGAAGGACCACGCCAGAACACCGATGAGCAAGGTGATGGCACCGAGGAAGATGAACGCCGCACGCCACGTCCCCAGCCAGACGATCAGACCGGTCACGAGGATGCTGCCGATGGCCGAGCCCAGCGGACCGCCGGAGTCGATGATCGTGGACCCCCGACCGCGCTCATCCTTGCGGAGCCAGGTCAGGGTGGCGGTGTTCATTCCGTTCTGGACGGGGCTCTCGAAGATCCCGAGCAGGACGCGGAAGATCACGAAGACGTTGAGGCTGCTTGCCACGGCCGTCAGCGCCTGGACGATGCCCCATCCGATGATCGCGATGGACACCGTCTTTCGGGGCTTGAACTTCTTGACGAGCATCCCGCCCGGGATCTGCATCAAGGTGTAGGACCAGAAGAAGGCCGATGACAGGATTCCCGCCGCCGCCTCGTTGATGCCGAAATCGGCGGTGATCAGTGACAGCGCGATCGACAGCGACGCCCTGTCAATGTAGTTGAAAAGCATGACCAGCACGAAGAACAAGAGCATCCACCATCGCAGCCCTCGTACGCTGAATTTCTTCTGCATTGTCTCCACCCGTCTGGAGGTCGCCCCGATGCCGGTCCCCGGCTCCAGCGACTTCGCTGAGGCTCTGCGCCAGAGACGACCCACGTTTCCATGCCACGGACTGTCGTCCTTGACGCACCAGATCGTATCACGATATTTCACATCGCAAACCAGATATTCTCATGTCTTATCACGATGTGGTCGCGCGGCGACCGTCCACCAGCCTTCCAAACGGATCCGCATCGCGTGACCGCCCATCCAGAAGCGGCTCGATGGCAAGATTGGCACATGCCTCCGAGCAGATCCGCGATGATTCCCGCCCAACGCCGTGAGATCCTCATGCGCCATCTCCGACAGGAGAAAGTGCTGAGTGTGAAGGAGCTCACCCAGCTGCTCGGCGTCTCCACGATGACGGTGTATCGCGACATCGCGGCTCTCGAACGCGAAGGGCTCGCCCTGAGCACCACGGGGGGCGTACGCCTGCCGAGCGACATCTACGACGAGCCTCCCTTCACGGTGAAGGCCGAGCAGAACCAGCGCGAGAAGGCGGCCATCGCCCGAGCCGCCTCCGAACTGCTGCACGACAACATGGTGATCTACATGGATGCCGGAACCACCACGGGCGCCCTGGCTCCCTATGTCAGGGCGCACTCCGGGTTGACCGTGATCACCAACGACTTCTCCATCGTCGAGGAACTCTCTCCGGTGCCATCGATCCAACTGATCCACGTGGGAGGCAACGTGGAGGTCGACAATCGATCGACGTCCGGGCCGCTGGCCGCCGCCACCGCCTCCCGGCTCAACACGGACATCGCCTTCATCTCCACCAGTTCATGGGACATCACCCATGGCGTCACCACGCCGAGCCAGCCCAAGGTGGGCCTCAAGTCCGCAGCGATCGAACGCACCTCGCTGGCCGTGCTCATGGCCTCCAGCTCGAAGTTCGGCTCGTTCAGCGTCTACACGATCCGCCCGCTGACGGCCTTCGACAGGGTCATCACCGACGCCGGCCTGTCGAGCAACGCGGCCAGCGGACTGCGCGATCTCGGGATCCCCCTCCAGATCGTCCCTCTCCCGCCGGAAGAGGATGGGGGGGAGTGATCCCCCGTTAGCGCGACATCGCCAGCCAGCAGGGAACGCAGCCGGAGTGTTACGATTTGTGACGATAAGTTATTGCTTGGCGGTCTGGCGTTCGACGACTCCTGTTCGCCACCGGACCCCCACCACGCTGCCCCACGATGAGGAGAGATCGTCATGAGTGACCTGTTGGATGAGCTTGTCGAGGCGGCCCACTACCTCGCCTCCCTCGGACTGTCCCCGGGGACGACGGGCAACGTCTCGTGCCGGGAGGCCGGCACGATCTTCCTGTCGGGGTCCGGCACCTCGCTCGACTCGATCACCAGGGACCAGTTCGCAACGATCCGGGGAGAGGAGCTCTCGGGCCCCAAGCCGACGAAGGAACTCCCCCTCCACTCGAAGTTCTACGAGCTGAACCCCGACGTCACCTGCGTCATCCACCTGCACTCGCCCTCGGCCGCTGCGGCGGCCTGCCTGGCGCCGTGGACCGACTACAGCACGCTCCCTCCCCTGTCCCCCTATCTCGTGATGAAGGTCGGGAACATCCCGCTGGTCCCCTACGAGCATCCGGGCAGCCCGACGCAGGCGGCGGGACTGTCGCGGATCGCCTATCCCTTCGACTCGGTCCTGCTCCAGAACCACGGCTCGATCACCTGCGGCACCGTGTCCCAAGCCGTCGAACGCGCCATCGAGATCGAGAACGCCTCTGACGTGTACATCCGCCTCGCCGGGATGGACCCGCGCCCTCTGACCCCGCAGCAGTGCGACGAGCTCGCGCGGAAGAGCCACCGCCCGTGGGGCGAGCAGGACTACCGGTCGCGCTGACGCCGCGGCGCGTAGACGGCGCGAACGGACCTCTGGAGTCGGATGAGGCCCGATCTCAGCGGGTCGGGCCGAACCAGGCCTTCCAGTAGGCGTAGAAGTTGAGATTGCCCCAGGCCGAGCAGTCGTCGCCGGAGCCCGCGAGCGCGGCTTCGTTGGGCTGGTAGGGCGTGTAGTTGTACAGATCGGCCGTGGCCTGGTTGGCGACCTCAACCGTCGCGGACCCGCAGCTCGCGGTCGGGTTGTACAAGATGTCGGCGCTCTGGCCGGCGCGGATGTTGAAGGTCTCGGCGTCGGCCTCGTACACCCGGAACTGCCGGGCGGCGAACCACACCTGGCGGGTGAACCCGAAGTAGTCCGGGTCGCAGGCGCCGTTGTCGGGGCAGGCGAACCCCATCGCCGTCCGGTACCGCGACTCGCCCAGATCGGCGCCCGACGCCGTGAGGAGGCCCTGCTCCTTCTGCATCATCACCAGCAGCACCTTCGGGCTGATCCCACAGCCCTGCGCGGCCTTCGTGATGATCGAGGCGGCCGTGTCCCCGCCCGAGCCGGTGAACCCGCCGGCGCAGTACTGGTCGGGCTGATAGGTCGGCGTCGACTCCTCGTAGTCGGCCAGGCAGGGGGTGCCGTCGGAGCCCGTCACGCACCCGTCGTTCCACTGGGCGATGAAGTCCGCGACGTCCTGCTCGCTCATCGCGTCCGCGTCGAAGAACAGGTCGTCGGCGATGATGTCGGAGGGATCGAAGCCGTCGTAGCTGAGCTCCGGCGTCGTGGGCCCCAGGGTCTCAGAGAGCGGTTCGCGCGACGTCCCGCGGTCGGACCCCAGCGCGTTCCCCAGCGAGTCCCCCACGCTGGAGCCGATCGCGTCGACCGTCCCGCGCACCGCTTTCAGCCCGGCATAGGCGGCGCCCGCCACCGCGGCGAGCACCACCACCAGGACCGCCGCGGTCCTCAGGCGGCTGCGCCTCCTACGGGTCCGGCGCCGCGTCACAGCGCCTCCCGGACATGGGCGACCACGCCAGGGGTCGCGCGCTCGATCACCCGGAGCGTCCGCGTGAAGTCCTGCTGCGTGCCGTACCACGGATCAGGCAGATCGGGATCGTCGCCCTCTCGCAGGCCCGGATCGAAGGCGCGGAAGAGCCTCAGATCGGTGACACCCGGGGTGCCGGGCGCCGCGCCGGGCTCCACCCGGACGCCGGCCCGGTCCGCGAGGCGGCGGAGGGACGCCAGATGCCACCGGGTCATCGCGAGGACGAGGTCCCAGTCCCCCAGCTCGCCGGCCCGCACCCGGCGGGCCCGGTGATCGGGGATCCCGTGGCCGGCGTCACGCAGGGCCCGCGCCGCGCGCGCGTCGATGGGCCGCCCCTGCTCCTCGTCGGAGATCCCGGCGGAGCCCACCCGCACGCCGAGCCCGGCGGCGGAGACGGCCTCGTCGAGGACCTCCTGCGCCATGGTCGACCGGCAGATGTTCCCGGTGCACACCATGAGCACGCGGAACGGGCGCGCCGAAGCGTTGGGGGAAGGGGACATGGCTCCCATTGTGCACGATGCCGGGGGGAATGCGACCCCGGACGCCCCCGCTCAGAGTGAGAGGAAGGCCCGGACCGCCTGGTAGCTGAGCCGGGCGGCGCGCGCGGAGTCCATGTGGAAGTCCTGGTCGGCGCGCGGACCGCACAGGTCCGACACGGCGCGCAGCGAGACCCAGTCGACGCCCGCGCTCCAGCTCACCTGCGCCATCGCCGCGGTCTCCATGTCGGTGGCCAGAGCATCGGGGAATTCCTCACGCGTCGTGCCGACATTCGCCGCGGTGACGAACGAGTCGCTGGACAGCACCTGGCCGACCCGCACCGTCTGGCCGACGCGATGACCCAGGTCCACTGCGCGCCGCACGGTGAGCTCGTCCGATCGGTGATCGACCGGCATCTGGGGGACCTGCCCCCGCGCGTAGCCGAAGGCCGTGGCGTCCGCCGAGCTGAAGGCCGTCGAGGTCCCGGCGATGACGTCACCGACCTCCACCTCCCTGCCCAGCCCTCCCGTCGTGCCCGCGGCGATGACAATGCCGGGATCCACCATCATGAGGGCGCGGGCGACGGCCGCCGCCGCATTGGCCAACCCGATCCCCGCCGTCACGACGAGGACGGTGGACCCGTCCAGCTCACCGGCCGTGAAGGACTGCCGGTGGCAGCCCAGCGCCCCGACCTCCCGCGTCGCCGCGCCCGGAGCCAGAGCTTCCAGGAACGGCGCCGCCTCGATGTCCATCGCGCACTGGATGACGGCGCGCACGCCCGGACGCGCGCCGTCCGAGGGCGGCTCAGTCCAGATCCCGCTCACGCCCCGGCCCCGGGCGCTGTCACGGTCTCCCACTCGCCGCGATGGGCGAGGAAGTCGCGGACCGCCCCCTGGGCGCCCTCGAGGGAGTGATGGGCTCCCCAGCCGCACTGGACCTCGTTGGCGGCGGGGACCGAGGTGGCCTCCAGGATGTCGCGGAAGGTCGTTTCCAGCAGGGGGAGGAACGCGTCAGGCTCGACGCCCAGCATGATCGCGTAGAACCCCGTCTGGCACCCCATCGGGGAGAAGTCGATGAGCCGGTCGGTGTGGTTGCGCATGAGCTCCGCCGTGAGGTGCTCAATCGAGTGGATCGTCGGCATCTCAAGGTGCGCCTTGTTGGGCTGGGCGAAACGCACGTCGTACTTGATCAGCACGTCCCCGCCCGGCAGTTGCTTGCGGTCGGCGATGCGCACATAGGGGGCCTGGACGGTGCGGTGGTCCAGGTTGAAGGACTCGACATTCATCCGCTGTGCCATGAGGCGAGTCTAGGTCCCCCGGACCCTCACCACCGGTCGACCAGGTCGATCCGCTCGCGTTCCAGGGCCCGGCGCCACGCGGGGTCGCGCAGCAGACGAGCCTCCCACACCCGCTTGTCCCAGTCCGCCCCGAAACAGGTGCGGGCCCACGCCGTGTCCGCGCCCGGATGCAGGAAGACCTCGCTGGTTCCCTCCGGCAGCCGGGTGAGCAGCTCAAGGTACTCGTCGCGCAATTGCCCGTAGGAGCCGAGTTCCGCGCGCGGCGTCGTGCTGGTCGCCATCGCGGCGGGCAGCGGCACCCCCGCGGCGTCGGCGGCCGCCACCGCCCGGGCGTGCAGGCTCCGCACGGCATCCGGGACGACCTCCCCCAGGTAGGGCTCCAGGACGCGGGGCAGGCGCAGGCTCATCCCCCGCCACGCGCAGACGCCGATCGCCTCGGGCAGGAAGCCGTTGCCGTGCAGGCCGTACATGGTCCCGCAGTGGGAGTCCATCCGCGCGGGGTGTAGTCCGAGCTCCTCCAGCCGCGCGAGTTGCGCCTCCATCTCCGCGACCGCGGCCACCGGGGTGCACCGCGCCTCGGCATCGAGGGGGTCCTCCGGGAGGGCGGCGGACGGGGCCGCCGCCGTCTCCGCACGCCCGCCCCGGTGCCAGGCGGCACGGCCCTCGGGAGACAGGGCGCGCCAAGGCTCACGGCCGGCGTCCGAGTTCGTCACGACATGGAGGCCGACGCCCGCCCCGGTCGCCGCCCCCAGGCTGGGCGCCAGATCGGGCAGGCAGTCGGAGGCCGCGATGATGGTCGTCGCCGTGACGGCGCGCTCGCGCAGCAGCTCGAGGACCAGCTCCCCCGAAGCCCGGTCGTATCCGAAGTCGTCGGCAGTGAGCACCACGCGGCGTCGCGTCATTCCTCGGTCACCTCTCCCATTGGCAGGTCGCCGGCTCCGTCCTCGTCCTGCGCGGCGATCGACAGCGCGGCGAAACGCGAGACCAGCGTCGCCAGAGCCAGCAGGACGAAGGGGTAGAGGGACATGTAGACACGCCAGGCGGTGCCCGCCTGTGTGCCCGGGTCGTCCCCGGAATGATATCCGAAGAACCATCCCAGCGAGGCCAGGGCGATCGACGTGGGGATCGCGTTGAGCCTTCCCAGGACGCCGAAGGCCGACAGGAAGATCCCCTCACGCCGGACACCGTGCACGCGAGCGTCCTCGTCGAGCACGCGCGCCTGCATCAGGTCGTTCGTCGCCAGGAGGCCCGAGTACCCGATCCCCACGCACAGGCCCGCGAGCACCGCCTCGGCCAGCGTGCGCGCGAGGGACAGCGGCAGGAAGGACACCGCTGCGACGGGCACTGCCACACGCCACGTCCACATGGCGCCCTTCCGGCGCACGACCAGGGTCCACAGCGCGAGGAACCCGACCGAGGCGACGATGACCGTGATCTGGAGGATCGTCGCCTCCAGGGCGCCGCCTCCCAGGGAATGGTCGACGTAGAACTGCAGCCCTCCCATGATCATCGCCATCGCCGCGAAGTACAGGGCCGAAACGACGCCGATGGTCCAGAAGTACCGGGTGGTGAGGATCTCCCGGATCGACCTCCAGAACCGGGGACGGTCGCCCGCGGCCGCATCGGGGTCCTCGTGGATCCCCACGGCCATGAAGATGATGACCGCCGCGCCCAGGACCCCGTAGATGAGGGCCAGGTTGCGGTAGCCGACGGCCGGGTCGAGGCACGCCGGGTCCGCAGCCTCGCACCCCAGGACATTGCGCGCGAGGACCGGCGTGAGTCCCAGCGACAGCACCATCGCCACCAGCTGGAAGCCCTGCCTCAGCGAGTTCGCGAGCGCCCGGCGTCTCTCCGCGGGGAACAGCTCCGGCAGCAGGGCCCCGTAGTTGGCGTTGATCAGCGAGTCGGACGCCTCGGAGAGGATCGCGAAGACCGCGAACCACCCCACCAGCAGGGTGGCGGTGCGCGCCGTCACCGCGGAGGGCACCCAGAACAGGGCGATCATCGCGACCATGAGCAGCAGGGCTCCGACGATGAGATACGGTCGGCGGCGCCCCCAACGGGAGCGCGTGCGGTCGGAGAGATACCCGAACAAGGGGTTGTCGATCGCGTCGATGATGCCGTACACAGAGTAGACGGCCGCGTAGGCCGCGGCGTCCATCCCCAGGATCGATACGTAGAAGTAGACCATCGACCCCTTAATGACGTTGATCGGGATCGAGGTTCCGAACATGCCGATCGCGTAGCGCAAGGGGGAGGTCCGGGGCCCGCGCGCGGCTCCCGTCGACGCGGTGTTGCTCATGGCGTCCTCCTCAGGCGCATAGGGCCACGACCGAACGGTCGGCCCTCACCAGGCAGAACGGGCCAGACTCGCGCGGCGCGCGCACGAGCTGGCGCCGTTCCCCGATGACCAGGCGGCGACCCCCCAGGTCGACCAGGATGGTCCCCGCCGCATCGAGGGCCAGGAGGTCCTCCCCCTGGCGGACTAGGGTGGGCACGTCCATGAGGACGGGGCGGGCCTCCCCCTCGCCCACCATCCGGGCGCTGCCGGTGATGGTCGTGCGACCCGCGCGGATCGCCTCGATGAGGGCGTCAGGCTCGCAGGCCTCCGCGGCCACCCATGTGGTCGGCATGCCGGGGCGCAGAGGGGTCGATCGGTTGTGGAAGTCTCCCCCGCCCAGGACCGCGACGTCGCGCGTCCAGTTGAGGAACCACGCCCAGATCGAGGTGTCCGTCAGGTTCCGGTACCACGACCCGTGGAAGAGCTCCGCCCCCCGTGGCGCGCGCTCCAGAGGCTGAGTCCAGGAGCAGTCGCCGGACACGGGATGGTTGACGGACATGACGCCGCCGCGGGCGTCGACCTCGTCCACCCATGTCTGCGCGGGCCTGCGGAAGTCGATGACGCCGATGTCCCCCCAGGCGTTGGCGTGGCCGCGGTGGGTGGTGATCTCCTGGCCCGGCACCAGGGTGATGCCCTGCCTCGCCCCGACGGCGGCCAGGTGGACATGGTGGCTGACGGTGTTGTGATCGGTGCATCCGAGGTAGTCCAGACCGGAGCGGATCCCCTCGTTGGCCAGCTCCCACAGGGAGAGCTCCCCGTCGGAGTGCAGCGAATGGTTGTGCGGGTCCCCGGCGTACCAGGTGAGGCCGGCGGGGGCAGGCAGCCCGCGGTCGGAGCCGCGGATCCCGCGCGACACCGGATCCTCGGCCGGGCCGTGGTCGGGGAGCCGCGTCGCCGGAGAGCGGACGACCACCTCGATGTCGGCTCCGTCCTCGGGAAGGACGTGCAGTCCCAGGAGGACCCTCCAGCGCCCGGTCTCCAGCCCGGGCAGGTATCCGGGGGTGGCGTCCGCGCGGGTGATGACGAAGCCGGTGCGCGCGCCCCCCGACCACCCGCGAAGCCCGTGCGGGCCCTCGCATCCGAGGTCGACGACGGCACGCGCGCCCGTCGTGGTCACCCGCAGGGAGACCTCCACGGACTCGACTGCTCCGTCGACGTCGAAGGGAAGCCCCGGGTACCGCTCCCGCGCCTGGTCCGTAAGCGTCACGTGGCGCCTCATGCGTGTCGTGGCCATGTCTCTGCTCCTGTCGTCGTCCCTGCGTGGGTTCGGAGCGTGAGGATCGTCGAGGCCGGGACGACCATCGTCGCCGGGTCGACGAGTTCCTCGACGATCCGGCCGTCGAGGCCGACGCGATCCCAGAGCCCCCCCATCATCGCCCCCAAAACCTCGTCGCGGTGGTGGTAATTCACGAAGCGCGCCTCAAGGCCGTCGCCGCGGCGTCGCAGGGACTCCAGGCAGACGCGCCCCGTGGTGCGCGCCGTCGGCCGTCCTCCCGGCGCCAACCCGTCTGCGCGCCCCCGGTCCGCCGCGGGCCCGGTCCCCTCGGCGACGACGGGAGCCAGGCGGAACTGGTCCGAATGGCGGACCACATCGGATCCCGACCAGTCGGGGCAGGACAGATCGATGGCGAACTCCGTGCGCACGCGGCGGCCGAGGTACTGGGCGCCCGGGACCGGGATCTCGGATCCGGCGGGCTCGTCGCGCAGCGGGTGCAGGTTCACGCTCATCAGCCCGACGGCGCGCACCACGGTGAGGGCGATCGCGTCCGCCGGGTCCCCGTCGACGACCTCGTACTCCATGAGGCGGTCGGTGTGGATCGCGATGCCCCCAGCCGACACGAACCGTGTGGCGGGGTAGGTCGGAAGGGGGTATTCCCCCCACCCGCCCTCGCCGCCGCGCCCCCGCACGGTCACCCCGTACTGGCCCGCCGAGGCGGACCCGTCCACGCCGCGCTCCCCGGTGGGGACGAGCACGCGCAGCCGGTGGTCGGCGGCGGCGTTGACGAGGTCGACGCACACCCGCGCGAACGGCTCCTCCTCCCGGAGCTCGACCGTGGTGCGGACGACTTGGTCGACGACGGCGGAGGAGCGCCGTGACCTGTCCTCAGCGTCCAGTCCGGCGGGCAGGCGATAGGTCCGGTCGATCCCGAGCCTCCCGCGCAGGGGGCCTCCCTCCAGGAGGCTCACCGACACGCGCGCCGGCTCGCCCACCGCCCCCGCGTCCAGAGGTCCGAAATTGTACGAGTCCCCGCGGTCGCCCTCGTCGACGAGGGCGAGGGCGCCGCGCACCGTCCGGCCGGTCGGCAGATCGGTCACGGAGACGGTCCCCAGCTCCTCGACCTCGACGTGGACGAGGCCGTTGTCCAGCCAGGCCCCTCCGGCCCTGACCGGGCGCCCGTGGGGCCCGCGCCTCCCGGTCCCCACGGCGACGACGCCGGTGCCCGGCGCCCTCGCGCCGACGAGAACGCGCATGGACGGAGGCGTCACGATGCGCACGCGCCACCTCTGTCCGGGATCGCACTCGCGCCGCCGCCTCTCCAGTTCGGTGGCGAACGCGTCGAGGTTGAAAACCCTCGGCGCGATGTCGGCGACCACGAGGCGCAGCTCTCCGGGCGCCGGGAACCCCCACTCACGGATCTGCCGGCCGAAGAGCTCCCGGCCGTGGATCCTCCGCAGGATCCTGGGCAGGTCGCGCGCGGCGACGTCCTCGTCCCCGAGCGTCGTCCCCAGCACCTCGAGGAGCTGGACGGAGCCGGGGAGCTGTGACGGCTCCCCCTCGACGACCAGCTCGGCCTGGACCGGCATGTCCCATCCGGAGGGGTTGTAGACGGCGACGTCTCCCGAGGGAGCGTGCCGTCCCAGATCGGCGAGGCCGGTGTCGATGGCGCCGCGGGCGACGTGGGCCGCGACGTGCAGGCGCGCCTCGACCTCTTCCGCCGTCGAGTCCGCCCCGCACCCCGTCACCGAGTCGTGCGCGCTGGACTCGACGACCAGACCCCACCCGCGGGCGAAGAAGGCGGCGCGATCAGGCCCGCCGATCCAGGCGTCGAAGCGCTCGGCCGTGGTCAGCGCCCTCTCGGCCTGGGCCATCGCCTGCTTGAGCCCGGTCCTCACGGAGAGGACCCCCGGCAGGATGTTGCCCAGCGCATGGGATCGCATCTCCCCGCGCACGACCGGGAGCGCCGCCAGGGCCGGGTCGGAGTGGTCCCGGGAGGCGACGACCTGGCCGAGCGTCGCGACGCCGACGGCGGTGCCGGGATGCGAGCGGTTGTGCGCCCTCACCATCCCCATGAGGTCCGTCCGGGGCGCCATGTGGTCCGTCCCGTACATCCCCGCGGGCGGGGCGCCGGCGAACCGGCGGGCATGGCGCTCGAGGTAAGCCCCGATCAGGCGGTCCGCCTTCTCCGGGGGCTCGAAGAGCTTGAGGGCGGAGCCGTAGCCGTCCCACAGGTACTCGACGCGCACGGCCTCGCCGTCCAGAGCCTGCCACATGAAGGCGTCGCGCTCGACCCCGGCCGGGACGCCGCGCCACAGGGCGGCGTCGGCGAGCCCGAAGCCGCGGAGGATCTGCGGCATCTGGGCGGCGTGCCCGAACATGTCGGGCAGGTATCCCACGCGCATGGCCCCGCCCATCGCCTCGCACGCCGCGACGCCCAGTTCGAGGTTCCGCACGATCGACTCGCCGTCGCAGCAGAACTCGTCGAGCAGGATGAGGAACGGGCCGATGTCGAGCTGTCCGCGCTCGACCGCGCCGCGCACGCGGCCTGCGGCCCCGGGGCGGATCTCGAGATAGTCGAGGACGGCCGCCGCCTGGCCGTCCAGGGTGAAACGGCACTCGGGCTCAGCCTCCAGGAGGTCCAGGAGCCCGTCCACCATCATGACGAGCCGCGCGCGGAAGACGTCGTGCGGCTCGTACCACTCCCTGTCCCAGTGCGTGTGGGGCACCAGCCACATCGCGGGTTCCCCCCGGCGCGCCGTCATCGTTCGCCTCCTCCGATCCGCAGGCCGGTCGACCGGTCGAACACCAGGGTCTTCGCCACCGGGAACGTGAACCAGCAGTGCTGTCCGACCGAGGGGAGCGGGTCCTCGTCGACGACCGCCTGGAACCTCGCCTCCCCGATGCGCGCGCTCATCAGGACCTGCGCGCCCAGGTTCTCGAGGGTGGAGACGTCCGCGTGGATCGCGCCGGGGACCTCCGCGTCCGACCACTCGACGTACTCGGGGCGCACGCCCCACGTGACCTCGCGGCCGTCGGGGCACCTGTCGGCGCCGGGGGCGGGCAGGGGGAGCTCCGCGCCGAGGGCGATGAGCCTCCCACCGCGGACGACGCCCTCGTTGAGGTTCATCGGATGCGACCCGATGAAGGAGGCGACGAAGGTGTTCGCCGGCTCATGGAAGACCTGTCGGGGCGTCCCGACCTGCTGGATCCGCCCCTCCCTCATCACGGCGATGCGGTCGGCCAGCGCCAGCGCCTCCGCCTGGTCGTGCGTGACGAAGACCGACGTCACCCCGAGGTCCCGCTGCAGCTCTTTGAGGAAGGACCTGGCCTCCAGGCGCAGCCGAGCGTCCAGGTTCGACAACGGCTCGTCGAGGAGGAGCACGTCCGGGCGGGTGGCGATCGCGCGGGCCAGCGCCACGCGCTGCTGCTGGCCTCCCGAGAGCTGGCCCGGCCGGCGGTCGAGCAGGCCGTCGAGCGAGAGGCCCGCGGCGGTGCGGGAGGCGGCTTCCCGGCGAGCGGCGCGGTCGACCTTGCGGATCCTGAGGGGATAGGCGATGTTGTCGGCGACGTCCATGTGGGGGAACAGGGCGTAGTCCTGGAAGACCATGGCGACGCGCCGTTCCCCGGGCTCGCGCTCCGTCATGTCCTCCCCGCCGATCTCCAGGCTCCCCTCGGTGATGCTCTCCAGCCCGGCGATCGACCTCAGGAGCGTGGTCTTCCCGCAGCCGGAGGGTCCCAGGAGCGCGAAGAACTCGCCTTGCCCGATGTCCAGGTCGATTCCGTCGACTCCGCGCACGCCGTTCGGGTACTGCTTGACCAGGGATCGCATGGTGATCGCGGATGTCATGACTTGATCCCTCCGTAGAAGCGGAATCCGAATCGTCGGTTGACGAAGAAGTAGATGAGGATGACGGGCAGCGCGAAGACGAGGCAGAAGGCGGAGATGAGCCTGAGGTCGGCCTGCCCGGACTCGGTGTAGAAGGTGTACATGAGCACGGCCGCCGGCTGGCTCGTCGGCTCTCGGAGCAGCAGATACGGAACCAGGAAGTTCCCCCAGACCTGCACGACGGTCCAGATCGCCACGAAGGAGATCCCGGGACGCGCGACGGGGATGACCACGTCCCTGAGCACCTGATGGGGTTTCGCCCCGTACAGTCGCGCGGACTCCTCATAGGACCTCGGCACCGAGTCCATGAAGTCCTTGAGGATGAAGACCACGGTCGGGAGCAGGCCGCCGGCCAGGACCAGCATGACCCCCGCCTGCGTGTCGATGAGCCCGATGGCGTTCATCAGCTGGAAGGTCGGGACCATCGCCGCCGTGCCCGTCACGATGGAGGACAGCAGGAGGAGGCCGTAGAGCAGGGCGTCGCGGCCCGGGATCCGCACGCGGGACAGCGCATATGACGCCAGGGTCCCGAAGGCCACCGTCACCGCCATCGTCCCCCCGGCGATGATCAGGGAGTTCAGGATCGATCGCAGGGCGTACGGGTTGTCCGCCAGGCGCTGGAAGCTCCCCAGCGTCCAGTCCGGCCATCTCACCGCCATGGTCGGGTTCGCGTCGAAGGGGGCGACGAACAGCCAGACCAGGGGCAGCGCGAAGAAGACGCCGATCGCCACCATGAGGGCGACGAAGAGGATCCGCCCCGCGATCCGGCGGAAGTGGACGGAGAGCCGCCGGGAGTGCGGATCTCTCCGCGATGCGTCTGTCATCGCCGGCTCCTCCCCACTCGCATGTACACGAGGGCGATCGCCAGGTTGATGAGGAGCATGATCATCGACAACGCGGCTCCGAAGCCGAGCTGCCCGCCCGGGATCGCGGTCTTGTAGATGTAGACCGACAGAATCTCCGTCCTGCCGTTGGGGCCTCCCGCGGTCAGGAGGTAGGGCGTGAACGTGTTGAACGTCCACAGGGTGATCATCAGGGTGTTCGTCAGGATGTGCCCACGGATGGTCGGCAGGACCACGTCGCGCAGCTGCTGCCAGCCCGAGGCCCCCGCCATGCGGGCGCTCTCCAGCTGGGACGGGGGAACCGCCGACAGCGCCGAGGAGAACAGCTGCATCGAGAACGCCGTTCCGACCCAGATGTTGAAGACGATGATGACCGCCATCGGATGCTCGATCAGCCAGGCTTTCCCCTGCGTGCCGAGGAGCATGTTCAGCGTCCCATCCCTGCGGTCCAGGAGCGCGATCCACAGGAACGCGTGGACGCTGCCGGGCACGACCCATGCGGCCAGCACGACCGTCTCGAGGATGGTCCGCGCCCATCCTGCGAGGCGGCGGGTCGACCATGCCAGCGTGAAGCCCAACAGGGACTGCCCGAGGACGCCGGAGACGGCCACGAAGACGACGGTCAGCCTCAGGGAGGTCCAGAACGAGGCGTCCCCCAGCGCCCGGGCGTAGTTGTCCAGGCCGACGAAGGAGGTGTTCGCGGCCTCGAGCCCGGTCAGGCGGTAGTCGGTCATGCCGAGGTAGACGGTCCACACCGCCGGGAAGAAGAGGAAGAGGGCGATGACCACCAGCGCCGGCGTGACGAAGGCGCCGGCCCTGAGCACTCCGAGCCCGGCGACGTCCGTCGCCCGGCGCCGGGACGGCCTCTCCCGTCCCGGCGCCCCCGTGGTCGTCACGGGACCGTCACTTCCCCGAGTCGATGCTGTCCGCCCCGACCACGCCCGTGAGGGCGTCCACGTACGCCGACATGGCGTCGTCGACGGACGAGCCGGTCACGACATCCAGGGTGGCCTGCTGGAGCGCGGCGGACACCTCGGTGTACTCGGCCAACCCCGGGCGATAGGCGGTGATCGGCAGGACCTCGTCGCTGACGAAGCTCAGCATCGGGTCCGAGCTGAGGAGCTTCTCGTTGACATCGGTGCGCGGCGAGATCGACAGCGTGCCCGCGGCCCGCGCCTCGAAGGCCTCCGGCGAGTTCATGAAGGTGAGCAGGTCCCAGGCCAGGGCCGGATCCTCGGTGCCGGGGTTGAGGACCCGTGCCGTCCCGCCGGACATCGAGACATAGTCCTGGCCGTCGATCCCGGACCCCGGGCTCATCGCCGGGATCCTCGCATATCCGACGGCGGTGTCGCGATCCTCCATCGGGGCGGTCCCCACGCCCTCCTGGGGATTGATGACCGACCGCCAGAAGTAGTCGCCCTCCAGCAGGATCCCGATGTGCCCATCGGCGAACTCCTGGAAGGACGTGTCCCTGCCGGACGCCTCCTGTTGGAGGATCGCGTCGCCCAGGCCGTCGTCGACGTAGATCGTCTTGTACAGGTCCAGGACCGCCCGCAGCCCCGGGGTGTCACCGGTCCACTTGCCGTCCGTCCAGAGCTCTTCCCCGGTGCCGGCCAGGAGGGGCAGCACGCCCTGCATCGAGGTCGCCTCCCCCATTGCCGTGCCCGCGTCGATCTGGAGGGGGGTCACCCCGTCCACGGCCTTCAGCGCCGTCGCTGCGCTGATGACGTCATCCCAGGACGTCGGTTCCCAGTCGGAGGGAAGCCCGGCCTCCTGGAACAGGGTCTTGTTGTAGTAGAGGACTCGGCCGTCGGTTCCCTGGGGGATGCCGTATCGCTTCCCCTCGAAGGAGGCCGCCTGCTGGACCGCGTCGGGGATCTGCTCCCACCCGTCCCACTCCGCCGCGGACTCCCCGACGACGTCCTCGAGCGGGGCGATGTAGCCCGCCTGGGCGAACTCCCCCACCCAGATGCCGTCGATGCCGAGGATGTCCGCGCCCTTCCCCGATTTCAGGTCGAGGGCGACCTTGGTCTTGTAATCCTCGTCGTCCACGCCCTGGGGTTCGAAGGTCACTGTGACGTCCCTGCCCTGCGCCTTCTGCCGTTCTTCGAATTGGGGGATCACCCAATCGGCGATCCATTCAGCCTCCGCCGCGTTCTTCCCGCCCGCGATCGCATTCGCCGTGATCGTCAGCGTCGCCGCGCCCGATCCGGAGGCCTCTCCCGACTGGTCGGCACCGCCGGAGGAGCAGGCTCCCACCAGCATTCCCACCGCCACCGCCGCAGCGCCCGCTGCGGGCAGCCCACGCTTGCCGTCTGACATCGTCGTCTCCCTTTCTCGCATGGTCATCTCTCCCGTCCGTTCTTCACGTCGTCGAAGGTCGCGCCGTCCGGGACGCGTCCTCCCGCTTCAGATGAGGGGTCGACGCGGACGCCCGCGGACACGGCGCACGCGCGCCACAGCCGTTGCGCGACGACGAGGTCCTCACGCGCCTCGCGCGGCCCCGATCCGGGCGCGTCCTCCCCTCGGATGAGTCCCAGGAACGCCGTCAGCTCCCTGTCGAACGCCTCCTCCTGAGGCCACGCGCTGGCGGCGACGTCGCTCCTGTCGGCTCCGCCGGCGCTCCGGCATGTGAGCACCGTGGGGGCGTTGAGGATGTAGGGCGTTCGGAAGGCGATCTCCAGGCTTCCCGACTCGTGGTGGATGGTGATCGTCTCCCGGTACTCCGGGTAGCCGGCGATGAAGTGCCATCCGAGCGTCCATGGCGCGCCCCGCGTGGATCCAGAGACCGTCACCGAGCCGGGGAAGGACGGCCCGGTCCGGGAGGCGTGGAAGATCCGCTCGAGCGGCACCCCCAGGTGCCGGGTGAGCGCGAGGTCGTGCACGATTGATCCGAGGATGACGGCCGCGTAGAGGGCGCGGCCGGACTTGTCGTCCCGGACGCCTCCCACTGCCCGTTCCAGCGCCTCGTCCATCCTGGACCTGCTCCGGGCGAGCGCCTCCGGATCCGCGTCCCCCCAGGCCCTGGCGCGGGCGAACCGCAGTTGCCGGTCGTCCGCCGGGTGGAGGACCTCGACGTCCACGGCGCGCACGGAAGCGCTCTCCAGAAGTCTCGACGCCATCTGGACCGCGGGATCGTGCTCCTTCATGTACCCGACGCGGATCCATTCGGCGGGATCCCGGTGAAGCCTCTCGACGCCGTCGACCAGCCTGTCGACCTCGTCCAGGGAGTAGGCGAGGGGCTTCTCGGCGAGGACTCTCACGCCCGCGCGGACCAGCATCAGAGCGTCGTCCGCGTGGGCGCCGGACGTCGCGAGGATGGCGCCGTCGACCTGCTCATGGCGCTCCCGCACGGCCTCCGCCAGTTCGGCGGCGCTGCGGTAGCGATGCGCGGGGCCGAGCCCGTATCCGCCCGCGACCTCCTCGAGAGCCCGAGGAGAGAGGTCCGCCACCGCCGCGAGCTCGACGCGATCCCTGTTCCTCTGGATGAGGGGGAGGTGGACGGCCTGCGCGATCCCGCCCAGGCCGATCACGGCGAGACGGGGCGGCGTCATGGGATCCATCTCCTCAGTGCCTCGCGGTTGGCGATCTGGTCCGCCGCGGCCCGATCCGCGTCGCCTGGGTCGAGCATGACGACGTCCTGCTCGACGACGACCCATCCGCCGTATCCCGTCGCCGCGAGCTCGTCCATGAACCCCGGGACATCAAGGTCGCCCCTCCCGAGCGCGACGAACACCCGTTTCTCCCAGACGTCCCGGATCGGACGGGCGCTCCCCGCGGCGCCGGTGAGGACGGATCGATCGACATCCTTGAGGTGGACGTGGTTGATCCGCCCGCGCCACCTCGACAGGCACGCCACCGGGTCACCGCCGCCGAGCACCAGGTGCCCGGTGTCGAGCGTCAGTCCGACCGAGGTGTCTTTGAGAAGCCGCTCGATCTCCCGCGGGGTCTCGACGTAGGTGGACGCGTGGTGGTGGAAGGTCGGCTCGAGTCCGCGTTCCCGGACCTCCTCGGCGACGCGCTCGACCCGGTCCACGAGGACGGACCAGCTCCGCGGGTCCAGCTCCAGGTCCGGCCCTCCTCCCGGGTGCGCCCGTCTGAGGTCGGATCCCGCATCGGCGAGGGTCGGAACCGGGAGAGGCCCTCCCTGGGCGTCGGCCGCGAGCGCGAGGTCGTCCAGGAGGGGCCTGGCCCGCCCGCACGCCTCCGCGAAGGCCCCTTCGGTCCCCGCGAAGGGGAAGTCGACCCATCCGCCGCACAGGCGCAGCCCGCGGGCGTCCAGGGCGTCCACGAGGGCGGTGCCGGTGCCGAGCAGTCCGGACGCTCCGGAGTCGATGCCCTGATAGCCGGCGCGGCGGACGAGGTCGAGCAGCCGCTCACCGGAGGGCAGGGGGACGCGATCGGGTCGTGCCAGTCCGAAGACCCCGTAGGACACAGGCGCGTTGGCGACGGTCATCACCATGCCCGTTCCTCCTCTTCATCGAGGGGTGTGAAACGTCCGAGACCCTCCGTTTATTCTGAACATCGGAATAAACGACGTCAACCCTTCCTCCGCTGCCGTGATCGAACTGTGACTTTCCTTCGGGATCAGGACCGCGCCGCGCGCGGGGTCCGCGGGACAAATCTGTCGTCGAGGACCACCGAGGCGGCGCCCACCGCTCCGACATGCTCCCCCATGACCGTGGACAGCATCTCCACCGCGTGCGGACCGCGCGCCGACGGGCGTCCCAGGGCCTCACGGGCGGCGCCCTCATACCACGGGGAGACCATCTGCCAGTAGGGCCCGCCGAAGACCACCATGTCGGCGTCGACCATCTCCGCGGCCATCACCGCCACGTCCGCGATCCTCGCCGCCCCGCCGCCGAGGAGGCGGGAGGCGTCGGTGTTCCCGGACGCCGCGGCCTCGCACAGGCGCCGGAGGTCCCGTGCGACGGCGGTCTGGATGGTCCTGGGCGGCGCCTCGCCCCCGAGGATCCCCAGCCCATGGGCCTTCTCCACCACGACGGCGGGATCATTGTCCAGCCCGTCTCCGACGCGCCGCCCACCCGGCGACAGGGCGACCAGGATCGACCCGACCTCTCCGGCGTTCCCGGAGGCCCCCCGGAGGGGTTCGCCGTTGACCGAGATCCCCAGCCCCGTCCCGGCTCCCAAGTAGACGAACACCATGGTCGAGTCCAGGGTCTGCCCGCCGCGGACCCAGTTCTCCCCGATCACCGCGGCCAGCGTGTCCTTGACGAGGGGGACCGGCATGCCCAGCCGGGATCCGAGCATCTGCCCGATCGGCGCGCCGGCCCACCCGGGCAGCCACACCGGGTTCACCAGGCATTGCCTGCGGGCATCGACCGGACCGGGCGCCGCCAGACAGGCTCCCTCCAGCCGGCTCCCGTCCACGCCCGCCGCGGTCATGGCCTCCGTGGCCAGGTCGGCGGCCTCGTCCATGGCGTGCTCCGGGTCCTCGGTGTCGACCCCGGCCGTCCTCGCCTCTCCGACCACGGACCCGCGCAGGTCGAGCACCACCGCCGTCATGAGCGACGGGTCGGCGTGCACGCCGACCGCGAACCTCGCTGAACCGACGATGTCCATGATCGTCTTCGGACGCCCGCGCCCCGCCACCACGGTGTCGATCTCGCGCAGCATCCCCCCGGACACCAGCCCCCGCACGATCGTCGACACCGTCTGGGCCGACAGCCCGGTCGACGCCACGACGTCGGTCTGGCTGGACGGGCCCATCCGGCGGAACGCGTGGATGACGACGTTCTGGTTGTAACGCGCGACATCCGGCAAGCTCGTCCCGGCCCTCATGCGCGTCGCCTCCCCGGTCTCCTCGCTGCCGTGTCCAGGGGAAGGCGGACGGGGCGTGAACCGACCGCCTCGGCGCCACCGGGTCCGACCTCGATCCGTGCGTTACAGGCTAGCAACACCCGCCGCGCCAGGCGGTGCGGCGCTACGGGGCGTGGACCGCGACAATGGAGCCATGGAACGCTCTGCGACCCCTCCGGAACTGGCGCCGACGCACGCCGACGGAGATCCCGCCCCCGCGCCCGCCGCCCTGGTCTCGGGCGCGGTCGCGGCCGCCGACGCCCCCCACCCCCTGTCGGTCTTCGATCTCTTCCGCATCGGCATCGGGCCGTCCTCCTCGCACACGGTCGGCCCGATGCGCGCGGCCCGGGCCTTCGCCGCCGAGCTCGGGGCCCTCTCCGCCCGCACCGGGCGCCTCACCGTCGACCTCTTCGGCTCGCTCGGGGCCACCGGCCGCGGGCACTCCACCGACCGCGCGATCCTGCTGGGCCTGGAGGGCCACGCGCCGGAGACCGTCGGCACCGCGGCCGTCGAGTCCGTGCTGCCCGAGATCGCGCGCACAGGCCGCCTCGCGCTGGCCGGCTCGCCGGGCGGCGGCATCCCCATGGACGTCTCGGCGGACATCCGGTTCCGTCCGTCGACCCGCCTGCCGTACCACGTCAACGCGCTCACCCTCACGGCCTGGCCCTCCCCGTCGGCCGGGCCATCGCAGCCCCTTTTGGCACGCACCTACTATTCGGTGGGCGGCGGCTTCGTCATGGTCCAGGTCAACGACGATCCCGCGCACCCCCGGCTCGCGTCCCTGGCGGCGCCCGATGCGACGCGCGTCATGGACGTGCCGGCGCCCCACCCCTTCGCGACCGCACGGGAGCTGGTCGACCGCTGCACCCGAGGCGGGCTGTCCATCGCGTCCCTGGTCCGCGCGAACGAGGAGTCGGCCCGGCCGCGCGGCCTGGTCGACGCCTACCTGGACCGCATCGTCGACACGATGATGGCGTGCATCCGGTCGGGATGCGAGGCCCGGGGGATCCTCCCCGGCGGCCTGGACGTCCCGCGCCGCGCCCACGCCCTGGCGGTCAAGCTGACGGCGCGCCCGGACTCCTCCGATCCGATGCGCGCGATGGACTGGGTCAACCTGTTCGCCCTGGCCGTCAACGAGGAGAACGCCTCCGGCCACCGCGTCGTCACCGCCCCGACGAACGGCGCCGCGGGCGTCGTCCCGGCGGTCCTGGCTCATCTCGTCGCGTTCTGCCCCTCCGGGGACGAGGGCGGCGCCGTCGGACGCGGGCTGCGCGACCTCGATGACCTGCCCGGGCTCGCGGCCTCCCGCAGGCGGGCGACCCGTGACTTCCTGCTGACCGCGACCGCGGTGGGCGCGCTGATCAAGACGAACGCGTCGATCGCGGGCGCGGAGGTCGGCTGCCAGGGCGAGGTGGGATCGGCCTCGGCGATGGCGGCCGCGGGACTGGCCCAGGCTCTGGGAGGCACGCCCCGGCAGGTCGAGAACGCGGCGGAGATCGCCATGGAGCATTCCCTCGGGCTCACCTGCGATCCGGTGGGCGGACTGGTCCAGATCCCCTGCATCGAGCGCAACGCGATCGCCGCCGTCAAGGCCATCAACGCCGCGCGCATGGCGCTGTGGGGCGACGGACGGCACATGGTCAGCCTGGACGCCGCCATCGAGACGATGCGCCAGACCGGCAACGACATGCTCTCGAAGTACAAGGAGACCTCGGCGGGGGGCCTCGCCGTCAACGTCGTCGAGTGCTGAGCCGACGGGCCGCTGCGGGCCACTCATCTAAAGTGGGACCATGCCTGCCCGCCCGACCGACCGACGCCCCGGGGTGCCCCGTCCCCCCAAGCGCCACACGTCGCTGCGGGTGATCCACACCCAGATGTCGCACCTGCCGGTGGTGGGGGAGACATCGGCGGGCGGGGTCGTCGTCGACGTCGTCGAGGGCGTCCCCTACGCCGCGATCATCGCTCGGCGCAACCGGGCCGGCCGCATCGAGTGGTGCCTGCCCAAGGGGCACCTGGAGGGCGTGGAGACCGCCGAGGAGGCCGCCCTGCGCGAGGTCGCGGAGGAGACGGGCATCAACGGGCGGATCATCCGCCACCTGGCCACGATCGACTTCTGGTTCTCCGGCCCCGAGCGGCGCGTCCACAAGGTGGTCCACCATTACCTCATGGGATACGTGTCCGGAGAGGTGACGGTCGAGGGCGACCCGGACCACGAGGCGGAGGATGCCCAGTGGTGGCCGCTGCGCGAGCTCACCCACATCCTGGCCTACCCGAACGAGCGGCGGATCGTCGGGATCGCCTTGGACCTGCTGTACCGGGAGGGCTGATGCGACGCCGGGTGCTGGGCGTGGCGGCGTCACTCGCCGCCCTCGTCGCCGCGACGGTGGCCATGGCGGGGCCGGCCTTAGCCGAGGACGACCAGGGCGCCGCCGCGGACGCGGCCTCGCGGTCGGCGGTGCGCCCCTCGGTCCTGGGCGCCGCCTCGGAGGAGGACGACGCCGGGATCGCCGTCAGCATCGACGACCTCAACCCGCGGGTGCTCACCACCCAGGACACGGTCGTCGTGTCGGGGACGGTGACGAACACCTCCGGCGCGGACCTCTCCGACCCCGTGTTCGACGTGTTCATGCGCCCCAGCACCCCCGTCACCGACGAGGAGCTCACCGCCTTCCTGTCGGGCGAGCGGTGGGCCGGCCAGCAGGCCGGCACCGCCCAGCTGGGCCGCGACCTGGCGGCGGGCGCGTCCGCCGAGTTCTCTGTGACGCTGGCGCGCGCGGACCTGCCGCTGGACGACAGCTTCGAATGGGGCCCCCGCGGGCTCACCGTGACCGCGGCCTCCGGAGACGCCCGGGGGCAGGACCGCACCCTGCTGGTGTGGGACTCCGGATACGACGTCTCCCCGACGCTCATGGACGCCGTGGTCCCCTGGACCGCGGACACGGCGACGGGCGCCGCGACCGAGCAGCGGGCGGCGCTCTCCCTGGCGGCCACCGACGGCGTCACGCTGGCCGTCGACCCGGAGCTCTTCCCCGAGGAGGCCGGCGAGGAGACCGCTTCCTCCGGCGAAGGGGGGCAGTCCGGGGACGCCCCGCAGTCCCAGTCCGCCTCCCCGTCCGCATCCTCATCGCCGTCCGCATCCGCATCGCCGGCGCCGTCCTCGTCGTCCGGGGATGGGAGCCGGACCGCGGACAGGAGGCTCGTCGACGAGCTCCTGTCCACCGCTCAGGAGCTGATCGCGCTTCCCCGCTGGGACGCCGACCTCGGGGCGCTGACGGTGGGGGGCTCTCCGGACCTCATGGACCTCGCCCTGGACTCGCGCACCACGTTCACGGCGGCCCTGCGCCAGGAGTCCTCGCGCAGGCCCGGCGGGGGCGCCACCGTCATCGGCGACGTCGTGTGGCCGACCACCGCGGCCTTCGGCCTGCAGGTGCTCCAGCGCTTCCAGGACCAGACGATCATCGCCCCACCCGGGGCCGTCGCCCCCGCCGAGGACCTCTCGTTCACCTCCGTGTCCCGTGTCGAGGTCGATACCGGGAGCGGGGAGACCTCCACCTCTGGGGAGGCCGACGGCACGGTCACGGTCCTCACCTCCCAGCAGGCGATCTCCGACGTCCTGGGGTGGGACGCGAGCTCGGAGGCCGACCAGCTGGACGCGGAACAGGCCCTCACCGCCCTCACCGCGATCATCACGCGCGAGAAGCCCAACGAGTCGCGCACGCTTCTGGCCGTCGTGCCGCGCGGCACCGCGGTGGACGCCGACCTGGTGGGCCGCGTCCACGCCCTCCTGGACCAGCGGTGGGTGGACGGTACGACCTTCTCCGCGATCGCCGCCTCCTCCCCCACCGATCAGGGGCGCGAGGCGATCGGCGGAGCCGCGGCGCTCGACCAGTCGACGACCGACGCCTTCCAGGCGGTGTCCGACGCCCTCACCCAGACTGCGGCCCTCGCCTCAGCCCTGGAGGAGCCCGAGGTCCTCACCTCCACCATCGAGGAGGCCGCGCTGCGCATGCTGGCCGCCGGCACCTCCGCCGAGGAGCGCTCGGACGGGATCACGCGCCTGCGCCTGGAGACCGCCCGGCTCCTCACCTCCGTCCACGCGGAACCGACCTCGACCGTCAACCTCATCAACAAGACCGCCAACTTCCCCGTGCCCATCGCCAACGACCTGGCCTGGGACGTGACCGTCAAGGTGACGCTCCTGCCCTCGGACCCGCGTCTGCGCGTCACCGACACCCAAGAGGTCACGATCCCCGCGGGGACCACCTCGACGGTCGAAGTGCCGGTCTCGGCCATCGGATCGGGCGACATCGAGGTCGGCTACAAGGTGACCACGTCGGACGGACACGTGCTGGATGACACGCAGTCGGTCACGGTGCGGATGCGCGCGGGGTGGGAGGATACCGGGACGGCGGTGATCGCCGGGCTGCTGGTCGTCGCCCTCGTCGCCGGCGTCGCCCGCACACTCGGCAAGAGGATGCGCGCCCGCCGGACCGCGCCCGACGCGGACGCTCCCGGCACGACCGCCGCGACGGAGGAGGGACGATGAGCGAGGACACACGTGCGACGGACCCGGACGAGGCCCCCGGCGCCGTCGGCGCCCCCCGGCAGGCCTCCCTCCTGAGGTCCTCGGCCATCATGGCGTCCGGCACCATGGTCTCCCGCATCCTCGGGTTCGTGCGCGCCGCCCTGCTGGTGGCCGCCATCGGATCCGCCGCGGGCGCGGTGTCGACCTCGTTCCAGGTGGCCAACACGCTGCCCAACACCGTCTACAACCTGCTGGCCGCGGGCGTCTTCGACGCGGTCCTGGTCCCCCAGATCGTCCGCGCGCTCAAGCGCAGGTCGGGCGATGTCTACGTCAACCGCCTGCTCACGCTGGCCGGCGTGATCCTCTTCGGCGTCACCTTGGTCGCCATGGTCGCAGCCCCCTTGCTGGTGACGATCCTGGCCGGCAGCTTCACCGGCCAGATGCGCACCTTGACGATCGCCTTCTCGCTGATCTGCCTGCCTCAGATCTTCTTCTACGGCCTGTACAACCTCCTGGGCGAGCTGCTCAACGCCCGGGGCGTGTTCGGGCCCTACATGTGGGCGCCCGTCGTCAACAACGTTGTCGCCATCGCCGGGCTGGTCGTCTTCATCGCGATGTTCGGCTCCACCGGCTCGCGGGGGACCTTCGCCGTCTCCGACTTCACGAGCTCGCAATTCTGGATCCTCGGGGGGACGGCCACACTGGGCGTCATCTGCCAGGCGCTGGTGCTCGTCATCCCGATCCGGCGCTCGGGCGTCTCCGTGCGCCCCGACTTCCGCTTCCGCGGCACATCCTTCGGCACGGCCTCGAAGGTGGCGGGCTGGACCTTCGCGACCCTGGGCATCAGCCAGCTGGGCGTCATCTCCACGACGCAACTGGCCACCCGGGCCGACGCCTTCGCCGACGCGAACAACATCGCGACGATGGCGGGGTACACGGCCTACACCACCATGTTCATGATCTACATGGTGCCCCAGTCCCTGATCTCCGTGTCCCTGGCCACCGCCATCTTCACACGGCTGGCGGACGCCGCCGCCGACCGCGACCACCGCACCGTGGCCGAGCAGTACACGACGGGCCTCACTCTCATCACTCTGCTGTCCCTGCTCTCGGCCGCCGTCCTGATCGCGGGCGCCACCCCGATGGTCCAGCTCATCATCCCGGGCACCACGGACCCCGGCGTCATCCACGCCTACGCGCTAGTCCTCACCGCGCTGATGCCGGGGGTGGCGTCCACGGGCATGGTGCTGATGAGCCAGCGCGTGTTCTTCGCCTACGAGGACGCCCGGCCCGTCTTCCTCATGGGCATCGTGCCCACGCTGATCCAGATCATCGTCGGCTGGTCGATCTACGCCCTGGCCGACGCCCAGTGGTGGACCTTCGGCGCCGCTCTGGCGGAGACCGTCTGCCGCCTCACCCAGGGCTTCATCGCCGTGTTCTGGGTGGCCCGCAAGAACTCCTTCGTCAACCCGGGCCGCATCATCGCGACGTACCTCAAGTACCTCACCGCCGCCGTCGCCGCCTGGGCCGTCGCCTACCTGGTCGTGCGCCTCATCGGCCCGATGACTCTGATCGACAACGGCCCAGCGCGCTTCCTCGTGTCCGCCCTCAAGCTGGTGCTCGTCGCCCTCGTCGCCGCGGCCTGCTACGTCGCGGTCCTCCGCGTCGTCGATCCTGCGAACGCCTCGGCCGCCCTGTCCCACGCCGCCCGGCGGCTCCGTGTCCCCGCCCGTCTGTCCGCCTTCATGGCGGGCCGCGCCTCCCGGCCCGCCGCTGCGCCGGACGCAGCGCCCTCGACGGGCCTCCCGGCCCCTCCGCCCCCGCCCACGCCCGACGAGATGGCGGAGTCGGTCGCGGCCTCGCGCACCGGGTGGTCGATGATCGGGAGGCAGTGGGCGGCCTCCGATCCGACCCACACGGGCGAGTTCCCCATCATCCGCCCCTCCGCCCGTCCGGAAGACCCGCTCATGAGCATCCCCTCCTTCGACGACATCCTCCATCCCGCGGATGACGGAGCCGTTGCGCCGCCCCCCGCGCCCGGCCATCCCTTCATCCCCCCCGTCCACGAGGGCGACCCCGGCCCGGACGAGCCGGGCACCCGGCCCCAACCCGGCGACCAGCCCGAGCCCGACGACCAGCCGGACCAGGAGACGACCGGGGACGACGAATCGGCGGGCGCGCCCGCCACGGCCGGCCAGCCGGCGCCCGCCGTCGCACAGGGGGACGCCGCCGCCCCCGGAGGGATCACGACCGGTTCGGCCGGAGCGGCCGCCGCGGCGATCGGCGCCGCAGCCGCAACGGCCCGGCGCTCGGTGGCCTCCTGGATCCGGGCCCGGCAGCGCGGTGGAGACGACGCCCCCGAAACCCCGCAGGACGGCCTGACTCCGCCACCGGAGCCCCCCTCGCCGCCGGAGGACACGACCGGGGACGGCGGCGACCCGGGAGATGGCAGGACGCGAGTGGACCCGACCGTGCCCGCCATGGTGATGGCCCTGGTGCTGGTCATCGGCGGCGGGATCTGGGGCTTCCACCAGGCGTTCGCCCCCGTCTCCGCGGTGGAGGACCTCGCGCAGTCACTCGCCGCCGGCGTCACCTCGGGGCAGTCGGAGTCCGGTGCCGCCCCGAGTGGCGGCGAGGGGGCGCAACCCAGCCCGCACGAGACGGTGTCACCGGTGATCCAGGCCGCCAAGGTCTTCTCCTGGAACTCCGCGAGCGGGGATCGCGGCGACCACGACGACCTGTACATCAACCTCATCGACGGGGACCCCTCGACGCAGTGGTACTCCCGCTACTACGACCTCAACCAGTTCTCGGACGACAACACGGTGACAATCCTCCTCACGCTGGAGCAGACCTCCACGCTGTCGGGGATCACCCTGTCGATGGACCCGGGCACGTCCGGCGGGGAGCTGGTCGTCCGCGCGGTGGACGACCCGGCGAACCCCCGGGCGGGAACAGAACTGGCCACCACGGCGTTGAGTCCGACGACCCAGATCACGCTGGATCCGGCCGCCGACCTGCAGTACGTCTCCCTGTCGTTCCGCACCATGCCCACCGACTCGGAGGGCCTCAACAGGGCATGGATCAGCGAGATCACCGTCCAGTGAGCACCGCGAAGGAGATTGACACCCATGTCTGAGGACACCCAGGTCCGCGACCTCGTCATCATCGGATCCGGACCTGCGGGGTACACGGCCGCCATCTACGCCGCGCGGGCGGGTCTGCGCCCCCTCGTGCTCGCCGGGTCGGTGACGGCGGGCGGAGCGCTGATGAACACGACCGAGGTCGAGAACTTCCCCGGCTTCCCCGAGGGGCTCCTGGGCCCCGACCTCATGGACCGGATGCGCGCCCAGGCCGAGCGTTTCGGCGCGGAGGTCCGTCTCGAGGACGCCACCGCCGTCGACCTGGCCGGCCCGGTGAAGTCCGTGACCGTCGACGAGGACGAGGTCGTCTCCGCCCGCGCGGTCATCCTCGCGACCGGGTCGGACTACCGGCACATGGGGGTCGACGGCGAGGACCGCCTGTCCGGGCGGGGCGTGAGCTTCTGCGCGACCTGCGACGGCTTCTTCTTCCGCGACAAGGACCTTGCGGTCGTCGGCGGGGGGGACTCCGCGATGGAGGAGGCCACGTTCCTCACCCGCTTCGCGAAGTCCGTGACGGTCGTGCACCGCCGCGACCAGCTGCGGGCCTCCAAGGCGATGGTCGACCGGGCGAAGGCTGATCCGAAGATCCGCTTCGCCTGGAACGAGACGGTCCAACGGGTCCTGGGCGACTCCTCCGTGGAGGGCGTCGAGCTGCGTTGCACGACGGACGGGGCGACCTCGACCCTGCCGGTGGACGGCGTGTTCGTCGCCATCGGGCACGAGCCGCGCACGGAGCTGCTCCGCGGGCAGGTGGACCTGGACAGCGCCGGCTACATCGTCGTCGAGGAACCGTCCACGCGCACCAACCTGGAGGGGGTCTTCGCCTGCGGCGACGCGGTCGACCACACGTACCGGCAGGCCGTGACCGCCGCCGGGTCCGGATGCCGCGCCGCCCTGGACGCCGAGCGCTGGCTGGCCGCCCGGGGACGGTGACCGCCCGGGCCCCGCGCGGGGATGACGGCCCGGCATTGGGCACAATGGGGACATGAGCACCACGCCCCCGCGCACCCACGCCGTCGTGTGGGACATGGGCGGGACCCTCCTCGACACCTATCCCGAGGTCGATCGCGCGCTGTGCGCCGCCGTCCACGACGGCCGGGTGGGGGCGGACGACCTGCGGGAGGTCGCCGTGCTGACCCGCCGGTCGATTGAGAGCGCGATCCGGGAGCTCGCCTCGCGCCATGGCCTGGACCGCGGGATCCTCGACGACGCCTATGCCGAGGTCCGGGACCGATGGAAGACCCGTCCGGCTCCCCTCATCGACGGCGTGTCGGACGTGGTCGACGCCGTGCGGCGCGCGGGCGGCCTCAACCTGGTGGTCACCCACCGGGATCGCGACGGCGCGCTGGCCCTGCTGGCGGGCCACCGGCTGCGCGTCGATGACGTCATCTGCCCCGGGGACGGGTACCCGCGCAAACCCGACCCCTCGATGATCCTCGCCGTCTTGGCCCGCAACGGCGTCGCGCCCGGCGACGCGGTGGCCGTCGGCGACCGCCCGATCGACGTCCAGGCCGCCCGGGCCGCCGGAGTACGGCCCTTCTTCCTCGTCACCCCGGGGCTCCCGGCACCGACCGAGACGGGGGAGGACCCGTCCACCGCGATCCCCTCCGTGCGGGGGCTTCTGGCGACCGTGGCAGACTGGTGACACCGGGCTGGCAGGCCCGGACCCACACGATCCAGAGGAAGGTCCCGTGAGCGAGACGATTCGCCGTCCGGGCGACACAGAGGGAAACAGGCTCGATCCATGGTTCGGCTCCTACGCCGCACGAGCTCGCAACCTGCGAGCTTCTGAGATCCGAGCTCTGTTCTCCGTCGTCTCGCGCCCCGAGGTGGTGTCGCTGGCCGGCGGGATGCCGAATCTCAAGGACCTGCCCATCGCGGAGCTTGCCGAGTCCGCCAAGCAGCTGATCCTCCACCACGGCGCCGTCGCGATGCAGTACGGGTCGGGGCAGGGCTGGGAGGTCCTGCGCGAGCGCATCACGGAGGTCATGGCCTATGACGGGATCGTCGGCGCTGACCCCGACGACGTCGTCGTCACCACAGGGTCGCAGCAGGCCCTCGACTACGTCGCCGAGCTTTTCATCGACCCGGGTGATGTGGTCCTGGCGGAGTCGCCCTCCTACGTGGGGGCGCTCGGGGTGTTCCGCGCCCGTCAAGCGGACGTCGTCCACGTCGACATGGACCAGGACGGCCTGATCCCCGAGGCCCTCGAGGCGACGATCCGGGGCCTGAAGTCGCGGGGCCGGCGCGTCAAGTTCCTTTACACGATCCCGAACTTCCACAATCCGGCCGGCGTCACGCTGTCGGAGTCGCGCCGCCCCCTGATCACGCAGATCTGCCTGCGCGAGGGCGTGCTGATCGTCGAGGACAACCCCTACGGCCTGCTCGGCTTCCACTCCGACCCGCTGCCCGCCCTGGCCTCCTACTGCCCGGAGGGCGTCGTCTACCTCGGGTCGTTCTCGAAGATGTTCGCGCCGGGCTTCCGGATCGGGTGGGCGTACGCCCCCCACGCGATCCGCGACAAGCTGGTGCTGGCCTCTGAGTCCGCCATCCTGTCGCCCTCGATGGTCGGTCAGATGGCAATTGCGCAGTATCTGTCTGAATATGACTGGTACGGCCAAGTCAAGCAGTTCCGCGGGATGTACCAGGAACGCTGCGAGGCGATGCTCGACGCCTTGGGCGAGTACATGCCCGATTGCCGGTGGACCATCCCCGACGGGGGCTTCTACACCTGGGTGACCCTTCCCGAAGGCCTCGACGCGAAGTCGATGCTCCCCCGGGCCGTGCGCGGCCAGGTCGCCTACGTCTCCGGCACCGCCTTCTACTACGACGGCCGCGGCGCCGACCACATGCGCCTGTCCTTCTGCTATCCGACCCCCGCGGAGATCCGCGAGGGCGTCCGCCGGCTCGCCTCCGTGGTCAACGCCGAGAAGGAGCTGGTCGAGATGTTCGGCGCGGGATTCGTCCCCGCCGACGCGCCGTCGGCCTCGTCCCCGCTCCCCCCGACCCCGCCGGAGGACCCGGGACCCGCGCCGGATGCTCGCTGAACCCCCTCGCATCGCCACTTCCCAGGAGCTGGACATGACCACCACACCTCGAATCCTCATCATCGCCGGAGGGCTCACCCACGAGCGCGACGTCTCGGTCCGTTCGGGCCGGCGCGTCGCGAACGTCCTGCACCAGGCCGGTCACGAGGTGCGCGTGTGCGACCTCGACGCCTCGCTCCTGCCGACGCTCGAGGAGTGGTCCCCGGACGTGGTGTGGCCGCTCGTCCACGGCTCCATCGGCGAGGACGGGTCTCTCCAGGCCCTCTTGGAAAGCCTCGGCGTCCCCTTCGTCGGATCCCATTCGGTGCAGGCGATGATGGCCTCCAACAAGCCGACGGCGAAGGGGCTCCTCGCCTCGGCCGGCGTGTCGACGCCGGCGTGGCTCTCGCTGCCGCAGTCTCTCTTCCGCCAGCTGGGCGCGACCGCGGTCCTCCAAGCCCTGGATCCGCGCCTCACCTTCCCCGTCGTCGTCAAGCCCACCGATGGCGGGTCCGCGCTGGGCATCTCCCGGGCGGATGGGACGGAGGCGCTGCGCTCGGCGATGGTCGACGCTTTCGCCTACGGCGAGCGCGTGATGATTGAGCAATTCGTCGGGGGGACGGAGGTCGCGGTGAGCATTCTCGACCTGGAGGACGGGCCCGCTCCCCTGCCGCCCATCGAGATCGTCACCGACGACGGCTCCTACAACTACGACGCCCGCTACACCACGGACACGACTCAGTACTTCGTGCCAGCCAGGTTGGACGCGGCGCTCACCTCCGCGGTGGCGCAGGCCGCGGTCCAGGTCCATCAGGTCCTCGGCCTGCGCCACCTCTCGCGGATCGACTTCATCGTGGACTCGGAGGGGAGCGTGTGGTTCATCGACGCCAATGTGGCGCCGGGCATGACCGACACGTCGCTGTTCCCCCAGGCGGCCGAGGCCGCCGGGTCCTTCGCCGACACCTGCCGGCGGATCGTGGCGTTCGCCGCCTCCGGGCGTTGAGATCAGGCCACGACGGCGGAGCTCAGAATCCCGCGTTCGACGAGTTCGGCCCGGGCCTGGTCCGGAGACTCCCACCGCAGGGCCGACATGCCCGCCAGTTCCGCTCCCCGGAGGTTCGGCCTGCGGTCGTCGATGAACAGGATCTCCTCCGGAGACGCTCCCACGGACTCGGCGGCGTGCCGGTAGATCCTCTGCGCCGGCTTCACGAGGTGCAGCGGACCGGAGAAGGTGAAGGCGTCGAAGAGGTGCGCCGCCCAGGGACTGGACTCGATCGCCCGCGCGATGCACACCGGGGCGTTCGAGAGGATCCCCAAGCGCAGCCCCGCCGCGCGGAGCTGGTGGGCGACGTCCAGCGCGGCGGGCTCGGGCTCCCGCGTCCGGGAGACGTCCTCCTCGACCAGGGCCGCGAGGGCGGCGTCCCGGACCTCGGGGAGACCGCAGTCGCCGGCGACCGTGTCCCAGAACTCGCGATCACTGAGCGTTCCCTCGTCGTAGGCGGGGCGGTTGAACCACATCGCATGGTCGACCAGGCTCACCGTGTCGTCCTCGGAGACGTCCAGTCCCAGAATCCGCGCGATGTTCGCCGGATCGGGCCGGTTCGTCACCAGCACCCCTCCGACGTCGAACAGGACCGCTCGAATCCTCGCCATGCTCTCCACCACCCGTCGACCACGCATGCCTTGACGGTCCCATTCTGACCGTTCGGCGGCCCCGGTGGTGGGCCCTGTGACCATTCGCACCCGCCCGCTGGCGCGCTCAGCGATCCTCGTCGAGGAGGATCTCCGCGAGCCGGGCGAGATCCTCCCCGCCTGCGAACTCGATGACGATCCTCCCCTTGGAGGCTCCCTCGGTCACCGTCACCCGGGTGTCGTAGCGGTCCGACAGTGTCGCTGCGAGCTTCTCCCCGAGGGCCGAGGTCGTCGCGGCCCTCCGACGACGGCGCGGGACCTGATTTCCGGGCCGCCGGCTGCGCAGCCGGGCGAGCTCCTCGGTGCTGCGCACGGAGAGCCCCTCGGCGATCACGCGGTCGGCCATGGCCTCGATCTCCTCGGGAGCGTCGATGGCGAGCAATGCGCGGGCATGGCCGGCCGAGAGCACGCCGGCGGCCACCTTCCGCTGAACCGAGGCCGGGAGACGCAGGAGCCTGAGCGTGTTCGCAATCTGCGGTCGCGATCGGGCGATCTTTCTGGAGAGCTCCTCCTGCGTCGCGCCGAAATCCTCCATCAGCTGCTGGTAGGCCGCCGCCTCCTCAAGGGGATTGAGGTTGGAGCGGTGGAGGTTCTCCAGCAGGGCGTCCCGCAGCAGCTCCTCGTCCGCCGTCCGCCGGACGATCGCCGGGATCGTCGCGCTTCCGGCCAGCTCCGAGGCCCGCAGCCGGCGTTCGCCCATGACCAGCTCGTAACGAGCGTCCGGCTTCTCTTCCAGGGCGCGTCGAAGTCGCTCGGTCGGCTCGTCCCCAGCCTCGATCGGGCGCACCACAACCGGCTCCAGCACCCCGACCTCGGCGATCGACGCCGCGAGCTCGTTCAACTCGTCCTCGTCGAAGACCTGGCGCGGCTGCCGGGTGTTCGCGATGATCTGAGCGACCGGGATCTCGCCGAAGGTGGCGCCCGGCACCGACACGAGGTCCGTCGCCGTGTCCGGCGGTTCGCTCCGTGACGATGTTTCACGTGAAACATCATGAGGTGCCGTCGAGGACGTCCCGCTCTCCGCGGCGCCACGACTCCGTCGCCCCGATCCACGCCCGCCGGCATGAGGGCGCGACGGCGGGTTGAGCAGGTCCCGAGCTGAGCCTCCTCGCGGGGTCCGGCGCGCTGCTCCCGTCGTCGGGCGGTCCTCCCCGTCGCCCCGTCGATCGGGGAACAGGATGTCGAGCGGGCGGGCGCCCTCGTCCGCAGCGACGTCCTCGGCCACGGGGATCAGCGCGGCCAGGCCCCTCCCCAGACCGGGGCGGTGCCCGCCACGCGCGCTCCGCGCCGCCGCGCCCTCTTTGGCCGCACCGGCCGGGCGGGCAGTCGGGGACGGCTCCGTCAGCCGGCGCCCGCCCTCCGATGCCGAGTCGGCGCGGCGCCTCGCGTCTCCCGATGTCTCGCCCGTCATGCCGCCCGCCTCTCTCGGGCCCCCCGGCCCCTCATCCCGAATTGTTCCACGTGAAACATCGCCTCAAGCCAACATGGGCCGAATCCTCATCCCCGCCCGGAACCGGACTCCCGTTCCAGCCTCAGGCTGAGCTCCAGAGCCGCCTTCCGGTAGGCCACCGCGCCCGTGCTGCGAGGCTCGTAGGTCACCACCGTCTGCCCATAGCTCGGAGCCTCCGAGATCCTCACCGATCTGGGGATGACGCTCCTGAGCGTGAGGTCCGGGAAATGCCTCCGCACCTCCGCCTCGACCTCCTCGCTCAGCTTCGTCCGCCGGTCCGCCATCGTCAACAGGATTCCCGCCACCTCCAGGCGCGGGTTCAGCTGCTGGCGGATGCGATCGATCGTCGTCCACAGCTGCGTCAAGCCCTCCAGCGCGTAGTACTCCGTCTGGATGGGGATCAGCACCTTGTCCGCCGCCACCAAGGCGTTGAGCGTCACGAGGCCCAGCGACGGCGGGCAGTCGACGAGCACGACATCGACGTCCGGATCACCTTCCAGGAACGACTCCAGCGCGTCGAAGAGCATCTGAGCGCGCCGGGGCATGTCGACCATCTCGATCTCCGCCCCCGACAGGTCGATCGTCGAGGGGCAGACGCGCAGGCCCGGCACATCCGGACAGTCCTGGAGCACCTCCGCCAGATCGGCCTGGCCCACCATCACGTCATAGGACGACGGCGTCCCCGCCGGATGAGCGATCCCGAGCGCGCTCGACGCGTTGCCCTGCGCGTCCGCGTCGACCACGACCACCCTCAGGCCGCCCATCACGAGCGCCGCCGCCAGGTTCACGACCGAGGTCGTCTTCCCCACTCCGCCCTTCTGGTTCGCCACGGTGACAACCACCGGCGACGTCGGACGCCCGAAGCGCGCCTCCTCCAGCATCCGCCGTTCAGCCGCGCTGCGCTCCAGCTCCGCCGACAACGGAGCGTCGCTCCACCGGGGATCCACCACGTGCCCACCTCTCTCGAACCCCGATCAGTGTACGTGGAGCGAGCCGACACCTTCCCGTGGCGTCACCCCTCCGGCACCCGCTCACGCCCTCCGGCAGACGACGACGTAGGTCGACTCCTCCTCCATCGGACTCGCCACCTCATGGATCCGCGCGACCAGGTGGTGGCGCCGCAGCTCCACCGCGGCGTCCTCGACCTCGAGTGCCGCCCGCCGGCCCTTCAACGCCACCAGCGCCCCGCCGGGGGCGATCAGCCGCGTCGTCATGCGCACGAGCTTCGACATGTTCGCGACGGCTCTGGCCGTCACGACATCCGCTTTCATCTTGCCGCGCAGCTCCTCCGCCCGGGCGCGCACGATCCGGACGTTGTCCAGTCCCACCGCCTCGACCACGTCGATCAGCCACTCGCAACGCCGTTCCATCGGTTCCGCCAAGGTGACCTCGACCGAGGGGCGGCATGCGGCAACAACGATTCCTGGAAAACCTGCTCCTG
>JALCNR010000009.1 GCA_022649165.1 Actinomyces sp.
CCTGGCCGAGCCATGTCCGTCGGCTCGCCCCGAGGACGAGCTGCGTGGCGTCGTGGGACCGGGCGGAGCCGAGGAGCGCCTCGGGCACGGGCTCCCCGACGATCTGGTGATAGGCGCCCCCGAGCTTCTCGACGAGTTCGCGCTGGCGGGCGAGCGCTCCCGGGATGGCCGAGCGCAGGCCGTCCTGGGACGTCACGCGCACGGCCAGGGCCCCGCCCGACCTCGCCGCGATCCGCGCGCCACGCCGGGCCAGCGCCTCCCCCCGGGAGTCCCCGGCGAGGCGACGACGACGCGTCCGCGCGTCTCCCAGAGGGCCTCGATGTGGTGGGCGCTGCGGTAGTCGCGCAGAGCCCCCTCGACGTCATCGGCCAGCCAGAGCAGGGCGAGCTCCCGCATCGCCGTCAGGTTGCCGAGCCGGAAGTAGTTCGCCAGGGCCGCGTCGATCCGCTCCGGGGGTAGACCTTGCCTTCGGCCAGCCGCGCGCGCAGGGTCTCGGGCGCAAGATCCACGAGCTCGACCTCGTCCGCGCGGCGCAGGACCTCGTCGGGCACCGTCTCGCGCGGGTGGCCAGCGGACTCGGGGACCGGCACCCGCCATCCGACGATGCTGCGCGCCGCGGAGGCGCCGGAAGGGGATCCTCACGGAATCCATACGAGGATATCGGGCGGAGCCTCACGGGTCCTCACCCCGTGGCGGGGCAGTCGTCCGCCCGGCGCCGTGTTCACGCTGGGCGCAGGGCGCGCCAGACCCGCGGCCGGCGGGCTCATCTACACTGAGGCCTCGCAACAGGGCCGGCGCCGCCGGCCGTCCCGTCCCGACTGGAGGCCCCATGGCCAGCGACCACCCCGCGTTCTTCGGCAACGGCGAGTCCTCCGGTCCCACCCGGCCCACCTCGTTCGACCGGGTCCTCGCCGACGCCCGGCGGTCGGAGGGGACGGGCACGGGGCGGGGAGTCCCCGCCGACCTGATCCCCTATCTGGAGGAGGCCGACCGGCCTTCCCAGGAGCAGGAGGAGGCCCGGGCGAAGGAGCGCGAGGAACAGGACGCGGCGGAGGCCGCCGAGGCCGAGCGCACCGAGGCCCTGCGGCAGCTGGTCGCGAACTCGCTGCTCGTGGGGCCCGATCCCGCGGTCCTGCGCGAGGTCGAGGGCGAGGACACGGACTGGGACGACGACGATGCCACCGACGGGGTCTCGCAGCGGGACGGCGCGGGGGCGGGGACGCCCTCGACCCACGCCGAGGCGCTGGACGAGGCCGAACGCGGGCTCGCCCTGGACCGGCGGGTCGACGCCATCTACCGCTCCATCATCGCCCGCGCGCCGGAGCACAGGGTCCAGCCCTCCCTGGATCGCGTGGAGGAGGCCCTGGACATCCTCGGAGACCCCGAGGACGCCTACCCGAGCATCCACATCACCGGCACGAACGGCAAGACCTCGACGGCGCGGATGATCGACTCCGTGCTGTCGGCGATGGGGATGCGCGTGGGGCGTTTCACCTCCCCGCACCTCGTCGACGTGCGCGAGAGGATCTCGCTGGCGGGACGCCCGATCTCCCGGGAGGACTTCGTCGCCGCATGGGAGGACGTCGCCCCCTATATCGACATGGTCGACCGGCGCTCCCAGGAGCGCGGCGGGCCCCGCATGTCGTTCTTCGAGGTCTTCACCGTCATGGCCTTCGCCGCCTTCGCGGACCACCCGGTGGACGCGGCGGTGGTCGAGGTCGGGATGGGCGGCCTGTGGGACGCGACGAATGCGATGGACGGGGACGTCGCCGTCATCATGCCGATCGACCTCGACCACCAGAGGTGGCTGGGCTCGACGGTGGAGGAGATCGCCACCGAGAAGGCGGGGATCATCAAACCCCGTCAGACCGTCGTCGTCGCGCGGCAGCCCGAGGCGGCCCGCGACATCCTGCTCGCCCGCGCCCGCGAGGTCGACGCGGTCGTCCGCCTGGAGGACCGCGACTTCGAGGTGCTCGCCCGCCAGATGGGGGTCGGCGGGCAGCTGGTGACCATCCGCACGCCCGCCGCCGTGTACGAGGACGTCTTCGTGCCCCTGCTGGGGGAGCATCAGGCCCACAACGCCGCCGCGGCGCTCGTGGCGGCCGAGGCGTTCCTGGGCGGGCGCGAGCTGGACGGGCGCATCGTCGAACAGGGCTTCATGACCGCGACGTCCCCCGGGCGGCTCGAAGTGGTGCGGACGTCGCCCGCCATCGTCGTCGACGCGGCCCACAACCCGGCGGGCGCCCGCACCCTGCGCGCCGCCCTGGACCAGGGGGTCTTCGACTTCGCACACGTCGTCGGCCTGTTCTCGGCGATGGGCGACAAGGACGTCGAGGGCATGCTCGGCGAACTCGAGCCGGCCATCGACGACCTGGTGGTCACCACCATGCCGGGGGAGCGCGCGATGCCGGGGGAGCGGCTGATGGCGATCGCGACCGAGGTCTTCGGGGAGGCCCGCGTGGAGCTGCGCGAGGACCTCGCCCAGGCGGTGGACCGGGCGGTGGAGCTGGCCGAGGCGCGCACCGTGCCGGGGGAGAGCACCGGCGTCGTGGCCTTCGGATCGATCGTCCTGGCCGGAGCGGTCTCGACGCTGGTGCGCGGCGCGAGGTGAGCCCGGACCGGATCGCGCGACAGCGGGGCCCGGAGGGTGGCACGATGGCAGTCGTAGTCACCCACCTGTCCCGCCGGATGCGAGGAGGCACCCCATGAAGAAGCTGATCAACGACGTCCACCAGGTCGTCCGGGAGTCCCTGGAGGGATTCGCGCTGGCCCACGCCGACCTGGTCGACGTGCACCTCGACCCTGATTTCGTCACGCGCCACCACCCCAAGGCCGATGGGCTGGTCGGCATCGTCTCGGGCGGAGGCTCGGGGCACGAGCCGCTGCATGCCGGATTCGTCGGCGAGGGCATGCTCGACGCCGCAGTCCCGGGTCCCGTGTTCACCTCCCCGACGCCCGATCCGATCCTCGAGGCCACGCGGGCCTCGGACCATGGCGCCGGCGTGCTCCACATCGTGAAGAACTACACCGGCGACGTCCTCAACTTCGAGACGGCCGCCGAGATGGCCGAGATGGACGACATCGAGGTGACGTCGGTCGTCGTCAACGATGACGTCGCCGTCGAGGACTCCCTCTACACCGCGGGCCGCCGCGGCGTGGCGGGCACGGTGCTCGTGGAGAAGATCGCCGGGGCCGCGGCGGAGCGCGGGGACGACCTGGCCGGCGTCACCGCGATCGCCACGCGCGTCAACGACGAGGTGCGCTCGATGGGGCTGGCGCTGGGCCCGTGCACGGTGCCGCACGCCGGCACGCCGTCCTTCGAGCTCGGCGACGACGAGATCGAGCTGGGCATCGGGATCCACGGGGAGCCCGGCTACCGTCGCGGCCGCATGGAGAGCGCGGACGTCCTGACGAAGGAGCTCTACGAGCGCGTGCGCGACGACCTGGGCCTGGCCACGGGGGAGCGCGTGGTCACGCTGGTCAACGGCATGGGCGGCACGCCCCTGTCCGAGCTCTACATCGTGCACCGCGCCCTGGCGGCGCTGCTGGACGCCGACGGCGTCACCATCGAGCGCTCCCTGGTGGGAAACTACGTGACGAGCCTGGAGATGCCCGGCGCCTCCGTCACGCTGCTGCGCGTGGACGACGAGCTGCTCAGCCTGTTCGATGCGCCGGCGAACACGCCGGCCTGGAAGTGAGTGGGGGAACCAATGGCACTGGACGCCGCGTGGGCGCGCGCCTGGATGGCGGGCGTCGGCAGGTCGATGGCCGACAACCGCGAGCGGCTCATCGACCTGGACCGCCAGATCGGGGACGGGGACCACGGGGAGAACATGGACCGCGGCTTCGCGGCCGTCGAGAAGGCCCTGTCCGCCGATGACGCACCCGACACGGTGGCCGGGATCCTCAAGACAGTGGCGCGCACGCTGATGTCCACGGTCGGGGGCGCGGCGGGCCCGCTGTACGGCACGGCGTTCTTGCGCGCCTCCAAGGCGGCGCCCGCGGGCGCGTTCTCCGCGCACGACGTCCACGACGTGCTCGCCGCCGCCCTGGGCGGCATCCAGGCGCGCGGCAAGGCGGAGCGCGGCGACAAGACCATGGTCGACGCCTGGCTCCCGGCCGTCGAGGCGGCCGGGAGCCAGGCGGAGGCGGGGTCGTCCCCCGAGGAGGCCCTGGACGCCGCCGCCCGCGCCGCCGAGGAGGGGGCCGCGGCCACGGAGCCTCTCCAGGCGCGCAAGGGCCGGGCCTCCTACCTGGGAGAGCGCTCGATCGGCCACCTCGACCCCGGGGCGGTGTCCACCTCCCTCATCCTCGCCCAGGCCGCCGAGGCGGCTCGGGCGAGGGAAGTGGATCCCTCATGAGCGCGCGCGTCGCCCTGGTCGTTGTCTCCCACTCCGACCTGCTCGCCCGCGGCGTCGCCGAGGTCGCGGGTCAGATGGCTCCCGACGTGCTCGTGGAGGCCGCCGGCGGCACCGACGACCTCTCATTGGGCACCTCCTACGACCGCGTCGAGCACGCGGTCGATGCGGCGCTGGAGTCCGTGGGCGGCGATGACGCTCCCGAGGGGGCCGGTGTCGTCGTCCTGACGGACCTCGGCTCGGCCACGATGACGGTGGAGTCGGTCCTGGACATGGCGGACGACGCTGGCCGGCTGGTCTTCGCGGACGCGCCGCTCGTCGAGGGCGCGGTGGCGGCGGCGGTGAGGGCGCAGCTGGGCGACGACGTCGCCGCGGTCGCCCGCGCGGCGCGCGGTGCCGTCGGCGCCTTCGCCGCTGCAGCGCCGTCCTCCTCCCCGGAGCCCGCTGGCCCGGTCCTCCGCGACCCCGTCGCCGTGATCCGCGCGGCCCCCGCGCTCGACGCGGCCGACGCGGTCGAGGGCGAGGCCACGGTCGCCGACCCGGTCGGCCTCCACGCGCGCCCGGCGGCCCAGCTGGCCCGCCTGGCGGGGACCTTCGACGCGGAGGTGACGGTCGACGGGGCCAGCGCGGACTCGGTGCTGGAGCTCATGGCCCTGGGCGTGCGGCGCGGCGACGTCGTCCGGATCTCGGCGACGGGCCCCCAGGCGGCCGAGGCCGTCGAGGCTCTGACCCGCATGCTTGAGCAGGGCGGCGAGCCGGTGGGAACCGTGGGCTCCGCGCAACCGTGAGCCGCGGTCTCCCCGCGGCGGCGACCGTCCGCGGGGGCCTATGCTAGAGCGGCGTCAGCCGATGACGTCTGCCGACGAGATGACACGATGGCCTCTGTGAAAGGTGATTGCCCATGCCCACCCCCGAGCTGCTCGATCCCGACAAGGAGCACACCCTGGTCCTCATCAAGCCCGACGCCTACGAGCGGGGGCTCACCGGTGAGATCCTGCGCCGCATCGAGGTCAAGGGATACCGGCTCAAGGGCCTCAAGGTGAAGAAGGCCTCCCGGGAGCTGCTCACCGCGCACTATGTCGAGCACAAGGACCAACCGTTCTTCCCCGCGCTCCTCGACTACATGTCCTCCGGCCCGCTCGTCGCCGTCGTCGTGGAGGGCGACCGGGTCATCGAGGGCTTCCGCACGATGATGGGCCAGACCAATCCGACGCTGGCGGCTCCCGGCACGATCCGTGGTGACCTCGGCCGCGACTGGAAGACTCCGGCCGTCCAGAACGTCGTGCACGGATCGGACTCGCCGACCTCGGCGGACCGCGAGATCGCGCTGTGGTTCCCGGAGCTCGTCTTCAAGGACTGACCGCTTCGGGGACCGGCCGTCCCGAGGGCCCCGCCGGGGACCGCCCGACCCGTATTGTGGGGCCGTGCATCTCAAGACCCTGACGCTCCGCGGATTCAAGTCCTTCGCTTCCTCCACCACGCTGCGCCTGGAGCCAGGCATCACGTGCGTCGTCGGCCCCAACGGATCGGGCAAGTCGAACGTGGTGGACGCGCTGGCCTGGGTGATGGGGGAGCAGGGCGCGAAGACCCTGCGCGGCGGGCAGATGGCGGATGTCATCTTCGCGGGCACGAGCGCCCGTGCGCCGCTGGGCCGCGCCCAGGTCGAACTGACGATCGACAACGCGGACGGCACGCTGCCCATCGAGTACTCCGAGGTCACGATCAGCCGGACCCTGTTCCGCGGGGGCGGATCCGAGTATTCGATCAATGGGGCCTCCGTCCGTCTGCTGGACGTCCAGGACCTCCTGTCCGACACGGGCATGGGCCGCCAGATGCACGTCATCGTGGGCCAGAACCAGCTCGACACGATCCTGTCCGCCACACCCGAGGAACGGCGCGGCTTCATCGAGGAGGCCGCCGGGGTGCTCAAGCACCGCAGGCGCAAGGACCGGGCGCTGCACAAGCTGGCGGACATGGACCAGAACCTCGTGCGGGTCCTCGACCTCACCAACGAGATCCACCGCCAGCTGCGCCCCCTGGCCCGCCAGGCGGAGGCTGCCCGCAAGGCGTCGGCGATCCAGGCCCGCGTGCGCGACGCCCGGGCGCGCCTGCTCGCCGACGACCTGGTCTCCCTGAGGACCCGCCTGGACGAGCAGCAGGCCAGCGACCGGGCGGCCCAGGCGCGGCGCGGGCACCTCGAGGAACGTCTGCGCGAGGAGCGCGCGGCGCTGGAACGCCTGGAGGAGCAGGAGCGCGCCGCGGGCCCCGAGGTCGAGCGGGCCGCCGCCGTCTGGCGGGAGCTCACGACCCTCCACGAGCGTCTGCGCGGCACGGCGATGCTGGCCGCCGAACGCGTCGAGGCGCTGTCGCGCCCCGCGGACGCTCCCCAGGGCGAGGACCCCGAGCAGCTTGAGCGCCGCGCCGAAGAGGCGGGGGCGGAGGACGCGGACCTGCTCCGCCGCGTCGAGCAGGGCCGCGCCGAGCTGGAGCGCGCCTCCCGCGCACGCGCCGACGCGGAGGAACGCGACGAGCGGGCCTCCCGCGAGCTGGCCCGCGTCAACAGGCTCCTCGCGGACCGCCGCGAGAGGGTCGCGCGCCTGACGGGGGACGTGGCGGCGAGCCGCTCCCGCCTCGAGGCGTCGCTCAGCGAGGCCGAGCGCGCGCGGGGCCTGGTGGAGGCGGCCGAGAAACGCCGGCGCGAAGCGGAGGAACGCGCCGCACAGGCCCCCGCGCCTCCCCCGGCCGAGGAGGATACGGGCGCGTCCGCCCACGAGCGGGCGGTCCGACTGCGCGACCGGGCGCGGGCCCGGGTCGACGCCCTGCTCACCGAGGAGCGCGAGGCCCGGGCCGAGCGCGCCCGCTGGGAGTCCCGCCGGGACACGTTGGCCGAGAGCCTCACGCCCGATGACGCCACGGCGGACCTCGCTGGCAGGCCGGGGATCGTCGCCGACCTGCCCTCTCTGCTGAGCGTCGAGGAGGGATGGGAGGACGCGCTCGCCGCGCTGCTCTCCCCGCTCGCGGACGCCGCGGTGGCCGAGGACCTCGGCTCCGCCGTCGACCAGGTCCGCTCGACCCGTTCGGAGGGCGGCGGACGGGTGCGGATGATCCTCTCGCGCGCGCAGCCGGGATCGGCCTCCGGCGACGGCGGGCGCGCCGGGCTCCCAGAGGCGGGCCGGTGGGCCCTGGACGTGGTGCGCGTCGACGAGCGGGTCGGCCCCGCCCTGGCCGCGGCCCTGGACGGATGCGTCGTGTGCGAGGACCTCGATCAGGTCGCCGGGCTGGTGGCGCTCCCCGGCGTCCGCGCGGTCGCAACCCTCGGGGGCGATGTCGTCACGGCGACCTCGGTGGTCGGGTCGGGGCGCGGGGGGTCCTCCGTGCTCACGCTGCACGCGCAGTACGAGCACGCGGTCGCCCGGGCCGCCGACGCGGAGCAGCGGGAGTCGCGGGCCGCTGTCGCCCTCGTCACCGCGAACGGGGAGTACGACGCCGCCGTGAAGGCGGCCAACGAGGCGCTGCGGGCGTTACGCGAGGAGGACGCGGGCCGCGCCCGTCTGGCAGAGGAGGCGGCGCGGGCGTCGTCGGCGGCTGCGGCCGCCGACGCCGAGGCCGACCGGTCCCGGGCGGCGCTCGCGCGCGTCGAGGAGCAGGTGGCGTGGGCCCGGGAACAGGTCGAGTCTGCCCAGGAGCGGCTTGAGCAGGCCGAGGGCATCGAACCCGCCGAGGACCTGGCCGCCTCGCAGCGGGCGGCGGAGGAGGCGGCGGCGGCCGCCCGGCTCGCCCGAGAGGAGGAGACCGCGCAGCGCCTGTCCCTGCGCACCGACGAGGAACGCTCCCGTCAGGCGCAGGGCCGGGCCCGCTCCCTGCGCCAGGCCGCGGCCCGCTCCCGCGAGGAGCGGGAGCGCCACGCGCGCGCCGAACGCATCCGGCTCGCGCGCCTGGACTCGGTGGGGCGGATCGCGCAGGGAGCCGAGATCGCCGTGGAGGCGGCGGCCCGCGCGCTCGCCCGCGCCGAGGAGGCCCGCCGGCACGCGGAGGAGGCCCGCGCGGACTCGTCGCAGGCCCTCGGCGAGCGGCGCCGGCGCATCGACGAACTCACGCGGGAGCTCGGCGAGGTCACCGGGGCCTCGCACCGCGACGAGGTCGCCCGCGCCGAGATGACGGCGCGGATGGAGAACCTCGAGCGGTCGTCGGTCGAGGACCTCGGCCTGGAGGCCGACCAACTGGTCGAGGAGTACGGGCCGCACAACCTCGTGCCGGGCCCCGACGGCGGCGCCGCGCCCTACGTCCGCTCCGAACAGGAGCAGGAGCTCCAGCGGGCCACCCGGGAACTCGAACGGCTGGGCCGGGTCAACCCCCTGGCCCTGGAGGAGCATGCCGCCCTGTCCCAGCGCCACGAGTTCCTCGTCTCCCAGGTCCAGGACCTCAAGAAATCGAAGGCGGACCTGCTGCGCATCATCGACGACGTCGACACCCTCGTGCGCGAGGCATTCTCCCGAGCCTTCTCCGACATCCAGGAGCAATTCGCCCACACCTTCGAGGTCCTCTTCCCCGGCGGAGAGGGCCGCCTGGTGCTCACCGACCCGGAGGACATGCTCGCCACGGGCATCGAGATCGAGGCCCGCCCGGCGGGCAAGAAGGTGCGGAGGCTGTCCCTGCTCTCCGGCGGCGAGCGGTCGCTGGCGGCGCTGGCGTTCCTCGTCGCGATCTTCCGCGCGCGCCCCTCCCCCTTCTACGTGATGGACGAGGTCGAGGCGGCGCTGGACGACGTCAACCTCTCGCGCCTGCTGCGCATCTTCGAGGAGCTGCGGCGCACCAGCCAGCTCATCGTCATCACCCACCAGAAGCGCACGATGGAGCTCGCCGACGCGCTGTACGGGGTGACGATGCGCGACGGCGTCACCTCGGTCGTCTCCCAGAGGCTGGCGTCCTGACGGCGCGCGAGGCGTCCCATGGTCACGATTCGATCGCGATGGGCGTCTCCTGTTGGCGTCTCCCAGAGGACGTGCAACCGTGGAGGCATGTCCGAGGGAATCGTCGTCATCGCGCTCACCACCATCGTCCTCGTCGCCCTGGCGGTCGCCGTGGTCGTCGCCGTGGCCGTCTCCCGGCGCCCGGCCTCCTCGTGGCAGGAGCACCTGCGCGAGCAGACCGCCCTCCTGAAGAACCCCGAGCCCGACGCAGAGCCCCCGGCGCGGGTGACCCCCTCCGAGACGACGCTGAGCGACCTGCTGGCCACCGATGAGCACAGGGGCAACGCCTACGTGGATCCGAGGGCGATCCCCGGATTCGATCGCCTGGAGTCCGTCGCGCAGACGGTGAGGGCGGGGGAGCGCCAGCCCTCCCGGCGCGGCTGACCGCAGCAGGAACGCCCCGGCTCGGCGGTCGCGCCGCCGGGGTGGAGAGCCCCGCGCCCCGTGGGGGATGATGGGGGCATGGATGCAGTGCTGAGTCTCCTCCAGTCGCCCGTGGGCATCGCGCTCGCGGTGCTCGTCGCGGTCGCCGTCCTCGCCCTCGTCGTGCGGGGGGTGCGGCGCGGGCGCGCCGGGCGGGACGAGGCCCCTCTTCCCCGCCGCGAGGAGGAAGCTCCGGGGCGTCCCCCCCGCGCCCCCGAGGAGTCCATCCCCGCGGAGCCCGCCCCCGCCGTCGACGAGGGCGTCCCGGCCTCCTCGACGGTCGCGCAGGCCGGCGCCGGGGCCATCGAGGCGCCGGAGTCCGTGCCGTCGCGCATGCAGCGGCTCCGGGCCCGCCTGGCCGGGGCCGGCACGATCGGCGCCACCCTGCTGGGCGTGCTCTCCCGGGCGGACCTCCAGGCCGCCGACTGGGAGGAGATCGAGGACACCCTGCTGATGGCGGACCTCGGGGTCCCCGCCACCGAGCAGCTCATGGGCGTCCTGAGGACCCGCGTCAAGGTCGAGGGCACGCGCGACCCGCAGGCGGTCCGCCAGATCCTCGCCGAAGAGCTGCTGGCCCTCGTCGACCCGGCGATGGACCGCGCCCTGCACCTCGATCCCGCACCGGGCGGGGACGCGCGCGTCCGGCCGGCGACCGTCCTCATGGTCGGCGTCAACGGAACCGGGAAGACGACGACGGCGGGGAAGCTCGCCCGCGTCCTCGTCGCCGAGGGGAGATCCGTGCTCCTGGGAGCGGCGGACACGTTCCGAGCGGCGGCGGCCGACCAGCTGGCCACATGGGGCGCCAGGGTCGGGGTCGACGTGGTGCGCGCGGACCGGGAGGGTGCCGATCCCGCCTCCGTGGCCTTCGACGCCGTGCGGGAGGGCGCCGAGCGGGGCGTCGACGTCGTCATCGTCGACACGGCCGGGCGCCTCCAGACCAAGACGGCCCTCATGGACGAACTGGGCAAGGTCAAACGCGTCATCGAGAAGCAGGCCCCCGTCTCCGAGGTGCTACTGGTCCTCGACGCGACCACCGGGCAGAACGGCCTGCGCCAGGCGGAGGTCTTCGCCCAGGCCGCCGACGTCACGGGCATCGTGCTGACCAAGCTCGACGGGTCGGCGAGGGGAGGCATCGTCGTCTCCGTCCAGCGCGAGCTCGGCGTCCCGGTGAAGCTCGTCGGACTGGGCGAGGGGCCGGACGATCTCTCTCCCTTCGACCCCCATGACTTCGTCAATGCGATCATCGGAGAGTAAAGCGCTTCCCCGTCCACATCGTGGATGGGTAAAGTCGGGGTCAAAAGCTGGCTTGTACTGTTCGAGAGTCAGTTTTCCGACTCGGAAGGCAATCCCGTGGACACACTCGACACAGGCGCCACAGCCTGGATGCTCACCTCAGCGTCTCTGGTCCTCCTGATGACACCCGGGCTCGCCCTCTTCTACGGGGGCATGAGCCGCACGAAATCCGTCCTCAACATGATGATGATGTCCTTCGGGGTCATCGCCGTCGTGGCGGTCGTCTACCCGCTGTGGGGCTACTCGATGAGCTACGGCCCGACCGACATCGGGGGGATCTTCGCGAACCCCTTCGAGTGGTTCGGGCTGCGCGGCAGCTTCGACGGCGCCGCGGTCGACGGCTACGGCGTGCCCGGATGGGTGGGCGTCGCATTCCAGATGACCTTCGCCATCATCACCGTCGCCCTGATCTCCGGCTCCCTGGCCGAACGCGTCCGGTTCTCGACGTGGCTGGTCTTCGTCCTGCTGTGGGTGACCTTCTCCTACTTCCCGATGGCCCACATGGTGTGGGGCGGCGGCTTCCTGTCGGCCGACGGGCCCATCGCCTCCCTCACCGGGGTCGCGCCCATCGACTTCGCCGGCGGCACGGTGGTCCACATCAACGCCGGCATCGCCGGGCTCGTGCTGGCCCTCATCATCGGCAAGCGCCCCGGCTTCGGCAAGGAGCCGATGCGGCCCCACAACCTGCCCTTCGTCATGATGGGCGCCGCCCTGCTCTTCTTCGGCTGGTTCGGATTCAACGCGGGCTCGGCCTTCACCGCCGACGACCTGGCGGGCCTGGCCTGGGTCAACACGACGGTCGCCACAGGCGCCGCCGTGCTCGGCTGGATGCTGGTCGAGCGCCTGCGCGACGGACACGCCACCTCCCTGGGCGCCGCCTCCGGCGTCGTCGCCGGCCTGGTGGCCGTCACCCCCGCAGCCGGGTCCATCGACCCGATCGGGGCCGTCGTCCTCGGCCTGATCGCGGGCGCCCTGTGCGCCGCGGCGGTGAGCCTGAAGTTCCGCTTCGGATACGACGACTCGCTGGACGTCGTCGGCGTCCACCTGGTCGGCGGCCTCACGGGCACGGTGCTCATCGGGTTCCTCTCCACGGAGACCGGACTGTTCTACGGCGGGGGCGCGGGCCAGCTGCTCACGCAGATCCTCATCGCCCTGTGCGCGCTGGTCTTCTCCGGCGTCATCACGGCGGTGCTCGGCCTCGCCCTGCGCGCGACGATGGGCTGGAGGATCTCGCCCGAGGACGAGGTCCGCGGCATCGATCTGGCCGAGCACTCCGAGACGGCCTACGACAACCCCACCGCGTCGGCGCGGCTGGCCTGAGAGGAACTACTCCCATGAAGCTCATCACCGCCATCATCCAGCCCTACCGCCTCGATCCGGTCCGCGAGGCCCTGGAGGCCCTCGGGCTCACGGGCGCCACGATCTCCGAGGCCTCGGGCACCGGCCGGCAGAAGGGGCACACCGAGGTCTATCGGGGCGCCGAGTACGCCGTCACCGTGGTGCCCAAGATCCGCCTCGAGACCCTGGTGCGCGACGAGGAGGTGCCCGCCGCGGTCAACGCGATCTCCACGGCCGCCCGCACCGGCAACATCGGCGACGGCAAGATCTGGGTCACCCCCGTCGACGACGTCGTCCGCGTGCGCACGGGCGAGTCCGGACCGCAGGCCCTGTGAGAGGGGAGCGCTGCCGTCGTGACGCGACTCGGTGAGGCCCTGCTCGACCTCGATCCGCCCCACCCCCTCGCGGGAGGGGAATGGGACCCGGGGCCGGGCAGGGCGTCCCGTCGTGTCATCCGGGGCCTGGTGACGAGCGCGCTCGCCGAGGTCTGGGCGGGGGCCACCCGCGACACGACGATCGGCCCCCTCTCCCTCTGCCTCGTCGGATCCTTCGCGCGCGCCGAGGGCGGCCCCGTCTCCGACATCGACCTGGTCATCCTCCACGAGATGCCCCACCGCCTGGAGGGCCGTGTCCTGGACCTCGCCCGCGACGTCCTCCACCCGCTGTGGGACGCGGGAGTGTCCGTCGACCACTCGGTGCGCACCCCGGCGCAGTGCCGGCAGGTCGCCGCCGACGACCTGCCCGCCCTCACCGGGCTCCTCGACCTCCACCTCGTCGCCGGCTCTCGGGAACTCACGGACGCAGTGCGCGCCTCGGTCGGCTCGGACCTGCGCCGCGCCGCGCCCACGCGCGTCGACGAGCTGCTCACCGGCGCGCGCGAGCGGTGGGCGGACGAGGGCGATCTCGACCGTGTCAACGAGCCGGACCTCAAGGCCTGCCGCGGCGGGCTGCGCGATCTCGACCTCATGAGGGCACTCGCCGCGACCTGGCTGACCGACTATCCCCACGACCGCGTCGAGGACGCGGCCTCGTTCCTCCTCGACGTGCGCGACAGCCTCCAGCGCGTGACGCGCCGACACACGGCGAAGTTGCTGCGCGTCTACCAGGGCGCGGTCGCCGCGGACCTCGGGTTCGCCGGCATCGATGCGGAGGCCGACCTCATGCGCATGGTGGCCCGGGCGGGCGGGGAGATCGCGGCCGCCACCGAGGCGGCCGTCCACCGGGCCCTGGGCGCGCGTGAGGCATGGGGTCCGGGCGGGCTACGCCGCCGGATCTCCCGCCCCAGGTCCCCGCGCCTGCCCCATCCCGTCGCCCACCTCGATCAGCTGGGCTTCGGGGTGGCCGTCTCCGACGACGCGCTGGTCTTCACCGACGCCGCGCTGGCCCGCGACCCCTCGGCCGTCCTCGAGCTCGCCGGGACCTCGGCGCGCACGGGGCTCCCGCCCTCCTCCGCGACGCTGGACGACATCGCCTCCGGGGTGCGCGCGGGGGCGCTGTCCGGGACCGGGGCCTGGAGCTCCCATCGCGCCCACCTGTTCCTCGACTTCCTGGGCGCCGGGAAGGGGGTCATCCCGACATGGTTCGCCCTGGACCGCGCGGGTGTGCCCGCCGCATGGATCCCGGAGTGGGAGGCCCTGCGATCGCGGCCCCAGAGGGCGGAGTTCCACCGGTGGACGGTCGACCGCCACTGCGTGGGGACCGTCGCCGAGATGGGCGTGATGCTGGACGGGCGGGCCGACTGGCTGCCCCCCTTCGACCGCTCGATCATCGACCGGCCGACGGCCCTGCTGGCCGCGCTGCTCCATGACGTCGGGAAGCGCCCGCCCGACGGGGGCGTCGACCACCCGCGGATCGGGGCCTCGCTGGTCGGGGGGATCCTGGAGCGCATGGGCATGGGCGAGTGGGCGCCGACGGTGGCCTCGCTGGTCGCCCGCCATCTGGTTCTCGCCCAGGCCGCGACCGCGCGCGACCCGGACGACCCGGCGACCGTGGCCGAGGTGCTCGACGCTGTGGGCCACGATCCGGCGCTGCTGGCCGCTCTGGTCGCGCTCACCCGGGCGGACTCGGTGGCCGCGGGGGAGAAGGCGTGGAACCCGTGGCGCGCCAGCCTCGTCAACACGCTGGCGCGGACATGCTGGGAGACCCTGGCCCGGGAGTAGGGCCTCGTGGTGCGCCGGGCCCCTGCTGGGGGCGGCCTGCGCCTGTGCGGTAGTCTGGGCGGCAGCAATTCCGGCCCGTTCAGGCCGTCAGTCCGCCGCCCTCGAATCGGAAGTGGGGAAGAGTGTTCGGCAATCTCTCGGACCGTCTCAGCCAGTCCTTCAAGCAGTTGCGCGGACGCGGCGTGCTCACCGAGGCCGACGTGGACAACACCATCGGCCAGATCCGCCGCGCGCTGCTGGACGCCGACGTCGCGCTGCCCGTGGTCCGGCAGTTCACGGCCGACGTCCGCGAGAAGGCCTACGGCGCGGCCCGCTCGAAGGCGCTGAACCCGGGCCAGCAGGTCGTGCGCATCGTCCACGACGAACTGGTCGAGATCCTGGGCGGGGAGACCCGCGAGCTCCACTTCGCCAGCCGCGGGCCGACGGTCTTCATGCTCGCCGGCCTCCAGGGCGCCGGCAAGACGACGCTGGCGGGGAAGCTCGGCAAATGGCTGCGCGAGGAGGGGCGCTCGGTCCTCCTGGTCGCCTCCGACCTCCAGAGGCCGGGCGCCGTCCACCAGCTCCAGGTCGTCGGCGGCCGCGCCGGCGTGGGGGTCTGGGCCCCCGAGCCAGGCAACGGGGTCGGCGACCCGGTCGAGGTCGCCCGCTCCGGTCTCGCCCATGCCCTCGAGTCGGGCATCGACGTGGTCGTCGTCGACACCGCCGGCCGGCTGGGCGTCGACCAGGAGATGATGGACCAGGCCATCGCCATCCGCGAGGCCGTCCACCCCCACGAGATCCTCTTCGTCCTCGACGCGATGGTCGGCCAGGACGCCGTGAGGACCTCGACCGCGTTCCGCGACGGCGTCGGCTTCACCGGCGTCGTCCTCTCGAAGCTCGACGGCGACGCCCGCGGCGGCGCGGCCCTTTCGGTGCGGGGCGTGACGGGCGCGCCCGTGCTCTTCGCCTCCACCGGCGAGGGCCTCGACGATTTCGAGCGGTTCCACGCCGACCGCATGGCAGGGCGCATCCTCGACATGGGCGACGTCATGACGCTCATCGAGCAGGCCGAGAAGCGGATGGACCAGGCCGAGGCCCAGAAGGTCGCGGCCAAGGCGATGTCGGGGGAGCTCACCCTCGACGACTTCCTCTCCCAGCTCCAGCAGGTCCGCAGGCTCGGCTCCATGAAGAAGGTCCTCGGGATGATCCCCGGGATGGGGCAGATGCGCGACCAGCTGGAGAACTTCGACGAGCGCGAAGTCGACCGCGTCGAGGCGATCGTGCGCTCGATGACGCCCGCCGAGCGCACCGACGTCTCGATCCTCAACGGGTCGCGGCGCGCGCGCATCGCCCGCGGCTCCGGCACCACGGTGACCGACGTCAACGGCCTCGTCAAGCGTTTCGAGGCCGCCAAGGCGATGATGGGGCAGATGGGCCAGATGTCGGGCATGCCCGGCATGGGGTCGATGCCCGGTCAGGGCGGCAAGGCGAAACAGCGGGCCCAACAGCGTCAGGCGGCCGCGCGCGCCGCCCGGGTGAAGAAGAAGGCCCGTTCCGGGAATCCCGCGAAGCGTCGCCAGCAGGAGCTCGAGGCGCTGCTGCCCAAGGACCAGCGCGGGGGCGAGGAGCCGCAGTCGCCCGCCGGATCCGCCTTCGGCCTGACCAGCGCCCCGGCGGGGCCCCCCGCCGCCCGCCCGGGCCTGGAGGACCTGCCCGACGACATCAAGCGCATGCTCCAGGGCCGCTGAGGTGGCGCTGGAGGGACGTGCGCTGTGGCGCGAGGCGCCGGGGGAGACCCCGGTATGGGTGGACGGGACGTGGACGTGGGAGGACGGACGCCTCCACCGCGTGACCGGCCCGGGAGAGGGACGGGATCGCGACGGGGCCGTCCCCGCCTGCTGGATCGTGCCCGGCATGGTCGACGTCCACTGCCACATCGGCATCGGGCCCTCGGGCCCGGTGGGCCGCGAGGAGCAGGAGCGCCAGGCCCTGGCCGACCGCGACTCCGGCGTCCTGGCCGTGCGAGACTGCGGGGTGCCCGTGGACGACTCCTGGGTCCAGGGCCGCCCCGACCTGCCGGTTCTCGTGCGCTCCGGGCGCCACATCGCGCGGCCGAAACGCTACACGCGGGGTCTCGCCGTCGAGTTGGAGGACCCGGGCGACCTGCCCGGGGAGGTCCTCCGGCAGGCCCGGGCGGGTGACGGCTGGGTCAAGCTCGTGGGCGATTGGATCGACCGGACGGGCGGCGCCGAGTCCGACCTCGATCCCCTGTGGCCCCGGGAGATCCTCCGGGACGCGGTGGCCGCCGCCCACGAGGAGGGCGCCCGCGTGGCCGTGCACTGCTTCTCGCACCGGGTGGTCGACGATCTCCTGGAGGCCGGCGTCGACGACATCGAGCACGGCACCGGCATGGACGACGACCAGATGGCCGAGGCCGCCGTGCGCGGCGTCATGGTCACCCCCACGCTCGTCCAGGTCGAGCTCTTCGGCTCCTTCGCCGACCAGGCCGGCCGGCGCTACCCGCGCTATGCGGAGACGATGCGCGCGATGCACCGGGAGCGGCGCGACCACGCCGAGCGGCTCCTCGGCTCCGGCGTGTGGATCCTGCCCGGCATGGACGCCGGCGGCTACCAGCCGCACGGCGAGCTGGCGCGCGAGCTCGCGCTGTGGTCGCGTGCCGGCATGTCTCCCGACCGCATCCTCGAGCACGCGACATGGCGGGCCCGCGACGCCCTGCGGGTGGACTCGCTCCAGGAGGAGGCCCGCGCCGACCTGCTGGTCCTGGACTCGGACCCGACGGCGGATCCGGGAGCGCTCGCCCGGCCGCGCGCCGTCGTCCTGGGCGGGCGGGTCCTCGGCGGCGGGTGACGGATCGCACGGGGGCATCGGTGCGCGGGGCGGCGCCGATGCTTGGGACCCCGTGGTTTCCGTGGCACAATGAGTTCTCGTACCCGGCGCGTGCGGACCCTCTCTCCGCCCGACGTCGTGTCCAGGAGCGCTCACCGATCCGTGACCCACCGGTGACGTGCGCGGTCCACCCGAACACGAAACAGGAGTGACCACACCAGTGGCAGTTCGCATCCGTCTCAAGCGCATGGGCAAGATCCACGCGCCTTTCTACCGTGTCGTCGTCGTGGACTCGCGCAAGAAGCGCGATGGCCGCGTGATCGAGGAGGTGGGCGTCTACGATCCCACCCGTGACCCCTCGGTCATCCGGATCGACTCCGACCGCGCCCAGTACTGGCTGTCGGTGGGCGCCCAGCCCTCCGACCAGGTCCGCAACCTGCTGGTCCTCACCGGCGACATCGCCAAGTTCCACGGCAAGAAGGACGCGGTCTCCCGAGTCAAGGTCTCCGAGGCCGACAAGGCCGCGCAGGCCGCCGACGCGGTGAAGGCCGCCGAGGACGCGGCGGAGAAGCGCAAGGCCGCCGAGTCCGCCAAGAAGGCCGAGGAGCAGGCCTCCGCCGAGCCCGCCGAGGCCGAGTCCCCGTCCGAGGACGCCTGACCATGCTGGTCGACGCGCTGGAGCATCTCGTCGGCGGCATCGTCGACCACCCGGAGGATGTCCGCGTCTCGTCGCGCAACCAGCGGCGCGGCGAGCTCCTTGAGGTCCGCGTGAATCCGGAGGACCTCGGGCGGGTGATCGGGCGCGGCGGGCGCACGGCCCGCGCGCTGCGCACCGTCATGGGCGCGCTCTCCACGCACGGGCCGGTCCGCGTCGACGTCGTCGACACGGACCGCGAGTGACCGGCGGGACACGAATCAAGGTGAGAAGGGGCCCGGGAGCGATCCCGGGCCCCTTCCGCGCGCGCCGGTAGGATGGACCGGATGGACGGAAGCGAACGTGGGGGTGCCATGGAACTGAGGGCGGCTGTGGTCGGGCCGGCGCACGGGCTGCACGGCGAGGTTGTCCTGGATGTGCGCACCGACTCCCCGGGGCGCCTCAGCCCCGGATCGGAGCTGCGCACGTCGGATCCCCGGTGGCCGACCCTGACGGTGGCATCCCTACGCGCCCAGAAGAGCCGCGTCTACGCCGGCTTCGAGCAGGTGCGCACCCGCGAGGACGCCGAGTCGCTGCGCGGAGCGGAACTCCTGGTGGAGGCCGTCGCGGAGGAGGACGCGTGGTACCCCCATGAGCTCCAGGGGCTGCGGGCCGTCACCCCGCGGGGCGAGGAGCTCGGAGAGGTGGCCGGGCTGCAGGCGGGGGCCGCCCAGGACCTGCTGCTCGTGCGCCGCGACGGACGCACCGTCATGGTGCCCTTCGTCCGCCAGCTCGTCCCCGTCGTCGATGTCGAGGGCGGGCGCGTCGTCATCGACGCGCCCCCTGGGCTCTTCGAGGATGAGGGGGGTCCTGCCGGGCCCGGGACGTCCCAGGGACCGGGAGACGCCCGCTGATGCGCGTCGACCTGGTGACGATCTTCCCCGCCTACTTCCACGTCCTGGACTTCTCCCTGATGGGCAGGGCCCGGGAGGCGGGACTGCTTGACGTTGTGGTCCACGACCTCCGGGGATGGACCGCGGACCGGCACCGCACCGTCGACGACGCGCCCTACGGCGGGGGAGCCGGCATGGTGATGCGCGCCGACGTCTGGGGGCGCGCCCTCGACGAGGTGCTCGCCGCACCTCCCACACCGCCGGAGGCGGATGAGGAGGGCGGGGACGCTCCCGAGCCCGTCCTCGACCCCCACGCCCCGCCCCGGCGTCGCATCCTGGCCTTCCCCACGCCCAGCGGCGTGCCCCTCACCCAGGCGATCGCCCAGGACCTGGCGGGAGCGGACCAGCTCGTCATCGCCTGCGGGCGCTATGAGGGCATCGATCAGCGGGTCGCCGACCACTACCGCGACCAGGAGGTCGAGGTCCTCGAGTACTCGATCGGGGACTACGTGCTCAACGGCGGCGAGGTCGCCGCACTGGTCCTCGTCGAGTCGGTCGCCCGCCTGCTTGACGGCGTGCTGGGCAATCCGGAGTCCCTCGTCGAGGAGTCCTACTCGGCGGCGGGGCTCCTCGAATATCCCGTCTACACCCGTCCGCGCTCCTGGCGGGGGATCGAGACGCCAGAGGTCCTTCTGTCGGGGGACCACGCGCACATCGCCCGATGGCGGCGCGACCGCTCGCTGGTGCGCACCGCGCGCCGACGCCCCGACCTCATCGACGCCCTCGACGCGAAGGCCCTCGACGGGCGCGACCGGGAGGTCCTCGCCGGCGCCGGACGCGTCCTCGTCCCCCGACGGGCGGACGTGTCGCTGCGCCCGGCCCGCCGCGACGAGGCGTCGGCGCTGGCCCGTCTGGCGCGCGACACCTTCCCCCTGGCCTGCCCGCCGCACCTGGGGGAGGCGGACATCGAGGCGTTCCTCGGCCGGCACCTCTCCGAGGAGGTGTTCGACCGCTATCTCGCGGATCCCGGCGACCACCGGATCCTCGTCGCCCAGCTGCGCGAGGAGGACCCCCAGCTCATCGGGTACACGTGCACGATCCTGGGAGGGGCCGACGGCATGCCTGCCGACCTGGTGCGGCCCGGGCGCATCGAGCTCGGCGCCGCCTACCTGTCGAAGTGCTACGTGCGGGCGGAATGGCACGGCTCGGGCGTGGCGGGCGCGCTCCTGGAACGGGCCGTGGCCGACGTCGAGGCGCGGGGGCGCAACTCGCAGGTCGTCCTGGGCACGAACATCGCGAACCGGAGGGCGCGGCGCTTCTACCGGCGCCACGGGTTCTCGGTCGCGGGACGGCGCACCTTCATGGTCGGGGACACGCCGAACATCGACGACGTCCTCGTGCGCAACGTCACGCCCTCCGTCGCCTGAGAGCGGGGCCCCTCCCTTGGGACGAGGGCGCGAGGTGTGGCAGACTTGGCCGTCGGGCCCGGCGCGGCGCAGCCTGCCGCAGGGGGACGCCGAGGCGTCGGACCCGCACACGAGGAGCAGGCCCCGAGCCTGCCGGATCGACGTGGCTGGCCTGCGGCAGGCGCGTTGAGGAGTGAACATGCAGAAGCTCGACGCGGTCGACGCGGCCTCGCTGCGCGACAACATCCCGAACTTCCGTGCCGGGGACACCGTCAAGGTGCACGTCAAGGTCGTCGAGGGCAACCGGTCCCGTATCCAGGTCTTCCAGGGCGTCGTCATCGGTCGCCGGGGGCACGGGGTGTCGGCCACCTTCTCCGTCCGCAAGATCTCCTTCGGCGTGGGCGTCGAGCGCACCTTCCCGGTGCACTCGCCCTCGATCGACCACATCGAGATCGTCTCTCGCGGCGACGTCCGTCGCGCGAAGCTGTACTACCTGCGCGATCGCCACGGCAAGGCCGCGAAGGTCAAGGAGTACCGCGACTACGCGACCGAGGAGTGATCTCAGCCGGGTCCGGCGCCTCAGGCGCCGGACCCGGTCCCAGCATCCGGGAGGCACCGGGGGAAGGGCGGGCGCACATGGTGGACGGGGCGCGGCACGCCGCCGGTCCGCGCAGGGAGCCGGCCGGGGAGGGCGAGGGCGCCCTGTCCTGGCTGCGCGAGCTCGGGCTCGTCGTCCTCATCGCCGTCGTCATCTCCTCCCTGCTGCGGGCCTTTGTCGTGCAGGTCTTCTGGATCCCCTCGGAGTCCATGCACGACACGCTGGTCGAGGACGACCGCATCGCCGTCCTGCGCCTGCCGCACTGGACCGGCGACATCCAGCGCGGCGACGTGGTGGTGTTCAACGACTCCCTCGGCTGGCTGCCGGCCGTCGACTCCGGGGGGATCGCGGGCGCGCTGCGCTCAGCGGGGGAGTTCATCGGCTTCGTGCCCGCCAACGGGGAGCAGACCCTGGTCAAACGCGTCATCGGAGTGGGCGGCGATCACGTGGCCTGCTGCACGGCCGCCGGGCGCCTCACGGTCAACGGCGTCGCCGTGGACGAGCCGTACCTGGCGGACGGCCAGGCGCCCTCGACGATCTCCTTCGACGTCACCGTCCCCGAGGGCACCCTGTGGGTGATGGGGGACAACCGCGGGCACTCCGCGGACTCGCGCTACCACATGGGCGAGGGCGAGACGCCCTTCGTCCCGGTCGGCGATGTCGTCGGTCGGGCTCGCTGGGTGATCTGGCCGATCGGGCACTGGACGGGACTGGGCGGACGCGAGGCCTTCGACGAGGTGCCGGACGCCGAATCGGGCGCGGCGAGGTGAGGAGCACCGCCGGACGCGAGGTCGAGCTCTCCCTGGCCGCCCGCTTCGGCGCGGTCGCCGGCATGGACGAGGTCGGCCGGGGCGCGCTGGCCGGGCCGGTCGCCGTCGGTGTGGCGGTGGTCGACGCCGGATGCGGCGCGCCGCCGGAGGGCCTCGCCGACTCGAAAATGCTCACGCCCAGACGCCGCGAGAGGCTGTGCGAGCCCCTCACGCGGTGGCTGCTGGGGTCCGCGGTGGGCTGGGCGGACTCCCGCGAGGTCGACGCCCACGGCATCGTCGTCGCGCTGCGGCTGGCGGGCAGACGGGCCCTGACCAGCGTGCGCGAGGCGGGGCTCGCTCCCGGCGTCGTCCTGCTGGACGGCTCCGCCGACTGGCTGAGCGCCCCCGGATGGGCGGAGCTGGGCGTCCCCGTGGTCACACGGGTCCGCGCGGACGCCACCTGCGCCGTCGTGGCGGCGGCCTCCGTGCTGGCCAAGGTGGCCCGCGACGCATGGATGCGCGACGTCGACGATCCCGGGTACGACTGGGCGCACAACAAGGGATACGCCTCTCCCGCGCACGTCCAAGCGCTCCGCGAGCTCGGCCCCAGCCCGCTCCACCGCGTGTCCTGGCACCTGCCGGGCGCGGCTCCCTCCCCGTCGATGACCCCCCGGGCCTCCGGATCGGGCATGATGGTCCCGTGAGCAGTGAGGACATCGAGGGCTACGAGAATGCGCTGGAACTGGAACTCTTCCGCGAGTACCGCGACGTGGTGGGCCTGTTCAGCTATGTCGTGGAGACGGAGCGCCGGTTCTACCTGTGCAACAAGGTCGATGTGCAGGCCCGCCCCGTCGGGCAGGACGTCTTCTTCGAGCTGACGCTCACCGACGCCTGGGTCTGGGACATCTACCGTTCCTCGCGCTTCGTGAAGTCCGTCCACGTCATCACCTACAAGGACGTCAATGTGGAGGAGCTGTCCAAGCCGGAGCTCGATATCCCCTGACCCCGTCCACAAGCGGTCCGGGAGGCCCCGATCCGTCCACACACGGGACGCCGGTCGGTGGCCCGCGGCCCGGCGGGACTGCGAGGGTGTGCGCGGAGGTGACGCCATGCGCACAGAGCGCAGACGAGAACTGGGACAGGCGGGCGAGGCGCTGGCAGCGAACCTGCTGACGGCCCGCGGCCTGCGCATCCTCGACCGGAACTGGCGCGACGGACGGCGCGGCGAGCTGGACATCATCGCCCTCGACGGCGCCGCCGGGCAGATCGTCGTCGTCGAGGTGCGCACCAGGACGGGCGACCGGTACGGCTCGGCGCTTGAATCCGTCGGCCCGGCGAAGCTCGCCCGCGTGCGGCGTCTGGCCGCCGCCTGGCTGGCCGCCCACGACGTTCATGGGAACGTCCGCTTCGACGTGGTCGCCGTGACCGTGCCCTGGCGGGGAGGGGCCGCTCCGGCATCCGGGGACGCGCTGGCGCAGGCCACGATCGACTGGGTGAGGGGCGTGGCCCCGTGAGCGCCGCATCGGTGGCGGCGACCCTCGCGGTCAGCCTCGTCGGGCTCGAGGGCCACCTCGTCGAGGTGCAGACCCATGTCGGGCGCGGACTGGTCGCCTTCACCCTGGTCGGGCTGCCCGACGCCTCCGTCAGGGAGGCGCGCGAACGTGTCCGTGCGGCGCTGCAGTCATGTGGGACGGAGGTGCGCGACCGGCACATGACCGTCAATCTCTCCCCGGCGGGACTCCCCAAACACGGATCAGGCTTCGACCTCGCGATCGCGATGAGCGTGCTGGCCGCGAACGGCGGCATCTGCGCGGCGGCCGCGGCGGACGCCGTCATGCTGGGCGAACTGGGTCTGGACGGGGCGCTCAGACCGGTGCCCGGCATCCTCCCGTCACTCATCGCGGCCGCCCGCGAGGGCGTGAGGCGGGCCGTCGTCCCTGCGGCCTGCGCCGCCGAGGCGCGCCTGGTGCCCGGGATCGAGGTCCTCGGCTTCGACCATCTGGCGGAGGCCGTCGCCTGGGCGGGAGGGCGAGCCGAGCGCCCGCGCCTGCTCGGACCGCCCGGCGGGCCCGCGGAGCCCAGGGGCATCGCCCCCGCGCAGGCCGGGCCGTCCCTGGATCTCGCGGACGTGCGCGGACAGGCCCTCGGACGGCGGGCGCTGGAGGTGGCGGCGGCTGGCGGGCACCATCTCTTCCTCATCGGGGAGCCCGGGGCCGGCAAGACGATGCTGGCCTCCCGGCTCGCCACCGTCCTGCCGGAACTGGACGACCAGACGGCCGTCGAGGTGACGGCACTGCACTCCGTGGCCGGGGCCTTCGACCCCTCCGGGGGGCTCATCCGCACGCCCCCGGTGGAGCGCCCCCACCATTCGGCCACGATGCAGGCCCTCATCGGAGGCGGAGGCGGCGTTCCTCGGCCGGGCGCCGTGTCCCTCGCCCACGGCGGCGTCCTGATCCTCGACGAGGCGGCCGAATTCCCGCCGAAGGCGCTCGACGCGCTGCGCCAACCCCTGGAGCAGGGAACCGTGACGATCCACCGGGCGCTGGCCACAGCCCGTTATCCGGCCGCCTTCCAACTGGTCCTGGCCACGAACCCGTGCCCATGCGGATACCGGGACTCCCGGAAGAGGTCGTGCACGTGCACCGCCCCGCAGCGCCGGCGCTATCTCTCGCGCCTGTCGGGTCCGCTGCTGGACCGCATCGACATCCAAGTCGCCATGCGCGCGCCCACGCGCGCCGACCTGGCCCTGGACCGGGCGGACACCTCGGCGCGCGTGCGCGAGCGGGTCACGCGGGCGCGCCGGCGGGCCGCCCGGCGGTGGGCGGGCACCCCGTGGGCCCTCAACAGCCGTCTGCCCGGCACCTGGATCCGGGAGCACGCGCCCTTGGAACCGTCGCTGGCAGCCGACCTGGACCGGTGGGTCGACCGGGGCAGGATCAGCCTGCGCGGCGCGGACCGGGTCCTGCGGCTCATGTGGACCCTCGCCGACCTCGACGGACGGGACCGACCCGACGACCGCGACCTGGGAGAGGCCATGACGCTGCGAACAGGGGACCGCGATGAGCGCGCCGCCTGAGGATCCGAGGCTGGCCTGCGCGTGGTGGTGCGCGGTCGCCGAGCCGGGAGACGCCCATGCGAGTGCCCTGCGCGCTGCGCTGGGAGATCCCGCGGCCATCGAGTGGGCGCTGCGCCCGGAGCCGGGGCCGCTGCCCGACGGCCTGGCGCGCGACGGGCGGGGAGGCTCCCGCCGATTCGAGGAGGCCTGGGCGCGCTGGAATCCTCGCGCCCTCGTTGCGGACCCCCTGGGCGACCTGGAGGCCCTCGAGCGCCTGGGCGGCAGGATCGTCATCCCCCAGGACGCGGAATGGCCCGCGTCGCTGGACGACCTGGGAGGGCTGCGCCCCCACGCCCTGTGGGCCCTCGGGGCGCCCGTCGGCGGCGGGGACGCGGTCGCCGTCGTCGGGTCCAGGGCGGCCACGGACTACGGCGAGCACATCGCCGCCGACATGGGCCTGGAACTGGCGGAGCAGGGGATCGACGTGGTCTCGGGTGGAGCCTTCGGCATCGACAGCGCCGCCCACCGCGGGGCGCTCGCGGCGCGGGGAGGACGCACCCGCGCGGTCATGGCGGGCGGCCTGGGCCGCCTCTACCCGGCGGCGCACGCCGACCTGTACGACCGCATGGTCGCGGCCGGAGGAACGATCCTCTCCGAGGTCCCGCCGTCATGGCGGCCCGCGAAATGGCGTTTCATCGGGCGCAACCGCGTGATCGCCGCGATGGGCTCGGCGACGGTCGTCGTCGAGGCCTCCGAACGCTCCGGGGCGCTGTCCACGGCGCGCCGCGCGATGGAGCTGGGCCGCCACGTGGGCGCGGTGCCCGGGCCGGTGACCTCCGGGTCCTCGCGCGGATGCCACCTGCTCCTGCGGCAGGGGGCGGCACTGGTGCGGGACGCCCGCGACGTCATGGAGCTCATCAGCTCCTTCGCCCTGATCGGACAGGAGCCGATCCCCGGGGCCCCGGTGGCGGGGGACCGCGGGGCGGACGCCCTTCCCACCGGTCAGCGCCGGGTCTGGGAGGCGCTGCCGGCGCGCAGCGCAACCTCGGTGGACCGCCTGGTCCGTGCCTCGGGGATGTCCCAGCGGGACGTCCTCTCCGCCCTGGGCCGCCTCGAGGTCGAGGGGTGGGTGGAGTCCGGTCCCTCGGGGTGGGCGCGTCTCCCGGGACACGGCGCCTACCATGGGCGCCATGACGACGTCACCTGAGCGCGCGGGGCGCACCGGGGACGACGGGGCCGCGGTCCTGTCCCAATGGATCCGCCACCTCCGCGACGGGAGGGGCCTGTCCCCGCACACGGTGGCGGCCTACTCCGCAGATGTCGAGTCCCTCTTCCGGCACCTCAGCCTTGACCCGTCATCGACGGCGGAGGATCTCCGCGCCCGCGTGACGACCAGGTCCCTGCGGTCGTGGCTCGCTGCGCTGTCGGAGGGGGGAGCGGCCCGCTCCACGGTGGCCCGGCACATGGCGTCGCTGCGCGCGTTCACCTCCTGGGCGCATGAGCACGGTGTGCTGTCCCGGGATCCGGCGCTGCTCCTGTCGGCGCCCCGGCCGGACCAGCGCCTGCCGGAGGTCCTGGATCGCGCCTCCGTCGACGGGCTCCTGGAACGCGCCCGGGCGGAGGCCCTCGGACAGCCCGGCCGGGCGGAACCGGTGAAGGTGCGCGACTGGTCGATCGTCGAGCTGCTCTATGCCACCGGGATCCGGGTGGCGGAGCTGTGCGCCTTGGACGTCGGCTCTCTCATGCCGCAGACCCAGACCCTTCGGGTCATCGGGAAGGGCGACAAGGAGCGCGTCGTCCCGTATGGGGATCCAGCGGCGCGCGCCCTGGGGATCTGGCTGGAGCGGGCCCGGCCCGCGCTGGTGACCTCCGGCAGCGGCGCGGCCCTGTACCTCGGCGCCCACGGAGGCCGTGTCGACCAGCGTGTCGTGCGCGGCGCGCTGCACCGGCTGGCGGCCCGTGCCGGCGTCCGCGACCTGGCCCCCCATGGCCTCCGGCACACCGCGGCCACCCACCTGCTCGAGGGGGGCGCCGACCTGCGCGCGGTCCAGGAGCTGCTGGGGCACGCCTCGTTGCAGACCACGCAGCGCTACACGCATGTGGACGCCCGGAGGCTGTCGGAGGTCTACCGGCGGGCCCATCCGCGCGCCTGATCGGCTCCCCCGCGCTGCGCTCACCCTTCCCAGGGTTTGAGGACCACGCGGGAGACCAGCATCCGCAGGGGATCGACGTAGCGCTCGCGGCCGATCCGGGCGCCCCAGTGCAGGGCCCCGGGGGAGTGGCCGGCTGCGACCGTGGCGATCGCCTGCCCTCGCGACACGTGCTCGCCCGCGGAGACCAGGGGGTCCACGGGCTCGAAGGTCGAGCGCACCTGGCCGTGCTGCAGGGAGACGACACCGCGGTCGACGACCGTGCCCGCCTGGACGACGGTGCCCTCTGCCGGGGCCCGCACGGTGGCGCCCACCGCGACATCGAGATCGACGCCGCGGTGGCCGGACAGCCACGGCTGCTCCGGCGGGTCGAAGGAGCGGACCACGGGGACCGGGCCGTCGGTGGGCCAACTCCACGGCTGGTGGGCGTCATCAGGTCCTCCGGCGTCCGCGGGCTCGATGGTGGCGGCCGCCAGCGCGAGCACGCACGCGGTCATCGTCAGGTTGATCAACCGTACCGGTGTGCGCATGTGGACATCGTCTCGGAACGCGCCTCCCGGCGCCAGCGCCGCGGTGCGGACTGTGGAAGAGCCCGGATAGGCCCCGGGTCCTGTGGACGGGAGACGGTCAGCCGAGCCGCGTGAGCGCCGCCCCCGCCAGCATGACGAGCACGGCGGCCACCTGGATGGGACGGGTCCGCGTGGGAGCGGTCCCGAACCACCCGAAGCGGTCCACCAGGAGACCGCCGATGATGGACCCGGTCAGCGTGAGGAGCACGGTCAGCCCGGTGCCGACCCGCCCGGCGAGATAGACGTTCCCGAGCACGAAGGCCCCTCCCAGGAGGCCGCCGATCCACATCCACCACGGGTTCGCCGCCCCCTCGGGCCGGGAGAGCCTCAGCGGCGTGCGCAGGACCGCCACGATGACGGCCAGGACCAGCGAGCCGACGGCGAAGGAGGTGAACGCCGCGGCGACGGGCGAGCCGAGGACCTGGCCCAGGTGGGCGTTGATCGCCGTCTGGCAGGCTGAGAGCATGCCGGAGACCAGGCCCAGCCCGCGGGCCGACCATGTGGCGGCCGGACCGCCGCGCGGGCCCCGCCCGTCGTCGCCGCCCCGTGCCGGGAGCGGGGACGCCCTCGGCGTGAGGACGACGGCCCCCACGACACCCGCGGCCACCAGGAGCGCCCCGACCGACCGCGGGACGCCGAGGGGCACCACCCGGCCGTCGAACCACCCGTTGGCGTCGATGAGCAGCCCCATCGCGATCTGTCCGAACACGGGGATGACAACGGTCTGGACGGCGCCGAGGACGGGGAGGAGCAGGAGGTTCCCGGTGAGGAAGACGACGCCGAGGACGCCTCCGGCCCAGATCCACGCGGGCTGGTCGGAGAGGACGCCGACGGCGGGTCCGGGGGAAGAACGCGAGGCCAGGGTGACGACGCCCAGACAGGCGGAGCCGACCGTGAAAGACGCCAGCGAGGCGACGAAGGGAGACCCCGTCGATCTGCGCAGGCGCGCGTTGATGCTCGTCTGGACGGGCAGGCCCATCCCGAGCGCGATGCCGATCAACGCTGTGAGCACGGATCCCCCCTCCTCGATGTCCCCGCACACAGTACGGGGCGCGGAGGCGGGCCGCCGTGGGGACCCGGGTCACATGCGGTGACGGAGGGGGAAGGCCTCCGCGTGGACTACACTTGACGCGGCGTCCGCCCTCGCGGCGGATGACTTCGCGCGTCATTTCCGTTCCCGACCCGGTGCGATCCGGTCCCACGGGACGGGGCGCGGCCGCCTGGGTCCCCTCGGGGTGGCGGTCGGCCATGGCGCCAGGATCCGGCGCGGGACCTCCGCCCGGGTGACAACCGAAAGCGGGCACGATGTGCCCATGGCCTGCGCATCCGCGCAGGGAGAGGACGATCATGGCAGTCGTCACCATGCGTCAGCTGTTGGAGGCGGGTGTCCACTTCGGGCACCAGACCCGCCGGTGGAACCCGAAGATGAAGCGGTTCATCCTCACCGAGCGCAACGGCATCTACATCATCGACCTCCAGCAGACGCTGGCCGATATCGACATCGCGTACGACTTCGTCAAGGAGACGGTGGCCCACGGCGGCACCGTCCTGTTCGTCGGCACGAAGAAGCAGGCGCAGGAGGCCGTCGAGGAGCAGGCCCGTCGCGTGGGCATGCCCTACGTCAACCACCGCTGGCTCGGCGGCATGCTGACGAACTTCAACACGGTCTCCAAGCGCCTCCAGCGCCTCAAGGAGCTCGAGCAGATCGACTTCGACGACGTGGCGGCCTCCGGGCGCACGAAGAAGGAGCTGCTCATGATGCGCCGCGAGAAGGACAAGCTGCAGCGCACCCTGGGCGGCATCCGTGACATGGCGAAGGTCCCCTCCGCCGTGTGGATCGTCGATCCGAAGAAGGAGCACCTCGCGGTCTCCGAGGCCCGCAAGCTCTCGATCCCGATCGTCGCGATCCTGGACACCAACGCGGACCCGGACGAGGTCGACTACCGCATCCCGGGCAATGACGACGCGATCCGCGCTGTCTCGCTGCTCACCCGCGTCGTGGCCGACGCCGTCGCAGAGGGGCTGCTCGCCCGGTCCGAGGCCCGCAAGCCCGCTGCCGAGGGCGTCGAGGACGAGGGCGCCCAGGAGGGCGCCGCCGAGCCGCTTCCCGAGTGGGAGCGCCAGCTGCTCGAGGGCGCCGAGGGATCCTCGCCTGCCGAGGGCGCCGCCCCCGAGACGGAGCCGGTCCCCGCGCCGGGCACGGCCACGGCTGAAGAGCCCGCCGAGGCCCCCGCGGCCGAGACCGCTCAGGACTGAATGACTTCCCTCCCGAAAGGAGACAGATCGATGGCGAACTTCACCGCCGCCGACGTCAAGGCGCTGCGCGAGCAGACCGGCGCCGGCATGATGGACGTCAAGAAGGCCCTCACCGAGGCCGACGGGGACAAGGACAAGGCGCTCGAGCTCATCCGGCTCAAGGGGCTGCGCTCGCTGTCCAAGCGTGAGGACCGCGTGGCCTCCGCCGGGCTGGTCGCCGCCACCGTCATCGACGGCACGGTGGGCGTCATGGTCGAGGTCAACTCCGAGACCGATTTCGTGGCGAAGAACCAGAAGTTCATCGACTTCGCGCAGAAGGTCCTCGACGCCGCTGTGGCGTCCGGGGCCGCGGACCTCACGTCCCTGCTGTCCGCGCCCTCGGACGAGGGAACCGTGCAGGACCTCGTCAACGGCATGGGCGCGGTCATCGGCGAGAAGATCGAGGTGCGCCGCGTCGTGCGCGTCGAGGGCGGCCACGTCGACCTCTACCTGCACCAGACGAGCCCGGACCTGCCCGCTCAGGTGGGCGTCTTCGTGGTCACGGACGCCGCCGGCGCCTCCATCGCCCACGACGTCGCGATGCACATCGCCGCCTTCCAGCCCGCCTACCTCGATCGCGACCACGTCCCGGCCGAGGTTCTGGACAAGGAGCGCGCGACGCTGGAGAAGCTGACCCTCCAGGAGGGCAAGCCGGAGAAGATTGTCCCGAAGATCGTCGAGGGCCGCCTCAACGCCTACTTCAAGGACAACTGCCTGGTTGACCAGGACTTCGCCCGCGATCCGTCGAAGACGGTGGGCCAAGTCCTCAAGGAGGCCGGCGCGACGGTCACGGACTTCGTCCGCGTCCACGTCGGAGCCTGAGGCGCCGGTGATGGCCCCGCCCCTTGAGGGACGGGGCCATCACGACACCGACCACTCATCACGACACCGACCACAATGCGGGCGAAGGAGCAATCGATGACCCCCAGGACGGACCGACGGGTCCTGCTGAAACTGTCCGGCGAGGCGTTCGGGGGCGGGCACGTCGGCCTGGACCCCGTCGTCGTGCGGGGCATCGCCGAGCAGATCGCCACCGCGGTGCGCGGCGGCATCCAGGTCGCTGTGGTCGTGGGCGGCGGGAACTTCTTCCGCGGGGCGGAGCTCTCGCGAGCCGGCATGGACCGCGCCCGCGCCGACTACATGGGCATGCTGGGCACGGTGATGAACGCGCTCGCCCTCCAGGACTTCGTCGAACAGGCGGGCGTGCCCTGCCGCGTGCAGAGCGCGATCGCGATGCAGCAGGTCGCCGAGCCCTACATCCCCCTGCGCGCGATCCGCCACATGGAGAAGGGGCGGGTCGTCGTCTTCGGCGCCGGTGCCGGAATGCCGTACTTCTCGACGGACACCGTATCCGCCCAGCGCGCGCTGGAGACCCACTGCGATGAGCTCCTGGTCGCGAAGAACGGCGTCGACGGCGTCTACGACGACGACCCGAACGCGAACCCCCAGGCCCGCAGGCTCGACTTCGTCACCTATGCCGACGCCCTGGCCCAGGGGCTCAGGGTGGTCGACGCCGCCGCCTTCGCGCTCAGCCAGGACAACGGCCTGACGATGCGCGTGTTCGGCATGGCGGAGCCCGGCAACGTGACCCGCGCCCTCATGGGCGACAGAATCGGTACGCTGGTGTCCGCCGCACCCGCGCCGCGCGGGTCCGCGCACGGCGATTCGGCACAGGCGAAGGAGTAACGGTGATCGACGACATCCTGCTCGAGGCAGAGGACAAGATGGACAAGGCGGTCGAGGTCGCCCGGTCCGACTTCGGCGCGATTCGCACGGGGCGCGCGAACGCGGCGATGTTCCAGCAGATTCCCGTGGAGTACTACGGGGTCCCCACGCCGATGCAGCAGCTGGCCTCCTTCCAGATCCCCGAGGCCCGCACGGTGCTGATCTCCCCCTTCGACCGCACCGCGACCCAGGAGATCCTCCGGGCGCTGCGTGAGTCGGATCTGGGCGTCAACCCCACCGATGACGGCAGTGTCGTGCGGGTGGTCCTCCCGGCTCTCACCGAGGAGCGCCGCCGCGAATACGTCAAGCAGGCCAAGGCCAAGGCCGAGGACGCTCGCGTCTCCGTGCGCGGCGTGCGCCGCAAGGCCAAAGAGCAGCTCGACCGGCTCAAGAAGGACGGCAACGCCGGAGAGGACGAGGTCGACCGCGCTGAGAAGCATCTCGAGTCGATCACCAGGGAGCACATCGACACCATCGACGGGCTCCTTGCCGGCAAGGAGAGCGAGCTGCTGACGATCTGATGGCCGACGACTCCGCCAGCTCCCTCCTCGACCGCGTCCTGCGGCCGGGTCCCAGCAGGGATCACACGCCGCTAGCCGCGACGGGACGCGCCGGGCGGAACCTCCCCGCCGCCGTGACGACCGCGGTGGTGCTCGTGGCCGCCGTGGCGCTCACACTGTGGCTGTTCCAGCCGGGGTTCATCGCGCTCGTCGTGGTCCTGGCGCTGGGGGCCACCTGGGAGCTGGGCGGCGCCTTCGCCCGCATCGGCGTGTCCGTGGCGATGCCCCCGATCTACGTCGGGACCATCGGGATCCTCGTGTCGGCGTGGACGCTGGGACTGGAGGCGACGCTGATCGCGATGTACCTGACGGTGTTCGTCGTCATCGCTTGGCGCCTGCTGGACGGCTCGGCCGACGGACGCGTGCGCGACGTCGTCACCTCGGTGTTCACCGTCGTCTACGTGCCCTTCCTCGCTTCCTTCGTCGTGCTCTTGCTCGCCGCCTCGCACTCGGCGTGGATGGTGGCGGCCTTCATCGCGGTGACGATCTCGAACGACATCGGCGGATGGGCGGCGGGCGTGCTGTTCGGGCGGCACCCGATGTCGCCGGGGATCTCCCCGAAGAAGTCGTGGGAGGGCTTCGCGGGCTCCGTGCTGGCCTGCTGCGCGGTGGGGACGGGCGCGATGGCGCTGCTGGGCGCCGACTGGTGGTGGGGCCCGGTCTTGGGGGTGGCCTCGGCGCTCGTCGGCACGGTCGGCGATCTCACGGAGTCGACGATCAAGCGTGAGGTCGGTCTCAAGGACATGTCGAATATCCTGCCCGGGCATGGCGGGATCCTGGACCGTCTGGACTCGCTGCTGATGACGGCGCCCGTGTCCTACCTCGTGCTGCTCGCGGCGATGGGGGGATGATGGGGCCATGGCGCTGACGAATTCACCGGTGCGGCCGCAGACCGCCCGTGGGCGGGCCCTCGAGGCCCCCCGCGGCCCGGCGCGGCCCGAGGTGCGCCCGAGCGACCAGCCACCCGAAGGGGCGAGCGCGCCCGGGGCGCGCCCGGTCCTCTCCTTCACGGCGGCACGACGCGGCAAGGCGCCCGCCCATCTGGCGGACCTGGATCTGGCGGGGCGCAAGGACGCGCTGCGCCGGGCGGGCCTGCCGGCGTTCCGTGCCGACCAGCTCTCCCGCCACTATTTCGACCGCTACGTCGCCGAACCCGGGGAGATGAGCGACATCCCGGCGTCGATGAGGACCGCGGTCGCGCAGTTCCTCCCGCCGCTGGTCGCCGAGGTGACGGCGCTGCAGGCGGATGAGGGACGGACGGTCAAGCACCTGTGGCAGCTCTTCGACGGCGCCCGGGTCGAGTCCGTGCTGATGCGCTACCCCGAACGGACGACGCTGTGCGTCTCCTCCCAGGCGGGCTGCGGCATGGCCTGCCCCTTCTGCGCCACCGGGCAGATGGGGCTCGCGCGCAACCTGTCGACCGCGGAGATCATCGACCAGGTCCGCTTGGCCCATCGAGCCTGCGCGGCGGGTCGGCTCGCCGGCGGGCCGACCCACCTGTCGAATGTCGTGTTCATGGGCATGGGGGAGCCCCTGGCCAACTACCGCAATCTCATCCAGGCCCTCCACCGCCTGGTCGACCCCGCCCCCGAGGGCTTCGGGATGTCAGCCCGCGGCATCACGGTGTCGACCGTGGGCCTCGTGCCGGCCATCGGCCGGCTCGCGCGGGAGGGGCTCCCCGTCACGCTCGCCGTGTCCCTGCACGCGCCGGACGACGACCTGCGTGACGAACTGATCCCGATCAACTCCCGTTGGAAGGTCGGCGAGCTGCTCGACGCGGCGCGGCACTACTTCGTCGCCACCGGACGCCGGGTCTCCATCGAGTACGCGCTCATCAAGGACATGAACGACCAGCAGTGGCGGGCGCAGCTCCTGGCGGACGAGCTCAACGCCCGCGGCCACGGCTGGGTCCACGTCAACCCGATCCCGTTGAATCCCACGCCTGGATCCATCTGGACGGCGTCGACGCGCCACGCACAGAATGTGTTCGTGGAGACGCTGCGTGCCAGCGGCATCCCCACGACGATCCGCGACACCCGCGGATCCGACATCGACGGCGCCTGCGGCCAGTTGGCCACGGCGGTGCAGGACCGAGAGCGCAGGCGCGCGGGCCGGGCCCCGGCCCCCGCAGGCACACCGGCGGACACACAGGAGGCACGATGAACGACGCGTTCCCGGGCGTCAGCTTCTTCCGGAAGGGGTACGACCCGGACCTGGTCGACCAGTTCTTCGAGGAGGCGCGCCGCGCCTACGAGGGAGGCGTGCCGGCCGAGCGCTTCAGCGCGGAGCAAGTGCGCCAGGCGACGTTCCCGCTCAAGCGACACGGATACCGCATCGACGCCGTCGATGCGGCGATGAACCGGCTCGAAGCGGCCTTCGTCCAGCGCGACCGCGCGGACCACATCGCGGTCAACGGGGAGTCCGCCTGGTACGAGCGGGTCGCCGACCGCGCGACGACGCTCTACCCGCGCCTCCTGCGGCCCCGGGGGGAGCGCTTCGCGCATCCGGAGCGCGGCCGCGGCTACGACGCGGAGCCGGTGGACGATCTGCTGGACCGCCTCGCGGACTACTTCGACGACCGCGCCGAGATCACCGCCGACGAGATCCGCCACGCGGTGTTCCCCGCGCGCAAGGGATCGCGCGCCTATGCGGAGGGCGCGGTGGACGCCTACCTGGGTCGCGCCGTCGAGATCCTCCTGGCGGTTAGCTGACGATGCCCCGGACCGCGCCCCGGCAGGGGGACCTGCCCGGCAGGACTCCGCGCGACGTGGTCCTGCTCGGGTCAACGGGCTCGATCGGCACGCAGGCGCTCGACGTCATCGCCTCCCATCCCGGACGTTTCCGGGTGCGCGGGCTCGCCGCCGGGGGCGGACACCTCGAGCGTCTCGCGGATCAGACGGCCAGATGGCGCCCCGAGGTCGTGGCGCTGGCGGCGGGGACGCCCTCGTCGCTGCGCCAGCTGCTGGGTGCGCGCCACCCGGAACTCGCCGGCGAGGACTACCATCCCGAGATCCTCGCGGGGCCGCAGGCCGCGACCCAACTGGCGGGCTCCTTCCCCCGTGCGACGGTGCTCAACGGGATCACCGGAGGAGTGGGCCTGGAGCCGACGCTGGCCGCGCTGCGCGCGGGGGCCACGCTCGCGCTGGCCAACAAGGAGTCGCTGGTGGTGGGCGGGGCGCTGGTCCGGCGCGCGATGGTGCGCCCAGGCCAGATCGTGCCCGTCGACTCGGAGCATTCCGCGATCGCCCAGTCCCTGGCCGCGGGCGTCCACGAGCGGGGTCTGACCTCGCCCGTCGTCAGCGGGCGCAGCGAGGTGGCGTCCCTGGTCCTCACCGCCTCCGGGGGCCCGTTCCGCGGACGGACGAGGGCGTCCCTGGCCGAAGTGACGCCGGGGGAGGCGCTCGCGCACCCGACATGGTCGATGGGCCCGATGGTGACGGTCAACTCCTCGACCCTGGTGAACAAGGGCCTGGAGCTCATCGAGGCCCACCTGCTCTTCGACCTGGATCCCGAGCGCATCCTCACGGTCGTCCACCCCCAGTCGGTGGTCCACTCGATGGTGACGTGGCGCGACGGGGCGACCATCGCCCAGGCCTCCCCCCCCGACATGCGTCTGCCGATCGCCCTGGGCCTCACCTGGCCGGAACGCCTCGCTCACGTCGAGGACCCGCTGCGCTGGGACGCCGCGCAGGCGTGGACCTTCGAGCCGGTCGACGCCGACACCTTCCCCGCGATCGGGCTCGCGCGGCACGCCGTCTCCGCCTCGGCCACCCACCCCGCGGTGCTGAATGCCGCCAACGAGGTCCTGGTTGACGCCTTCCTGGGCGGACGGCTCCCGTGGCTGGGGATCGTCGACGCGCTGACGGAGGTCGTCGAGGCCCATGAGGGCGTGGCGGATCCGACCCTGGAGGAGATCCTCGCGGTCGAGGACTGGGCGCGGGCGCACGCCAGGGAGGCCGCGGGCCGCCGCCGGGAGGGACGGGGCGCGTGAGCTCGCTGGTCGGGATCCTCGTCGTCGTGGTCGGGATCCTGGCCTCGATCGCCCTGCACGAGCTCGGGCACCTGATCCCGGCCCGGCGCTTCGGCGTCCATGTCCCCGAGTACTCGGTCGGCTTCGGGCCGGCGCTGGCCCGGCGGCCGTGGCGCGGAACAACCGTCGTGCTCCGGGCGATCCCGCTGGGCGGATACGTCCGCATCTCCGGCATGTTCGCCCCCGCGCGCCCCGGCACCCGCGTGACGGACCGCAGGGGCCGACCGACCCTGGCCGAGCAGGCCCGCCGGGCCAGCAGCGAGGAGATCCCCGAGGGCGCCCGCGCCTTCCACGAGCTGCCCGCCTCCCGCAAGGCGGTCGTCATGCTGGGCGGTCCGGCGGTCAACCTCCTGATCTGCGTCGGGCTGGTCGCGGCGGTCCTGCTGGGCATCGGCCGGGCGACGCCCTCGACCACCCTGCAGGGCGTGGAGGACACGGTCGCCACGGCATCGGGGGAGACGATCCCGGCTCCTGCCCGCCAGGCCGGGATGCGCGCGGGGGACACGGTCCTCTCGTGGTGCCAGACGGACACCCCGACCTGGGACGACGTCCGCGGGGCAATCGCCGCCTCGGAGGGAGCACCCTGCCCGGTGGACGTCTCCCGGGACGGTGATCCCGTGGAGTTCACGGTCGCTGCGGTGCGGGGCGCGGACGGCGGATGGGTGGCGGGCATCGTCGCGGGCGAGGACTATGCGCCAGCGACGCTCGCGCAGGCCGGTGGGGCCGTGTGGGAGCTGTTCACCGGTACCCTCGGCGTCATCGTGCGGCTCCCGCAGGCGGTGTGGGACGTCGCGGTGTCCACGGCGACCGGCGCCCAGCGCGACCCCGCGGGCGTGATGTCCGTGGTCGGGGTCGGCCGGCTGGCCGGCGAGATCACGGCGACGGGGGCGGCGGGCACGGGCGCCGCGGCGGGCGACTGGCGGCAGACCACCAGCGCGCTGGCCTCGCTCCTGGCCTCGCTCAACATGGCCCTGTTCGTCTTCAACCTGATCCCCCTGCCGCCCCTGGACGGAGGACACGTCGCGGGCGCCGTCCACGAGGGCGTCCGCCGGACATGGGCGCGCTTGCGCGGCACGCCGGATCCGGGGCCGTCCGACACAGCGCGGCTCATGCCGCTGTCCTATGCGGTCGCGGCGGCGCTCATGGCGATGACCGTCCTCCTGATCGTCGCCGATGTGATTGACCCGATCACTCTCACCTGAAGAAGACTGGCTGCGTCCCTGAAGAATGATTGACATAGTCAGTCGTGGCAACATAAGATGACCACGTTAGTCAGTTTGTGTTGCTGAGTGTGTGGAGGAACGTCAATGAAGACCGTCAAGGCGCTGCTGCTGGGCGATGCCATGATCCCCGTCGGAGGCTTCGAGGCCGCGTGGGCGAGGCATCTGTCCGGGTTGGGCGACCAGGTCGTCGCCGATGACTGGGAGTCGGACTGGGGCGAGCTCCAGCACCGCCGCCTCGAGGTCGAGAAACGGGGGCCGGAGATCGAGTCCGTGCCCGAGGCCGCCCTCGGCGCCGGATCGGATGCGGAGATCCTCGCCGGGCTGTTCGTCCCCGTCTCCTCGACGCTCCTCGACGCGATGGCGCAGCTGCGGCTCGTCGGCGTGTGCCGCGCCGGAGTGGAGAACGTCAACGTGGAGGCGGCGACGCGACGGGGGATTGCCGTCTTCCACGTGATGGGGCGCAACGCCCACGCCGTCTCCGACTACGCCATCGGGATGATGCTGGCCGAGGCGCGCAACATCGCCCGAGCCCACCAGGCGGTGAAGTCGGGGACGTGGAGGAAGACCTTCTCCAACTCCGACATCGTCCCCGAACTCCACGGCCGAACGATCGGGCTGGTCGGCTTCGGGCACATCGGCGCCCTGGTCGCGCGGAAGCTGTCCGGGTTCGACGTCGACATCATCGTCCACGACCCCTTCGCCGACGAGGCGGCGCTGAGGTCGGCCGGCGTGGAGCCCGTCGGGCTGGGCGAACTCCTGGAGCGCTCGGACATCATCTCCCTGCATGCGCGCCTGAGCGACCAGAACAAGGGGATGATCGGCGCCGCTCAGATCGCGCGGATGAAACCGACCGCCATCCTCGTCAACACGGCGCGCGCGGGTCTCATCGACGAGGGCGCCCTGGCGGCCGCCCTTTCGGACGGGAGGATCGCCGGAGCCGCCCTGGACGTCTTCGAGACCGAGCCGATCCCGGAGGACAGCCCGCTGCTGGGCCTCGACAACGTCACCCTCACCACTCACCTCGCCGGCACCACCGCCGATGCGCTGACGAACTCGCCCTACCTGCTCATGCAGGACATCGCGCGCCTGCTCGCCGGGGACGCCCCCCAGGGCCTGGTGAACCCGGAGGTCCTGGACGATCCGCGCTTCGCCGAGTGGCTCAGAGCCGTCAGGGAGGGCTGAGCCATGGTCCGCAACCTGACGCCTCTGCTCGAGGAGGCCCGCACGAAAGGGCAGGCGGTCGGCAGCTTCAACGTCTACTCCTATGAGACGGTCCGCGGCGTCCTCGAGGCCGGGGCCTCCACGGGAGCGCCTGTCATCGTCGCCTTCGGCGAACGCTACCTCGCGCAGCTGGATTTTGAGACCGTCGTCGCCATGTGCCGCGCGGTCGCCCGCGTCGTGCCCGCCGACCACGTCATCCACCTCGACCACTGCAAGTCGGAGGACGACGTCTACCGCGCGATGCGGGCGGGCTTCACCTCCGTGATGTTCGACGGGTCCGCCCTGCCCTTCGAGGAGAACCTCTCCCGCACGAGGCGGGTCGTCGAGGTCGCGCACGCGCTGGGGATCAGCGTCGAGGCCGAGCTCGGCTCGCTCTCGGCGGCGTCCGACTCGCAGGAGGGCGATCGGGACTCCCGCCAGATCTACACGGATCCCGGACAGGCGGCGCTGTTCGCCGAGGAGACGGGCGTCGACGCGCTGGCGGTCTCCATCGGGACGGTCCACGGCTCCTACAAGGGCACGCCCAAGATCCGGGTCGACGTCCTGAAAGAGATCCGCCGGAGCACGCCGGTCCCCCTCGTCCTCCACGGGGGGTCGGGCACGCCGCCGGACGTCCTGCGCGAGTGCATCGCCGAGGGCATCACGAAGATCAACGTCAACACGGAGATCTCCGCCTCGGCCGTCCAACGCCTCCGGGACAGCCTGGCCGGGCAGCGGGCCCCGCATCTCTCGACGCTGTCCGGGGTGGTCGTCGATTCGGTCCGGGGAACCGTCGAGGAGCAGATCGGCCTGTTCACCCGCTGACTGGCCGGCCGGGCCGACGACGACCCGTCCGAGCCCCCCTCGCGCCGCCGCGAGCGGGGACGGGGTGCGGCTCCCCGGTGGGCGCCGCACCTGCAGGACCAGAAGAGCAATGGAGCTTGTGAAAGGTATGAGTCAATGAATGTCACCTACCTGATGGCGATCCTCCTCCTGTCGATCGCCCTCATCGTCTTCCTCATCATGAAACTGAGGCTCAACGCCTTCGTCGCGCTGACGATCGCGGGCCTGGCGCTGGGCATCGCGGCGGGGATGCCGCTGTCAGACGTGGCGGTCTCCTTCCAGAACGGCATGGGGAGCACGCTGGGCTTCCTCGCCACGGTCCTGGGCCTGGGCACGATCCTCGGCAAGATGCTCGAGGTCTCCGGCGGAGCCCAGCGGCTCGCCCAGACGCTCGTGCGGGTCTTCGGAGAGAAGCGGGCGCCCTGGGCCATGATGGTCGTCGGCTTCCTCTGCGGCATCCCCGTGTTCTTCCAAGTCGGGTTCGTCCTGCTGATCCCCGTGATCTTCAGCATCGCCAGGCAGGCGAACATGCCGCTGGTGAAGATCGGCATCCCGGTCGTGGCCTCCCTGATCACTGTCCACGCGATGGTGCCCCCGCACCCCGCGGCGCTGGCGGTCGTCAACCAGCTCGGCGCCGACGTCGGGACCGTCATCGTCCTCAGCCTGCTCGTGGGCATTCCGGCCGTCATCATCGCCGGCCCGGTCTATGGGAACTGGGTCTCCCGGAGGACGGTGACCGATCCGCCCGCGGACCTCGTCATCGACGAGGTCATCCCCGAGGAGAAGCTCCCCGGCTTCGGGATCACGCTGTTCACGATCCTCCTGCCGATGATCATCATGGTGGTCAAGACCATCGTCGACCTGCTGGCGCCCGAGGGCGCCGCCTACCTCGGCTTCGTCGACTTCGTCGGCAACCCGATCACGGCCCTGCTGCTCTCGGCCCTGTTCGCCTACTGGTCTCTGGGACTCGCGCGCGGGATGAACATGGAACGCATCGGGAAGCTCACGGAGGAGTGCTTCAAGCCGGTCGCCTCGATCCTGCTGATCATCGGCGCCGGCGGCGCATTCAACCAGGTCCTCCAGGACTCCGGCGTGGGCGATGCGCTGGCGGAGGTCCTCACGGACATCCACCTCAGCCCTATCGTCATGGCATGGCTCGTCGCCCTGGTCATGCGCTTCGCCGTGGGCTCCACCACGGTCGCGATGGTGACGTCGGCGGGCATCGTCGCGCCGCTGATCGCCAGCAGCGGCGCGAGCCCCGCCGTGATGTGCCTGGCCGTGGGGGCCGGCGGCATCGGGCTGTCCCACGTCAACGACTCGGGGTTCTGGATCGTCAAGGAGTACTTCGGCATGCCGCTGAAGGACACCTTCAAGACGTGGACGGCGGCGACAACGATCGCCTCCGTCATGGCGCTGCTGGGAACGCTCCTCGTCGGCCTGGTCGTCCGATGACGGCGGCGTGCGCACGATCCCGGGGAGAGGACACACACCGATGAGCGGCGAAGAGCATGTCATCGCGCTGGACGTCGGCACGATGAGCATCAGGGCGATCATCTACGCCACGGACGGCAGGGCCCTGTTCGAGTCGTCCTACGAGTACGAGGCGAAGTTCACGCCCCCCGGCCTCGTCGAGCAGGACCCCGCCGACTGGCGCCTGGGGCTCCTCAACGTCCTCGCGGAGGCGGGCGCCTACGCCAGGGAGCACACCCTGGCGATCGCCTGCCTCGCGATCACCTCCCAGCGGGCCTCGGTCATCCCCGTGGACGCCACGGGGTTCCCGTTGCACCACGCCGTCACGTGGCAGGACAAGCGGAGCGCGCTTCAGGTCGGGACCCTGGTCGAGGCGATGGGATTCGGCGAGCTCTACCGGCTCACCGGCCTCCGCCCGAACCCGTACTTCTCGCTGCCGAAGATGATGTGGTTCCGCGAGGAGCGTCCCGACGTCTACCGGAGCGCGGAGAAGCTCCTGGGCGTCCAGGACTACGTCGTCTATCTGCTCACCGGGCAGTTCGTCACGGACTGGACGCAGGCGGCCCGCACGATGCTCCTCGGCATCGAGACCTTCGAGTGGGAGCAGTCGATCCTCGAGGCCTCGGGCATCGACTCCTCGAAGCTGCCCGACCTCGTCGCGCCGGGATCCAGCGTGGAGGGAGGGCTCCGCCGCAGCATGGCCCGCCCCGTCAACCTCCCCGAGGGCCTCCCCGTCATCGTCTGCGGCGGCGACCAGCAGTGCGCCGCCCTCGCGCTCAACGTCTTCTCGGCCGGCCACGCCGAGGCGAACACCGGGACGGGCACGTTCACGATCGCCCACTCGGAGCGCCCCGCCCACCACGCGGAGGCGAAGATCCTGTGCAGCGCGTCCGCCGTGCCCGGCAAGTGGATCCTCGAGGCCGGCGTCTTCAACACCGGCGCGATCTACCGGTGGCTTCGGGGCCACTACGGCGGGCCGGCCGCGATCGGCTACCCGCAGATGGACGCCCTGGCCGCGGAGTCCCCGATCGGCGCCAACGGAGTCGTCCTGCTCCCGCACTTCGAGGGCTCGGCGGCTCCGAACTGGAACGACCTGGCCAAGGGCGTGCTCTTCAACCTCTCGATCGGCACGTCCCGCGGCGACATCTGCCGGGCCGTCCTTGAGGGAATCAGCCTGGAGATCGCCGAGAACCTTGAGATCATCGAGGGGGCCGCAGGCCCCGTCGACGAGCTGACCGTCGCCGGCGGCATGTCGACGTCGCCGGTGTTCAACCAGATCCAGGCCGACGCGACGGGGCACGCGGTCATCCGGTACGAGAACCCGGAGGCGACCTCCCTGGGCGCGGTGATGTCGTCCCTGGTGTCCCTGGGGGCCGTCGGCACCTACGAGGAGGCGTTCCGTACCGTCTGCCCGGGAGAGGGCGCCCGGTTCGTCCCGGATGCCCACGCCCACCAGACCTATCGGGAGATCCTCGACAGGAGGCGCGTCCTCTATACGGCGCTGGACCGGGGAGGGGTCTACGAGCGCTTCGCCCCGGCCCTGTGAGCGCCGGGCCCGACCTCGATGATCTAGATTTGGGGCGATGCCCCCAGACATGTCTGTCCCAGGATGAGGTCGAGAATGCCAGTCGAGAACGCTCCGCGTGCCTCCTCCCAGCGCACGAGCAGGAAGACGAAGGAACGCCGCGCGTCGATGGCGGCGTGGCTGCGTGAACGTGGGGGAAGCGCCTCGGTCGCGGACCTCACCGAGGAGTTCGGCGTCTCGGAGGCGACGATCAGGCGCGACCTGCGCACCCTGGAGGGGTCTGGGGAACTCCTCAGGGTCTTCGGCGGGGCCGCCGCGTCGCGGCCGGTCGAGTTCGGGTGGAGGGAGAAGGGCGCGACCCATGCGGCGGCGAAGCAACGCATCGGGGACTTCGCGGCCGAGAACCTGGTGAGCGACGGCGACACGGTCTACATCGACGCCGGCACGACGCCCGCGGCGGTCGCCCGGGCGCTGAGCGGGCGGCGAGACCTCACGGTGGTGGTCGGCGGGCTGGCCGCGCTGCTCGAACTCGCCGAGGGGGAGCCCAAGGTGATCGTCCTCGGCGGCGTCCTGCGTCGCCGGAGCGCGAGCTTCCTGGGCGCGCAGGCCGACTCCGTGCTCGACCACCTCACCCCGGACGTCTCGTTCCTGGGAACGGAGTTCCTCGACGGGGTCAGGGGGGCGAACTACCCCGAACTCGAGCAGGCGATGTTCAAGAGCCGGATCCTCCAGCGCTCGCGGCGCAGCTGGATCGTCGTCGACGAGTCGAAGTTCCGTGCGGAGCAGACCTTCGCGAACTGGGTGCCGGTCGTCCCCCCCGCCGGCGTCGTGACGGAGGTCCCGCACCGCGCGGCGACGCGGGCGGCGATCGACCAGCTGCGGGCCGCGGGGTGCCTCGTGCACCTCGCCGGCTGAGAGAGGGCCGGGGTCCTCGGCGGGCGCCGGCGCCCGCCGAGGGTGTCCGGCTACTTGACGATGCCGTACAGGCGGTCGCCAGCGTCGCCCAGGCCGGGGACGATGTAGTTGCGCTCGTTGAGCTCGGGGTCCACCGCTGCGACGACGATGGTGACGTTGGCGCGATGGCCGACGGCCTCCTCGACCGCGGTGAGCCCGGGTGCGGCCGCCACCAGGGACACGACGGTCACGTCGCGTGCCCCCATGCCCAGCAGGAACTCCACGGCGGTGATGATCGTGCTCCCCGTGGCGAGCATCGGGTCCAGGATGAAGCACTGGCGGTCGGCGAGGTTCTCGGGCAGCCGGTTGGCGTAGGTCGTGATCTTGAGCGTGTCGTCGTCGCGCTGCATCCCGAGGAAGCCGACCTCGGCGGTGGGCAGGAGCTCCGTCATGCCGTCGAGCATCCCCAGGCCGGCGCGCAGGATCGGGACCACGACCGGACGGGGCCCCGCCAGCGTGCGTCCCTGTGCGGTGGCGATCGGGGTCTCGATCGTGACAGGCTCCACGGTGACGGTGCGGGTCGCCTCATAGGCCAGGAGAGTCATCAACTCGCTGACGATCGCGCGGAAGGTCGCCGAATTGGTGCGCCGGTCCCTGAGGACGGACAATTTGTGGGCGATGAGCGGGTGGTCCGGCACGATGATCTCCATGCCGCCATCGTATCAGCGGGCGTCTGGCCGGATTCCGGGGTCGGGGCCTGGACATGCGGAGCGTCTGAGGAGAGGACGGATCGTGGAGGCTGACGGGATCCCCGGGGCGATGCGCCATGCGATCTGGTGGCACCTGTATCCACTGGGGTTCACGGGCGCCCCGTCGGCGATGGACCCGGGGGCACCTCCCGCCCACCGCCTGGGCCGGGTTGAGGCCTGGCTGGACCACGCGCGATCGCTGGGGGTCAACGGCATCCAGCTGGGCCCCGTCTTCCGATCGGCCACCCACGGATACGACACGCTCGACCACTTCCGCGTGGATCCCCGCCTGGGGGACCAGGCGGACTTCTCGCATCTGGTCGACCAGTGCCACCGGCGCGGAATGCGCGTGATGTGCGACGGGGTGTTCAACCACATCTCGCGGGACCATCCGCTGGCGCGCCGCGCCCGCTGCGAGGGACCCGACTCCGACGCCGGACGCATGATCGCGTGGGATGCCGGGGCGTCCGGGGGGCCGCGGCCCCGGGTGTTCGAGGGCCATGACATCCTCGTCGAACTCGACCACTCGAGCCCGGCGGTCGTCGGCCTGGTCGCGCGGGTCATGGAGCACTGGTGCTCCCTCGGTGTCGACGCCTGGCGGATGGATGCCGCCTATGCGGTCCCCCCCTCGTTCTGGGCGCGGGTCCTCCAACGGGTGCGCGGCCGGTTCCCGCGGGTCCTGACGATCGGCGAGGTCATCCATGGCGACTACGCGGCCATCGTGGAGGAGTCCACCCTTGACTCCGTCACCCAGTACGAGCTGTGGAAGGCCATCTGGAGCTCCATCGAGTCGCGGAACCTGTTCGAGCTGGACTGGGCGTTCCAACGGCACAACGCCTTCCTGGGCTCTTTCGTCCCCACGACCTTCGTGGGCAATCACGATGTCACGCGCATCGCCTCCCGGGTGGGCGGCGAGGGCGCCGCCGTCGCCGCGGCGATCCTCCTGGCGTCGGGCGGGATGCCGGTGATCTACGCGGGCGACGAGCTGGCGATGACCGGCGTCAAGGAGGATCGCCCCGGGGGCGACGACGCCGTGCGGCCCGAGTTCCCCGACCGCCCGGCGGCGATGCCCCCCGACGCGCAGGGGGCCCGCATGATGCGCCGCTACCAGGACATGGTCGGTCTGCGACGACGCCACCCGTGGCTCGTCCGCGCCGCGACGGTCTCCCGTGAGCTCGCCAACGAGCACGCCGTATGGGAGGTTTCGGGGCCCGGGGAGGGGCAGCGTCTTCTCCTCGAGGTCGACCTCGGCGGGCCAGAGCCCCGGGCCCGCGTGCGCGACGCGGGCGGGGTCCTCTTCGACACCGCGCGCTGAGCGCGCATGTGCCGCCGCGGCCCGACAGCGTCGGCCGCCGCCGTCGGGGCGCCCCCCGGGTTCGGCGACGAGGCGCACGCCACCGCCCCTGCCCGGGCGGGGGACGGGCCTCGGGGGATAATGGGTGCGTGAGTGCACCTGTGTCGCTTGGAATGCCGACCGTCAAGGAACCGCCGTTCCCGCGGAAGAGGACCCGCCGCATCATGGTGGGCGACGTGCCCGTGGGGGGCGGAGCCCCCGTGTCCGTCCAGTCGATGACCACGACGAAGACCCATGACATCGGCGCGACCCTCCAGCAGATCGCGGAGCTGACCGCCGCCGGCTGCGACATCGTGCGCGTGGCCTGCCCCACCGACAAGGACGCGGAGGCGCTGCCGGTCATCGCCCGGCAGTCGACGATCCCCGTCATCGCGGACATCCACTTCCAGCCCCGGTACGTCTTCCAGGCGATCGAGGCCGGGTGCGGCGCGGTGCGCGTCAACCCGGGCAACATCCGCAGGTTCGACGACCAGATCGAGGACATCACCAAGGCCGCCCGCGACCACGGCACGTCCCTGCGCATCGGCGTCAACGCCGGATCCCTGGACAGGCGCATGTACCAGAAGTTCGGCGGGCCCACCGCCGAGGCCCTGGTCGAGTCCGCTGTCTGGGAGGCCTCCCTGTTCGAGCAGTACGACTTCCACGACTTCAAGATCTCCGTCAAGCACCACGACGTTCCGACGATGATCAAGGCCTACGAGCTCCTCTCCGAGAGGGGGGACTGGCCTCTCCACCTCGGGGTCACCGAGGCCGGGCCGGCCTTCCAGGGGACCATCAAGTCCGCGACCGCCTTCGGGGCGCTGCTGCGGAGCGGCATCGGGGACACGATCCGCGTGTCCCTGTCCGCCCCGCCCGTGGAGGAGGTCAAGGTCGGCATCCAGATCCTGCGGTCGCTGGGCCTGCGCGAGCGGAGCCTGGAGATCGTGTCCTGCCCCTCGTGCGGGCGCGCCCAGGTCGACGTCTACACGCTCGCCGAGAACGTCACCGAGGGCCTCAAGGACCTCACGGTTCCCCTGCGCGTGGCCGTCATGGGTTGCGTCGTCAACGGGCCCGGCGAGGCGCGCGAGGCCGACCTCGGCGTGGCCTCCGGCAACGGCAAGGGGCAGATCTTCATCCGGGGCGAGGTCGTCGACACGGTCCCGGAGGACCAGATCGTGGAGACCCTCATCCGCCGCGCCAACCTGCTGGCCGAGGAGATGGGCCTGGAGGCCGGCGACGGCCAGGTCGAGGTCGTCCCCGCCGTCGGCTGATCCCCTCCCGCCGCCGGCGCCGCCGGGCGGTGCCGCCCCGTCCCCTGGAAGGAACCACATGCGACGCTCCACCCCCTTCGTCTTGGCCGGGGCCGCGGCCGCCGGGCTGCTGTCCGCGGGCTTCCCGGCGCGCACCGGCCTCACGCGCTCCGAGGCCGCGGTGTCCCTGCCGGGCGACCTCCTGGTGCCCACGGCCACGATCGTCGCGGACCGCGCCGTCCGGATCGGGGCGGGCGCCGACGCGGTGTGGCCGTGGCTCACCCAGATCGGCCAGGACCGGGGCGGGTTCTACTCGTGGACGCCGGTCGAGAACGCGCTCGGCTGCGAGATCGAGGACGCGCGCGATCTGCGCCCCGAGTGGTCCGAGCGCGAGGTCGGCGACGAGGTCTCGCTGGCGCCCGGGATGACGCTGCGCGTGGCCGTGTCGTCTCCCGGACGCGCCCTGGTCCTCACCTCCGAGGGCGGGCGGGTCCCCGAGGAGTCGGCGGGCTCGGCCTCGATGCGTTTCGCGTTCACCTGGGCATTCGTCCTCATCGACGAGGGCGGCGCCTGCGTGCTGCATGTCCGTGAGCGCTATCGTCCGGACAACCGGTCGGCCGACCTGATGATCCGCGCGGTCCTGGCCGCGTCCGCCGTGATGACCGTCCGGATGCTGCGCACGATCAGGAGGCTCGCCGAGGGGCGCTGAGCGGCTGCGGGCGCCGGGCCCCCGGGACCGACTATCCTCGAGGGGTGCTGAAAACACTCTCCTCCTACTTCGTGCGCACGCTGCGCGAGGACCCCGCCGATGCCGAGGTCCGATCCCACAGGCTCCTGGTCCGGGCGGGCTACATCCGCCGAACGGCCCCCGGCATCTACACGTGGCTGCCGCTGGGGCTGCGTGTCCTGCGCAAGGTGGAGGCCGTCGTACGCGAGGAGATGGAACGCATGGGCGGCCAGGAGGTCCTCTTCCCGGCCCTGCTGCCGTCCGACCCGTACAAGGCGACGGACCGCTGGGACGAGTACGGGCCCACGCTGTTCAAGCTCCAGGACCGCAAGAAGGCAGACTATCTCCTGGCGCCGACCCATGAGGAGATGTTCACGCTCCTCGTCAAGGACCTGTACTCCTCCTACAAAGACCTCCCGCTCACCCTCTTCCAGATCCAGACGAAGTACCGCGACGAGGCGCGTCCGCGCGCCGGGCTGATCCGCGGGCGCGAGTTCGTGATGAAGGACGCCTACAGCTTCGACCTGGACGAGGAGGGGCTGGCCGCGTCCTACGACGCCGAGCGCGCCGCCTACCAGGCGATCTTCACGCGCTTGGGCCTCGAGTACGTCATCGTCACCGCGATGTCGGGTCCGATGGGGGGGTCGCGTTCGGAGGAGTTCCTCCACCCCAGCCCCATCGGGGAGGACACCTTCGTGCGCTCGCCCGGCGGGTACGCGGCGAATGCGGAGGCCGTGACGACGCCCGTCCCCGAGCCGCTGCCGATCCACGGGCTGCCCGAGGCGGTGGTCCTCGACACCCCGGACTCGACGACGATCGCCACGCTGGTCGACCGCGCCAACGAGCTGCACCCCCGAGCCGACCGGCCGTGGAGGGCCTCGGACACGTTGAAGAACGTCGTCGTCGCGTTGACCCATCCCCACGGGGAACGTGAGCTGCTGGTCGTCGGCGTGCCCGGCGACCGCGAGGTCGACATGCGGCGCCTGGAGGCGGCCGTCTCCCCGGCCGAGGTCGAGATGGCCACGCCCGAGGACCTGTCCGCCCACCCCGAGCTCGTCCCGGGCTACATCGGCCCGCAGGCCGTCGGCCCGAACTCGCCGGAGCGCACGACGGACGAGGACGGGAGCCCGGCCGGTTCGATCCGCTACCTCCTCGATCCGCGCGTCGTCGACGGCACCGCCTGGATCACGGGTGCCAACGCCGTCGACCGGCATGTCTTCTGGCTGGTCAAGGGCCGGGATTTCGAGGCTGACGGCACCGTCGAGGCCGCGGAGGTCCGCGAGGGGGATCCCGCCCCCGACGGGTCGGGTCCGCTCCACCTGGAGCGCGGCATCGAGATCGGCCATATCTTCCAGCTCGGCCGCAAGTACGCGAAGGCCCTCGGGCTCACGGTGCTCGACCAGGACGGCAAGTCCCGCGTCGTCACGATGGGCTCCTACGGCATCGGCATCTCGCGCGTGCTCTCGGCTCTGGCGGAGTCCACGAGCGACGACAGGGGGCTCGCCTGGCCCGCCGGCGTCGCGCCCTTCGACGTGCATGTCGTCGCCACCGGCAAGTCGGGCGATGTCTTCGAGGCGGCTGCCGGTCTGGCCCGCCGACTGGACGCCGCGGGTCTCGACGTCCTGTTCGACGACCGGCCGAAGGTGTCGGCCGGAGTGAAGTTCGCCGACGCGGAGCTGATCGGCATCCCGATCACCGTCGTCGTCGGGCGCGGTCTCGCCTCCGGCGTGGTGGAGGTCCGCACCCGCGCGACCGGGGAACGCGAGGAGGTCCCCGTCTCCGAGGCGGCAGACCGCATCCGGGCGCTCCACGCCGACCTGCTCCGGGCGTCCGGCGCGCTCGCGGCCGGGACCACGAAGGAGGCGTAACCCCATGGCGATCCGTGATATCCGCATTATCGGCGACCCGATTCTGCGCACCCCCTGCGAGCCGGTCACCACGATCGACGACCACGTCAAGGCGCTGGTGGAGGACCTGCTGGAGACGGTCGACATGGACGGGCGGGCGGGGCTCGCCGCGAACCAGATCGGCGTGGGACTGCAGGCGTTCTCGTGGAACATCGACGGCGAGCTCGGCTACGTCCTCAACCCGCGGCTCGTGGAGGTCTCCGATGACGAGTACCAGGACGGCGAGGAGGGCTGTCTGTCCGTGCCCCAGCTGTGGTACCCGACGAAGCGCGGCTGGTACGCCCGGGTCGAGGGCATCGACCTCGATGGGAGGCCGGTCGTCGCGGAGGGGGAGGAACTCATGGGGCGCTGCCTCCAGCACGAGTACGACCATCTCCAGGGCATGATCTACATCGACCGGCTGGACCGGGCGACCCGCAAGAAGGCTCTGCGCGAGATCCGCCGACGGGGCATCTGACGCGGGGCTCCGGGCGACGCGGACTGGCGCTCGCGCCCGTGCCCGGGCATACTGGGGATGACGCCACGAATCATGGTGACCGGGTTGTGAGGACGTAGGGGAAGACGCTCCTCAACCGAACCGGAGGTCACGATGAGAGGGACATACACCCGTGGTGTGCTTTTCGTGCACTCGACGCCCCCCGCGCTGTGCCCGCACATCGAGTGGGCGGTGGGCACGGCGCTCGGCCAGGAGGTCCACCTCCAGTGGACCGACCAACCTGCGGCGCCGGGCATGGTGCGCTCGGAGTTCTCGTGGGTGGGGGAGACGGGGTCGGGCGCTCGTCTCGCTTCCGCGCTGCGAGGCTGGGAGCATCTCCGCTACGAGGTGACCGAGGAGCCCACCGGGCAGACTGACGGCGGCCGCTGGTCGCACACCCCCGAACTGGGGATCTTCCATGCCCAGATGGACTCCGTCGGCAACACCGTCGTCCCGGAGGACCGCATCCGGGCCGCGCTGGAGGGGGCCGCCGGCGAGGCCTCCCTGCGCGAGCTCCTCGACCTCGCGCTGGGCCAGGCGTGGGACGACGAGCTGGAGCCCTTCCGCTACGCCGGAGCCGGGGCGCCGGTGCGTTGGCTGCACCGGGTCGGCTGATCCCGCCCGATAGGCTGGCCCCATGGGAACCATCGCGGAACTGCTGGGCATCGACCTCTCCGGTGAGGAGCCGTCGGAGCCCGCGGGGGCATCCGGCGACGAGGACGGCGCCGCCTCCGGGGAAGGGGAAGCCCCGGAGACGGCGGCCGTGGCCGCGTCGTCGGACCCCGTCGGCGAGGCGGTGATGGCCGCGGTGCTGGCGGAGGCGGCGCTGGATCCCGCCGACGCCCGTGCCGACCTCGCCCTGGACGGGCCGGAGCTGGACCTGGACCGCCTGGGGCGCTACAGCGTCGTCACCGCGATCGAACACGGTCTCGGAGTGCGCTTCCCGGACGCGGACGTGGAGGCCATGGGGACCCTCGGCGACCTGCTGGAGACAGCCCGGGCGCTCGCCGGGCACCCGGACGGGCGCCGGTGATCAGGGCCGTGCGGCCGGACAGGGGGCGGGCGGCAGTTCCGGCGGCGGAGGCCCGGGAGTCATCGGTGCGCATGGTCAGAGGGGAGCCGCCGACCACGCGCGCAGGGACGCCCTCGTTGTGCCGGGGGAGGATCACTCCTCGCCGGCGTGGTCCTCCGAGGAGATCGTGTAGTCGAACATCCCGTAGCGGTCGGCCGCCTCCCTGACGACCGAGCGGTCCAGGCGCCCCTCGTCGGCGAGCGCCTGCAGGGTGCGCACGACCATCGACTCGGCGTCGATGTGGAAGAAGCGGCGGGCGGCGCGCCGGGTGTCGGAGATGCCGAAGCCGTCGGCTCCCAGCGTGTAGTAGGCGCCGGGCACCCAGGCGCGGATCTGGTCGGGGATCAGCGCGTCGTAGTCGCTCGTCGCGACGAACGGCCCCTCCGCCCCGGACAGCTTGTCGGTGAGGTAGGCGGTGCGCGCCTGCTCCCCCGGGTGGAGGAAGTTGTGCTCGTCAGCCTCCACCCCGTCTCGGCGCAGCTCGTTCCATGAGGTCACCGACCACACGGCCGCATCCACGCCCCAGTCCTCGGCCAGCAGGCGGCGGGCCTCGCGCGCCCACGGCACCGCGACGCCGGAGGCCAGCAGCTGGGCGCGGGGGCCGCCGGTCCCCGCGTGTTCGTCGAGCTTGTAGATGCCCCTGAGCAGGCCCTCGACGTCCAGGCCATCCGGCTCGGCGGGCTGGTGGATCGGCTCGTTGTACACGGTGAGGTAGTAGAGGACGTTCGGGTCGCGCGTGTCTCCCTCCCCGTACATCCGCTGGATGCCGTCCCACAGGATGTGGGAGATCTCGTAGGCGTAGGCCGGATCGTAGGTGACGAAGCCGTGGTTCGCCGCCGCCAGGATCGGGGACTGCCCGTCCAGGTGCTGGAGGCCCTCCCCCGTCAGCGTCGTGCGTCCCGCCGTGGCGCCGATGACGAAGCCACGTGTCATCTGGTCGGCGGCCGCCCAGAACTGGTCGCCGGTGCGCTGGAACCCGAACATCGAGTAGAAGATGTAGAACGGGATCATCGGCAGGTTGTGCGTGGCATAGGCGGTGCCCGCGACCTGCAGGGCGGCGGCCGAGCCGGCCTCGGTGATGCCGGTGTGCAGGACCTGCCCCTGCGCCGACTCCTTGTAGGACAGCATCATGTCCGCGTCGACGGCCGTGTAGTTCTGGCCGTGTGTGTTGAAGATCTTCGCCGTCGGGAAGATCGCGTCCAGGCCGAAGGTGCGGGCCTCGTCGGGGATGATCGGCACAATGTAGCGGCCGATCGCCTTGTCCTTGATGAGGTCCTTCATCAGGCGCACCAGCGCCATGGTCGTGGCGACCTCGAGGGGGCCCGATCCCTTGCGCAACGACTCGAAGGGCTTGGGGGAGGGGACGGGCAGCTTCGGGTCGCGGTCGTCGCGGCGCTCCGGCACCCACCCGCCGAGCCTCTCGCGCCGCTCCCTCATGTAGATGAGCGCCGGATCGTCTGCCGGCGGCATGTAGTAGGGGGGCATCGAGGGATCCCGCTCGAGCTCCTCATCCGTGATCGGGATGCCCAGCCGCGTGCGCAGGGCCTTGGCGTCCTCCAGGGTCAGCTTCTTCATCTGGTGCGTCGAGTTGCGCCCGGCGAAGTGGCTTCCCAGCGCGTACCCCTTGATCGTGTGCGCGAGGATGACGGTGGGCTGGCCCGTGTGCTCCATCGCGGCCTTGTAGGCGGCGTAGACCTTGCGGTAGTCGTGCCCGCCACGCTGGAGCGCCCAGATCTGGTCGTCGGTCCAGTTCTGGACCATGGCCTTCGTTCGGGGGTCGCGCCCGAAGAAGTGCTCGCGCACGTAGGCGCCGTCGTTGGCTTTGAACGTCTGGTAGTCGCCGTCGAGCGTCTCGTTCATGACGTTGACCAGGGCGTGGTCCTTGTCGGCCGCCAGCAGCTGGTCCCAGCCGCGGCCCCAGATCACCTTGATGACGTTCCAGCCGGCGCCCTTGAAGAAGGCCTCGAGCTCCTGGATGATCTTGCCGTTGCCGCGCACGGGGCCGTCCAGGCGCTGGAGGTTGCAGTTGACGACGAAGGTGAGGTTGTCGAGCCCCTGCTGGGCGGCCAGCTGGAGCATGCCGCGCGACTCCGGCTCGTCCATCTCCCCATCGCCGAGGAACGCCCAGGTGTGCTGCTGGGAGGTGTCCTTGAGGCCGCGCAGCTGCAGGTAGCGGTCGAACCAGGCCTGGTAGATGGCCTCGGCGGGCCCGAGCCCCAGCGACACCGTCGGGTACTCCCAGAAGTCCCGCATCTGGCGCGGATGCGGGTAGGAGGGCAGGCCGCCCTCGACGGAGACCTGCTGGCGGAAGCCGTCCATCTGCTCCTCGGTGAGGCGGCCCTCGAGGAAGGCGCGGGCGTAGGGGCCGGGTGAGGCGTGTCCCTGGAAGAAGACGTGGTCGCCGCCGCCGGGGTGGTCCTTGCCGCGGAAGAAGTGGTTGAGGCCGACCTCGTAGAGGGTGGCGACGGAGGCGTAGGAGGAGATGTGCCCGCCCACCTTGACGCCGGCGCGCTGGGCGCGCGTGACCTGGACGGCGGCGTTCCACCGGATCCACTTGCGGTACTGGCGCTCCGTGGCCTCGTCGCCGGGGAAGTAGGACTCCTGGTCCACAGGGATCGTGTTGACGTAGGGCGTCGTGTACTCGGATGGGATCTGGACGTCGCGGCGGCGGGCCTCCTCCAGCATGTGGAGCAGGATGTAACGCGCCCGGGGCCCGCCCTTCTCCTCGATGAGACCGGACAGGGAGTCCACCCATTCCGCGGTCTCCTCCGGGTCGTTGTCCGGGACCTGGCTGAGCAGCCCGTTGACGACGGGGTGGTTCTCGCTTGACTGTGTCACGGATGTCCCTCTTCCTCGTGGCGATACGTGTCGGCCGCCCGCGGGCGCCGGATGGGTTCCATTCTGGCGCGTGAGGGTCGCCTTGGCGAGCGCGTCAGGGACTTCCGACCCATGAGACGCGCCTCAATTGTGCGAGATTGGCGACGTTGTCGGGGGCTGCGGACGTCCCGGAGGACGCCGCATGTCACACGGGCTTCCGGTATGGCGCGGGGCCCCGGATGAGGGACTCGGTGCCTTACGATGGGGAGGTGTCAATCGAGGACGCGCCGAGGGCGCACGTCATGGAAGGTGGTCGCTGATCGTGGCGCAGGGCCTGGGGTTCGCTCAGGGACAGGTGGTCCAGGAGTTCTACGCAGACGAGGACAGCGATGAGGCGCTGAGGGCGGGCGTCGAGGCGCAGACGGGCCACGAGCTGGTCGATCCCGAGTACGGAGACGTCGTCGACGGCGCGATCGTGTGGTGGCGCGCCGAGGACGCGGAGGACGGCGATCTGGCCGATCTGCTGGTCGACGCCCTGACGAACCTCGATGACGGGGGTCTGATCTGGGTTTTCATCCCCAAGCCGTCGCGTCCGGGCTCGGTGCCCGTGGCCGATGTCGAGGACGCCGCGAAGGTGGCGGGCCTGCACTCGACCTCCGCCGCCTCGGTCGGGCCGGACTGGGCGGGCATCCGCCTCACCGCGCGTCCCCGCACGCGCTGATCCCCGCCGCGGGGCGTGCGGAGTGGCGCCTTGTGCGACGTCCGTCGACGAGGGCGGCGCCGCCGGCACACCGGCGGCGGAGCGTGCCGGCCCGTGGGGCGCGTTGACTATGCTGTGGGGGTTGTGCCGCCAGGCACGGGGCCTGTAGCTCAGTTGGTCAGAGCGCTGCGCTTACACCGCAGATGTCGTCGGTTCGAACCCGGCCGGGCCCACCCGAGCGTGCGACCAGTCCAGGGCATGCTCGAGAAGCGCACGCATGACTACGTCCGGCATGGCACCACGAGCTTGGGGGCACCTCCCGCTTGCGGGGGAGTCGCCGCGATGAACGTCGCTGACGGCATGGTGATCGCCTCCACGCACCGCCGCCACCGGGCGGTGGAGTTCAGGAAGTTTCTGCACAAGATCGACCAGAGCGTGCCGGAGCATCTCGAGGTGCACGTGGTCTGCGACAACTACGGCACCCACAAGACGCCGTCGGTCACGGCCTGGATCGAGAGGCATCCCCGGTTCCACATGCACGTCACGCCCACCTACTCGTCCTGGATCAACCAGGTCGAACGGCTCTTCGCCGAGGTCACCCGAGACCTGCTCCAGCGCTCCGACCACCGATCCGTGCACGCCCTGGAGAAGGACCTCCGCGACTGGGTGAAGGCATGGAACGAGAACCCGAAACCGTTCATCTGGACCAAGACCGCCGACCAGATCCTCGAATCCCTCGAACGACTATTACAACGAATCAACGGCGCACGACACGAGCCCGTTACACCGCGCACAGGGACTTGATCGGCAGAATCCACCCGATCCTGCCCATCTACAGCAAGACTACGTTCGGACTGCCGGCATGTGCTTCCAACTATTTGCAGTCATATGCGCGTCCGAGGGAGAATGTGCCTGATGGATGCGGTTGATCGAAGGATCCTTGCCGAGTTGCAGCAGGACGGGCGCCTGACCGTCACCGAGCTGGCCGACCGGATACAGCTCAGCGTCTCGCCGTGCCACCGCCGGCTGAAGGCGCTGGAGCAGGCCGGGGTGATCGCTGGCTACCACGCGCGCCTGGACCCGGCCGCGCTCGGACTGACGTTCTCCGTGATCGTGTTCGTCACCCTCTGCGAGGGCGACAAGCGGGCGGTCGCCGCGTTCGAGGAGGCGGTGACCGGGGTGACGGAGGTCATCACCGCGCAGCGTTTGTTCGGCGATCCCGACTACCTCCTCAACGTCGTCTCCGTGGACCTGCCCGCGTTCCAGCGGCTCTACGACGAGGAGCTGTCGGCGCTGCCGGGTGTGCAGCGGCTCACCTCTACGCTCGTGATGAAGAACGTCGTCGCCAACCGGCCCCTGCCGCTGTGAGCAAGATGCCCGCGTACTTCGATAGCAAGAGCGAGAGTCGGTTTGGTCCCACCGATGTTGTCGGGGGCGGATGGAACCCGGACGAGCAGCACATCGCCCCGGCCATCGGTCTGATCGCCCACGCCGTCGAGACCGACCGCGATCGCCGGCGCGGCGATGACCAACTCCGCGTGATCCCGCTTTCCTGCGACATTCTCGGCGTACTGCCCCTCGAACCGGTCGACCTCGCCGTGACCGTGCTGCGGCCGGGCCGCACCATCGCGCTCGTCGAAGCCCGACTGGACCACGCCGGCCGCACCGCGGTGATCGCGCGCGCCTGGCTCAGCCGCAGCTGCGGCACCGAGCAATACGCCGGGAGCGCACTGACCCAGATCGCCTCACCCGACCCGGTGTGGGATGCGGTCACGCTGTGGCCCGACGGCTTCGTCGCGTCTCTCGACGTGCGGCGGATGGCCACCGGCCCGGGCCGCGGCGCCTACTGGGTGCGCACCGACCTCGACCAGACCGGCCCGTTCGGCGCCGTCGCCCAGACCCTCACCGTGAGGCCCCGAACCGCATGACACTCAATCAAGATGGAGGCTGACAATGGACCCCCTCGACCTGCAACGCACCTACCTGGACCTGACCACCCCGCACGTCGCCGACGCGGTCATGCGGCTCGGCATCCCGGTCCGGCAGGCCCCAGCGAGCGTGCGGCCCGTGTGGCCCGGGGTGCATGTGGTCGGGCGCGCCCGACCGACCCGGCACACCGGCAGCGTCGATGTGTTCCTTGAGGCCCTCGAGCACGCCCGGCCCGGCGACGTGCTTGTGGTCGACAACGACGGCCGCGACGACGAGGCCTGCGTCGGCGATCTGGTGACCCTCGAAGTCGCCCAAGCCGGCCTGGCCGGCATCATCATCTGGGGACTGCACCGCGACACCCGCGAGTTGCACACCATCGGCCTGCCCGTGTTCAGCCAAGGCACCCTGCCCGCAGGCCCTCAGCGACTGGACCCGCAATCCGCCGACGCCCTCACTACCGCGCAGGTCGGCGGCCATACCGTCACCGAGGGGGACTTCGTGCTCGCTGACGATGACGGGGTGCTGTTCCTCCCGCTCGACCGGGCCGCGGACATCGCCGAGGCCGCGACCGGTATCCGCGACACCGAGCGCCGCCAAGCCGCCCGCATGCGCCTGGGCACGAGCATCCGCACACAGGCCTCGTTCACCGACTACCTGACCGCGCGCGACCGCGACGGAGTCACCTTCCGCCAGCACCTGCGCGCCATCGGCGGGGAGATCGAGGAATGACCACACCAGGCGCCACTCCCGCGCCACAGCCAAGTCCGTGGCTGGGCATCGGGCTGGAGGTCTACGAACAGCACATGGCCCACCCTGTGGTCGGGCAGCTCGCCGCGCTGCGGGAAGTCATGGGCGAACAGCTCACCGATCACCCCGCACGTCGAGTCGCGATCCTCGGCATCGCCGGCGGCAACGGCCTCGACCGCATCGACGCCGCCGCAGTCGACGCCGTCTACGGGTACGACCTCAACCCCGACTACCTGGCCGCATGCGATGCCCGCCACCGCGCCCGGTTCGGCGATCGTCTCCGCCTGATCCAGGCATCGGTGGATCGGACGCTGCAGATCGAGCCCGTCGACCTGCTGATCGCGAACCTGTTCATCGAGTACGTCGGCGTCCCCGAGTTCGCTGCCTTCGCCGCGGCCAATGCCGAGCGGTTCGCGGTGCTGTCGTGCGTCACGCAACGCGACACCGGGGGTGGTTTCGTCAGCAGGTCACCGTTCGCTTCCGCGTTCGATCACCTGGCGCAGTCATCCTTCGACATCGACGTTGCCATTCTCGCCGCCGCCCTGGAACGCCTCGGCCTTGACCGACTGAGAGTTCGTGAGCATGAGTTGGCGAGCGGGAAGGTGCTCGTGCGGCAGGACTTCGCCGCACCGCGGTGATTCGTCAGCCCAGGATGTCGGCGACGGCGGCGAGCAGCACGTCGATATCCTCGGGCTGATGCGCGAACGAGGTCACCAGGTGCACCACCCCCGGCCCCCATCGGTCGGCGTGGAACGCGAAGCCCCGCCCGTGCAGTCCGTCGATCAGCATCGGCGGGAACGAGCAGAACACGATGTTCGCCCGGGGATCGCCCAGCATCTCGATCTCGGGATGGAGGGCGAGCCGGGCCCGCAGGCGCTCTGCCATGCCGTTGGCGTGCCGGGCGTTGCGCAGCCACAGGTCGTCGGTCAGGTAGGCGTCCAGCTGCGCGCTCTGGAACCACATCTTGGAGGTCAGCTGCCCGCCGCGCTTGTGCCGGTAGGACAGCTCGGTCCTCAGTGACGGGTCGAAGGAGACGATCGCGTCGGCGGTCATCGCGCCGTTCTTCGTGGCGCCGAACGAGAGCACGTCGACGCCCGCCTGCCAGGTCATCTCCGCCGGGGTGGCTTCCAGCGCGACCAGGGCGTTGGCGAGCCGCGCCCCGTCCATGTGGACTCGCAGCCCCGCCTCGTGCGCGATCTCGGACAGCTCGTGGATCTCAGCCACGGTGTAGACGCTGCCGGTCTCCGCGGCCTGGGTCAGGCTCGCCACCGACGGTTGCACGCTGTGCAGGTTGCCGCGGCGATACACCGCCGCCGCGCGCAGTGCCTCCGGGGTGATCTTCGAGTTCGGCCCGTCCACGAGCGTGATCTTGGCCCCGTGGGTGAAGAACTCCGGTGTGCCGGCCTCGTCGTTGGCGATGTGCCCGTCGGGATGGCTGAGGATACTGCCCCACGGCGGCGTCAACGTCGCCAGGGCGATGCCGTTGGCTGCCGAGCCCGTGCCGACCGGAAACACGTCCACGGGATGCTCGAACACCTCGGCCATCCGCGCCCCCACCCGCTTCGAGACATCGTCGCTCCCGCACGGGGAGGCAAGCCCCACCGCCGCTTCAGTCATGGCGGCGGCGATCTCCGGGGAGGCGCCAGCGGCGTTGTCGCTGAGGTACCCGCGCACCACTCCTGCGGCCGTGCCCTCACTCACCGGAAGCTGCTTCGCCGGAATCCGCGCGCGTCGGAGCCGGTTTCGTCACGTCGACCCAGGATGCGCCGGCGAGCTCGGCGATCTGCTCGGGCGTGACGCGCACGCCGTGGAACGGGCTCCCGGCAGCGGGGTAGACGACGTCGAAGTCACGCAGCGACTCATCGCAGTACACCTCGACCGGGCTCGCGTGCCCGAACGGGCCGAGCCCGCCCATCGGCTGTCCCGTCGGCGCCTCGGTCTCCCCGGCCGGGAGCATCCGCGGCTTCGTCCCGAACCGGGCCCGGAACTTCGCATTATCCAGACGCGCATCACCGCGCGTGACCAGCAGCAGGGCACGAGCGCCTGCCCGCAGGGCGAGGGTCTTGGCGATCTGACCGGCCTCGATCCTGAGCGCGTCAGCGGCCGCATGAACCGTGGCACCGTACCCACCAAGCTCGAACATCCGCAGACCGCTGTCGTGCTCATCGAGGAACGCCTGAACGCGCTCGATACTCGTGCTTCTCCCCGAGGACGACGGTGCCGGAACTCAGATCAACGCGGTACCGCGGAACAGGGTCGTGGTCGCGCCGCCCACCCACACGGTTCCGGTCTCGTCCGGGGTGATCGTGATGTCGCCGGCGCGGCCGAGCTTGGTGCCCTGCGAGACACGGTAGGAGCCCGTGACCTCGCCGGTGCGGGTCAGCCACTGACCGACCGAGGCGTTCATCGACCCGCACACCGGGTCCTCGACCACGCCCACGCCCGGCGCGAACGTGCGCATCTCGAAGGCATGCTCCGACCCTTCCGGGTAGGCGCCGATCGCGCCGACCATCGCGTCCGGGATCATCGACAGATCAGGGTCCAGGTCGAGGACTTCCTCCGCTGTCGCCAGGCGAAGCACCGCCCAGCCCGGCCCGTTGTCCACCCACTGATGCGAGAGCACCTTGTCGCGAGAGATGCCGAATGCCGCGATCACCTGTTCCAGGTAGGTGTCCTCCAGCTCGCCCGTGCGCGTGGTGGGCGGAGCGGCGAAGGACAGGATGCCGTCACCCTGGCGGATCTCGACCAGTCCGGCCTTCACCTCCTGCACGATCGTCGCGGGATCCCGGGGAGTGCCACCGTTCTCCAGCCACGCGTGCGCGGAGCCGAGCGTCGGGTGGCCCGCGAAGGGCAGCTCACCGCCCGGGGTGAAGATCCTCAGCTGGTAGTCCGCGGCCTCGGTCGTCGCCGGGAGCACGAACGTCGTCTCCGACAGGTTTGTCCACCTCGCCACAGCCTGCATCTCCTCATCGGACAGACCCTCGCCATCAAGGATCACCGCGACCGGGTTCCCCTTGTAGGGCTGGGCAGAGAACACATCGACCTGAGCGAACGGACGAGAGCGAGGCATGCGGAGATGGGGCCTTTCGAAGAGCGAGTGGCCGGATGGCATGCTCAACTCTACGCGTCAGACCGCGAGAGGCATTTGCGAATCTGCCCGAGACTCGGCTGGATTGAGCAATGATGTGCGCGTGTCTGGGACGAGCGTGCAAGATCTTCCCTCAACCATCGACGATATCGGTCCGCGAGAGCTGGTTGGCTAGCGTGGCAGTGTCGATTCCAGCAGTTCTATGAGGAACGCGATCTCATCGTCGAGATTCCTGTCCCACGTCAACGAGGTCGCGAACACGCGCCGGAAGGCTGGGAACGCGGCCGGCGCGTCCTCGATGACCCGCTGCACCGCAGCAACGTTCGGTTGTCGCGTCAGCGAGTCGGCCGTCGACGCTAGGTCGTCTGTGATGGCGTGGCGCCGTGCCGCGGCGAACGCGAGGTCCGCGACCAGGCCCAGCGTTCCGCCTGCCACTCGTTCGGAGAATCCCGCCCGCAGCAGAGCTTGGAGCAGCTCCTCCGCGGGTCGGACCACGCCCGCTCCAGGCGAGTCGATGACGACTCGTGCCAAATAGGGACTGTCGATCAACGCCTGGTACAGCCCTCGAGTCACGGCAAGCACGGCAGCACGCCAGTCGTGGGCCGGCACCGACAGCCGTTCGAGGCGTGCGGCCAGCCGTCGCTCGGCGAGCAGCATCTCGAGGTCGTTACGGCCCTTGACGTAGTAGGAGATCGCGTTCCGGGCCACGCCGAGGCGCTCCGCCAACGCGGTGATGGTGACTGGTTCGCCATCGAAAGCCTCGGCCGCCTCGATGATCTGCGCCAGATCCAGTTTGGGCGGTCGCCCGCGTCGCGACCCGGCCGCGCCCACCTTGGCCGCGGGCTCTACCCCAGGATCGCTCCCCGGAGGTGATTGTCGTCCCATGACCCCTCAGTCTAGACTTATTGGCGGTCGCCAAAAACGGCGTCCATCCCAGAAGGAGCTTCATCATCTTCGGCACACCGGTCTCGTGGTTTCTCTACGAGATCCTCTCCATTGGCGTCTTCCTCGCTGCGATGGTGCACGCCGGGCGGCGTGAGCGCGGCGGCTTCCATGCGCTGACCCTTCTCGTGTTCGTGGCGTTCGCCGGAATCTTCGAGAACATCGGCGTGATGGCGGGCGTGTACCAGTACGACGTCAACCGCGTGATGATGATCGGCAAGGTGCCGCTGAGCATCCTGTTCGTCGAGGCCGCCGTCGTGTACTCGGCGCTGTGGCTCACGCAGCACCTCCGGATGCCCTGGTGGGCCGCGCCGTTCGTCGTCGGCCTGTTCTCGATGGTGCAGGACATGACCATCGACCCGTCCAACGTGTTCGACCTGCACGTCCTCGACGGCGTCACGACGGGCCAGTGGAACTGGGACTGGCACTACGAGGGCGGGTTCTTCGGCATCCCGTTCTACAACTTCTCCGGCTGGTTCACGATGACGCTGTACTACAGCTTCTTCATCAACCTCATCGACTGGCTGCTCACCCGCAAGGGACGGCGCGCCGCAATCGCCGACTGGACCCCGCTGCTCGCCCTGCTGCCGAGCCTCATCGTGCTGGTGTCGCCGGTGAACCAGTTCCTGCTGTACCTCCAGCCGATCGTCGCGCCAGGCAACCGCACCGCGGAGCTGGTGCTGATGTGCGTGAACACCGCGGTCGGCATCGCGCTGCTGGTCATCTACATGAAGCCGAACAACGCGCTCGACGTGCGCCGCAACCTGATCGTGCTGCTGATCCCCGTCGTGCTGCACGTCTGGGACATCGCGCTCGCGTACACCGTCGGCATCGAGCGGGGTCGCGTGCCGTCGGTGCTCGTCGGCGCGATCCACATCGCTTTCCTCGCGTGGATCGTCTCCAAGGGGCGCGCTGCGGCGCGGAGCGCCGTAGGGCATGACGCTCGTGTCTCGCCATCGTGACGGCGGGCCCATTCTGGGGAGGGACCGATGACCCGCATCCGCCCTTTCCGGCCCGGTGACGAGCCGGCGCTCGCAGAGGTCTTCCTGAAGACAGCTGCCATCGGCTACGACGCGACAGGCCTCCTGGCCGACGACGACGTATGGGCGGCTCTGTCTTCGTGCTGCCCTACGTCGCGCGACGCCCAGACTTCGCGTTCGTGGTCGAGACCGACGACAAACGGGTCGTCGGCTACATCGTCGGTGCGCCCGACACCAGCGCCTCCGAGGACTGGTTCCACGATGAGTGGTGGCCACGGTTCGCGGTGCGCTGGCCGCGACCACAGGCCGTGGTCAGCCACCAGGACGGCATCCTCCAGTACGCCTACGGCAGGAGCAGTGACGCCGCGCCCCACGGTGAGCTGTACCCGGCCCACCTGCACATCGACCTGCTGCCCGAGCTTCGAGGACACGGCTGGGGACGCCGACTCACCGAGGCTCTCACGGCTCGGCTTCACTCCGCTGCCGTCCCAGGACGGGGAGCAGGCGTTCGGGATGGCGCTCTGACCGACATCGTCGCGACCAGGCGGGACGCGAGCGCCCCCGCTTTCGAGCGAAGTCCCTCAGCCCGGCACGCACCCGGGCGGAGGGACTTCGCTGCGCTCCTCTACACCGTGCCGTCCGAGTTGACGGACCTGCTCTCGGCGCTTCTGACGTCCACGGCGCCAGGCCCCTGACGCGCGGCGGTACCCTCGACGAGCTTCCAGGACGCCGACCGCAGGACCACCCGCAGAACCCCGGCCGCGCACGCGCGCAGCTCATCAAGCGAGAGCCGAGCGCCTCGGTCGGTCCCGCGGTAGGTGACGACGCGCGTGCCATCCGGGTCGGTGTCGATGCGGGCGATCCCCTGTTCCGCGAGCTCGCAGACTTTGGCGTGGAGCTCGGCGCCGCGCGCGACGCGGGTCGTCACCTCGTCGGGTCCCGCCGCGCTGGGCTCGAACGCGTTCCAGTGCTCCACGACCTCGGTCGTGAACCCGCCGTACACCTTGAACGTCTCGACCATGACGTAGCCGTTCGGGGCGAACTCGGGAGCGAGGCCCTCGAGCGCGGCGATGAGCTGACTGGTGCGGTAGCCGCCCATGATCAGGTCGTTGCCGGCCTTCAGGTCCTCCACCTTGTCGCTGCGCGTTCCCCAATCCGTCATGACGGCGCCGCGAAACCCCCACTCGCCGCGGAGCACGTCGCCGAGCAGCTCGCGGTGCGACGACGTATAGGTTCCGTTCAGCCGGTTGTAGCTCGTCATCACCGTGGCGGGATCGCTCTCCCGGACGCACAGCTCGAAGCCCTTGAGGTAAATTTCCCGCAGGGCTCGCGGGGAGACGGTCGCGTTCGTGGTGAAGCGGTCGTCCTCCTGGTTGTTGCAGGCGAAGTGCTTGATCGCCACGTTCGCGCCGGGCACCGACTGCACGCCCGCCGTCGTGGCGGCCGCGGCGCGTCCGGTGAGGAGTGGGTCCTCGGAGTAGTACTCGAAGTTGCGGCCGCACAGCGGGTCACGGTGGATGTTCATGCCCGGGCCGAGGATGACGCTGTAGTTGTACTGCGTCAGCTCGCGCGCCATCGCCTGCCCCATGCGGCGCCACGACTCCGGGTTCCAGGTCTGGGCCATCGACACGCCGACCGGGAAGCCCGTCGCGGCGACGCCGGGGATGTGGATGCCGGCGGGGCCGTCGGTCAGCAGCATCGGCGGGATGGCGAGGGTGCGGGCGAAGAGGCCGGTCGTGGATCCGGAGGACGAGGGCGCCGAGATGCGTCGGGTCCGCCCGTTCGGGCGAGCGGGCACCTCGTAGGGGGTCTCGTTCGCGTTGCCCGTCACGAGCCGCACGAGCGTCTCCGGATCGAGCGAGGCGACGAACTCATTCAGCGTGACCGTGCCGGCGTGCACGTCCCTGAGCGTCGCCTCGGGGTGCGGCTGAACGCCGGCGAACCAGCCCGCCGCCGCGTCGGCCGAGAAGGTGGACCGCCCGTCGATCGTGCGGATGTTGTCCGCCGCCAGGTCGATCACCGGGACGGCGGGCGTCTCGGGTGGTCGCGGCGGCGCGCTGAGCGTGGCGAGCTCCCGGTCCGGCTGCAGCACCGGGGTGACGGTGCGGACCGTCGCCTCATCGTCCACGCGGAGGATCGCGGCGGGCACGGTGCTGCGGCTGTGCTCGCCCACCCGGACGATGTAGTCGCCGGGCTCGAGGATGAAGGCGGATGCCGCGGCGTCGAAGGAGGCGAGCGACTCGAGGTCGAACGTGATCTCGACCCGCTCGGACTCGCCCGGCACCAGGCGTCGGGTCTTCGCGAAGCCCTTGAGCTCCTGCGGCGGCTTGGTGAGTCGTCCTTCCGGCGCGGTGACGTACACCTGCACCACCTGCTTGCCACTGTGCTGTCCGGTGTTGGTGACGTCCACCGACACGCCGACCGCGGAGGGATCGGCGACGACGTCGACGGAGCTGAGTGCGAAGTCCGTGTAGCCGAGGCCGAAGCCGAACGGGAACGCCGGGTCCACGCCGAACGCGTCGAAGTACCGGTAGCCCACGAACACGTCCTCGGTGTAGTCCTCCTGGTTCGCGTCCCCGTCGTTGCCGCTGAACGTCGCGCTCGCCGGGTAGTCCTCGTAGCGGCGGGCCCACGTGTCGGTGAGACGGCCGTCCGGCGAGGCGGCCCCGGTAAGCACGTCGGCGAGCGCGTTGCCGGCCTGGCTTCCCGCCAGGCCGAGCAGGACGACGGCGTCGATCCCCGGGATCTCGTCGAGGAACGCGGTGTCGATCACCGTCGTGTTCAGCACGACGATGGTGCGCGCGAAGCGCGCGCTGACGGCGCGGATGTTCGCGGTCTCGACGTCGGAGAGGTAGTAGTCGCCGGGCACGGCCTTCCGGTCGCCGCCCTCGCCGGCGTTGCGCCGCACCACGTAGATCGCGGTGTCGGCACCCGACGCCGCGTCGAGGTCGGCCTCGGTGACCGGGATGTCGTCGATCAGGATCCTGAGCCCGCTCCACATCCGGTCGATCCGGGTCAGCGTCCTGTCGCGACGATTGGCGCGGGCGCTCTCGGCGGCGAACCTCTTGAGCCAACCGTCGGAGGTGATGCGGAACCCGGCCCGGCGCAGGCCGTCGGCCACGGTGACGACGCGGGTCGCGAACACGTACCCGCTGCCGGTCCCGCACGTGGCCGTCTCGCCGGCTCCCGCGCCGAACAGCGCGACCTTCGCCGGCTCGATCGGCAGCACGTCATCCTCGTTCCGCAGCAGGACGATGCCGTCGGCGGCGATCTCGCGGGAGATCGCGTCGTGCGTCGGGAAGTGGTCACGCACGGGGCGGCCGAGGACGCCGCCGAGGAGCTGTTCGATGTTCATTCGCGGTTCGTTCCTGCCTTGTCGTCACATGCCTTGCCATCACGCATAGTCATCGATGCTCCACTCGGACTTCCAGTCGATCCTGACCTCGCCGTTCTCGAACCGGAGCGGGAGCCAGATGTACTCGGAGAGCGAGGTGTTCGCCTTGCCCATCAGCGGCGTCCGCAGCAGCTGAAGGGTGTCGCGGAGGCTCGATTTCACGCTCTTGTCGTAGTGCGACGCGATGGTGCGGGAGAGCCATTCGTAGCGTTCCCGCGTCATGACGTAGTCGGGGACCCATCGGTCGGCGAGGGCGATGTAGAGGTCGTCCTTCTTCGGGTGCTTGAACACCTGCGAGATCTGGCTGTTGAACGACGAGGAGCTGGCGTCGTCGACGTGCGGATCGCCCAGCGCTGTGAACGGCCCCTGCCAATCGTCGGCGACGTCGACCTGCGACGGGTTCGGCACGTAGCCGCTCATGCCGCTGGTGAGCACGTAGCGCCGTCCCTGCCGTTCGAACATGGTGACGCCCTCGCGGCTGTACGGCGGGTGCAGCCCGGTGTGGCTGACCGACCACTCGCCGGTGACGTCGAGGTAGTCGTCCGTCAGCGGCGAGCAGAACACGCCCTCCCACTCGCTGCAGTACATCAGCGTCGCCGTGCCGGTCTCCGGATCCTGCGCCAGGTCGAAGTCCCCGGCCACGCGCCCGCCCGGCTTCCAGTCCTGCCGCACGAGCTCGTACGGGCCGAGCAGCGAGTCGGCGACGAGGACGTGGAAGCGGGCGTTCTTGCCGTTCTCCTTGAGCCAGCAGACGTACTTCCCCGTGCGCGGGTTGCGGAGGATGTGCGGGCGGTCGATGCGCCGCGTCGGGTGCAGCGGCGAGCGCCTGTCGTCGAGGACGGGCGGGATGATCAGGCCCAGGTCCTTCCACGAGGCCAGGTCCTTCGAGGAGTAGCAGCGGATCCCCCACGTCCAGATACGGCCCTTGCCGGTGGTGTGGTCCTTGTTCTCCCCGTACCAGTAGAAGGTGTCGTCCTCGAAGATGATTGCGCCCGCGTGGGCCTGGATGCGGGCACCGTCGCGGTCGAACCACGGCCTCCCGTTGACAATTGTGTGATCCATGGTCATGCCTTCAGCTCCTGGAGGGTCAGCTCGATGTCGTCGTCGCCGAACTCGCCTTCCATGCGTTCCCGGACGATGCCGAGGATCGCGTCGACGAACGCACCCTGCCCGAACTGGCGGACAAGGTCGATCTTCGGCTTCCAGTCGGCCACGATCGCCTGCCGCTGCGGCTCGCCCGCCAGATCCGACTCGGCGAGCGGGTAGTGGGCCACTCCGTCGGAGTCCAGATGCTGGATCTCCCGCTCGCAGCGCGTGAGGAAGTCGTCGTAGTCGGTTGCCCCGCGCCACGCACGCTCGCTGACGGCGAGCAGTCGCGGGAACGCCAGCTGCTCCAGCCGCGTGCGGTCGTAGATCTGCTCCGACCACAGTGCCGCCTCGAAGCCGAGAACGCTGTCCTCCGCGAACTCGGTGCCGTCCGCCGTGCGCGGGCGGCTGTTCAGCACGTGACGCAGCGGGAGCATGGCGGGCGAGTAGTCGAAGTAGAGCTCCTTGCTCTCGGAGTAGATGTACCGGCGGTCCTGCCCGATGGCGCCGTCCGCGTAGGCGCCGGGCTCCTCGTACCAGTACTGCACGATCGCGCGGTCGTCGAGCGTGCCGGACTTCAGGGACTCGTTCCAGCAGACCGCGGTGCGGCCCTTTGCCGCGAGGTGGTCGATGATCTGCGCGGTGAACCAGGCCTGCAGTTGCTCGAAGTCCGACAGCCCCTCGTCGCGGAGGCGCCGCTGACAGTCGGGGCAGGCTTCCCACTCGGTCTTGGGTGCCTCGTCGCCACCGGTGTGGATGACGCGTGACGGGAAGATCTCGCACACCTCGTCGAGGAGGTCCTTCGCGAACGCGATCGCGTCGTCCTTGCCGGCGCACAGGATCCGCGCGTGGATGCCGGGCATGGTGACGACCTCAGCGGGCTCGCCGCTGCAGGAGACCTCCGGGTGCGCGGCGATGATCGCGGTGACGTGGCCGGGCAGGTCGAGCTCCGGGATGACCTCCACGCCCCGCGCGGCGGCGAAGGCGATGACGTCGCGGATCTGGTCGCGCGTGTAGAAGCCGCCGTACCGGCTGCCGTCCATCTCGGTGCGCCAGGACCCGACCTCGTTCAGCGCAGGGAACCGGGTGCTCTCGATGCGGTAGCCCTGGTCGTCGCTGAGGTGCCAGTGGAACCGGTTGAGCTTGCGCAGCGCCGCCTGTTCGATGAGGCCGGTGACCGTGTCCAGGTCGAAGAACCGGCGGCTGCAGTCGAGCAGGAAGCCCCGGTACGGCTTCTCGGGGGCGTCGACGACCGTCTCGCCCGCCAGGTCGCCCCCACCTTCACGGATCCGCCAGTACAGCGTGGTCAGAGCGTTGGCGAGCCCTTCGTCGTCCGAGCTGTGGATCGCGATCCGGTCGGCGCGGACGTCGAGGCGGTACCCGCCGGGCACCAGGTCGTCGACGCGTCGCGCCACGAGGAAGGCGGGGTCGTCGCTCGGGGTGAGGCGGAAGGCGTCGAATCCGGGCAGGCGGCGCAGCCGGTCCTCCAGCACCGCGAAGACGCGGGCGTCGCCGTCATACGTCGTGCCGTGCGCGGGGACCACCACGCGCTCTCCGGTCGTCTGCACACTGCCGTTCACTGCGGGAATCACGGGTTGCTCCACCTTCAAAGGATGATCGTTGATGCGTGCGGGACCGGCAGGGACGTCGCCTGCCCGTCCCAGGGGGCGGCGCGATCCGCGCACCGCCCCCTGGCCGGCCGAGTCAGCCGGTGATCTCGAGCACACCGGCGAGCGGGGCGGTCGAGTCGGCGCCGACCCAGAGGTCGATCACGGTGGCGTCCTGGACGTACCCGCGCGTGACGGCACTCCAGTAGCGCAACTGCTCAGGCCCGACCTCGAAGCTCACGGTGCGGGTCTCGCCGGCGGGGATCGAGACGCGCTTGAAGCCCTTCAGCTCGCGCGCCGGGCGCGTCGAGGTGCCGTATCGCTGGTGGACGTACAGCTGCACGACCTCGTCGGCGTCGCGGTCGGACGTGTTCGTGACGTCCACCGACACGGTCGCGGTCTCGCCGATCGCGATCGTCTCGCGGTCGAGCCGGAGGTTCGCGTACCCGAACGCCGCGTACGACAGGCCGTAACCGAACGGGTACAGCGGGGTGCTGGGCTCGTTGTAGTAGCGCTCCTCAATCTCGTCCGGGTGGAACGTGCGGTTCGCGGCGTAGATGAGCGGCACCTGCCCGACGTGGCGCGGCCAGGTGAACGGCAGGCGTCCGGCCGGAGAGACGTCGCCCACCAAGGTTGCAGCGACGGCGTCGCCGCCGCGCACGCCCGGGTACCAGACCTGCAGGATCGCGGGCACGTTTTCGTGCGCCCACCGCAGGTCGACGGGACGGCCCGTCATCACCAGGAGGACGACCGGGGTGCCGGTCTCGGCGATGCGCTGCAGCTGCTCAAGCTGGCGGCCCGGCAGGTCCAGCGTCGAGACGGACGCCTTCTCGCCGATCTGGTTCTGCACCTGCCCGACCACCACCACCGCGACATCCGCGCCCGCCGCCAGCTTGACGGCACGCTCGATCTCCGCGTCGTCGTCCCCGGCGGGGGCCGGGGCCGCGGTGAAGTCCATCTGGTCGAACGGCGACGCGTACAGGCGAGCCGGGATGCTGGCGCCAGGCGCGTGCTCGACGCGGACGCCATCGCCGAGGCGAGTGCGCAGCCCCTCGACGATCGACACGACCTCGGAGGTGTCGTGGTCGAACACCCACGGGCCGAGCGTGTCGCGCTTGCTGGCAGCGAGTTGCCCGATCACGGCGACCGAGCTCAGCGCGGACGGGTCCAGCGGCAGAGCCTGCTGCGCGTTCTTGAGCAGCACGAACGACTCCTCAGCCCCCTTGCGGGCGAGGTCGCGGCTCTCAGCCGCGGCCAGCACGGACGGGGCCGCGGCCTCGTCGACGTACGGGTTCTCAAACAGGCCGAGGCGGAACTTCGCGGCGAGCACGCGGCGCACGGCCGTGTCGATGGTCGCTTCGTTGACCAGGCCGTCCGCGACCGCCTGGGGCAACTGCGCGAAGGTGGGGTCGAACATCGCCATCTCAACGTCCATCCCGGCCTTCACGGCGCGGGCACCGGCGTCGGCGAGGTCCTTCGCGAAGTGCTGGATCTCCATCGAGCGCACGGCGTTCGCGTCCGAGACCGTGAAGCCCTCGAACCCGAGCTCGTCGCGCAGCACCTCGGTCAGCAGCCACTCGTTCCCCGAGGCGGGCACGCCGTTGAGGTCCATGTAGGCGCTCATGACGTTGCCCGCGCCGGCCTCGATGGCCGCGCGGAACGGCGGCATGTACACGTTCCACAGCTCAGAGTCGGAAATCTCCGCGTCCTCGTAGTCGCGACCGCCGCGGGACGCGCCGTAGCCCAGGAAGTGCTTGGGGCCGGCGAGGATGTTCTCCGCACCGAGATCGCCCTGGAAACCGCGCACTTGCGCGGCCGCGATCGCGGCGCCGAGCACGGGATCCTCGCCCGGCCCCTCGACGATGCGACCCCACCGCGGGTCACGGGCGATGTCGAGCATCGGCGCGAACGCCCACTGGATACCCACGGCCCGCGCCTCGCGCGCGGCGACGGCCTGCAGCGCCTCGACGGTCCCGGGCGCCCAGGTGGCGGCCAGCGCGATCGGCACGGGGAAGATCGTGCGCAGCCCGTGGATCACGTCGAAGCCGACGAGCAGCGGAATGCCGTGCGGGCCATCCTCGAGCGCGATGCGCTGCAGGTCGTTGATCGTCTCAGGGTCCTTCACGAACAGCACGGCACCGGCCGCGCCGCTGCGGATCGCGGCCTCGACCATGCGCGGCTGCTGCAGGAACGCGCGCTGCTCCTCCGGCAGGACGCTGACGTCGAAATCGGCGGGGATGTTCGCCGCGACCCCCAGATAGAAGTACTGCGTCAGCTGTCCGACCTTCTCCTTGAGCGACATCCGCGACATCAGGTCGCTCACGCGCTCGTCGACGGGCAGGCTCATGTCGCGGTACGGCAGGTCGCTCTCGGGGACTGTGAACACCGGACGCGCCGCCGCGGCGGCGTTCGAGGGGTCGGGTGCGGCGCCGCCGCCGACCTTCGCGACGAGGTCGTCGACCACCGCCTGGGGCAGCATGCCGCCGCTGAGCGCCACCAGCTGCTGCAGCGGCAGCGCCCGGGCGGGCGCGAGCATCGTCTCGGGCACGCCGGCCCCGCTGAGGAACTCGCGCAACAGCTCGCCGCCGACGGGGTGGTCCAGCCAGTCGCCTACGGTGCGGTCCTGGGTCAGCTCGGTCATGGGATGTCCTTCCGTCGGGTGGTGGTCGGGTGCGCGGCCGTCATTGGACGGACCAGCCGCCGTCGGACGCGAGGATCGCGCCGTTGATGTTGACGCCGTCATCGGAGAGAAGGAACGTGATCGACGCGGCGAGCTGCTCGGCAGTGGCCAGTGTCGGGATCTGCGCCTGGAAGGGGCGCAGTCGCGCCGAACCTGCCTCGGACACGGTCGGCGGGAACGGGATGCCGGTGGCGACGCTCCCGGGGGCGACCGCGTTCACACGGATGCCCTGCGGCCCGTACATGAACGCGGCCGACTTCGTCAGCCCGATCACGCCGTGCTTGGACACGGTGTACGCGTTGCCCGAGGCGTTACCGCGCAGGCCGGCCTCGCTGGCGACATTGACGATCGCGCCGCGGCCGGCCGCGATCATGACGGGCAGGACGCCGCGGGTGAGCTTGAACATCCCGGTCAGGTTCACCCCGATCACCCGGTCCCACATGGCGTCGCTGGTCTCGTGCAACGGTGAGAAGTCGTCGTTGATGCCGGCCACGTTCGCCAGTGCGTCGATGCGGCCGTCCGTCGCGGCAAGAATCGCGTCGATGGTGTCCTGGGACATGATGTCACCGGTGACGGCGACGATCTTGGCGCTCAGCGTCGAGGCTTCCAGCTCGCGGAGCTTCTCCTCCGACATGTCGACGGCGATCACGCGGCCGCCCTCGCGCGCCACGCGGGCGGCGGTCGCCTGTCCGATGCCGGACGCGGCGCCGGTGACGACCACGGTCTTGCCCGCGAACCGGCCGGTGTGCGTCGGCTCGACCCAGGCACCACTCTCTTCGGGTGCCGGCGCTGCGCCGTCGTTGACTTGTGCGACGAGGTCGTCGAGGACCTTCTGCGGCAGGGCACCGCCGCTGAGGGCGACGAGCTGCTGCAGCGGCAATGCGCGCACCGGGGCGAGGCTGTCTTCGCTCGCACCCGACTGGGCAAGCAGGCCCCGGATCAGCGGACCGCCGGCGGGGTCGTCGAGCCAGTCGCCGATCGAGCTGTGGGCGGTAAGGGTCATGCGGATGGTTCCTTCCGATAGGGGGCGGTCGCTGTATCGGGTCGGTGGGGGTGACGGTCTGGTCGTGCTCGACGAGCGGGGCGGGTCATGCAGCCGCCTCGTAGGCGTAGACGCCGGCAGCGATCTCGTGGCGTACGCCGTCCGGCAGTCGGATCTCGGCGGTGGTGTTGGCCGGGATGTCGATGACAAACGTGAACCCGGATGCGTGTTTGGTCCAGTTGCTGCGCACCGTGCCGTATATGTGCTGCGGTACTCGGCGTGCGCATCGGTCAGCCCGCCGCCGGGTACCGGGGCGATGAAGAACCTGTTCTCGCCGGCGACGCGGATGCCCGCGACGGTGTCGAACAGCCATTGGCACACCGCGCCGGGGGCGTAGTGGTTGTGGCTGGCTTCGCCTTCCCAGTCTTCCCACACGGTTGTCGCTCCGGCGCGAACCTCCGCGAGCCAGCTCGGCGCCCGGTCGTTCTGCAGCACCCGGTAGGCGACGTCCGCGCGTCCGGCCTCGGTGAGCGCGGGCAGCAGGAAGGGGGTCGATAAGAACCCGGTGCCCACGCGGTAGCCGTAGTTCTCGACCGCTTGCACCAGCCGCTCCTGCACAGTCCGCTTGGTCTCGCCGTCGAGCAGCCCGAGCGCGAGGGGACGGACGAGTTTCGCCTGCCGGTCGGTGTCGATGGTCCCGCCGCTGACGAACAGGGCGTTGTACGCCCGTTTGGCGCCGTCGGCGTACTCGGTGAAGAGCGCCACGTCGTCGTGCTTGCCGATGACCTGGGCGATCTCGGCGAGATGCTTCATCGTGTAGTGGAGGTAGGCGGTGGCCACCTCGGTGTGTGCCACGCTGCCGCGGGCGCTGTTCGGCAGCGGGTCGCGGAACTGCTCGGGTTCGAGCCATTCGCCCAGGTGCACGCCCTTCTCGTACACGAATCGGTTCAGGGGGTTGCTCCTCGCAGCACGGCGATCCCTGTGGCCGGTGTGGCGGATCATGAACATCGCGTAGCCGCGCATCAGGTCGTAGAACTCGCGCAGAATGCGCTCGTCGCCGTACCGCTTCCAAAGCCGGTACGGGACCAGAACGACCGCGTCGCCCCAGCCGACGGAGCCTCCGGTCGCGTTGTACATCAGGGCCGTCCCGTTGTACGGAGCGACTGCGGCGGGCTTACCGGACTTCAGCACGCCGTCTCGCACGTCGTGCAGCCACTTGCGCATGAACGCGGGCACGTCCATCAGATAGGCGGCGGTGTCGAAGAACGCCTGCGCGTCACCGGTCCAGCCCAGCCGTTCCCGGGTGGGGCAGTCAGTGGGCACATCCAGGAAGTTGCCCTTCATGCTCCACCGGGTGTTCTCCAGGAACCGATTCACGTCCGGATTCGAGCAGGAGAACTCGCCGGTCTCTTCCATTGCGGAATACACAGCGATCGCGGTGAAGTCGCCCGGGTCGAACTCGACGTCGGTCTCGACGAGGGCGTACCGGAACCCGAACACCGCGAACTCGGTCTTGTACTGGTTCACGCCGTCCCGGCAGGTGTAGACGACCTCCTGCAGCGGCGTCGGCCTCATCGGCGCCTTCATCTTGTCGCCCTGCTGGGAGATCAGGCGGAATGAGGCGACCGGGCCGATGTCGCTCACGGGGCGCTGCAGCTGGAAGTTCGCCTGCGTGAACTCGCCGTGCTCATCCAGCGTCTCGCCGGCCCGCAGGCGGATCACCTGCCCTGAGCGGGCGTGGACGGTGAAGGCGAGGAAGCCGGCGAGGTTCTGCCCGAAATCCAGCACACGCTGTCCGCTCGGCGTCACAACCAGCGTCGGAGTGAACGCCTCGTGCTGTCGCACCGCGACGTTGTTGGACGCGGTCGGAGCCAGGTCCTCCCGGACCACCGTCGCTTGCCCGGCGAAGCTCGGGACGAGCCGGGCATCATAGACCTCGCCATCCTTCAGGTCGGCGAATCGGAGGGGGCCGTCGTTCGACCAGGAGAACGACCGGTCTGTGCCCAGCACGTCGGTTCGGCCGTCCTGGTATGTAACTTCGAGCTGGGCTCGGATCTTCGTCTGGCGCCCGAACACGTTGTTCACGCCGAACGGGCCTATCGTGCCGCGATACCAGCCGTCGGCGAGGCGGAACTCGAGCACGTTGTCCTGTTCGAGCAGGTCGAGTACGTCGTATGTCTGATACTGCAGCCGATAGCGGTAGTCGGTACTGCCCGGAGTGAGGCGGAATTCTCCGACACGGTGCCCGTTGATCCATGCCTCATACAGCCCGCATGCGGTCACGTAGAGCCGTGCGCGGGCGACCGCTCCGCTCGTGGCGAATGCGCGCCGGAAGTAGTCGACCGGATATCGGGTATTGCGGCGCGGACGGTAGTCGCCTGCGATCCACGCAGCGCTCCAGTCGCGCGCGTCGAGCAGTCCCATCTCGAACCGGCCCGAGACGGAGTCGCCGGGGTGTCCTGCCTCGTCCCAGAGCGTAACGGTCCACTCGATCCGATCGCGGCTGCGCAGGGGCACACCCGCATACTCGATGTTCGTCATGTGGGAGGAATCGACCCGTCCGCTGTCCCACACAGTTACTCCGGAACAGGTCGCGACGACCCTGTACGCAGACTGCATTGCGCCGCCCATGCAGTTCCACGAAAACCGAGGTCGCTCGATATCGAGACCGAGGGGGTCGGCGAGGTACTCGGTTCGCAGCCGTGTCGCCTGCATCGGCCCCACTCCCTTTCTGTTGTTCTCTCGTGTCGTGCGGGTCGTCGGGGTGCCCGCCCGGAGCGGGCACCCCGTGAGTTACTTCGTGCCTCGGACCTTGGTCAGGATGATGAGGCCCCCGATGAGCGCGCACCCTGCGGCGATCACGAGCAGCAGCCCGTAGTTCTTGTCCGTACCAGTGACGCCGATCAGCAGGAGAGGAACGGCAATGATCGGCGCCAGCGCCTGGGCGATCGCGGTGGAATAGCCGATGATGCCCATGAAGCGCCCGGCCTCGGTATCGCCGCCTGGGAGGACGTCGAGCACGATCGCCTGGTCGACGGCGGAGAACACACCCAGGCCGAGCTGCATGATGACCGATCCGGTGATCAGTACGCCTAGGTTGCTGCCGCCGAAGCACATGATCAGCGCACCGACCGTGAACGCGATCCCGGCCAGCAGCACGAAGATCCGGCGACGCTTGAGCTTGTCGGAAAGGAATCCGCCGCCGAACGCACCGCCCGCCGTGGCGATCACACCGGCGATCGAGATGATCGGGACCAGCGGGCCGAGGTCGGCGACCTGGCCGCTTGTCGTGAGTCGCGACGCGAAGAACAGCGTCGTGAACGTCGTCGCGAACGTCACGCCGAAGTTGAACAGTAGCCGTCCGAGCCAGTTCCACGCGAAATCGGGGTATTGCGCGGGCTTGAACACCATGTTCGCGAAGATCTTCCCCACCTTGGGACGCGGGCCGAAATCTGCATCCTGCGTGCTCGACTCGGGGATCAGCATCGCCCAGAGAAGCGAGAAGGCTAGACCCACGGTGCCGGGGACGAGGAAGACGAGGTAGTTGCTGCCGATGAACGCGCTCGCAACGGTGACACCGACAACCGAAGCGATCATGCTGCACACGCCGTTAAGGCCAGCGACCTTGCCGCGCTGTTCCTCGGGGAGGCGGTCCGCCTGCGACAGCAGCAGCGAGAGGGTCACCGTCGTCCATCCGAGCTGTCCGAGCATCCATCCGACCACCAGGAGCGGGATGCTCGGTGCCCCCGCGATGAAGGCCAACGCGAGGAAGCCGAGAAGCGCACCGCCAATCGAGAACGGCCGCCTCCGCCCCAAGTGTGAACGCGTGCGGTCGCTCCACATCCCAACCAGCGGCTGGGAGATCGCGGCGACGGCCGCACCAGCACCGACCACGAAGCCGAGAACCTCGACGTTGTCGGGCGCGATCTCCTGGACCCGTAGGGCGAGGGACACTCCGACCGGCGCGACGACGGCCATGAACACACCGAAGTTCGCCAGCAGCAGGAACCAGATGTAGCTCGCCGGGACCGGCGTGCGGATCGTCGTGGTTGCTGGCGACGCGGCGGCGACCGAATCCTCGCCGAACGCAGCAGATGGGTTGACCCGGTGCGCGGCGGCCGAGGTGGCCGGTACCTGGTCGGGATATGGATCAGTCACGTGAACGACTCCCTTGTCATGGTGCGGAAGACCCAGCACTCGGTTTATGCGGGCAGGACGCCGGACACCGCGCGGCCTCCGAACACTGTACCCCGGTCTGGTTTCTCAGCGCAACCAATACTGTTCCCTGGTCCTGTATTCACTGGGAGGTCTAGCGCGGCGGCGACCGTGGCGACACGGCCGACAGGTCTATGCTGCGAGTATCACTGCAGGAGGCACAGCAGCACGCCCTCGCCTGCACAACTAGTTCGCGCCTCCCGCCTTCGTGACGACGGTGAGACCACCGGTCAACGAGCGGTCCGCGGCGACGAGCAACACCAGGCCGCAGCTTTTTGTCCGTACACATCACGCCGATGAGCAGCAGAGGCGGCGGGCGGCACCAGTGCCTGGGTGATCGCGGTGACGTAGCCGACGGTACTTGGGCTGACTTCCGGTGTACTGCGTTACGCTGGTCGCATGGCCGGGAGAGGGAACTACGCGAAGGGCATCGCGAAGCAGATCGAGATCCTGACCGTCGCGCTGCGCCTCGTTGCGGAGAAGGGGTACACCAATGCCACGCTCCGCGAGATCGCCGAGGAGGTCGGCCTGACCAAGAACGGGCTGCTGCACCACTTCGGCTCGAAGGAGGAGCTGTTCGCGGAGGTTCTGCGTCGACGAGACGACGTCGACCGCGCGCGCTACGTCGGCGCGACGGCCCTGGATTCCCTCGAGTACATCGCTGACTCGGTTTCACATACCGCCCAGGCGGCTGGACTCGTGCAGCTGTACGCGCGCCTCTCCGCAGAGGCCAGCGATCCGGCGCATGCTGCCCACGCGTACTTCACGGAGCGCTACCAGTCCCTGCGTGCCGAGCTCACTGAGAGCTTCGAGCGCTACCGTGACGCGGGCTGGCTGCGTGAGGGCCTCGATCCGGAGACATGCGCGACCTTGCTGATCGCCTCCCTTGATGGGTTGCAGACGCAGTGGCTCTACGACCCCAGCATCGACATGTCCGACTATATTCGCCGGTTCATGAGCATGCTCGGTGCCCCGGATGCCACTGTCGTGCGCCAATCGGAGGACGCCGCCAGCCTCTGACCTCGGGCTCGCTGCCCACGCATCCACACACCACACCTTCTCGCGATCAGGCCTCTTTAGTGGGCCTTTCCCAATATGGGTCTGATCAGGTGGTGCGGTCGTACTCGGTGCGGAGCAGGACGGTGATCGCGGCGGTGATGGGACCGACGTGCTCGGGGCTGAGAGTGACGCGGCGGGCGGCCTTGTAATGCGTGATCAGCGCGTTGCCGCGCTCGCCGATCGCGCGCACGCACGCACGAGTGCAGCAGGTTCGCGGTCTTGGCGTCCACGGACAGTTCGGCGCCCTTGACGGTCTTGGCTGACACGGTCAGCCGGTCGGCCTCGCCGACGTAGCTCAGGTCGGCCAGGACCCGGCGCCCACCGGTCGCCCACGCGGCGAGGGAGGGAGGAGTCCAGCAGCCCCGTCGTACGAGCATGCCGCGGACGTGTCGTGCTGACGACCCGGCCGCACCGGGGGGAGAGAGACCCACAACGGCCAACCGTCCGGCGCTGTGAGGACCTGGATGTTGCCGCCGTGGTGCTTGTGCTTGCCCGACCACCACAAGTCCACCCCCTTGGTCGGTCCCGGAGTACTTGAATATTCGCCTTGCTGGGTCCGCCGTTCGAGGGTTCGGGGGCCGCGGCGTCGTTGTCGTGATGGTGTCTCAGGTGGGTGTGCCCGGCGATCTTCGCCCCAAGCAGCACGCCGTCAGCCGTGTTCGAGGTCGTTTCTTTGGTTCCGTCGACGCCCCGATCGGGGCGTCATCCGCCTCGCGTTCGGAGTCGTCAACGCCGTAAGGCCCTTGATTCCACGCGGAAACAAGCTTCTCAACCCATGGTCGTCTGTTCCCGCAGCGCTCCACTGCTTCCACGTAATAAATGGAAGAACTCGCGATTCTCGCTCAACTTGTCACTTGAATGGCGTCAATTGGTGCGTGGGCCTCTTCTTCGTGGGCGAATTCGCCGCCGGATGCAGGCACAATGGAGCGGACGCCATCGTCGCTGATTCCAAGCCGGTGGCCGACCTGGGGGAGTGCGAAGCCTTCTGCATGGAGCCGCGCCGCTCCTGCGCGGGCGTCGTCTGGCCACTCCGGGTTTCGCGCCTCCGGGCCTGCGGCCTTGGGGATCCCTCATACACGTCGCCCGGTGGATCCTGAACCGCTCGGCGAGCAGTTCCGTCGGACTTCCCTGCACGGGACCGCGTTGATCGACCGACGGGTTGGCCTCGGCGGTCCTCTCGAACCTCCGGGAACCCGTGAGAAGACGTGAGATGAGCGTTTTGACGCGCGTCCTCGGATTGGACACGTGTCGAGAAAAGCCCACCACCGGTGCGCGCAGGCCCGTGCGTCGGGGAAGCGGTTCCGCTCCGGGTCCAGTTAGGCTGCCGCCCGTCGAGGACCACGCCGCCGAGCGCCGTCACGACCGAGGCGCCCGCGGCCGGCGGGGTCATGACGCCTCCAGCCGGGCGAGGGCGAGCGCGAGGTTGCGGCGGGCCGTGGACTCGTGCCGGTCGGCGGAAGGCCCCGTGTAGCCGCGCACGGTGACCTCGGTGGCGAGGATGAGGCTGTAGTAGAGCCGTCCCAGGGCGAACCGGGTGGAGCCGGTGGTGGAGGCCAGGTCGACGGCGAGTCCGCCCCCGGCGGCGGCGTCGCCGGCGAGGAGGTCGGCGTCCACGTCGAACGTGCCGAACTGGTCGTGTCCGACGAGGTCGAGCAGGGGGTCGCCCCACAGGGCGCGTTCGGTGTCGGTGATCCCCGCGATGTGGTGGTCGGCGTCCAGCAACACATTGCCCGGCCAGAGATCGTGGTGCACCACGACGGGGGCGGTGACCGCGGCGAGGGCGTCCTCGTGGCGGTCGACGACACGGCGGACACGGCCGGCGGGAAGGTTGACGTCCCAGCGCTCGGCGTCGTCGAGGACCGCCTCGACCATGCGGGAGAAGGCCTCGGGCCAGGTGTCGGCGGCGAGCCCGGCCTCGGGGGCGGGGTATCCGAAACAGGGGCCTCCGACCCGGTGGACGGCGGCCATCACGGCGCCGAGTTCGCGCCTCACGCCGCGGAGGACGGGCCGGGGAAGGTCGAGGCCCTGCCACATGGCGCCGGGGATGAAGGTGGTGGCCACGGCGTCCCCGGGGAGGTGCCTCCGGCTTCGATCCTCCAGCAGTACCCGGGGAACCGGCGCGCCCGACCCGGCGAGGTCGCGGTCGATGCGGGCCTCGGTGCCGGGAAGCCCCCGCTCGTAGGTCAGGAAGCGGGTCCAGTCGGAATCGGTCACCTTGAGGAACACGTCAGCAGTCTCACCGCTCCCGGTGGCGAGACAGACCCGATAGGCCGAGGCGAACATCCCGCCGGAGAGCGGCGCCATGCCCCGCAACTCGCCGAGCGGGGCGAGAACGGCAGCGACCTGGTCGGGGGAGACGGACACCTTGGTCGGCACGGGAACCAGCCTACGCAACCGCGGTCGCGCCTGCCTACGATCCGGGGCTACCGCCCCTGACCGCCGCATCGCGCCTGGGCGGCGAGGCGCGCGCCCATGTGGAGAGGGGCCGCCGCACGGTCGCCCGTCTCGTCGTCCCCCTGCAGCCCGCGAGGGGATGGGGCGGGTCCCGCTGACACCGCACGGTGAGCGCGCGTGCGCATCCCGGCTCCGGCCCGCCTGCGCCCAGGCCAGGTCGCGCGCGGCGCGGTACCCGGATTCCACGGCTTGCCGGATCCGGCCGGTCGTCGCCGAGTCGCCGAGGACCCTGGCGCGCCGTCGTGCTCGAAGCGCACGGTGCCGCCCTCGACGGCGACCAGACGATGGCCGGGGTTCAGGGGCACGCCGAACCCTCGCAGGCGCCCGAGCACATCCACCAGGTTCTGGATACTGGCGGGGCCCGATCTCCTCGGCCATCTCGAAGACGGAGACCCGGGAGCCCTGTGCCGCCAGGTACTGCGCGGTCTCCAGTCCGGTCATGCCGGAGCCGACCACGACGACCTTCGCGCCCTCCCCGATCCGGGCCCGACCGGACAGGACCTCGATCGGGTCGTGGACGTTGTCCTGCCCGATCCCCGGGATGGAGGAGGGGCGCACGGGCTGGCCCCCCTCGGCGATCATCACGGCATAGGGATCGAGGTCCGCGACCGTGCCGAGGTCGGCCAGCACGCGCGCCGCCTCCAGGCCGGCGGGGCCCCGGCCGACCACGGCCACGCGCCGGCCCGCGTCTCCAGCAGTACAGGCAGGAGATGCGCTTGCGGATCTGGGCGACCCTGCCCTCCTGCGCCTTGAGCGCCCACTGCACGTCGACCGCGTCCTTGACGGCCTTGGCCAAGTAGGTCTTCCATCCCTGGTCGAAGGGGATCGGCTCCCATGCGGTGTTCTGCGTCTCATAGGTGCCGCACGAGACATCCAGCGCGTCGACCCCGAGACCCGCGATGTGTGCGGCGACGCGCACGCGGTTCTCGAAGGAGCCGCCGCAGATGTCGCCGCGATGGTTGGAGTAGGGGGAGAGGAACTGGTCGATGAGGTACCCGTGCGCCCCGTGGACCTCCACGCCGTCGGCGCCGGCGCGCTGGGCGCGCCGGGCGGCCTCGACGAACAGGGCGACCATGTCGGCGACCTCCGGGGTCGTCATCTCGCGCACGGGCTGGCGCACGGTGACGTCCTCGATAGGCGAGGGCGCGGGCACGGGCTCGTTGCCGTTGAAGAAGGAGATGCCCTGGCGGCCGGGATGGTAGATCTGCACGACGAGCTTGCCGCCGTGGGCGTGGACGCCATCGACCAGGCGAGACAGAGCCTCGACGTGGCGCTCGTGGGTGAGGGCCATACCGCGGTCGTTGGAGCGTCCGTGCTCCCAGTCGACGGCGGTGCACTCCGTGATGACCAGGCCGACCCCGCCCGCGGCGCGCGGTCCGAGGCCCTGCGGGCCTTCGCCGTCCAGCTCGCTCGCGATCAGGACCCGGCGCTCCTCGTCCCGCCCGGCGACGACCCGTTCGCAGGCGCCCGCGCCGACGGCGACCCGTCGTTCGCCGAGGCCCGCGAGCAGCTGGAGGACCCGGATATCGGAATGCTCTCCACCGTGAGGGTCGGACCCTGGGAGCCTGGCGGGTGAGGGCGCCCGGGGCAGGGGCGCGGTGTCCGCCCTCGTCCACCGCGTGCCTACGATGGGGCGCGGTACCGACGACCGACGATTCCGAGGGGGCACCTGTGGGCTGCACGACAATTCTGGTGGGCAGGAAGGCGAGCTGGGACGGATCGCCCCTGGTCGCTCGCAATGAGGACTCGGCCAACGGCGAGTGGAACCCGAAGAAGGTCGTCGTCGTCCACCCCGGGGACCAGCCGCGCACCTACACCTCCGTCATCTCCCGCCTCACCGTCGAACTGCCGGAGGAGCCCCTGCGCTACACGGCCGTGCCCAACGCGATCCCGGACGAGGGCGTGTGGGGCGAGGCCGGCATCAACGCCGCCAACGTCGCGATGAGCGCCACCGAGACCCTCACCACGAACGAGCGCGTGCTGGGCGCCGACCCCCTCGTCGAGCGCCGGCCCGCGCAGGGCGCGCCGGAGGATCCGGACTTCGCTCCCGAGCGGCCCGGCGGCATCGGCGAGGAGGACTTCCTCACTCTGGTCCTGCCCTACATCCGCTCCGCGCGCGAGGGCGTCCTGCGTCTGGGCGCCCTGCTGGAACGCCACGGCACATATGAGATGAACGGCGTCGCCTTCAGCGACGCCGACGAGATCTGGTGGCTGGAGACGGTCGGCGGCCACCACTGGATCGCCCGGCGCGTCCCTGACGACTGCTACGTCACGATGCCGAACCAGTTGGGCATCGACAGCTTCGACCTGGACGACGCGCTGGGGGAAGGGCGGGAGCATCTGGCCAGCTCCGACCTGCGCGAGTTCATCGGGGACAACTTCCTCGACCTCTCCCTGGACGGCCGCCTCAACCCGCGCGAGGCCTTTGGCTCTCATTCCGACGCCGACCACGTCTACAACACGCCGAGGGCCTGGTACATGCAGCGCGCCCTCAACCCCGCCAGCGAGGATTGGGACGGGCCGAGCCCGCGCCACACGCCCTTCTCCGACGACCTGCCGTGGGCGCGCGTCCCCGAGCGCCGTCTCACCATCGAGGACGTGAAGGACGTCCTCAGCTCGCACTACCAGGGCACCCCCTATGACCCCTACGCGCGCGAGGGCGCCGACGCCGGGCGCCCCGCGCTGCGCCCCATCGGCATCAACCGGCACTCCGAGCTGTCCATCCTGCAGATCCGCCCCTACCGCCCCGAGGGCTCCCGTGCCGTGCAGTGGGTGGCCTTCGCCTCCAACCCGTTCAACACACTGATTCCGCTCTACACCAACGTCGACGAGGTCCCCGCCTACCTGGCCGGCACCACGGGGCGGGTGACGACGGAGAACCTCTACTGGGCCAGCCGCATCGTCGCCGCGCTGGCCGACGCGCACTTCGCGGAGACCCTCCCCGAGGTCGAGCGCTACCGCGAACGCACCCTCGCCGCGGGGCACGCCCTGCTCCGGACGACGGACGCGCGTCTCGCCCGGGAGGGTGCGGAGGCCGACGAGGGCGATCTCCGCGCCCGTTTGGCCGCCGCGAACCAGGAGATCGCAGACACGGTACGCGCCCAGACCGACGCGCTGCTCGGGTCCGTGCTCGTCACGGCCAGCAACGGCATGCGCAACCGGTTCTCCCGCTCGGACAACTGAGACCGCGCACCGGGCTCACTCCTCCCCGGCGATCAGACGGCCCGAGGAGCCCGCTCCGAGGCGCTCCAGCGCCAGGCGGCCGACCATCTGCTGGTTCGTCGTCGTGCGCTCGGAGCGCCTCGTGGAGGCGAAGCTGATGAGCCAGTGGAGGAGCGTGTTGATGCGGGCCTTGAAGCCGACGATGTAGAGCAGGTGCAGGAAACACCACGCGAACCAGGCGGGGAACCCGCCGAAGCTCACCCGCCCCATGGAGACGACCGCGTTGAAGCGGGCGATGGTCGCCATCGAGCCCTTGTCATGGTAGGAGAACCGCGTGCGGCGCGGCGGACGGCCCTGGACCCGGGCCGCGATGACGTCGGCCGCGAAACGAGCGGATTGGATGGCGCCTTGGGCGACGCCGGGCACCCCCGGCACGGACATGAGGTCCCCGATGACGAAGATCTCCGGATGGCCGGGGACCGTGAGGCCCTCGTCGACGACGACACGGCCGGAGCGGTCCAGCGGCGCGCCCGCGCGCTCCGCCAGGACCCGCCCCAGGGGCGATCCCTGGACGCCCGCCGCCCAGACCTTGCACGCCGAGGGGATCGTCTCCTCGACGCCGCCTGCCCCGCGCACGGTCACCGACGCCTCGTCGACGTCCGTGACGATCGTGTTCGCACGCACCTCCACGCCGAGCCCCTCCAGGGTGCGCTGGGTGCGCTCCCCGAGCTTCTCCCCGAAGACGGGCAGGGGATGGTCCGCCCCGTCGACCAGGATGACGCGGGCCGTCGAGGGGTCGATGGAGCGGAACTCGTGGCGCAGCGTCTTCGAGGCGAGTTCGCGGATCTGACCCGCCATCTCCACGCCGGTGGGTCCCGCTCCGACCACGACGAAGGTGAGCAGCTGGGCGACGCGCGCGGGATCGGTCTCCAGCTCGGCGAGCTCGAAGGCTCCGAAGATGCGGGCCCTCAGCTCCAGGGCGTCGTCAATGGTCTTCATGCCCGGCGCGAAGGTGGCGAAGCGGTCGTTGCCGAAGTAGGACTGGCCGGCGCCGGCCGCCACGATGAGCGAGTCGTAGGGGGTGGTCTCGAGGCGGTTGTGGGTGCGCCAGCGCACGAGGCGGCGCTGCGGATCGATGTCCTCGACCAGTCCGAGCAGCACGCGGGCGTTGGACTGGGAGCGCAGGATCTCGCGGGTGGTCGGGGCGATCTCGCCCTCGGAGAGGATGCCGGTGGCCACCTGGTAGAGCAGGGGCTGGAACAGATGGTGGCCGGTGCGCGCGATGAGCGTGACCTCGACATCGGCCCGGGCAAGGGCGCGGGCGGCGAACAGCCCGCCGAACCCGGATCCGATGATGACGACACGATGGGTGGACATGGCTCCTCCTGGATTTCGGCATCGCCATGTTATCTAATTCGAGTGCTGACGGCGAGGCCCGCTCCCTCACCCGGGCAGCACGAAAGCGGGGGAGGGCACCGATGTCCCGAACTCCTCGGGAAGCAGGCGCGGCAGCGTCTCCGCGGCGTCGCGCGCCAGGACGTGGAGGCGCCCCGCTTGCTCCCCGGCGACGACGATGAACTCGCGCCCGCCGCGACCGGGGACGACCGCCAGGTGCCGCGGCCACGCCGACCCGGCCGGGACCTCGCCCAGGGGCGCGGGGCCGGCGAGGGCGGCGGAGCCGGCCGGATCCGGCAGCGCGAACACGGAGATCGTTCCCGGTCCCCTGTTGCCGACGTAGAGCAGCCTCCCGTCCGCGGAGGGCGTGACATGGGAGGGCAGGTCCTCCTGACCCAGGGTCGTCACCTGGGCGGGGCGCCGGGCCGTCTCGGCGGCTGACCCGCCGTCCCAGGTCAGCGTGACGAGCTCCGCCGAGAGCTCCGTGACGACGTCCAGGACGCGCCCGCCCCGCCGGAACGCGGCGTGGCGGGGCCCGGAGCCCGGGCGGAAGCGGAAGGCCACGCCGTCCTCGCGTGCGCCCGGACTCGCCGGGGGCCCCAAACGGAGCCTCCGCAGCTCGTCGGTTCCCAGGTCGCAGACGAGGGCCGTGGCGCCATCGGGCGTGAACGTCGCCGAATGGGCGTGCGAGCGCTCCTGACGGCCCAGCACGGGGCCGCCCCCGCCGTGGCGCAGCGCATGGGAGGGCCGCCGGGGCAGGCCGCCCTCGTCCAGTCCCGCCGCGAGGACCGTCCCGTCCCCGTAGTTGCAGGCGAGGAGCAGCCCGCGGGCGACGGCGACGTGGGTGGGGGAGTCCCCCAGGGAGGGGATCGAGGACAGGGGCCGCAGCGCGTCGCCCTCGACGGCCCAGGTGGTCACCACCCCCTCGGGCGAGGCCTCACCCGTCGCGTGGAGCACGTCGCGGCTGGGCACGCGGACGAGGAACGAGGGGGCCGGCGTCCGGCACGCCTGGACCGCGGGGGAGAGGCGCCCGGAGGCCAGGTCGATCTTGGTGCACCAGATCCCCTCGCCCCTCCCGGCCGGCGTCCCGATGCCGGCGACCGGGAACGTGCCGATCCACAGCCGGCGGAAGGCGGGAGAGTCGGTGGCCATGGGGCCCACTGTAGCCGGGGCGGACCTGCGAGGGCGGCTCGGCCCGCCGCCCCGGTCGGTGCACGGCGGCGCCGGAGGAGTCCCTACGATAGGGGCAGCACGCACGGCACCATCACAGGATCCAGGGGAGGACGTCGGTGAAAGCTGCGCACGAGGACCAACTGCTCCTGCTCGACCTCCAGAAGCTCGACCAGCAAGAGTCGCGGCTCCGCCACCAGAGGGACTCCCATCCCGCCCACGCCACCCTCAAGGAGCTCGCCGGGAGGGCCGACGACCTCCGGCGGGCGGCCGTCACCCAGACGGCTGTGATCTCCGACATCCGACGCGAGTCGGAGAAGCTGGAGACGGAGGTGGACAAGGTCCGCACGCGCCGGGCGACCCAGCAGGGCAGGCTGGATCGGGGGGAGGTGCCGCTGCGCGACATGAGCGCCATGGAGCACGAGATCGCGCGGATGGACCAGCGCATCTCGGACCTCGAGGACGCGCAGCTGGACGCCGAGGAGCGGCTGGAGGCCGCGGAGGGGGCCGAGCGCGCCATGCGGGACGAGGCCGCGGCCATCGCCGCCGACGTCGAGGCGACTCGCGCGCAGTTCAGCGAGGACATGAGCGGCGTCGAGGCAGAGCTCCGCCGGATCATGGCCGAGCGCCGGGAGCTCGCTGAGCGCGTGCCGGAGGACCTGCTGGCCGAGTACGAGAGGTCGCGGTCGCGCAACGGCACCCTCGCGGTCATCGAGGTGCGCGAGGGCGTCGCCATGGGCGCCGCGACCGATCTGGCGCCCGCCGAGCTGGGCGTCATCGCGCGCATCCCCGACGACGAGGTCTACTGGGCGGAGGAGACCGGTCAGCTGGTCGTGCGCACCGGGGCATCCCGCTGAGCGGGTAGACTCGCCCCTGCGGATGAGTCGGTCGGGCGGCCGCGGGGGGCCTGAGGGCCCCGTGAGGAACGTCCGGGCTCCATCGGGCAGGGTGGTGGCCAACAGCCACCCGGGGTGACCCGCGGGACAGTGCCACAGAGAACAGACCGCCGGGGCCGTCAGGCGCCGGTAAGGGTGAAACGGTGGGGCAAGAGCCCACCAGCGGCGCGGGCGACCGTACCGGCTCGGCAAACCCCACCCGGAGCAAGACCAAGCAGCAGGCGAATACGGGCGGCCCGTCCAATGCCTGCGGGTAGGTTGCTGGAGGCCTGCGGCAACGCAGGTCCTAGATGGATGGTCGCCGCCGCGAGCCCGGCAACGGGCCGCGGTACAGAACCCGGCGTACAGATCGGCTCATCCGCGCCCCGCCTCGCAGCGCGACCTCACCCGACGTCCATGTAGACGGGGGAGGACCCCCCGTAGCTCCCGGAGGGCGAGACCTCGACGACGGGATCCAGGGGGATGTCCCACCGGGGGAGCGCGAACACGTAGTCGTCGTCGCGCTCCGCCGTGGACTCCGCGAAGTCGAGCGTCTGGCCGAGGTACCAGCGCCCGGATCGGCCCTGCAGACGCAGGTCGGCGCGCTGGGCATAGTCGTCGGCGCCGTACCCGTGGGGGATGACGTGGACGCGGACGAGCATCCAGGCCTCGTCGGCGTACAGCTCGTCCTCCATCCACGAGTCCACCGCGTCGCCGCCGCTCGTGAGCGGGGAGAGCACGAGGTCGGAGTATTGGCCCTGGTAGTAGTCGGGGAGCCGCACGGTCCACTGGCGGGCGCTCGCGGGGGCGCCGGGGGAGAACCCCGCTCCGGGCTCGGGCTGGCCGGAGCCGAGGAGCTCCGGGGCGCTCTGCCCCGCGGACACGCTGCCCCTCAGGGCGGACGGCGAGGGGGCGGCCGAGGGATCGATGGACCGCGCCGCTCCGCGGGCAGGAGAGGCCGGGTGCGAGGGCGCGGCGTCCTCGTCGGCTCCGGTGCCGGAGCGCGAGCACCAGGACAGGAGGAGGGCGGCCGCCATGATGACGGCGAACAGGGCGATGGACACGGCTGTGACCCGGGGGGAGCTCCGCCTCGCGCGGCCGGTCGGGGACTGCGGGGCGGACCCCCGGCTCGGCGTTCCCGTCCGGCGGGTCCGGCGTCTCCTGGGGGACCGCGGGGAGGCGGGCGCGGGCGTGCGGCCGTCCGCGCCGGGAGCGAATTGCGGGTAAGCCCGGGCGGCGTCGGAGAGGTCCGGTGCCGCGGGGAGGGGAGGCGCGCCGGGCGTGTCCGGCTCCCCCGTCCAGTCCTCAGAGGGGTCCTCGGACGAGCCGGGGGCGAACCGGTCGGTCATCGGGTCCGGCGCGCCGCCTCGTAGGCGGCCCCGACGATGCCGGCCGTGTTGAGAAGCCGGGCGGGCACCATCGGGGTCCTCAGGCGCAGGAGAGGCATCCACTTCTCGTGATTGGCGGACACGCCGCCGCCGACGACGAACAGGTCGGGGGAGAACAGCATCTCGAGGTGGGAGTAGTAGCGCTGGAGACGGCCGGCCCACTCCTCCCAGGACAGGCCCTGGAGCGTCTTCTGCCCGGCCGAGGCCTGGGACTCCGCGTCATGGCCGTCCAGCTCAAGGTGCCCGAGCTCCGTGTTGGGCACCAGGACGCCGTCGACGATGATGGCCGAGCCGATGCCGGTGCCCTGCGTGGTGACGACCACCTCGCCGGAGACGCCCTTCGCGGCGCCGAAGGCGACCTCGGCCAGGCCCGCGGCGTCGGCGTCGTTGAGCGCGGTGACGGGACGCCCGAGGTGGCGGAGCATGAGCGCGTTGACGTCGACCCCGGTCCAGGACTTGTCAAGGTTCGCGATGAAGGCCACGACGCCGTGGATAATCGGGGCCGGGAAGGTGACGCCCACCGGGACGTCCGATCTCGCCCCCAGGCGGTCGAGGATCTCCCGGCAGGCCTCGGCGACCGCGTTGGGGGTCGAGGGCGTCGGGGTGTCCAGACGGACCCGGTCGCTGACGAACTCACCGGTGCCGAGGTCGACGAGGGCGCCCTTGACACCCGATCCGCCGATGTCGATCCCGCAGGCGTGCGCCGCCATGGTTCCTCCCTGAATCGCAGCTCGTTGCGTGTGCGCGCCTAGCGTAGCCCAGCGGGCGGGCCCGCGGCCCGGCCGTCCGGGCCGCGTCAGGGCAGGGTGAGGATCTCCGGCCCGTCCTCGGTGACGACGATCGTGTGCTCGAACTGGGCGGTGCGCGAGCGGTCCGCGGTGACGACGGTCCAGCCGTCGTCCCACTGCTCCCACTCGACCGTTCCCAAGGTGAGCATGGGTTCCACGGTGAACACCATGCCCGGCTCCATGACGGTCGAGTACAGCGGAGCCGCGTCGTAGTGGGGGACGATGAGCCCGGAGTGGAAGGCCTCCCCCACACCGTGCCCGGTGTAGTCGCGGATGACGCCGTACTCGAAGCGCTTGGCGTAGGACTCGATGACGCGGCCGATGACGTTGATCTGCCGGCCGGGGCGGCAGGCCCGGATGCCGCGCATCATCGACTCCCGGGTGCGCTCGATGAGCAGATGCGACTCGGGATCGACGGCCCCGACCTCGTAGGTGGCGTTGGTGTCGCCGTGCACGCCGTCCTTGTATGCGGTGACATCCAGGTTGACGATGTCCCCCTCCCCCAGGGGGCGGTCGTCGGGGATCCCGTGGCAGATCACCTCGTTGACCGAGGTGCACAGCGACTTCGGGTAGCCCATGTAGCCCAGGGTCGAGGGGTAGGCGTCATGGCTGATCATGTACTCGTGGGCGATGCGGTCGAGCTCGTCGGTGGTCACGCCCGGCCGGATCGCGGCGGCTGCGGCCTCCATGGCCCCAGCGGCGATGCGCCCCGCCCGCCGGATCCGCTCCACCGTGTCGGCGTCCTTGACATCGGAGGCGGTGACGACCTCCGGGCCGTCGTGGAACATGTACTCGGGGCGCTCGATGTGCTCGGGGACGGCGCGGCGCGGGGACACGCGGCCCGGAATGGCCGTGCCCAGGGGGGCGCGGGTGGCCAAGGGGGATGCAGCGATCATGGATCCCACCCTAGACCGACCGGGCGGGCGCGATCGCCCCGGGGGCCCGGGGCCGGCGGCGTCGCCTCAGTGGCGGTGGAAGTTCTCCTCGGCGGGGAAGGCTCCTTCGGACACCGCCCGGACGTAGCTGGAGGCGGCGCGCCTCAGATCCTCGCCGAGCTCTCCGAAACGGCGGACGAAGGACGGGGTCCAGGCCGTCATCCCCGCCATGTCGGCCCACACCAGGACCTGGCCGTCGGTGTCCGGTCCCGCGCCGATCCCGATCGTGGGGACACTCAGAGCGCGTGTGACCTGTGCGGCGACGTCGGCCGGGACCATCTCCAGGACAACGGCCACCGCGCCCGCCTCCTCCAGCGCCCGGGCGTCGTCCAGCATCGGCTGGGCCTGGTCTCCGCGTCCGCGCAGGCGCGGCCCGCCGATCGTGTTCTCCGACTGGGGGGTGTAGCCCAGGTGCCCGACCACCGGGATGCCGCCGTCGGTGAGGAGCCGGACCGCGGCCGCCCGGGGTGCGCCGCCCTCGAGCTTGACGGCGTGGGCCCCCGCCCGCATGAGCCGGACCGCCGAGGCGAAGGCCTGCTCGGGGGAGGCCTCGTAGGTCCCGAAGGGCATGTCGGCCACGACCAGGACTCGGGAGGTCGATCGGGCCACCGCGCCGGTCGCGCGTTCCATGTCCTCCAGGGTGACAGGCAGGGTGGAGCCGTGCCCGAGGACGACATTGCCCAACGAGTCGCCCACGAGGAGCATGTCCACTCCCGCCGATTCCAGGATCGGGGCGGTCAGCGCGTCGTAGGCCGTGAGCATCGTCAGGCGGCGCCCCTCCCGCTTCGCACGGGCGAGGTGCTGGACGCGGACGCGGCGGGCGGGGGCGTCGGCGGGCGACGAGGACGCCGACGACCGGGTGGGCTGGGGTGAGGGTGTAGCGGGCATCGGTGCTCCTGTGCGAGAGATCGCGGTTGCGCCCACAGCCTAGATGATCGGCTGGAATCCCACGCGGGCGGCGCGGTCTCGCCGGGCAGGGCTGCCAGGTGGATGGCGCATCGGTGCCATTCGGGCCACGCACTATCATGGGGTGCTGGCGCGCCCGGCGCGCCGCACACGATTCCCGACCGAGGAAGCAGGACATGGCTGACACTGTCCCCGAGCTCAACCCGCTGGACACGGACGCCGTGACCGCCCTCGTCGACGAGGCCCTCGCGGCGATCGCCGCCGCGCCGACCCTGGCCGGCCTCTCGCAGGTGCGTGCCCGCGTGCTGGGGGACAGCGCGCCCCTGGTCCGGGCGAACCGGGCGATCGGATCGCTCGACCCGAAGGACCGCGGGGCGGCCGGGCGCGCGGTCGGCGGGGCGCGCCACCGGCTCGCCGAGGCGCTCGAGGACCGCCACGCGGTGCTCGAGGCCGAGCGGGAGGCGCGCGCCCTCGTGGAGGAGACCGTCGACGTCACCGTTCCCACGCGGCGCCGGCCGGTGGGGGCGCGGCATCCGCTGGAGACCCTGATGGAGGAGGTCGCGGACTTCTTCATCGCCATGGGCTGGGAGATCGCAGAGGGTCCCGAGATCGAGCACGAGTGGTTCAACTTCGACTCCCTCAACTTCGACATCGACCACCCCGCGCGCCAGATGCAGGACACGCTCTACGTCGACGGGCGCAGCGCGGGCGGCGAGCACGAGGAGGACGGCCACCTCGTGATGCGCACCCACACCTCGCCCGTCCAGTCCCGCGCGATGCTCTCCCGGGGCGCGCCGCTGTACGTGGCCTGCCCGGGCAAGGTGTTCCGCTCCGACGCCCTGGACGCCACGCACACGCCCGTGTTCCACCAGTGCGAGGGGCTCGCCGTGGACCGCGGCCTGACGATGGCGCACCTCAAGGGCACACTCGACCACTTCGCCCGCGCAATGTTCGGGCCGGAGGCCCGCACGCGCCTGCGGCCCTCGTTCTTCCCCTTCACCGAGCCCAGCGCGGAGATGGACCTGTGGTTCCCCCAGAAGAAGGGGGGCGCCGGATGGATCGAATGGGGTGGATGCGGCATGGTCAACCCGAATGTCCTGCGGGCCAGCGGCATCGACCCGGACGTCTACTCGGGGTTCGCCTTCGGCATGGGGATCGAGCGCACGCTCATGCTGCGCCACGGGATCGCCGACATGCACGACATCGTCGAGGGCGACATCCGCTTCTCGGAGCAATTCGGCCTCACCGGAAGGGGGAACTGACATGCCGATGGTCCCGCTGTCCTGGCTGTCCGACCACGTCGAGGTCGCGCCCGGCACCACGGCGAAGGATCTCGCCGCCGCGCTGGTGCGCGTCGGGCTGGAGGAGGAGACGATCCATCCGGCTCGCGTGACTGGCCCGCTCGTCGTTGGCCGCGTCCTCACACGCCACGAGGAGCCCCAGCACAACGGCAAGGTCATCAATTACTGCCGGGTCGACGTCGGCGCGCACAACGACGCGCCGGGCACCGGCAAGGAGCCCAGCGACCTTCCCAGCCGCGGCATCATCTGCGGCGCCCACAACTTCGAGGTCGGCGACCTCGTCGTCGTCTCCCTGCCCGGCGCGGTGCTGCCGGGCCCGTTCCCCATCGCCGCCCGCAAGACCTACGGACACGTCTCCGACGGCATGATGTGCTCGGCGCGCGAGTTGGGGCTCGGCGACGACCACTCGGGCATCGTCGTGCTCACCCGCGCCTACCCCGGCCGCGAGATCCCCGCCCCGGGCGCCGACCTCGTGTCCTTCCTCGGCCTGGGCGAGGAGGTCCTGGAGATCAACGTCACCCCCGACCGGGGCTACTGCTTCTCGATACGCGGCGTCGCGCGCGAGTACTCCCACTCCACGGGCGCGGCGTTCACGGATCCGGGGCTGGCCTCGGCGCTGCCGGAGCCGGTCCCCGCGGCCACGGCCGACGGGTTCCCGGTGGAGGTCGCCGACGCCGCGCCGATCCGCGCGCACGCGGGCTGCGACCGCTTCGTGACACGGATCGTGCGCGGGGTCGATCCCTCCGCCCCCACTCCCGAGTGGATGCGCGACAGGCTGGAGATGGCCGGGATGCGGTCGATCTCCCTGCCGGTGGACGTGACGAATTACGTCATGCTCGACCTGGGCCAGCCGATGCACGCCTACGACTTGGCGACGCTCTCCGCGCCGATCATGGTGCGCCGGGCGGCGGACGGCGAGCGTCTGGAGACCCTCGACGGCGTGGACCGGGCCCTGGACCCGGAGGACCTCCTCATCACGGACTCCCCGGACGGCCGCGGCTCGCGGATCATCGGCATGGCGGGCGTCATGGGCGGCGCAGCCACCGAGGTGTCGCCGTCCACCACGGACATCCTGCTGGAGGCGGCGCATTTCGACGCCGTCTCCGTCGCGCGCACCGCCCGGCGCCACCGGCTGCCGTCGGAGGCCTCGAAGCGGTTCGAGCGCGGCACGGACCCGCTGCTGCCTCCCGTCGCCTGCCAGCGCGCCGTCGACCTGCTGGTCGAGTACGGGGGCGGCCAGGCCGACCCCGCCGTCTCGGACTGGGACACGGTCCGGGCGCACCCCCCGGTGCGGATGCGCGTGGGAGAGCCCCGGCGCCTGACCGGAGTGGACTACGGGCCGGCGCGCGTGCGCGAGCTGCTCCAGATGGTCGGCTGCACGGTCGCCGGGGAGGATGCCGACGCCGAGTGGCTGGTCACGGCGCCCAGCTGGCGGCCCGACCTCGTCGGCCCCGCGGACCTCGTGGAGGAGGTCGCACGCCTCGACGGCTACGGCAACATCCCCTCGCTCCTCCCGGCGGCGCCCGCGGGACGGGGCCTCACCGGCGCGCAGCGGGCCAGGCGCCAGGTCTCCGACACGCTCGCCCAGGGGGGGCTGGTCGAGGTCGAGTCCTACCCGTTCGTCTCCGACTCGCACGATCGGCAGCGCCTGCCCGAGGGCGACGCCCGCCGCCGGGCTCTGCGCCTGCGCAACCCCCTGGCCGAGGACGCGCCCCTGCTGCGCACCTCCATCTTGGACACCCTCCTCGACACGGCGGGCCGCAACGCCTCCCGCGGCGCGCTGTCGATCGCGGTGTTCGAGACCGGTATGGTGGCGCACCCCGACGGCACCCGGCCCTCGGGCCTGCCCTCCGCGGAGAGGCGGCCCAGCGAGGAGGTGCTGGATGGGCTGCGCGCCGGCGTGCCCGCCCAACCCTGGCATATCGGAGCGGTGCTCGCGGGGGCGGCCACCGCTCCCGGCGTCCTCGCCGCCCCGAGGCCGTTCGACTGGTCGGATGCGGTGGAGGCCGTGCGGCGCGCGGCCACGGTCCTGGGCGTGCGCGTGGAGGTCACCCGCGCCTGGGAGCCCGATGCCGAGGCCCGCACCGGCCGGGGCGCGCCGCCGATGCCGGTCGCCGCGACCGATCCGTCGGAGGTGGCGCCGTGGCATCCCGGGCGCGCCGCCCGGGTGTTCGCGCGGCGCGGACGCGATCTGGTCGGCCTCGCCATGGCCGGCGAGCTCCATCCCGAGGTGTGCCGCGCCTTCGGCCTGCCCGCCCGCTCTTGCGCGTTCGAGCTGAATCTCGACGCCCTCATCGCCCAGATGCCTCAGCAGCCAGTGCAGGTCAAGCCCGTGTCCACGTATCCCTTGGCGAAGGAGGACATCGCCTTGGTCGTCGACCGGGGGGTCCCGGCGGCCCGCGTCGAGCAGGTGGTCCGCCAGGCGGCGGGGCCGCTGGCGGAGGACGTCACCCTCTTCGACATCTACGAGGGCGACCAGGTGCCGGAGGGACATCGGTCCCTGGCTTTCGCCCTGCGGTTGCGCGCCCCCGACCACACGTTGACGGCGGAGGAGTCCGCCCAGGTGCGCCACGCCGTCGTCAAGCGCGCGCGCAAGCTGCTCGGGGCTGAGCTCCGCTCCTGAGGAACCAGGTCCCGCGCCGAGCGCGCCCTGTGTCGCTCGACTCATGGGGACCTTCGATGCCCCCGGCGCGGGCCCGGATCTGCCACACTGGGAGATATGAGAATCCTCGTCACCGCATCCTCCAAACACGGGGCCACTGCCGAGATCGCCGACGCCATCGCCGAGCGGCTGCGCGGGACCGGGTGGGAGGTCGTCCGCCAGAACCCGGAGGACGTCGTCTCCCTGGACGGGATCGACGCGGTCGTGTGCGGGTCCGCCGTCTACATGACCCAGTGGATGCCCGGGGCCACGGCGTTCCTCCAGCGCTTCGAGACCCAGCTGGCGCAGATGCCGGTGTGGGCCTTCTCGGTAGGCCTGTCGGGCGTTCCGAAGCACTCCCCCCAGGATCCCTCGCGGATCGGCCCGGTCCTCCTCAAGGTCCACGTCGTGCACCACCAGGTGTTCCCAGGCCGCTACGACCCGGAGCTGTTGTCTCTGCGCGAGCGTTCGATCGTCCGGCTCGCGGGCGGCGTCGAGGGCGACTTCCGTGACTGGCAGGCCGTCGGCGAGTGGACCGACTCGATCATCGCGGAGCTGCGCAGGACCCTCCCCGCCGCCTGACCGGGGCGCATCCGTCCACATGGAGGACACCGCCGCCGTTCTATGCATGTGCCCGTATGATTATGCACATGTCATTCACAGCGGCTGTGGCCGGCGCGTCAGGCTACGCGGGCGGTGAGGTCCTGCGGCTGCTCGCGACGCATCCGGACATCCGGGTCACGACGGTCACGGCGGCCTCCTCCGCGGGCCGTCGCCTCGGCGACGTGCATCCCCATCTGGCGCCCCTAGCCGAGCTGGTCATCGAAGAGACCTCCCCGCAGACCCTGGGCGGGCACGACCTCGTGTTCCTCGCCCTTCCGCACGGGCACTCCGCACAGGTCGCCGAGGCGCTCGAGCGCGCGGGCGACGACGCCCTGATCATCGACCTCGCGGCCGACCACCGGCTCGCCGACCCCGAGGAGTGGCGACGCTACTACGGCGGGGAGCCCGCCGCTCCTTGGACCTACGGCATGCCCGAGCTGCTGCACGCCGGCGAGGACACGGCCCGCGCTCAGCGCGCCGGCCTCGCGCGCACGAGGCGCGTCGCGGTCCCCGGGTGCAACGTCACGGCCGTCACCCTGGCGCTCCAGCCCGCAGTCCTCGCCGGGCTCGTCGACGCCTCCTCGACGTGCGCCACGCTCGCCGTGGGCTACTCGGGCGCCGGACGCGCGGCGAAGCCCCACCTGCTGGCCTCCGAGGCGCTCGGGAACCTCGCCCCCTACGGAGTGGGAGGCTCGCACCGCCACATCCCGGAGATCCTGCAGAACCTCCGGACCTCGGGGGCGACGGACCCGCAGGTCGCCTTCACCCCGGTCCTGGTCCCGGTCTCACGGGGGATCCTCGCGACCGTCGTCGCGCCCCTGGCCGCAGGCGCGGACGCCGACGCGATCGCCGACGCCTACCGCGTCTACGACGACGAGCCGCTCCTCGAGGTCCTCCCGACGGGGGTGTGGCCCGCCACCGCGCCCGTCATCGGCACCGGCCGCGCGCTGGTCTGCGCCGCCGTCGACCGGCGCAGCGGGACGCTCACCGCCCTGTGCGCCCTCGACAACCTCGGCAAGGGCACGGCCGGCGCCGCGATCCAGTCCGCCAACCTCGCCCTGGGCCTGCCGGAGTGCACGGCCGTCCCCATGATCGGAGTCGCCCCATGACCGCCCTCGCCGTCGGAGTCACCGCGCCCCGGGGGTTCGCCGCCTCCGGTGTGGAAGCGGGCCTCAAGCAGCATGGGGGGCGCGACCTCGCCCTCGTCGTGAACCGTGGGCCGCGCGCGGCGTCGGCCGGCGTCTTCACCTCGAACCGGGTCGTCGCGGCGCCCGTCACCCTCACCCGTTCCCACCTGGCAGCGGGGACCCTGCGAGCCGTCGTCCTGAACTCGGGCGGCGCCAACGCCTGCACCGGCCGCCTCGGCGCGCGGGACGCCCAGGCGACCGCCGTGCGCGCCGCCGCGGCGCTCGGCCTGGAGCCCGGGCAGGTCGGCGTGTGCTCGACGGGGCTCATCGGCCAGAGGCTGCCCCTGGACCTCCTCCTGCCGGGCATCGACCAGGCGGCCGCCGCTCTGGAGGAGGGTGACGAGGCCGCTCTGGCGGCCGCCGACGCGATCCGGACCACCGACACCGTGCCGAAGACCGCGGCGGTGGCCGGCGACGGGTGGAGCATCGGCGGAATGGCGAAGGGCGCCGGGATGCTGGCCCCCGGTCTCGCCACCATGCTCTGCGTGCTCACGACCGACGCCGTCCTCGACGATGCCGGGGCCGCTTCCGCTCTGGAGGAGGCTGTGCGGACGACCTTCAACCGCACCGACTCCGACGGCTGCATGTCGACGAACGACTCGGTCATCCTGCTCTCCTCCGGCGCGTCCGGGACGGCGCCGGATCCGGCCGCCTTCACGGAGGCTCTGCGCGAGATCTGCGCCCGTCTCGCCCGCCAGCTCATCGCCGACGCGGAGGGCGCCACCCACGACATCGCCATCACGGTGGCTGGGGCCAGCGACGAGGCCGCCGCCGAGGCGGTGGCGCGGGCCGTCGCCCGGTCGAACCTGTTCAAGGCAGCGGTCTTCGGCAACGACCCGAATTGGGGCCGCGTCGTCGCGGAGGTCGGCACCGTCCCGGTCGAGGTCGCCCCCTTCGACCCCTCGCAGCTCGACGTCTCGATCAACGGCGTCATGGTGTGCCGTCACGAGGGCGTGGGCGAACCCCGCGAACGCGTCGACATGACCGCGCGCGAGGTCCGCGTCCTCGTCGACCTCCACGCCGGGGAGGCCCGGGCCACGGTGTGGACGAACGACCTCACCCACGGATACGTCCACGAGAACAGCGCGTACTCGTCATGAGCGACCGGATCAGCCCCCAGGACAAGGCGGGCATCCTCCTGGAGACGATGCCATGGCTGCGCCGCTACTCCGGCCAGATCGTCGTCATCAAGTACGGCGGCAACGCGATGGTCGACGAGTCGCTGAAGAGGGCCTTCGCCCAGGACGTCCTCTTTCTCCACCAATGGGGCGTCCGCCCGGTGGTCGTCCACGGCGGTGGCCCGCAGATCAACGCGATGCTCGCGCGGCTCGGCCTGGAGGCCCCTTTCGAGCACGGCCTGCGCGTGACCACACAGGAGGTCATGGAGATCGTCCGGATGGTGCTGCTCGGCAAGGTCCAGCGCGAGCTCGTCTCCCTGCTCAACCAGGAGGACTACCAGGCGATGGGACTCGCGGGAGAGGACGCCGGCCTCTTCCGCGCCCGCCGCACGCCCGCCTGGGTGGACGGCGAGCCCGTCGACGTCGGGCTGGTGGGCGAGATCACCCATGTCAACGCCGCGCCCGTCCTCTCTCTTCTGGACGCGGGCCGGATCCCTGTGATCTCCTCGGTCGCCCCCGACGAGGACCAGCCCGGCGGCGTCCTCAACGTCAACGCGGATCTCGCCGCCAGCGCCCTGGCCGGCGCGCTCGGCGCGGAGAAGCTCCTCATGCTCACCGACGTCGAGGGCCTCTACGCGAACTGGCCCGACCGCTCCACCCTGATCTCCCGTCTCACCGACGAGGAGCTGCGCGAGATGCTCCCCTCCGTGGAGTCGGGGATGGCCCCGAAGATGCGAGCGGCCCTGGCGGCCCTCGACGGCGGGGTCCCGATGGTCCACATCATCGACGGCCGCCGCCCGCACTCGATGCTGCTCGAGATCTTCACGGACGACGGGGTCGGCACGATGATCACGGCGGCGCATGCGGAGGCGTTCCCGGAGGTGCTCCGATGAATGGACGGGAATGGGGCAGCCGCTACGCGGACGCCCTGATGAACACGTTCGGGGCGCCCCAACTGGTGCTCGTGGAGGGATCGGGCGCCCGCGTGACGGATGCGGACGGACGGGAGTACCTCGACCTGCTGGGCGGGATCGCGGTCAACCTCCTCGGCCAGGCACACCCGGCGGTCGTGCGCGCCGTGTCGGACCAGGCGGGACGGCTCGGACACGTCTCGAATTTCTTCGCCACGCCCCCGCAGGTGGCGTTGGGCGAGCACCTCCTGCGCATCGTCGAGCCCGGCGGAGCGCCCGGGGGATCGCGCGTGTTCCTGACGAACTCGGGCACCGAGTCCAACGAGTGCGCCCTCAAGATGGTCCGGGCCCACGCCAACGCCCTGACGGCCGGGGACGGCCGCCCGCGTCCGCGCATCCTCGCCCTCGAGCACGCCTTCCACGGACGGTCCACCGGGGCGCTTGCCCTCACCTGGAAGCAGGCCTACCGGGCCCCCTTCGAACCGCTCATGCCCGGGGTGGAGTTCATCCCCGTCGGGGACATCGCCGCCCTGGAGCAGGCGATGGGCGAGGACGTCGCCGGCGTCTTCGTCGAACCCGTGCAGGGGGAGGCCGGCGTCCATGAGGTCGACGACGACTTCCTCCTCGCGGCGCGCCGGCTCACCCGCCAGGCGGGTGCGCTACTGGTGTGCGACGAGGTCCAGTGCGGGCTCGGGCGGACGGGCGACTGGATGGCCCACCACCGCAGCGGCATCGTGCCCGATGCCGTGACCCTCGCGAAGGGCTTGGGCGGCGGCATGCCGATCGGCGCCTGCATCGGGATCGGCGCGGCCGGATCCATCCTGGGCCCGGGCATGCACGGCACGACCTTCGGCGGGAACCCCGTGTGCGCGGCCGCCGCGAACGCCGTGCTCGACACCGTCGAGTCGGAGGGCCTCCTCGACCACGCGGAGCGCCTCGGACGGCAGTGGCGGGCCGAGCTGAGGGACCTGGATCTGCCGGGCCTCACCGAGGTCCGCGGCCGCGGGCTGCTCATCGGTGTGGAGTTCTCCGCCCCCATCGCCCCCGCCCTGGTCTCGGCCGGCAGGGAGGCGGGCTTCATCCTCAACGCCGCCACCCCCACCACGCTGCGCCTGGCGCCCCCCCTCGTGCTCACGGCCCCTCAGGCGCGCAGCTTCACCGAGGCGCTGCCGGGGCTCGTCGCCAGCGCCCAGCGACAGGAAGGACATCGATGACCACCACGACACCGTCGATCCCGGCGACCCGCACCGCGCGGCACGGCGCCATTGTCGACATCCTCGCGGAGCAGGCGGTCGCCTCCCAGGAGGAGCTGCGCAGGGCGCTCGCACGGCGGGGCATCGAGACCACGCAGGCGACGCTCTCCCGCGACCTCATGGAGCTGAGGGCCACCAAAGTCCGCAACCAGTCGGGCGTCCAGGTGTACTCCGTGCCCGATGCGGACGGCGGGCACACCCACGAGGCGGAGGCCGCGGGCGCGCGGCTGGTGCACTGGTGCCAGGAACTCCTCGTCGCCACCGACGTGGCGGGCAATCTCCTGGTGCTGCGCACACCGGTGGGAGCGGCGAACCTGCTCGGATCGGCCATCGACGCGGTGCGAATGGATGGCATCGTCGGCACGATCGCGGGGGACGACACGATCCTCCTCGTGTGCCGCACCGCGCAGGAGGCCGAAGGGGTCCGGGACCGGCTCCTCCGCCTGGCGGACGCGGGGACCGCCGGATCCCCCGGGGACGGCGGTGCGGACCATGACTGACACAGGCATCCATCCACTCACGGAGAAGAGGACACAGATGACGCAGGGCAAGGACCGTGTGGTTCTCGCGTACTCAGGAGGACTCGACACCTCGGTCGCGATCGGCTGGATCGGGGAGCAGACCGGGATGGAGGTCATCGCGGTGGCCGTCGACGTCGGCCAGGGCGGGGAAGACCTCCAGGTCATCCGGCAGCGCGCCCTGGACTGCGGCGCCGTCGAGGCCTACGTCGCCGACGCCAAGGAGGAGTTCGCCGCGGACTTCTGCATGCCCGCCCTCAAGGCGAACGCGCTCTACCAGGGCGCCTACCCGCTGGTCTCCGCGATCTCGCGCCCGCTGATCTCGAAGCATCTTGTGCGCGCGGCCCGCCAGTTCGGGGCGACGACCGTCGCCCACGGATGCACGGGCAAGGGCAACGACCAGGTGCGTTTCGAGGTGTCGATCACCTCGATGGCCCCCGACCTCAAGACGATCGCCCCCGTGCGCGACCTCGCGCTCACCCGCGACGTCGCCATCGACTACGCGAACAGGCACCACCTGCCCATCGAGACGACGAAGAACAACCCTTTCTCCATCGACCAGAACGTCTGGGGCCGCGCCATCGAGACCGGCTTCCTCGAGGACCTGTGGAACGCCCCCACCAAGGACGTCTACAACTACACGGACGATCCCACCTATCCGCCGCTGCCCGACGAGGTCGTCCTCACCTTCGAGAAGGGCGTGCCCGTCGCCATCGACGGCCGCCCGGTCACGCCGTTGCAGGCGATCCAGGAGATGAACCGGCGCGCCGGGGCCCAGGGCATCGGCCGCATCGACATCGTCGAGGACCGCCTGGTCGGCATCAAGTCCCGCGAGGTCTACGAGGCCCCGGGCGCTGTCGCCCTCATCGCGGCCCACCAGGAGCTCGAGCGCGTCACCGTCGAGCGCGAGCTCGCCCGATTCAAGCGCCGGGTCGACGAGCGCTGGGGTGAGCTGGTCTACGACGCGCAGTGGTTCTCCCCGTTGAAGAAGTCCCTCGACACCTTCATCGAGTCGACGCAGGAGTACGTCTCCGGCGAGATCCGCATGAGCCTGCACGGGGGCCGCGCGACGGTGACGGGGCGCCGCTCCGACGCCTCGCTCTACGACTTCAACCTCGCGACCTACGAGACGGGCGACTCCTTCGACCAGTCCCACTCCCGCGGATTCATCGAGATCTACGGCATGACGTCGAAGCTGGCCACCGCGCGCGACGTCCGTTTCGGCAAGGGCCTGGAGGTGGGGGAGGGAGCGCTGTGAGCGTCTGACCCCGTCTGCGGCGAGGGCGGCGTCCCGATGCCTCGGCGCGCCCGCTGGGCCGGCGCCGTCGCCCTCGCCGGACCCGGATCCTCACGGGGCGATGGGATCGCGCAAGACCGGGCATGTCATGCACCGGGGGCCGCCGCGCCCGCGGCCGAGCTCCGCCCCGTGCACCTCGATGACCTCGATGCCCGCGTGGCGCAACGCCTCGTTGGAGAGGGGGGACCGGTCGTAGACGACGACTCGGCCGGGAGCCAGGGCAAGCGCGTTGCAGCCGTCGTTCCACTGCTCGCGATCGATGTCGGAGAAAGCTCCGCGGGGTGAGATCACGCGGATGGGGCGGTCGAGGACGCGCCTGAGGGCCGCCACCAGGTCCGTTCCGGAGTCGTCGATGACCAGATGGTCGTCGCGCTGTGTGAGGACCATCGTGCGCACGGCGCCGAGCCGGGGGTAGAGGAGGAAAGCATCGCGGTCCACCTGGGTGAGCACGGTGTCCAGGTGCATGAAGGCCCGCGTCTGGGGAAGGACGACGGCGAGGACGGTGTGCGCCTGACCGGCGCGGAACAGCTTGAGGGAGAGCCTTTCGACGCCCTGCGGCGTCGTGCGCTCCGAGACGCCGAAGGCCACGACGCCGTCGCCCAGCACCAGGGCGTCACCGCCCTCCGCGGAACGGATCGCCCCGGAGGTCCCGGTCGACCACGTGTGGAAGCGGGCCCCGGCGAAACGCGGGTGCCACTGGTAGATCGCCGAGTAGTGCAGCGACTCCCGCTGGCGCGCCAGGCTGCTCATCGAGTTGACGGCCGCCCCGCCGTAGATCCACGCGGAGGCGTCGCGGGCGAAGAGATGGTTCGGCAGCGGGCGGATGAGGAAGTCCTCATCCTCCAGCGTGCGGGTGACCAGGGAGCGGACCGGGGACTGCGCCTTCCACTCCTCGACGGTGAGCCCCTCCAGGCACAGGCTCGCCAGCCGGTCGACGTCCAGACCCGCCGTCCATTCACGCAGCGCCGGTGTGAGCACGGGCCCCAGGCGCCTCTCGTTGAGGGTGCGGTCCAAGACGGCCGCCCGGGCGTCGGGGACCGCGAGCGTCTGCGCGAGGAGGGCGCGCAGGGGGAGGACCTCGATGCCGCGCTCCTCCATGACGGCGGTGAACTCGTCGTGCTCCGCGCGGGCCCGCCCCGGATCCAGGAGGTCGTCGAAGAGCAGCTCCTGATGGTTCGAGGGGGTCAGCCGTTCGATCTCGCGTCCGGGACGGTGGACGATGACCTGGCGGAGGCGCCCGATCTCGGAGTCGACGTGCGGATCGGTCATGGCGCTGCCTTCCCTCGGATCAGGGACAGACTAGCGCCGATCCGTGGGCACGCTGGCGTGCCGGGTCCCGATCGGGGCATCATCGGGGCATGTCTGAGCCAGAGGAGACCGCCCGCGCCGACACCCCGATCAGCCTGTGGGGAGGCCGGTTCACCGGCGGTCCCTCGCGGGCGCTGGCCGCGCTGTCGGTGTCGACGCAGTTCGACTGGCGGCTCGCCCACGTCGACATCCGCGGGTCCCACGCGCATGCGAATGCGCTCCACGCCGCCGGCCTGCTCACCGATGAGGAGCTCGCCGCGATGCACGCCGCGCTGGACCGGCTCGACGCGGACGTCGCCTCGGGCGCTTTCCTCCCCGGACCCGGGGACGAGGACGTCCACACCGCCCTGGAACGCGGGCTGCTGGAACGCGCCGGCGAGCACCTGGGGGGCAAACTCCGCGCCGGGCGCTCCCGCAACGATCAGATCGCGACCCTGATCCGCATGTACCTGCGCGAGGAGGCCCGGCATCTCGCGGGCCTGATCCTGGACACCGCGGACGCCCTGCTCGCCCAGGCGCGGGGAGCGGGGGAGTCGGTGATGGCCGGGCGCACTCACATGCAGCACGCGCAGCCGGTGCTCGTCGCCCACCATCTCGCAGCCCACGTCTGGCCCCTGCTGCGCGACGTCGACCGCCTGCGCGACTGGGACCGCCGGGCGGCGGTCTCGCCCTACGGATCCGGGGCGCTGGCCGGCAACACGCTCGGCATGGATCCCCGGTCCGTCGCACGCGAGCTCGGCTTCCGGGACTCGGCGGCCAACTCCATCGACGCGACGGCGTCGCGCGACGTGGTGGCCGAGTTCTCCTTCGTCATGGCGATGACCGGGGTGGATGTCTCGCGCCTGTGCGAGGAGATCGTCATCTGGAACACGAAGGAGTTCGGCTACGTCACCCTCGACGACGCCTTCTCCACCGGGTCCTCGATCATGCCCCAGAAGAAGAACCCGGATGTGGCTGAGCTGGGGCGGGGCAAGGCGGGACGCCTCATCGGGGACCTCACCGCTCTGCTCACCGTGCTCAAGGGCATCCCCCTGGCCTACGACCGCGACCTCCAGGAGGACAAGGAGCCGGTCTTCGATCAGGTCGACACCCTCGGCGTGCTCCTCCCCGCGGTGGCGGGGATGGTCGCCACCATGTCGCTGCACCTCGATCGGATGGCGGAGTGGGCCCCCCAGGGGTTCTCGCTGGCCACCGACATCGCGGAATGGCTGGTGAGGCGTGGAGTGCCGTTCAGGCAGGCCCACGAGATCTCGGGCGCCTGCGTGCGCGCCGCCGAAGAACGGGGCGTCGAGCTGTGGGATCTTGATGACGAGGAGCTGGCGGCGGCCTCGCCCCTGCTCACCCCCGAGGTGCGTGAGGTGCTCAGCGCCCAGGGGTCGGTGGGCGCGCGGCGTGGACGCGGCGGGACCGCGCCTGAGAGGGTGGCCGAACAGCTCGACGAGGCCGAGGCCGTGTCCGCGGACCTCAGACGGTGGGCGGCGGGCGCCGCTCCCGCAGACGGTCGGTAAGCTGAGCGGCGTCCCCGGGACCGCCGGGGCGCCATGACACCGACGACATAAAGGACAGCACCGTGACCGACCTCCTCGACGAGCTCCAGTGGAGGGGCCTCATCGCCCAGCACACGGACATCGATGCGCTGCGCGCGCACCTGGCTCGGGGACCGGTCACTTATTACTGCGGGTTCGACCCCACGGCGGCGTCCCTGCACCACGGCCATCTGGTCCAGCTGATCCTCATGCGCCACCTGCAGAGCGCCGGCCACCGCCCCCTTGCTCTGGTGGGAGGGGCGACGGGCCTGATCGGCGATCCGAGACCCTCGGGTGAGCGCCAGCTCCAGGACGCCGAGACCGTCGCCGGGTGGGCGGGGAACCTGCGCCGCCAGATCGAGGCGCTCCTCGACTTCGAGGGCCCCAACGCGGCGCGCATCGTCAACAACCTCGACTGGACGGGACAGATGTCGGCGGTCGCGCTGCTGCGCGACGTCGGCAAGTACTTCCGGGTGGGCACCATGCTCTCGAAGGACATCGTCGCGCGCCGGCTGGAGTCCGACGAGGGACTGTCCTACACGGAGTTCAGCTACCAGGTCCTCCAGGCCAATGACTTCCTCGAGTTGCACCGGCGCTTCGGATGCACCCTGGAGACCGGGGGCAACGACCAGTGGGGCAACATGGTGGGCGGTGTGGACCTCATCCGCAAGGTCGAGGGCGCCGAGACGCATGTGATGACGACCCCGATTATCACGAAGGCGGACGGGACGAAGTTCGGGAAGTCCGAGGGCGGGGCGATCTGGCTCGACCCATCGCTGATGAGCCCTTACGCGTTCTATCAGTTCTGGCTCCAGACGGCCGACGCGGATGTGGTCAAGCTCCTCAAGATCTTCACCTTCCTGTCCCGCGAGAGGATCGCGGAGTTGGAGACCGCGGTCGCGGAACGGCCTCAGCGCCGCGAGGCCCAGAAGGAACTCGCGGCGCGGGTGACGGAGATGGTGCACGGGGCGGATCAGCTGGCCCGGGTGCGCGCCGCCACCGACGCCCTGTGGGGGGCCGGGGACCTGCGGGCGGTGGACGGGCAGACGCTGCTTGCGGCCGTGAAGGACCTTCCCGCGGGTGACATCCGCGTGGGGCAGTCCACGATCGTCGACGCGCTGGTGTCCACCGGGCTGGAGAAGGGGCGCTCGGCGGCGAGGCGCACGGTCGCTGCGGGCGGCGCGTCTCTCAACAACGCCCGCGTCACCGACGAGGACGCTCCGATTCTGGCGACGGACATGCTGGCGGGCGGGGTCGCCCTGGTGCGCAAGGGGCGGAGGAACCTCGCGGTCGTGCGCGCTCAGTGAGATCCCCCGCATCCGGAGCCGGCGTCCCCCGGGCCCGTGCGCGCGGGATGCCGGCCCTCCCCAGTGGCGCGCCTCCCCCCGTCCTCCAGCCGAAGCGGCCGAGCAAGACATGGAATAATCGCAGGTCGAAAGCCTTTTGGGGTCATCGCGCTGTCCTGTGAGGGGAGGTCCGGACCCCCTTGGTTTGACAGGGCGCCCCGGACCCCGTAAAGTTCTTCTTCGCCGCCGGTGAGGAGCGCAGGCTCCGGACCGGACGTGCAGACGCCTCCAGTGCCTTTTTGTGGTTGTTGGTGTGTGGGTGTTGTTTGTGAACTCGATAGCGTGTTTGTTTTTGATGCCTGTTTTTTGTTTTTTGGTTGGGGTTGTCTTTGGCTGGCTTGCTGCTGCTGGTGTTGTGGTGGTGG
>JALCNR010000010.1 GCA_022649165.1 Actinomyces sp.
GCACCATCACTGACGCTCAGGTCCAAGACGCCGTGCGTGAAGCCGCCTGGGAAACGGTTGTTGCCCCCACTGGGGTCCCGCGACGCAAGCTTCGTCCCGAGGGCTTGTACGGCAGGCGCAAGATGACCGCCTTCATCCGGCGTCACGCCTCCCGGGAGCGTCGTGGGGGGCCATTGACCGCGCGATGCGAGCGTTGGGACTGTCGGGGGGTGACGCGCGCGAAAGCCTCGCACCACGATCCCCAGCAAGGACGTTCCCCGCGCCAAGGACCTGTTGAATCGTGACTTCACAGCTCCCTGCCCCAACTACACCTGGGCAGGCGACTTCACCGACGTCCGCACGTGGGTGGGGTGGGTCTACGTGGCGTTCATCGTCGGTGTCTACTCCCACAAGATCCTCGGATGGCATGCCATGACCACCAGGTGCGTGGACATGGTGATGATTCCCCTGCGCATGGCACTGTGGGAACGGGCGCGTGGGGGACGCGCGGTGGGACCGGGCCAGTTACGAGCGCACTCGGATGCGGGAGCCCAGTACGCCTCAATCCTCGACACCGAGAGACTGGCCCTGGACGGGATCAGCCCCTCCATCGGCTCGGTCAGGGATGCCTACGACAACGCTTTGATGTAAACTATCAATGGGTCGTACAAGGCCGAGTGCGTGCGCACCACGGTCTTCCACGAGGGGCCCTTCAAGACGATCGCTGACGTCGAGCACGCCACCGCCGGGTGGGTCGATTGGTACAACAATGAGCGCCTGCACGGTAGCCTCAACATGGCCAGCCCCAACGAGTTCGAATCCGCCTACTACGCGACCCTCACCGAGTGTCGCAACCCAAATAACAACGGCACCGAACCCCGGACGGTTCAAACGTGTTACCCGTTCGAGGTCCGCATGCAGACTCGTTCGACTGTCGCGGGGCAGAGATCGTGAATCAGCCGATTGATGCCAGTTCGCTGAGTCGCTGCTGTGTCTGGCGAAGTTCAGCCTGCTTCGAACTGAGGCGTTCGGCTATCGAGTCCAGTTCCGTTCGCAGGTTCGGGCACATTTCAAGCGAGGTGCCGTGATCTCCCACGCGGGCGCAGTCGAGATAGCGTTTGATGGTCGCGGTTCCCAAACCGGCGGAGATCATCGCCTTGATCTGCGCAACGCGGGTGATGTCGGCTTCGGTGTAGACACGGTATCCGTGAGTGGTGCGCTCGGGAATCAGAACTCCGGTGTCCTCGTAGTGACGTAGTGCTCGTGTGCTGACCCCGGTCCGTTTGGCGAGCTCACCGATCTGCACCGCCGTATCCTCCTGCTCGACTTGACCTTCACGCTAGCGTGAGCCCGTACCGTCTGGTGGTATGGCATCTGGAACAACGCATCAGCGTGCCGTCATCTTCCACGGCTACGGCGCGACTCCCGCAGACCACTGGTTCGGCTGGCTGGCCGAACAGCTTCGCGCCGACGGCATTCCGACCGCGGTCCCGGTCCTCTCGCACCCGTCGGAGCCCGACGCCGAGCGGTGGGAGGACGAGGTACGCACTGCCTTGGGCGCGCCGGACGAGCACTCGATCGTCATCGCTCACAGTCTGGGCTGTCTGACGGTGCTGCGGTACCTGAGGTCTCTGCTCGGCCCGTGGCGTCTGGGCGTCCTCGTCCTCGTGTCTGGCTTCGTGGATCGGTTGCCCGCGCTCCCTGACCTCGATGCCTACGTCGCGGACGGCTGCGACGTCACGGGCCTGAGCGACCACATCGGCCGCGTCGTCGTCATCCGCTCTGACGACGACCCGTTCGTGCCGCCGGCCCTCACCGACCGCCTCGCTGACCTTCTCGGCGCGCCGGTGCGCGTCGTTCCGAAGGCGGGCCATTTCCTGGCCTCCGATGGTATCACCGAGCTTCCCGCCGCCCGCGAGGCGATCGCCTTCTGACGGCCTGGCCACGACGACGCGGAGTACCAGAGGTCACGCCGGCATTGTCGGGGAAAAGACATCTATGCGCTTCCGGATGGCTGTGCTCATCCTGGCCGTTTTCTGCGTGGGCACCGCTGAGCTCTCGCCCAGCGGCATGCTCGGGGAACTGTCGCACGACTTGTCGGTAACGATCCCGACCGCAGGTCTGCTGGTCACCGTCTACGCGTTGACCGTGGTCGTCGGCGGGCCGATCGTCACAGCGGTGACGATCCGCATCCGCCGCAAGTACCTGCTGGTGCTGTTTCTGTTGATCTCTGTGCTGGGCGACATCGTGTGTGCCTTCGCGCCGACGTTCGAACTGCTGCTTGTCGGCCGCATGATCACCGCCGTCATCCAGGGCACGTACATGGCCGTCCGCGTCGTGACGGCGGGAAACATGGCCGCCGGGAGCCGCAAGGGCTCTGCGGTCGCGGGCACGCCGCTGGGCGTGAACCTCGCGACCATCCTCGGGGTCCCCTTCGGCACTCTCGTGGCGCGGCAGATCAACTGGCGAGCGACCCCAGGGCAGGCGATCGGCACCGTGGTGGCACCGTGCTGTGCTCGGGCGGCATGTTCACGCTGATCATCTACATGGTTCCCCTGCTGACCGACGTCGACGGAATCGTCGCCGCCTGGATACCGGTCATCCTGCTTGCCCACGGCGTCGGCACCCGCGCGATCACCCTCGCCGCTGCGGGGTTCGGCGTCATCGGATCACTCCTGATCACACAGGTCGTGCACTCCGCGCGACGTCGCTCCAGCGCCCTCGTCCAGGCCGAACATGCGAGCCCTGCGGTGGCAAGGAGTGAGGCCCCGCAATGACCAGCACCATCCAAGCGACGGTCGATGCTTCGGCCCTGGCCCGGCTGTTCGCGCTCGCGGGTACCACATTCGTCTATGTCACCTTCGAGGTCTTCCCGGTCGGGCTCCTCAACGACATCGCTGACAGCCTCGACGTCGCAGACAGCCAGGTCGGGCTGCTCGCCAGAGGCTCCGTGATCGTCGCCGCCCTGACCCACGGTGTCGTCTGGTCACTGGTCGCGCCCGCTGCTGCGAACCTGGTGCCGCGTGAGCGCGTCGGCACCGCGACCGTCCTCGTGCTGACCATCGCGCCCGCAGCAGTCACCATCGCGATCTTCGGCGTCGCCGGAGCCGCAGGCACGTTCCTTATCGGTCGCTACCTTGACATCGCCGCACGGCGAGCAGAGATCGTGACCATGACGATGTTCGCCGCAGCGCCTGCCGCTCTCTCCCTCACCTTGCTCCCTATCCATCCGTCGTCAGCTACGCGGGCGTTCCTGTCGCCGTCGCCGTACGGGGCTCGGCTTTCGCCGCAACCCGCCTCATCTTCCAAGCCGGCATCCTGCGCATCGCGGCAGGTGACCCGGATCGCGCATCCTCGGTCTACGTCACCGGCGTCCAGATCGGCATCACCATCGGGTCAGCCATCGGCGCGCTCCTCACCAGCCTCTCCGCCGTGTGGTTTCTGCCGGTATCGAGACTGCTCGCGATTGCCGTTCTGTTCCTTCTCGTCCGCAGCCGTCCCCAGGACGTCGAGGTCGACGGCGAAGCCCATCTCGCTGTACGGCTGAGATGTCGGGGTCTTGTTCACGGACATGAGGCACATCCGGCATTTCCCCGCTCCTTTCGATCACTCACGGGGCCGACGAACGACCTGGACATCGACACGCTCGCGGCGATGGAGGACCTCCTCGACTCCTTCCCCGGCATGCTCATCGTCAGCCGCGACCGGTACCTGCTCGAACGCGTCACGGACCACCAGATGGCGCTGCTCGGAGACGGCACGGTGCGGGCGCGCCGCCCTCGTTGTCAGGGAGGGGCGAGGGCGGCCAGGCGGCTCGGGACGGGTCGGCGGTCACCTCGAATGCCGCCGGACGGCGCCCCGGAGTCACCGAGCTGTGATCGTCTTTCCGGACGTGTACATGACGCCCGCCCTTGGAGTGCATCCGGGCGCAGCATCGTTGGATGAAGCCTGTCTCATGATATTTTGAGCATAGGTAGGACGTCATCTGTTCTCTTCCAGCGCGAGGCTGACGGACATGGACAACGCAGAAGGTGGAGGCCGTCGCGACCACTTCCGCGTTCGCGTTGTCGCATCGGCAGCGTTATGGGGATCGTGCGTCTTCGTCTACTTCATGGGCTCCGCCGTCGACTGGTTCTCCGACCCGCGGCGCGATGGCTTTCCGGATCCGGTGTGGGGCGATTTCCCGGAGAGACAGACGTGGCCGATCGTGACGGCGATCTTCATCGGCGGAGCGCTGATGTTGGCTGTATCCCGTATGAGGAGCATCCGCCGTGTGAGCATGGCGGACGCTCTCAGGCGCCGCCTGATGCTGGTCGTCCGGGTTCTCACACTGCTCATGTGCGGCGTCGGCGCGATCCGGGTGGCGTATGTGTTTTGGCATTCCCTTCGAGAACGCTGGGCGATTTACCCGGGATGGGCGGGAATGGCGACGCTGTGCCTCGCCGCTGCCCTCGCCGCTGCCCTTCTCCCCTCCGCGCCGGTGCCTCCCCCACGAGATGGACGTGACCGTGCTTCCGTCCGTCATCCCGTCGTCCTCGTTGGTGCTCTGGCTGTGTCGGTGATGGTGCTGCCGGTGATGATCGTGATGGGCCCCAATGCCACTCAGACCACGTGGCACGTCGCATCGGAGGACGCGGTGACGGCAGTGGCCTCGTCGGCCACCGACTCGCCCATCAAGATGGCCACCGTGCGGGGGGAATCCGAGAAGGGGACATCGTGGGAGATGTCCTGGAAGGGGGCGGATCGGCCCTCCCTCATCAGGTCCCGAACCAGTGGGACGACGGCCGTCCTGCTCGTGCAATCGGCGCCGACGCGCTCCCGGCTCGCCCTCCTGGACTCCCAACGGGGAACGGTGATCGCTTCGCTCAACCAGAGCGAATTCGACAGACTCGGGATCGACGCTTCACCGGACAGCGAGGCTTCTCCGGAGCTTGAGACCTACGGGAATGTGCTCGTCGCGGCCGGCCAGGCAACGGAATGGCTCGACTTGGCGACGGGCACCCGGCTCGACGGTCCCCCCGAGGGGGCCCAGGAGGCGGCCACGGCGCGCAGCCAGACGCCCGATGGCGTGCATGGACGCGACCTGTCGACCGGCGAGACCTGGTTCGTCGGGGACGACGGCGTGTGCGAACGCCGCATCGCCCATGACGACCGTGGGCAGTGGATCGCCACCGATGAGGTTCTCGTCGTGGTCCAGGATTGCCATGCTCAGTCATCGGAAGACAAGGACCCGACGTGGGCGCGGCCCGCCGGCCCTGCGCCGAAGACCGACCCGGACTCCCTGACCCTGCTCGGAATCGATGTGCGGCATGCGACGCTGCTGTGGCAGTCGGACGTGCCCGGGTGGGCGCAGTGGTCCCGGCAGTTCGATGGGAGCATCCCATCTTGGGCATCGGGCCGGGTTCCGTTGGCCTTCTCGCTTGACGACGCGGATCGGACGGCGATTTTTCAGTTCGACGGGCGCTCGCGAGCACTCGACATCGGGAGCGGACAGCAAGCGCCGGGAGGGTGATTCCGAGGCCCATAATGTCTCCCCGTCTCAGGCCTTGTTGTCTCGGCGTAGCGTCCGGACATATAGATGTCCAGGACCTCCTCAGTGGACGCCAAGATTCATCAGCTCCTCGAGGTCGGCCAATGAGCTGTCACTTGCTGATGCCGAGACGCAATCCGAGGGCGCTGACGGCCCTGAGGAGCGTAGTGAGGCGGGGATTGCCGTTGGGTGATTCCAAGGCGATGACGGAACCGCGGGAAACGCCCATACGCTGGGCGAGGTCGTGTTGAGTCAGCCCCTGGGCCCGACGCTCCCCCGCAATGATGGTCCCCACGTCGGTCGTGGTCGTGGCAAGCATGCGAACTCCTGTGAGGTCTGGTTTGCTGGACTTCCCCACTGAAGTACAGAATACTTTACTTTTCTCGGGGTGTCCAGTATTCTGCACATCGGTTGTGGGGCGAAACCGACGCTCATGCGGCCGCTCAGGCGGCTCCTTCGCCGGCGAGGCGTTCCTTGGCGTAGATCTCGGGGATGTGGCGGGTGAGGTCGTCGAGGCGCGGCCACGGGACGGGGTGCCCCGCTTGGCGGCTGGCTGTCACGTCGAGGACGCGCTGGTTGGAGGATCCGCGGAACTGGAGGCGTGAGTCGGCGAGCTCCTTGATGTAGCGTCCGTCGACGAGGACGTCGACCAGGGACAGCAGCCGCGCCTTGTCGGGGGTCTCTCCGGGGCGTGCGAGTTCTTCCCACGTGTACCCGGTCCAGCACCAGATGTCGCGGGTCGCTCCGAACTCGGCGCGCACGCGCCGCGCCAGTGGGATCAGCAGGGGCGTGTTGAGCATCGGTTCCCCGCCCAGGAGGGTGAGTCCTTGGACGGCCGGATGGGCGAGGTCGGAGAGGATCCGGTCTTCGAGTTCGCGGGTGTAGGGCTGCCCGGCGCGGAACGTCCAGATCGAGGAGTTCCAGCAGCCGTCGCACCGGAAGGGGCATCCGCTGACGTAGAGGGAGCAGCGGATGCCCTCCCCGTCGGTCATGACGAAGGGCTTGTAGTCGGCGATCATGCCCTGGGACAGGCGCCGTCCGTCCCAGCCGCCGGCCCCGGGGTTGGCGGAGCCGGCGTAGGGGATGCCTGGGCCGAGGTCCGGGCTCATCATGACGGCTGGCCCGTCGTCCACTCGCGGGTCGTGCCGTCGGGCCGGGTGACGTGCCCGGTCAGGCCGGACACGTGCTTCGCGCGGTGGGTGATCTCCTCGTGGCGGCCGTGGACCATGGGGCGTTGGACCGGGTTGCCCAGGTATCCGCAGGTCCGCTTCGTCACGTCGCATCTGTCAGGGTCGCTGTTGCCGCACTCGGGGCAGCGGAACCCGTCGTCGGTGGGCTCGAAGTCGCCCTCGAACCCGCAGGCGTAGCAGTGGTCGATCGGCGTGTTCGTGCCCAGGTAGCCGATCCCGATCCGGTAGGCGTAGTCCCACACCGCCTCCAGCGCTTTCTTGTTCTGCTGCAGGGAGGGGAATTCGCAGTAGTGGATGAAGCCGCCCGCGGCGTACCGGGGGAAGTCGACCTCGTAGTCGAGCTTCTCCATCGGGGTGGGCTTGAGCCACACCGGGTAGTGGAAGGAGTTCGTGTAGAAGTCGTGGTCGGTGATGCCGTCGACGACGCCGAAGGCCTCGGTGTCCATGCGGTTGAAGCGGTCGGTGAGGGACTCCGCGGGCGTGGAGTACACCGAGTAGTGGTAGCCCTCGGCCGCCTCCCACTCCCGGCACAGGCCGCGCATGCGGGCCACGATCGACAGAGCGAACTCGCGCCCCTCCGGATCCCAGTCGTGATCGCGGATCCAGTCCTTGCCGTAGAAGGCGGCGACCGTCTCGGCCAGGCCGATGTAGCCGAGGCTGATCGTCGCACGCTTCCGGTTGAAGAGCTGGTCGACGTCGTCGTGGGGCCCGAGCCGCCCGAAGGCGCCGAACTGGTAGAGGCTGGGGGCGGCCACCGGCTCGGTCTGCTTGCAGCGGTCGATGCGGAACCGCAGCGCCTTGTGCGCCAGGGCCGCACGCTCCTCGAAGATCTCCCAGAAGCGGTCCTTGTCCGCGTGGGACTCGAGCGCGATGCGGGGCAGGTCGATGGTGACGACGCCGAGGTTCATGCGCCCCTCCTCCACGTCCTCCCCGGTCTCGGGGTCCGTCCAGGCGTGGAGGAAGGACCGGCAGCCCATGGGGGCCTTGAAGGAGCCGGTGATCTTCTCGATGTTCTCGTAGAACAGGACGTCGGGGTACATGCGCTTCGTGGAGCACTCCAGCGCCAACTGCTTGAGGTCGTAGCTTGGGTCCCCGGGGTCCGCGTTGACGCCGTGGCGGATGGCGTAGGTGAGCTTCGGGAAGATGGCCGTGCGCTGCTCGCGGCCCAGCCCGCGGATCCGGATCAGGAAGATGGCGCGCGTGATCTCGCGGGCGAACCAGGAGGTGCCCAGGCCGAAGCCGACCGTGACGAAGGGGGTCTGGCCGCTGCTGACCCTGTTGGAGTTGATCTGGTACTCCAGGGTCTGCATGGCGTCGTAGATGGACTTGCGGGTGAGGATCTTGGCGTAGATCTCGCGCAGCTGGACCAGGCGCGGGGCGTCCCGGGTGAAGGGCTCGTCGTCGGGCAACGGAGCACGGTCCTCGATGTGCAGCCACCCCGGCTCGCGCGACTTGAGCGTGGCGACGATCCTCTCGGCGGCTGGGACGCCGGTGGCCTCGGGGATGACGATGAGCGCCATGTCGAGATGCTTGGCGTAGTCGAGACGGGCGTAGGGCTCGAGAAGCTCGTCGGCCCGGTTGACGGTCTGCCCGCCGTACTGGCTGCTCGCGACATCTTTGATGATCTGCGTGATCTGCGTGGCGGCAGTCCCAATCGAGCGGGGAGACTCCATCTTCGCGTTGCCCAGTTCGAACCCGTTGGCGAGCATATCCGCGAAGTCGGGCAGAGAGCAGTTCGTCATCGACGTGAACGGCGAGTAGTCCAGATCATGGAAGTGGATCTGCCCCTTGAGGTGCGCGTTCGCGACGTCGGGAGGCAGCTGGGACAGGGCGGTCGCCTTGGACACGGAGCCCGCCAACAAGTCCCTCTGAGTGGCGAACACGCGGCTGTCCTTGTTCGCATTCTCGTTGACCAGAGACTCATCCCGAGACGTCAGACGCAGGACGGCCTCGCGGACATCGCCGGCCTTCGTCCGCTCGATATCGCGGTGGAGCCGGTAGGACGTGTATGCCTGGGCGGCGTCGTACTCGTGGGCGTCAACCAGGGAGCGCTCGACGAGGGTCTGGATCTCGTCGATGCGCACGGGACCGCTCCGCCTCTGCGCGAGCTCAGCCACGATCTGGTCGACAATGCCCTCAATGACCTGCCTGCGCTTGGGAGTGACCCTCTGCTTGATATCGTGATAGGCAGCGGTGATGGCAACGACGATCCTCTCGCGGTCGAAAGCCACCAGCCGGCCGTCACGTTTCACCACGGTGAGAGACGGCGGTACCGTGTCGGGGGTTGGGTGCATCGCGGCAGGATCGGTCATCCCGGCTCCGGAGAGAGCATCGAGCTCCTCGTCGAGGGTCCTGCGGTGGTCCCGCGCTCCTGCACTGACGACCCCGATGGCCATGGCTACTCCCCTCGTCGCATGGCACCCACTAGATCTAGTGCCCCAATTGGCTGACGGGCACAATATATCGTGGCCCGAGTCTGATCTGGGGGCACCGGAGCCTCTTCGGCGCGGACCCGCCGACGGCGTCAACGGGCGATCGGCGCCATCGGGCCGATCGGCGGGGCCGAGGTGATCCGGAAGTGGACGCCACCCGGCGTGTCGCCTCATTCGCGGACATCGCCGTTGCCTAATGCCCGCAGATCGACGACACCCGCGTTGTGGATATGCCGCCGGTCACATCCGGGAACGAGAAGGCCCTGACCTGCGTAGACATGGGTCCAATGGACGACGTTTCGACCAGTGGGGGAAGGTGGCCGCATCCGAGCCGACGGATCCTCGGCGCGCGGGCCGGGCCCGCGACGGAATGGGAAGGACGACGCACATGTCAGTCGCAACGGAAATGCCGCGCATCCTCGACTGCTCGGTCGAGGTCTGCTCTTACAACAAGGACAACGCCTGCTCCGCAGCGGCGATCACGATGGGCTCGGGTCCCGCCGCCTCCTGCACGACCTTCATCCCCCTGGGGGTGCGGGGCGGTCTGGACCGGGTGACGGCCTTCGTCGGCGCCTGCTCGAAGGCGGACTGCGTCTTCAACGACAACCTCGAGTGCTCTGCCGAGGCCGTCCGCGTGGGCGCCGACTCCGCCCAGTGCCTGACCTATCAGGCCCGGTGACCCGCCGCCGGAGGCCCTTCCGGCCGCGGGCGTGAGGCCCGGCCCGGCGGTCCCGACGAAGCGCCGAGGCGGATCCCACGATGCCGGGCGGGCGTCGCCCCTCAGTGGCCCGGCCAGGAGCGGATCGCGGTGAGGTCCTCGACGCATCGCGCGTCCCACAGGCGCCCGGCGGAGGCGACCCCCGCCCACAGCACGACGACGGCCCACACGGCCGCGCCGGGCACGGCCACGGCGGTCGGCACGGATCCCGACCACTGCGCGAAGCCGAGCAGCACGAGGGCGGGCGCGGCGGCGATCGCCCCGCCGATCCAGACCAGGAACTGGATGAGGAGCGTCACCGTCATCTGGCCCGTCCCCTTCGTCGACATCGGCGATGTCCCCGGCGGCTGCACCGGGTACACCCAGCCCGCCCCGACGAACAGGGAGATCGCGCACGCCGCCGCCAGCAGAACCACCATCGCGGCGCTCAGCAGCAGGGTCCCGCGCCCCGGCAGGCCGATCAGCACCCCCGCCAGCGCCGCCGAGCCGATGGTGACCGCCAGCATGAGGGGCAGGGATCCGGCGAGCCGCCCGAGCCTCTCCTGGCTCCCCCGCATCCCGGAGGCGATGGGCAGCCATGCGGCCGTCGAGTCGTACTGCATGAGCGCCCCGACGACTCCCCCGAGCACGACGGGCTCGAAGAACAGCAGGAACAGGCCCGAGGCTCCCGAGCCGGATCCGTCCGCCTGCCCCGCGCGGGACATGACGACCGCGAGAATGGGGAAGAGCAGGCCGGAAGCCAGCGACGTGGACAGGCGCGGGTCCTTCAGCCAGTAGACCGATGTGCGCTGAGCCAGGGAGGCGCTCGGCGCGGACAGGCCCAGCCTCTGCCAGCGCTCGACGCCGGGGAGCCAGCGTTCGCCGTGCCCCCCGCCGCCCCCGGCGCGCAGGCGGGAATCGACGAGGGCGTCCCTGCCGCCCCGCCGGCGTCCGGCCCCATCCAGGTCGGGGTCGATGAGAGCGCGGCCGGCGGCGACGGCCTCGTCGACCCGGGGCGGCAGACGGCGCGCGACGCCGCTCATCGCGGAGGGCAGGACCCGCAGCCACACGGCCAGGCCGATCCCGCACGCCGCGAGCGCGATGAGCGCCTGGGCCGCGACCTGGCCCCACTGCCCCTCATGCGCGGAGAGGGCCATACCCCAGGGCGCGCCCATCGGCGTCCACGCGACCATCCGCCCGACGCGGGTCACGGCCGACGACGACAGCTCGGATCCCAGCGCCTGCATCCACAGTCCCATGGGCGTGACGACGCCCATGAACAGGGCGAAGGCGACGATGCTGAGGAGGTCGCGCCGCGACGACGTCGACGTCAGGCGCACGCCGAGCCACGTGGTCCCCACGCGCGCCCAGGTGAAGGCGGCGAGCAGTCCGAGGGGCGCGCCGGTCAGGGCGGCCAGCGCCGCCCCCGCGTCCCCCGCCACCGCCCATGCCGCGACGGGGATGAGGGCGCCCACCGTCGAGAGCGCGCCGCCGACGCCGACTCCGGTCGCCAGCACCAGGGCGAGAGCCAGGCGCGCGGTCGGCGCGACATGGGGCGCGAATCTGCGCGGATCCAGCGTGTTGTCGATGCTGGCGAACAGGACGGGAACGACCACCCACCCGACGATCAGGAGCGCGCCGGCCACCACCATCAGGGCTCCGGTCGTGCCGGCGCTGCCCGTCACCACCCCGGCGATCGCGCCCGCCGCCATCCCGGCGACGACGCCCAGGCCCCACAGCAGGCCCAGCACGATCCCGACGGTGGTGGAGACCTGCCGGGTCATGGTGTTCCACAGGACGCGAAGCTTGAGCCGGATCAGTCGCCCAGCCATGACAGCCCCTCGTCCTGGTGGCGCCCGCCGACGAGCTGGGTGAAGCGGTCCTCGAGGTCCTGACCGGCAGCGACCTGTTCCGTGGTGCCGGCCACGAGCACCCGTCCGTGGTTGATGACGGCGACATGGGTGCACAGCTTCTGGACGGTGGCCATGACATGGCTGGAGAGGATGACGGTGCCGCCCCGGCGCGCGAAGTCCTGGAGGATCTGGCGGATGTTCGCCGAGGAGACGGGGTCGACGGACTCGAAGGGCTCGTCCAGCACGACGACGCGGGGCCCGTGGATCAGGGCGGAGGCGAGCGCGACCTTCTTCACCATTCCGGCGGAGTAGTCGGCGATGAGGGTGTGGGCGGCGTCCTGGAGGTCCAAGGCCCCGATCAGCTCGGTCGTGCGCTCGCGGGCCGTGTCGCGGTCGAGTCCGTGGAGCATGGCGACGTGGGTGAGGAAGTCCGGGCCGGACAGCTTGTCGAGCAGGCGCATCCCGTCGGGCATGACCCCCAGGAGCTGGCGGGCGCGGGCGCGGCCGGTGCGGGAGGACGTCCACACGTCGACGCCGTGGACCAGCGTGGTGCCTCGGTCCGGGCGCAGCAGGCCGGTGGCCATGGTGAGCATGGTCGTCTTGCCGGCGCCGTTGGGGCCGACGATGCCGTAGAACGAACCGGTGGGGATGTCGAGGCTGAGGTCCGCGACGGCCACGAGATTGCCGTAGACCTTGAGCAGGCCACGCATGGACAGGGCGGCGTCCTCGTCAGGCGGGGGAAGGGGCGCGGGGGAGGCGGGCTGATCGGGCGGGGGGAGGGTCATCGGCGTCTTCCTGGTCGGGGGCGTGGACGGTTCGAGTGCCTACCCTCCAGATATATCACGTAGGCGCCGAGTCACCCGCGGGGCGGACCCGCCGTCCGCGGCCGCTCGAAGGGGAGCAGCAGGGCCCGCAGCAGGCCGGCCAGGCGGTGGGACTCCTCGGGCGTGAGCGGGGACAGCAGGCGGGTCTCGCATTCCAGCAGCGCGATGAGGGCCGTGTCGACGCGCGTCCTCCCGGCGGCGGTGAGCGTGACCAGGACAGTGCGGCGATCCTCCGGCGAGGGGGAGCGGACCACGAGCCCCTCCCGTTCCAGGCGGTCGATGCGGTTCGTCGTGGTGCCGGAGGACACCATCAGCTCGTTCATCAGCGCGCCGGGAGTCAGCGCATAGGGCTCTCCCGCCCGCCGCAGGGAGGAGAGCACGTCGAATTGCCAGGGCTCGAGGTGCTGGTCGGCGAAGGCCGCGCGGCGCTCCAGGTCCAGGCGCCTGGCCAGGCGGGTGACGCGGGAGAGGACGCTCATCGGCGCGGTGTCCAGGTCGGGGCGCTCGAGATGCCACGCCGCCACGATGCGGTCGACCTCGTCCCCGTGCTCGCCCTCGACCGAGATCCCCATGCAGTGAAGATACTCGATGTCGAGACAAACCGCTGTCGCGGGCAGTCGCGGGCGCCTGCCGCGGGCGTCGGGCGGCGCGCCTCATCCGCAATGTGGACGATAGTCAATGAATCTTGTTGGATCGGAACAGACTACATATTGTGTGAGTCAAGAGACAGTCAAACATCGGGCTGGTCGACACGGCCTCCGAGGTTCCCTGTCTCCGCACGGCTCCCCGCCACAACCATCCACAGGAGTCCTCATGAACACTCAACGGCATTTCGGTCCCCCCGCGGCGCGCTCCCTCCTGCGAACCGCTTCCCTCGGCGCGGTCGCGGCTCTCGCGCTGGCGGCCTGCGCCAGCGGGGGGTCGTCCTCGTCGGACGACGCCGCCTCGGGCGACGGGGCCGCCGGCGACTCCGGCGGGCTCGATCTGTCGATCGGCACGATCCTGCCCCAGACCGGGTCTCTCGCGACCCTGGGCCCGCCCGAGATCGCCGGCGTGGACCTGGCCGTGAAGGAGATCAACGACGCCGCCAAGGGCCTGACTGTCGAGGTGACGCACACCGACTCCGGGGACACGACGACGAACATCGCCACGCAGTCGGCCACCTCCCTGCTCTCCCAGGGGGTCTCGACGATCATCGGCGCGGCGTCCTCGGGAGTGTCGATGACGATCATCGACCAGATCACGCAGGCCGGGGTCGTGGAGATCTCTCCGGCCAACACGTCCCCGGACTTCACCGACTACGACGACGACGGGTTCTACTGGCGCACCGCCCCCTCCGACGTCCTCCAGGGGCAGATCCTGGGGAACAAGATCATCGAGGACGGCAAGACCAACGTGGCCATCCTCTACATGAACGATCCCTATGGGATCGGGCTGTCGGAGAACATCGCCAAGACCCTGGAGGCCGCGGGCGTCACCGTCGCGGCGAACATCACCTACGATCCGGCGGCGTCGAACTTCACCTCCGAGGTCGGCCAGATCCTGGGCGCCGGGCCGGACGCGGTGGTCGTCGTCGGGTTCGAGGAGTCGAAGGTCATCTTCTCCAACCTGGCCACGGAGGGGTACGACTTCGCGAACGTCTACGGCACGGACGGCAACTACGGGCTCATGCAGCCGGGCGATGAGCCCGATATCGCGGGCGCCCAGTTCTCCAGCCCGGGCGTGAAGGCGTCGGACGACCTCCAGTCCCGCCTCCAGGACCTGGTGAAGTCCCAGGGCGGGGAGGAACTGCAGGTCTTCACCTACGGGCCGGAGTCCTACGACGCGGTGATCCTCAGCGCCCTGGCGGCCCTGCAGGGCGGGGCCGCGGACGGGACGACGATCCGCGACAACCTGGAGTCCGTCTCCAAGGACGGCACGAAGTGCACGGCATTCGCCGAGTGCGCGGACCTCATCGCCGCGGGCACCGACGTCGACTACGACGGCCAGTCCGGTCCCGTTACCTTCGACGCGGCCGGAGACGTCACGGAGGCCACGGTGTCGATCTACAAGTACACCTCGGGCAACGAGTCCGAATGGGTGGACGGGGTCGAGGGGTCGCTGAGCTGAGCGATCGGCGGCCCCGCCCACCAGCGGGGCCGGGCCCGGGAGGGGGCGAGGCGGCACGGACGCCCCCTCCCGGGCCGCTCGTCGGCGCTCAGCCGGCCCTGTGGTCCTCGGCGAGGGTGCCCAGGTACAGGCGGATGACCGCGGGATCGGTGAGCAGGTCCCGGCCGGGCCCGACGTGGGCGTCGCGCCCCATGTCCAGGACGTAGGCGCGGTCGCAGATCTGCAGGCACCGCCTGGCGTTCTGCTCGACCATCATCACCGAGACCCCCGCCGCGTTGATGCGCGCGACGTTGAGGAAGGTCTCGTCCTGCCGCACGGGCGAGAGCCCCGCGGAGGGCTCGTCGAGCAGCAGCACATGCGGGTCCATCATGAGGGCGCGGGACATGGCGACCATCTGGCGCTCCCCGCCGGACAGGGAACCGGCACGCTGTCCCAGGCGCCTGCCCAGCTCCGGGAACAGGGACACCACGAACTCCAGCCGCTCGTCGAGCAGGGCGGGTCTCTGGTAGCAGCCCATCTCCAGGTTCTCTGCGATGGTGAGCGACTCGAAGACGTTCTCCGTCTGCGGGACGAACCCCACTCCCTTCGCCACCAACCTGTTGGCGCGCAGCCCCGTGATGTCCTCGCCGTTGAGGGAGACGGCTCCCGACCGGACGGGCACCAGGCCGAAGATGGCTTTGAGGAGCGTCGACTTCCCCGCCCCGTTCGGGCCGATGATGCCCACCAGCTCGCCCCGGTCGACGTACGTGTTCGTCCCGTTGAGGATGTCGACTTCGGGGATGTAACCGGCGACCAGGTCGGTCGTCTCCAGGACGTGGCTATTCGGCGTCATCGGGGCCTCCGGCGGGGTGGGTGGCGGCGTACTCGGAGCGGATTTGCTCGACGACCTCGTGGAGGTCGCGGTCCATGTTGGCGCCCAGGTAGGCGTCGATGACGACGGGATCGGCCATGACCTCGGCGGGGACGCCCTCGGCGACGACCTTCCCCTGGGCCATGACGACGACCCAGTCGGCGATGGCCTGGACCATGTGCATATCGTGCTCGACGAAGACGACGGTCATCCCCTGTTCCTTGAGGCGCACGATGTGCCCCAGGAGCGACTGGGTGAGGGCCGGGTTGACTCCGGCCATCGGCTCGTCCAGCATGACCAGCTGCGGGTCGGACATCAGGGCGCGCGCCATCTCCAGCAGCTTGCGCTGCCCGCCCGACATGGACAGGGCCAGGTCGTTCCGTTTCTCATAGAGAGTGAACTGCGTGAGCAGCTCGAGGGCGCGCTCCTCGATCCTCTGCTCCTGGGCGCGCCACAGCGGCGGGACGAGGGAGGCCCAGAAGCGCTCCCCGAGCTGCCCGCGGGCCCCGAGCTTCATCGAGTCGAGGACGCTCAGGCCGCCGAAGGCCTTGGTGAGCTGGAAGGTCCGCACCTGCCCCCGGCGCGCCACCTTCCACGCCGGCACGCCCGAGATCCGTGCGCCGTCGAACTCCCAGTAGCCGCGGTCGGCCTTGTCGAAGCCGGTCAGCAGGTTGAAGAACGTCGTCTTGCCGGCTCCGTTGGGGCCGATGAGCGCCGTGATCGCATGGCGCGGGATCTCGATGTGCTCGACGTCGACGGCGACGAGGCCGCCGAAGGACTTGCGCACCGCGTCCGCCGTGATGATCGGATCGACCTTCGCGCAGCCGGGTCTGGCGGGCCCGTCCTTCCACAGTGGGCCGGGCAGGGGACGGGCGCCGGCGGCGCCCGCGCCCTCGCCAGCGGCCGGCGGCTCGGAGGCGGCCGGGGGCTCCGGGATGTACGGCTCAGGCATTGAACAGGACCTCCGACTTCCGTCCGAAGATGCCCTGGGGGCGGAAGACCACCAGGAGCATAAGGGCCAGGCCGACCAGCATGTAGCGGATCTGGCCGGACTGCAGAGAGGTGAAGGGGAGGACGCCGGTGGAGACTCCCAGGGCGACGAAGCCGTCGGTGAGGGCGAGCAGCATCCAGAAGATCATCGAGCCGACGACGGGGCCGATGACGGTCGCCGCGCCTCCGAGCAGCAGGATCGCCCATAGGAAGAACGTCGTCTGGGTGCCGTAGTTGTCGGGCTGCAGGGAGGTCGGCATGATCGCGAAGATCGCGCCGATCCCGGCCAGGACCCCGCCGATGACGAGGACCTGCATCTTGTAGGCGAAGACGTTCTTGCCCAGCGACCGCACGGCGTCCTCGTTCTCGCGGATGCCGGTGACGACGCGCCCCCACGGTGAGCGCATGAGCTGCCAGACGAACAGCGCCGCGAGGGCGACGACGCCCCACGCGACCAGCCTGATCCACAGGGCGTCTGCGTTGTAGCGGATGGTGCCCATGGTCCACGAGAGATCCTCGGGCAGAGGGTTCATCGCGAAGAAGCCGGTGCCCGAGCGGTTGATCCCCGTCGATCCGCCGGTCCACCGCTCCAGCTCCGGGGACCGCGCGATCAGGCGGACGATCTCCGCGGTCCCGATGGTCACGATGGACAGGTAGTCGGCCCGAAGGCGCAGCGTCGGGATCCCCAGCAGCAGCGCGAGCAGGCAGGCCCCGAGGACGGCGGCCGCGACACATGCCCAGAAGGGCAGGCCGAAGGCCACGGCGGCGACGGCGAAGGCGTAGCCTCCCACGGCCATGAACCCGGCCTGGCCGAAGTTGAGGAGCCCGGTGTAGCCGAAATGGACGGCCAGGCCCAGGGTCGCCAGCGCATAGGCGGCGGTCTGGGGCGTGAACAGCTCGCCGACGGCGACCAGGAGGAAGTTCCAGTGTCCCATTGTCGTGTGGCCTTTCCGGGTTCGGCGGGTGTCGGGGGAGGGGAAGGGGGCCGCGGGTGCGCCCCTCAGCCGACCCTCTGGGCTCGGCCCAGGATCCCCTGGGGTCTGACCAGCAGGATGATGATCATGACGATGAGCGCCGCCACGTTCTTCATCGAGGTGGGCAGGACGAAGGTGGACAGCTCGATGAACCAGCTGAGCAGGAGCGATCCCACCAGCGCCCCATAGGCGGAGCCCAGCCCGCCCAGGGTGACGGCCGCGAAGATCAGCAGGAGGATCTGCGCGCCCGCCTGGAAGCTGAGCGTCTGGTAGAAGCTGACGAGGACGCCCGACACGGCCGCCAGAGCCGCGCCGCCCACCCACACGATCCGGATGACGCGCTCGACGTGGATGCCGGTCGTGGCGGCCAGCAGCTTGTTGTCGGCGACCGCTCGGACGGACTTGCCCAGTCGCGTGCGCTCGAGGATCCAGACGACCAGCGCCAGCAGGGCCATCGAGACGAGGGAGCCCCAGAGGTCCCAGTAGCTCACCGACACCCCCAGGGGCTGGGCCGCTGCGGCGAAGGACTGGGGCATGACCAGCCTGTTGGGGCCGAAGAAGAACGCGTAGAGGTAGCGGAGGAAGAGGGCGAGGCCGATGGAGACGATCATGATCTGGATGAGGCCGACGCGCCTGCGGCGCAACGGGTGCCACAGGACCGCGTTCTGCACCCACCCGAACGCGCCGCCGAGGATCAGCGCGAGCGCCAGGGCCGCCCACCCGTTCACGCCGGCCGACGTCATCGCGATGTAGGCGACGAACCCGCCGAAGGTGACGAGCTCACCGTGGGCGAAGTTGTTGAGGCCCGTCGTGCCGTAGATCAGGGACACGCCGATCGAGGCGAGGGCGAGGATCAGGCCGAAGACGGTGCCGCGAACCAGCTTGGTGGCCAACTGGTGCCCGAAGGAGCCGGTGGTGCCGGCCTCGTCCGTCTCGCTGCCGCTGTCCGTGCCGGCCGTGGAGGGGCCCGCGTCCGGGGACGAGGCCGTCTCCGCCGCCGTTCCGCCCGGTGAGGCCGAGGCGGGGCCTGAGGACTCCGAGCCGGAGGGGGAGGCGCCGGCGGCCTCGGCGCCCAGCTTGAGGGCCGCATAGGAGGTCCCCGAGGAGACCTTGGAGTAGGTCATCGGTTCGGCGGGCGGTTCGATCCCCTCGGGGAGGGTGGCCGGATCGACGGTGATCTCGAAGGATCCGGCCCCGGCGACCTCGACCTCGGCCTGCCCCCGGGCGTCCGTCGTGCCCCGGGACTCGCCCGACGCGCCGGTGACGAGGACGGTCGCCCCCTCCACGGGGGCGCCGTCGTCGGTGACCGTCACCCTGATGATCTCCCCATCGTCCGCATGGGCCGGGACCGGGCCCGCCAGGGGCAGCAGGCATGCGACGAAGAGGAGGGCGGCCAGCGCGTGCCGCGCTGTCACGGCGCGGCGACCGGTCGTGGGCAGGGTCTCGGTCGCTGTCATGTCGGCCTCCCGGACGGGGTGACGGGGTCCTCCGCTCCATATGTCAGTTGATTCTTATGTATTCAAGAAGAACTGGTCATATGGACGTCAAGAAAACGTCAAGTTCAAGCGAGAGACTAGTCGCCCGGGTCACATCGGAGGTCCCTGACCGGATCGTGGACAGGGCGGAGGCGGAAGGATCAGCCCCGGGCGTCCCCATCGGCGCCCTTGCCGCCCTCGCGCGTGCGCAGCGTGGGGTCGGGTCGCAGGTTGCGCAGCCCGTTCCACGCGAGGTTGACGCAGTGGGCGGCCACGACCTCCTTGGGGAGTCGGCGCTCGTCGAGCCACCACTGCCCGACCTGGGCGATCAGCCCGACCATCATCTGGGCGTACAACGGCGCCCAGGCCGGGTCCATGCTCGTGTGCTCGAACTGGCGGGCGAGCAGGTGCTCGACCTGGACCGCGACGTCCCCGATCACGGAGGAGAAGGACCCCGACGTGCGGTCGTCGGGCGCGTCGCGCACCAGCACGCGGAAGCCGTCGGTGTTCGTCTCGATGTAGTCGAGCAGCGTCAGCGTCGCCCTCTCGAGGATCTCGCGCGGATGCTCCGAGGAGGTCAGCGACCGGGTGAGGGAGCCCACCAGGTTCTGGACCTCACGGTCCACGACCACGGCGTAGAGGCCCTCCTTGCCGCCGAAATGCTCGTAGACGACGGGTTTGGAGACGCTCGCCTTCGAGGCGATCTCCTCCACGCTGGTGGAGTCGAATCCCTTGGAGGCGAACAGCGACCGCCCGACGGCGACCAGCTGCTCGCGGCGGGCGACCCCGCTCATGCGCGTGCGCTTCTCGGCCATGGCCACACCGTATCCTCCGGGGCGCGCGCCGGGCCAGGAGGGGCGCACGCCGCGCCCGCGCCATGTGGCAGAATCGGCAGCGTCCTTTCCGCCTTGGTGTAATGGCAGCACAGGGGTTTTTGGTGCCCTTGGTCCAGGTTCGAGTCCTGGGGGCGGAGCCGCGCGGGCGCCCGCCCGGGTCCCGCGTCCGTCGATGGGGGGACCCCGTGAACCTGACTGACGCGCCCTCGGGCCCGGCCGCCGTCATCATCCTGGCGGCCGGACAGGGCACCCGGATGAGGTCGGAGGTGCCGAAGGTCCTCCACCGGCTGGGCGGTCTGGCCATGATCGGGCACGCGCTGCGCACCGCCCGCGCGCTGCACCCCGGCCGGATCGTCGCCGTCGTGCGCCATCAGCGGGATCTGGTGGCCGCCGAAGTCCTGCGGCTGTGCCCCGAGGCCCTCATCGCCGACCAGGACGAGGTTCCCGGCACCGGGCGCGCCGTCCAATGCGGACTCCGTGCGCTCAGCGGGGCGGGGGGCGAGCCGGCCTCCCCGGGCGGAACGGTCCTGGTCACCTCCGGCGACGTCCCTCTGCTGGGGGCGGACACGCTCAGGCGGCTCGTCGAGCTCCATGACCGGGGGCGCCACGCCGTGTCGCTGGTCACGACGATCGCCCCGGACCCGGCCGGGTACGGGCGGATCGTGCGCGACGCCGCGACGGGATCGCCGGCGGCGATCGTCGAGCAGCGCGACGCCACCCCCGCACAGCGCGCGATCACGGAGGTCAACGCCGGGATCTACGCCTTCGACGCGGCGTTCCTCGCGCGCGCGCTCACACAGGTCGGCCGGTCGAACGACCAGGGGGAGGTCTACCTCACCGATGTCGTGGCGGCGGCCGTCGGGGCGGGCCGGTCGGTGGGCGCTCTGGCGCTGGACGACCCGTGGGAGGCCGCCGGGTGCAACGACCGCCTCCAGCTGGCCCAGCTTGCCGCCGAGCTCAACCGCCGGACCTGCGCCGCGCACATGCGCGCCGGGGTGACCATCGTCGACCCGGCGTCCACGTGGATCGACGTGGACGTGAGGATCGGCCGGGACACGACGGTCCATCCGGGGACGTGCCTGCGGGGCGCCACGCGAGTCGGTCCCCGGTGTGAGATCGGCCCCATGACGACCCTGACGGACGTGGAAGTGGGGGAGGGCAGCACGCTGCCCGCCACCTGGGGTGCCGGCACGCGCGTCCCGGCGGATACCATGGGTGAGCCGTTCGGCGTCATCGGCAGGAATTGACCGGAGCCTGCCGACTCCCCGGGGCGCTGCGGCAGAGGGAAGGACGCACCGCTATGAGCGGCTTGGTGACCAATGGTGAGAAGCGGCTTGTCCTGGTGTCGGGTCGCGCGCACCTCGAACTGGCCCGTCAGGTGGGCGAGGAACTGGGCTGCGGCGTCTCCCCGACGACGAACTACGACTTCGCCAACGGCGAGATCTACGTCCGGTTCAACGAGTCCGTGCGCGGGGCAGACGTCTTCGTCCTCCAGTCGCACACGACGCCGCTCAACAAGTGGCTGATGGAGCAGCTCATCATGGTCGACGCCGCCAAGCGCGCCTCGGCCAAACGGATCACCGTCGTCTCCCCCTTCTATCCCTACGCCCGCCAGGACAAGAAGCACCAGGGGCGTGAGCCGATCTCCGCGCGCCTGGTCGCCGACCTCTACAAGACGGCCGGAGCGGACCGCGTGATGAGCGTCGACCTGCACGCCTCCCAGGAACAGGGTTTCTTCGACGGCCCGGTCGACCATCTCTTCGCCATGCCGGTCCTGGTCGACTACGTCCGCACGCGCGTGGATCCGGGGAAGGTGACGATGGTCAGCCCCGACGCCGGGCGCATCCGCGTCGCCGAGAAGTGGGCCGCGAAGCTGGGCGGCGCCCCGCTGGCCTTCATTCACAAGACGCGCGACATCACCCGGCCGAACGTGGCGGTGGCCAACCGCGTCGTCGGCGACGTCAGGGGACGCCAGTGCATCCTCGTCGACGACCTCATCGACACCGCCGGGACCATCTCGGAGGCCATCAAGGTCGTGCGCGAGGCGGGGGCGGAGTCCGTCATCGTCGCGGCCACCCACGGCGTGCTGTCCGACCCGGCCTCGCGCAGGCTCTCCGAGTCCGGCGCGTCGGAGGTCGTCGTCACCGACACGCTGCCGATCACCCCGGAGAAGCGGTTCCCCGGCCTGACGATCCTGCCGATCGCCCCGCTGCTGGCGCGCGCGATCAAGGAGGTCTTCGAGGACGGATCGGTCACATCGCTCTTCGACGGGGTGGCCTGAGGCGCGCCCGGAGGCGTACCATTCGGAGGTTGCTCCGGCGAGGGCGGCGCGTGAGATCCGGTCGGGTTCCAGGCGCCGCCGTGATCGACAGGGCCCTCAGGTGGTGTCAGAGGTCCGTCGCGCCGGCGCGAGCGGACATCGCACAGATCGACACCCCGAGGGAAGAGGCAGCACCCCATGAGTGAGAACATCCTGGTCGCCCAGACCCGTACCGAGTTCGGCAAGGGGGCGGCCCGCCGCGCCCGCCGCGCCGGCCTGGTCCCCGCCGTCCTGTACGGCCACGGCTCTGACCCGATCCACCTGGACGTGCCCGCGCACGACCTGTTCCTCATCGTGCGCAGCACGAAGAACGCCCTGGTCGAGCTCACGGTCGACGGCGCGCAGCAGCTGGCCCTGGTCAAGGACGTGCAGGTCCACGCCGTTTCCCGCGCCCTGCTCCACGTCGACTTCCTGGCCGTCAAGGCCGGCGAGAAGGTCGAGGTCACCGTGCCGCTGGTCATCGTGGGCGAGCCCGCCCCCGGGTCCACGCACAACGTCGAGGAGTACACGGTCCCGGTGGTGGCGCCCGCGACCGCGATCCCCGAGGAGATCACGGTCGACGTCACCGGGCTGGAGATCGGCACCGTCATCCGCGTCCAGGACCTGGTCGTCCCGGAGGGCGTGTCCGTGCAGCTCGATGCCGATCAGGACCTGGTCTCCATCGTCGAGATCGTCGAGAACGTCGTCGACGAGCCCGCTGCCGAGACGGCTGCGCCCGAGGCCCCCGAGGCGGAGGCTCCGGCGGCCGAGTGAGCCGGACCCCGGCCCTGCGGCTTCGGCCGCTCGGAACCGGGTGACGAGGGCGGCGCCCCTGGAGGGTCTTCTCCTTCCGGGGGCGCCGTTCCCCACGGGCCCCGGCGCCCTCGCGCCCGGCGTGGGAGGCTGGGGGCGAGGCGGGGAGATCCGATGGGGAGGAACGGCCATGGCGGTGATGGATGGCGAGGCGCGGCGCCGGGCGATCCTGCGCTGGCTGGGCGAGTCCGGCTCGCCGGTTCCCGGCGGCGAACTCGCGGCGCGCTCCGGGGTCAGCCGGCAGGCGGTGGCCCGCGACGTGGCGGTGCTGCGGGCAGCGGGGCATGACATCGTGGCGACGAGCCGCGGGTACGTCCTCGGCGCCGCCGGAGGGCGAGGGCGCACCCGCGTGTTCAAGGTCCGCCACACCAGGGAACGCCTCGCGGAGGAGCTGCGGACCATCGTCGACCTGGGCGCCACGGTCGAGGACGTCGTCATCAACCATCGTGTCTACGGCGTGGTTCGGGGGCGCCTCGGCATCGCCAGCAGACGGGACGTCGATCGATTCATGCGGAGCATCGAGTCGGGGAGGTCCGCGCCGCTGATGGAGGTCACCTCCGGGTACCACTTCCACACGGTGAGCGCTCCCGATGAGGAGACCCTTGACGCGGTGGGCCGCGCCCTGGACGAGGCCGGGTTCACGGCGCCGGTCCTCCCCTATGAGAGGGACGCCCTCGCGGGGGAGTGAGCCCGGTCCCGCTCCCCAAACTGTCATGATAGGTGTCATGACAGTGGGGCTATGCTGGCGGGCGTGACGAATCCCGCGCCGATCACGGCCGCCCCCGCCCTCACCCGCAACGACAGGCTCGACCGCCTGCCCTTCAACCGCCAGCACGGCAGGCTCCTGGTGGCCTCCGGCGTCGGCTGGGCGCTCGACGCCATGGACGTCGGCCTGATCTCCTACGTCATGGCCGTCCTCGCCCGCCAATGGTCGATGAGCGCCACCCAGGTCTCCCTCCTCGGATCCATCGGATTCGTCGGGATGGCGGTCGGCGCCTCCCTCGGCGGGATCCTCGCCGACAGGATCGGGCGCCGCTCCGTCTTCGTCCTCACCCTGGTCCTCTACGGCATCGCCAGCGGAGCCATGGCGTTCACCGCCTCCCTGGGGATGCTGCTGGTCCTGCGGCTGTTCGTCGGCCTCGGCCTGGGGGCGGAGCTGCCCGTCGCCTCGACCCTCGTCAGCGAGTTCGCGCCGAAACGCCTGCGCGGCCGGATCGTCGTGCTGCTCGAGTCCTTCTGGGCCCTCGGCTGGATCCTCGCCGCGGTCCTCGGCTATCTCGTCGTCTCGCCCACCGACAACGGCTGGCGGTGGGCGATGCTCGCCGGCGCGATCCCCGCCCTGTACGCGGTCGTCGCACGGTTCCACCTCCCCGAATCGGTGCGCTTCCTGGAGGCGAAGGGCCGCGACGCGGACGCCGAGCGGTCTGTGCGCGTGTTCGAGAGCGCCAGCGGCGTGGCGCCGGTGCCCTCCGCCCCCGCCGCCGCGCTGCCGAGGGTGAGGACCCGGGAGCTGTTCGGCCACGGTCATGCCCGGCGCACCGTCGCCCTGTGGCTGACCTGGTTCTTCGTGAACTTCTCATACTATGGAGCCTTCACGTGGCTGCCGTCGCTGCTGGCGGCCCGGTTCTCCCTGGTGAAGTCCTTCGAGTACACGCTCATCATCTCCCTGGCCCAGATCCCCGGCTACTTCCTCGCCGCCTGGCTGGTGGAGCGGCTCGGCCGCCGGATCACGCTCAGCTCCTTCCTCGTCGTCTCGGCAGTCACCGCCGTCGGCTTCGGCCAGGCCGGGAGCGTGGGCGGGGTCCTCGCCTGGGGGCTTCTCATGTCGGCCGCGAACCTCGGCGCATGGGGCGTGCTGTATGCGGTGACCCCCGAGATCTACCCGACGCGGCTGCGTGGCACGGGGGCGGGCGCCGCAGCGGGATTCGGCCGGATCGCCTCCATCGTCGCGCCGCTGGCCGTGCCCCCGCTGCTCGCCCTGGGAGGAGGCGGTCAGGGCCTCGTGTTCGCGGTGTTCGGCGCGGCCTTCGCCCTGGCCGCGGCCGGGGCCCTCGCCCTGCCGGAGCTGCGCGGGCGCGCCCTCGAGGACTGACCGTCATCCGCCGGATGGCGCCCATCCCGAGGCTCGGCGGCGAAGAACGACGGAATCCACGCCGAAGGCCCCGCGAACCTCGGGATGGGCGCTCCCGGGCAGGCGGCCTCCCGGAAACCGGGGTCATCTAGCATGGGCGGGTGCCTGATTCAGCCGAATCCGTGAGCCCCGCGACGCGGCGCAGCATGTCCGCGGAGCCCCCGCCGGAGCCGGGCGGCCCGGCGCGAGGGGTCCTGCTCACCGTCCTCGGGTGGGGGATGCTCGCGGGAGCGGCGCTGCTGCTCTCCTCCGCCCTGACGCCGCGCGGCACGATCGAGAACGACGTCGGCTACTACCACGCATGGGTGGAGCTGGCCGACCGGTACGGGTTCTCGCAGATCCTGCCCGAGTATCCGACCCCCGTCATGCTGCTGCTGTGGCTGCCGACGTTGGTGGCCCCCACGCAGGACGCCTACCGGATCCTGTTCGTCGCGGCGTCCCTGGCCGGGCTCGTCGCGGGCGCCGCGATGATGACCAGGCTCCCAGGAGCCCGCGCGCGCCAGACCGCCCCCGTGGTGTTCCTCGCCTGCGCCGGCGCGCTCGGGCCGATCACCCTCTACCGCTTCGACCTCCTGCCGGGCGTGCTGCTCGCCGCCGCCTGCGTCGCCCTGGCGCGCGAGGAGGCCGCCTCGGGTTCCCGGCGCCGCGGACGCGACCCGCGCCCCTGGTGGTCCGTGTTCGTCGCCCTCGGCACCGGCATCAAGGCGTGGCCGATCATCGTGTGGCCGCTGGTGCTGGGGGAGCGCTCCCGCAGGCGCCGTGAGGCGGCCGGCTTCATCGCCACCGGCGCCGTCCTCGTCGCCGTGTCCGTGGCGGCCGCCGGGTGGGGCCGCCTATTCAGCCCGCTCACCTGGCAGTCCGGGCGCGGACTGCAGGTCGAGTCCGTCCTCGCCACCTGGGTGCTCTTGGCCCGCCTCGTCTCGCCCTCGTCGTGGACGGCCGCCCTGTCCGACGCGAACTCCTGGGACTTCTCCGGCCCCGGAGTCTCCGCGACCCTCGCCCTGGGGACAGTGGCGCAGGTGGTTCTCCTGGTGTGGATCGCCACGGTCTGCTGGCGCCTGTGGCGCACGCGCGCGGCCGAGGCGCTGGCCGTCGCCGTGTCCGCCACCTCCGTCGTCGCGGTGCTGGTGGCCACCGACAAGGTCTTCTCCCCGCAGTACATGATGTGGCTGGCCCCGGTGGCGGCCGTGGCCTGCGGGATCGGGCGGGCCCGCGTGCCCCGGTGGTGGGCGCCCGTGCTGGTGGCCATCTGCGCCCTCACGCAATTGTCCTATCCGACGACCTATGGGTGGCTGTACCCGGGCGACGGAGGCGCGCTGTTCCTGGTGGGCACCCTCCTCATGGTGGCGCGCAATGCCATGGTCGCGGTCTTTGCCGTGTCCGCGTGCCGCACCGCGTGGCGCCTGACGGACCGCGTCGGAAGCGCCCCCGAGGGTCCGGTCCCCACCGGCTCCGTCCCCCTCGCCGAGGGCGGCGCCGCCCTCGATGCCCCCGGCGCGACGGAACCCGCCGATGACTCCGATCCCGTCCCGTCGAAAGGCTGACGAATGACCCCCGACCTGCACGTCATCATCCCCGCCGGAGGGGCAGGCACCCGGCTGTGGCCGCTGTCGCGGCGCGCGCGCCCGAAATTCCTGCTCGACCTCACCGGAAGCGGCCGCACCCTGCTGCAGGCGACCATCGACCGGCTCTCCCCGCGTGCGGCCTCGATGACGATCGTGACGGGGGCGGCCCACCGCGACGCCGTGGCCGCGCAGCTCCCGGAGTTCGCCGGGGCACGCTCCGACCGCGAGCTCGTCATCGAGCCCTCGGGACGCGACTCGATGCCCGCGATCGGGCTGGCCACGGCGATCGTGCGCGAACGGCACGGGACGGACGCGCTGGTCGGCTCCTTCGCCGCGGACCACGTCATCGCCCGCCCCGATCTGTTCCTCGAGGCCGTCGACGCGGCGTGCGCAGCAGCCCGCCGGGGCTACGTGACGACCATCGGGATCACGCCGACAGAGGCCTCGACGGCCTACGGGTACATCCACGCCGGCGAGGCGCTCGAGGCGGAAGGGGCGCCGCCCGTCCCGGCAGGAGAGTCGGGAACCCGGGGGGAGCCTCGGGCGCGTGCCGTCTCCGAGTTCGTCGAGAAGCCGGACGCCGCGACCGCCCGGCGCTATGTCGCCGACGGGTATCTGTGGAACGCCGGGATGTTCGTCATGCGCGCAGGCGTCCTGATGGGCCACCTCGAGCGGCTTCACCCCGCCCTCGCCGCGGGGCTGACGCGGATCGCACGGTCGTGGGACACCCCGAGCCGGGACCGGGAGCTGGCTCGGACCTGGCCGACGCTCACGGCCATCGCCATCGACCACGCCATCGCCGAGCCGGTGGCGGCCCATGGCGGCGTCGCGGTCGCGCCGGCCGACCTGGACCTGGGGTGGACGGACCTAGGCGATTTCGATGCGCTGGCCGAGCTGGCCGGCCCGGGCGCCGAGGGGACGGCGGTGCGCGTCGGCGCGCCGGGGACCGCTGTGTTCGACGGCGGCTCCGGGCAGACGGTCGCGCTCGTGGGCGTGGAGGACCTGGTCGTCGTCACCACCCCCGACGCCGTCCTGGTGACGCGCCGATCGGCGGCACAGGACGTGAAGAAGGTGGTCGACCGGCTCGTGCAGGCGGGCTCCGCCGGCCTCGTGTGAGCCGCTCCGAGCCGGCGCGATGCGTCGCCCTCGCGGATAACGATTGGATCAACTCCGGGAATCGGCTGAAAGGGCAGGCATAGGATGGCCGGGCGCGCCGGGATCCGGCGCAGTCTTTCATGTCCCAGGAGGAACACTGTGAAGAACTCCCTGAAGGTGGGCGCTGTCGCCGCGGCAGCCGCCCTTGCGCTCGCGGGTTGTGGATCGGCTCCCTCGGAGTCGGGTGAGGCATCCGCGTCCGGTGAGACCCAGTCCGGCGGCGCGGCCGGCGGGTCCATCAAGGCCTGCATGGTCTCCGATATGGGCGGCTTTGAGGACAAGTCGTTCAACCAGTCCGGCAAGGAGGGCATGGAGAAGGCGAAGTCGGAGCTCGGAATCGACGTCGCCTATGCCGAGTCCCAGTCGGACTCCGACTACGCCGCCAACATCGCGAACATGGTCCAGGGCGGCTGCGACGTCATCATCGGCGTCGGCTACCTCATGGCGGACGCGCTGAACCAGGCGGCCACGGAGAACCCCGACATCGACTTCGCCCTGGTGGACTCCACGTTCACCGACCCGGGCGAGAACACCAAGGCCCTCGTCTTCAACACGGCCGAGGCCGCCTACCTGGCGGGCTACGCCTCCGCGGGCCTGACCAGCACCGGCAAGGTCGGCACCTACCTCGGCGGCCAGATCCCGTCGACCGCCGTCTTCGCCGACGGCTTCGCCGACGGCATCGCGAAGTACAACGAGGACAACGGCACGTCCGTCGAGCTGCTCGGCTGGGACAAGGAGAAGCAGTCGGGCATGGCCACCGGCGACTTCGAGGACACCTCCAAGGGCAAGCAGTTCACCGAGCAGCTCATCCAGCAGGGCGCGGACATCATCATGCCCGTCGCCGGGCCGGTGGGCGCCGGAACGCTGGCCGCCGCCAAGGAGGCGGGCAACGTCAACGTCGTGTGGGTCGACGCCGACGGATACCTCACCCAGCCCGACTACGGCTCGATCATCATCACCTCCGTGGTGAAGGAGATCGGCCAGGCCGTCTACGACACCGTGAAGACGGTCCAGGACGGGCAGTGGAGTTCCGAGGACTACGTCGGCACCCTCGCCAACGGCGGCGTGGGGATCGCCCCGTTCCACGACTGGGACTCGAAGGTGCCCGCCGACCTGAAGTCGCAGCTGGAGGACCTGCAGAGCCAGATCACGGATGGCACGATCACCGTGGAGTCGGAGAACTCCCCGAAGTGACGCGCTGACCGGCGGATCCGGATGCCGTCCGGGCGGGGGCACGGGGAAACCCCGTGCCCCCGCCCTTTGCCGTCCCCCGGGCCGGCGCCGCGCGGGGCAGTGGGTCCCACCGGCGCGAACAGGTAGGTTGGGTGCCGGGCGGCCGGGGAGCCTCGGACAATCGACTAGACTCATTCTCCCCCCGGTACGCCGATGTCCCGGAGAACCGCATGAGAGGGAACCGATGTGAAACTCGAGTTGGAGGGGATCACCAAGGTCTTCGGACCGCTGGTGGCCAACGACCACATCGACCTGGTCGTCGAACCGGGCGAGATCCACGCGCTGCTCGGGGAGAACGGAGCCGGCAAGTCGACGTTGATGAACGTCCTATACGGCCTGTACCAGCCCGACGGGGGCCGGATCCTCATCGACGGGAAGCCGCAGTCCTTCCGCGGGCCGGGTGACGCCGTGGCGGCAGGGATCGGCATGGTGCACCAGCACTTCATGCTCGTGCCCGTCTTCACCGTCGCCGAGTCCGTCGCCCTGGGCTATGAGCCCGCGGGCGTCGCCGGGATCCTCGACAAGAAGGCGGCCCGCGCGAAGGTCTCCGAGCTCTCCGAGCGTTTCGGCTTCGACATCGACCCGGACGCCGTCATCGAGGACCTCCCCGTGGGCGCCCAGCAGCGCGTGGAGATCATCAAGGCGCTGTCCCGCGATGCGAAGGTCCTCATCCTCGACGAACCCACCGCCGTGCTGACCCCGCAGGAGACCGATGAGCTCATCGCGATCATGCGCGAGCTCGCGGCCTCGGGGACGTCCATCGTCTTCATCACCCACAAGCTGCGCGAGGTCCGCGCCGTGGCGGACCGGATCACGGTCATCCGGCGCGGAGCGGTCGTCGGCCAGGCCGATCCCGCCTCCTCGGAGACGGAGCTGGCCTCGATGATGGTCGGACGGGCCGTCGACCTGGGCGTCGAGAAGACCCCGGCGACGCCGGGGGAGCCGGTCCTGTCCTACCGGGATGTCTCGGTGCTCACGGAGTCCGGGCAGGTGGCCCTGGACCACGTCGACCTCGACGTCCACGCCGGGGAGGTCGTGTGCGTGGCCGGCGTCCAGGGCAACGGGCAGACCGAGCTGTGCGAGGCGACGCTGGGCACGATCCCGATCAACACCGGGCAGATCGTCCTGGAGGGCGGCGACATCGCGTCGATGTCCATCCGACAGCGGCTGGAGGAGGGGCTGGGCTACATCCCCGAGGACCGCTCCGAGGACGGGATGATCAGCTCGTTCACGATCTCGGAGAACATGATCCTGGATCAGTACTACCGCCGGCCCTTCGCCTCCGGCGTCACGATGCTGTCCTCCAAGGTCGAGGAGCATGCGGAGCGGCTGCGCGAGGAGTTCGACGTGCGGGCGACCTCGGTCAAGGACCCGATCTCGACGCTGTCGGGCGGCAACCAGCAGAAGGCGATCCTCGCCCGGGAACTCTCCCGCCCGCTGAAGGTGCTGGTGGCCTCGCAGCCCACTCGCGGCCTGGACGTCGGCTCCATCGAGTTCGTCCACTCCCGCATCGTCGCCGAACGGGACAAGGGCACGGCCGTCCTGGTCGTGTCCACGGAGCTCGACGAGGTGACGGCGCTGGCCGATCGCATCGCCGTCATGTACCGGGGGAGGATCGTCGGCATCGTCGCGGCCGACACCCCCCGCGATGTGCTGGGCCTGATGATGGCCGGAGTCCCCCTGGACGAGGCCCGAGAACAGGCAGCGGCGCATCCCACCACCATCGAGGAGGTCGCACAGTGAGCACGCAGTCCCAGCGGGCCACCGGCCCAGCCGCATCGGGTGAGAGCGGCGGAGGCCGGGACCGGGTCGATCCTCTCGGCGGGGACGGGCCGAACTGGCTGACGCGGATCCTCCGCCGCTACTTCAACCCCTCGGCGGGGACGATCGCCGGGGCGATCGTCGCGGCCATGGTGCTCGGAGCCGTCATCGTGGCGCTCTTCGACGAGGACGTCATCGCGGCCGCCGGCTACTTCTTCGCCAGGCCCGGCGATTTCTTCAGCGCCTTCGGGTCGGCATTCGGCAGCTTCTTCACGGCCTTCATCCGGGGCTCGATCTTCGACTGGACGCAGGACTCGACGACCCAGGCCATCCGCCCGATCATGGAGACGCTCACCCGCTCCGTCCCGCTCATCATCGCGGGGCTGGCCATCGCCGTGTCCTTCACCTCGGGCCTGTTCAACATCGGCGTCCAGGGCCAGCTGATCATCGGCGCGACGGTCGCCGGATTCATCGGGTTCCACTTCCAGATGCCGGTCGTCGTGCATGTCCTGGTCGCTGTCCTCGGAGCGATCCTCGGTGGAGCGCTGTGGGGGCTCATCCCGGGCCTGCTGAAATCGCGGCTCAACGCGAATGAGGTGATCGTGACGATCATGCTCAACTCCGTCGCGCTGTTCCTCCTCCAATACCTGCTGACGACGCGGACGTTCATGGGCGAGGGCGGCTACCCGGGCAAGTCCCAGAAGATCGCGGCGACCGCCGGCCTGCCGAAGCTCTTCGGGTCCGACTTCCGGCTCCACTGGGGGCTCGTCATCGCAATCCTCGCCGCCGTGGCCGTGTGGTGGCTGCTCAAGCGATCGACCTTCGGCTTCGAGATCAGGGCGGCGGGGGCGAACCCGCGCGCCGCCCGCACGGCCGGCGTCAACGTGCCCCGCACACTCATGCTCACCCTGGTCATCTCCGGGGCGCTGGCGGGCCTCGCGGGCACAGCCCCGGTGCTCGGCACGGAGAAGGTCATCACGAACGGCGTCGCCGGATCCCTGGGCTTCGACGCGATCACCGTGGCCCTGCTGGGGAAGAACAGCCCGCTGGGCGTTGTCCTGGCGGGGCTGCTCTTCGGCGCGCTCAACGCGGGCGGCGCCCTCATGCAGTCCTCGGCGGGCATCCCCGTGGACATCGTCCAGATCACGCAGGCCATCATCGTTCTGCTCATCGCCGCGTCCGAGTCCATCCGGTACCGGCGCGAGAGGAGGGCTGTCGCCGCGAGGAGCGCCTCAGCCACCGTCACGGAAGGAGCCGCGGCATGAGCACCCAGACCGCCGTCCCCGGCGCCGCGCCCCAGGCCGGCGCGGCCCAGGACATCGTGGCGCCCATCCAGTGGCGCGACCCGATCGTCTCGGCCATCATGGCCGTCCTCACGCTGGTCCTCGCGATCTCCTCCCACGGCCTCTCCCGCGTCACCTTCACGGGCGCGACCTCGTGGTTCACGATGGGGGAGATCTCCGTGCCCGCCCAGCCCGCGGGCCTCGTCCTCACGGCGGCGGCGGCCGCCGCCACCGCCATCATCTGGGCGCGGGCCGTGCGCCGACAGCACGTCCCCGGATGGCTGCTGGGCGTCACCGGAGTGGCCTTCGTCGCCGCCTTCCTCCTGTGGACCGTGGCTGACAAGACCTCCGCGGTCCTGCCGGTCGTCTCCCTGCTCGCCGGCGGCCTGATGTTCGCGACGCCCCTCGTGTTCGGCGCCCTGTCCGGCGTCGTGTGCGAGCGGTCGGGGGTCATCAACATCGCCATCGAGGGCCAGCTGCTCTTCGGCGCCTTCCTGGGCGCCGTCGTCGCCTCCGTGGCGGGCAGCGCCTGGTGGGGCCTCATCGGAGCGCCGATCGCGGGCATGGCGCTGGCCGCTCTGCTCGCGTTGTTCACCATCAAGTACAGGGCCGACCACATCATCATCGGCGTCGTGCTCAACATGCTCGCGCTGGGGGTGACGTCCTTCCTGTACTCGACGGTGCTGAAGAACAACCCCGGGCTCAACCAGACCCTGAGCCTGGACAAGATCGGCATCCCGGTCCTCAAGGACATCCCGGTCATCGGGCCGGTCCTCTTCAACCAGACGATCCTCGTGTACCTCATGTACGTCGCGGTCGCCGTGCTCCAGTTCATGGTCTTCAACTCGCGGTGGGGCCTGCGCATGCGGGCCAGCGGCGAGCATCCCCGGGCCGCGGACACCGTCGGCATCGCCGTCAATCGGATCCGCTGGCACAACGTGCTCCTGGGCGGGGCGCTGGCCGGGCTGGGCGGCGCCTTCTTCACCATCAACCAGGGCCTGGCCTTCTCGAAGGACATGGCCGCGGGCAACGGCTTCATCGCGCTGGCCGCCATGATCCTGGGCCGGTGGAACCCGACGGGCGCCCTGGCCGCGTCGCTGCTGTTCGGTTTCGCCACGAACCTCGGCGCCGTCATGCAGGCCGTCGGCGCGGACATCCCCTCCCAGTTCCTCCTGATGATCCCCTACCTGGTGACGATCCTGGCGGTCGCCGGGTTCGTCGGCGCCGTGAGGGCGCCCGCCATGGAGGGCAAGCCCTATCCGTGACAGGCAGCCACGAGGGCGGCCCCGCCGCAGGCCCCAGGGCCCGCGGCGGGGCGTCCTCGTCACTGCGCGACGAGGTACGACCAGAAAGGACGACGATGGGACCATCGATCACCGAGGACACCTGGCGGCTCCTGCACGAGTCCGCGATGGCCGCCATGCGGCGCGCCTACACGCCCTATTCCCACTTCCCGGTGGGCGCGGCGGCGCTGGCGGACGACGGGCGCGTGGTCTCCGGATGCAATGTCGAGAACGCCGGCTACGGCGTCACCCTGTGCGCGGAATGCGGGCTGGTCTCCGAGCTGGTCAACACCGGGGGCGGGCGCCTCGTCGCCTTCGCCTGCGTGAACGCCCGAGGGGAGGCGGCGTCCCCATGCGGGCGCTGCCGCCAGATCCTCTTCGAGCACGGGGGCCCGGACCTGCTGCTGGCCATGCCCAGCGGCATCATGACGATGGGCCAGGCGCTGCCCGACGCGTTCGGGCCGGCGTCCCTGGACCGGATCAAGGAACACTGAGATGAGCACGGAACCCTTCGACGCCGTCGACGTCATCGCGGCGAAGCGCGATGGCCGCCGTCTGACGGAGCCGCAGATCGACTGGGTCATCGACGCCTACACGCGCGGCGCCGTGGCCGACGAGCAGATGTCGGCGCTGGCCATGGCCGTCTTCCTCAACGGAATGGATCGCCGGGAGATCGCCCGGTGGACGCGGGCGATGATCGCCTCCGGGGAGCGCATGGATTTCTCCTCGCTGCCGCGGCCCACCGCCGACAAGCACTCGACGGGCGGCGTGGGCGACAAGATCACCCTGCCCCTGGCGCCGCTGGTCGCCGTGTTCGACGTGGCCGTCCCGCAGCTGTCCGGGCGCGGGCTGGGCCACACGGGCGGCACCCTGGACAAGATGGAGTCGATCCGGGGGTGGCGGGCCTCCCTGTCCACCGAGGAGATGATGGCCCAGCTGGGGACCGGCCCCGGCGCGGTCATCTGCGCGGCGGGAGCGGGACTGGCCCCCGCCGACAAGAAGCTCTACGCCCTGCGCGACACCACGGGGACAGTCGAATCCATCCCCCTCATCGCCTCCTCGATCATGTCGAAGAAGATCGCCGAGGGCACCCGCTCGCTGGTCCTGGACGTCAAGGTCGGCTCCGGCGCGTTCATGAAGACGAGGGAACGAGCCGAGGAGCTGGCCCGCACCATGGTCGACCTGGGGACCGACGCGGGCGTCGACACCGTGGCCCTGCTCACGGATATGTCCGCCCCGCTGGGGCGCACCGTGGGCAATGCCCTGGAGGTCCGCGAGGCCGTCGAGGTCCTGGCCGGCGGCGGCCCCGCCGACGTCGTCGAGCTGACCCTGGCTCTCGCCCGCGAGATGCTGCGCCAGGCCGGCCGCCTGGACGCGGATCCGGAGGCGGCCCTGGCCGACGGGCGGGCGATGGACGTCTGGCGCCGGATGGTGCGCGCCCAGGGCGGCGACCCCGATGCGCCGCTGCCCCGGTCCGCCCACCAGGACACGGTCGTCGCGGAGACCTCGGGCTACGTCACCGCGATGGACGCCCTCGGCATCGGCGTGGCCTCCTGGCGCCTGGGGGCCGGGCGCGCCCGCAAGGAGGACCCGGTGCAGGCTGAGGCCGGCATCGAGCTGCTCGCCGTGCCCGGGGACCGCGTGAGCGCCGGGCAACCGCTGCTGCGCCTGCACACGCAGACCCCCGAGCGTTTCGCACGCGCGCGCGAGGCCCTCGCCGGCGCGATCTCGATCGGCCCGGAGGCCCCCGACCTGCCCGGCTCCGTCGTGCTGGGGCGGGTGGATCCCCGGTGACGCCTCCGGCGCCGGCGCGTTCGCTGCCCCGGCAGGTGGACGGCACCACGTGCGGGATCGCGGCCCTGGCCGCGGTCGCGGCGCGCGCCGGCCGCCACCCGCAGTACCTGGATCCCGAGACGCCGGACTGGCAGATCGCCGCCTTCCAGGAGCGCCTGCACCGGCTGGCGTCCCGGGTCCCGCCGCCCTGGCCCCTCTCGCGGGGGACGTCCCCGTGGGCGCTGGCCGCGCTGGCTGGGAGCGCCATCGGACGCCGCCACCGGATCCGCCTGTGGACCGCTGCCGTGCGCGAGCGCATGGACCGGGTCCTCGAGCGGGGGCTCGATGCCTTCCTCTTCGTCGGCGGCGGATCGCGAGGTGCTGCCTCGGCCGCCGCTCAGAGCCCGGAACTGGGCCGCCTGCGCCTCCTCTCCGAGGACGCCGCCGCCTACCTGGACAGCCAGGGCCTCGACGTCGTGACCCGCCATGTCGTGGCGGTGCTCGGCCCGGAGTCGGCCGCCGCCGGCCGGTATGCCGTCTTCGAGCCCTCGAGCGGACGGGTGTTCCGCATCGACAGGGACGCCCTCGTCGATCCGGATCCTCCCCGCCTCCCCGCGCTGGGGAACTGGCGCCGGCCCCTCCTGGCCGTCCTGCCGGAGGCCTGAGGCCCGGCTCCCGCCGCCGCACTCCCTGTCACGCAACCCGCTACCGAAGGAGACACCATGACCACCCGAGAAGACGTCGCCCGCATGATCGACCACACCCTGCTCAAGCCGGAGGCCACGGACGCCGACGTGCGCGCCCTCATCGAGGAGGCCCGGGCGCTGGGCGCGTACTCCGTGTGCGTGTCCCCCTCCATGCTGCCCGTCGAGGTCCCCGAGGGCCTCAAGGTGGCCTGCGTGTGCGGCTTCCCCTCTGGGGCGCACAAGTCCGCGATCAAGGCCGCCGAGGCCGCCCGGGCGGTCGAGGACGGGGCCGACGAGGTCGACATGGTCATCAACCTCGCGCTCGCGAAACAGGGCGACTGGGCGGGAGTGGAGGAGGACATCCGCGCGGTGCGGGAGGCCTGCCCCCGCCGGGTGCTCAAGGTCATCATCGAGTCCGCTGCCCTGACGGACGAGCAGATCGTGGCGGCCTGCCGCGCCTCCGAGGCGGCCGGCGCCGACTTCGTCAAGACCTCGACCGGCTTCCACCCGGCGGGCGGCGCGTCGGCCCACGCCGTCGCGCTCATGCGCGCCACGGTCGGGGACCGCCTCGGCGTCAAGGCGTCAGGCGGGATCCGCGACGCCGCCGCGGCCCAGGAGATGATCGACGCGGGCGCCTCGCGCCTGGGGCTGTCGTCCTCGGCGAAGGTGCTCGCCGGGTTCGCTGGCTGACCGCCTCGTCCTCCCGCGCCGGATCGCGGCCCGGCTTCGGAACCGGGAGGGGACGCTCAGTGCGCGGGGTACCGCGTGAGGTCCACCTGCGGGGTGGGCAGGAGGCGGTCCTGGGCGGGGTTCTCGACGTCGGGGAGGCGCAGGTCGACCTCGTCGTCGACGTCGGACTGGACGAAGGGCAGCTCGCCGGAGAGCACCGCCCGGACGCGGGCGAAGTCCACGGTGCGCGTCCACTTCCCGACGACCAGGGTGGCGATCGAGTTGCCCGCGAAGTTCGTCAGCGCGCGGGCCTCGGACATGAAGCGGTCGATGCCGACGATCAGGCCGACGCCGTCGAGCAGCTCGGGCCGGTAGGTCTGCAGGCCCGCGGCGAGCGTCGCGATGCCGGCTCCCGACACGCCGGCCGCGCCCTTGGAGGCGATGATCATGAAGGCCAGCAGCCCCGCCTGCTCGCCGAAGGACATCGGCACGTGCATGGCGTCGGAGATGAAGATCGAGGCCATGGTCAGGTAGATCGCCGTGCCGTCGAGGTTGAAGGAGTACCCCGTGGGCACCACGATGCCCACCGTCGACTGGCTGACGCCGAGATGCTCCATCTTCCGCATGAGGTTGGGCAGGGCCGACTCGGACGAGGACGTCGCCAGGATGAGGAGGAACTCCCGCCCCAGATACCTGAACAGCCGGAACACATTGAGGCCCGTGACGGCCTTGAGCACCAGGCCGAGGACGCCGAACACGAAGATCAGGCAGGTGGCGTAGAAGGCGACCATCAGGAGGGCGAGCTGGCCGACCGCCGACCAGCCGGTCTTCCCCACGACGCCCGCCATCGCGCCGAACGCGCCGATGGGCGCCAGCCAGAGGATCCAGGACAGGATCTTGAAGACGAGCTTCTGCAGGTAGCCGATCGCCCGGAGGATCGGCTCCCCTTGTTTGCCCAGTGCCTGGACGGCGAAGCCGACCAGCAGCGCCAGCGCCAGGGTCTGCAGGACGGAGGAGCCCACCAGCGGGGAGAACAGCGTGGTGGGGATCAACGACTGGATGAAGCCGATGACGCCGCCCTCGCCGGCCTCCGCAGTGTCGGTGGGGGTGTAGGTCGTGTCGACCACGAGGGCGTCGCCGGCGTGGACGAAGTTGCCGACGACCAGGCCGATGAACAGGGCGAAGGTCGACATCGTGACGAAGTAGAGGAGGGCCAGCCCGCCGGCGCGGCCGACCGTGGCCGCGGCGCGCACGGAGCCGATGCCCAGGACGATCGTGCAGAAGATGACGGGGACGATGATCATCTTGATGAGGTTGACGAACATCGTGCCCAGGACGGACAGCCCGGCGACCGACTCGCCGCCGAGGCCGCCGACCAGGACGCCTCCGACGACGGCCGCGATGACGGCGATGTAGAGCCAGTGGGAGCGGTCCTTGCGGGGTTTCGCGCGCGAGGCGACCTTGAGGTCTCGGACGGGGTCCTCGGGCTCGGACTGCTGGGGGTGCGGTTGTTCGGCTTGCGGGGATTTCGGCTCGACTTCTGGGGTGTTCACAGTGCTCCTCCGGACGTGCAGCGGCACACGGGGTGTCCTGCGAGGTGGTGCGGGATGCCCCACGACCCGGCGGCGACTGTCTGGCGCCGGTGTGAGGCTGGTCGCATGATAAGGCCGCAAGATCCCGGGACGTGCCAGATCCGGGATCTTGGTCCCATACAAGCGCGATAAGTGATCAATCTCACACTAGGGACTCCAGCACCTGCGCCACGACACAGCACGGCGGCGGCGCCCGCCCCGAGGCTCGGCGGTCGAATCGGCCCCCAGAGTCCTCTGAGAGGCCCTGAACCTCGCGTTGGGCGTCTCCCTCCCAGCCTCAGATCCCCAGGGCGCCCCTCATGTCCGTCTTGACGGCCTCCAGGCGCCGGGCCGCGGTCCGGCGTGCAGCGGCGACGTCCCCGTCCGCGACCGGCACGATGACCTCGCAGTAGCACTTGAGCTTCGGCTCGGTGCCCGAGGGCCGGGCGACCACGCGGTCGTCGGCCTCTGTGACGAAGACCAGCCCGTCGGTGGGCGGGAGCTCGTCGGTGCCCGCCGACAGGTCGACGGTGGAGGTCACGGGCGAGCCCGCCAGGGAGGAGACGCCGTGCTCGCGCAGGTTCGCCATCCCGGCGGCGATGAGGCCGGTGTCCTCCACGCGGATCGTCAGCGGGGAGGTCAGGTGGAGGCCGTAGCGCAGTGCGAGGCCGTCCAGCGCGTCCTGCAGCGTGCGTCCGCGGTCCCCCTTCAGCTCCCAGGCGAGCGTCGCGATCTTCAGACAGGCGGAGATGCCGTCCTTGTCGCGCACGTACCCGGGGTCGACGCAGTAGCCGAGCGCCTCCTCATAGCCGAACACGAGCCCCGGCGCGCGGGAGATCCACTTGAAGCCGGTGAGCGTCGTGCGATGCCCGAGGTGATGGTCGGCGGCGATGCGCCCGAGCAGGCGGGAGGACACGACCGAGTTGGCGAGGACGGCGCCGGTCGCCGTCACGCCGGAGCCTTCGCCTTCGCCCTCGTGCTCGCGCGCCGCCTGGAGGCCGAGCACCTGGCCGACCTCGTCGCCCGAGAGCTGGCGCCACCCCTGGGGCCGGGTCGGGTCCGGGATGGCAGCGGAGCAGCGGTCGGCGTCCGGGTCGTTGGCGAGGACGAGGTCCGCGCCGACCTTGCGGGCGAGTGCCATCGACAGGTCCAGTGCCCCCGGCTCCTCGGGGTTGGGGAACCGCACGGTCGGGAAGTCCGGGTCGGGCTCCTGCTGTTCGGCGACGACGTGGACGTCGGAGAACCCCGCGCGGTGCAGGGCCTCGAGCGCCGGCGCCCCGCCCACGCCGTGCATCGAGGTGAGCACGATGCGCAGGTCCTTGGGGCCCGCGGGCACCAGGGAGACGGCGCGCGCGAGGTAGGCCTCCACGATGTCGTCTCCCAGGATCTCCCACCCGCTCTGTGCGCGCGGCACCGACGCGACGGAGGGGATCGCCTGGATGGCCCGGAAGATCTCCGCGTCGAAGGGCGGCACGATCTGGGAGCCCTGGCCGGAGTCCGTGACGACGCGGCCGCCCAGGTAGACCTTGTACCCGTTGTCCTCGGGGGGATTGTGGGAAGCGGTCACCATGACCGCGGCGTCGCAGCCCAGATGGCGCAGCGCGAAGGCCGTGACCGGGGTCGGCAGGGGACGGGGCAGGAGCAGGGCGCGCCCGCCGGCCGCCGTGGCCACGGCCGCCGTGTCCAGCGCGAACGCGTGCGAGCCCCGCCGGGCGTCGTAGCCGATGACCACGGTGAAGCCCTCGCCGACATGCGCGGCGAGGACGGCCATCAGCCCGGCCGCCGCCTTGATGACGACTGCGCGGTTCATCCGGTTCGGCCCGCCTCCCAGGTGCCCGCGGAGGCCTGCGGTGCCGAAGGCGAGCATGCCCGAGAACCGCTCGGCCAGGTCCTCCCCGGCGGCTGCGTCGCCGGACTCGGCGGCGTCGAGCAGGGCTCGGAGCTCGTCGGCCGTCGCATGGTCGGGATCGTCCTCGATCCAGGCCCGAACGGCTGAGGCGTCGTACAGCGGCATGGTTCCTCCCTCGGTTGGGTGCGGCCTCGCGGGCGCGTCCCGTCATCGGTCTCCCGGTCCAGATCCGGCCATCCAGCCTACCGCCCTGCTCCCGGGCGCGGACCGACGAGGGCGGGGCCGGCCCCGCCGTGAACCGCGTTCACGCGCCACGACAGATCGGTTGCGCGCGACCCACAGAATGGGCTAGGGGTGGCGGACAATCGTCATACCGGAGGGCTGGAATCCTCGAATCCGCCGCTGCCGGAACGCCTTGCGGCTGGTACCCTTGAGACGGACGCCGGGGGTCTCCTAGTCTGGACGAGAGTTCCCGAGGATACCCCGACGCGACGACCACGAGATAAGGGAGATTGCCATGAGCACCACGTTGGATGTGCCGCGCCAGTCCGGAGTCACCGAGACCACCTTCGAGAACGCGGAGAGCGGCTTCAAGGCCTCCGCGGCGCTGGGCGAGAATCTGCAGAAGGTCCTGGTGGACCTCATCGCTCTCGAGCTGGTGGGCAAGCAGGCGCACTGGAACATCGTGGGTCCGAACTTCCGCGACCTGCACCACAACCTGGACGACGTCGTCGACATCGCCCGCGAGGGCTCCGACGAGTTCGCCGAGCGCATGCGCGCCCTCCACGCCACGCCCGACGGCCGCCCGGCGGTCGTGGCGTCCACGAACACGCTGGCCGAGTTCCCCAACGGGGAGATCCTCACCCATGAGGCGATCGACCGCGTCGTCTCCGCCGTCGGGTCCGTCACGGCCACGATGCGCGCCGTCCATGACGCGGTGGACGCCGAGGACCCGACCACGGCGGACATCCTGCACACCTACATCCAGCGGCTCGAGCAGCAGGTCTGGTTCCTCTCCGCGGAGACGCGCACGCCCTCCAAGTGAGGTCCCCGACGCGGGCGGCACCGGCGCGCTGAGCCCGGCGCCGCACGACCAGAACCCCCGGTTCCCCTCCCTCGGAGGCGGCCGGGGGTTCACCGCACGCGGGGCCGCACGAGGCCCCGGAGCCTCCGGGAGACGGATCTTTCGCCCTGACTGCCGGCTCAGCGCGCCATCCGCGCGACGACGTCCGCGAGCAGTCGCGCGATGCGGGGCGCCGCCTCCTCGCCTGCGGCGATGACCTCGGCGTGGGAGAGCGGCTCGGCGGAGATGCCTGCTGCCAGGTTCGTCATCAGCGAGAGGCCCAGCACCTCCATGCCGGACTCGCGGGCGGCGATCGCCTCGAGGGCGGTCGACATGCCGACGAGGTCAGCGCCGAGGACGCCCGCCATGCGGACCTCGGCGGGGGTCTCGTACTGGGGGCCGCGGAACTGGGCGTAGACGCCCTCGGGCAGGGAGGGGTCGACCTTGAGGGCGAGGGCGCGAAGACGCCGGGAGTACAGGTCGGTGAGGTCGACGAAGGCCGCGCCCTCCAGGGGGGAGGCGCCGGTGAGGTTGATGTGGTCGCGGATGAGGACCACCTGCCCGGGCGCCCAGGCGGGGTTCAGACCCCCGCACCCGTTGGTCAGCACGACCTGCCGGGCTCCCGACGCCGCCGCGGTGCGCATCCCGTGGGCGACGGCGCGCACCCCCCGGCCCTCGTAGAAGTGGGTGCGCGAGCCCAGGACCAGTGCCGTCCGGTCCGTCCCGGCGACGCGGACCGAGCGCATCACGGGCACATGGCCGGCGACGGCCGGGGCGAAGAAGCCGGGGACCTCGGCGGCGGGGACCTCGCCGACCGTCTCCCCGATGAGGTCGGCCGCCGCCGCCCAGCCCGATCCGAGGACCAGCGCGAGGTCGTGGCGGTCGATGCCGGAGCGTTGCGCGATGACCTCGGCGGCGCGCCGCGCCAGTCCGAGCGGGGACTCCTCGTCTGTTGATGACATGCCCCCACGGTAGCGGACCGCTCCGCGCGCCTTCCCCACCCCCGGGGAGCCTGGGGGCGGGGAACGCGCCCGGTCGCGTATCCTCGCCCTTGGGGGTGTTCAGTGGACCAGACGATGAGGGGCGGCGCGGCGGGGGACCGGCTCGACGTCTCCGACGTGGTGCGGCTGGCCTCCCAACTGGTCGACATTCCGTCCGTGTCGGGGGATGAGACCCGCATCGCCGACGCCGTGGAGCGCGCCCTGCGCGCTTGCCCGCATCTGTCCGTCGACCGCGACGGGGACGCCGTGGTGGCTCGCACTCATCTCGGGCGGGCCCGCCGTGTCGTTCTGGCCGGCCACCTCGACACGGTTCCCATCAGCGCCAACGTGCCGGGGCGCATGGAGCGGCGCGAGCAGGGCGGGGCCACGGCCGAGGTCCTGTGGGGGCGCGGCAGCGTCGACATGCTCGGTGGTGTGGCCGTCCTGCTGCACGCCGCCGCGGCGCTCTCACGGCCCCGCCACGACGCGACCTGGGTCTTCTACGACCACGAGGAGGTCGCGGCCTCCCTCAACGGCCTCGGGCGCCTGGCCGGCCGGCACCCGGAGTGGCTGGCCGGCGACCTCGCGATCCTCGGGGAGCCCACCGCCGCCCGGATCGAGGGCGGGTGCAACGGGACCCTCCGCGTCATCGCCGCCTTCACCGGCGTGGCCGCGCACTCGGCCCGGTCGTGGCGCGGTGATAACGCGATCCACCGCATGGGCCCGGTGATCGAGCGCATCGCCGCCTTCGGCAACCCCGTGGTGGAGGTCGACGGCCTGGAGTTCCGGGAGTCCCTGTCCGTCGTGAGGATCGGCGGCGGCCGTGCCGCCAACGTCATCCCCGATGAGGCGACGATGACCGTCAACTACCGCTTCGCGCCGTCGACCACGGGCGAGCAGGCGCTGGACCTCGTCCGTTCGGTCTTCGAGGGCTCGGGGGCGGTGCTCGAGGTCGACGACCTGGCCGAGGGCGCCCGGCCCGGCCTGGACTCGCCCCTGGCCCAGGAGTTCGTCCGCGCCGCGGGCCGGGGCGCGTCGATCGGACCCAAGTACGGGTGGACGGACGTCGCCCGTTTCGCGTCCTTGGGGGTCCCCGCGCTGAACTACGGCCCCGGGGACCCGATGCTGGCGCACACCGCCGACGAGCACGTGCCCGTCGACCAGATTCGCCAGTGCGCCCGGACGGTGATGTACTGGCTGGAGCGGCCGGCGCATGCCGGGCCGGGCAAGGAGATGTCATGAGCGGCGCCAACGGCAACGGCTCCCGCCGGACCTACATGCGCGGACCCGTCCTGCTGCGCGGCCCCAAGATCCCGGCGCGGACCTCCGACGGCAGCCTCCTCATGGAGCAGGAGTCGGTGGACTGGCTCCACGAGGACCCCTGGAGGGTGCTGCGCATCCAGGCTGAGTTCATCGAGGGATTCGGCGCGCTGGCGGAGGTCGGCCCTGCCATCTCGGTGTTCGGGTCCGCGCGCGTGCCCCGCGAGTCGCCGGAATGGGAGGCCGCCGTCCACATCGGCGGCGAGATCGCGCGGGCTGGATGCGCCGTCATCACAGGAGGCGGGCCCGGCATCATGGAGGCCGCGAACAAGGGCGCCTGGGATGCCGGGGGCACATCCGTGGGCCTCGGCATCGAGCTGCCCCGCGAGCAGGGCATGAACCCGTGGGTGAACATCGGCATCAACTTCCGGTACTTCTTCGCCCGCAAGATGATGTTCGTCAAGTACTCGCGCGGGTTCATCGTCGCGCCCGGCGGGTTCGGCACCATGGACGAGCTGTTCGAGGCGCTCACCCTGGTCCAGACCAACAAGATCGCCGGATTCCCGATCGTTCTGCTGGGCAGGGAGTACTGGGGCGGGCTGCTCGACTGGCTGCGCGGGACGATGGCGTCGAAGGCGATGATCTCCCCGGGAGACACCTCGCTGATGTCCGTGGTCGACGACCCGGACGAGGCGGTCGCGCTGGCGCTGGGCGAGGCGCGCTGAGGAGCCGGGGCGTCGGCACGGCCCCCGCCGGGCGGAGGGGCGGGCCGCCGTCTGTGGCCTTGCTCACGCGCGCCCGGATGCCGAATCGCCTCAACAGGTAGAATGGAGCGTGTCCACCGCCGCGTGCGTCCGCGCGCGGGCGGCACACCAGAGGCACTGAGGAGCGCGCACATGGCAGCCATGAAGCCCAGGACCGGCGACGGACCGCTCGAGGCCACGAAGGAGGGACGCGGAATCGTCATGCGCATCCCGAGTGAGGGAGGCGGGCGCCTGGTCATCGAACTCACCGCCGACGAGGCGACCGCCCTGGCGGAGGCGCTGACCGCAGCCGTCTGAGTTCGCCGACGAACAGATGGACCCCGGCCCGGTCCCCGCGCAGCGCGGGGAGGGCCGGGGTCCATCCGCATCCGCACACGCGGACGGCGGATCAGCGCCGGACGGCCACCGCCAGGCCGTCTCCGACCGGCAGCAGGCAGGGCAGGAACTCCTCGGCCTGTCCCAGGACGCGGACGATCTCGCGCATGACGACGGTGTCCTCATCGCGTTGGGCGGGGTCGGACACCCGGTCGTGCCACAGCGCGTGCGCGACCGCGACGACGCCGCCCGATCGCAGGACGCGCACGGCGTGGTCGAGGTACTCCGGCGTCTCGGAGATGTCGGCGTCGACGACCACCAGGTCGTAGCCGTGCGCCGCCATGCGGGGCAGCACGTCCAGCGCCCTCCCGGCGATGAGCCGGGTGCGTTGGCCGGACACCCCGGCCGCCTGGAACGCGCGGCGGGCGTGCTTCTGGAACTCGACCTCGTGGTCGATGGTGGTGAGGACGCCGTCGGGGGACATGCCGTCGAGCAGCCACAGGCCGGAGACCCCGGCGCCCGTCCCGATCTCGAGCACGGCCCGGGCGCCCGCGACGGCCGCGACCATGCGCAGCGCCGACCCGACTCCGGTGCTCACCGGGTCGGCGCCCAGGTCCAGGGCGACCTCGCGGGCATGGGCGACGACATCGCGCTCGGGGATGTAGCCCTCCGCATACACCCAGCTCCGGGCCTTGTCCGCCGCCATGATGCGCCCCTTCCGATCCGAATCCGCCTGGCTCCAGGCTACTGGGCGCGGGGCGTTCCCCGTGCCCGCTCGACATGTCGTCCAGCGCCGTGGCCTGCGGCGCCGGGTCCCTCGGCTCTCAGCGCCCGTGGAGCGGCTGGACGCCCAGCGGCCGGCCGGCGAGCCCCCGGGCGCGCTGGCCGAGGGTGCGGGCGACCTCCCTGAGGGCGGCGGCGGCAGCGCCCTCCTCCTCGGCGGCCGCGGTGACGGGCCGTCCCCGGTCGGACCCCTCGCGCAGGGAGATGTCCAGGGGGACCTGTGCGAGCAGCGGCACCTCGTAGCCGAGCTGGGCCGTCAGGCGCGCGGTGACCGCCTGCCCGCCGCCCGCCCCGAAGACCTCCAGGTGCGAGCCGTCGGACTGGACCAGGAACGACATGTTCTCCACGACGCCGATGACGCGTTGGTGGGTCTGGGCGGCGATGGAGCCGGCCCTCTCGGCGACCTCGGCGGCGGCGACCTGCGGGGTCGTGACCACCAGGATCTCCGAGCCGGGCAGCAGCTGCGCGATCGAGATCGCGACATCCCCCGTGCCGGGGGGCATGTCGATGAGCAGCACGTCCAGGTCGCCCCAGAACACGTCGCCGAGGAACTGCTGGAGCGCGCGGTGCAGCATCGGCCCTCGCCACACGACGGCCTGGCCGTCGGGGACGAACATGCCGATGGAGATCACCTTGATGCCGCCCACGCCCACCGGCGGGATGATCATGCCGTCGATGACCTGCGGATCGTGGACGATACCGAGCATGCGCGGGATGGAGAACCCGTAGATATCCGCATCCAGCACGCCGACCTTGAGGCCGTCGCCCGCCAGGGCGGCGGCGAGGTTCGCCGTCATAGAGGACTTGCCCACACCGCCCTTGCCGGAGGTCACGGCGATGACGCGCGTCAGGGATCCGGGGCGGTTGAAGGGGATCTCCCGCTCGGGCCGCCCGCCGTTCAGCTTCTCGCGCAGCGCCTTCTTCTGCTCGTCGTTCATCACGCCCATCGACACGCGCACGGTGTCCACGCCCTCCACGGCGCCGACGGCCTTCTTGACGTCCTCCGTGATGGTCCCCGACAAGGGGCACCCCGCCACCGTCAGCAGCACGTTGACGTCCACCGTCGCGCCGTCGATCGAGACGGCGTCGACCATGTCGAGGTCGGTGATCGGACGGCGGATCTCGGGGTCGATGACGCCGGCGAGGGCGTCCCTGACGGCAGCTTCGGTGACAGACATGCCCCCATGGTACGTGGGCGTCAACAGCGCGGCCGAGTGACCTTTGCCGCCGGCGAGGGCGCACGCACATACGTGCGGGCCGGGCCGCCCGGGCGGGGATTCCGGGCGGACGGATGCCCGGTGGCGGGACGCCTCCACGGGCCGCGCCTCACGGCTCGGCGGAGCCCTCCCGAACGGACCGGGGCTCCTCGTCGGCGCCCTCATGCGCGGGCGCGCCGGACTCCGCGCGCAACTCGTCGAGGACGTCGCGCAGCTCGGAGCGGACGAAGTCGCGCGTGGCGACGTCCTGGAGGGCCAGACGCAGGCCCGCGATCTCGCGGGTGAGGTACTCGGTGTCGGTGAGGTTGCGCTCCGCGCGCTGGCGGTCCTGCTCGGCCTGGACCCGGTCGCGGTCCTCCTGGCGGTTCTGGGCCAGCAGGATGAGGGGCGAGGCGTACGAGGCCTGGAGCGACAGCATGAGGGTGAGCGCCGTGAAGCCCAGGTCCGCGGAGTCGAAGCGCAGGCGCTCGGGTGCCAGCGTGTTCCACGTGATCCACAGAATGACGAAGACCGAGAGGTAGATGATGAACTGCGGGGTCCCGGAGAACCGGGCGATGCGCTCGACCCCGCGGCCCATCGAGTCGGATCCCAGGTCGATGCGGGGTCCGCGCAGGCGGCGCTCGCGGGGGGTGTCCAGGCTGTCAGCCATCGATGCTCCTCGCCATCAGTCGGTCGGTCACGTCGTCGTCGTAGTCGCGCCAGTCGTCCGGCAGCAGCTCGTCGAGCACGTCGTCGACGGAGACGGCCCCCAGGAGGTGCCCGTCCTCATCCGTGACGGGCAGGACCGTGAGGTTGTAGGTGGCCAGCAGGCGCGTGACGGTGGCGACATGGGCGCCGGGGGAGACGGGCTCGACGTCCGCGTCCAGGATCGTGCCCAGCAGCGTCTGCGGGGGCTCGCGCAGGGCGCGCTGGATGTGGACGGCGCCCAGGTACTTGCCCGTCGGCGTCTCCATCGGCGGGCGCGTCACGCAGACCATGGTCGCCAGGGAGGCCGGCAGGTCCTCGCGGCGCACGGCGGCCAGCATCTGCGCGACCGTGGCATCCGGCCCGAGGATGACGGGTTCCGTCGTCATCAGGGAGCCGGCGGTCGACTCCTCGTAGATGAGGAGTCGGCGCACGTCCTCGGCCTCGTCGGGCTCCATGAGCGCGAGGAGCGACTGGGCCGTCGTGTCGGGCAGCTCGGAGACCAGGTCCGCGGCGTCGTCGGGCTGCATGACGTCGAGGACGTCGGCGGCCCTCCCGGCGTCCAGGCGCGAGACGATCGAAACCCGGTCGTCGTCGCCGAGCTCCTCCAGGACGTCCGCCAGGCGCTCGTCGGGCAGCTCCAAGGCCACCGCAAGCTGCCGGTCGACCGGCAGCGAGTGCAGGAAGTCCGCCAGGTCGGCGGCCTTCATGTCCTCGGTGTGCTGGACCAGCGCCGTCGCGGCCTGCGTGGAGTCGGTCTTCAGCAGGCCGGTGACCTCGCCGATGCCCACCGTCATGGTCTCCCCGCCCCGGCGGAAGCCCAGGGAGGTCTGCCGGACGCGCTGGACGTGCAGTTTCGCGACGATCCAGTCACGAGGGCGGCGCTGCTCGATGCCGACGTCGAGGATGCGGACCTCGCCCGACCCGTCGTTCATCGTGACGATGCGGTCGAAGAGCTGGGAGATGATGAGTGTCTCGATGGGGCGCTGGGTGAAACGGCGCATGTTGAGCAGGCCGGTGGTGATGAGCGCGCCCGGCTTGATGGCCGTCACCCGTGTCATCGGCAGGAACACGCGCCTGCGCGGCCCGACCTCGACGACGAACCCGATGACGTTTGCGGGCCCCGCCAGGGGGATCGTCGCCACGACGTCGTGGACCTTGCCGACCTTCTCCCCCAGGGGGTCGAAGACACCGGTGTCGGCGAGCCTGGCCACGAAGACCCGTCGGCCGGTGGTCCCCACATTCGTCGGTGCAGTGTTCACAGGGACAGCCTAGGCTGGAAGCCAGTGAAGAGGCGGTTTCAGACCGCTGGTGCCGGGGACCGTCCCGGCGATGCCAGGACTCAGGGAGAGGGGGCGCTCAGTGGCGGCGAACACGAACTCGCGTCTGCGGGTCCCGACCATGCCCGAAGGGACCGAGGTCGGTTCCTACCGCACCTACCAGGAGGCGTCCGACGCCGTCGACTACCTGTCCGACAACGGCTTTGACGTGACCACGATCACGATCGTGGGGACCGATCTTCACATGGTCGAGCGCGTGACCGGGCGCTTGACGATGGGCAAAGTCGCGGCCTCGGGCGCGGGCTCAGGCGCCCTGTGGGGCGCGTTCATGGGCCTCATGCTCTCCTTCGCGGCCTCCTCGCCGGGTGGCGCCGGCCTGTGGCTGCTCATCGGCACCGCGGGGGGCGTCCTCTTCGGCGCGCTGATGTCGATGCTCTTCTACGCGTCGACCGGCGGGAACCGGGACTTCACCTCTCAGTCGCAGGTCGTCGCCTCCCGATACGCGGTGCTCGCGGCCGCGCAGATCGACGAGGCGTTCCAGCTGCTCCAGAAGACCCCGGGCAATCAGATGCGCCCGGTGCCCCGGCGCACGCGCGTGGCTCGGCCGGGACCCACGGAGTTCGGCTCCCGCCCCGATGAGGAGCCCCGCTTCGGTGTCCGCCTGCCCGCGGGCCGGGAGCCGGGCGAGGGGCGCGCATCCGGCGCCCCCGACGAGGGCGGAGCCTCGGGGCCGGGAGCGGCGGGCGGTCCCGCGGGGCCGGCCGGCCAGGGCTGACCGCCGGGCGGACAGGCGGACGCGCTCAGCGCGACTGGACGTCCGCGATCCACGCCTCGACATCGGCGATCGTGCGTGGGATGCCCTCCGAGATGCGCGTGACGGTGCCGTCGGGGTTGACCTGGACGTCGTCCTCGATGCGCACGCCGATGCCGCGCAGCTCCTCGGGGACGGACATGTCGTCGGCGCGGAAGTACAGGCCCGGCTCAATGGTGAAGGTCATCCCCGACTCCAGGAGGGCGTCCTGGTACATCTCGCGACGGGCCTGGGCGCAGTCGTGGACATCCAGGCCCAGGTGGTGCGAGGTGCCGTGCGGCATCCAGCGTCGGTGCTGCTGGCCCTCGGCGGACAGTGACTCCGCGGCGCTGACGGGGAGGACCCCCCACTGCTCCAGCCGGTCCGCGATGACGGCCATCGCCGCGTCGTGGACATCGCGGAAGCGGACGCCGGGCTCGTTGGCCCGGGCCAGCGCGGCCTCGGCCGCATCCAGCACCGCCTGGTACACGCGGGCCTGGGCCGGGGAGTAACGGCCGCTGACGGGCAGCGTGCGGGTGATGTCGGCGGTGTAGAGGGAGTCGACCTCGACGCCCGCGTCCACCAGGACGAGGTCGCCAGGGCGGACCTCGCCGTCGTTGTCCATCCAGTGCAGCGTGTTCGCGTGGTTCCCGGCGGCGGCGATGGTGTCGTAGCCCAGGCCGTTGCCCTCCTCGCGGGCGACGGCCCCGAATGCGCCCTCGATGACGCGTTCGCCGCGGTGGTGGCCGATGGCGCGGGGCAGGGACCGGATGATGTCCTCGAAACCGGCCTTCGTCACCTCGACGGCGTGGCGGAGCTCGGACAGCTCGAAGTCGTCCTTGCGTAGGCGGATCTCGGAGAGCCGCTCCTCAAGCTTCTCGTCGGCCCCGCGGGCGTCCCCGCCGAAGGGGAGGCCGGCCTGCTGGCGGACCTCGTTGACCATGGCCTCGACCTTCGCGTCCACCCCGGGGACGATGCGCAGCCGGACCTGCCCGGCGTCCTTGGCCAGCGCGTCGCGCAGCGTGTCGATGTGGGCGCAGCGCAGACCGGTCTGGGCGTGGACCTCGGCCAGGGAAGGGCGGGCCCCCACCCAGAACTCGCCGTAGGTCGAGTCCGCGTAGAACTCCTCGGAGGCGCGCGAGGCGCGCGGCCTGAAGTAGAGGACGGCCTCGTGGGTGCCGTCGGAGCGCGGCTCGAGCACCAGGACGGCGTCGGGCTCTTTCTCCCCGCCGAGCCCGGAGAGGTGGGCGAAGGCCGAATGGGCGCGGAAGCGGTAGTCGTTGTCGTTGTTGCGGGTCTTCAGCGTGCCCGCCGGGACGACCAGGCGTTCGCCGGGGAAGGGCTCGCCGGCGGCGCGCGCACGAGCCGGCAGGCGGTCGGCGACCGCGGAGCGCTCGGGCGTCGCATCGGGGCGCGGCGCCCAGTGGGAGCCCATGAACTCCCGGAAGGCCTGGGAGCCGGGCCTCCGCGAACGGTTCTCGCCTCGGTTCGCCATGGACTGGGGGATCGAGGCCTCCGGGCCCGTCCCGGTCGATGTGGTCGGCGGGGTGGGCGCGGCGGCGGTGTTCTCATCGGCATTCATGCCCCCATGATCCCACCGGACGGCCCTGGCGCGCCGCTCGCGCCCGGCGTCCCTGGTCCCCGATCGCAGAGTCCTCACCGGGCCGGCTTCGCGGGGGAGGTGGGATTGCAGGGGGCGAGCGGGCTCCGACTACCCTTGGAGGGTGATCCGCATCGACCCCCACACCCACTCGGCATGCTCGGATGGCACCGACACCCCGGCCGAGCTCATGACCGCTGCCCCCCGCGCCGGTCTGGACGTCGTGGGCCTGACGGACCACGACACGCTCGTCGGCTGGGACGAGGCCGCCGGAGAGGTCGGGCGCACCGGTGTCGCTCTCATGCGGGGGGTGGAGATCTCGTGCTCGGCGGCCGGGATCACCGTGCACCTGCTGGCCTATATGCCCGATCCCGCGGACGACGCCCTGCTCGCCGTGTTCGAGCGCACCCGGGCGAGCCGGCTCGTCCGCGCCCGCCGGATCGTGGAGAACCTGTCCGCGGATTATCCGATCTCCTGGGAGCTGGTCCAGCGTTTCGCCCCGCAGGACGGCGGGCCGGTGGGCCGGCCCCACATCGCCGACGCCCTGGTGGCCGCCGGGGCCTTCCCCGACCGCTCGGCGGCGTTCGCCGAGGCCCTGCATCCCTCTGGCCCCTACTTCGTCCACCACTGGGCCCCGGATCCCGTCGAGGCGGTCACGCTGGTGCGCCGAGCGGGAGGCGTGCCGGTCCTCGCCCACCCGCGCGCCCGTGACCGCCAGAACCGCGTCGTCCCCGAGGAGACGATCGCCGCGATGGCGGAGGCCGGGCTCTTCGGCCTGGAGCGCGACCATCGCGACCAGTCGCCGGTCGAACGCGAGGAGGTGGACCGCATCGCGCGGCGCCTGGGCCTGCAGGAGACCGGGTCCTCGGACTATCACGGCACCGGCAAACCGAACCGACTGGGGGAGAACCTCACCTTGGAGTACGTCTACCGCGCGATCGAGGATGAGGCCGGCCTGGAGGTCATCCGGCCATGAGCGTCTCCGGCCTGGTCGACATGGCCCTGCTCGCCACGACCTTCACCACGCTGTTCGTCATCATGGACCCGGCGGGGACGATCCCGGTGTTCCTGGCGCTGACCGGCACCTATTCGAGGGAGGACCAGCGGCGGGCGGCGGTCCAGGCGACCATCACCTCCTTCGGGGTCATCGTGCTGTTCGCTGTGCTGGGCAAGTACATCCTGCAGTTCCTCCAGATCTCGATGGAGTCCCTCCAGCTGTCCGGCGGCGTGCTTCTGTTCCTCGTCGCCATGGAGCTGCTGATGGGCCACGACTCCGCCGAGCCGGACACCGGGGACCGCAACGTCAACGTCGCCCTGGTTCCGCTCGGCACGCCTCTGCTGGCCGGCCCCGGGGCGATCGTGGCGGTCATGGTCTCCGTCAACCAGGGTGGGAACACGGTGCCCGGATGGGGAGCCGTCGTGGTCGCGGTGGTGCTCATGCACGTCGTGATGTGGGCGACGATGCGGTTCTCCGTCGAGCTCTCGCGTTTCCTGGGCAAGGGCGGAGTGATGATCCTCACCAAGATCTCCGGCCTGCTGCTGGCGGCGATCGCCACCCAGATGATCATGGACGCCGTGTTCGCCTTCATCCGGTCCTCGCGTCTGGCGGGCATGATCTGAGGCCGCCGCGCGGGACCTGGGCCCGCCGTCCCTCCCGGCGGGGACGACCTCGTCGGGGACGCGGGGACCAGTAGCGCAGCGGCGCCGGGAACGCCGGATCTCAGTATCCCAGGTCGTCGAAACGCACGGGCGTCATCGCCCCCGACTCCCAGTCGCGGCGCAGGATCGCATAGACGACGCCCGCCCTCGGCGTGCCGTTGGGCAGCGGCCAGAACTCGCGGAGATGGGCTTCCTTGACGAACCCGCACCGCACGAAGGTCTGGCGCATGGCGATGTTGTCCTCGCGGGTGCTGCCCTGCAGACGCCGGGCCTCGGGCATGGCGGTGAAGACGAGGCGGACGATCTCCCGCAGCGCCGCGGCGCCCAGCCCGCGCCCGCGCGCCCTCCCGTCCAGGCGCATGTCGAACGAGGGCGACGCCGCCCCCCAGTCGGAGACTGTCGCGATCCCGACCTGGCGGTCGGCGTCGCGCCGGGCGGAGTCGACGAGCCAGAAGGCGCGTGTGCCGGGGGCGTCGAAGCCTCCGGAGTCGATGAGCGCGCGGATCTGCTCTTCGGAGAGGGCGGGCTCGGCGTCGAAGGGGAAGCGGTTGCGCGCGAAGAACGCGAAGAGCCGATCGCGGTCCCCGCCGCGCGCGTCCAGGGGGGTCAGCGAGATCGCCATACGGCCAGCGTAGCGAGGGCCCGGTCCGCCCGGCGCCGGAAAGGGATCCGGGCGGACCGGGTCCGGCGGACCTGTTCCCGGCCGATTGTGTTAGTGTATTAATGTATTAATACAGAGGAGGCGGCGATGAACCGGGGTTCCGCACGCGGCGACATGCGGCCCATCTGGATCCAGCTGAGCGACGAGTATCGCCGCCGGATCGCGGCCGGGGAATGGCGGGCGGGAGCCCGGATCCCCAGCGTCCGGGAGCTGGCGCTCGAGTCCGGAGTCAACCCGAACACGGTCCAGCGGGCGCTCGCGGAGCTGGACGCCCGGGGGCTCACCGCCGCCGAGCGGACGACCGGGCGCTTCGTCACGGTCGACGCGGCGGCCGTGGACGCCGTGCGCGCCGATCTCGCGGGCGCCACCACCGACGAGCACATCCGCACACTGCGCGGCCTGGGCATCGGCATTGACGATGCGCTGCGCCTGCTCACCGAGCGTTGGCCGCTCACGAAAGGGGAATGATGGACACCGGGATCGAGGTCACGGGGCTGACCAAGGACTACGGGCGCTTCCGGGCGCTCGACCATGTGGACCTCGCGCTGCCAGCGGGTCACGTGACGGGGCTCATGGGGGAGAACGGGTCGGGCAAGACGACCCTGCTGAAGATCCTGGCCGGCGTGCTGTCCGGCTGGGACGGCGACGTCAGGATCTGCGGGCGCCGCCCGGGACCGGAGTCGAAGGCGGTGGTCTCGTATCTGCCGGACGCCTCATTCCTTCCCGACGGGGCGCGGAGCCGGGACGCGATCGCGCTGTACGCCCGGTTCTTCGAGGACTTCGACGCCCGCCGCGCCCGGGAGATGATCGACTTCTTCGAGCTGCCGGCGGGCCGCACCCTCAAGGAGCTGTCGAAGGGGATGCGCGAGAAGCTCCAGATCGCCCTCGCCATGTCGCGCCGGGCCCGTGTGTACCTGCTCGACGAGCCGATCTCCGGTGTGGACCCCGCGGCCCGGGACATCATCCTGCGCGCGGTCTTGGAGCACTTCGACCCCGACGCGCTGATGGTCCTGTCCACCCATCTCATCGCCGACGTCGAACCGCTCATCGACACCGTCGTGTTCCTGCGGCACGGGAAGGTGCTGCTCCACGAGGACGCGGATGACCTGCGCGCTCAGACCGGGCTGACGATCGACGCCCTGTTCAGGAAGGAGTACGCGTCATGCTGAAGACGCTTCTCGGAGAGCAGTTCCGCTCGACCTCCCGTGTGCTGGCCGCTGTGGCCGGCGTGGTCCTGCTAGTCGCCTCCGTGTCCCTCGTCCCCGCCATGGCGGGGATGGGAGGGCTCGGGAGCCTCGGGCTCGTCCTGGCCTCCGTCCTGGTGGCCTGCCTCACGCCGATCGTGGGCGTCCTGCTGGCCTGGGACTACTGGCAGACCATGTACGGGCGCCGCGGGTACTTCACGATGACGCTGCCCGTGCGCGGACGCGAGCTCTTCGCGGCCAAGGCCCTCCACGCGCTGGTCGCCACGGCCGTGGCGGCGGTGGTCACGCTGGGCGGCGTGGCGGCGTGCCTCCTCGCTCGGGGGCGGATGGCGCAGATGCCCCTGGGCGATGCCTGGAGCGCGGTGACCGGAACCGTCGGCGACGCGCCCGCCGGAGCCCTGGCGGGGTTCGGAGCGATCCTCGCGATCCAGCTGGTCGTCGTCGTCATCCAGGTGGCCGCGGTGCTCTCCATCAGCGCTGAGAGCCGCTTCCAGGGGCTCGGATGGGGAGCGCCCCTCATCGGGCTCGTGCTGCTGTACCTGGTGGACCAGGTGGTGAACCTCGTCGGGATGCTGTGGATCCCCCTCGGGATCCGGCTCTCGGGGCCGCAGGCCGGGAACCTGGTCGCGCGCGGCATGTGGCCCGACGTCGTCGAGGCGCTGAGGACGGGAGCGGACCCCACGGTGATCGGCCTCGGCTCGGTGGCCACCGGGGCCGCGCTCACCGTGGCGCTGGCCTGGTGGGCGGTGCGCTCGATCGAGCGCCGCACCTCCCTGCGCTGATCGCGCCGTCCGTCGACGCGCTCTCGTGCGCCCAGGTCATGGCGCGGGCCGCGTTCCTTCGCGAATCTGGCCTCGGACGCCGGCTGGCCATGACCCGGGCGCCCCGGGTCTGTCAGCCCTCGGAGGCGGGGGCGGAGCCGCCGGACCCGCCGGCGCTCCTCCTGCGGCGGCGCCTCCTCCTCGGCGCCGCCGAGTCGTCGGCGGGCGTCCGCGGCTCGGGCGTGTGGTCGCCGCGGCCCCGGCCTCGCGAGCCGCGATCGGAGCGGCCCTGCTGCCCGGCGGCGTTCTCCTGCTCCGTCCGGGAGGCGCGGGTGCGCTCCGAGGGCGCGCGCCCTCGGCCGCCCGGGATCCCGCGGCCGCCCCGTCCCCGCCCCCCGGCCGAGCGGCGGACCCGCCCGCCGAGGTCGCGATCGCCGTGGTGCCCGCCCGTCTCGCCCAGATCCTCGATGACCTCGGCGTCCAGCCCGGCCAGCGTGCGCCTGGCCAGCGGCAGCCGGTCGGTGACGTCGGCGGGGATGTCCAGATCGGTGTAGAGGTGCGGGGAGGTGTGGTAGGTCTCCAGCGGCTCGGGCACGCCCAGGCCCAGCGCCCTCGAGATCAGGCTCCAGCGCGGCACGTCGTCCCAGTCGACGAAGGTGACGGCCGTGCCCGAATGGCCGGCCCGCCCGGTTCGCCCGATGCGGTGGATGTAGATCTTCTCGTCCTCGGGACACTGGTAGTTGATGACATGGGTGACGTCGTCGACGTCGATGCCGCGCGCGGCGACATCGGTGGCCACCAGCACGTCGATCTTGCCGTTGCGGAAGGCGCGCATCGCCTGCTCGCGGGCGCCCTGGCCGAGGTCGCCGTGCAGGGCCCCCACCGCGAAGCCGCGGTCGGACAGGTCATCGCCCAGCCGCGCCGCCGTGCGCTTCGTCCGGCAGAAGATGATCGTGCGCCCGCGGCCCCGGGCCTGGAGGATGCGGGCGACGACCTCGACTTTGTTCATCGCGTGGACCCGGTAGATCACCTGCTTGACGGTGTTGACCGTCGCATGGGTATCGCTGGGGTCCTGGGCGCGGATGTGGGTCGGATGCGTCATGAAGCGGCGGGCCAGCGCGACGACGGGCCCGGGCATGGTCGCGGAGAACAGCATCGTGTGGCGCGTCGCCGGCACCCGGGACAGCAGCGTCTCGACGTCGGGCAGGAACCCCAGATCCAGCATCTCGTCGGCCTCGTCCAGCACGACGGTCTGGACGCCGCCCAGGTGCAGGTAGCCGCGGCGCAACAGGTCGATGAGCCGTCCCGGGGTGCCCACCACCACGTCGACGCCGCGCTCCAGGGCCTCGATCTGGGGCTCGAAGGCGACGCCCCCGTAGATGTCGACGATGCGGGTCGACAGCTTCGCGGCTGCCGCGCGCAGGTCCGTGGCCACCTGCTTCGTGAGCTCGCGGGTGGGCAGGACCACGAGCGCCTGCGGGGAGCCCGGGTTGAGCAGGTCGGCATAGCCGTCCTCGTCGGGGGCGATGACGTCCTCGAGCAGCGGAATGCCGAAACCGAGGGTCTTGCCGGTTCCCGTCTTGGCCTGGCCGATGATGTCGTGGCGGGTCAGCGCCACCGGCAGCGTGAGGGCCTGAATGGGGAAGGGATGGGTGATGCCCCGGGCGGCCAGCGCGTCGACGATGGGATCCGAGACGCCGAAGTCCGCGAAGGACTTCTGGTCGAGGTCCCGCGTGGACCCGTCCTCGTCCGTGATGTCGGGAGTCGCCTCGGGCTCGGGGGACAGGCCCGGGATATCGCCCAGGCGCACGACTCCGGCGGAGTATTCGACGTGCGCGGGAACGGCGGGGGCCGTCCCCTCCGAACCGGGGGCCTGAGGCGCCTCGACGTCCGTCGCGGCGGCGCTCGCAATGTTCTCTGTGGTCACGATCAGCCTTGTCTCCGGGCGCGGCCCGGGTCGGTGTGGCAGCCGATCGCGCATGTTCTGGGGCGCCCTCCGAGGGCGCGTGTCACGGTTCGGTGATGCGACCGGTCAGCCGTGGTCGTCCTCATCCTACGGCGCATCGGCCCCACCGGCCGGGAGGAGCCGCTCACGTCCGGGCGGACCTGGTCCCCACGACCGGCCGCCGGCGACCTGCCTCTCCCGGAAGCACTGATCTACGCTGGGGGCATGGACCGCACCCACGAAGCTGTAGATGTCGAGACGTCGGAGATCGTCGGGCTGATCGCCTACTCGGCGCTGGCGGCGATGACGCGGCTGGCCAAGGACGGCGACCAGGCGCCCAGCATCGGGACGCATATCGAGCATGCGCGCATGTCGGCGCGCGCCTTCGAGATCTTCGGGCAGCTCGAGGTCTGGGCGGAGCACCGCGGGCTGGATCTGCCGGCGGCGGCCGGCGAGTATTCGGGGCTCTTCGACGACCTCGACGCGCGCACCCGGCCCACGACGTGGTGGGAGCGCTCGGTGAAGACCTATGTCACCGTCGGCGCGTTCTCCGACATGCTCCTGCAGGTCTCCGAGCTCCACGACCTCTTCGACGACGATTCGGGGCCCTGGGACCTGGGCCAGGGCGAGTGGGTGCGCGCGAACCTGGCGCCGCGCACCGAGAAGGACCCCCAGCTGGCCGCCCGGCTGTCCCTGTGGGCGCGCCGCGTCGCGGGCGAGGCGCTGGGCCTCGTGCGCTCCACGCTGTTCACGCATCCGGAACTGGCGACGAACGACCCCGACACCGTCGACGCGATCGTCGCGTGGGTGACGAAGCGCCACAGGGAGCGCATGGCCGGCATCGGGCTCAAGGCCTGACCGGCCGCCGGGCCCCGGGGGCCGGCCGGGCATGGGACGCGGGCCTGCGGGTGAGCGGGGTCGGCGCGTGCCGCCCGCGCCCGGATCCCCGGAGGGACGAGGACGGCGCCGGCTCGAGGGCCCTCAGCTCAGGGCGAACCCTACGCGGCGCGGCTCGTCGGGGGCGATGAGCACGTAACCCAGCGCATCGGCGGGGACGAGGGCGCGCTGCCCCTTCGCGTCGGTGAGAGTGAGGACGGAGTGGGAGGACTGCGCGGACTCGACCTGGGCGAACAGCTCCTCCTCGGTGAGATCCAATTCGAACTGGAGCTCGCGGGCCGCGCCGCGGATGCCGATGGAGACGTTCATGGGAGTACTCCTTGACGAGGGGGAACACGCTTCGACGGCTCCCATGCTACGGGTCGGGCGGGCGGTCGGCTCCGCAGATGCCCGTGGCAGGTGCGAACATTCAACCATGAGCGAAATCGGGATCGTCGTGGAGGCGCCGCGCCGGGACGGAGACGTGCTGCCTCCCCTCGACGCCCTCCAACGCGAGATCGTCGCTCAGGCCGCCGGAGGTTCGCTGGTCGTGCGCGGCGCCCCGGGATCGGGGCGCTCCACCTGCGCGCTGGCGGTCTTCGGCGAGGTCGCGGCGCGGGCGGGCTCGGCCGTGATCTGGGCGCCCGACCGGCTGCGGGCCGAGGCGCTGGAGGAGCGCGCGCAGCGGCTCGCCCCCCAGGCCGTCCGGCCCGTCCGCACGCCTGCGGCCTTCGCCTACCTGGTCGTCTCGACGTGGAGGATCCGCCGGGGGGACCCGCTGGGGCCGCTCGAACTGGTGACGGGTGCGCAGGAGGACCGGATCCTCCAGGACCTGCTCGCGGGCGGCGGCATCGAGTGGCCGCCCTCCCTGCCCGAGCGGATGCGCGCGATGCCGGCCTTCCGGATGGAGCTGCGCAACCTCTTCGCCCGGGCCGGTGAGGCCGGCGTCGACGGCGCCCGGCTGGAGGCGCTGGGCGCGAGCCTCGGGCGAGCGGAGTGGGAGTCCGCGGGCCGGCTGCTCGCCCGGTACGAGGACGGGCCCGGCTTCGCGCTGGAGTCGCGCGGGCGCATGCAGGCGGACACCTCGCGCATCCAGCGGGTGGCCGCTCGGGTGCTGGAACGATGGGACCGGGACGCCCCCGCCCGCGGAGTCGTCGCCCCCGCCCCCGTGCCCGAGGTCGTCGTGGTCGACGACCTCCAGGACTGCACGGCCTCCACCGTCGAGCTGCTGTCCGTGATGGCGGGCCTGGGGACGCGGGTCGTGGCCTTCGCGGATCCCGATGTGGCGGTGGCCTCCTACCGCGGCGGCGAGCCTCATCTCGACCTGCGGCTCTCACGGGCGATCGGGGCGCCGATGCGCGAGCTCGGCGACGTCCACCGCGGGACGCCCGCTCTGAGGGGGCTCGCCCGCGACGTCACACAGCGGGTGACGACCACGGGTCCTGCGGGCCGCCGGAGGGCCGCGGCGGTGGGCGATGAGGGCGCGGGCGGCGGGCCGCCGGAGGGCGCGGAGCGCATCCGCCTCCATCTGGCCGCCAGCGAGGCGCAGCTGGGCGCCCTCACCGCGCGCCTCCTGCGCGGGCACCACCTCCATGACGGCGTCGCCTGGGAGGACCAGGCCGTCATCGTGCGCTCCTCCGGGGATGTCGACTCCGTGCGGCGCCAGCTGCGCCGCGGCGGCGTGCCGCTGACCGGGGCCCGGCGGGCGTTCACCTTCTCCCACGAGCCGGCCACGCGAGCGCTGCTGGTCCTCGTCGCCGGCGGAGCGCCCGGCCAGGCCTCGGAGGCGCTCTCGGAGCCGGAGGCGGAGGAGCGGCTCGCCGCCCTGCTCGTCGACTCGCCCTACGTCGCGGCCGACCCGCTGGACGTCCACCGCGCGCTACGCGCTCTCAACGCCCGGGTCGTGGAGGCGGCCGACGGCGATGAGGAGGACACGGACCTCACCGCCCGGGAGGTCACGCTGGCGGACCTGCTGGGCCGGCCTCAGCTGGCCGACGGCGTCGCGGATCCGGAGCTCAGGGGGCGGCTGGAGCGCGCGTCGCGGATGTGGGCGGCGCGCGCGGGGATCGCGCTGCGGCGTCCCCGGGGCGCGCTGTGGGCGTTGTGGCAGGCGGCGGATGTCGCCGAGCAGTGGCGCGCCGGGGCCCTTGAGGGCGGCGCGGACGCCCCGTGGTTCGACGACCAGCTGGACGCCGTCATCGCCCTGTTCCGCGTCGCCGACGTGTGGGAGCAGCGCGCGCCGGCCGGTGTCGCCCGGGACTTCGCCGAAGAGCTCCTGGCCGACGACGTCCCCGTCGACACCCTGGCCCGCACCGGCCAGCGGCCCGCCGGGGTGGAAGTGGTGACACCCGCCCAGGCGATGGGGCGCGAATGGGACGTCGTGTGCGTCCTCGGCCTCCAGGACGGCAGGTGGCCCAATCTCCGGCTGCGCGACCGGGTCCTGCGCGCCGACCTGCTGGCCGACATCGCCTCGGGCCGTCTGGATCCGCTGGACCCGGCCGGACGCGGCGCGGCGGAGGACCCGCGCTCCGCCCGCCGGGCCGTCCTCGACGATGAGATGCGGCTGTTCGCGGCCGCCGTCACCCGGTCCCGCCGGTTCCTCCACCTGGGGGCCGTCCGCGCGGAGAACGAGGCCCCCTCCTCCTTCATCGGGATCGCGTTGCCCCACGCCGCGCCGGGGGGCGCCAGGCACGCGGGGCGGGAGGGCGCGGAGGCGTCGCCCGAGGAGGACCTGCCCCTGGAAGAGGTCCCGCCCGCGCTGGACCTGGCGGGGGAGGCGGCGGCGCTGCGCCATCTCGCCTCCCAACCGGAGGACGAGCCCGAGCGAGACATCGCCACCACTCTCTTGGCCGTGCTGGCGCGCGAGGGCGTCGTGCAGGCGGATCCCTCACGATGGACCGGGGTGGGCGGCGTGACGACGGACGCCCTCACGGAGGCTCCGGGGCCGATCGCGCTGTCCCCGTCGAAGGTGCAGACGGCGCGCGAGTGCACGCTCCGCTGGTTCCTCGCCTCGGCGGGGGGCGACGCACCCGCGGGGGGCGCCCAGATGCTGGGAACCCTGGTCCACGCTATCGCCCAGCGCCATCCGCACGGATCTGAGGAGGAGATGCTCGCCGATCTGCATGGTCACTGGGACGATCTGGGCTTCGACGGCACGACGTGGGTCGGGCGCGAACAGCGGCTCCACGCCGAGGACGTCGTCCGCGCGCTCGCGTCCTACGTCCAGGGCGTGCCGGGCGGTGTCCAGACCGAGGTCCGGGTCCACGTTCCCCTGGGGGACGTCGTGCTGACGGGGTCCATCGACCGGATCGAGGAGGTCGACGGCGGCGTGCGCATCGTCGACCTCAAGACGGGTCGGGCCATCAGCGCCGACGAGGCGCAGGAGCATCCGCAGCTGGCCGCCTACCAGGTCGCGCTCGTCGAGCAGGGCCTGGACGTCGTCGGGGCGCGACTGGAGTTCCTGGGCAGCGGGAGACCTGTGGCCCGCACCCAGCCGGGGCTGCGGGGGGAGGACTTGGAGCGGTGGCGCACCGAGTTGGAGCGGCTCGGGACGACGCTCAGGGGGCCTGTGTTCCAGGCGACCCCCTCGGCGCCGGTGTGCCGGACATGCCCGTTCCGCCGCAGCTGCCCGGCGCAGGACGAGGGACGGAGGACCGTGGAATGAGCGGGCCGGATCGTCAGGGCTCGCCGCGCGCGGCGATCGGCGCGCGCGGGATCGCGGAGCTCATCGGCGGGAGAACGCCGACCGATGAGCAGGTCGCCGTCATCGAGGCGCCCGCCGAGCCGCTCCTGGTCGTCGCCGGGGCCGGGTCGGGCAAGACCGAGACGATGTCGATGCGCGTCCTGTGGCTGGTCGCGGACCAGGGCATCGCCCCCGAGTCCATCCTGGGTCTGACCTTCACGCGCAAGGCCGCCGCCGAACTCGGGGCCCGCCTGCGCGACCGGCTGGGACGGCTGGCGGCCGCCGTCCCGGGCCTGGAGGAGGCCGGGGACCCCGTCTCCCTCACCTACAACTCCTTCGCCGAACGCCTCGTCGCCGAGCACGGGCTGCGCATCGGGATCGACCCGGATGTCCGGCTGCTCGGGCAGGCCGGGGCCGTCCAGATGATGGGGGACATCGTCGCCCAGTGGCACGACGACCTGGACGCGTTCGCCGGGAAGTCGCCGGCCACGGTCGTCACCCGGGCGCTGGCGATGGCCGGACACCTGGCCGAGCACGACCTCGCCCTGGAGGAGGCCCGCCGCGAGCTCGGACGCTTCGAGGAGGAGCTCCTCTCCTACGCGGACGCGAAGAAGGGGCCCGGAGGCACGCTGAGGGCGATGATCGCGGCGAACCGGGAGCGCTCCGCGCTGCTGGACCTCGTGGCCGCCTTCGACGCCCGGAAACGCGAGGCGGGGATGATGGACTTCGGGGACCAGCTCATGTTGGCCACCCGCATCGTGCGCGAGGCCCCAGACGTCGTCGACCAGGTCCGGGCCGACCACGCCGCCGTCCTGCTCGACGAGTTCCAGGACACCTCCGTCATCCAGATGGAACTGTTGTCCCGCCTCTTCCGCGACCACCCGGTCACCGCCGTCGGCGATCCCAACCAGGCGATCTACGGATGGCGCGGCGCGTCTGCGGCCTCGTTGGAGGGCTTTCTCGGCCGGTTCCAGTCGACGCCGGCCCGAGAGGACCAGACGCTCACCCTGTCGACGTCGTGGCGCAACGACATCCGCGTCCTCGAGGTCTCGAACAGGGTGGCGGCCCCCCTGCGCGAGCACGCCCGAAACGCGGCGTCCCCGGTGCTGGCGCCCCGAGCCGGCGCCGGAGCTGGACGGGTGGACGTGGCCTACACAGTGGACCGCGACGCGCAGGCCCAGAAGGCCGCCGACTTCATCCAAGAGGTCCGGACGCCCCGGGGCTCCCGGATGCCGACGGCGGCCGTGCTGTGTCGGCGCCGCGCCGACTTCCAGATCGTCGACGAGGCGCTGCGCGCCAGGGACATCCCCACCCAGGTGATCGGCCTGGGAGGACTGCTCGACCAGCCGGCGGTCGCGGACGCCCGCGCCGCTCTGGAGGTCGCCGTCGATGTCACGAACTCGCCCTGGCTCGTGCGTCTGCTCGCCAACCTGGATCTGGGGGCGGCGGATCTCCGGCTGATGGGGCGGTGGGCCCGGCACCTGGCGCGGCGGACCTCCGGCGCCGAGCACCCCGAGACCCTGCTGCTGGACGCGGTGGACGCCCCGCCGGAGGCGGGGTGGAGGCCTTCCCCCCAGGGGCCGGCGTTCACCGAGGCTGCGGCCGCGCGGGTGCGCGTGCTGGGCCAGCGGCTGCGCGCCGTACGCCGGGGATCCGGTCGGGGCGTCGTCGAGCAGGTGGAGCGCGCGATCTCGATCCTCGGACTGGCCGAGGACGCCACCGCTGACCCCCTGCACAACACCGGCCGGGAGGCGCTGGACGCGTTCATCGACGTCGCGGCCGACTTCGAGGCCCAGGTCCCCGGCGCGACGATGCGCGGGTTCCTCACATGGCTCGCCGTCGCCGAGGACGAGGAGAACGGGCTGGCGGGCCCGGCGGCGCAGCCCGACCCCGCCGCCGTGCAGATCCTCACGGTCCACGGCGCCAAGGGTCTGGAGTGGGACGCGGTCGCCGTGTTCAACCTCAGCGACGGCATCTTCCCCAGCCACCGGTCGACGCCTGAGAGCTGGACGGAGGACCCGGTCGCCTCCAGCGCCTGGCTGACGGCGGGCGACCAGCTGCCCTACCCGCTGCGCGGAGACGCCGACTCCCTGCCGTCCTTCGTCCCCGAGCTGGGGGACGCGCGGACCGTCCAGGCGGCCTTCAACAAGTGGGTGGACGGCGCACACAAGGCCGACCTGGGACGCCACATGGAACGGGAGGAGCGGCGCCTCGCCTACGTGGCGCTCACGCGTGCGCGGGAGAGCCTGCTGATGATCGGCTGCTGGAAGGACACCTCCGCGACGCCCCGCCCGCCTTCGCGCTATCTCATGGAACCGCTGACCGCCGGGCTGACGGATGCCGACCCCTCCACAGCGGTCCCCCCCTGCCCGGACAAGGAGGCTCTCGCCGCCCTCGGCGCCGCTGGCCCCGCGCAGGCCTTCCCCCGTCGCCCGGGGCGCTCGCGGGAACTCGCCACCGACGCGGCGCGGCGGGTGCTCGCGCGCGCCTCCTCCCTGGATCGGGCCCGCGCCTCCACCCAGCAGATCCTCTCCGCCCTGGAGGGGCACCCGGCGGCGCGCGACGTCCGGGCCCTGCTCGACGAGCGCCGCCTGCGCGAGGAACGGCGCTCCACAGTGGTGGTGCCTGCCCGCCTGCCCGCCACCAGCGTCTCCGGGATCGTCGAGGACCGAGCCGCCTTCGCCCGGGATCTGCGCCGGCCCGTTCCCGCTGAGCCCTCGGAGTCCTCGGCGCTGGGCACCCTCTTCCACGCGTGGGCCGAGCGCCAGCTCAGGCTCACCAGCGGCGAGCTGTGGGACGAGCCGCTGGCCGGGGAGGAGGCGCTGTCGGCCCGCGACCGCGACCGTCTGGACGCGATGCGCGCGAACTTCTGGTCGCTGCCGCTCCTGGAGCAGCAGCCGGTCGCCGTCGAGGAGCCGTTCAGCGTGGAGATCGCCGGCATGTCCGTCCAGGGCCGGATCGACGCCGTGTTCCGGGACCGGGACGGCACCGACACCGTCGTCGACTGGAAGTCGGGCCGCGTCCCCTCCGAGCTCACCACGCCGAGGGAGCTGCGCTACTTCCTCACGCAGCTGCAGCTCTACCGCACGGCGTGGGCGCGCCGCATGGGGGTCGGGGAGGACCGCGTCCGCGCCCGGGTCGCCTTCCTGGCGGGTCCGCGCATCCTCGACCTCGGCGACGTCGCGGGGATGCTGCGCGAAGCGCTGGCCCGTGAGAGCCGGTCCGGGGCCTCGCAGGCTGGGACCGCGGGGTCCGGTTCTGCCCGCTCCGCGTCGGTGCCGCCGGCCGCCCCAGGGGCGGAGCCTGCTCCGATCGAGGAGCAGGTCGCTTGGGCGTTGCGCGGCCGGTGACGGGAGCGCCCCGGCCGGGCACCCGGACTTCGTCAGAGGGCGGGCGCTGACGGCTCCCCTGGATGCGGATGGTTCGGGCGTGGCCCGTCCAGGTCGAGGCGCTCGGTCGGCAGATCCGCGCCGCCGAGCGCGCCGGTGGACGCGTCCCCGTCATCCGCGCCGTCGGATGCGGCGCCGCCCTCGTCACCGGATGGGGCGGCGCCCCGCGGTGCGCCGGGTGACAGCGAGCTTGCCGGGGCGGGCGTCTCCGCGAGAGGGGTTGGCGGGCGGACCAGCGGGTCATCGTCCAGGTCGTCGGCCAGGTCGGAGAGCATTCGGGTCGCCTCCTCGACGATGGAACGGTCCTCGGCGTGGACCCCGTGGACGAGCCAACGGACCAGGGCGAGTTCGGAGAGGAGCTGCGCGCGGGTGAGGAGGTGGAGGTCCGTGGCATGGCGGGCCAGGGAGTAGGCCTCGCGGAAGCGGTCGAGGAAGGCGTCCGACGCCTGGGCAAGGACCCAGGCCACGTCGACGGCCGGGTCTCCCACGCGCGCGGAGGAGAAGCCCGTGAGGCCCAGCACCGCGCCGTTGTCGACGACGACGGAGGTGGTCTGCAGGTCGCCGTGGATCGGCGCGGTCTGGAAGCGCCACAGTGCCACGTCCTCCAGCGCAGCCGACCAGCGGTTCCACAGATTCGTGGGGATGACGGCGGCGGAGGCGGCCTCGTCGAGGAGCGCCAGGTTCCGGTCTCGGCACTCGGCCGCCGTGTATGCGGGCGTGTCGACGCCGGTGTAGACGCCGGGGGCCAGGTTGTGCAGCGAGGCGAGCGCGCGAGCCAGCGAGGCGGGGAGCACGAGCGAATCCTCGAAGTCCTCCTCAGCCATGAAGCGCCCGCCCAGGTCCGGGTGGACCATGACACGGCCGCCCCCCGCAATGTGGGCGATGCCCGAGGGCCGGGGCACGTCGAAGGGGATCTGGTCGGCGTCGCGGGCGCGGGCGAGCCGCGCGAGCACAGCCGTCTGCGCTTCCAGGTTGAGTCCGCCCGTGGTGTCGTGCGGGCACACGACCAGGTAGCGGTTGCCCTGCACGTCGATGATGCCGGTGACGGAGATCAGCTCGTCGGTGAACTGCGGCGGGCGCAGGCCCGCGACCCGCAGCCCCGGCACGGCCACGGTGGCCAGCGCCGCCAATTCGAGGGGAGTCTTCGCCGGAATCACCTGTCCACGCTACATGCCGCGCGTCCCGATCGTGCGGTCACAACGCCGACGAGGACGTCCCTGCCGATGGGAGGGCCGCCCCCGGGAGCGGACGGGCCGCCCGGGCGGGCGGGAGACCGGGAGTTGTCCACAGATCGCCTGGAACCCCTTCCATGCGCCTTCGAGAGCTGTTAGGTTCATCGGAACCCACCGGTGGGAAGTCGTGGAGGAACCGTTGGAGCGGGCGCGGAGGTGACGTCATGGTCGACGGGCTCGAGGTCCGGGCCGCGCGCGTGCGCGAGGAGCTGTCGGCGCGCGGCACGGACCCGCACGCAGATTTCGAGACCGTGCGCGCGGCCGCGGAAGATGTCGTCGACGAGGCCGGAGGCCTCCTGTCTCCGCAGGACCGTGAGGAGCAGGTGCGCCTGCTGGTCTCCGAGGTCGCAGGGCTCGGTCCGCTCCAACCGCTTCTCGACGACCCGTCTGTGGAAGAGGTTTGGGTCAACTCTCCGACCCGGGTGTTCGCGAGCCGCGACGGCGTCCCGGAGCTCACCACCGTCATCCTGACGGACGCGCAGGTGCGCGACCTCGTGGAGCGGATGCTCCTCCACTCCGGGCGCCGCCTGGACCTGTCCTCCCCCTTCGTCGACGCCACGCTGCGAGGAGGGGAGCGTCTCCACGTCGTCATCCCGCCCGTCGCCGGACGGCACTGGTCGATCAACATCCGCAAACACATCCAGCGGGCCCGCGCCCTCGCCGACCTCGTCGAGGCGGGGATGGTCCCCGGAGACGTGGCGGCGTTCCTCGCCGGCGCGGTGGTCGCCGGCCTGTCGATCGTCGTCTCCGGGGCCACCCAGGCGGGGAAGACCACCCTCCTGCGGGCGCTCTCCGGCGAGATCCCCCGCACCCGCCGGGTCATCACCTGCGAGGAGGTCTTCGAGTTGGACCTGCGCAACCGCGACAGTGTGGCCCTGCAGACCCGTCCGGGCAGCCTCGAGGGGCGCGGCGAGGTCACCCTGCGCGACCTGGTCCGCGAGTCCCTGCGCATGCGGCCCGAGTGCCTGATCGTCGGAGAGGTCCGCGGCGCGGAGGCCCTGGACCTGCTGCTCGCCCTCAACGCCGGAGTTCCGGGCCTGGCGACGGTCCACGCGAACTCGGCGCGGGAGGCTCTGGGCAAGCTCAGCCTCCTCCCGCTGCTGGCCGGGGAGAACGTGACCTCCCAGTTCGTCGTCCCCACGCTCGCGTCCTCGGTGGACCTCGTGTGCCACGTCGACCGCGACGCACAAGGGCGGCGCCGGCTGACGGAGGTCATCGCGGTGCCCGGCCGGGTCGAGGGCGGCCGTATCGAAGCCTCCCAGCTCTGGGGTCCAGACGGGGAACGGACGGCACGGGGCACGGGCGGGTTGGAGGACGACGGCCGGTTCGCGGCCGCGGGCCTTGACGTCGCGGCGCTGCTGGCCGGCGGTCGCCCATGAGCGCGGTGCTGGCCGGTCTCGGACTGGGCACGGGCCTCGTGCTCGTGCTGGCGGTGTGGGCGGGCTTGCCGCCGGTGTCTGTGGGCCGCCCCCGGTGGTGGCTGCGGTGGGCGGACCAGATCGTGAGGTCCGGCGTCTCCGGGCTTACCCCGTGGCGCCTGAGCGCTCTCAGCGCCGCGATGACCGCGATCCTGTTCATCGCCGTGCTTGCGTGGAGCGGCGTGTGGACGGTCGCCGCCGCGATCGCGCTCATGGCGATGCCGGTTCCCGCCATGGCCGTCGCGGGGCGCGCGCGGGCCCGCGGCGCGGAACTGCGGGAGTCCTGGCCGGAGGTCGTGGACTTCCTCGTCTCCGGCGTGCGCGCCGGCGCGGGCCTGCCGGAGCTCCTGTGCGAGCTCGCCACCGTCGGCCCCGAGCCGTTGCGTCCCCAGTTCGCCGCCTTCGCCTCCGAGTACGGGGCCGATGGGCGCTTCGGCCCGGCGCTGACCCGGCTCAAGGAGCGTTTCGCCGATCCTGTGGCCGACCGCATCGTGGAGGCCCTGCGCCTGGCCCGCGACGTCGGCGGGAGCGACCTGTCGGTCCTCCTGCGCGATCTCGGTGTGCTCCTGCGTGAGGACGCGCGTGTGCGCGGGGAGCTGGAGGCGCGCCAGTCCTGGACCGTCAACGCCGCCAGACTCGGGGTGGCCGCTCCGTGGCTGGTCCTCCTCATGATCGCCTCCCAGGCGCAGGCGGGCGCCGCCTACTCGACTCCGGAGGGCATGGTCGTGCTGGGCGTGGGGGCCGCCGTCTCGGTCATCGCCTACCTCGCCATGAAGCGCCTGGGCGCCCTGCCCACGGATCGGAGATCGCTGCGATGACGGAACTGGTGTGGGCGGCGGTGACGGGGGCGTGTCTGGGCGCCGGGACGCTGTGCGTGTCAGCCAGCTGGCGTGCGGCGCATCCGAGCCTCGCGATGCGCGTGCGCCAGGGCGCGCCCGGAGCGCCGGCCCGGACGGTCGGCGGCCCCCTCGGGTGGGCGCGGGCCTGGATGCTGCGGGCCGTCGAGGCCATCGGGTCCACGACACCCTCCATCGAGCACCGTCTCCGGTTGCTCGGACGCCCCGCGGAAGTCGGCGCATTCCGGCTCCAGCAGTTCGTCGCGGCGCTGGTCGCCATGGTCGTCGCCGGGTCGGCCTGCGCCGCGGGACTCGCCCACCGCGGTGGCGGGGCGGCCCTTGTGGTCCCGGTCGTCGGTTTGTCCGCGCTGATGGGAGCGGCGGCGTGGGACCAGGTCCTGTCTCTGAGGGCCGCGTCCCGGCAACGCGCCCTGGACGCGCAGGTGCCCGACGCCTCGGAGCTGATGGCCCTCGCCGTGGGGGCGGGCGAGTCCGTGCCGGGCGCACTCGAACGGATCGCGCGCATCTCGTCGACGGACCTGGCGGGCGAGCTGGCCCTGACGGGTGCGGAGATCCGGATGGGCGTCCCGACGTCGCGGGCGCTCGCGGACCTGTCCGCGCGCAACGACTCGCCGTCGCTGGACCGCCTGTGCCAGACGCTCGTCACCTCCATCGAGCGGGGCTCCCCCCTCGCCCAGGTGCTCCAGGACCAGGCCCGCGACATCCGCGAGGCTACGCGCCAGCGCCTCATGGAGGAGGGCGGGCGCCGCGAGATCGCGATGCTCCTGCCCGTGGTCTTCCTCATCCTTCCCGTCACCGTCCTCTTCGCCCTCTACCCCGGGCTCATCGCACTCGAGGTCGGCCCCTGAGGAAGCCGATCCCCGCGATCCCCCGACCGCGCCCCATCAGCCACCAGATCCCTGTGAGGAGACGCCCATGGAACATCTCATCCGCCGAACTCGCCGACGCCCAGCGCCTGGCCGCGCCCCCGTGCCTCCGGATCGGCGGCGGACTGTCGGCACCGGCGACCCCGAGCGGGGCGACGTCCCCGGCTGGGTCTTGATCACCCTGATGACGGCGGCGCTGGTCGCCGCGATCTGGGCGATCGCCAACGTGCAGCTCACGGCGCTCCTGGAACGCGCACTGGAGAAGGTCTCGGGGATCTAGCCATGGAGGGCGCCGAAGCGCAGGACGTTCCGCTGACGGGGGTTCCCCCAAGGGGCGTCGCGAGGAAGGGCGAGCGCGGTTCCGAGGTGGTCTCCCATGTCCTCATCCAGGGGCTCGTGGTCCTCCTGGTGCTCATGGTCATGCAGCTCGCCTTCGCCCTCCACACCCGCAACCTGGCGATCTCGGCCGCCGGAGAGGGGGCGCGCCGTGCCGCACTGGCGGGAGGGGACACCGACGAGGCCGCCGCCCGCACCGGGATCCTGCTCGACCGGTACCTGGGGGAGGAGCGCCCCCGGGAGATCTCGGTGAGCACGGAAGCCCGGGCGGGCGGCGGGCGCGACACCGTGGTCGTCACCGTGCGCACAGCCCTGCCCCTGCTCGCCGGATGGGGGCCCTCGGACTGGCTGACGGTCCGGGGGCGTTCCGTCGCGGAGGTGCCCGGTGGCCCATGACCGTCGGGCGCGCCCGCGTGTCGGGGTCCACCCGGATCGGGAGGGAGGGGAGGCCGTCATCGAGTTCATCGTGCTCACCGTGGCCGTGGTGGTGCCCGTGATCTACCTCGTGCTCTCCCTGTCATCGGCCCAGGCGGGGGTGTTCGCCGCGGAGGCCGGGGCCCGTGAGGCCGCGCGCGTGCTCGCCGCCGACCCGGCCAGCACGGACATCGCCCGCGAGCAGGTGGAACTGGCCTTCGCGGACTTCGGCCTGCCGCCCCCGACGGAGGTGGAGATGGAATGCGTGCCCTCTGGGTGCTCGGGCCCTCGGGCCCGCATCCGCGTGTGGGTCTCGACGACTGTCCCCCTGCCCCTCGTCCCGGCCTGGGTGGGCGATGGGGGGCTCCTCCCCGTCGCCGCGACATCGGAGACCCTCATCGGGGGACTGAGGCTCGATGGCTGACGGGGGGACGGCGGAGGACGCCGAGGACGGGCGGATCGCGCTGCTCGTCGTCGGGCTCATCGCCGTGGTGCTTGCGCTCGTGCTGGCTGGCACCGCGATCACTGTCGTCCACGTCCAGGACCGCCGTCTCTTGGCGTGCGCGGACCGCGTCGCGGCCGCGGCCTCGAACGTCGTCGACGCCGGCGCCTACTACGGCGGGGAGGGACTGGGCCAGGGGCTCGTCCCCTCCCCCTCCGGCGCGCGCGCCGCCGCGGGCGCCGCCCTGTCCGAGCTCGCCGGGTCGACCTGCTCGGTGGGTCGCGGCGTGGTGCTCGAGGAGGTCACGGCGCGCGGCGGGGAGGTCCTGGTGACGGTGAGCGCCGTCGCTGACCTGCCGCTCGTCCCGTCCGCGCTCGGGCCGGTGTCCGCCCCCGCGCTGGTCGCGACCTCGTCAGCGCGCACGTCCTGAGGCGGGCGGTTGCGACCTCGGTCAGGTGCCGAGGGTTAGTCCTCGGGTCCCCGAGTGATGCGGTCGATGGCGATGACGACGTCCGCCGGGTCGGGCGTGGAGACGTCGAGGGCGCGGTGGATGGTCAGCCCCTCGATGAGGGCGTCGAGCAGACGAGCGGTGGTCGGATCGAAGTGCTGCTGCAGCGCGCGCCGGCTGCGCGCCATCCAGGTCGCGGTGAGGGTGCGGTAGGCGGGCTCGCGCGCGGCCAGGGTGTAGAGCTCATGGGTGAGCACGAGGTCCCGCTCGGTGCTGAAGACGTCCTCGGTGATGAGGGCCGCGACCGCCGCTCTGGCCTCGTCTCCGGTGGTCGCCGAGGACATGCGCCTCTCGAAGCGCTCGGCGATCGTTCCGGCGAACCGGGTGAACGCCTCGCGCAGCAGCTCGTCCATGCCCGTGAAGTGGTACGTCATCGAGCCGAGCGGGACGCCGGCCGCGGCTGCGACGCGGCGGTGCGAGGTGCCGGCCAGGCCCCGTTCGGCGATGACGTCGAGACAGGCGTCGATGATGCGGCCCCTGCGCTTCGGATCGTGGCGCGGATTCTCCCGGGCCGAGGTCGTCTCGGGCATCTCAGATCCTCCTGAGGGTTCGCGCAGGGTTGCCCACGGCCACCACGCCCGCGGGGATATCGCGGGTGACGACGGATCCGGCGCCGATCACAGAATCGCTGCCGATCGTGACGCCGGGGCAGACGATCACCCCGCCGCCGAGCCACACGTTGTCGCCGAGGGCGATCGGGCGGGCGGCCTCCAGCTTGTCGCGGCGCGTCTGCGGGTCGATCGGGTGCGTCGGGGTGAGCAGCTGCACATTCGGCCCGATCTGGCAGTCCTCGCCGATGACGATCGGGGCGACATCCAGCGCGGTGAGGTTGAAGTTGACGAACGTCCTCGCCCCGATCGTGATGTGCTCGCCGTAGTCGACGCGCAGCGGCGGCTTGACGAACGCATCTTTCCCGAGGTGCCCCACCAGCTGCGCCAGCCAGGACACGGCCGTGCCGTCGTCGCGCACGAAAGCCCTCTCGAACTCGGCGGCCAGGCGCACGGCGCGCGCGGCCCGGGCCGCGTTGTCGGGATCGTCGGCGATGTAGAGGTCGCCCGCGAGCATGCGCTCCCGGTTCGTGCGGGGATCGCCCGCGAAGTGATCGGTCGTCATGCGTACGATCGTACCCGAGCGGCATGTACGATCGTACGCATGACATCTCGCACGCCGGTCCGGCCCTCCGAGGAGGACCGCAGGGCGCGTGCCGCCGTCGCGGCCCTGTTCTTCACCAACGGCGCCGTCTTCGCCAACCTCGTGCCGCGCTATCCCGAGATCAAGACCGCCCTCGATCTGGACAACGCCTCTTACGGCCTCGCGGTGGCGGCGTTCCCGATCGGCGCGATCGTCGCGGGACTCGCCTCCGCGACGCTGATCCGCCGGTTCGGATCGGGCGCGGTCGCCGCCGCGGGCATGATCCTGACCAGTCTCGGCGTGCTGATGGCGGGGATGGCGCCCTCTGTGGGGCTCTTCGCCGCCGGGCTGTTCCTCGGCGGAGCGATGGACGCGATCACCGACGTCGCCCAGAACGCCCACGGGCTGAGGGTGCAGCGCCGGTACGGGCGGTCGATCATCAACGGGTTCCACGCCACGTGGTCGATCGGAGCGGTCGTGGGCGGATCGATGGCAGCCGCCGCAATCGCGGCGCACCTGCCGTTGGGGATCCACCTGGGCATCTCCGCCGCGATCTTCGCAGTGGTCTCCCTGATCGCGCTGAGATTCTGTCTGCCCGACGCCGACGACGCGGCCGACGAGGACGCGGTCGCCGACCGGGACGAAATCGAGGCCTCGCTGCGTGCCGGGGTCTCTCCGCAGGTCGTCACGACCATCGTCGCCCTCGTGCTCATCGCCATCGCCGGCACCCTCGTGGAGGACTCCGGCAACTCGTGGGCCTCCCTGTACCTCTCCGGTTCGCTGGGCGCCCCGGCAGTGGCCGCCGCGTCTGGCTACATCGCCCTCGTCGGCGCGCAGTTCGTCGGCCGGCTGATCGGAGACCGGCTCGTGGACCGCTTCGGGCAGTGTGCGGTCGTCCGCGCCGGCGGTCTCATCGTCGCGGTCGGCATGGGCCTAGCGCTGGCCGTCCCGTCGGTCCTGGGAACGATCCTGGGATTCGCCGCCGCCGGGTTCGGCGTCGCCTCCTTCGTGCCCGCGGCCATGCACGAGGCCGACCGGTTGCCCGGACTCAGACGCGGCACGGGGCTGACCATGGTCTCCTGGCTGATGCGCCTCGGCTTCCTCTTCTCTCCGCCGGTGGTCGGCTTCATCGCCGATCACGCCGGACTGCGCACAGGGTTGCTCGTCGTCCCCGCCGCCGGGGCTCTCGTCGTCCTCCTCGCGGGCGTCCTCCGGGGCCGCCGCGATCCGATCGACCGGATGGCGGACCGCGCATGACGGACATCGACTGGGGCCGGACGCCTGGCGCCCGACCTCCTACGGATTCATCCACGACTCGGAGCACGCGCTGCTGACGCCGTTCGCGCCGGAAGGCGCGATGGAGGTCGCCTTCGTCGCGGACTTCTCGGACCAGTTCGACTAGGCCGGCCTGTTCCTGCGTGCGACCGGCGAACATTGGGTGAAGGCGGGCGTCGAGTTCTCCGACGGGGCTCTCCAGCTCGGCGCCATGGTCACGAACGGCCATTCGGGCTGGTCCGTGTCGCCGGTCGCCGGCTGGAGCGGGCGGCCCACCACGATCCACGCGAGCTGGGCGGGCGATGCCCTCACCCTGAGGGCGCGCCCCGAGGGGAACCACTGCGCCTGGTGCGGCTCCTTCCGATGCCGCAGACCCCCGCCCTCTCGGCGGGTCCCTACCTGTGCGCCCCGACCCGCGCCGGCCTGAGGGTCGGCTTCACCGCGTGGCGCTTCACCGCAGCCGACGACGCACTGCACTGAACGAGAGGGAGAACCATCCATGTCGAAGGATCTCGTCCTGGTCTTCCACCCGATCTGGCGGCCTCCATCGTCAACAGGCGATGGGTTCAGGAGCTGGGCCGGCACCCCGAGCGTGACACCGTCGACGATGTCCACGCCGCCTGCCCCGACGGGCGGATCGACGTCGAACGTGAACAGGATCTGGTGGAGGACCACGAGCGGCCGATCCTGCAGTTCCCGATCTACTGGTTCAGCTGCCCGCCTCTGGTCAAGACCTGGCTGGACGAGGTCCTGACCAGCGGCTGGGCATATGGCCCGGAAGGAAATGCGCTCGCCCAGCGCCCGGTGGCGCTGGGCGTCACCGCCGGCATCCGGGAGTCCGACTACCGCCGTGACGGCCGTTACGGGCACACACTGGCGGAAGCCCTCACACCCTTCGAGATGACCTCCAGTACACCGGCGCGGGGGCCCATGGAGGCCGCCGCCGCCTCAGCGGTCGACGGGCTCCGAGGTGAAAGTGTGCGTGTAGGTGACGCCCCGGGTGATGGTGTGCCCGACCGTGCAGCTACGGTCGATCGCGGCCTCGGCGCGGCGCAGGAGCGCGTCGTGTTCCTCCGCGCTCAGGCCGGTGAGGTCCTGGACGAGCTCCACCTGGAAGGAGTCGTAGCGGTCGGCGTCCTCGTCGTAAACGCCCGAGACGCCGATGAGCTGCTGGAAGTCCTCACCCAGGGCGCGCTGCAGACGGGCGTCGGAGGACATCGCATTGCATCCGGCCAGCGCGATCTTGAGCAGATCCCCCGGTGAGAAGCGCCCCGGCCCGTCGCCGATGAGCACCTCGGCGCCCCGCGCGTTGCGCGCGACGTACCGGCGGGTCCCCTGGCGCTCGAGGTACAGGGGAGCGGCCGGCCCGCCCTCGGCTGCCGGGGCGGGATCAGAAGTGGTGCGGGTGGTGTCGTCCATGGGGACATTGTCCCTCAGCCGGCGCGCCGGTCGCCCGCTGAGTCCGTGAAGCGCCCCTCCCCGTGTCGCTCACGTGCGGAGGACGGCGCCGCCCTCCGCACGAGGGAGGAACGCGGGGAGGTCAGGCGGCCGGATGCGCGTCGAGCCAGTCGCGTGCCGCCTCGGGCTCGGTCTCCAGCGCGCCCCGGATGGCGCCCGCCGCCTTCTGCTCGATGGCGCCGCCGACCAGCGGCACCGAGACATGGATGTCGAGTTCCACGGTCGCCTCCGTCGACTCCCCCCGGTCGGCGAGCGTGAGCCGCGCCGAGGCCGACACCGGCGCCCCGTTCACCGTGACGTCGACAGTCCCGCGGCGCTCGCCGCCGGCCTCGGGCGCGAGGATCAGGGCGATCCGGGCGGACAGCCCGGAACGGACGAAGCGGCGGGCCGCAGGTGGGAGGAGCGAGGGGTCGCCGGCCGCGGCCGCGACGACGGTCGTGGTCCCGTCCTCTGCCACGTCGGCCTCGACGCTCGGGTCGAGGATGCCCCGACGGTCCAGACGGCGGAGCAGGTGGTCGGGATCGGCGTACATCTGCGAGATCCGGCTCAGCGGCGCGGGGTAGACGAACGACTGGGTGATGTGCATGGGGACGGTCCTCCTCATCGGCTGCGGCGACGGGGATGCGGCCTGATCGCGCCCACTCCCCGGCACTACAGTGGTGCCATGCGAAGCCTGATGCAACTCGCCGAGGAGGCGTCCTCGACCCCGCTGTCCGATGCGGACATCGACTGGCTTCACCTGCTGCTGGCGGACTGGCAGGTCCTCGCCGACCTCGCGGCGGCCGACTTGGTGCTGTGGCTGCCCACCGACGACAACCGGTTCATCGCCGTGGCGCACTGCCGTCCCGCCACCTCCTCGACGGTGCACCTCGACGACATCATCGGGCTGTACCTGCCGGCGGCCCGGGAGGGGGAGCTGCGGCGCGCGATGTCCACCGGCCAGGTGGTGCGCCCGGCGGTCGCCCGGTGGGCCGGCACCTACTCGATGATGGAGACCTGCGTCCCGGTCTTCCATGACGGGCGCGTCATCGCGGTCATGACGCGCGAGTCGAACCTGTCGTCCCCGCGCCCCTCGATCGGGTTCGAGGGATGGACCGTTGCCGCCGCCGACATCCTGTGCCAGATGATGACGCGGGGGGAATACCCCTACGACTCGACGCCCACGGTGACGACCCACGGCGTGCCCCGGGTGCTCGACGGCGTCATCCTCCTCGACGAGGAGGGGCGGGTCAAGCAGGCCACGCCCAACGCGGTGTCCTGCCTGCGGCGCCTGGGGATCCGCCATTCGATGGTCGGGCGGATCCTCGCCGAGGACATCACGGCCGTCGTCTCCGACGAGACCATGGTGGAGGAGACGCTCGCCGTCGTCGTCATGGGCCGGGCCTCCTGGCGCGTGGAGATCGCGGCCCACGCCTCGACGATCACGATGCGCGCGCTGCCGCTGATCCAGGGGCGGATGCGTCTGGGCGCGATCATTCTCACCCGGGACGTCTCCGAGGTGCGTCGCCGCGAGCAGGAGCTCATGACGAAGGACGCGACCATCCGCGAGATCCACCACCGCGTGAAGAACAACCTCCAGACGGTCTCTGCCCTGCTGCGCCTCCAGGCTCGCCGCTCGGACTCCGAGGAGGTTCGGAGCGCGCTCAAAGAGGCCGAACGCCGCGTCCAGGCGATCGCGACAGTCCACGAGGCGCTCTCGCAGAACGTGGACGAGGAGGTCGACTTCGACGAGGTCGCCCGCTCCGTCCTGAGGATGTCGGGGGCGGTGGCCACGACCGACCACTCGGTGGATGTCCACACGGCCGGCAAATTCGGAGTCCTCGCGGCCGACCAGGCTCAGGCGCTGGCCACGGTCCTCAACGAGCTGGTGGCGAATGCCGTCGAGCACGGCCTGGCGGACCGAGACGGGCTGGTCGACATCGAGGCGCGGCGCTCGGCCCATCTCCTGGAGGTGCAGGTCCGTGACAACGGCGTTGGATTCGAGGACGGGACGCCGATGACCGGCCTGGGGACGCAGATCGTGCGCCAGATGGTGACCGGCGAGCTTCACGGCTCCATCGAATGGCTCCACGGGGAGGCCGGAGGAACGGTCGTCGTGGTGCGCATGCCGGTGGAGTGAGGCCTGGCGCTGCGCGAGGCCTTCACGGCCGGCGCGGTACAGGGGTTATGTCCAGCCGACCAGCCGACTGGCCAGGCGCCGACCGGGCGGATCGGCCGCTCAGGAGGCGCGGCGGGCGCGGGCGGCGCGGCGCTTGAACGAACGACGCTCCTCCTCGCTCATGCCGCCCCAGACCCCGGAGTCCTGGTTGTTCTCGATCGCCCACTGCAGGCACACCGTCTGGACGGAGCAGGTGCGGCACACGGCCTTGGCCTCAGCGGCCTGGGCGATTGCGGGGCCCGTGTTCCCGATGGGGAAGAAGAGCTCCGGATCCACACTCAGACAGGCCGCCTCACTCCGCCAATCCATACCCTGACTCCATTTCGATGCCGTCGGCCCGTGGGGCCGACGTTCACGGGACGCCTCACAAGAACAGGCACAAGTGTTGCCCATCGTCACGGGCCGGGCAAGAGCGGCGGCGCACAACGGCGCGCCCATGAGATGTGCAAAGAATCACAATGGGGGGATTTGTTGGGCGTATGTCACACCCGGCGGTCCGGCGGCGCGTCTCCGGGCGGGCCCTCCGCGAGACCGGCGGGAGGGCTTCTGAGCGCCATCCGCGCGAGATAGCCCCGGTCCAGGATGACGCCGGTGCCCTCCTCCCAGCACTCCGCCGCGAGCGCGGGATCCGCGGTGCGCGCGAGCTCGTGGAGAACGCGCAGCACGTCGGCACCGGGATCGGCGGCCAGCACCGTGCGATCGGGCGACTGCCGGATCTGCATCCACGCGTGGGATCCGAGGACCCGGATGTCGGGAGGCGGAAGACCGGCCTCGCGGTGAGCACGGACGATCGACGCCCGGGCGCGGTCGGGCCGGTCGCCGACGACGAGCCAGGAATGGCCGGCGCGGGCATGGAAGGCCCGAAGCTCCGGCCCGACCAGCGCGACGCTCCCCCTGTCGCCGCTGTCGCCGCCCGGAGGCGGCCCGGACAGGGACGCGACGCTCCACGGCTGAGGAGGGCGATCCGCCTCGGGCGATTCGGATCCCGGGCCGCGGCCCGGCCGGAGCTCCCGGGGAATCTGGCACACCAAGGGCTCCCCTCCTGTTCCGCCGAGGGCCCCGGGAACGCCCCCGGGCGCGCGGACCAAGAGGAACCGGCCCGGCACGCGACAGCGGGGCGTCGTGGACGGCAGGCCGGCGTGCAGGGCGTCCGCGTCGTCGACGACATGCGCAAGCCGCCAGGCGAACGCGGAGGCCCCTTGGCCGGTGGCACCCCACTGGCCGGGTGTCGCCGCGACGACGACTACGCCCGAGCGGTCGGCCTCCCCCAGGAGCCGCGTCCACAGGGCCCGCCCCCGTCCCGGGCCCAGAGCCAGGTCGAGGCCCGCTGCCATCGCCTCCACGTCGTCGACCACCACCACGGCGGGTGCGTGCCGGGTGACTCCGGCGAGCAGCTGGGCGCAGGCGCCCGCGTCCTCCACGTCGAGCCAGCTGGCCCAGCGGCCCGGAGGCCGGGGCGCGCGGGAGCAGACGTGGAGGGGAGCTCCGCGTCCATCCCCGATCCGGCCGCCGAGGGCGAGCGCCGTGCGGGCGAGGTGGACCGCCGCATGCTGGGGTCCCTCGACCCGCAGGGAACCGCCCGTCCAGATGAGGGGCGGGTGGCCTCCCCGGTCGATCCCGTCGACCAGGCCCAGGGCCACGCCTCCGGGCGGGCCAGGCCACCCCTCCGCGACCTCCTCGACCCGCGTCCAGCCCAGGTCCTCCGGCAGAGCCGGAGCCCACAGGCTGTGCCGCCGTTCTCCCGCCGACGCCCACCTCGCGGCCACGCGCCGGACGGCCGAGCCCGTGTCCTCGGCCCAGGCGACCTGGAAGGGGCCTCCTCCGCGCAGCAGGGCGCGTCCGGGAACACGGGGCAGGCGCGCGGCGTCGGGCGTCCCCAGGATGTCCAGGGAGTCGGCCTCGTCCACGCATCTGAGCGCCAGGCGGACCTCGATGTTCGCCCTCATCGCCGGCGTGACGGCCCCGGAGGGCCTCTGGGTGGCGACGATCAGGTGGATTCCCAGCGAACGCCCCTGGGAGGCCAGGCGCACCAGGGAGTCGAGCGTGTGAGGGTGGGACTCGGACAGGACGCGGAATTCGTCGACGGCGACGATGACGCGGGGCGGCGCGGGCGGGGCCTCCCCCCGCTCGTGGGCGCGCTGCCAGCGCGTGAGATCGGCGAGGCCGTGTCCGGCGAGCTCCCGCTCCCGTCTGACGAGCAGGGCGCGCAGACCTCTGACCGCCCGATCGGTCGCCTGCGGGTCCAGGTCGGTGAGCACGGCCTCCGTTTGGGGCAACCCGGCCAGCGGCGCGAAGGCGGCGCCGCCCTTGTAGTCGACGAGCACCAGACGCAGATCTTCGGGCGGGGACTGCTCGCACATCGCCAACAGCCACGTCGCCAGGGCCTCTGACTTTCCCGATCCGGTGGTGCCCGCCACCAGTGCATGCGGACCGTCCTCGGCGAGGTCCACGGTGACGGGGCCCCGGGCGTCCCGTCCGAGGACGACGCGGAGCGAACCGGGCCGGGAGGCCGCGAGCCGGTCGGCGGCCCGGACACGTTCGCCGAAGGGCACGCTCGTCGGCGGATCGCACGGTTCCTGCCCGGCGTCCGGGTGACGCGGCGGCGCCGTCTGCTCCCACCACAGGGAGGAGGCCGGGGCGAGGTCCGCGGCGATCACGCGTTCGCACCAGGCCGGCAGTTCGGCGTAGGCGGACGCCACTCCGATGTGGAGCACGTCCACCGCGCCGGGTCCGCGTTCGCACACCGGGCATTCCGGCCGGTCCACCAGGTGCACCTCCGTGCGCCCGTCGCCCAGGACCCGGGGCGGGGACGGCCCCTCGCGGACGGTGGCCCCGCCCGTGCGCGCCGCCACCTGGGCGCACCACCACCGGGCCGCTGCGCGCGCATGAGGCCCGACCGCCCCCAGCGTCCGCACGGCGTCCCCTCCCCGCGCATCGGCCCCGAGTCCCACCGTCACGGCGCCGCGGGGCCCCGCGCGCGCGGGCCACACCCGGGCCGAGGAGGGCTCCGCCGGGCGATCCCCCGACCGGGCGGGAGGCGCCGAGGCAGGCAGCGCGGCGATGACCAGCGCGAGGCCGGCGGCGTCGTGCCGCGCCCACCGTCGACGCCGCCGTTCCCGCAAGAGGACGAGGACGCCCCCCGCGACGAGGGTCATGGCGGCGATCCCCGCGGCGGTGGCTCCCGGGGTGACGGCCCCGGAGGCGGCGAGCCGCCATCCGAGGAGGCTGAGGGCCATCAGCAGCGGCAGCGCGGCCACCCGGGCGGCGCGCCCGCGGGGCGGCGGTGGGGCGGGCCAGGACAGGTCCCCGGGGCGGTCGCGCACTTCGAAGCGGTCGCGGCCGATGACCAGCTGGTCCCCGGTTCGCAGCGTCCTCCCCCCGTCGCCCGGGCGGCGGGTGGGGGAGATCCGCCTGGCCGTCCACCGGGGATGCCCGCGGCGCCGGACGCGCGTCCCGTTGGAGGACCCGAGATCGGCGACGCGGGCCACCGGCTCGTGGGCGCCGCGACGCCGGCCGGCGGGGCGCTGCCCGGCGGCGGGCCGCACCAGGGCGTGGCGCCGTGAGACGCGCGGATCGCGCAGCGCCGGGTCCCCCTCGCGGCCCAGCAGGACCTCGCCCGTCAAGGCGGCGACGGCACCGACGTCGGGGCCCTCGACGCATGCCAGGTGGTGCGGGGCTCGGAGAGCCTTCTCTGGCTCTCCCGGCCCCTCCCTCTCCGACGTCTGCGGCGCCGCCGGACCCGGTGGCCCGCCACGGCAGGTGGACGTGGCGTCGTCCATCGGCGCCCTCCTCTCGTCTCCGTTCGAACGGGCACGGCCCGTATCGGCCCGGTCGGCTCGCGGGGGGCCGCTCCGGGGGTCCCGCCCCGATCCTTGAGGACGGCTCCGGCGCGCGCACCGTGCCCGAGCCGCGTCTGTGGACGGTCGTCCGGTTCCCTCGCGCCCTGTGGACGGCTGGGTCTGAGGTGGGGCCGCCCCGGCGGTCCTGCCCGTGCCGGATGCAAGAATGGCCCCATGAGCGAGGCGACGTCACGGCAACCGCGGAACGCCCTGGAGGGGGACCTCCACCAAGCGCACATCCGGTGGTCGCAGCTCGCGGACCAGATCGAGGAGGCCCGGCGTGCCTACTACGAGCGCGACGACCCGACCCTGTCCGACGCGGAGTACGACCGGTTGTTCTCGGAGCTGGAGGCTCTCGAACGGGAGCATCCGGAGCTGGCGGGCCCTTCCTCGCCGACGGCGACGGTGGGCGGCGCCCCCCAGGGGTCATTCACCCCCGTCGCGCATCAGCGCCCGATGCTGAGCCTCGACGACGTCTTCTCCCTGGAAGAGCTCCACGCCTGGGTCCGGCGCGTCCAGGAGGACACGGGACGGGAACGGGTGCCCATGACGGCGGAGGTCAAGGTCGACGGCCTGGCCATCAGCCTGCTCTACGTCGACGGGCGCCTGGAACGGGCGGCCACCCGCGGGGACGGCCGCGTCGGCGAGGACGTCACGGCGAACGCCCGGACGATCTCGGCCATCCCGGAGCGCCTGGCGGGCCGGGGGCATCCCCGCCGCATCGAGGTCCGTGGCGAGGTCTTCTTCCCCACCGCCCGCTTCCAGGAGTTCAACGCCGCCCGGGTCGCGTCCGGAGAACGCGCCTTCGTCAACGCCCGCAATGCGGCCGCCGGCTCGCTGCGCCAGAAGGACCCCTCGATCACGGCCTCGCGCCCCCTGTCGATGGTCGCCCACGGGGTCGGCTTGGTGGAGGCCGGGGACGAGGGCAGCGCCGGAGGGGACGGGCCGGCGCCCTTCGCCGAGCCCGCGACCCAACACCGGTGGTACCGGCTGCTGGGGGAGTGGGGACTGCCGGTATCGCCCTACACGACGCTTGTGGAGACCCCGTCGGAGATGGACCGGCGCATCGAGGAGCTCGGCGATCGGCGGTCGACCCTCGTCCACGAGATCGACGGCGTCGTCTTCAAGGTCGACGATCTGGCCCTCCAGGCCTCGCTGGGCGCGACTTCTCGGGCGCCGCGCTGGGCGGCGGCCTTCAAGTTCCCGCCCCAGGAGGTCAACACGCGGCTGCTCGACATCCGCGTCCAGGTCGGTCGCACGGGCCGCGTCACCCCCTATGGGGTCATGGAGAAGGTCCTCGTCTCAGGCTCCCACGTCCAGCGCGCCACGCTGCACAACGCCCAGGAAGTCGCGCGCAAGGGGGTGCGCATCGGGGACCTCGTCGTGCTGCGCAAGGCCGGCGACGTCATCCCGGAGATCGTCGCCCCCGTCGAGTCCGCCCGCGACGGCTCCGAGCGTCCCTTCGCCATGCCGGCCACCTGCCCGTCGTGCGGGGCGGATCTGGCGCCGGAGAAGGACGGGGACGTCGACCTGCGCTGCCCGAACACCGCCCACTGCCCCGCTCAGCTCACCGAACGGGTGTCGCACATCGGGTCCCGCGGGGCCCTCGACATCGAGGGGCTGGGGGACGAGGCCGCTCTCGCGCTCACCCAGCCGGAGGCGGACCGCGACGCGGTCGCCGCCGCCCTGGTCGAGGGCCACGGGGTCACCCTGGAGGACGGCACGCGGCTGCGCCTGGAAGGCGCGGAGGAGCTGCCCCACGCCCAGCAGCTCGCGGCCGCGGAGGCCCTGCTGCCCGCCCCCCAGCGGCCCGTCCTCACCTCGGAGGGCGCGCTCTTCGACCTCCGGGCCGAGGACCTCCGCGACGTCATGGTGTGGCGCCCCGTCACCGTCGGCGGCGAGACGACGGACGACTGGGCGCAGGTCCGGTACTTCTGGACCAAGGCCTGGCGCCGGAGCACCCGGCGCTCCGGGCCCGCCTGGATCCGCGTCGACCCGGAGCCCGCGAAGAACCTCCTCCTCATGCTCGAGGAACGCGAGCGCGCGAAGTCGCAACCGCTGTGGCGGGTGCTGGTGGCCCTGTCCATCCGCCACGTGGGTCCGACGGCCGCCCGCGCCCTCGCGGCGCACCTTCCCTCCATGGAGGCGATCCGGGCGGCGGACGCGGGCGCCCTCGCCCAGGTCGACGGCGTCGGGAGCGTGATCGCGCAGTCCGTGCACGAGTGGTTCCGGGTCGACTGGCATCGCGAGATCGTCGCCCAGTGGGCCGCCGCGGGGGTGCGGATGGAGGACGAGGCCGCCGAGGACGTCTCCGACGTGCTCGCCGGCCTCACCATCGTCGTCTCGGGCGCCATGTCCGGTTACGACCGCGAGGGCGCGAAGGCGGCGATCGTCGCGCGGGGCGGCAAGGCGGCGGGCTCCGTCTCGAAGCGGACGACGCTGGTCGTCGCCGGCCCGGGCGCCGGGTCGAAGGCGGCGAAAGCCGAGGCGCTGGGCGTCCCCGTCATCGATGAGACCCGTTTCCAGGATCTCCTGGACGGCGGCCTGCCCGCCCTCGGCATCGAGGCGCCCTCCTGAGCGTCGCCGCGCCCTCCCCGGTCCCGCCTGACCAGCGGTGTCCCTGCCGGCGGCGCCCTCGTCGATCCCATCCGAGGGCGCGCCACCCGTAGGCTGGGACCATGTCGAGACGATCCTCCTGGCGTGTCACCCATGTGCGGGCCAGCCGCATCCTGCGCGCGACGGCCGTCGGCCTGGGGGTGGCCCAGATCGGGGCCGTCGTCGCTGTCTACGCCGTGGACCGCCTGCGTGTCGCCCGCATCCCCGGCGGCACCCACGGCTTCCCCGCCCTGCCCCCCGCCGACACGGCGATCGACGGCAACGTGGTGCGCTCCTACACCGAGGGCCACAGCCTCTACGCCGACATGCTCGAGGCGATCGCCGGGGCCCGCGAGTACATCTACTTCGAGACCTACATCTGGCGCTCGGACCGGATGGGGCAGCGCTTCAAAGACGCGCTGTACGCGGCGGCCGGCCGAGGCGTGCGCGTCTACGCGATCTACGACGGCTTCGGCGTGCTCAACCAGGATCCCCGGTTCAAGTGGTTCCCCCACCATCCGAACATGCACGTCGTGCGTTTCCCGGAGATCCGGTCGGGGCTGCTCACGGCGAACCTGCGCAAGACCGGCAGGGACCACCGCAAGATCCTCGTCGTCGACGGGGAGGTCGGTTTCGTGGGCGGGTACAATATCGGGGACCGTTTCGCCGACGAGTGGCGCGACACCCATGTGCGGGTGAACGGCCCCGCCGTGTGGGAGCTGGAGAACGGATTCGCCGACTTCTGGAACCACTTCCGGCACCGTCGGCAGCCCGCCCTGCCCGACCAGGGGGCGCGGAAATGGACGGCGGAGGTGACGGCCGCCTTCAACCTCCCCTCCCGTCTGCTGTTCCCCGTGCGGGGCCTGTACCTGGACGCGATGGACCGGGCGACCAGCCGCATCCTCATCACCTCCGCGTACTTCATCCCCGACCGCGAGATCCTCGACGGACTGCTGGCCGCCGCCCGGCGCGGGGTGCGCGTGCGCGTCCTCATCCCGGAGTTCTCCAACCACATCCTGGCGGACTGGGTCGCGCGACCCTACTACGGCTCCCTGCTGCGCGAGGGCATCGAGATCTGGCTCTACCGGCACGCGATGGTCCACTCGAAGACGATGACCGTGGACGGGGTGTGGTCGACGGTGGGCACCGCGAACATCGACCGCCTCTCCCTGCAGGGCAACTTCGAGGTGAACATGCAGTTCTTCTCCGAGGATTTCGCCGCCCGCATGGAGCAGATCTTCGACAACGATCTCACGACCTCACGACGGCTCACCCTGGAGGAATGGGAGCACCGCGGTGCGCTCACCAGGGTCACCGAGCAGCTGCTGCGCCCCTTCCAGATGATCGTGTGACACGGGCGGGGAGGACGCCCCCCGGAGGGCCCTCCCGGCGCGGGTAGACTGCGGAGCATGTCACGGATCAGCACTGACGAGGTCGCCCGCGTCGCGGGTCTGGCCCGCATCGCCCTGACGCCGGAGGAGATTCAGCGGATCGCCGGCGAGCTGGACCTCATCGCCACCTCGGTGGCGAAGGTGTCCGAGGTCGCCACCCCGGACGTCCCTGCCACCTCTCATCCGATTCCCCTGACCAACGTCTGGCGCGAGGACGTCGTCGGCGACACCTTGAACCGCGACGAGGTTCTCTCCCAGGCGCCGGCGGAGGCCTCGGGCATGTTCCTCGTGCCCCAGATCCTGGAGGAGGACTGATGAACGAGTTGCTGCTCAGATCGGCACTCGAACTGGCGGACCTGCTGGCAGCCGGGCGGATCACCTCGGTCGAGCTGACCACCGCCTGCCTGGACCGCATCGACGCGCTCAACGGGCGGGTCAACGCCTTCCTGTACGTCGACCGCGAGGGCGCCCTCGCCGTCGCCGCCGACGTCGATGCGCGCCGCGCCGCGGGGGAGGAACTGCACCGGCTCGCCGGAGTGCCCATCGCCCTCAAGGACAACATGGTGACCCGGGGCATCCCGACGACCTGCGCCTCGAAGATCCTGGGGGACTGGCGCCCCCCCTATGATGCGACGGTCGTCGAGACGCTGAAGGCGGCCCGGCTGCCGATCGTCGGCAAGACGAACATGGACGAGTTCGCGATGGGGTCCTCGACCGAGCACTCCGCCTTCGGCCCGACGGGCAACCCGTGGGACCTCACGCGCATCCCGGGCGGCTCCGGCGGAGGCTCGGCGGCCGCTGTCTCCGCGTTCATGGTGCCGCTGGCCCTGGGCTCCGACACCGGCGGCTCGATCCGCCAGCCGGGCGCCGTCACCGGCACCGTCGGCGTCAAGCCGACCTACGGCGCGGTCTCGCGCTACGGGCTGGTCGCGATGGCCTCCTCGCTGGACCAGATCGGCCCGGTGGCCCGCACGGTGGCGGACGCCGCGGCACTCCAGGAGCTCATCGGCGGCTGGGATCCGCGTGACTCGACATCGCTGCGCGAACCCGTGCCGCCCCTGCTGGATGCCACCCGGGCCGTCCACGAGGCCGGGACCGCGGAGGGCCTGCGCGTGGGGGTCGTCAGGGAGCTCTCCGGCGAGGGCTACCAGCCCGAGGTCCTCGCGGCCTTCCGCGCCACCGTCGAGCGGCTGCGCGACGCGGGAGCAGAGATCGTCGAGGTCTCCTGCCCGAGCTTCGACTACGCGCTCGCGGCTTACTACCTCATCATGCCGGCCGAGGCGTCTTCGAACCTGGCCCGTTTCGACGGCATGCGCTACGGCATCCGGGTGGAGCCCTCCGAGGGGACGGTCACCGCCGAGCGCGTCATGGCCGCCACCCGCGAGGCCGGCTTCGGGGACGAGGTCAAACGGCGCATCATCCTGGGCACCCACGTCCTGTCCGCCGGCTACTACGACGCCTACTACGGATCGGCGCAGAAGGTCCGCACGCTCATCCAGCGGGACTTCGACCGGGTGTTCGCCGACGTGGACGTCCTGGTCAGTCCGACGGCCCCGACCACGGCCTTCAAATTCGGGGACAAGATCTCCGACCCGATGGCGATGTACCTCAACGACATCGCCACCATCCCCGCGAACCTGGCCGGCGTCCCGGCGATGTCGGTGCCCAACGCGGTGGCAGGCGACGGACTGCCCGTCGGCTTTCAGGTGATCGCGCCGGCGCGCCGGGACCAGAAGATGTACGAGGTCGCCCAGCTGGTCGCGGACCTCAGCGACGACGTCGCGGCTGCCTCGCCCGCGGCCCGGTGGGAGGAGAGCAAGTGATGGACGATCTGATGGAGTACTCCGAGGCGACCTCCCGTTTCGACCCGGTGCTGGGCATCGAGGTCCATGTCGAGCTGGGGACGGCGACGAAGATGTTCGACGCTGCGCCCAACGCCTTCGGCGGGGACCCCAACACCTACGTCACGCCCGTGTCGCTGGGACTGCCTGGATGCCTGCCGGTGGTCAACCACAAAGCGGTCGAGTACGCGATCAAGATCGGCCTGGCGCTCAACTGCGAGATCGCGTCCTACTGCCGTTTCGCGCGCAAGAACTACTTCTACCCGGATCTCACCAAGGCGTTCCAGACCAGCCAGTACGACGAGCCCATCGCCCACGATGGATGGATCGACGTGGAGCTGGAGGACGGCTCGCTGTTCCGCGTGGAGATCGAGCGCGCCCACATGGAGGAGGACGCCGGCAAGAACACCCACATCGGCGGCGCCGAGGGCCGGATCCAGGGCGCCGACCACTCGCTGGTGGACTACAACCGCGCGGGAGTGCCCCTCGTCGAGATCGTCACGCGCCCCATCGTGGGCGCAGGCGCCCGGACGCCGGAGGTCGCGCGTGCCTACGTGCAGACCCTGCGCGACACCTTCAGGGCGCTGGGCGTGTCCGAGGCGCGCATGGAGCGCGGCAATGTGCGCGCCGACATCAACGTCTCGCTGCGCCCCACTCCCCAGGACCCGCTGGGCGTGCGTTCGGAGACGAAGAACGTGAACTCCTTCCGCGGCATCGAGCGCACGGTGCGTTTCGAGATCCAGCGGCAGGCGGCGATCCTCTCCCGTGGCGGCGCCGTCATCCAAGAGACCCGGCACTTCCACGAGGAGGACGGGTCGACCTCCTCGGGCCGGGAGAAGTCCGACGCGGAGGACTACCGCTATTTCCCCGAACCCGACCTGGTTCCCGTCGCCCCGCCGCGCGAATGGGTGGAGGAGCTGCGTCGCGGCCTGCCGGAGCTCCCGGTGGCCAAGCGGCGCCGCCTGAGGGCCGAGTGGGGCTTCTCCGACGCCGAGATGCGTGACGCCGTCAACGCGGGGGCCGTGGACCTCATCGATGCCACGGTCGCCGCCGGCGCCTCGCCCGCCAGCGCCCGCAAGTGGTGGATGGGAGAGCTCGCGCGCCAGGCCAAGGATGCGGACGCGGCCCTGGAGGATCTGGCGATCACACCGGCCCAGGTCGCGCAGCTGCAGGGCCTGGTCGATTCGGGCCGGCTCACCGACAAGCTGGCGCGCCAGGTCCTCGACGGCGTGCTCTCCGGTGAGGGCGATCCGGAGCAGGTCGTGGCATCCCGGGGCCTGGAGGTCGTCTCCGACGACGGGGCGCTGCGCTCCGCCGTCCAGGACGCCATCGAGGCGAACCCTGCGATCGTCGCGAAGATCCGCGGCGGCAAGGTGCAGGCCGCCGGCGCCCTGGTCGGAGCCGTCATGAAGGCGACCCGCGGCCAGGCCGACGCTGCCCGCGTCCGCGAACTCGTCGCGGAGATGGTGGCCGGCTGAGACACGGCCCCTCCCCCTTTGCGGCGCCCCGCCCCGATGGTGGGGCGCCGCCTCGCGCGCGCCGGGGCGGATCGGCCGCCGCGATGTCACGATTTGGCGTCTGACGGGCAACGATTGACGGATTCCCAGCGGCGGTCCGAGAGCGCTCTTATGCTGAACGCGGGCACACGGTCGTGCCCGCCACCGTCCGTGATGCCGGGCGGTGAAGCGCAGGGGGCTACGGGGCCCCCGCTACCGAGGGAGGTATGTGATGCGCAGGGGAATCGCGGTGATCGGCACGGCGGCGCTGGCCATGACGCTGGTGGCCTGCTCGGGGGGAGGCGGCGGCGAGAGCGCCAGCGGCGGCGCGGAGTCGGACGGAGGGACCTCGACGGGCGCGGCCGCATGGGAGGGCGACGACAGCGAGGTCCAGGTCATGACCTGGTGGGAGTCCGGGTCGGAGAAGGAGGGCCTCCAGGCGCTGCAGAAGGTCTTCGAGGAGAAGTTCCCGGACACGGAGTTCGTCAATGCGGCCATCGCCGGCGGCGGCGGCTCGCAGGCCAAGCAGAAGCTGGCGGCCGACCTGGCTGCCGGCAACCCACCCGACACCTTCCAGGCGCACGCCGGCGCCGAGATGACGGATTACATCGAGGCGGGGCAGGTGGAGGATCTCACGGGGCTCTATGACGAGCTGGGCCTCGACAAGGCCTTCCCGCAGGACCTGCTCGACCGCCTGACGATGGACGGGAAGATCTACTCCGTCCCCTCGAACATCCACCGGGCGAATGTCGTGTGGGCGAACCCGACGGTCCTCAAGGACTCCGGCGTCGACCCCGACGCGGTGCCGGCGGACATCGACGCGTGGATCGCGGACATGGAGAAGATCAAAGCGGCCGGGTACACCCCGATCACCGTGGGATCCGCGTGGACCCAGACGGAGCTCTTGGAGACCATCCTCATCGCCGACCTCGGCGCGGACGGCTACAACGGGCTCTTCGATGGGACCACGGACTGGGCCTCGGCGGATGTGACGGCGGCCCTGGAGCACTTCGCGACGATCATGTCCTACACGGACCCCTCGCTGTACGCGGAGGACTGGGAGCCCGCTATGCAGCCTGTCGTGGACGGCAAGGCGGCCTACAACGTCATGGGCGACTGGGTGTACCTGGGTCTGACGTCGCAGGGCAAGACGCTGGGGACGGACATCATCGAGTTCCCGGTCCCGGGCAACGACGGCGTCTACGACTTCCTCGCGGACTCCTTCACGCTCCCGGTGGGAGCGGCGCACCCGGGCGGCGCCCGCAACTGGCTTGAGACGATCTCCTCGAAGGAGGGGCAGATCGCCTTCAACTCGGTCAAGGGCTCCATCCCGGCCCGGTCGGATCTGTCCGAGGACGAGCTCGCCGGCTTCTCCGACTACCAGCGCGAGGCGATGGACTCCTTCGCCAATGACACGATCGTCTCCTCGATCGCGCACGGCGCCGCGGTGCCGGTCACGGTGTCCAGCGCGATCAACGACGCGGTGATGAAGTTCGCCCAGGGCGGCACCGATGTGGCCGGCCTGCAGGAGGAGCTGGTCGCCGCCGCCTCGAGCATCGGCTGAGCACCGTCGTTCCCGTCCATCGATGCGGGGGGGCGGCGCCCTGCGGGACGCCGCCCCCCCCGCGGAGGGCATCATGTCGACCGAATCCTCAGGCCATCTCCCGTCGTCCCCGGTCCCGTCCGGACCCGCCGCCCGGCACGCAGGGACGCCCTCGTCGTCCGCGCCGCGCCGCACCCCGCCCCCGCAGCGTCGGAAGTCGCTGCGCGACCGCGCGGGACGGTACGGCCCCCCGCTGCTCCTCATCTCGCCCTCGCTGATCCTCATCGGGGTGTTCGTCTACGGGCTCATCGTCTCCAACGCCCACACCTCCATGACGGACCAACACACCGTGGCGCAGGCCACGGGGGCGAAACGTTGGGTCTTCGTCGGACTCGACAACTATGTGGACCTGCTCACGAGCCACGACTTCCAGCACTCGCTGATCAACCTGCTGCTGTACACGCTCGCGTTCCTCGCGGGCACGCTGGTCGTCGGCTTCCTGTGGGCCTGGCTTCTGGACAAGCCGATCAAGGGGGAGGGCTTCTTCCGCTCGACCTTCCTGTTCCCGATGGCGGTGTCCTTCGTGGCCTCCGGCGTCGTGTGGCGCTGGCTCCTCAACTCAGCCCAGGACGAGAAGGCGAGCGGACTCAACCGGCTGTTCCAGATGCTCGGCCTGGGCTTCCTCCAGAACTCGTGGACGCAGAACATCACCTTCGGCGTCCTCGCCATCGCGCTGCCCGCCATCTGGCAGCTGTCGGGATACGTCATGTCCCTGTTCCTCGCGGGGTTCCGCGGCGTGCCGGAGGACCTGCGCGAGGCGGCCCGCGTGGACGGCGCCTCCGAATGGCAGATCTACCGACGGGTGATCTTCCCGAGCCTCACGCCGGTCGCCCTGTCGGCGGTCGTCATCATCGGGCACATGTCCCTGAAGTCGTTCGACCTCATCATGAACATCACGGATCAGCGGACCTACTCGACCAAGGTCCCCGCGATCGACATGTACAACTACGTGACCAGCGGCGACTATGCGAACGCGGCCGCGGTAGGCATGATCCTGCTCATCGTCATTGCGATCCTCGTCGTGCCCTACCTGGTCCACGATTCCCGGGAGCGTGCGAAATGAGCGCCACGCAGTCTCCGATCCCGCACGGGAGCAAGGTCCGCACAGAGTCGACGGCCGGACGCTCGGTGCGCTACGCCCTGCTCATCCTCTCCCTGGCGATCGTTCTCATTCCCGTCTACGTCCTCGTCGTCACCTCGTTCAAGGGCGTGGGCGAGGCCGACCCCTCACGCACCTGGGCGCTGCCCCAGACCTGGTCGGCGGCCAATTGGGCAAAGGCCTGGACCGCGCTATGGCCGGCGATCCTGCGCACGTTCGCGCTGGTCATCCCCTCCTCGCTGATCTCGGCGATGCTGGGCTCGGCCAACGGCTACGTCCTGTCCCGGTGGCGCTTCCCGGGCTCGAACGCGGTGTTCACGCTGATCCTGTTCGGCATGTTCCTGCCCTATCAGGCCGTCATGATCCCGTTGCTCAAGATCATCCTGGCGATGGACCTGCCGCAGGGGATCCCCACCCTGATCTTCCTCCACGTCGTCTACGGGATCCCGATCACCACGCTGATCTTCCGTAACTATTACGAGTCCGTTCCGATGGAACTCATCGAGGCCTCGAAGGTCGATGGGGCGGGGATGCTGCGCACCTACTGGTCGGTGGTGCTGCCGATCTCGGTCCCGTCCTTCGTGGTGGTCCTGATCTGGCAGTTCACCTCCGCCTGGAACGACTTCCTGTTCGCCCTGTTCTTCGGCGGCGGCGCGACGAGGGGCCCGGTCACCCTGGCGCTGAACAACCTGGCGAACGGCTCGATCCTCACCGAGTACGGCGCCTCCATGGCCGGAGCGCTCATCGCGTCCTTCCCGACCCTGGTCGTCTACATCCTGCTGGGCAAGTACTTCGTGCGGGGCATGATGGCGGGCTCCGTCAAGGGGTAGGAGCTCTGCGCCTTTGGCGAGGGGCGTCCCCGTCGTCGGGACGGAATGCCCTGCTGCGGTCGGCGCGCGTCGAGCCTGGGGAGGACGTCTGCCAGGCGAGCCGTATCCGATGAGGACGTGAACGCGCGTTCCGGGCTGGGGATCCTGTTCTCACGCCGCGGCGTCCTCATTGGGCGTCCGCTGGCTCTTCCGGGTCTTCACCGGGAGCAGGTGCCGACGCTCTCTCTGCTGCCTGCTGCCTGCTGCCTGCTGCCTGCCGGCGACGCGGTCGTCGCCGGCGAGGCGAAGCCGGGAGCGACGAGGGCATCGTTGCCGCCGTTCAGCACCCAATTCCTGGAACGTCTTGGTGCGGGCGGTGTGGCTTGGCCCCCTGAGCCGTCATGTCTCGGCGCGTGCCCCCACGTGCCCCATCCGGGGGTCTTGCGTCGTGGCGCGCCGATGCGGCCGAGGGGTGAGATGCCGGGCGAAACCGCAGGTCGCCGCCGCAGGTCCGTCTCCATGGGCGACCGGATCCCGCCGAAGAGGAAAGACCCGGCTTCATTGACTTTATGACATGAAGACAATGTTGCAGTTCGGTTACGGAACGTGAATTCTGACGCTATGCTGGCTGCGGATCGTGCAGACTCGGTCCAGCGACGGGCGCAATGGAGCCCACCGACACACACGGACATTGGTTCATCGGAGAATTCATGGCAGCACACAGAAGCGAGCGCCTCATCCTCGAGATGCGGCACATCACGAAGGTCTTCCCGGGCGTCATCGCCCTGGACGACGTCAACATGAACGTCCACGCCGAGGAGATCCACGCCATTTGCGGGGAGAACGGGGCGGGCAAGTCCACCCTCATGAAGGTCCTCTCCGGCGTCCACCCCCACGGGTCCTACGAGGGGCAGATCCTCTTCGAGGGGAAGGAGGTGCAATTCGGGAGTATCCGGGACTCGGAGCAGGCGGGCATCGTCATCATCCACCAGGAACTGGCGCTGATCCCCCTCCTGTCGATCGCCGAGAACATGTTCATGGGCAACGAGTTCAAAACGAGGCTGGGCGCCATCGACTGGCACGAGACGCGCAAGCAGGCCAGGAAGTACATGGCCGAGGTCGGCCTGGACGAGGATCCGGACACCCTGATCAAGGACATCGGCGTCGGCAAGCAGCAGCTGGTCGAGATCGCGAAAGCGCTGGCCAAGGACGTCAAGCTCCTCATCCTTGACGAGCCCACCTCCGCGCTCAACGAGGAGGAGTCCGAGCATCTCCTGGAGATCATGCGCAAGCAGCGCGAACGCGGCGTCACCATGATCATGATCTCCCACAAGCTCGACGAGATCGCGGAGATCGCCGACGCCGTCACCGTCATCCGCGACGGGCGGACCGTGGGGGAGATGGACGCAGCCGACGGCCCCCTGGACCAGGACGAGATGATCCGCCTGATGGTGGGGCGCCCCCTGGACCGCCGGTACCCGGAGCACGCCTCCAGCATCGGGGATGTGAAGTTCGAGGTCCGCGACTGGTGGGTGCGCCACCCGATCAACACGGACCGCTGGGTGTGCAAGGGATCGAACCTGCAGGTGCGCGCCGGGGAGATCGTCGGCCTCGCCGGCCTCATGGGGGCGGGTCGCACGGAGCTGTGCCGCTCCCTGTTCGGGCGCTCCTACGGAATCTACGAGTCCGGGGACATGCTCATCGACGGACGCAAGGTCGTCGCGGCCTCCGTCCCCCAGGCGATCGACTCGGGCCTGGCGTACCTGTCGGAGGACCGCAAGCTGCTCGGCCTCAATCTCCTGGACAACATCTACCAGTCGGTCATCTCGGCGAAGCCCTCTAAGATCGTCCGCCACGGAGCGATGGATCTCCACCAGGCCAGGAAGGAGTCCGAGCGCTACCGCCAGGACCTGCGCATCAAGGCGCCGTCGGTGGCGACGGGTGTCGGCACCCTCTCGGGCGGCAACCAGCAGAAGGTCGTCCTGGCGAAGTGGATGTTCACGGACCCGGAGGTCATGATTCTCGACGAGCCCACCCGCGGGATCGACGTGGGCGCCAAGTACGAGATCTACACCTTCATCCAGGCCCTGGCAGACGCCGGCAAGGCCGTCATCGTCATCTCCTCGGAGCTCCCCGAACTTCTGGGCATCACCGATCGCATCTACACGATCTTCGAGGGCGAGGTCACCGGTTCGATGCCGACGGCCCAGGCCGATCAGGAGTCGCTGATGCGCCTGATGACCTCCTCCCCGACCAGGGCGCGCATCGCCTGACCATCAACGAAGGAAAAAGCACTTCAATGAAAAAGAACATCAAAGCGATCTTCGGTGGTGACTTCCGCCAGTTCGCCATGATCTTCGCCCTGATCATCATCGCCCTCTTCTTCCAGTGGCAAACCGGCGGCAAGGTCTTCCAGTCCCAGAACCTCATGAACCTCGTCATGACCAACGCCTACGTCCTGGTTCTGGCCATGGGCATGGTGCTCGTCATCATTGCCGGGTCCATCGATCTGTCGGTCGGCTCGGTCGCCGCCGTCGTCGGGATCGTCGTGGCGATCATGACGACCAACCACGGGCTCAATCCATGGCTCGGCATCCTGCTCGGCATCGCCGTCGGACTGCTCATTGGCGCCTGGCAGGGGTTCTGGGTCGGGATCTGGGGCATCCCCGCCTTCGTCGTCACCCTGGCCGGCATGATGCTCTTCCGCGGGATGAACCAGGCGATCGGCAATTCGATGTCCGTGCCCGTCCCGCAGCTCTACACGACGCTGGGAGCGGGCTACCTGCCCGACTTCGGCCCGTTCAACTTCAACATGTGGACGATGATCCTGGCCACCGTCGCCGTCCTCGCCCTGGTCTGGAACGAGTTCAAGTCCCGCCGCCAGCAGGCCGAGGTCGAGGCCGACCTGCCCCCCGTCTGGGTGCCCATCACGCGCCTGGTCGTCCTGGGGGCCGTCATCTTCGGCATCATGTGGATCTTCGCGACCGGCCGGCCGGGCACGTCCTTTCCGATCCCGGGCCTCATCGCGGTCGTCCTCGCCCTCGTGTACTCGTTCATCTCGAACCGCACGGTCATCGGCCGTTCCGTCTACGCGGTCGGCGGCAACCGGGCGGCCGCCGAGCTGACGGGCGTCCAGGTGAAGAGGACGAACTTCTTCATCATGATCAACATGGCGTTCCTCTCCGCGGTCGCGGGCATCCTCTTCATCGGGCGCGCGACCTCGTCGGGCCCCGCGGACGGCAACCTGTGGGAGATGGACGCGATCTCGTCGGTGTTCATCGGCGGAGCGGCGGTGGCCGGAGGCGTCGGCACGATCATGGGCACCATGGTCGGCGCCCTCGTCATCGCCTTCCTCAACAACGGCCTGCAGCTCATGGGCGTCGGCGCGGACTGGACGCAGATGATCAAGGGCTTGGTCCTGCTCATCGCCGTGGCGGTCGACGTCTACTCCAAGCGGCAGGGCCGGCGCTCGGTCATCGGCATGTTCCAGAACGCCCGACGCAACCAGCGCGAGATCCGCGAGACCGAGAAGGCCGTCGCCGAGGGCAAGGTCGACGACGCCGTCGCGGCCGCCGACCGGGCGTCCGCTCCCGGCACCGAGACGGTGTTCACACAGACTCCCGGTGGGACTCCGAAGCAGGAGTGACATCGGGCGGAGGAGGCGGCGACGCCTCCCCCCACTGGGGGCACAGCGCTGTCCCACCATCCCACACACGCGGTCGAGCCGGAACGGACAGCGTTCGTCGAGCTCCGGCAGCCGCTCGATCACTCGAAGAAGGAAGCACATGAGAACTCTCACCAAGGTCGCCTCCGTGACGGCCGCGGCGGCGATGGCACTGGCACTCGGCGCCTGCAGCGCCAACGGGCGGTCGGACACGTCGTCGGGGTCGACGGAGGGCGAGTCGGGCGCGGCCTCGACCGGGTCCGGCGACATCTCCATCGGCGTCGCGCTGCCCCAGAAGACCTCGCAGAACTGGGTCGAGGCCGAGCAGATGTTCAACGACGACTGCGACGCCGCGGGCGTCACCTGCCAGGTCCAGTTCGCGAACTCCGGCGTCAACGAGCAGCAGAGCCAGATCTCCGCCATGGTGGAGAACGGCGTCGACGTCCTCATCATCGGCGCCATCGACGGCTCCCAGCTGGGCACCCAGGTCAAGGCCGCCCGCGACGCGGGCATCAAGGTCATCGCCTACGACCGCCTGCTGACGAACACGACGGACATCGACTACTACATCGCCTACGACAACTTCGGCGTCGGCCAGCTCCAGGGCCAGTCGCTGCTGGAGGGACTCGAGGCCAAGGCGGGCGACTCCCCCTGGGACATCGAGCTGTTCGCGGGCTCGCCGGACGACTCGAACTCGACGAAGTTCTTCAACGGGGCCATGGACACGCTCCAGCCGAAGATCGACGACGGCACGCTCGTCGTGAAGTCGGGGCAGACCGAGTTCAGCCAGGCTGCCACCCAGGGCTGGCTGCCAGCCAACGCCCAGAACCGCATGTCCTCGCTCCTCACCGCCAATTACACCGGCGATGAGGTGCCGGACGGCGTCCTGTCCCCGAACGACACGCTGGCCCGCGCCATCATCACGGCCGTCGATCAGGCCGGCAAGCCGATCCCGGTCGTCACGGGCCAGGACTCCGAGGACGAGTCCGTGACCTGGGTCGTCCAGGGCAAGCAGTACTCGACGATCTACAAGGACACCCGTCCGCTCGTCCAAGGCGCCATCGACCTGGCCATCGCCGTCGCGGGCGGCGAGACGGATCCGAGCGTCGACAACGCGACGGTCGACAAAGAGCAGTACGAGTCGCAGGAGGGCAACCCCGTGACCTCCTACCTGCTCACCCCGCAGATCGTGACGGCCGACAACGCCGCCGAGGTCTACGCGAGCGACTCGCACCGCATGGAGCTGGTCGACGCCGCCAAGTGAGCGGCAGACGCTGAGGCGGCTGGCCGTCCCGGGGAGGTCTCCGGGATGTCCGGCCGCCTCGTCGTCCTCGTTCGGGGGCCGTGCTACCGGTGGATCCGGGTGGCTCCCGTCATGGCGGCGATGACGTCCTCGTAGGACGCCTCGCGCGCGTCGAAGGAGCCGTTGCTGCGGCCGTGGCGCAGGACCTCGATGCGATCGGCGATGGCGCGGACGTCGGTGAGGTTATGCGAGATGAAGATGACGCCCAGGCCCAGGTCGCGCAGGCTCAGGATGTGGGTGAGGACCTCGGCCGTCTGGGTGACCGACAGGGAGGCGGTCGGTTCGTCCAGGATGACCAGGCGCGGGTCGGCGACCAGGGTGCGAGCGATGGCCACGCACTGGCGCTGGCCGGCGGAGAGCTGGAACAGGGGCGTGCGCACGTCCGGGATGCGGCTGTTGAGGCGGTCGAGGAACTCGCGGGCCTGCTGCTCCATGGCCTCCTCGTCCAGCAGGCGCCCCGATCGGATCTCGCGGCCCAGGAAGATGTTGGATGTGACGTCCAGGTTCTCACACAGGGCGAGCTCCTGGAACACGGTCGCGATCCCCAACTGGTGGGCGACACCGGTGGAGGGGATGTCGACGGCGCGCCCGTCGAGCCGGATGACACCGGAGGTCGGGGAGTAGACGCCGGCGATCATGCGAGCCACGGTCGACTTCCCGGCGGCGTTGTCGCCGACGAGGGCGACGACCTCGTGCCGGTTGACGACGAGGTCGAGGTCGACGACGGCCTCGATGGCGCCGAAGCGCTTGGTCACCGACTCCAGCGAGAGCAGAGGAGTCTCGTCAGGATCGCGCATCACTTCTCCTCCTGGGTCGGGGACGGCGAGGACGCCCGGTCCGAAGACGGCTGACCCGCGTAGGGCTGGCCGAAACGGTCCATGGCCAGCGCGAGCGCTCCCATGGACTCGGCCCGGTCGCCGAGGATGGACGGCAGGACGTCGATGTCGGCGGAGGCCAGCATCGGCCGACCGCGCACCGCGTCGCGGATGGGCGCCAGGAGCACGTCGCCGACCTGGGCCAGCTCGCCACCGACGACGATACGCTGCGGATCCGTCCAGGTGGACAGATCGGCGAGGGCGGTGCCGATCGCCGATCCCGCGTCGGCGATGACCTGGCGGCACCCGGGATCGCCCTCGATCGCCAACGAGATGACGTCGTGGAGCGTGAGCGGGCCCCGCGAGATGCGCAGGGAGTCGACCAGCGCGTCCGCGCCGACGACGGTGTTGAGGCAACCGCGTCCCCCGCACTGGCAGATGGCGCCCTGCGGATCCACCTGGACATGGCCGATCTCGCCGGCCGTGCCGCGCTGGCCGCGGTGGATGCGGCCGTCGATGAGGATCCCGGCGCCCGTCTGGTAGGAGGCGCGCACGTAGACGCCCTCGTGGCACCCGCGCAGGGCGCCATAGCGGGCCTCGGCCAGGGCCCCCATGTTCGCGTCGTTGTCCACCACGACGCGGTGCCCGAGCCTGCGCGAGAGCACGTCGCGGACGTCGACGTCATCCCAGTCCCGCATGATCCCGCGCACCGAGACGCGCTGCGTGTCGGGGTCGATGGGAGCGGGCAGGGCGACGCCGATGCCGACGATCTCCGGCAGCTCAGCGCCCAGCCCCTCGACGAGCTCCATGATGAGCAGCGAGGTCCGGTCCAGCGTCGTGTCCACACGGTGGTCAACGGGCAGGGGGAACACCTGGCCGGCGGTGACGTCCTGAGTGGCATCCGAGACGTCGATGCGCAGGGCCCGCCGGCCGATGTAGACCCCGACGGCCAGTCCCGTGCGCCTAGCGAGCGTCACCATCTGCGCCCGGCGCCCCGATCGGACGGTGTTCTGGGTCTGGACGACTCCCTGGGCGGTCAGCTGTTTGACGATGTTGGAGATCGTGGCTGGTGACAGGCCCGTCGCGGCGGCCAGCTCGACCTGGGTGATGTGGCCATAGCGTTTGACGGTGTCGACGACCCGGGCGCTGTTGGCCTCGCGGAGCGACGCCTGCGACCCGGTGGGCCCGACACTTCCATCCACGGCCCCAAAGTAGCAGTTTCCGCCCCGTGGAAGGCTCGGATCCGGTCAGTGGCGCGGCCCCGGGGCTTCCTTCCCGGCGAGCACCCGCTCTCTCCGCAAGCGCGCCGCGGGCCTCTCCTGCGCGGGAAGGGCCGCGCCCCCGGGGGAGGTGCGCGGATCGGGGCACTCGCTCATCTAGGATGTGGTCTGGGCCATGAGGGATCGTCCCCTCCCCGGCCAGGCTCCGAGCGGGGTGCCGGGGGCGGACGGACACCAAGGGAGGTCGCCAGGCGCATGAGGTTCCTTCGGCAGCTGTTCGGGTCGACCCTGCACCAGTACGTGATGGCCGTCGCGCTGGCCGTCCTCGTCGTCGTCCTCAACGTCGCCTCCGGCGGGAGGATGCTCACGCCGTCGAACCTGCAGAATCTCGTGACCTCGAACGCCTATGTCCTGGTCCTGGCCATCGGCATGGTCTTGGTCGTCGTCATCGGCCAGATCGACCTGTCGGTGGGCTCCGTCGCGGCGGTCGTCTCGATGTCCGTGGCGCTGTTGATGAGCAGGGCGGGCCTGCCGTGGTGGGCCGGTCTGCTGGCCGGCGTCGTCATGGGAGCCGCGATCGGGGCCTTCCAGGGGTTCTTCCTGGCCCGAGCGGGCATCCCCGGCTTCATCACCACGCTGGCCGGCATGATGATCTTCCGGGGCATCGCGCAGTGGGAGTCGGGCGCCCTGTCGGTGCCGGTGCCCGAGCAATTCGTCTATCTCGGAGCCGGGTACCTCCCCGAGTGGGGCCCCACCTGGACGGGGATGAACAACTCGACGCTCGTGCTCGGGATCGTGGTCGCCGCGCTGCTCGGCGTCAGGCAGCAGACGTCCTACCGTCGCCACGTCTCCAGACTGGGCGGCGAGGTCCAGAACTGGATCCCGAACACGCGAACCGCCCTGGTGGTCCTGGTGGTCGGGTGGTTGACCTGGCTGTTCGGGAGCGGGCGGCCCACCACATCCTTCCCGGTCCCCGGCCTGATCGTGCTGGTCCTCGTCCTCGTCTACCACCTCGTCACCCAGCGCACCGCGTTCGGGCGCCACATCTACGCGGTGGGCGGCAACTCCGTCGCCGCGTCGTTGTCCGGGGTGGACATCCGGCGCGTCCAGTTCGCCGTCATGGTGAACATGGGCGTGCTGTCGGCGCTCGCGGGGATGATGTTCGCGGGCCGTTCCACCGCGGCGGGCCCGCAGGACGGGAGCCTGTGGGAGCTCGATGCCATCGCCGCCGTCTTCGTGGGCGGAGCCGCGGTGGGCGGAGGCGTCGGCACCGTCCTCGGCGGCGTGCTGGGCGGCCTGGTCATGGCGGTCCTCAACAACGGGCTGCTGCTACTGGGCGTGGGATCCGATCTCTCGCGCACCATCAAGGGAATCGTGCTGCTGATCGCCGTGTGCATCGACCTGTACCTGCGGCGCAAGGACCGCCCCTCGATCGCCGGTCGGCTGTTCGCAGGCGTCCAGCTCAATCGCACGCCCTCGCCCGCGCCCCTGTCCTGAGCCTGCCCGGAGAGGCGCCGGAGCGGACACCGGACATCCGGGCGGCTTCTCCCGCCCGAGGACGCCGCGCCTCAGGGCTGTGGGGCGGCGATGAGGCACTCGACGGCGTTGCGGTGGAGTGTCTCCAAGAGTTCGGCGCCGGGATCGTCATCGGTGACAATGACGTCAATGCGGTCCCATCCGCACAGGCGCACCGGTGCCGACGCGGCGAGCTTGGAGCTGTCCACGACCAGTACCACCCGATCCGAGATGTCCATGAGGGCCTCCTTGAGCCCGCGCTCGACGTCGACAGAGGCGTAGACGCCGCGGGCGTCCACCGCTGCGGCTCCAAGGAAGAAAGTGGCTGCCCTTAGGCCGGCCGCTTCCGTTGTTCCTGCGGATCCGACGAGGGCCCGGCTTGGGCGGTAGACCTCTCCCCCCAGCACGATCGCCTTGACCAGCGAACGCTCCATGCAGTCGGACGACCTTCCCTGTATGGGCCAATGCGTCGGCATCGCGTCGAATCGTCATGTCCGAGACTCCCAGATCGAGCGCAAGCTCGGAGATGGTCACGGCCCCATGTGTCCGAACTCGCTCAACGATGCGTGAGCGGCGCTCCTCACCATCGAGTCTGCGCCAAAGGCCCGTCGGGGCTTCTTCGGTTCCCTTCCCCAGACTGCCGCCTCTGTCGGCATCCTGTTGGCCACGGGAATCGTCTCGTTGTGCGACGGTGTCTTCGTCTTCACCGACGGGCAGATGCATGCCTGGGGGTGGAGGATCCCGTTCCTCGTCTCGGTCCTGATGCTCGCCGTGAGGATGTTCGTCCGCACGCATACCGGGGAGACCCCAGAGTTCCTGCATCAGCAGAATCCACCCGTTCCAGCCTCCTCCCGCTCCCGGGAGCGGATCCCGCTGTTGCGCGCTTTCAGGAGCCATCCGAGAAACATGATCCTCGCCTTCTGCGCGTGGATCGCGGAGACCGTGTCGTCGAACACCATCAACGCCTTCGGCATCGCATACGTCACCACCCAACTGGCCTTGGATCGGCAGATCCCCCTCAACGGCATGCTCGTCGCGTCGGCCATCGGGATCCTTGCGTGTCCGGTCATCGGTTGGCTCGGAGACCGGTTCGGAATGCGGAGGGTCTATCTCCTCGGCGCAGCCGCCGTCGTGCTAGTCGCCTTCCCCTCCCTCCTCCTTCTCGACACCGCGAGCGTTCCAGCGATCTGGGTGGCGCTCATCGTGTCTGACAGCTTCGGACCCACGATGATGTTCGCCGTCCAGCCGACGCTCTTCACGAGCATGTTTGGCACTGACGTCCGTTACACGGGACTGTCCTTCGCCTACCAGTTCTCCGCCATCCTCGGAGGTCTGACACCGTTGATCTGCACGGCCCTGCTCCAGGCGTTCGACGGCGAGCCGTGGGGAGTGGCCGCATACATGGCTGTCGCGGGGCTCGTCTCCCTCGTCGCGACGCTCCTCATTCGGGACGGCGCGCGGCCGGCTCCGATCACGGGAGCGGTCTGCGACGACATGAAAGGACAGACGGCATGAATGAGCACTTCCGCTCGATTCAGCGAGACAGCGCCTCCCCCTGGCCGGGGCCACGAGGAGAGAAGATCCAGTTCCGCGGGCAGGAGATCCTCCGCCAGTGGATCCCCGGACGCCGCGGGTTCCAGTACGGAGTGTTCCCGATGGTCCCATGGGTGGGGAGAATGGGAGGCGGGCTTCTGTACTGGCGCGGACGGGTCCACCAGCTACCGGTCAACCGTCCGCCCCACGCCCTTCACGGGTGTGCGTGCTTCGGTCCGTGGACCCGGTCGGAGGCCAATGAGTTCACCCTGGAACTTGGCCCGTGGTGGCCGTGGGAGGCGCGAGCAGTCCAGCGCATCGGAGTCGAAGGCAGCTGTCTCGTCCTGTCTCTCGAGATCATCAGCAACTCCGGTGAGTTCCCAGCTCAGGCGGGGTGGCATCCGTGGTTCCTCAGGCGACTCGAGGGCGACTCGCGCGATGTCCTCCTCGGGACGCACCCTCAGTGGCAGGAGGAACTCGGTGGCAACGAGCTGCCGACCGGTCGCAGAGTCGAACCCCAACCCGGGCCGTGGGACAATTGCTTCGGATACGCCCATCAGATGGAAGCGGAACTCCGGTGGGAATCGGCGTCTGTCCGCATCGACTCCGATCGCCGGTGGTCCACGCTCTTCACCGTCCCCGAGGACGCCGTGTGCGTGGAGCCTCTCTCCGGGCCTCCGAACGGCATCAATACGATGCCGGAGGCGGTGGCGCCCGACCGACCGTTGACGATCACAACGACGTGGCACCTGGGCGATCAATGAGAGCGCTGGTGGGCCGCGCCCGGCGCGGCGATCCCAGCAGCCGGGAGAAGTGGGACCTTGGTCGTGGGCGTCGTAGAATTGTCGGGCCGGGCGACCGGCCGTGTCCGAGGACGGACCCGCCACGAGACTTCAAGGACGAGATATGCGCACTTCCCCCTCCTACACCGCCTCCTACCGCCTTGAGGTCGACGAATCGGTGAGTTCGATCGCCTCCATCATCGACGCGGTGGCCGCGACCGGGGCCGAGGTGAAGGGGATGGATGTGGCTGACTCGGACCGCGGCCGGATCACGATCGACCTGACATGCGACATGCGGGACTCGGCGCACCGCCGCAGCCTCAAGGCGCGCCTCGATCAGCTGCCGGGCGTGACCACAAGGTCGGTGGCCGATCAGACGTTCCTCGACCACATCGGCGGCAAGATCGAGGTCGCCCCGAAGGTGCCGCTGCGCAACCGGGACGACCTCTCGCGCGCCTACACGCCAGGGGTGGCGCGGGTGTGCACCGCGATCCACGACTCGCCCCAGAAGGCGCACCTGCTGACCATGAAGGCCAACACGATCGCCGTGGTCTCCGACGGCACGGCGGTGCTGGGGCTGGGGGACATCGGGCCGGCCGCGGCGCTGCCGGTCATGGAGGGCAAGGCCGTCCTGTTCAAGAAGTTCGGGGGCGTCGACGCCTGGCCGGTGGTCCTGGACACGAAGGACACCGAGGAGATCATCCGGATCGTCAAGGCCATCGCTCCGGCCTACGGCGGGATCAACCTGGAGGACATCTCGGCTCCCCGCTGCTTCGAGATCGAAGAGCGGCTCCGCGAGGAGCTCGACATCCCAGTCTTCCACGATGACCAGCACGGAACGGCGATCGTGGTGCTCGCCGCCCTGCTCAACGCGCTCAAACTGGTGGACAAGTCCATTGAGGACGTCCGCATCGTGGTGTCGGGCGTGGGGGCGGCAGGCTCCGCCATCATCAGACTGCTGATGGCCCAGGGCGCCCGCGACATCGTCGGCTACGGCCGGTCGGGGGCGTTGTCCGGCGACGACACCGAGGGGATGCACCCCTCGCGGCGCTGGCTCGCTGAGCACACGAACCCGCGTCACGTCCATGGGACTCTCAAGGAGGGGCTCGAGGGCGCCGACGTCTTCATCGGGGTCTCCCATGGGGACATCCTCACGGGCGACGACGTGGCGGTGATGGGCCCGGACGCGATCGTCTTCGCTCTGGCGAACCCGACGCCCGAGGTCGATCCCCTCGAGGCCGCGAAGCACGCGCGGATCGTGGCGACCGGCCGCTCCGACTATGCGAACCAGATCAACAACGTCCTGGCCTTCCCCGGGCTCTTCCGCGGGCTGCTCGACGCCAAGGTCAAGGAGATCACCACTGAGGTCTTGCGCGTCGCGGCTGTCGCGATCGCCTCGGTGATCTCGGATGATGAGTTGGGCCCGAACTACATCATCCCGGGTGTCTTCGACGAGCGCGTGCCCCGAGCGGTGTCGCGCGCGGTGCGCCAGGCGGTCCATGATCTGCCCACGATCGACATCCCCGTCCAGGAGGACGTCGCACCCCGCTGACCGCGCATCGCCCGGGCGGATCCGCTCTCGCCCCCTGTCCTGCGGCGAGGGCGGCGTCGCTTCCCGCGCGGGGGTGACAGCGGAAGCGGAAGCAGCGCGTGATCAGCGCATGTGGTCACCCTCACGCGACAGCGATTTGACCGGGGGTGGCGGTCCGAATAAAGTATTCCTCGTTGCGCCGAACGGCACGGCCCCTCCGGGAGCCGGGAAACATGGCGCGTCCACCTCTGAGCTACCCCGCGAGGGGTGCGTTCCGTGTGGGTGTTGTTTGTGAACTCGATAGCGTGTTTGTTTTTGATGCCTGTTTTTTGTTTTTTGGTTGGGGTTGTCTTTGGCTGGCTTGCTGCTGCTGGTGTTGTGGTGGTGGTGGGTTGGTTGGGGG
>JALCNR010000011.1 GCA_022649165.1 Actinomyces sp.
AACACCGTCGGCTTCAGCACGACGATCTCCGCCGACCCCGGCACCCACACCATCTGCGTCTACGCCATCAACGTCGGCGGAGGATCCAACCAGAAGATCTCCTGCAAAACCGCAACCATCACCTCCACCAATCCCCGAGGCCACGTCGATACGGTAACGGCTGACTCCGTATCGCAAACCATCAAGGTCTCAGGCTGGGCATTCGACAAGGATACGACCAACCCCATCACTACCCACGTCTACCTTGACGGCAAGGCCGTCAAGGCCGTCAAGGCCAACCGCGCCCGAGCAGACGTCCAGAAGGCCTATGGACTGACCACCAACACCGTCGGCTTCAGCACGACGATCTCCGCCGACCCCGGCACCCACACCATCTGCGTCTACGCCATCAACGTCGGCGGAGGATCCAACCAGAAGATCTCCTGCAAAACCGCAACCATCACCTCCAACTCGGCCTTCAACGCTGGTGACATCATCTCCGACGCCGTCATGTTCAACCCGAACACGATGACGAAGTCGGACATCCAGACCTTCTTGTCCTCCATCAACGGAGCGTGCCGACCGGCGGCGGATGGGACGAAGTGCTTGAAGGACTACACGTTGACCACATCGACGATGAAGTTCCCCTACTGCACCACCTACACCGGCACCGCTAACGAGACAGCAGCCGCGATCATCGCCAAGTCTGCGTCAGCGTGCGGGATCAATCCCCGGACCCTGATCGTCATGCTCCAGAAGGAGCAGGGCCTAGTGACCGCCTCGGCCGAGGGACTGTCCGCAACGAAATACAACAAGGCACTCGGACTCGGCTGTCCTGACAACAGCACGGGATGCGACGCCAGTAAAGCCGGATTCCAGGTGCAAATCTATGGAGCCGCGTCGCGCCTCGTGCAATACGGCGAGGAGCCGAGCAAGTTCAACTTCCGAGCCGGCCAAACAGCACAGATCCAGTATCACCCGAACAAGTCGTGCGGCTCATCCGCCGTCACCATCGCCAACCGGGCGACAGCCGCGCTGTACAACTACACGCCCTACCAACCGAATGCTGCGGCCCTCGCGCATATGTACGGTACCGGTGACGCTTGTTCAAGCTATGGCAACCGGAACTTCTGGAGGGTCTTCACCGACTGGTTCGGTTCAACGCACTGAGTCCGAAGGGCCGACCACCTCGAAAGGACACGGGGAAAGATCCTCTTCCCCCCTCTTCAGATCCGAGGACGCAGCTTCGTAGCGCCTCGTTCATCAGATCACAGTGATCGTCGGATTCGCATAGACCGATCCGACGCTGTGGCCATCTGTCCGCACGGAGAATCGCACGGCATCGCGCACAAGATCGATGTTCTGCAAGTTGCCGTCCAGGATCGAGACACTGACTCGGTAGTCGCCGGCCCCGAGCTCCAAGCGAGGTAGGCCGATCTCAAAGGTCCCGGCGCCATCGACAACGGGCAGCTGCACACCGAGCATCGTCGTATCCGTCCCCAAGACGACGGCCCCCAAGAGCGTCGAGATGGTCAGGCCGATCCCCCATCCTGCGAGCGGCGGCCGGGCTTCGACCGTGCCACGCACGATCAGATCATCTCCGGGAGACAGGACCGGACCGAATTCAGAGGTCGGATTTCCCTCAAGCCCCGCGAGTTCGACACTTGTGATCCTCTGATCGGCCGGCGACAGATCGCCGGTCGCACCCAAGCGTTCTGCCAGCGCAGCGGACTCCTCATCCATGACGATCTCATACTCATGGCGCAGACGGCCGAGAACCTCTTGCGGATTCCCATCGACGACGACGTGGCCATGTTCAAGCATCACCGCACGGTCGCAGACCTCCTGCACCTGACCGGCGGAGTGCGAGACCAGGATGATGGTGCGCCCTTCCTGCTGGAACTCTCGGATCTTCTCCATGCACTTGTGTTGGAATGGCTCATCGCCCACAGCCAGCACCTCATCCACCAACAGGATGTCCGGATCGACGTGAACGGCAACAGCGAAGGCGAGCCGCACGTACATCCCCGAGGAATAGAACTTCACCTGGGTGTCGATGAAGTCACCGATCCCGGAGAACTCCACGATCTCCTCGAAGTGACGTTCGGTCTCGTCCTCGCTGAGACCCAGGATCGCCGCATTGAGATAGACGTTCTCACGCCCTGTCAGGTCGGGATGGAATCCAGCGCCGAGTTCCAGAAGCGCGGCGACCCGACCGCGGAGCATCACCTGCCCATCGTTGGGCGACAGAATTCCCCCGATGATCTTGAGCAGCGTGGATTTCCCCGAGCCATTCGCCCCGACCAACCCGATCGTCTCTCCGGAGTGGATCTGAAGATTCACGTCCTTCAACGCCCAGAACTCCTCGCGGTATGTCCGCGAGGCCCGCGCGTTGACGACCCGCTCCTTGAGGGACTTGTCCTTGTGGACGACGAAACGCTTGGAGACGTCCTTGATGTCGACAATGGTGGTTGGCATTCACAGCTCCTGAGCGAAGTCGCGTTGCATGACCGAGAAGATCCTCTGGGACAGCCACAAAAACACCACACCGATCCCGAGGGCGATCAGCAGCCTCACCGCCAGATGCGTGACGACCGGCGCAGACTCGCCCGCGAGCCACACGGTCCGCTGGAACCCCAGCACTGCCAACGTCACAGGGTTCGACATATAGATCTCCTCGAGAACCGGCCCGACATGCGCCGAGACCATTTCCCAGGAGTACACGATCGGGGACGCCCACATCCCGACCATCAGGATGACCTCGACAAGGTACTGGATGTCGCGGAAGTAGACGTTCGCCGCCGAGAGGAACATGCCCAACGCAGTCCCCCACACGACGATCACCATCAGGGACAGCGGAAGATAGAGCAGTCTGGCGTCGAAAGCCATGCCCCGAATGAGCAAGGCGGCGACGAGCAGGATGATCAACTGCATGAGGAAGTTGAACAGAGAAGCGCCCACCGCCGAGAGGGGAAAGATCTCCCGAGGCAGCTGGATCTTCTTGATGATCCCGGAGTTTCCGACGATGGAACCCGTCGCTGTCATGATCGAGTCCGACATCAGCTGCCACGCCGTCAGACCCGTAAAGACATAGATGGCGAAATCATCAATGGACCGCGACGCCCCGAGGACCTTCCCGATGGCGAGGTAGTAGATGAGCAGGCTGACGAGTGGACGGATCAGGCTCCAGATCACGCCGAGGACAGAGTCCTTGTAACGCGCCCTGATCTCACGGCGTACCAAACGGTTGAGCAGATCCCGGCGCTCCCAGATCTGAACGAGAGATTCCTTCGTTCCTCTGAAGAAATGCGCCGGTGGTGCGGCGGAACGCATCGGTTCGACAGCCAGGCGAGCCTCGCGTTCTTCGGCTGGTGTCACTCTAGGAACCCCTCTACGTCGGCGGCACAGAGATCAGGCCGCTGTCTGGGACACTCTACCGCGACGGATCAACCTGCACGGTGGAGGCGAACGGCCTGACGCTACGATGATTCTGCCTCACAGCGGAAGGAACCCCATGAGTTCGTCGGAGTCGGCCGCAGTCACCGACCTTGGGCGCGGCGTCATCGCTCTCGCCCTCCCCGGGCAGGTTCACGGAATCGCCCGTGAGCGTCTGGCTGAGGATGTCGGCCGGATCGATCAGGGAGAAACGGACGCGATCGTCTATACGTCCGGTCCGAGCGGCCGTCGGGTCCTCGTCTCCCCAAGCAAGCTGGTCCTCATGCGCCAGGACATCTGCGAGCAGTTCGACGACACGCTTCTCGACGACATCGCCGGGAAAAGTTTTCTTCAGGACTCCACTACCGCGCTGATGAATGCGCAGTGGAGGCTCTGGCTGTTCGGACAGCAGGTACTCACCGCGGAGGGCCCTCTTCCCGACGATTGGGAGACCTCCACCCCGGCCGCGCGAGCTCTTCGGATCCGGGGCCTGCTGCTGATGCTGCAGACGAACCTCGCTCAACCTCTCCGCGGCCGGATTCTCACTCTGGCAGAATTGCTGACCACGTCGTCAGCGCTGCGCGCCTCAGCATCGGACACCGCTGTTCTGGATCTGCAGCGCTCGCCCGGAGGCGATGACGTCGGGACCGCCCAGGCTCCCATAGGAGGTCTGGTCGGGGCGTTCGCGGTGGACCAGGCACTGGCCGCCCTTTCGCCCTCGAGAACAGCACGCGAACGGATCGATAGGCGACGACGCGTTCCCGATCGAGCGCTCCTGCCGCTCATCCAGGATGCGCTGGCAACGATCCTCCCTCAGATCGGCGGGTCCCCCGGCCAGATCAGCTCGCTGACCGAGATCCTGGGCATCGATCGCGACCTCGATCATCAGGTCCGTGTTCTAATCGTCGCCCCTGACCAGGGCGAAGGCAACGAACGGGCCTCTGCTCTGGCCTCAAAGCTCGACGGGCTCGCCCATGTGCGGAGGAACTCGACGCAGACCGACGGCATGGCAGATGAAGGGCACGAGACGTCCGGCAGGCTCTACCAGCAGGTGCAGTGGGCCGATGTCGTGGTCCTCGTCTCAGCGACTCTCGATGACGTTCCCGGGGCAAGGTTCGCCTCGGCCTCCGTGGTCGCCGACCTCTCCGCACGCGACGTCACAAGCTGGCTGATGAAAGGACCGCGTACGCGATATCGGTCGGACGCGCTCCGGGATCTCATGGCCCGCGCCGACCTCGTGATCGCGGCCGACGACGTCCAGCGGGACATCCTCCTGGGCGCACTGGCCGGAACGGAGCGCGTCAACGCCGATGTCTACGACGACGATCCTTCCTTGACCTCGCTGGTCACCACCGACCACGACATGGATATCGAGGCAGCGTTCTGTCTGCATCCCGTACGAGCCGCTGACTTCGCCCGGACCGACGACCCGGGCGAGTTGCCGCGCCCCAGCCTCCTGCAGATGGTGCGGACGACGTTCCGCGAGGGCGGCGTCCGGGAGGTCGCGGCACGAGCCCTCGGACGGGTACGCAAGGCGGTACCTTCGCCGAGCACGGGCAGGGAGAACTGACATGGCATCCGAGATCCTGCCCGAGAGCGCCCACCTCACCCCTGGGCCGCACGAGACCCGCGACGGCGTCGTCTCTGTCATCCTCGTCAACTACAAAGGGGCCGAGGACACCATCGCATGCCTGCGGTTCTTCGACCAGGTTGACTGGCCGAAGAACCGTCTGGAACTCATTGTGGTGGAGAACGACTCCGGCGACGGATCGCTGGAGAGGATCCGCGCAGCGTGCCCAGACGCTCGAGTCGTCCCCTCTGGAGCGAACCTGGGGTTCGCTGGCGGATGCAACTTCGGCGTCGACCAGGCGACCGGTCAGTACGTCGCTTTCATCAACAACGACGCCCGGCCGGGCCGGACGTGGATCTCCGCCGCCGTCGAGGCGATGGAGTCCGATCCCTCCATCGGCGGCGTCGCCTCGAAGGTCCTCGGCTGGGACGGCAAACTGGTCGACTATGTCGACGGCTCTCTCACGTGGTTCGGCATGGGTTACAAGCGCGAAGCCGAGTGGGTCGACGACGGTTCCTACGACACTCCGAAGGACGTCCTGTTCGGAACTGGTGCGGCCTTCTTCATGCCCGCGGATCTCTTCCGCGACGTCGGTGGCTTCGACGAGCGCTTCTTCATGTTCTACGAGGACGTCGATCTGGGTTGGAGGCTCAACCTCCTCGGTTGGCGCGTGCGCTATGTTCCTGAGTCCGTGGCCTACCACCGCCATCATGTGACGATGAAGAAGTTCGGAAACTACCGTGAGTCCTATCTCTTGGAGCGCAATGCTCTCCTGTCCATGTACAAGAACTTCTCACAGGAAACCCTGGACCGCGCTCTCCCCGCCGCCATCTCGTTGGCCATCCGACGTGGGACCGCGCGTGCCGATGTCGACACGACGTCTCTGCCAGACAACGCTCCCGGGCCGTCAACCGCTGAGATCCCCAAGATGGGGCTGACTGGCATCCACGCCGTCGATTACCTCGTCGAACAGCTGCCGACGCTGGCCCGCACCCGGGCGAAACTGCAGTCGGCGCGCAAGCGCACCGATCATGAGCTCTTCCCCCTGTTCCGGCACCCCATCGAGCCGGCCTACCCGGTCGAGCATTATCTCGAGGGACATCGCGATCTCGTCGAGGCGTGGGGGATCGAAGACTGGTTCATCGCCCAGACCCACGTCCTAATTGTGACCGGAGAGCCGTTGTCCGGCCGGCTCGCGGGCCCCGCCATCCGCGCATGGGAGATGGCCGCCGTCCTCTCCGCAGATCATCCGGTCCGGCTCGTCTCAACGGCTGGAGTCTCCGACGTCTCCGATCCGCGCTTCGAGATCGCGTTCGCGCAGGGTGAGAAGCTCCGCGTCCACACGGATTGGGCCGACCTCATCGTCTTCCAGGGGTTCCTCCTCGAAGGAGCTCCCTGGCTGATGGAGTCGGACAAGATCCTGGTCGCCGACATCTATGACCCCATGCACCTCGAGCAGTTGGAACAGGCGAAGGATCTCGGCTCTGAGGGCCGACGCGAGGCCATCTCGTCGATCACCGAAGTGCTTAACCGACAGCTCGCCCGCGCCGACTTCTTCCTCTGCGCCTCCGAGAAGCAGCGGGACTTCTGGGTGGGACAGCTCGCCGCCCTCGGGAGAATCAACCCGCTGACAGTTGGTGCTGGCGAGGGCCTCGACTCTCTGATCGCGGTCGTCCCCTTCGGCGTCCAGGACGATGATCCTGTCCAGAAAAAGCACGGCATCCGCGGTGTTGTCCCCGGCATCGGCATGGACGACAAGGTGGTCATCTGGGGCGGCGGCGTCTACAACTGGTTCGATCCGCTCACTCTGGTCAGGGCCGTCGCCCGGCTCTCACAGACGCATCCCGATATCCGCCTCTACTTCATGGGGATGAAGCACCCGAATCCGGGCGTTCCCAATATGCACATCGCGTGGGAGACGAAACAGCTCTCCGAGGAGCTCGGGCTGACCGGACGCCATGTCTTCTTCAACTCAGGGTGGGTCCCCTATGCCGAGCGGGCCGACGTCCTGATGGACGCCGATGTCGGCGTCTCGACCCATTTCGAGCATGTGGAGACGCAGTTCTCGTTCCGCACCCGTATCCTCGACTATCTGTGGACCGGCCTGCCGATCGTCGCAACCACCGGAGACTCGTTTGGCAATGTCCTGGACGCCGAGGGGATCGGGCGAGCCGTTCCTCCGCAGGATGTCGACGCCCTGGCCGACGCGTTGGAAGAAATGCTCTACGACCCGGAGGCCGCAGACGCGGCTCGACAGAACGTGGCGAGCTTCGCGGAGAGATTCCGCTGGCACACAGCGCTCAGGCCCCTCCTGGAGTTCGCGACCGCTCCTCACCGCGCCCGCGATGTCGTATTGTCAGGCTCTGTCCCTGGTTCTGGGCTGCATTCGCATGCCTATCCCCCGCGCAAGCCCACCGTCGCGGGAGATCTCAAACTCGTCCGAGACTATATGAAGGCAGGAGGCCCGTCTGAGGTGCTCAGACGCGCAAAGGGCCGTGTCCGACGGCAGCTGGGCAGACAACGCTGAGAACGTCCCGTCAGCAGTGCGGGGACGTGCCGATCCCAGCCGAACCCCGATCCCACCTCTGCTGCAGGACGCGTGGCAGTCTCCCGAGCGCTTCAAGCAGCCCTCGAGCCACGGGGCCGCGGTCGGGCCCCTTCACGGCGCGCGCCGCTGTTCGCACCAGCGCGCGGGCCGCCATGGAACGTGGCCCATGCAAAGCCGCGACCACGATGCGGTTGCGGACGTTGCAGCGGATGAAGAGCGGTGACCCGGTGCCACTGGACGCCGCGTGGTCATGGCTGGTGACAGCGCCCTCGGCGTATCTGACGCTCCATCCGGCCTCGCGCAGACGCCATGAGAGTTCAGTGTCCTCGTAGTACATGAAAAGATCCTCACGGAACGGCCCAACCTGTTCCCATGCCGCCCGCCGGATCGCACACGCACCGCCGCACAACCCGAACACGTCCGGATCTGCCGACGACCCATCAGCGGGAACGAGGAAATCCCGATCGTAACCGTTCCCTGAGGCGTCCACGAGGTTACCTGTTGAATTGACCAGCTTCACTCCCCCGTCCGCTGAGCGCTTCCACCGCTGACCTTCGCGGCTGACCAGGACACCCCTGTCCTCCGGGCCAGCCGGCACCCAGCGACCCGACAGCAGGATGCGTCCGGTCACCGCTCCGACGCGAAGTCCCTCTGGCGCCTCCAACGGCTTGAGCAACGCCGCAAGGAATCCCTCATGGGCCACCGCATCGTTGTTGAGAAGCACCAGGGCGTCCTCATCCATTCCCCGTGCCCCGGCGTTCACCCCGCCCCCGAAACCGCGGTTCTGCTCCAAGGCGACGACTTCATGACCCGCTGCGCGCAGCGCCGACACGGAACCATCGTCTGAACCGTTGTCGACGAGCACCAGGCGGCTGCCCTCGCCCAGCTGCCGAGTGATCGACTCGGCAGCACGCAACGTCAACTCGGTCTTGCGCCAGTTCACGATGACGACGCGGGCCCTCATCCCAGGACCTCTCCATATGCCTGCGCGTGGGCACGCGCTGAGGCCTCCCAGGTGTAGCCAGCGGCGAAGGCCCGCCCATCGGCGCTCAGCTTGTCATGGTCACAACCGGACGCCGTGAGAAGGGCCTCGGCGATCTGATCGGGCGAAACAGGATCGATGAGCAGTCCGGCCGATCCCACCACCTCGGCCATTGATGTGCCCCTCGATGTCACCACCGGCACCCCTTGATCCATCGCTTCGAGCACGGGCAGACCGAAGCCCTCCCAGACTGAGGGGAAGCAGAACACGCGCGCACCGGCATAGGCGCAGGCCAGTTCCCGATCGCCCAGATGTCCGACAACGTGGACTCGATCGGAAGGAAGCGCTGAGATCAGCGCCTTCTCCTCCGAGTCGTCTCCCCATCCTGAAGGACCCGCCAAGACCAGGTCCAGGTCTCCGCCCCGATCCAGCAGGATGCGGTGCGCTCGAAGCAGCGACGGAAGGTTCTTCCGGGGTTCGTGCGTGCCGACCCACAGGACATAGGGACGGGTGAGGCCGTGTGTCGTTGCGAAGGAGGCCACCTCGCCCTCGGTCACCTCCGTATGCCGGACACCATGGGGGATCACGCGGATCCGCGACTCTGGGATGCCAGCGCCGAGGCAGTCTTCCGCTGTCGCCTGGGAGGGGACGATCACCAGGTCAGCTCTCGCCTTCGTCCGCTCGAGAGCACGTGTGAAATAGGCGGCGCCGTGAGAGGTGAAGTGCCCCGGATCGCGCAGGAACGCCGTGTCGTGGACGGTGACCACCAGGGGCCTGCGGGTGGGCGGGATCGCCCATGTCGTGGCATGGACGACGCGGGTGCCGCGGCACAGCCGGTCGACTGACGGGAGGGCTAGGCGATCCCATGCGGCGTAGAGAGCGCGCCTCGGAAGACGGGATGTCACGACAGGAATGCCCAGGCCGAGGTCGCGCGCCGAAGGCTCGGAGGCTCCATGGTGCGCTGCGATGCCCATCGCAGCGACGCCCGCCGATGCCAGTTCGCGCGACAGCTCGACGATGTATCGTCCTGAGCCGCCCGGCACCGGCTGCCAGAGCTGTTCGACCACCAGCGCGACACGAGGATCCATGGGCCCAGCGTATGCGACTCAGCCATCGCCGATGACGCGGCCGCTACGATGAAGCAGGTCTCCAGTCTCCACTGCGAGTGCACAGGGCACGACTCTGCCGACGCGCTCGGCGTGGCCGACGTCAACGCCCCAGGGAAGGTCAATCTGTGAGCATCGAGTCTCCTCGTGTCCTGTTGGACGGCACAGCGATCCCCGCGAACCTCGGCGGAGTCGGCCGCTACATCGATGATCTGGCACCGGAGCTGGTGAACTCGGGTGTCAACCTGTCCATCGCGGTCAAGGAACGCGATGCCGCGCATTTCTCCGAGCGCCTGTCCCGCGCCCGCGTGATCCCTGTCTCGGGGGCGCTCGACGCGCGTCCCATCCGTATGCTCTGGGAGCAGACGGGACTGCCGGCTCTCATTCGCAAGCTCCGCCCGGATGTCCTGCATTCGCCCCACTACACGTCTCCCGCACGGGCCGGGTGCCCCGTGGCGATCACCCTGCACGATGCGACCTTTTTCTCCCACCCGGAGGCCCACTCCCCTCTCAAGAGGGTTTTCTTCCAGACCGCGATCCGGCGCGCCGTCAAGGTGGCGGACGCCGTGATCGTTCCCTCCGTAGCGACACGCGACGAGACGATCCGCTACGCCGGCGGTGACGCCCGGCGCTTCGTCGTCGCATACCACGGGGTCGACCGAACGGTGTTCCATCCCGTTGATGATGCGGAGAGAAACCGCGTCGCTGCTTCTCTGGGCTTGTCCGGGCGCCGACGCATAGGGTTCCTCGGCACGCTAGAACCGCGCAAGAACGTGCCGAACCTGGTGCGCGGATGGATCGCCGCCGTCCAGGGGATGGCAGATCCGCCCGCGCTCGTCCTCGCCGGAGGCAGGGGATGGGATGCAGGGGTCGAGCCCGCGCTGGAGGACGTGCCCGAGGGACTCACCGTGGTCCGCCCTGGGTACCTCCCCCTGCAGGATCTGCCTGGATTCCTCTCAGGTTGCGAGGTCCTCGCCTACCCCTCGATTGCCGAAGGATTCGGTTTGCCTGTCCTGGAGGCGATGAGCTGCGGGGCCGCGACGCTGACGACGAGGCTCACGTCCCTGCCCGAGGTCGGCGGTGACGCGGTGGCATACTGCGAGCCGTCAGCGGAGTCCATCGCCACCGAGCTGCGGGCTTTGCTCGACGATCCTGCGCGACGCATCCGACTCAGTCAGGCGGCAGTCGATCGGGCCGAAAAGTTCACGTGGGCGGCCTCGGCCAAGGCTCATCTCGAGGCCTATCGAGCCGCGATCCGCAACACCCGGTAGCGCCCCCGACGCAGGCCTCTCTGGAACACCATCTCAGTCGTTGTGATCCCCATCGAGCAGATCCAGCAGGTATTGGCCGTATCCGGACTTCACCAGCGGCTCCGCCCGTTCGCGCAGGCCCGCGTCGTCGATGAATCCCATACGCCAGGCCACTTCCTCGGGGCATCCGATCTTCATGCCCTGCCGGGCTTCGACCGTGCGCACGAAGGACGTGGCGTCGGCCAGGGAGTCGAACGTGCCGGTGTCCAGCCATGCCGTCCCTCGCGGCAGGACCTCGACGTTGAGCAAGCCGGACTTGAGGTACACGCGGTTGACGTCCGTGATCTCATATTCCCCGCGGGCGGAGGGCTTGAGGTCTTTCGCGATGGCGACCACGTCATTGTCGTAGAAGTACAGGCCAGGCACTGCGTAGTTCGACTTCGGCTTCGCCGGCTTCTCCTCGATGGAGATCGCCTTGAAATCCTCGTCGAATTCGACGACGCCGTACTCCCGCGGATTGGAGACGTGGTAGGCGAAGACCGCCCCGCCCTCCGGGTCGACGTGTCGGCGCAGCTTGGTTCCCATGCCGTGCCCATAGAAGATGTTGTCCCCGAGCACCAGAGCAGCTGCGTCACGGCCGATGTGGCCCGCGCCCAAGACGAACGCCTGGGCCAGTCCGTTGGGAACTTCCTGGACCGCGTAGGAGATGCTGACCCCCAGCTGGGACCCGTCGCCGAGCAGACGGTGGAACGCGGAGGCGTCATGGGGTGTCGTGATGACCAGGATGTCCTGGATCCCAGCCAGCATCAGCGTGGTCAGCGGGTAGTAGATCATCGGTTTGTCGTAGACGGGCACCAGCTGTTTCGAGGTCCCCAGGGTGATCGGGTTCAGTCGCGTCCCCGAGCCTCCGGCCAGGATGATGCCCTTCATGGCGGATCTGCCTCCACATGATCGACGTCGCCGGCGGGCGCTGCCGGCACCGCCCCATTATGCCAAGGGCGCGGCTGGAGGGGGCCATCACTGTCGTGCTGGCCCGGGAACGGGCGACGGATCCTCCTCGAGCCCTCGGCCGGAGTGAGTCCCGCGCCTTCGCCCAGCGGAAACGACAACCGCGTCACCGAAGGCGTTCCGCACGAAGACCGCCGTGCGAGCAACGATGTGCCGGTCCAGGTGGGACGAGTCCAGCGAACGACGAGAACCGGCCGCTGGGCGGGACGACCGCTTGAAACCATGCCGAAGCTCGAGACATGGGCCACGCTCAGTTCGGGCGTTCCAAGAAGTCGCCATGGTCAGCTGCGATATCGTCTAAACTGAACCCGCAATCACAGCCCCGCCAACGGAGGCCCCCCGTGCCCGCGACCCGCAGTCCCCAACACCGTCTGACGGCCAGCCCCCACGGTTCCGTCGGGATCGGCCATCGGGCAGACGTCAAGGAATGGCGGCCTCTCTCAGCCCGCCTCATTGCGATCATGGTCGGCTTGGCGATACTCAAGCAGGCAATGGTCTCGACGCTTCCCGTGATGCTCTATTCGAAGCAGTATTACGACGACTATTGGGTTGCCGACCACGCCGCCGCGATCCGCGCCAACGATTGGCTGGGCGCGTATGACCATCTGACATTGGTGAAGGGCCCGTTCAGCCCATTCTTCCTCGCCGTGTGCTCCAAACTGGGAATACCTTTCCTCACGGCTGAGCAGCTATGGCACTCATTGGCATGTCTCATCGTGGTCGCGGCACTGGCCCCTCTGCTCCGGTCCAGTTGGAGCCGGATCATCGTCTACATCGGCCTGCTGTTCGATCCCATTTCCTGGGCCGCGTGGACTTTTCAACGCGTGTATCGCAACGGGCTCACTGTTTCCCAGGCGCTGATCGTCATCAGCTGCCTTTGCGCTCTGTATCTCCGACGTGACCGTCCTCTTCTCCAGCGGCTTCCGTGGTCGCTGGGCGCAGGCCTGTCATTGGCCACCATGTGGCACAACCGCGAGGATACGGCGTGGATCCTTCCCTTCGTCTTTGTCGCCACGGCGATCATGCTCTGTTCGGCGACCGTACGGCTGTTCTTCGCCCTTCGCGCCAAGAAGGACACACGGAAGCAGACGCCCTTGGTCTGGGGCTCGTTTGCGGGATCGGTGCTCGTCGTCCTTCTCCCCCTGGGGACACTCGGCGCCTCAAACGCCTATGTCTCCCATCTCAATCAGGAGAACTACGGTCTTTCATGTTACAACGAGATCAATGATTGCCACTTTCCTGATTTCATGAAGGCGATTTACTCCGTCAAGTGGGACACGACGGGCCTGCCGGAGCGAACAGATGTCCCCCTGGAGAAGTTGGAGTACCTGTATACGCTCAGCCCGACGCTCAACTCGATCTCAGATGCGATGACGGAGAAATACAAAGCTTGGGCACACGACAAGGGATACGTCGAGAACGGCATGCTGATCTGGCCTCTTCGAGACGGAGTCCACGCAGCCGGGTATTACCAGCCCGCAGGACGGGGAGGCGCCGCGGACACGGACCGGCTCTACGCGAATATCGCTGCTGAGATCCACGAAGCGATCAGCTCCGGTCGCGCTCAAGGACAGCCGACAATGCCGTCTTCTTTGATGCCGCCGTGGCATTCGATCTACTCCTCAGAACTCCCGCGAACGGTTTCAGAGTTCTACCATTTCGTTGTTTCATTCCAAGATGTCAAGCCGAGTGCAGAGGGATGGGACAATGAGCCTCTTCGAAACAGAATCATGCTCGGTCTATCGGGCGATCGCTCGGTCAGTCTGTCTGATGATTTTTCACCTGCCGAGCTCCAGTACGTTGAACCCGTCGTCAACCGGCTCAATCGGATTGCGGCGGTCTATGGGGCTGTGACGCCCCCGTTCGCTTCGGTGACGGCGTTGGCCTGGGTCGGCATGCTGGGAAGCCTGTTGATCCGGCAGGGCGAATGGGCTCGTCGACGCGACGCTGTCCTTCTGCTCACCGGCATCGCTGGATCCGTGATCGCGATCCTGACCGGCGTGGCATACAACCAGATCGCATCCGTGAAGTCCTCGTACTACATGTACCTCTCGGGGGCGTACCCACTGATGCTCCTGTTCACGACCGTGACGCTCTGCCTCGCAGCCGAGCATGCGTCTCCTCACGTGATCAGTGGAATCGCTCGGCTCCGCCACGGAGCGCGAGCCCGTCGAGAGCGCCGCCGCGATGCCCGTTCGATCGGTCAGGATCCTGTATCGTCCTCCGACAGCTCCGACTGATCACCGTCGATACTGCATGTCTTCACACGGGCGCGCCCACCACCAGACGGGGGGTCCCCGCCCACAGCGCCGGATCGGTGACCCGCCGCCCGTCGAACAGCAGGCGCACGCCGGGCAGGTCATCGGGCGCCAGGCGCCGGTACTCCGCGTGATCGGCCTGGATGATCGCCGCATCGACAGGCATCCCGAAGTGATAGGCGTCCCACCCGAACCCGGCCAGCTCCTCATCGGCGTACATCGGGTCATGGACCATCACAATGGCCCCTCGCGAGCGCAGCGCGGCCACCGTGTCGAAGACCCCGGAGAACGCCGTCTCCTTGACTCCCCCACGGTAGGAGGCGCCCAGCACGGCCACGCGCAACCCGGACAGATCGCCCAGGACCTCTGCCACGCGCCCCACGACATAGCCCGGCATCGCTGCGTTCGCGGCGCGCGCGGTCGACACGATCGAGGCGTCGGGATCGGTGGACAGGTACAGGCGCGGGTAGACGGGGATGCAGTGCCCGCCCACGGCGATGCCCGGCTGGTGGATGTGGCTGTAGGGCTGGGAGTTGCAGGCACGGATCACCCGCTCGATGTCGATGCCGGCCTTGTCGGCGTACACCGCGAACTGGTTGGCCAGTCCGATGTTGACGTCGCGGTACGTCGTCTCCGCGAGCTTCGCCATCTCGGCGGCCTCGGCGCTGCCCATATCCCACACGCCGTTGGGCCGGTCCAGATCGGGGCGCTCGTCGAATTGGAGGACGGACTCGTAGAACGCGATCCCCCGCCGCGTCCCCTCCTCCGACAAACCGCCCACCAGCTTCGGGTAACGGCGCAGATCGGAGAACACGCGACCCGTCAGCACGCGTTCCGGCGAGAACACGAGGTGGAAGTCCCGGCCCTCTGCGAGGCCTGAGACTTCCTCGATCAGCGGCCTCCAGCGGGTGCGGGTGGTCCCCACCGGCAGCGTCGTCTCATAGGAAATCAGCGTTCCCGGGGTGAGGTGCTCGGCCAGCGACCGCGTCGCCTGGTCCATCCACGCGAAATCGGGGCGGGACTGCTCGTCGACGAACAGCGGAACCACCAGCACAACGGCGTCGGAGCCGGGAATGGCCTCCGCATAGTCGGTGGTGGCGCTCAGGGCTCCGGAGGACACGGCCTCGGGCAGATACTCCGCCAGATGGGCCTCGCCCGGAAACGGCTCCTTCCCCTGGTTGACCAGGGACACGGTCCGCTCGTTGATGTCGACGCCGACCACGGTGTGCCCGGACCTCGCGTACTGGACCGCCAGCGGCAGTCCGATCTTCCCCAGAGCGACGACGGCGATGCGCATTCCTGTTCCCTCTCTCATGCGCTGATGATGACGGGGACGGACGGCGACTCGGGTCCCTGCGCTCCGATCCTAAACCGCTCATACCGGGGCTGCCGCGTCGGTCTACTTCACGTAGTGGTACCTGGCAGCGAGGATGATGACGTCTTCGCCCTGGATCTGATAGATGAGTCGGTGCTCATCTGTGATCCGTCGTGACCACGCCCCTGCGATGCCGTACTTCAGCGGCTCAGGTTTGCCGATTCCGTGAGCGGGATCGCGAAGCGCATCGTCGATCAGACGGTTGATCCGACGGAGCACCGCCCGGTCCGCGCGCTGCCAGTATGCGTAATCCGCCCATCCGTGGGCGGTGAAGACCACCCTCATCGTTCATGACCGATCAAGAGGATGCTCAACAACCTCGCCGCGCCCCGCTTCTTCTGAGGACTCGACCAGCCACTGTGCGTTCGCGGGCGAACGGAACAGATAGGCGGTCTCCTGCCACGACTCATAGTCGTCAACCGACATCAGGATTGCGTTGCCCCGCCTTGACGTGATCTCCACCGGGGCGCGATCGTCATTGACCTTCTCAATGAGAGGGAAGAGCTCTCGCCGAGCCTGGCTGGCTGTGATGGCCATGTTCACCCTCCTTCTTGTCCCACATATGGTACAAGTTTGGCGGAGCGCCAGCAACACCCACGACTTGTGTTCCCCGCCAATATGGCGCCCGTGTTCAATGTTCAACGCGTCCCCTGCCGCGGCCCGCAGTCATCCGCATGCCGTGATCCGCACCAGGGACACGGTCTCCGCCTGGCCGAGCACCTCGAAACCGTCGCGGAGGTCGACGTCGTAGAGGCCGGGCGAGACGGCCGATTGGTCGGCACCCTCGTGCCACGGATCCGAGTCGATCCATGCGTAGCCGATCCCGTCGGAGCGGAGGATCGAGCATACGCGCGGATTCGTGGAGATCTCGTTGAAGTGCAGACGCAGGTACTCCAGGTCCGTGTTCGACTCGCGGAAGTACAACTGCGGGAACACGACCTCGCGATCGCCCAGCACCTGCACGTAGGCCGACCCGTTGAAGGGGTCGCCCAAGACGAGGGCGTCCTCGGGAATCAGCTCGCTCGCCCGTCTGGCCAGTGCCATCGTCTGGTCGGTGAGCGCGATCGTGGAGAACGGGGAGTCGGTGGAGTACATCCGCCACGTGAGGTCGGCTCGCTGCGGCGCGGTGACCAGTCCCCCGGCCAACGGGATGAGCAGTGCCGGAACCAACCCCATCGTCAGCGGAACGTTCCGGATGGATGCGCCTGCTCCCGTGGGGAGGGATCGACGAGGGCGCCCCGGCTGTCCGCGATGCCGCGCTGAGGAGGGACTCAGGACGCGGGCGGCCGCCGAGGTGATCGCGAGCGCGCCGAGTGCCATGAGCGGAAGTTGGGCAACCACCTGGACCGCCATCGTGCGATGCGTGCTCAGGTACCAGATGCCCGCCAGCCCGAGCAGGGGGCCCGAGCGCATCAGGCTGGTGAGCGTGAGGGCGGAGGCGACCGCCCACGCCGTGACCAGCAGCCTCCCCGCCCGGGTCCGCAGGGCCTCGACCGCACCTGCCACCGTGAGCACGCTGACTGAGACGGCGGCGACCAGGAGCCCCTGCCAGACGCGGTCAGGAGCCTCGAAGTCGACGATCGACCATAGGGACAACGCCTTGAACGGGTTGTACCAGTCGACGTTGGGCACGGTCTGGAAGGCGCTGAGCATTCGGGCGAGCCGCTCATGGAGGAACGGCACCGCGACGGCAAGCACGGCGAGCACGGCGGCGGTCCCGAGGGCGCCCACCGCCTCCCCCCACAGCCTCAGACTTCGACCCGAACGGGCCAGGCGCCCCCAGCGCCGGCCTATCGCGACGACGGCGGGACCCGCCCCCAGCAGCCCCAGGGACAACCCGGCCAGCGGATGGATCAGGCAGATCCCCAGGACCTGGACGACCAGGGCTCCCGCCCAGGTCGCCAGGGACCGTCGACGCCCGGGAGACCCTGCGGGAAGGAGCCGGACGGCGCGCTGCCCCGTGAGACCGAGCGCCGCAAGCGCGGGAACCAGAGCCATGCCCAGGGCATTGGGCCAAGCCGGGTACTTCGTCAGCATGTAGGTGGGGAACTCGGCGACCAGGGGCGCCAACGCCACGGTGAGCGCCGGCAGTGCCGGTGTCCCAGGAAGGATCGCCGCGGCCAGGGCCGCCAGTCCCGTGAGCCAGATCAGGGGCACGAGGGCGGAGAAGGAATTGACCACCGGCACGATCGTGGTGCGTGAGGCGAAGGGGGCAACCAGTGCGTGCCATCCGGCCGGAAAGACCGTGCTCGTCGTATCCAGCCCGAACATGCGGGTGAGCCCGCCGAAACCGGAGGCGTTGCCGTCCACCAGGATCCGCCACAGGGCGTTCATGTGGAAGACCGTGTCGTGTCCCTGGATCGGGGTGCCAGGCGCAGCCTGGGCCATGAACGGGAATGCGATGGCGGCCCAGCCCAGCGCGAGCGCTCCGATCAATGGCGCGGACCACCTGTACGCCCCCGATGACGGAGCAGACCGATCGGTCCGCGTGGCCCTCCCGCACAGGGCGCACGCTCCGATCGCGATCAGGAGGCTCGCCGCGAACGTCCGCGCATCCCACCGCAGACCGAGGGCGCCGCACGCGACCGCACCGATCGCCGCCGTGCAGGCCGCCAGGAGCGGGCCGACGGCCACGGCGAGCGGGCCTCGCATCCCAGCGAGCCGGGCGCCCAGGCTACCGGGGAGGAAGAGAACAGCCGCCATGACGAGGAGACGCGGCACGTCCGCCGCCCACTGCCCCCACACCATCGTCGCGTCGTCCATTCCCATCCCTTCTCCGGGGCCATTGTGCCTGAACGAGAAACAGTTGAACTCAACGATCGACAGCTCTAGGCCGGGCGCTTGCGGAAAATGCGCCGGCACCGACACACAGCCGTTCTCCGGACAGGGCCCCCAGATGTGGCACAGTGGGTGCCATGCACCTTTCTTCGGCGAGCCTCGTCAGACCATCAGGCTCACGCCCGCGATGGTGGCGCCCCGCTGCTCGCGAGGACGGCCTCCCGACGGTGCCTGTCCTCGTCGCGTTCCCCGTGGTTGTTCTGGTCCTCATACTCATCCTCTCCGCATTCGGGATCAATGGCACGTCCACGGGAATGTGGTGGCAGCTTCTACACGGAAGCGCTGAAGATCCGAACCTCCTTCTGGGCGGCCCTCGCGCCATCACTTCGGACATGTGGATGGTGCAGGAGCCCTGGATCGCCTCGCAGGCAGCGCAGGGCTTCCCCTCGGTCAATCAGACCCTGCCGGGGGGAATGGACGCCACCTTCATGAACGACCTGCCAGCCTGGGACTGGTCGACGGTATTCCGACCGCACCTGTGGGGCTACTTCGTGGCGCCACTCGCTCAGGGAGCATCGTGGAGGTGGCTCTGCATCGGGGGCCTTGGTGTCGTCAGCGTCTATGTCTTCGTCGTCTCGTGGTGCCCGAAGCGCCCGCTGCTTGCCGTGCTCGTCGCCCTTTTCACTCTGTACTCCCCTCTCGTACAGTGGTGGTACAGGCCTCAGACGCTGTTCCCTTTGGCGTGGTGCATGGTGACGCTCAGCGCCATTCACTGGGCGCTCCACGCTCGCCCAGGATCTCGCACCCCACGGGTCTTGGCCGGCCTCGCTGGCTACCTGGCAGTCCCTGCGGCCTTGACGATCTATGTCCCCTTCATCCTGCCGTGCGCGATCGTCGTCCTGATCGTCACTGTCGGCGCCTCGCTGGAGGCGCGCCGACGCGCCGGCTGGCGGGTGGTCCTCACCCGTCTGACGCCTCTCCTGACCGCTGGCACGACGGCGGCAGCCGTCCTCGTGGCATGGGCGTTCCAGCACCGACAGACGATCGAAGCCGTCATGGGAACCGTCTACCCGGGCGATCGGAGATCGACAACCGGTGCATGCGTCGTGACAGCTGATTCCTGCATGGCCTACTTTTCCGCCGCGTGGAACACCTCTCTGCTCAACGGCACCACCGGGTCCACAGGTTCCAACCCCGCCGAAGCGGCGACGATCATCCAGATCGGCGTCTTTCTGCTCCCTGTGCTCGCCCTGATGATCATCGCCAGTGCCCGGCGGCGGAGGATCGACTGGATGGCCGTCTCGGCAGTGTTCGCCACCGCGGTGTTCCTCGCGTTCGTCCTGATCCCCGGCTGGGACTGGTTGTCACGCGCGCTCGCCCTCGATCGCGGCGTTCCCCAACGGATGCGTCTGGGCATGCTCATCGCCGGAGTGGTCTCGCTGGCCGTTGTCATCGCCCGCGCAGATGACCAGATGTGGAGCCGCAGGGTCCGACTGGCTGCCGTCGTCGCCACGGGCGGGCTGGCTCTGCTCATCCAGGCCGCGGTCTGGTGGACGTTCCGCGAGGCCGCAGATCCGGTGTTGTCCTCCGGGATCGTCGGAAAACTCGCAGTGGTCCTCATCATCGCTGGAATCGCTCTCATTCCCAGTCGACGTCCCTGGGCGGGAATGACGCTCCTCCTCATTGCCACGCTCGTCATCGCAGGCCGGGTGAACCCGGTCTATCGGGGAACGACGGATCTGGCCGCTTCGCCATTGGGCCAGGCGGTCGCCCACGTCGATCAGAACGATCCTGGGACATGGGCCGGCGTGACCACGCAGGACTCCCTCCAGCAAGCCGCCCTGATACCGGGGGTGCTGCTCTCGTCGGGGGTCAGCGCGATGAACGGAGTCCAGACGTATCCTCCCGAGGAGATGTGGCGGCAGATCGACCCGACCGGTCAGTACGAGGAGGCCTGGAACCGACTGGCCGGCATCTCCTGGGAGCCGGGAGCCGGAGAGCCCCGGGTCTCCAATCCCGCCCGCGACCAGATCCGCGTGACCTTCGACTCGTGCTCGTCCTTCGCGCAGCAGAACACCAGGCACGTCCTCGCTCTTGAGGCGCTGAACCAGTCGTGCCTGCTTCTGGACGAAACGGTCCAGGATGGGAACGTGACGGGATACCTGTACACGGTCGTGGCCGATGAGACGGGCAAGTGACCGAGGAGGACAGGCCTACCGCTCGGGCTCAGTTCGCGTTGGGGTCGCACGGTCGGCGTCGACCTCGGCGATCGCGCGCTCATCCGACCTGTGGAAGATGAAGCGAAAGCCCAGGTAGTTACAGGTCGCGCCCACTCCCATCGCGATGATCTTCGCGACGGGTTTCACTGCATTCGTGCTCCATGTCGGAACGACGTCAAGCGCCGCGTGCATGAGACCCGCGATGATCCCTGTCTGGATGATCATGCCGGTGACCAACGACACTGAGGCGTAGGAGAAGAACGATCCCCATGTCGCACGTCTCGCCTTGAACACCCACCGACGATTGATCGTGTATCCCACACAGATCGTGACGGCGGTCGACATCACGTTGGAGACGGTCGGCGGGATACCGACGGCGACGGAGAACACGGTGAACAGCGCGAGATCGAGGGCGCTCGTGAACCCGCCCGTCATCAGATAGCGCAGGACCGAGCCGCCGCGCCGCGCCGCGGAAGCGGAAGGATATGTTGCCTCCTCGGCCGGCTGCCCGACCTGCATATCATCCTCGGTCATAGATGCTCGGGCGGCGGCGACAGACGCAGATAGGACAGCCGGAGGGCCTCGCGTCGGGCCTTGAGGACGCCCGACAGCACCGTGCCCACGACGACGCACAGGGCGGCGATCACGGCGAGGCTCGAAGCCAGGATCGCCGTGGGGAAGCGCTCCACCAGACCCGTCTGGAAGAACTCCACGATGACCGGCACGCCGAGGATCAATGACACCACGAATGCCACCAGTCCGAGACCCCCATAGAAGGCGAATGGCCGCTCGTGGGCGAGGAGCCGGCCGATGAGTCCGAGAATCCGGAAACCATCGTGGTAGGTCCGCAGTTTCGACTCGGACCCCGCCGGACGGTCGCGGAATCCGATGAGGACTTCCTTCTGCGGAACGCGCAGCGCCATTGAATGGATGGTGAGCTCGGTCTCGATCTCGAATTCTCGGGATTGGGCCGGGAAGGATTTCACAAAGCGACGAGAGAAGATGCGATAGCCGGATAGCATATCCGTCACGGGTTCCCCGAACAGGAATCCGACGAGACGATTGAAGAGCTTGTTGCCCTGCGCATGGCCCGGACGGTAGGCGCCCTCTCCCTCGTGCTCCTCCTTGCGGCAACCCAGGACGTGATCCAGGTGGTTGTCGACCAGCTCGCGGATCATCTCGGGAGCGGCGAACGCGTCGTACGTGTCGTCGCCGTCGATGAGGAGGTAGATATCGGCATCGATGTCAGCGAAGGCGCGCCGCACCACGTTGCCCTTGCCCTTGCGCTCCTCGCGACGGACGATCGCGCCCGCCGACGCCGCGACCTCCGCCGTCCGGTCCGTGGAGTTGTTGTCGTAGACGTAAACCGAGATGTTTGGGACGGCCTCGAGCAGATCGGTGACGACCTTGGCCACCGCCGCTTCTTCGTTGTAACACGGCACGATCGCGGCGATGCGAGGGGGCGTCTGGAGTTCAGACACGTCGAGAACCTTTCACACGACGAACACGGAACAGACCTGTAGACGCGCGCGCGGCCCATGTCTGCGATGCCGCGCCCATGAGCGGCCACGGCAGCTCTTGACGAGGGTACCGCACAACGCCGTCGGCCTCGGCCTGTCGATGGCCGTACCGAGCCTCTGACAGTGGATCCGTCCACTCACCGCGTGATGACGCGCGTCACGTGGTCGGCCAGCAGTCGTCCTCGCAGTGTGAGGACGATGCGTCCGCTCGCGGCGGGCCCGGCCTCCACCAGCCCGTCGTCCACGAGGCCGGGAACGCCGCCGATGTCGTCGCCCGGCCCCAGCTGGACGCCGTCCGCCGTGCGCACCGCCAGCATGACGCGTTCAAGCTCGCGCGTGTCCGCGTCCAGCACCTCGCCGGCCGCAGCCGGCGAGCGCCCCTGCGCCACGAGCCCGGCGTGGGCCCGCGGGTGCTTGACGTTCCACCAGCGCAGCCGCCCGACATGGGAGTGGGCTCCGGGCCCCAGGCCCCACCAGTCCGAGTCGCGCCAGTAGGCCAGGTTGTGGCGCGACGCGTGGCGCAGCCGCGTGGCGGGCACACCCTCCTCACCCGGCGCGACGCGGGCGAAGTTCGAGATCTCATACCAGCGGTAGCCGGCCTCCCCGAGCAGGCGGTCGGCGGCCTCGTACTTCGCCGCCTCGTCGTCCGGATCGGGCGTGGGCAGCTCGCCGCGAGCCACCTGCGCGCCCATCCGGGTGCCCTCCTCGACGACCAGCGCGTAGGCGCTGACGTGGTCGGGCCGCATGGCGACCGCCGCTTCCAGGGAGCGCCGCCAGTCCGACAGCGACTCCCCCGGCGTGCCGTAGATGAGGTCGACGGACACGTCCAAGCCGGCCTCGCGCGCCCAGCCGACCACCTGGGGCACCCGTTCGGGCCGGTGCAGGCGGTCGAGGGTGGCCAGGATCTCCGGGACGGCCGACTGCATGCCGACCGACACGCGGGTGAAGCCGGCCCGAGCCAGGGCGCGCAGCGACTCCGCCGTGACCGTCTCCGGGTTCGCCTCGACGGTGATCTCCGCGTCCTCGGCGACGCCCAGCCGCTCACGCAGCCCGTCGAGGATCCGGGCGAGCTCCCCGGCCTCCAGCATCGTCGGCGTGCCGCCCCCGAAGAACACGGTCCCAGCCACCCGGCCGGCCCCGTCCTCGTCCCCCCCGGCGGATCCGGAACCCCCGAAACCCGCCTCCCCCAGCGCCCTGCGCGCGAGATCCGCCTCCCCCAGGATGGTGCGGGCGTAGGAGCCTGGCTCGGCGCCGGGCCCGAACCCCGTGGTGTAGGTGTTGAAATCGCAGTACCCGCACCGCACCCGGCAGAACGGGACGTGCACGTAGAGGCTGAGGGGTCGCCCGGCCCCGGCTTCGGCGAGCGCCGGATCCAGGCGTCCGTCGCCCGGCCAGGGCGCGCCGTCAGGCAGGCGCGGCGTCATCGGGCCCGCGCCACCCATTGGGAGCACACGGTCATCGCGGACAGCGCGAGCGCGATCGCCGCCAGCGGGAGCATCCAGCCGCCCGTCGCGTCGCGCAGCCACCCCACGACCACCGGGCCCAGGGACGCCACGACGTAGCCGAGCGTCTGCACGAGGGCCGATGTCTGCCGGTTCTCATCGACCGTTCGCGAGCGTTGGATGATGAGCGTGAACAGGGCGGTGAACAGCGCGCCCTGGGCGATCCCGGAGACGACGCACCACGCGAGCCACCATCCCGGCAACGCCACGAGGCCCACCGGCAGGACCAGCCAGGACGCGCAGACGACGCCCATCACCCGCGTCACGGGCCACCGCAGCGCTCCCAGCATGACCGGCACCAGCAGCGGGCCGACGATGCCGGTGAGATGGAAGACGGAGGCCGCCGCCCCCGCCCCGGCCTCGCTCATCCCCTCCATCTCCCGGAGGATCCTCGGCAGCCATCCGGCTATCGCGTAGTAGGCGAAGGTGTGTCCGCAAAACGCCGCCGCCATCATCCACGCCGCCGGAGAGCGCAGCACCGTCCGCCCCGCCGTCGGGGTGTCCAGGCGCAGCGCCGAGTCGTCTCCGGCCTTCAGTCCCGCGCGCCGCACCACCGAGGCGCGCACCGAACGGGATCTCGCGGGGAAGACCCACGCCCAGACGATCCCCGCGGCCATGGCCGGGATCACGCCCCAGAAGGCCGCGGAGCCCCGCCATCCCACGACGTTCGCCAGCGGGACGGCGACCAGGGTCGACAACCAGACGGCGACGTTGACCGCGGCGGAGTACAGGCCCGTCATCGTGGCCGCGCGGCGCCGGAAGTCCCGACCGATGACCATCGGGGCGACGAGGTTCCCCAGGGTGATTCCCGCCCCGATGACGGCCGTGCCCGCGAAGGCCGCCCATTGCGTCCCCGAGGAGCGAAGCAGGGAGCCGGCCAGGACGAGGACGAGGGCGTTGAGCGCGCCCAGGTTGATGCCCGTGCGCCGCAGCCAGCCCGAGGCGAAGGGCGTCATCGCCCCGAAGCACAGCACCGGGATCGAGGTGAGCAGGCCCGCCGCGACATTCGACATCCCGAGATCGCCCTGGATGCGCTCCAGCAGCGGGGGCACCGCGGTCACCGGAGAGCGCAGCACGGTTGTGAATAGCAGGAAGGACACGGCCGGCACGATCGCCCAGGCCTTCGAGAATTCCCGGCCCGAAGCGCCCTCGCCCCCCGTTCCCGATGGCGACGCGCTCACCGCTCCTCCTGACCTGCGTGCCCCTGGCGCGGCAGGCGGATGCCGACGACATCGTGGGCCCGGCGCCCGGCCGCGCGCCCGCGCTCCTCGAAGTGCGTGGGCACCCGGCCCGCCCACCGCGGCGCGAAGCCGCCGCGCCCCGGCTCCCTGTCCTGCGGGTCCGGGCGCTCCCCCAGATACGGGTTGGCGAGGTCCGGGCAGGCCTCCACGACGTCGCGCATCTGCCAGGCGTAGTCGTCCCAGTCCGTCGCCAGCCGCCACGCCCCGCCGTCCGCCAGCACACGGGCGACCTGCCGGGCGAAAGCGTCGGAGACGAGGCGCCTCTTGTGGTGGCGGGCCTTGCGCCAGGGATCGGGGAAGAAGGTCCAGACCTCGTCCAGGCACGCGTCCGGGAGGATGACCGGCAGGGCCTGGGCGGCGTCCGCCTCCAGCACGCGCAGGTTGCCCACGCCGGCCGCGACCGCTTTCGACACCGTCTTCGCGATGCCCGGCTCCCACACCTCCAGGGCCAGGAAGTCGCGGTCTGGCCATCTCCGCGCCGCGGCGACGATCTGCTCGCCGGTGCCCGACCCGATCTCCAGCGCCACGGGGGCGCTCCGCCCGAACTCGCGGGCCAGGTCGACGCGGAAGCCCTCCGCCACGGTGGTCCACCCCTGCCCGCGCCTGGGCTCGATGACGTAGTCCGCGCCGTGGGCCGCCATCGTGCGCGCCAGGGACTCCGGCAGCGCCCGGGAGCGCCGGGTGAACGACTTCGTCCGAGACATGTAGGGGGCCGCGGCGCCGGTGGGACGCGGATGATGGTGATGGCCCCAGCCGCGCGGGCCGGGCAGGGCCGTCTGGGGGATCTGCTCACCCATGGGAGTCATCCGCCCTCACTTCTTGCCGGTGGGGACGTCGCTGGTGAGCGCCGCGATGAAGGCCTCCTGGGGGACGTCCACGCGGCCGATGGCCTTCATGCGCTTCTTGCCCTCCTTCTGCTTCTCCAGCAGCTTGCGCTTGCGGGTGATGTCACCGCCGTAGCACTTCGCCAGCATGTCCTTGCGCAGGGCCTTGATGGTCTCACGCGCGATGACGCGGGCGCCGATGGCCGCCTGGACAGGGATCTCGAACTGCTGGCGCGGGATGAGCTCCTTGAGGCGCTTCGTCAGGCGCAGGCCGTAGTTGTAGGCGGCGTCCCTGTGGACGATCGCGCTGAACGCGTCGACCTTCTCGCCGCCCAGCAGGATGTCGACCTTGACCAGGTCCGCCGCCTGCTCGCCGGCCTCCTGGTAGTCCAGGGAGGCGTAGCCGCGGGTACGGGACTTGAGCTGGTCGAAGAAGTCGAAGACGATCTCGGCCAGGGGCAGCCGGTAGTGGATCTCCACCCGGTCCTCGCTGAGGTAGTCCATGCCCTTGAGGGCGCCGCGCCGCTCCTGGCACAGCTCCATCACCGATCCCACGAACTCCGAGGGCGTGAGGACGGTGGCCTCGACCACCGGTTCGCGGACCTCCTTGATCTTGCCTTCGGGGAACTCTGAGGGGTTGTCGACGCGGGTCTGCGTGCCGTCCTCGGCGACGACGTGGTAGATCACGTTGGGGGCGGTCGCGATGAGGTCCAGGTTGAACTCGCGTTCCAGCCGTTCACGGACGATCTCCAGATGCAGCAGCCCCAGGAACCCGCAGCGGAAGCCGAAGCCCAGCGCAGCCGAGGACTCCGGCTCGTAGGTCAGCGCCGCGTCGTTGAGCTGGAGCCGCTCCAGGGCGTCGCGCAGGTCCGGGAAGTCCGAGCCGTCGACCGGGTAGATCCCGGAGAAGACCATGGGCTTCGGGTCGCGATACCCGGCCAGCGGCTCGGCCGCCCCGCGCACCGCGGTGGTCACCGTGTCCCCGACGCGGGACTGGCGCACGTCCTTCACACCGGTGATGAGGTAGCCGACCTCGCCGGCGCCGATGCCGTCGCTGGGCGTGGGTTCGGGGGAGATCACGCCGATCTCGAGGAGCTCATGGGTGGAGCCCGTGGACATCATCCGGATGCGCTCGCGCGTCGAGAGCCGCCCGTCGACGACGCGGACGTAGGTGACCACGCCGCGGTAGGTGTCATAGACGGAGTCGAAGATCATGGCGCGCGTGGGGGCCTCGGGGTCGCCGCTGGGGGCGGGCACGACCTGGACGATGCGGTCGAGCAGCTCGGCCACGCCCTGGCCCGTCTTGCCGGAGACCCGCAGGATCTCCGACTCGTCCACGCCGAGGAGCTGGGCGAGCTCGTGGGCGTGCTTGTCGGGCTGGGCGCCGGGCAGGTCGATCTTGTTGAGGACGGGGATGATCGCGAGATCGTCCTCCATCGCCAGGTACAGGTTGGCGAGCGTCTGGGCCTCGATGCCCTGGGCGGCGTCGACCAGCAGCACCGCTCCCTCGCAGGCCGCGAGGGAGCGGGAGACCTCATAGGTGAAGTCGACGTGGCCGGGCGTGTCGATCATGTTGAGCGCGAAGGCCTGGCCGCCCGTGGCCCACGGCATGCGCACCGCCTGGGATTTGATGGTGATGCCGCGCTCTCGCTCGATGTCCATGCGGTCCAGGTACTGGTCGCGCATCTCGCGCTGGCTCACGACCCCCGTCAGCTGCAGCATACGGTCGGCGAGCGTGGACTTGCCGTGGTCGATGTGGGCGATGATGCAGAAGTTGCGGATGCTCTGCTGGGGCGTCGCCGCGGGACGGATGCGCGCCGACTGGTCGGTCGTGGGGATGGGGGCCAACGAATTCCTCCGTCGATGGGTGGGTCCGTCCCATCGTCCCACATCTGGCTCGTCTCCAGCGACGAGGGCGCCCCTGCCGTCCCGCCGGACCGCTCAGGAGCCCCGGACGGCCTCAGGAGTTGACGAATCGATGGGCCCGTTGCGTCGAGACTCCCATGACGGTCCCGATGTCGCGGAGGGTGAGGCCCTCCGCGCGTAGGAGCCGAGCCGCCGTGCGGGACTCCGCAGCGGCCCTGGCCCTGGCCTGTGCCGCCCGCCGCGACTCCTGCTCAGAGACGGCACGATGCTCCCGATAGGCGTCCGGAAGCTGTGGCTCGACGCGGATCACGATGTCCGACTCGGGGATACGCGCCAGGTAGGCGTTGCCTCCCTCATCTCATCCGGAGCCTCCAGCACCCACCATCCTGATCGCCGCCACTGCGCGGTCACGAGGAACTCCCGACTCATCTCCACCACCCCTTTTCCCCCAGCACGTCGCCGAACTGATCGAAGAACGTCCCGGCGGTGGCGTCGTCGATCTCCTCGTGCCTTCCGAAGGTCCTCGTCACCGGTCCGACGGTGACCGCCGTATGGCGCGTCAGTTCCCTCTGCGAGTACTCGAGCCCGCGCGCATGGGCCTCACGCCGTGTCGCCCGACCGGTCCAGCCGCTCTCGAGATTCCCGGAGCAGGATCCGGAATCCCTCGGCGTCCTCGTCGGTGAAGTCATCGGGGAGGTTGTCCAGCAGGACCCGGCACCATCGGGCGACCGCAGCGTCGTCCCCGTCCTGGATGGATAGGGCGATCTGGAGCGTGCGCTGCCGGGCGGTCTCGGGGGCGCACTCCCCCAGGTGGCGCCGACAGTCCTCGGCCAGGACGCTCCATAGTTCCCGCGCCCGGGCGTGGTCCCCCATGCAGAAGACATTCGAGGCGATCTCATCGCGCAGCCTCAGGACACGGCGGTCCCCCGACGGGCAGGAGGCCACGAGGTCGGCCAGCAGCGCCTCGTACAGGGTCGTCGACTCCTCATACCGGCCATCGCAGGCGAGCGCCTCGGCCAGGTTGTCCCGGGTGGTCAAGACGATCACGTCGGTGTCCTCGAGGACCTCCCCCATGTCGTGCAGCAGCCGGCGGTACACGCGGGCGGCCCCAGCGAAGTCACCGCCCCGTTTGAGCGGCATCGCCGAGTTCGTCCGCGCCGCCCACGCGAGCTGGCTCGTCCGTCCGAGCGCGCGCTCGATGTCACGGATCAGGACCGGGAACCGGTCGCGGGCGACTTCGTCATATCCAGTCACACACATCCAGTAGAGCTCCGAGTGGCGCATGACCAGGGTGAGCTCATGGGCGGCGCCGAGCCGGGCCCGCAGGTCCGCGACCCCCTCGGTGGCGACCTGCCGGCACTCGTCGAACCGGCCGAGAGCCTCGAGCCATTCGATGAGCAGTTTGCGCGCGCGCATGGAGGCGGCCGGGCCCAGGCTCCCATCGCCCAGCATCTCCGCGACCCCGTCGACGGCTCGGAGGAGATCTCCGCGGTCCGCCGCCCGCAGGGCTGCGGCGAGGCCCGATCGCTGGTCCTTCGTCATGGACTCGGCGGCCGTCCGAATGCCGGATCGTCCGGTCTCTGCTCCGCTCATCGCATTTCCTTTCGGATAGTGACTGTTGGTTCTGATCGGCTTCGATGAGCATGGCACGTCACACCTTCGGCCAGGAAGCGGCTCCGGCGAGCCTGTGGACAACTCGCCGGTCTCGCGGTCGGCTTGGCTGACCATGCCGTCGGCACGCCGCGTCGACACGTAGAGTCGCTCCATGGCCTCCGTCCTCGCCGAGATCCTGAGCGCGGCCGCGCGCGGCGCCGCCTCACGCCTTCTCTCCCCCATCCGTCGAACTCCCGGTCGCGCCGGCCAGGCCGGCCGGGCGCCTTCCTCCCTCTCTCCCCGGTCACCTGGCCAGGCGACCGGCAGCACGCGGGGGGCGGCGCCCTCGTCCACGCGGACGCATCCCGTCGCCGTGCGCGAGGCCCTCGCCTGCGCGTCCTACGACCCCTCGCCCGACGGAGATGCCGATCCGGGTGAGGTCGTGTGGACCTGGATCCCCTACGAGGAGGACGACACGCAGGGCAAGGACCGTCCGGTCGTCGTCCTCGGGAGGGCCGGCGGCGGGGTGTACGTCGCGCAGATGACCTCGAAGGACCACGACCGCGATGCCGATCAGGAGGCGCGGTGGGGGCGGTACTGGATCGACATCGGCTCGGGGCCGTGGGATCCCCGCGGCCGGCCCAGCGAGGTCCGTCTGGACCGCGTGCTGTGGGCGCCGATGGGCGCCGTCCGCCGCGAGGGGGCGGCCCTGGGGCGCGAGTTGTTCGAGACCGTCGTCCGGGGGATCGAGAAGGCGGCCGACCGGGCCGAGGGGATGCGGGGGTGACGGTCTTCACCTGACGCTCGGCGCCTGCGGGCTGGAGGGCGGGACTGTCCGGCTGGTAATGTGGGCTGTCGGACTCCCGGCCCGGTCGGGCAGGGGGTCTGGTCCCCACCGTCCGCGGGATGTCCCCACGTCCTGGTCCCGGTGGCGGCACAGCCCTCACCGACTCTGTCCGTGGATTATTCAAGGAGATTTCTGACTGTGGCGAACATCAAGTCCCAGAAGAAGCGCATCCGCACCAACGAGAAGCGCCGTCAGCGCAACCAGGCGGTGAAGTCTGAGTTGAAGACGCTGGTGCGCAAGACGCGCGAGGCCGTCGAGGCCGGCGACAAGGAGAGCGCCGCCGAGGCGCTCCGCATTGCGGGCAAGAAGCTCGACAAGGCCGCAGCCAAGGGCGTCATCCATAAGAACCAGGCCGCGAACCGCAAGTCGAAGCTGGCCAAGCGCGTGCAGTCGCTGTCCGCCTGACAGCGCGGCCTCACCTTCCCGGAGGGGGATGGACCATGCGGTCCGTCCCCCTCTCTTTTTCCTTCTCCCCTCTCCGCCTCGTTCCCACCTGGCGGGCCGTGTCCCCGCCGGATCCTCAGGACCGATCCCCCCGCAGACGGCAGATCGCCATCACGGCCTTCTCCACGGCCCGCTGAGGGTCGCGGGACAGGCCCTTGACCTCCTCATCCGCCACGGCGACAGCGCTGATCGCGGCGGAGAGGGACCGATCGTCCCATCCGTGCAGCTCGCGGCGAGCCCGTTCGATCTGCCAGGGGGCCATGCCCAGCCGGCCCGGAGAGCTGTGGCCCGCGACCGAGACCTTCGCCATGCCGCGAAGCTTCATCCCCAGGGCGACCACGAGCGGAACGGGATCGACTCCGGTGGCGAAGGCGTGCCGCAGCAGGGTGAGCGCGCGCGCGGTCTGACCGGTCACGGCGGCATCGGCGACCTCGAAGCCCGAGGTCTCCACACGGCCGGAGTGGTACCGGCGGACGTCCTCGACCGTGATCTCCCCCTCCACGTCGGCCAGGAGCTGCGACACCCCGGCGGCGAGCGAGCGCAGGTCGTCCCCCACCGCGTCGACGAGCGCCTGGGCCGCCCGCTGGTCGATGCGCCGGTGCGCCGCGCGCACATCCGCGTGGACCAGCTCGAGTTTGTCACGGTCGTTCCTCACGGGATCCGCGTTGACGACCGGGTATCCCGCCTTCGCGATCGCGTCGAGGAGCTTCTTCCCGCGCGTCCCCCCGCCGTGGCGCAGGATGAGCCAGACGTCGGGCGCCGGATGGCCGATGTAGGCCAGCAGATCGATGAGCAGGGCGTCGGACATCGTCTCCAGGTCCGAGATGGTGAGGAGCCGGGGCTCCCCGAACAACGAGGGCGAGGTCAGCATGTCGAGCTGGCCCCCCTGATAGCCGGCGGCCGTGAGATCGGTGCGCTCGGTGTGAGGATCCGCAGCCAGGGCCTGGGCGCGCAGCCGGTCCAGGGCGCGGTCGCCCAGGAGACCCTCCGGCCCCTTGATGAGCACGACAGGTGCCAGATCCACTGCCGACCACGCCACGCCCTTCGCACCGCGTGTGCCGCCTCGCTGGGCCATCGACGTCCCTCCCCGCCCTCGCCGACGCCACGGTGGCGCGGACGCCTCCCAGTCTCCCATGCCCGACCGCCGTCTGGACCGACGCGCCCTCACCCGCCACTCCCTCCTGATCCGCCCGGCCTTCGGAGACCTCGCGTGTCGCGGCGCCGCTTCGCCCACCGTCCGCCGGCCACGGCCAGCATGCCCAGCGCCACCAACGCGGCCGCCCCGCCGACCCCGTCCGGCCAAGGCAGGCGGGCCAGCGGCCAGCCAGAGACCACGCGCCCCACACCCGCGATCCACCCGGTGAAGAGGCTCGCGCCCGTGGCCAGGGCCCGTCCGCCCCCGGGCCACCAAGGCGCCGTGCTGGCGGCGGCGAGCCCCAGGAGCGATGCCGGCGCCACCGCCGGAGCCGCCGCGATGTTCGCCACCACGCCCCAGGTGGGCAGCCACGGGTTGAGGAGCAGCAGCACCGGGGCGACCAGCAGCTGGGCCGCGACGGGAACAGCGCCTACGGCCGCCAACCGCCGCGCCGCCCGTCCGGGGACCGTGTCCTCGCGCAGCGCCGTCCTCGTCCACCGGATCCACGCTGCGGCCGGGCCGATGACGCCCCAGGTCGCCAGGACGGACAGGGCGAAGCCGAAGGACCGCGCCGACCAGGGATCCACCAGGAGGATCACGCCGGCCACCGCGCACAGTCCCGCCTGGGCCTGGCCCGGGCGACGGGTGAGCAGCCCGGTCACCCCGACGCCCGCGGTCGCCACCGAACGCACCACGGACGGCTCGGGCCCCACCACGGCCACCAGAACCGCCATCACGCCCGCCGACGCCGCGGCCCGCCCCCATCCGCGCCCGGGAACCACCCACACGACGACCCCCAGCAGGATCGCCACATGCGACCCCGACACGGCCGTGAGATGCGTGAGCGAACTGGTGCGCATGTCGTCTCGCAGTTCCCTGGTCATCTCGCGGTCGTCTCCCACCGCCATGCCCGGCACCAAGGCCCGCGCCTGGTCGGAGGTTCCCCGCACCGCCTCCGTGAGGGAGGCGCGGACAACGCGGACCATCCCCTTCCACCCGCCGGGGCGGGCGACGAGCCGAGGATCGTCCGCCCGCAGGGTTCCGGCATCAGGCGGATCGGCGTGGAAGGAGGCGTCGGCCCGCGCGCTCACCCGCACGACGTCTCCGCGCGCCAGATGCTCCCATCCCCGTCCCTGGGCCAGCATGCGGGCCGCGCTGCGACACGGAGGCGGCCCGGACCCGCCGCCTGCGCCTGGCCCGTCATCTTCCCCGCCGCCGGTGGGGGCGACCTGCCGGCCGCTCCCCGGCCGTGCGACGTCGAGGACGCGCACCTCAGCCACCCGCACCCCGTCCGACCATCGAGACGGTGACGGGGCCGGATCCTCCAGGAGTTCCAGCGTGGCGGTGAGCCAGGTGGCGCCTCCACGCATCAGCACGACGACCGGGTCACGGGCGTGGGCCGCGGAAGCGGCCGTCCCGCAGGCAAGCGCGCACGCCCCGGCGACCGCAGCGAGCGCGGTCCCCAACCGCAGGGAGCCTCCCGGCGTCAGCGCGTGGCTCTGCCTCCGACGGGGCCGGCTCCGTTGCTCGCGGAACCACCAGACGGCCAGCGCGGCGGCGACCGCCGCCAGGATGGCCGCCCCGCCCAGCATGGCTCCCGGCGCAGCCCCGGGGGACGTCGCCGCCCACGTGCCCGCCCAGATGACCACGGCGGAGGGGAGCAGCCGGCGATCGACCATGGCCGGGACCTGGGGCGGGCTCGCCGGCGCCCCTCCCCGCGGCGGTTCGAGCCCAGGCCGGACGCCCGCGCCGCCGGCCTGCGGGGCCGTCACGGGCACGCCCCCGCTGCGATGCGCTGGACCAGGGTCGGCCCGATGCCGGGGACCTCGTCCAGCTGGTCGGCCGACGCAATGGATCCGACCTGGTCCCGGTAGGACAGGATGCGTCCCGCCAGTGCGGGGCCCACGCCGTCCAGCGTCTCCAACGCGGTCTGGTCGGCGGTGTTGAGGTCGACGCAGGTCACGGCGATGCCTGGGTCCCCGTCCGCGCCGGTTGCGGCTCGTCCGCCCGGAACCGCCTCCTGCGGGGTCTCACCGGGCCGCGTCACCTGGATGTGCTCGCCGTCGACCAGGAGGCGCGCCATGTTCACGGCGGCGAGGTCCGCGTCGGACAGAGGCCCGCCGGCCGCGGTCACCGCGTCGACGACGCGCGACCCTATGGGCAGGGAGACGACCCCCGGGGATCCGACCCTCCCCGTCACGTACACGATGACCAGGTCGGCCGGGCTCGGCGCCCCGCTCGGGTCGCGCTCCGGGGAGGCGGTCCGGGCCTCCGGATCGCCGGAGAGCCCCTGGCTGGACTGCGACGCGCCGGAGGGCGCCGCCGTCTCCTGCCCGCCCTCATCCGCCGTTCCCGCGAGCGCGCGCCACACGGACATGCCGGCGACGAGGATCAGGACCACAGTGAGGACGGCGACGGTCCCGGGACCGGGAAGCACCCGGACCTGCGACCGTCTCGGCGGTTCTCCCCTCGTATGGGCGGCCCCGCTGTAGACGGCCTCTGTGAGTCGACGCATCCGGCGCCTGCGAAGAGGGTCCACCCGCCAGACGCTACGGGTTCCACCGCGGGCACTCCCCGCCCCGCCGGGCCGCCTGTGGACGGGCTCGACGAAGCCGCCTCCGATGTGGACGGACCGCGCCTCCCCAGCCGCCGCGCCCCGCATCCTCGGTGGACGGGACTCGCAAAACGGCCTGCGCCCTCGCTAGCCTGGCCGGGGCGGCAGGCGCCCGGCACCGACGAGTGGGAGGATTCGCATGCGCATCGGGTTCATCGGAGCGGGATCCATGGCCTCAGCCATCGCGCGGGGAGCGGTCGGAGCGGGGCTGGACGGATCGGAGATGCTCTTCACCGACGCCCACGGCGTCCACGCCCCGGCCCTGGCCGAGGCCACCGGCGGGACGGTCGCCGCCTCGAACGCGGACCTGGTCCTGCGCTCCGACTACGTGGTCCTGGCCGTCAAACCCCACCTCCAGACACCGGTCATCGAGCAGATCCGCCAGGCCGTGGCCGACCACGGGGGCGTGTGCGTCCTCTCGATCGCCGCCGGGCGCACGCTGACCGCGATGGAGCGCGACTTCGGCGCCCCCGTTCCCCTGGCCCGGGCCATGCCCAACGTCAACGCCCAGATCGGCCAGTCGATGACGGGCTTCTGCGTCAACGAGCGTGTCACGGACGCCCAGGTCGCCGACATCCGCACGCTGCTGGACTCGGTGGGCCGCTCGATCGCCATCGACGAGGCCGACTTCCCCGTCTTCTCCGCCCTGGCCGGCTGCTCGCCCGCCTGGGTGTTCGAGATCATCGACGGGCTCGCCCGGGCGGGCGTCAAGCACGGGCTCCGCAAGCAGCAGGCCGTGGCCATTGCGGCCCAGGCCCTGGTCGGGTCTGCGACACTGGTCCTGGAGGCCGCCGGCAAGGAGGTGACCCCCGGGCAGCTGATCGACCAGGTGACCAGCCCCGGCGGGACCACGATCGCGGGGCTGTTGGCCGCGGAGGAGGCCGGCCTGTCGACCTCCCTGGTCAAGGCCGTCGACGCGGCGGTCGCCCGCGACCGCGAGCTCTGCTGACGCCTGGCCCCCGGCTCCTGGCCCCCGGCTCCGCGCCCAGCCCGAGGTTCGGCGGTCTGACCGGCCCGGGACTGGCCGGATCCGGTGTCGAACCTCGCGACGGGCGCATGTCCGTCCGGCGCGGCGCCGATAGGATCGCGCCATGAGCGATGACGTGGAGGCCCTGCGCGCCCGGTTGGCCCAGGCGGAGGCGCGCGCGAAGGCCGCAGAGGCTGAGGCAGCCCGCGCGCAGGCGGAGGCGCTGCGGATCGCGGTGGAGGCCGCCGGGACGAACACCGATGCGCTCCCGCAGCCGCCCGCCCCCGCGCTCTCCCCGACCGCCCGGACGATCGCCCAGGGCTATGCCTTCAATGCCCCCGGCATCGCGATCGGCACGCTGATGGACGGCACCGCCCCGGCCCCCGGGCACCACGTCGTCCTCCCCTTGGGCGTCGTCAACCGCCATCTCCTGGTCGCGGGTGCCACCGGCACGGGCAAGACCCGCACGCTCCAGCTGCTGGCCGAGGGGCTGTCGGCATCGGGCTCCCCCGTCCTGCTGTGCGACGTCAAGGGCGATCTCACGGGGCTCGCCGAACCGGGAGCGCCCTCGGAGGGGCTCACGGCTCGCACCGCCGCGAACGGTCAGGCCTGGGCTCCGGCGGCCTTCCCCGTCGACCTCCTCAGCCTGGGCGGGGCCGATGTCCAGTTCCCGGGCGCGACGGTGCGCACGACGATCTCCGACTTCGGCCCGATCCTCCTGGCCCGCGCCCTCGACCTCAACACGACGCAGGAGCAGTCGCTCCAACTGGTGTTCTCCTGGGCGGACGCGCGCGGCCTGGAACTCGTCGATCTCGCCGACCTGCGGGCCGTGATCTCCTTCCTCGCCTCCGCCGGCGGCAAGGAGGAGCTCGACGGCATCGGCGGTGTCTCGAAGGCGACGGCCGGCGTGATCCTGCGGGCGCTCACCGCGCTGGAGGCCCAGGGCGGCGACCGGTTCTTCGGCGAGCCCGCCTTCGACACGGCGGATCTCCTGCGCCGCTCGCCGGAGGGGCGCGGCGTCATCAGCCTCCTCGGCGTCGGAGACATCTCGCAGCGCCCGGCGCTCGTCTCCGCCGTCATCATGTGGCTGCTCGCAGACCTGTTCTCCCACCTGCCCGAGGTCGGCGACCCGCAGCGCCCCGAGCTCGTCTTCTTCTTCGACGAGGCCCACCTGTTGTTCGCGGACGCCACCAAGGAGTTCGAGCGCCAGGTCGTCCAGACCGTGCGCCTGATCCGCTCCAAGGGCGTCGGCATCGTCTTCGTCACCCAGACGCCCAAGGACCTTCCCGCCGACGTCCTGGCCCAGCTGGGCTCCCGCATCCAGCATGCGCTGCGCGCCGTCACCCCGGACGACCAGAAGAGGCTGCGTCAGACGGTGGCGACCTTCCCCGACACGGACCTGGACCTCGAGGAGGTGCTCACCACGCTGGGCACGGGCGAGGCCGCCGTCACGGTCCTCGCGCCGGACGGCCGCCCCACCCCCGTGGCGCCGACGAGGATCTGGGCGCCGGCCTCCGTCATGGGTCCCGCCTCTGCCTCCGCGGTCGCCGAACTGGCCTCGTCGTCGCCGCTGACGGCGAAGTACGCGACGGCCGTCAACCCGGTGTCCGCCCAGGAGAAGCTCGCCGACCGCGCCAGGCGGGCGGAGGAGGCGGCAGCCGCCCAGGCCTCCCGCGAGGCCGACGCGCGCGCCGAGGAGAAGCGGGCGAAGGCCGAGGCCGCGGCCGCCGCCCGGGAGGAGAGAAGGCTCCAGGCCGAGGCGGAACGCGAGGCCCGGGCAGCCGAGAGGGAACGCCAGAAGCGGACCAGCGCCCTGGAGAAGGCCCTCGGCAGCGCCGTCCGAGCCGCCGGGACGCAGCTGGGCCGCGAGATCACCCGCACACTCTTCGGGACGCGCCGCCGATGACCCCGCGCGCGGCCGCCCCGCGGCCGCCGGCGTCCGCCGCCCTGCGGGACTTTGGTGCCGCGCGCCGCACCTGCGTAGTCTTGGCTTGTTCCCCGCCCATGTCGAACAGGAGTCAATGGCCATGTCCACCCAGCCCACACCCGCCCCGCGATCGGTTCCGGCACCCGTGGTGCCGGATCGCGTAGGCGCCGACGGACTGGAGGCGAAGTGGGGCCAGCGCTGGGAGGAGGCGGGCACCTACGCCTTCGACCGCACCGCCACCCGCCAGCGGGTCTACTCCATCGACACGCCCCCGCCCACGGTCTCAGGCTCCCTGCACGTGGGCCACGTCTTCTCCTACACGCACACCGACCTCGTCGCCCGCTTCCAGCGCATGCGCGGCAAGGAGGTCTTCTACCCGATGGGCTGGGACGACAACGGCCTGCCCACCGAACGCCGCGTGCAGAACTATTACGGCGTGCGGGTGGACACCTCCCTGCCCTACGACCCGGACTTCGTCCCCCCGCACGAGGGCGGGGACGGGAGGTCCATCAAGTCCCGTGACCAGGTCCCGATCTCGCGGCGCAACTTCGTCGAGCTGTGCGAGCGCCTGACCGTCGACGACGAGCGCCAGTTCGAGGCGCTGTGGCGCCACCTGGGCCTGTCGGTGGACTGGACGCACCGCTACCAGACGATCGGCGTGCGCGCCCGCAAGGTCGCCCAGGCCGCTTTCCTGCGCAATCTCGCCCGCGGGGAGGCCTATCAGGCGGAGGCGCCGGGCCTGTGGGATGTCACTTTCCAGACGGCTGTCGCCCAGGCGGAGCTGGAGAGCCGCGAGTACCCGGGTTTCTACCACCGGCTGGCCTTCCACCTCACCGACCCGGAGGCCGCCGCGCGCGCCGCCTCCGCCGGAGCCCCGGTGGAGGACGGCGTGGACGTGTGCATCGAGACGACGCGCCCGGAGCTTCTGCCCGCCTGCGTGGCCCTGGTCGCCCATCCCGATGATCCGCGCTACCAGCCCCTCTTCGGCACGACCGTGACGTCCCCGGTGTTCGGCGTCGAGGTCCCCGTCCTCCCCCACCCGGAGGCGGAGATGGACAAGGGCGCCGGCATCGCGATGTGCTGCACCTTCGGAGACACCACCGACATCGACTGGTGGCGGGACCTCCACCTGCCGTTGCGCGCGGTCCTGCGCAAGGACGGGCGCCTCCAGACCGAGACCCCCGAGTGGATCACCGACCCAGCGGGACGCGAGGCTTTCGCCGAGCTGGCCGGGAGGACCACGTTCTCCGCACGCGAGGCCCTGGTGGCGCGCCTTCGGGCCTCCGGCGAGATGCGCGGCGAGCCCACGAAGACGCTGCGCCAGACGAACTTCTTCGAGAAGGGCGACAAGCCCCTGGAGATCGTCACCTCCCGCCAGTGGTACATCCGCAACGGCGGGCGCGTCTGGGCCAATCCGGCCACCGGCGCGGACCTCAACGGGGAGCTGGTCGCGCGCGGGAAGGAGCTGGCGTTCCACCCCGACTTCATGCGCGTGCGCTACGAGAACTGGGTGACGGGCCTGAACAACGACTGGTTGGTCTCCCGCCAGCGCTTCTTCGGCGTGCCTTTCCCCCTGTGGTACCGGGTCGGCGCCGACGGCCAGGTGGACCACGACCAGGTGCTCACCCCCTCCGAGGACCGCCTGCCCGTCGACCCGGCGACCGACGTCCCCGACGGGTACGCCGAGGACCAGCGCGGCAAGCCGGGCGGTTTCGCCGCGGAGCTGGACATCATGGACACGTGGGCGACCTCGTCCCTGTCCCCGGAGATCGTCTCCGGATGGCTGGAGGACGACGACCTCTTCTCCCGCGTCTATCCGATGGACCTGCGTCCCCAGGGCCAGGACATCATCCGCACCTGGCTGTTCTCCACCGTCGTGCGCGCCCACCTCGAGTTCGGCGCCCTACCCTGGGGGCACGCCGCGATCTCCGGCTGGATCCTGGACTCCGATCACAAGAAGATGTCGAAGTCCAAGGGCAATGTGGTCACGCCCATGGGCCTGCTGGAGAAGTACGGCTCGGACGCCGTGCGCTACTGGGCGGCCTCGGCCAGGCTCGGCCTGGACCCGGCCTTCGACGAGTCCCAGATGAAGATCGGGCGCCGCTTGGCCATCAAGGTCCTCAACGCCTCGAAGTTCGCGCTCACCATGGGCGCCGAGGGCGCCCCCCTCGACCTGGATCCGGCCCACGTCACCGAGGCCTTGGACCGGTCGGTCCTCGCCGAGCTCGCCCGGGTCGTCGAGGTGGCCACGGCCGCCCTGGAGGACTACGACCATGCGAAGGCCCTGGAGGCCACGGAGTCCTTCTTCTGGACCTTCTGCGACGACTACCTCGAACTGGTCAAGGACCGAGCCTACAACCGCGACGGCGCCTGGCCGGAGGTGGCGGCTCAGTCGGCCCGCGCCGCGCTGGCCCTCGTCATCGACACGGTCGTGCGCCTGTTGGCCCCGTTCCTGCCCTTCGTCACGGAGGAGGTGTGGTCCTGGTACCGCCCGGGCTCCGTGCACCGCGCCGCGTGGCCGGCCCCGGCGGAGCTCGGCGAGGCCGCTGCCTCGGGCGATCCCGCGGTCCTGCGCGTCGCCTCGGCCGCCCTCATCGTCCTGCGCCGCGTGAAGTCCGAGGCGAAGGTCTCCCCGCGGACCCCCTTCCTCGCTGTCACGGTCGCCGCCGCCGAGGCCGCGCTGCCCGTCCTCGAGGAGGTCTCCCAGGATCTGCGCGCCGCCACCAAGGTCTCCGGCGGGCTCGGGCTCGCCGCTCTCACCGGGGACGAGGCCGGCCCCGCGGACCCCTGGGACGGGATGCGCGTCCAGGACGTCAAGCTGGGCGAGGCCCCGGCGAAGGTCAGGAGGCCGAAGGAGGGCTGAGGCCCGGGCGGCGGGCCGGACGAGCACCATCCGGACGGCCCCGGACCCCGTCGGGGGCTGGGGGCGTGCGCACACCAGTGAGGAGTGAAGCGATGACGGCACCATCACCACAGCAGAAGAAGGGACCCGGCCGGACGCCCGGCCGAGGCCCGGGTCGCGGCCAGGCGGAGCCCGCCACGGCCATGCCGGCGCCCCTCGGCGTCGAGGAGGCCACGGCGGGAGCCCCCGTGCCCCTGGGTTCCCCGTCCTTCCTGCGGGACACGGTCGCCGGCCGGCGCGAAGGCTCGCCCGTGTGGCTGGGCCCCGACCTCGTCACCGTCGAGGAGACGACGACGATCCCCTACCTGCTGCAGCGCCGCATCCAGCGTTCCGCCCGCCGCGCGCTCATCGAGGTCAAGTCCGGAATGGGCGACACGTGGACGGCCCTGAGCGCCAGCCAGTTCTACGACCAGGTGCAGGACGTCGCCGCCGGCCTGATCGGCATGGGCCTGGAGTTCGGGGACGCCGTCGCCATCATGTCGCGCACCCGCTACGAGTGGACGCTCCTGGACTACGCCTGCTGGTACGCGGGCCTCGTCCCCGTGCCGATCTACGAGACCTCCTCACTGGAGCAGGCGCGCTTCATCCTCAGCGACGCCGACGTCAAGCTGGCGGTCGCGGAGACCGTGACCATGTCGGAGCTGGTCCGCGCGGCGGGCTCGGACCGCCCGGGTCTGCGGGTGCTGTCGCTGGACCAGGAGGCCATCCACACGATCAAGGATGCCGCGGTGGGCATCACGCGCGCCCAGGTCGCCGCCCGGACGGATCGGCTGAGGGCCTCCGACGTCGCGACGATCGTCTACACCTCGGGCACCACGGGACGCCCCAAGGGCACCGTCATCAGCCATGGCAACTTCGCCGAGGGCATCGTCAACGCCCTGCGATGGATGCCGGAGGTCAATGCGAGCCCGAACTCCCGGTTCCTGCTGTTCCTCCCCCTCGCGCACGTCTTCGCGCGCTTCATCGAGGTCTTCCAGCTGTCGGGCGAAGGCGTCCTGGGCCACGTCTCGGACACGAAGAACCTGCTCCCCGACCTCCATGCCTTCCGGCCGACCTTCGTCTTCGTCGTCCCGCGCGTCTTGGAGAAGGTCTACAACTCCGCGGACGCGCAGCAGGGGGCCGGCGTCAAGCAGAAGATGTTCCGCTGGGCGGCGAACGTCGCCGTCCAGTACTCCAAGGCCCAGGACACCGCGGAGGGCCCCTCGGCTGCGCTGCGCGCCCAGCACGCCGTCGCCGACAGGCTGGTCTTCTCGAAGATCCGCGCGCTCGTGGGCGGCAACCTCGAGTTCTTCATCTGCGGCGGCGCCCCCCTGTCGGAGCGCCTCGCGCGTTTCTACACGGGCCTGGGGCTCACGGTCCTGGAGGGCTACGGCCTGACCGAGACGGTCGGCCCCATCTCCGTGAGTACGCCGAGCCTCAACAAGATCGGCACCGTCGGTTCCCTGCTGCCGAAGGCCTCGGTGGTGGTCTCCGACGACGGCGAGATCCTGGTCAAGGGGCCGATGGTCTTCCAGCGGTACCACAACGACCCCGATGCCACGTCCGCGGCCTTCACTGAGGACGGCTGGTTCCGCACCGGCGACCTCGGCTCCGTGGACGAGGACGGCTACATCCACGTGACGGGACGGCTCAAGGAGCTCATCGTGACGGCCGGGGGCAAGAACGTCTCCCCCGCAGCCGTCGAGGACGACCTCACCAGCCATCCGCTGATCAGCCAGATCGTGGTCGTGGGCGACAAGAGGCCCTTCATCGCCGCGCTCGTCACGCTGGACGCGGAGATGCTGCCCGTGTGGCTGAGGAACCACGGCCTGCCGCAGATGTCGGTGGCGGAGGCCGCCAGCAACATCGAGGTCCTCAACTCGCTCCAGCGCGCGATCGACCGGGCGAACAAGCACGTGTCCCGGGCGGAGTCGATCCGCAAGTTCACGGTCCTCACGACGGACTTCACCGAGGCGAACGGCCTGCTCACGCCCTCGCTCAAGGTCAAGCGCGGCGCGGTGCTCGCCCGTTACAAGGACGTCATCGACGACATCTACGGCGGCCCGGTGCCCGAGGCCGGCCACTGAGGTGCCCGCCCCCACCCGCCCCCGGCGGCTCGTCCCCGCGGCGAGTGCGGTGATCGTGAACGACCTGGGTCAGGTGCTGCTCGTTCGCCGCGGCCGCGAACCGCAGCGCGGGCTGTGGTCCGTGCCGGGCGGGCATGTCGAGAGGGGCGAGACCTTCCAGGACGCCGCGCGGCGCGAGGCCCTTGAGGAGACGGGCCTGCGGGTCAGGATCGGGCGTGAGCTGTGGAGGCTGACGTCCCCGACCGGCGACGGAGGGCTGTTCGACATCAGGGACTTCGCCGCGACCGTGGTGGGCGGGGAGCTCCGGACGGGTGACGACGCCGACGCCCTGTGCTGGGCGGGACCGGAGGAGCTGGCGTCGCTGCCCCTGACGGACGATCTGGACGTCTACCTCCGCAGGGCGGGAATCGCCGTCACCGGACCGGCGGGAGGGTCCCCTGCCGGTACTCCTCCTGGATGACCTCGTGGTGGCGGATGACCTCCGTGACCATGAAGGACAGGAACTTCTCCGCGAAGTCTGGGTCCAGCCCGGACTCCTCGGCCAGGCGCCGGAGGCGCTCGACCTGCCTGGCCTCCCGGCCCGGATCGGCGGGGGGAAGGCCGTGACGGGCCTTGATGTGCCCGACGCGCTGGGTGCAGCGGAACCGCTCGGCGAGGATGTGGATGAGGGCCGCGTCGATGTTGTCGATCGTGGCGCGCGCCTCGATGAGGTCCGTGGGGATCCCGCTCTCCGGGATCGGGCCCTCCCCGGACGCCATCAGGCGATCCTCACGGCGTCGGGCCCCTCGCCCTCGGCGTAGAGCTCGGGGTCGCCCGAACCCTCGACCATCTCCCGCGTGATGACGACCCGGGCGACGTCGGTGCGGCTGGGCATCTCGAACATGAGGTCGGACAGGGTCTTCTCCATGATGGAGGCGAGCCCGCGCGCTCCCGTGCCCCGCGAGTTGGCCTGGGCGGCGACGGCCAGCAGCGCGCCCGGCGTGAAGTCCAGGTCGACGCCGTCGAGCTCGAAGAGATGCTGGTACTGACGCACCAGGCAGTTCCTGGGCTCGGTGAGGACGCGCGACAGGTCGGACTCGGTGAGCATGTGCGTGCTCGTGATGATCGGCAGGCGCCCGATGAACTCGGGGATCATCCCGAACTTGTGGAGGTCCTCCGGCGTGATCGACTCGTAGAGGTCCCCGTACTCGGAGGCCGACTTCAGATTGGACCCGAAACCGGTGGAGCGCTGCCCCAGACGCTGCTTGACGATCTCCTCGATGCCCGCGAAGGCGCCCGCCGCGATGAAGAGGATGCCGGAGGTGTCGATCTCGAGGAACTGCTGGTGGGGGTGTTTGCGTCCGCCCTGGGGCGGCACGGACGCCACAGTCCCCTCGATGATCTTGAGCAGCGCCTGCTGGACGCCCTCGCCAGAGACGTCGCGCGTGATGGAGGCGTTCTCCCCTTTGCGGCCGATCTTGTCGATCTCGTCGATGTAGATGATGCCGCGCTCGGCGCGCTTGATGTCGCCGTCGGCCTCCTGGATGAGCTTGAGGAGGATGTTCTCGACGTCCTCTCCGACATAGCCGGCCTCGGTGAGCGCCGTCGCGTCGACGATGGCGAAGGGGACCTGCAGCATGCGGGCCAGCGAGCGCGCGAGGTGGGTCTTGCCGGTGCCCGTGGGGCCCAGCAGGAGGATGTTGGACTTCGTGCCCTCCATGTCCTCGTCGTTGCCGGCCTCGCGCGAGCGCACGCGCTTGTAGTGGTTGTACACAGCCACCGACAGCGCCCGCTTGGCGCGCTCCTGGCCGATGACCCACGAGTCGAGGAAGTCGTGGATCTCACGCGGCTTGGGCAGCGGGGTGTCGGAGGCGTGGGGAGCCGGGGAGAGCTCCTCCTCGATGATCTCGTTGCACAACTCGATGCACTCGTTGCAGATGTAGACGCCGGAGCCTCCGATGAGCTTGCGCACCTGCTTCTGCGTCTTCCCGCAGAACGAACACTTCAGCAGCTCCGCGCCATCCGTCAGCCGGGCCATGGGACCCTCCTCCCCGAGTACCTGGTGTCCCTTGTCATCAGCCTATTGCAGCGCTCCGGCCGATGCGACCCGATTCCGCCCGTGTCCCCGCCTGGCGGCGCCTTCCCCGGCGGGCCGGCGAAGGCGCCGCCTGCGGTTCACTCCGCCTTGCGGGAGACGAGCACCTGGTCGATGAGCCCGTAGTCGAGAGCCTCTTGGGCGGTGAGGATCTTGTCGCGCTCGATGTCGCGGCGCACCTGGTCGGCGGTCTTGTTCGAGTGCTTGGCCAGCGTCTCCTCGAGCCACACGCGCATGCGGTCGATCTCGTCGGCGACGATCTGGATGTCCGAGGCCTGCCCCTGCACCCCTTCCATCGCCGGCTGGTGGATGAGGACGCGCGCATTGGGCAGGGCCAGGCGCTTGCCCGGCGAACCCGCCGCCAGCAGCACGGCCGCGGCCGACGCCGCCTGGCCCAGGCACACGGTCTGGATCTGCGGCTTGACGTAGAGCATCGTGTCGTAGATCGCGGTGAGGGCCGTGAAGGATCCGCCGGGGCTGTTGATGTACATCGTGATGAGGGAGTCCGGGTCCTGGGACTCCAGGACCAGCAGCTGCGCCATCACGTCGTCGGCGGAGGCGTCGTCCACCTGGACGCCCATGAAGACGATGCGGTCCTCGAAGAGCTTCGCATAGGGGTCCTGCCGCTTGAAGCCGTAGGCCGTGCGCTCCTCGAAGGAGGGCAGGACGTAGCGCGACTGCGGCAGCGTCCCCGCCTGGCCGGCTGCGGACATCTGGCGGGAGATCGCCTCGAAGTAGGGTCGGGAGCTCATGTCAGTTCTCTCCGTTCTGGCCGTCGGACTGCGCGTCGCCGGAGGGGGCCGAGGCGCGGCGCCCGACCTCCTGGGGCGTGCTGATGACACGGTCGACGAAGCCGTACTCCAGGGCCTCCTGAGCGGAGAACCAGTGGTCGCGGTCCGAGTCGGCCTCGATCTGCTCGACGGACTTGCCCGTGCGCTCGGCGGTGATGCCCGCCAGTTCCTTCTTCATCTTGAGGATGAGGTCGGCGTTGATGCGGATGTCGGTCGCGGAGCCTCCGGCGCCGCCCGAGGGCTGATGCATGAGCACGCGCGTGTGGGGTGTGACGTAGCGCTTGCCCGGCGCGCCGGCGGTGAGCAGGAACTGGCCCATGGAGGCCGCCAGACCCATCGCCACGGTGACGACATCGGGCTTGACGTACTGCATCGTGTCGTAGATCGCCATGCCGGCCGTGACCGAGCCCCCGGGGCTGTTGATGTACAGGTAGATGTCGCGCTCGGGATCCTCGGCGGCCAGCAGCAGCAGCTGCGCGCAGATCGCGTTCGCGTTCTCGTCGCGGACCTCGCCGTTGAGCCAGATGATCCGCTCCTTGAGCAGGCGCTGGTAGACCGAGTCGCCCAGCCCGGCTCCGCTGCCCGGCCCCTCGGCCGTCGCGGTGTTGTGCACGTCGCTCACGTGTCGTCCCTCCGTCCGTGGTCCCCGTTTCGGGGGCCGGTTCCGGGCTCCAACCTATCCGTTCCTCGCGGTGCGGGGATGCCCCCGACCGGGGTTTTCGCTCAAGGCGCAGGCTCGTGCGTTCGGACGGCTCCGGCGATGATGTCGACCGGCGGGGCCGGCCCCGCTGGGAGGCGGCCCCGCCGGTCGCGGGTCCTCGGTCGTCCTCGTCATGGGCGAGGACGCGCGCTCACGCGCTCACTTGACGTCGGTCTCCTCCGCGGGAGCGGCGGAGGCGTCCGCATCGGCGGCCTCGTCGGAATCCGTCTCCTCGGGCGCAGGCGCGGCGTCGCCGGAAGCGGCGGTCCCGTCGGCGGCCTCGTCCTCGTCCCCGTCGTCGCCGAAGAACGGGGTGAGGTCGACGTCGCCGCCCTCAGAGTCCTTGACGGTCACCGAACGCAGGGCCTGGATGAGGGCCTTGGTGCGGCCCAACTGGCCGACCAGCTCGGAGACCTGGGAGGAGTCCTGGATCATCTGGTTGATGTCCATGCCGAAGGTCTGGGACATCTGGATCATGTAGTCGATGAGCTCCTGCTGGGAGACCTTGACCTCGTAGCGTTCGGCCAGGGACTCGGAGAGGATCTCCTCGCGCAGTTCGCGCTCGACGTCCGCGCGCGCCGTCGACCTCTCCTCCTCCGAGGCGTCCTCGGAGACGCGGTGGCCGACCTCGTGGTTGACGACGTCGGCGGGCAGCAGGATCTCGGTGCGCTCCAGGAGGACATCGATCAGCTTGGTTCGGGCCTCGACGGCCTGCTCGGAGCGCTTGGAGTTCGCGGCCTGCTCGCGCAGGTCATCGGTGAGCTCGGCGATCGTGTCGAACTCGGAGACCATCTGGGCGAACTCGTCGTCGGCCTCCGGCAGCTCGCGGGTCTTCACGGAGTGGACGTGGAGGGAGACCTCCGCCTCCTCGCCCTCGTGGTCGCCGCCTTTGAGGACGGACGTGAACGTGACGTCATCGCCGGCGTGCGTGCCGCGCAACGCCTTGTCCTGGCCGTCGAGCATCGTGCCCGAGCCGATCTCGTAGGAGACCTCGGAGACGGAGTCGACCTCCTCGCCGTCGACCGTCGCTGTGAGGTCGATGGTGACGAAGTCGCCGGTCTTGGCCTGGCGCTTGACCGGCTTGAGGGAGGCGAAGCGGCCGCGCAGCTCGTCAAGCTCCTTGTGCACGTCCTCGTCGGTGACGGCCGTGGCCTGGACCTCGATGACCGTGTCCTCGCCGATCTCGGGCAGCTCGAAGGCGGGGACCACGTCGACCTCGGCGGTGAAGACCATCTGGCCTCCCTGGGCGCCCTTCGTGTTCGGGATCTCCGTGACCTCGACATCGGGCTGGGCCATCGGACGCAGCTTGTTCTCCGCGACCGCGCGGGAGTACGTCCCCGGCAGCACCTCGTTGACGGCCTGCTCGATGACGGCCGCGCGGCCGAAACGCTGGTCGATGATGCGAGGGGGCACGTGACCCTTGCGGAACCCGGGGATCGCGACCTGGGACGAGATGTCCTTGTAGGCCTTGTCCATCTCCGGCTTCAGTTCCTCATACGGAACCTCGACCGTCAGACGCACCTTGGTGGGCTCGAGGGTCTCAACAGTGCTCTTCACGTGTGTGCACTCCAACAATTCTTCTGGGACGCCCCGATTCCGGGCGCATGACAACCCGTCAATCCTACGACAGCCATGCGCGCGCTGTCTCCCACGCCCTGGGCCCGGTCCCGCGGCCGGGCCGGTATCCTCGGCGGCGACTCGGGCGGGCTGCCGCGCGATGCGGCGCTGAGACCCCTTCCGCCGCCCATGGGGCGCCTCGATGACCGGCGTCGACCAGATCGCGCGGGATCTGTGCGCAACGCCACATCGTGGGGCACGATGGAGCCATGGGATCGACGACGCTTTCCTTTCTGGGGGCCGCCGGCACGGTCACCGGATCCCAGCACCTGCTCACGATCGACACGGAGGCACCCGGATCCGCCGATCCCCTCCGCCGGCGTCGGATCCTCGTCGACGCCGGGATGTTCCAGGGCGAGAAACGCCTGCGCCTGATGAATTGGTCGGACTTCCCGGTTCCCCCCGCCGCGATCGGCGACGTCCTGCTCACCCACGCCCATCTGGACCACTGCGGCCTTCTCCCCCGCCTGGCGGCGGCCGGGTTCCGCGGTCGGATCTGGGCGACGCCCGCGACGTGCGAGCTCACGCGCATCGTCCTGCTCGACGCCGCCCACCTGCAGGAACGCGACGCTGCGCATGCCGCGGACCGTGGCTATTCCAGGCATCGCGATCCCCGGCCGCTGTACACCGTCGCCGATGTGGAGGCCACGCTCCCACTGCTGCGCGAGGTCGGCTTCGACGCTCCGCTGGACCTGGGCGAAGGAGTCACCGCGCAGTGGACGCCCGCCGGCCACATCCTCGGCTCGGCCTCGATCCGCGTCGCCACCCCGCACGGCAGCGTCGTGTTCTCCGGCGACCTCGGGCGCCCTGAGCACCCCGTGCTGCGTCCGCGCAGGGTTCCCGAGGGCGCCGACATCGCGGTCGTCGAGTCGACCTACGGCGATCGCGAGCATCCCGACCCCGCCGAGCTCGCGCGGTCCGGCGCCGCGCCTCCCGAGGCCCACGGGCCCCTCGCCGACGCGATCCGCCGGACCGCCGACCGGGGCGGGTCGGTCCTCATCCCGGCCTTCGCGGTCGATCGCACGGAGGTGGTGCTCAAGGTCCTGTCGGACATGACGGAGGACGGCCGCATTCCGCAGGTGCCGGTGTACGTCGACTCGCCGATGGCCCTGGCCAGCCTGCGGGTCTACCGCGCCCGCGAACACGCCGGGGAGCTGCGCGCCGAGGCGGACGGGCTTCGCCTGCCCGCCCTGGACCTCCGCGAGGTCCGCGACGTCCAGGACTCCCAGAGGTTGAACGCGCCGGACCGCCCCTGCCTTATCATCTCCGCCTCCGGCATGGCGACGGGCGGACGGGTCCTCCACCACCTCGAGCACATGCTCCCCGATCCGCGTCATTGCGTGGTCCTCACCGGCTACCAGGCCGCCGGCACGCGCGGGAGGGCGCTGGCCGAGGGCGCGCGGGCCCTGAAGATGCACGGCGTCTACGTGGCCGTGCGCGCCGAGGTCCTCCAGGACAGCGAGTTCTCCGTCCACGCTGACGCCTCCGAACTCGTGGAATGGGTCCGCGGGCTGTCTCCCGCACCGCGCGAGGTCTTCTGCGTCCACGGCGAGCCCGGCCCGGCCGGCGCTCTGGCCGGCCGGCTGGGCGAGGAGCTGGGAGTGGTCGCCGTGGTCCCGGCCCAGGGTGAGACCGTGCGCGTGGGCGGGCCCGGCTTCCGCTGAGGGCGTCGGCCCACGGGCTCCGCTCGGGATTGACGAGGGCGCGGCGCACCGCGTCGGCGAATGCGCGGACCTGAGCCGTGGTGGAGCGGGCGACGGGAATCGAACCCGCGTGATCTGCTTGGAAGGCAGAGGCTCTACCATTGAGCTACGCCCGCGTCGCCCCGTTGCCGGGGCCCCTGAATCGTAGCGTGACACCGGGCGGATTGCGAAACCGATGCCTCGGACACGTATCATCAAGGCGCAGGCCGCGTCCCTTTGGCGGCGGCCCGCATCGGGGCGTGGCGCAGCTTGGTAGCGCGCCTGCTTTGGGAGCAGGATGTCGCCGGTTCAAATCCGGCCGCCCCGACGAAGGAGATCCCCCCTGACCTGCAGCGATGGGCCAGGAGAACTTGTGTCTGCGGCGCGCTGTGAGCGCCGGCCGAGTGAATCGCCGAGCGAATGCGCTCACGCTCCCCTCGGTGAGGAAGCGAGCCTCGAGGATCGACACGGAGTCTGCCGGCCCTCCGGTGATTCGGGCGTCGTGCTGGCGCGTCACCGATTCAGAGTCACCGAACTGACGCGCCGAGTCGATGACGGACCCGCTCTCAGCAGTTGCCGTGCCGACTGCACGCCGTTCCGCGTGCGGGGTCGCATGCGCTGGGTCCGTTTCGGCGCTCGGTGGAGTTCCACGCGCGGCGGACGTCAGTCGAGCGGATACGACCCAGCGCACCTCGCGCGGCCAGGACGAGATCCTCGGGGGCCGGCGTCGCGGGGACGGAGCGATCAAGCGTTCTGAACCGCCCCAGGTTCTGGGCCGCTTTATGGGCACTGGTGGTGTCGGTGATGAGGCGCATCGCCCCCTACTCGCTTTCCAGCACCACCACATATCCCACCCACGACCTCGCGCAATCCAGACGCTCCCTGGACGCACCGTCGCCGGCCTGTGAGGGAACCGCAGGCACGTCCGCGACACGGCCGAGCACCAGCCATAGTTTCGTAGCTCAACTATTGACGGGAGGCTCGTGTCTTCTTAGACTCATCGCTACCTACCGACTAGGTGGTTGGTAGTCCGTTCGTTGAGGAATGAGGATGAGAGATGAGCAATGGAGCCACCGCATTTGAACAGGCCGTGGCCGCCGTCCGCGGGGGAACACCCTCGGTCAAAGAGGCCAGGAAGCTGTACGACCAGCTGACCGACGACGAGAGACTCGCCCTGCTTGACGGCGACGCGCCGTTCTGGGAGGGCATGGCCGAGATGACGGGCGAGGGCTACAACGTCCGACCGATCTCGCACGGACACATCGAGCGCATGGGCATCCCCGGCACGCAGTTCGTCGACGGGCCCCGGGGCTGCGTGTCCGGACGGGGCACGGCGTTCCCCGTGTCCATGGCACGCGGTGCCACGTGGGACCTCTCGCTGGAGGAACGGGTCGGCGATGCGATCGGTCAGGAAGTACGGGCTCAGGGCGGCAACTTCTTCGGCGGCGTGTGCATCAACCTGCCTCGGCACCCGGCCTGGGGGCGGGCGCAGGAGACCTACTCCGATGAGCCCTACCAGCTGGGCGAGTTTGGCGCGGCTCTGGTCCGGGGAACCCAGAACTGGGTGATGGCCTGCGCGAAGCACTACGCGTTGAACTCCATGGAGAACGCCCGGTTCACCGTCGATGTGGAGATCGACGAGGCCGACCTGCACGAGATCTATCTACCACACTTCAAGCGGGTCGTTGACGAGGGCGTGATGGCGATCATGTCCGCCTACAACTCCGTCAACGGCGAATGGGCCGGTCAGAACGAGTATCTCCTGACCACGGTCCTGCGCGACTACTGGGGCTGGGACGGCATTACCTGCTCGGACTTCATCTTCGGTCTGCGCGACGCCGCCACGTCCCTGAACGCCGGACTGGATCTGGAGGAGCCCTTCGCCCAGCAGCGCGCCGCTCACCTGCGCAGTCAGATGGAGGAGGGCCAGACCGATTGGGCTGCTGTCGAGCGGGCCGGGCTGCACCTGCTCGACACCCAGTTGCGGTCCTACGCCACACGCCGCACCGAGGATCCGGCACCAGATGTCATGGCCTCTCCCGAGCATCGTGAACTCGCGCGCACCGTGGCTGCGCGTTCGATGGTGTTGCTGAAGAACGATCCGGTCGATGTCACCCCCGTGCTGCCGCTACCGCGCGACACATCCCGCATCGCCGTGATCGGCAGGCTCGCCACCGCACCGAACATGGGAGACCTCGGTTCCTCGGCCGTGCGCCCGCCCAGCAACGTCACGCCCCTTGAGGGCATCACCGCGGCCTTCCCCGATGCCGAGATCCTCCTCGTGGAGGACGACGATCCCGACGCGGCGGCGCAGGCTGCCGCCCAAGCCGATGTGGCGATCGTCGTCGCCGGCTTCGACATGCGCGACGAAGGCGAGTTCGTCGGCTCGGACATGATGTCCGCCCCCGAGATCCTCGCCTTGTTCCCACCCGCTCCCGAGAACGCCAACACGCTGATCGAAGCGACGACCTCCGGGGAAGGCGAAGTCGCGCTGATGACGGCCGGAGACGAGTACGGCGGCGACCGCGCCAGCCTCGCCCTGCGCCCCGTCGACGAGCAGATCATCCTCGCCGTGCAAGCCGCGAACCCCCGCACCGTCGTGTCAATCGTCGCCTCGGGGGCGGTCCTCACCGAGAACTGGCGCGACAACGTGCCCGCCATCCTCATGATGTGGTACGCAGGCATGGAGGGTGGACACGCCCTGGCTGACGTTCTGACGGGCGCGCAGAACCCCTCCGGGCACCTGCCGTTCTCGATCCCCACCAGCGCCGAGCACCTGCCCAACTTCGACCGCGCGGCGAAGCACATTCGTTACGACCACGACCACGGTCAGCGGCTTCTCGACAAGCTAGGCGTCCCCGCGGCCTACCCCCACGGTTTCGGACTGTCCTACACACAGTTCAGCATCCGCGAGGCGCAGCTCGCCGACCAGCGGGGCGACGCACTCACGCTTGAGGTCGAGGTCGAGAACACCGGATCCGTTGATGGCATCCACGTGGTGCAGGTGTATGGGCAGGCCAGTCCCGAGGCCGGCACCTTCGTCGTCGGATTCGCTCCGGTCGAGATCCCGGCCGGGCAGAGTCGCAGCGTGCGGGTGCCCGTGTCACTGACGCCTCTAGGACGGTGGGACGCCACACGGAAGGCGATCATCGTCCCAGACGGAACCATCGATCTCAAGGTCGCCTCCCACGCGCACGACCCGAAGGCCATCGCGCTGCGCCTCACGATGGAGCACTGATATGGCCACCAACACACCCCTGGAGGCGACGGCCGACACCGCGGCGACCGTTCCCGACAACGAGAAGACTGTGACCCATCCCGTTCGCTTCGGCGTGGCCGTCTTCCTCGGAACGGTCATGTGGGTCGCTCCGTTCCTGGGGCTCAACACGGTTCTATTGCCCGCGCGGCTCGCCGAGATCGCACCGGACCAGAAGGTGGCGCTGGTGTCGACGCTGGCCGTGGTCGGCTCCATCGTCGCTCTCGTGGCGAACATCTTGTTCGGCGCCTTCTCCGATCTGACCCGGAGCCGGTTCGGCCGGCGCAATCCCTGGCTCGTCATGGGCTCGGTCGGAACGTTCCTGGCCGTCATGCTCCTCATGCAAGCCTCAAGCGTCGCGACAATCGTCGCGGCATGGTGCCTGTTCCAAATGTTCCTCAATGCACTGGTGGCGCCCCTGGTGACGGTCATCCCCGACCGAGTCCCCGTCACTCAACGGGGTTCATACTCAGCGGTTTATGGCGTGGCGATGATGGTGGGGGCCTCCAGCGGCCAGCTCCTCGCCTCCCGCTTCGTCACGGACACCACGACGGGCATGTGGGTCATGGCGATCATCCTGCTGCTCGACGCCCCCGTGTTCTGGCTGCTGGCTCCGGAGCAATCGAACAAGGACCACCCACGGGCGCCGTTCTCCGCCAGCATGCTCGTGGAGAACTTCGTCTTCCCGGTGAGGAACTGCCGCGACTTCTATCTCGCACTGTCCGGGAAACTGCTATGTGTGCTGGGAATGTTCGCCATCACGGGGTACCAGCTCTATATCCTCACCGACTACATGAAGCAGTCCACCGAGCAGGCTGGAGACCTCATCGCTGTGATCTCGATGATCACCCTGGCGACGGGACTTGTCTTCGGGACGATCTCCGGTCCGCTCTCCGATCGGCTAGGCCGTCGGAGGAAGGTCTTCGTCATCGGCGCCACGTGGCTGATCGCCGTGGCGGCGCTGTTCCCCTTCGTCGTGGCCCGGCCCTGGGCGATGCTGGTGTACGCGGCCCTCGCCGGCATCGGCCAGGGTGTGTACAACTCGGTCGACCAGGCCCTGAACTATGAGGTTCTGCCCAATCCCGGCACGGCCGCCAAAGACCTCGGCATTCTCAACATGGCCAACACCGGGGGTCAAATCCTCGCTCCGGCCGTGACGGGCGGCATCGTGGCAGCCTTCGCCGGATACGGACCAGTGTTTCTGGCCAGCGCGGCGATCATGGTCGCGTCCTCGCTGCTGATCGCGCCGATCAAGAAGGCACGATAACCCGACGCATAGGATGTCTCCCGGCGGCACGTGCCGCCGGGAGACATCTGGGTGTGAAAAGGAAACGTGCTCGTGCGACAGCGATGGGACAAGCAGAAGCGACTCGCCCAAATCGTCGACCACGCCACGACACTCATCGGCCGGAGCGGATACCACGGGTTCTCCGTCCAGGAGGTGGCCGAGAGCTGCGGACTATCGATGGCCGGGCTGCTGCACCACATCGGCTCGAAGGAGAACCTCCTCATCATGGTGCTCCAAGAGAGGGATCGCCGCGACGGCGAAAACGTTTCTCTGCGCCAACCTCTCCAAGACACGCCTCTCACAGTCGACGACTACGTGGACATGCTCCATGCCGTCGTGGAGCGCAACGCCCTCCAGCCAGAGATCATCCGCCTCTACACGATCCTCCGTGCGGAGTCGATCGATGAGAACCACCCCGCACATGCCTACTTCGATGAACGCGACCAGATGGCGCTGACCATGTTCGAGCAGGCCGCCGCTGGAATCACCCCGGACGCGCGATCCCTGGCCCGCCAGCTCTTGGCCCTCATGGGGGGCTTAGAGGAACAATGGCTGCGCGAGCAAGACTCCATGGACCTCGTGGCCGAGTGGGACAAAGGGATCCGCGCGCTCCTGCAAGGCCACGGCGTCAGCATCTGAACCCGACCCCGGTCAGCGCCTCCGAGGACCGAGGGCACCTGACCGCAGGCGACACGCCGACGGCCGCGACTGCCTCCTCCGAGGTCGCATTCTGCCTTTCAAGAACTGCTGCTCCACGCTGCGTCTCGCCTCGGGTGCGCCGAGAGAAGGACGCCGCCGGTTCGAGTCCGACCGCCCCGACCGGCAGGTGAGGCGTCCTGGGGGCCGGCCCCGAGCAGCCGGCCCCTAGAACGCCCGTTCCCGCTGCGGGTCAGCCCTCGCGGAAGACGATGCCCATCGCCGAGGCCGGATAATGCCACGTGAGGGCGCCGGGGGCGGCGACCGCAAGGCATGTCCCGCATTCGAGGCACGCGGCGTATTCGACGGAGATCGTCCCGTCCGGCTCCTCGCTGTAGACGTGCGCTGGGCACACCTTGACCAGCAGCCTGCCGGTGCCGGTGGCGCGGGCGATGTCCTGGTGTACTTCGATGTGGGGGTTGCCCTCGTCGACCTCGTACATGTTGTGCGCGAGGCGGTCGGGCACGGACCCCGGGGTGTATCGGCTCATCGCATGCTCCTCTCTCACAGTGCCCGGATGGCCTGGACGCCGATCCTCACCAAGCGCCGGAGCTTCAGCCCGGACGCCTTGAGGGCTTCCCTGGCCGTGGCCAGCAGATGCTTGCGCGGGGTGAGGTCCAGGTTGTAGACGCCGTACAGGACGTCGGAGACCAGCGAGCCGAGCCGTCCGTACATCTCCTCGTTCTCGAGGAAGGCCGGGGCCTTGGCGTAGGTGGCCATATCGGCCCCGACGAAGGAGGCCTCGTAGTTGGTCACGTACCGCTGCAGACCGGCCCGGGAGACGTCCCCGGCGTCGAGGGCGTCCCCGATCGCCTGGGCGGCGGCCCGGGCGGATCCTGCGGCCAGATCCATCCCGCGTACGGTGAAACCCGTGTTGAGAGTGAAGCCCGCGGCGTCGCCGACGACGACCAGCCCGTCGCGCACGAGGTCGTGCTGCATCTCGGCGCCGCCCTCGGCGACCAGGTGGCATCCGTACTCGAGCAACTCCCCGTCCGCCAGATAGGGCTCGATCGCCGGATGGGTGAGGAAGTGGTCGTGCAGGTCGGAGGCGGCGAGTCCCTTCGCGGCGAGGTCGTCCAGGCGGGCGACGATCCCGATCGACACGGAATCCCTGTTCGTGTACATGAATCCACCGCCGGCGACCCCCTGGGTGCAGTCGCCGACCACAGCCCATGCTGCGCCTTGATCGCCCGCCAGGTTGAAGCGCTCCGACACCGTGCCCTCGCCGAGGCGGATGACGGACTTGACGCCGACGGCGAGGTTCTTCGCAGGTTCCTTCGCCCGGATGCCCGCGTACCGAGAGAGGAAGGAGTTCACCCCGTCCGCGGCCACCGTGACCCGAGCGCGGAGCTCGTCCTCGCCCGCGCGGATCCCGACGAAACGCCCGTCCTGCTGGAGGAGCTCGTCGACCTTGACTGCGGACATGACGGTGACGCCGGCCTCCTCGCACCGCTCGGAGAGCCACGGGTCCAGCTTGGCGCGGAGCACCGTGACGGCGTTGACGGGATCCGCCAGCCGCGCGTCCCAGTAGTCGACGTTCACGAAGGAGCTCGGCGACAGGAAGGACAGGGCGTTGCGGGTGATGCGGCGCTCGACGGGGGCGTTCTGCGCGAATCCCGGGAAGATCTCCTCCATGACCCGGCAGTAGAAGACGCCGCCGGAGAGGTTCTTCGACCCGGGCTCGGCGCCCCGCTCGACCAGCAGGACCTCCCGGCCCTGCTGGGCGAGCAGGTACGCGCATACGGACCCCGCGACACCGCAGCCCACGACGATGACGTCGAAGTCGTACTCGATCTCGTCCATCACCGGCTCACTTCGCCGCCGCGACGATCGCCGGCAGCACCTGATAGAGGTCGCCGACGATCCCGTAGTCGGCATCCCGGAAGATCGGGGCGTTGCCGTCGGAGTTGACGGCGACGACCACCGTCGACCCGTTCATGCCCATCGTGTGCTGAACCTGGCCGGAGATCCCGACGGCGACGTACAGGTCGGGGGACACCTTCTGTCCTGAGACCCCGACGTACCGGTCGCGGGGCAGCCAGTTGACGCCCTCGGCCAGCGGACGCGAGCAGGCGAGCTCGGCTCCCAGCGCGCCGCACAGGTCGCGGGCCAGGGCGAGGTCCTCCTCGGATTTGAATCCGCGTCCCGCCGCCACGATCCGCTTGGCGGCGACGAGGTCGACCTCGCCGACGTCCTGGCGCTCCGTCGACGTCACCGTCGCGTCGTGGGCCTGCGCATCGGCCGTCTCGGCAGACGGCGCCTCTCCCCCGGCCGCGGCACCGCCGTCGACGACGGCCACCACCGGACCCGCGAACGAGACGGACTCGCGCGAGACGCCCCCGAAGACGGACACCTCCGCCGCGCCCTGTGACAGGGACACGACATCGGTGAGCACCGGAGCACCGAGTCTCGCCGCGAGGGCGCCCGCGAGGACGCGCTCCGCCGGGCGGTTCGCCGCCAGGACCACGTCGCCGGGGCCGGCCGTCACGACGGCCGCGACACCGGGCGCAGCCGCCTCCACGGGCACGCCGTCGGCGACGGGCACGTTGACGACGCGATCGACGCCGCCGACCGTGACATCACCGACCGTCACGGCGATGACCTGGCCGCCCAGGCTCCGCGCCAGCTCCACCACAGATGCGACCCGCTTGTCGGCCGCCACAATCCATGCAGTCATTGTCGTCTTCCTCTCCACTCACAGAACGCCATCGCCGCGCAGCGCCGACACCAGGTCGGCCGCAGCACTCTCACCGGAGAACACCGTGTTCTTCCGGGCGCGGGCCGCCGGCTTGGACCGGCCCGTCACCTCGACGTCGGCCTCGGCCAGGTCGAGCGTGGAGGCGTCCACGACCTCGAACGGCTTCTTGCCGGCGGCGAGGATCTCCTTCATCGACGGGACCTTCGCCGCCACCGCGTCCGAGGACGCCGCGACGACGACCGGGCCCGCCACCTGGATCGTGCGGGTGCCCCCGGCGATCACCTGGGTGACGGCCCACCCGTCGCCCGACCGCGCGACGGAGGACACCTCCTGGAAGCACGGCCACCCGAGGAAGCCGGCGACCAAGGCGGACATCATCCGGGCGCCCCCGTCGATCGACGAATCGCCGGTGACGACCAGGTCCGCGCCCTCCACGGACCGCACGAGGCCAGCGAGCGCGGACGCGACCCTGGTGGAGGGCCATTCCCGCGTCGCGTCGTCGGCCACCGCGAGCCCACGGTCCAGGCCCTTCGACAACGCGGTCTTCTTCGCCATCGACGAGCCGACCTCGGCCGCGCCGACGGACGCCCCGACGAGCTCGACGCCCGCGGCGCCCGCGATCTGGCGTCCGAGTGCGATCGCGACCGAGTCGTAATCGCTCACCGAGGACTTGGCGCGCGACCAGTCGACCGCGCCATCTGGGGCGACGGTGGCATCCTGCGGGTTCGCCGCATACTTGTACAAGACGACAACAGACATTGACTGCACTCTTTCACTGAGTCGATGGGCAGGGTCTGCCCGGGGGGTGGTGGGTGAGGGACGTGCCCGCGCGCTGTTCGCGAGCGCGCTCGTCCTGCGTCTGGACGGCAGGACCGCCGCGCCGAGGCGAAGCGTGATCTCTTGGCGCCGATCCCGCGCAAGGGGGATCGTGCGACGCCGCGGGTGTTAGCATGATGCGGAGTGAGCTTCCTGTCGGACAACGTAGTTTCGGGGGAACGGCATCTACGGGTCTCTGGCGTGGAAGCGAGCGGAGCCGATCGCCTCTCGTCGCCATCCGCAAAGGAGCCCGAAGAATGCTGACAACCGTGTCCCCGATTGACAGTCCCCCGGTGGGGCGCCCGCGCAGCGAGGACGCTGATGCGAGAATCCTGCTCGCCGCCATCGAGCTGTACGGAGAAGCCGGATGGTCGGGGTACAACCTCACAAAGGTCACCCAGCTCGCCGGCGTCGGGAAGTCCTCGATGTATGCCCGCTGGAGCGACAAGAGCCAACTCCTCCAGGACGCGTTCCGCGTCCACGTGCCGGTGCCGGCACCCACCGGGACGAATGTCTGGGACATCCTCTCCGAGTGGGCGGCGGCCCGCGTCAAGATGTATCTGGGACCCCACTCGCAGGCGATCCGTCGCGTCTTCGTCGAGATGTCGACGGGCGAGCCCACGATCACCACGCTCCAGGACTACCTCTACACGATGCCGATCGCCGTGCTCCGCTCCCGGATCTGGGAGTTCAAGACGAACGGCTACCTGCCGGTGACGACCTCCGTCACCCGGCTGATCGACGGGATCGAGGGTTCTGTGCTCATGCGCAGCTTCTCGATCCCCCCGGAGAATGTGCCATGCTTCCTCTCGGAGATCCCCGAGTACGTCGAGACGCTCGTCGCCGATCAGCTCCGCGCACCGCTGCGAGCGAGCGAGATCCGTCTGGCCCGCATCGCCTCCTGAGCCGGCCGTCCCGCAAGAGGACGGCCGGGGGCAGGAAAGGCGTCCCGGTCGGGCGAGATCGGCTGAGGTCATCGCTCACCGCCCCGTGAAATCCGGACGGCCGGTCTCGGACAGCGGCAGCCCCTTGGTCTCCGGCGCCCATGCGACCGACACGACCAGGCCGAGGGCCGAGATGGCGGCGCCGACGAGCATCGTGGAGCCGATCCCGTGGCTCGCCAGGTAGTCCGGCAGCACGTAGGTGGTGATGACCGTCCCGATGCGGGACACGGCCATCGCCAGGCCCATCGCCGTGGCGCGAACGTCGGTGGGGAACAGCTCGTTCGGGTAGAGCCACTGCAAGTTCCCCGGCCCGCCCGAGGCGAGGGCGTAGATCGCGAAGCAGGCGATGACGACCCACAGGGTGGCGTCGGGGACGACCCCCAGGACGGCCAGCGCGGCCGTCATGATGACGAACGTCCAGATCACCAGCGGGCGCCGGCCCCACGACTCGGCGAGGAACATAGCGGGGATCGTGCCGAGCATGAAGAACGTTCCGATGACGAGTTCGCCGATCAGCGCCGCCTTGCCCTCGCCCAGACCGAAGGCGCCGATGATCCGCGGGCCGTAGGTGTAGATCGCGAACATCGGGATCGCCTGGCAGAGCCAGATGACGCCCACGAAAAGGATCCGGCGGAAGTACACCCACTGGAAGATCTTGGCGATCTTCGTCTTCTCGACCGTCTCATCGTCGAGGACCACGTCGGCGCCGTAGACGTGGCGAACGATCCGGTTGGCCTCCTCCGTGCGCCCCTTGGAGTACAGCCAGCGTGGGGACTCGGGAATCGACATCCGTCCGAGGAGGATGATCACGCAGGGGACGACGGAGCTCGCGAGCATCCACCGCCAGCCGTTCGGCGCGTCGAGCAGGAAGTACCCCACCAGATAGGCGACGTTGGCGCCGACGTACCAGACGGCGGCGATGAAGCCCATCGAGATCGCGCGGTACCGGCGCGGCGTGAACTCCGCGATCATCGAGGTCGCGATCGGATAGTCGGCGCCGATCGTCGCCCCGATGATAAGTCGGAGGACGAACAGCTGCCAGGGCTCCTGGACGATCGAGCAGGCGATCGACAAGACGATGATCGTGATGAGATCGAGCACGAACATCTTCCGCCGCCCGATGTGGTCCGTGAGGAGACCGCCGAACGAGGCCCCGACGAACAGCCCGATGATCGACGCCACGCCGATGAGGCCGGTCCAGTGCTCGTCGATGCCGAGTTCCGGGGTCATCTTGACCAGCGCGACGCCGATGATGCCCAGCACGTACCCCTCGAGGAATGGGCCTCCCGAGGAAAAGATCGTGATTCTCCTGAGGAACGGCGACATCCTGACGTCGTCGAGTCTGACAGGTCCGCTCATGGCGGCCCTCCTTCCGTTGCAAGCGCGCGGAGTGCGCATCCCCGCCTCCGGACGACCGGGGGTGGGGTCGGCGCCGCCGGGATGGGGCGCCGACCGGTCCGGCCGTCGGCGGTTGAGACCTCCTGCGGGATCACCGGTACTCGATGACGCCCCAGTTGAGGTGCGGCTTGGCGCCGGTCTCCTCGTAGTCCCCGTCGACGAGACGGAAGCGGAGCTCGCCCTCGTCGACCTTCCACATCTGGGTCTTCAACGTCTCTCCGGGATGGACCGGCGAGGTGATCCTCGTCTTGAACCGCGTGATCCGCTCCGGCTCGCCGGGAACGTATTGGCTGATCGCGTGGCGCATCACCATGCCGGCGTAGGAGATCGCGTGGAGGATCGGGCGCGGTTCGCCGTTCTGAGCGGCGTACTCCCAGTCGATGTGCTGCGGATGGAAGTCCCCGGACAGCCGGTAGATGAGCGCCTGGTTCTCCGGGATGCGCTCGATCACCTCGGCGTCGGGAACGCGGTCGGGCATGTCGACGATGTCCTTCGGGGGCTTCGGACCGCCCCAGCCGCCGTCGTAGATCAGGCAGTCCCACGACTCGTTGGTGAACAGCAGATTGCCGTCGGAGTCGAAGGTGTCGCCGATGTGCTGGGCGAGCAGGCCCTTGCCCTCGCCGCGGTCGTAGAGGCCCTCCAGCTTCACCTTCGTCTCGAGGTGGTCCGCCATCTTCGTGATCGGCTGGTGGAACCGGATGTCGAAGCCCCAGTGCAGAGAGCCGGCGTAGTTGTAGCCGTAGTCGATGGTCCGGGTCACCTCGGAGTCGACGATGAGCATCGCGCCGAACATCGGCAGCACCTTGAGCCGGGGATCGCGCTCGTCATGCTCGTTGAGGTACTCCAGTCCTTCCCTGCCGTCGATGCCCGCGCCGCAGCCCAGAGCGAAGAGCTCGAGGTCGCGGAACGTGTAGTCGCGGGTGAACGGCCCGAAGGTCTGTCCCACCATCTCGGTCTTGATCGTCATGATCGTTCCTTTCAGATCTCCGTCAATCCTTCAAGAGGTTCTTGATTACTTTTCCGTAGGTTCCCCGGGGCAAGTCGTCCCGCACCTCGATGACACTGGGCACCTTGAAGTAGGCGAGGCGGGCCGCCGCGAACGCCCGCACCTGCGCCTGCGTCACCGGCGCATCCCGGTCGAGGACCACGACGGCTTTGACCGCCTGGTCCCGGACGGGATCCGGGATGCCGACGACAGCCGCCTCGGCGACGCCGGGACACTCCATGAGGACGTTCTCCACCTGTGTGGCGGAGACGTTCTCGCCGGCGCGCTTGATGAGGTCCTGGTGTCGGTCGACGAAGTGGATCCAGCCCTCCGCGTCGGCGTATCCCAGGTCCCCGCTGTGGTACCAGCCGTCGGGGTCCACAGCGGCGGCCGTCGCCTCGGGGTCCTTCCAGTAGCCGAGCATGAGCGACCGGCCCGGGACGCCGTGGATGAGGATCTCACCGCATCCTCCGACCGGGGCGTCCCCCGACTCGTCGACGATCCGGACCTCGTAGCCGAGACCAGCCTTGCCGACCGACGGCCAGTGCCGTGGCTGCAGCGGGAGGTCCGTCAGGCACCCCACCAGGGTCTCCGTCGCCCCGTAGTTGTTAAGAAGAGTAACGGAGAATCGCTCCTCGAATGCTTCCTTCTCCCCGTCCGAGAGCGGCAAGAAGTAGTGGAGGTCGCGGACGCGGTGCCGACGCTCGTCCGGATCGACCGGCTGGCTCATCATCGTCCGCACCATCATCGCCATCGACTGGACGAGGGTGGCGCCGTGGGCGCGGATCTCGCGCCAGAACCGCGTGGCGGAGTACCGCCCCAGCATGACCAGCGTGGCCCCGGCCGTGAGGACCGGCATGAGGGCCGAGAGCTGGAAGTTCACGTGGGAGGTCACCATCGCCGTGGCCAGGCGGTCCTCTGGCGTCATCCCCATCTCCCAGTTGCAGTAGAGCCCGGAGAACACGAAGTTCGCGTGGGTGAGCATGACGCCCTTCGGGCGCGACTCCGTCCCCGAGGTGAACATGATCTCCACCAGGTCGTCCTCGTAGACGGGGTCGCACGGTCCGAGCACGGGGGACGCCACTGCCACCAACGAGGCCCAGTCGTCGCGCCAGCAGTCGCCGGCCGACCGGACCGGCCGCCCGCCCCCGTCCGCGACGACGATGACGTCGCAACTGATGGCCTCCATCCCCTCCTGAGCGAACAGCTCACTGTCGGACACGAGCAGGCGGACCCCGCATTGCTCCGTCATCTCCAGGCACTCACGGGCCGTGTACGAGGAGTTCAGCGGGACCGTGACCGCGCCGATCTTCGCCAGGGCGAAGAGGCACTGGACGAACTCGCAGGAGGAATGCGTCTGGACGGCCACACGGTCGCCGTGGCCGATCCCGCGGGCGAGGAACACGTTCGCCGCCCGATTGATCGACTCGTCGAACTCACGGTAGGTGAAGCGCCGGACCGGCCCTTGGTCGGGGTCCTCGAAGACGAGGAACTCAGCGTCCGACCACTCGCGCGCCTGCTGATCCCACAGGCTGCGCAGGGTGACTCCACTCGCGATGTCCATCATGCCGGCCCCGATCCCGGCGGCCTGGCCGCCTGAGTCGATGAGTCCGTCTCACTCCTCTCCAGCGAACTTCACGGACCCGGACGCGCGGAACCGGGCGATGTCCTCGGATGTGAACCCGACGCGCTCGAGGACGTCCTCGGAGTCCTCGCCGAGCGCGGGCATCGGACGCCAGAAGCCACCGGGGTTGTGGGCGAACTTCGGGAAGGAGTTGAGCCCCCTGATGGTCTTGCCCTCGGCGTTCTCCCACTCGATGTAGGTCTCGCGCTGTTTGAGGTGGTCCTCCTTGGGGAGATCCGACAGCTCGTTGACCACCTGAGCGGCGATCCGATGGGCGACGAAGTCCGCCTCGACGTCTCTCTTGTTGCGCGTGGAGAGATACTCGACGAGCTTCTCCTCGATCAGGTCGGCCTTCGGGCCGTCCATCCACAGGGCGGACGTCCCCTCCGGGTAGTCCTCGGTGCCCCAGAGGTCGCCGAGGCCGATGACGTCGAGCAGGTAGTGGTTCTGGTTGACGCCGTAGACGCACAGCCCGAGGAACCCGTCCCGGCACTTGTACTCGCCGATCGCGCACAGGTTCATCGCGCGGGCGCCGGGCCTCGGGTAGAGGATCCCCGCGTTGAGATAGTCCATCATGTAGTAGGTCCCCACCCTCAAGAGGGTCTCGTGCATCGCGAGGTCGATGCTCTCCCCTTGGCCCGTGAGCTGCACCCGGTGGAGCGCTGCGAGCGAGGCGGAGATGATCATCATCGAGTTGAGGTAGTCGCCCAGGTAAGGGTTGATGTTCATCGGCTGGTCGGGGGTGCCGTTCTGCGCGATGATGCCGGCGTAGGCCGCCACGCTGAGGTCGTAGGCCGCGGCGTTGACCATCTTCGGGTCGCCCCACTGGCCGAACCCGGAGACGTGGACGATGACGAGTCCCGGGTTGTGCTTCCACAGTTCCTCGTCGGTGACGCCCTTGCGGGCGAACGTGCCGCCCTTGGAGGCCTCGATGAAGATGTCCGCGCTCTCGACGAGGCGGTAGAGGATCTCCTTGCCCTCGTCGGAGAACGTCGCCATGGACAGGGAGCGCATGTTGCGGCGCTCCATCTCCTTCGTCCACGCGGTGTCGCGCATCGAGTCGCCAGTGCCGTTGTTCTCCAGCCAGGTGACGTCGGCGCCCCACTCGGCCATGATCGCGCAGGCCGAGGGCGCGGCGATCTCGACGGCCGAGTAGACGATGCGCACGTCATCCAGCACCCCGAAGTGGGGCTTGTTCTTCTCGATCGACATCGATCTTCCTTCTTCCTCTCAGCGGTAGTCCCGCAGCGCGCCGCGACCGGCCGCCAGGATCATCATTTCGTCGGTCCCCCCGGACACGCGGTCCACTCGCAGGTCGCGATAGAAGCGCTGGACACGGTGCTCGCCGGCGATTCCCACCCCGGCGAGGACCTGGAGGGCGTTGTCGACGACCAGGTGCGCGGCGTGCGAGCAGTAGTACTTCGCCATCGAGCAGTCTCCGCGGCCGGTCGTGCCGTGGTCCATCTTCCAGGCGATCTCGTAGAGCATGTTGCGCATGTTGGTGAGCGCCACCTTCATGTCGGCGAACTTCAGCTGGATCAGCTGGTGACGTGCGATCGCCTGACCGCCCTGGACGCGTTGGTTCGCGTACCTGGCGGCGTCCTCGAAGGCGCAGTAGGCCGTGCCGTAGTTCGTGAGCGCGACGAGGAACCGCTCGTCGTCGAAGTCCTTGACCCCGCGCTTGAAGGCGTTGCCCTCGGTGCCCCAGAGGTCCTTCTCCTGCAGCTCGACGTCGTCGAAGTAGACCTCCGCGCAGGAGTCCATGCGCAGGCCCAGTTTGTGGAGGGGCTCCTTGGCGATGCCCGGAAGACTAGTGTCTACAAACCATTCGGAGTAGACGCTCATGTCATCCGCGTTCCGGGCCATGACCACCAGGTAGGGGACCTTCATGGCGGATGTCTGGAACGTCTTGTGCCCATTGAGGTAGACCTTGCCGTCCCGGCGGGTGTACGTCGTGCGCATGTCGTCCCATGAAGATCCGGCCGAGGGCTCGGTCATCGAGTAGTTGAGGATCTGGTCGCCGGTGCCGACGTGGGCCAGGATCTTGTCTCGCTGCTCGTCCGTTCCCTCGCGGATGACGCTGTTGTACCCGGGCAGCTGGTAGAGGACGTACGTCGGGCCGCCGGCCCGTCCGAGCGCCTCGTAGGCGGCGGTCAGCGTGACCCAGTCGAGCCCGAGCCCGTCGTACTCCTCCGGCAGGAGGATCCGGTCGAATCCGAGTTCGCAGATCGCAGCCACCCACTCCTGCGGGTACTCCGACTTCTCATCGCACTCGTGGAAGTACGACTCCCAGTCGCGCGACTCCATGAGCTCGGTGAATCCGTTGGCGATCAGCTGCTGATCCTCGGAAAGCGAGAAATCCATGTGTACTCCTTCAGGTCAGTGATGAGAGGTGTGTCAGGGAAGCGGCACCTGGCCGGCCGTCGCCCGGGTCCCCGACGACGGCCGAGCCAGGGCGCGATGGAATACCGAGGCGTGGTCGAGGACCTGCACCGTCGCGTCGAGCATCCGGGAGTGGTGGAGGAACCCGTGGATGACGCCCGGGACCTCCTCGTAGTGCGTGGGCGTCCCGTGGGCGCTCAGCATCGCGGCGAGCGTCCTCGAGTCGTCGCGGAGCGGATCCAGCGCCGCCGCGACGATGAAGCACGGCGGGACGTCGCGCGTGAGGTCGGCGCCCAGGATGTTGAAGTAGGGGCTCTCGGTGTCGGAGTCCGAGCCCTTGTACATGTCCATGTAGTACGCGTAGTCGGCCTCGTCCAGGCCGTCCCACTCGCCGCCGAACAAGCGCATCGACTCCGAGTCGACCATCCCGTAGGCCCCGTAGAACAGCAGCATCGCACGGACGCCCGCGGCCTCCCCCAGCTCGTCGCGCAGCCAGAGGTAGGTGGCGAAGCTGAGGTTCGCGCCACCGGAGTCCCCTGCGAAGGAGATGTCGCCCGCGTCGACGCCCCACTGGGCGGCGTGGGCGCGTAACTCCTGCACGACGGCCACGCATTCGCGCACCGCCTGCGGGAACCGGGCCTCCGGCGAGAGGGTGTAGTCCACCGCGAGCACCGCGGCGCCCGTCTTCTCCGCCAGCGTCCGGATGATCCGATCGTGGGTGTCCAGGTTGCCTAGGACGTACCCGCCGCCGTGGATGAACACGATGACGGGCAGGACCGGATCGGCCGTGGGCCGGTGCATCCGCACCCGGACCGGTCCATAGTCCGTCGTCACGTTGTCCTCACGGGTGGAGTACGGGCGGGGGCCGCCCTCGTTCCAGAATGCGCGCTCCGTGTTGTAAGCCGCCCGCATCTCCTCGAATGTCTGGTCCGTGGAGTACGCATTGGCCGCAAGCGCGTTCTGCTGGGCGATGACGGCACCCATCTGGGCGCTCCACATCTGCGGGACGTTCAGCTTGTTCGGCACTGTCGTCACTCGGCCCTCGCGTCCGCCGCGGCGAGTTCCGCGGCCGCAGCCGCCTCGGCCGCCTTCAGCTTCGCGGCGTTCCTGCGCACGTAGGCGAGCAGGATGATCGCGAAGACGGCGGAGATGACGGCGGCCCCGGCCAGGATCAGGAAGATCGGGCGATACGCGTCGTTGCCCTGGCTGTCGATCATCGATCCGAACCACGTGGAGGAGAAGGTGTCGGGCAGGAAGCCGATGACGGAGAGGATGCCGGTCGCCGTCCCGAAGATCGTGATCGGCACCCGTCCCTCCGTCAGCTGGGACGAGACGATGCCGAAGACGCCGTTGGCGATGAACCCCAGCGCGATGATGATGACGGCCGCGAGGATCGCCACCGAGGACTTGCTCGGGAGCAGCGTCATCCCGACCAGGGCGAGCGCCGCGACGACCGAGCCGATCCAGATGACCTGGGACGGCGAGCCCGCCTTGCGCGCGAGGAAGCCGAAAGCCGGCCCGGACAGCAGCGTGATGCCGTAGGTGCGGATGACGGACACGAGGGAGACGATGCCCAGCGAGGCGCCCAGGACGCCCGACAGGTACGGCGTCGTGTAGGTGACGCCCGTGTAGTAGAAGTAGACGAAGAACATGCAGGCGGCGGACAGCCAGACCACGGGGTTCTTCACGACCTGCCCGAGCTCCTTGAGGTTGAACCCGGCCTCGCCGGTGTCGATCTCGCCCTCGAAGCGCGGGATGAAGAGGAAGGAGAGGATGCCCAGGAGCAGGATCAGGCTGCCGAGGAAGATCAGGAGGGTGCGCACGCCGCCCTCCATGTTGTCGACGAAGGCGTTGACGATCCACATGTTGATGAGGCCGACGACCAGGCCGGCGGCGCCGTAGATGCCGTAGGAGACGCCGATGTTCTTCGAGTACTCGTCCTCGGTGGAGATCAGACGGACCAGCTTGAAGCGGATGCCCCACCAGATGAGAATCGTCGTGATGCCCATGCCGATGAACACGAACATCAGCGTGGTGATCGAGGGAAGCAGCGCGTAGACGTAGGTGAGGACGGCCGTGGTGGTGAAGCCCACCCAGCCGAGCGTTCGGACGCGCACCTTGTCTGCCACGATGCCCGACGGCAGGTAGCAGATCGTCGCCGTGATGGCGTAGGCCGACAACAGCATGCCGAGGTCGGCGTTGGTGCAGTGGAGCGCCCCCATGAGCGGGTCGTAGAAGACGCCTTTGAGATACGCGGGCGCGTAGATGGTGGAACTTCCCATCGAGACGAGGATGAGGAGGAAGATTCGGCGGCCGCCGGTGAGATCGGTGGCCCGAACTTCCTTCCGGAGTTTCTCAAGCATGCGGAGTGCCTTTCGTGAGGGTGGTGCTGATGGTGAGCCTGCGAGAGGAAGGGGCAGAGAGACGACAAGAACTCTGCGGCCACGTCGGAACACGGCGCGCGGGCTGTTCGGGCGCAGTTCTCCCCTGGGAGACCTGGTGGTGGAGAGGCGGCCGAGCGCATGAAGGGGTGAAGCCGATGGGGCCGATGCCCGACGGACCGGCGTCTGCCGAGACTCGGGCTTTTGGACGGAGGCCGTCCAAAAGGAAGTTCCTTGATCGCGCCGACCCGCCCAGATGGCGGTGAACGCTCCCCGCTGCGGCATCCGACTGTGGATGGAGACATCGAGGCGCGCCAGACGCGCGGCCACGGCGTCACGCTATCAGCGAGAGTCCCCCCGCAGAGGCGGATTTCGGGGGCCCGTCCTCGCGATCACCTCGTTCTGCGTGCCCATTGGGGCACTCTCTGGGACGTCAGTCCCGGGTTTCTCCCGCTCCGCGTCCTGACACCTGACAGGTTGGACGACGGAGGTCGGCGGGCACAAAGCCCTCAGGACGCCGTGCCTGCCTCGGCCGACGCCCGCTCGCCCACCGTCGAGTCGGCGAGCACCCGGGCGAGCGTGGCCCGCGTGCGCTCGATCAGCTCCGGCATCGTCCCGGAGCTGTCGCGCGTGGCGAAGCCGGCGAAGCGGACGACGCCCGCCAGGAGGTGAGTCACCATCATCGCCTCGTCCTCGCGGCTCTCCGGGGGGACCTCCGGATGCTCGTGCTCGAGCCGGAGTCCGATGATCTCCCGGAGTTCGCTCTCGATCGCGCCCATCCGCTCCATCTGCTTCGCCATTAGCGAGGGCGAAAGCGCCGCGATGCGGATCCGGTCGTCGACCGTGGGCGCCCCGGCACTGGCGTGCGGGAGCGAGACCAGGGACAGGGCGTCGAGCAGCAGGGGCCCGTCGGACAGGATGAACCGACGGGCGGCGCGTTCGTCCACGCGCGGCATCTCCCGGCCGAGGAGCGCATCGTCCTTCGTCGGGAAGTAGTTGAAGAACGTGCGCTGGCTGATGCCCGCCGCCTGGGCGATCATGTCCACGGTGACCTGGTCGTATCCGTGCTCCACCACGAGGTCCATCGCCGCTCTCTCGACCGCGGCCACCGTGGCCCCACGCCCCTTCGCCTGCGTCATTGCCCGTTCCCTTCCTCGGCTTCGGCTGCGACTTCTCGAGATCGTAGGCGTCGCGACCATATTGAATGCAGTCTCTGCATTCTCTTATGCACTAGCTATATAGTATCGTGCAGTCACTGCAATTCGATATCCTGCACGGGAGCCACATGTCCACCAGTTCCGCCCAGACGCCCCTTCTCCTGACGAAGCGGCGCATCTGGATCATCTTCTCCGCCCTCATCGCCGGCATGCTCCTCTCCAGCCTCGACCAGACCATTGTCTCAACCGCCATGCCGACGATCGTCGGGCAGCTGGGCGGTGTCGATCACCAGGTTTGGGTCACCACCGCCTATCTGCTGGCTACCACGATCGTCATGCCCATCTATGGGAAGCTCGGCGACGTCATCGGGCGCCGGCGGCTCTTCCTCGTCGCCATCGGGCTGTTCACAGCCGCCTCCGCCGGCTGCGCCATCGCCTGGGACTTCCAGAGCTTCGTCGTCTTCCGCGCCATCCAGGGCCTGGGCGGCGGCGGACTGATGATCCTGTCCCAGGCCATCATCGCCGATGTCGTCCCCGCCAACGAACGCGGGAAGTACATGGGCCCCATGGGCGCGGTCTTCGGCATCTCGGCCGTCGCGGGACCGCTCCTGGGCGGCTACTTCGTCGATCACCTGACCTGGCACTGGGCGTTCTACATCAACATCCCCGTGGGGATCGCTGCGCTCCTCATCGGCGTGTTCGCCCTGACCCTCCCCACGAAGAAGGCCGAGCGCAGGATCGATGTGCCGGGGATCCTCCTGCTGTCGGCCGCGACCACCTGCCTGATCCTCTTCACCGACCTCGGGGGCGACGGCGACCACGGATGGGCCTCGCCGGCCACCTGGGCGTGGGGAAGCGGCCTGGTCGCGGCCGTCGCCCTTTTCATTCTGGTGGAAGCGCGCGCCGAGGATCCCGTCATCCCGCTCTCCCTGTTCCGCAACCGGATCTTCGTCAACACGGCCGCCATCGGCCTCGCTCTGGGGATCGCGATGTTCGCCGCCATCGGCTTCATGCCGACCTTCCTGCAGATGGCCTCCGGCACGTCGGCCGCCACATCCGGCCTGCTGATGATCCCCCTCATGGTCGGCATGATGGGCACGTCGATCGTCTCGGGCCTCCTCGTGTCCCGGACCGGGAGGTACCGGGTGTATCCGATCGCGGGCCTCGTCATCGCCATCGCCGCCATGCTGGCCATGACCACGTTGAGCGCCGACACACCGATCTGGCTGATCTGCTCCTACATGTTCGTCTTCGGAGTGGGCCTGGGCCTGGTCATGCAGATCATCGTGCTGGTCGCTCAGAATTCCGTGGGCGCCGATCAGGTCGGCACCGCGACAGCCACGAACAACTACTTCCGCGAGGTCGGCTCCTCCCTGGGCACCGCCGTCTTCGGCACGCTGTTCACGACCCGCCTCACCCAGCGCCTCACCGAGGTGTTCTCGCAGTCCGGGCTCAGCCCCGAGGAGGCGGCGGGCGCCACCTCGACGATCGACCCGCAGACCATGGACTCGCTGCCCCAGCTGGTGCGCGACGGGGTGGTGTCCGCCTACGCGGATGCGCTGGCACCGGTCTTCTGGTACATCATCCCCTTCCTCTGCGCGGCGCTGGTGCTGGCCTTCTTCATCAAGCAGATCCCCCTCGACACCGAGTCGGGTCTCGTCGCCCGGGGGGAGGCCATCGGCGGAGAGGAGGCCGAACGGCTCGCCGCCGACGGCGCCCCGGCACGCTGGACGAACCGGTGACAGGCGCCCGGGGCGCCCTCGTCGCTTCCACCCGGCCCCTCGCGCGCCCAGAGATCGGCCCGTCCCGGACCGGCCGTCGCGGCCCTCGCGCCGGCCCCGCCGCGCGCCGCCTCAGGGCGCCGGCTCCGACAAGGCCCGTGAGATCCGCTCGATTCCGAACTCGAACGCCTTGTCGAGGTCCCCTCCCAGATGGAAGGCGCCGGCCAGTTCCATGCTGACGAAACCCGTGGCCCAGGCCGTCACGAGCCGCGCGGCCTCCAGGGCATGCTCCTGACCGCTCAGGGCGTCCGCGAGGCCGAGGACCGGTGAGCTGGCGCGTTCGATCGCCTCCTGGGACGCCGCTCCCGAGAAGAAGAGCAGCCGGAAGCCCTCGGGGCACTCGTGGGCGAAGTTCCGGAATGCGCGGATCTGCGCGGGGAACCCGGAGACGTCCTCGAAGCGGGCGGCCAGGTCGTCGGCGGTGGCGTCCGCGACGAGGCGCCGGAGCGCGGCCTTGTCCCGCACTCTTTTGTAGAGGGACGGCGCTCTGACGCCCACGCGATCGGCGACGGCCCGCATCGTGAGGCCGTCAGGCCCTCCGGCTTCTAGGAGGTCGCGGCCTGCGGCGACGATGGCGTCGAGCGATGTGTGGTCGGGCGTGGGCATCCCGCCTCCTATAGCTATTGACATTAGCCATCATGGCTACGTAGTGTAGCCATGTCTATCATGGCATATCGCTTCCACAGGCAAGGAGCCCCTCATGGAACTCGGGCCGCACCTGCGTCGCATCGGCAACGACATCGTCGCCGCCTACATGATCGAGACCGCGGACGGCATCACGGTGGTAGACGCGGGCCTGCCGGGCCACTGGCGCGACCTCCGTCGCGAGCTCGACGCCATGGGACGATCGCTCGACGACATCCGCGGCCTCGTCCTGACCCATGGGGACAGCGATCACATCGGGTTCGCGGAGCGTCTCCGACGGGAGTACGGCACACCGGTCTTCGTCCATGCCGCAGACGCCGCGCGCGCGATGGGGGCGCCGACGCCGAAGTCTGCGGTCGGCGCCTGGCGGCTCGGGGCCACGGCCGGTTTCCTGGCCTATGCCGCACGCAAGGGAGGACTGCGCACGACCCCCCTCACCGCCGTCCAGGAGGTGGAGGACGGGGACGTCCTGCCCCTCCCGGGATCGCCGACCATCATCTCGTTGCCGGGCCACTCCCCCGGCAGCATCGCCGTCCTCGTTCCCGAGGCCGACGCCGTCTTCGTCGGTGACGCTCTCACCACACGCAACGTCCTGACGGGCAGGACGGGCCCAGCCCCCGCGCCCTTCACGGACGATCCTGTCCAGGCCCTGGACTCCCTCCAGAGGATCGAGCACCTCCCGGTCGCATGGGTCCTGCCCGGTCACGGCGTGCTGTGGAAGGCGACACCCGCCTCCATCGTTGCCGACGTCCGGGCCGGCCTGTAGCCCGGACCTTTCCGCGCAGATCGTCGGCCCGCGCGGTCAGGCTCCCAGCATGATGCCGCCGTCGACGGCCAGCTGCTGTCCGGTGACGAAGCCGTCCGTCATGAGGAAGAGGTAGGCGGCGGCAAGCTCGTCCACCGTCGCCGTCCGCCCCAGCGGGATCACCTCGCCGAACCGCGCCTTGGTGGCCTCGCGTTCGGCGGCCGGCACATCAGCCCACAGCGGGGTGTCGGTCCACGTCGGGGCGACCGCATTGACGCGAACGCGAGGCGCGAGTTCGACGGCCAGACCTTCGACGAGCGCGTGGATGGCCAGGTTCCCCACGTAGCTGCCCGCCGCGTCCTGTGCGCGTCCTCCGGTCCCGGAGGTGAAGGTGAGCGAACCGCCGGCGCGGACACGCGGCGCCGCCAGCCTCGCGATCATGAGGTTGGCGAAGAACTTCGACTCGACCGTGCGACGGATCTCCGACAGCGGAGCGGAGAGGAACCCGCCTCCCATCGGCGAGCCGATCATGGAGACGAGATGGTCGAAGGCCGGGGTCTCGTCGAAGAACGCATCCAGCGACGTGCCGTCGTGAGCGTCGACGCGGATCGTGGACACCGAGCCGCCCTCGCCCGACAGCCGGTTCTCCGCGGCCTCGAGCCGCCCCTCGTCTCGGCCCCCGATCACGATGGAGGCGCCGGCCTGCGCGGCCAGCTCGGCCACCCGCAACCCGATGCCCGAACTGCCGCCGATCACCACGACGACTTCGCCTCGCAACTCGCCCATCTGGATCCCTGTGCCTTTTCCGACGCCCAAGCCGACGTGCCGACGCGCCACAGGCCTCGACCATACCTGCCCCCGCATGCCCCGGCCAGCGATGTCCCGCGCAGGGAGGGACCGTGGCGGACGCCGAAAGACAGCCGACAGCACAGAATGCGGCAACCGAGAAATCAAGCAGTCTCTCGCGCAGCCCCGCGACCTGCGTGAACCTCCCGACGCGTGGCACCCGCCCTCTCTGTCCGCGCGGCATTCTGTGCTGTCTCGGACCGGAGCCTCCTGAGGACAGTGAACCGCCGACGCCAAGACGCAACAAGGAATGACCGGCGCGGCTCAAACCGGACCATGGGGACTCCTCGTGTCGAGGGTCTGGACCTCGCCTGCTTGGGGGCCCGCGTCGTGCGCTCGACAGCCTCTCCCCGAGGGCGAACACGCTGATCCAGCACCTGAATCGTGGGTCGACAGGGGCTGCCAGCGGCCCCTGGACCCTGGTTCGATGGACTATCAGAGCCCGTTGCGACGGCTTGTCTAGACGATTCGAGTCCTCATTCCCGCGCTCTCCGAGATCGACTCCCCGATGGCCGACTACGAGGCCGTCCGTCTGGCACGAGAAGGCATGTCGATGCGGGCGATCGGACGACACATGGGCATAGACCGCAAGGCCGTGCGCGTAGCGCTTGTCCAGGCTGGAGCGATCGAACCCGTCCGCAGCATCTGATCCACAGAGGAAGAAGTCCCCCGAGCCAACCTCAAAGTACTGTCAGGTTTGACCGTAGTTTGTTACTATGGACCAAAGAGTGGATGTATTTGACAATGTCACGCATGATCACACGACCGGTTGCCGACATCATCGAGCAGCTAGAGCTCGATGGCGACACGATCGTGACGGTTGACCGACTCGCCTCGGTGATGGACGAGGTCAGTGCAACGGGCTCCCCCCGGATGCTCGCGTATGAGCTTCAGCGCGACGGCTGGTTGGGCACACTCCGTTCACGGGGTGCGTGGGAGCTCCTCCCCTGTTCTCGCGCTGGCTCCTATTCCTCCGGTGACCGTTTCCTGGAGTTCCGGGCCCAACACGCGCTCCGAACGGGGTGGCCCGGCGTTCTCGCGATGGAATCGTCGGCCAGTCTGCTCGGGCTGGCACAGCGCATCCCCGACCGAGAGGTCATCGCCCTGCCCGATGATGCGGCGTTCCCAAAGGCGATGAATGGACAGTGGCGCTGCGTCCACATTGAGATTCCCAACGAAGGCGTCACAGTGATCAACGACTTGCCAACCTGGGATCGAGAGGGTCTACTCGTCGGCATCGGCATCCGCCCGTCCGGATACAAGGACACCCCCGGACTGGGACAGTGGCTGTCGGATCCACCCTTCGATGTCGACACCGACAAGGTCCTTCGCCTCCTGGCATCGGCGAGTGCCGCTGCCAGACAACGCACGGCCTATCTGCTCCAGGCCTCTGGCAACCATGAGGCCGCCCACAAGATTATCAACGCAAATCCACCGACCGAAACAGCTTGGATCGGGCCGCGCAGTCCGGGCGGACGATACGACCCCGTCACAAGGGTCAGCGACACCCGCCTCCACCCCTACCTCAGCGTCGGAGGCGGGTCATGAGCCGCATCACCGAGGAGCACTTGGTCCGGCACTACCAGGGCGCCAAGGGCGGGCGAGACGTCGCTCTGCTCGACATCGCCCAGGATCACGCACTGTTCCTCCTGCACCAGGCCGGCCTGTTCAACCAGGGCTTGGTCTTCAAAGGTGGCACCGCACTTCGCAAGTTCCGTGCAGGAAACTCTGGCCGATTTTCCACCGACCTCGACTTCACCGCTCCCGGCGACAATCTACCGCTTGCCGCACTGGAAGCACTGGACGGCGCCGGGTTGGACGGATTCTCCTTCGCCGTCGAGAACCTCGGGGATGACGGGCGGCGTGGAGACCTGAGGATCGAAACGCCCTTCGGAAGACCCAACCTCGGCGCGAAGATCGAGCTCGCCCGCCACCGACTCAGCCTCATACCTGACGTCCTGGATCCCATCCGGCTTCCCATCCACAGGCGCTACGACTCCACCGTACCGCCCACTCCCGTGATCAGAACCGAGGAAGCGATCACGGAAAAACTGGCCAGGTTCCGCAGGGTTTCGTTGGCTCGCGATCTCTATGATCTCCAGTGGTACGCGACCAATGGCATCATGAATGAGCCGCTCGTCAGACGCCTGTGGGTGCTCAAGGTCTATCGCGACGTCGTCGCCGATGGTCGGGGCACTCCTCCGATTGAACCCGACGACATCCTTGCAGCAAGGACCTCCAGCGATTTCCGACCTGAAGACATCGGCTACCTCACCAAGCCCGTCCGAATTGACGAATGGATCGCGACCGTCCGCACACACTACGCATTCCTTGCCGACTTCGACGCCGACGAATACCGCTGGACACAGTGCAACGGCGGCGACCGCTACGAAGTCGAGACCACCCTGGCCACGATCGAACCGACGAAGAGGCATCCATGATCAAACGGCATCTGCCACACCTAATCTCAGATTGAGTACGAATTTCTAGGCGCGATAGGGATACACGGCCTACTTGGCTGCTTGTCCGTTCTATTCTTCTACTTAGGAGTCCTCACTATGGGATACAGCAGCCTTGTCAGCAAATTCGGTGATGTGCGAAATCAGTACAACATCATGGCAATAGTAGGAAATGGATTCGATATCCAAGTTTTGTCTAACCTCGGTTCCACTGTAGATACCCGCTATGAGTCGTTCTATTACTACCTCAAGTACCGGAAGTTCCGGTCGGACAACCGAATTCTTCAGAAGATGGAGCAGTTGCACCATTCGGGTGCAACCAACTGGAGTGACATCGAGGGCGCCATTGGCGTAATTCTCGATCACGACAATGTACCTGCAGTCGATGTGGCCAAAGACTTGAAGGAGGTCCAGCGTGAGTTCTCCAGCTTCCTCGACCAAGTGGCGACCCCAGATCTTCTTGCCAATCTAGGCGATCAATCCGTAGCAAATGACTGGACGATAACTAGCTTCACCAATTTCCTCGGAGATGTCGTGGACCCCGGCGAGTACAGGAAGATGATCCTTCCGACTCGACTCAATATCGGGGATCTATTCAACTTCCAGTTTGTAAATTTCAATTACACAACGCTTCTTGATGATTACCTATATCTCGATCAGATTCAGTTCGACCCTCATCCATACCAGCAATCGGATCGCAATATCAACTTCCGCCCCAACCCCCGCGGTCATTCCACAGGAAAAGAACGCCAAGGATTCCATATGGTTTCTTACCTCGTCTCTGACGTGGTGCACCCGCATGGGGTGCAGTACACTCCGAGGTCGCTACTTTTCGGTATCGACTCGGCAGAGGGGCCAGCGCTCAAGCTCACCAAGCCATACTGGGCGCAGAACGAGGTAAAGTATGGTGACCTTTTCGCCGACACTGATCTCTTCATCATTTTCGGGTGTTCACTAGGCGAAACTGATGGCTGGTGGTGGAGGGCGATCGCAAAGACCCTCGTCGAGCAGAACAACTCTGAGCTCATGATCTATTGGCGTCGATCGCAGGGCGAGAATGAACTGACCGACAAGGACGTCAGGCACCGATTCGCCGCTGTAGCTGGATCGCAGGCAGGACTCGAAGCCGTCTTGATCGACAAAGTGCGGGTTGTCATCTACGACGACACCGCCGAACGAGCTTGGCTCAACACAAGTCAGTCAACCGCACCGCGCTGGCTCAAGAACTGATGCGCTTTTTTGAGAGAAGTCCGGCTCCAACGTTGAGACGTCGGAGCCGGAGGCCGGGTCACGCATGGCCCAACTTTTGAACCTCGCCCCAAGGCTGACATCCCTTGTCCGGCGCTGGAAACGTGGTCTCTACAGTACCTCGCAGCGCACTGATATGCCCCAGATTCGCGACATTCGAGGCCGAGTGGTTCGCAAGGTTGGCACTCCTCAAACCTTTCTCACGCCCTCAGAGGTGGCGAGGCTGGTCGAGGACTATCACCGTGGTGCCAGTGTCGCTCACCTCGCCGAGGTCTACGGGATACACCGCGCGACAGTCTCCGCCCATCTGACTCGACGCGACGTGACCAGACGCGCTCCGGGACTCGATGACGACGAGGCTGCCGAAGCGATGCGCCTCCATGAGCAAGGGCTCTCGCTACGAGCCATCGCCCGGTCGATGGGCGTCGGCAGGCGGCACGTCACGCAAGCAGTCCGCCGCGCGAACCCAGTGCCCGCGTGAACTACGAACCTTGCTCAGTGGTCGCGCGAACCGGCTCAGTCGTCTTCGGAGGGCGTCCATTCGATGTCTGGGTAGTACGTGGCGAGGGTCTGCGCGATCACCGCGTCCACTTTGCGTTCCCATTTGCGTTGCCACTGCGCCACCTGCTCGTCGTCGAGTTCGGGGTCGACATTCTCGTCGCGGTTGCTCTGCTCGGCGAGCGTTTCGATTTCCTGCGCGATGAGTTCCTTCAGGGCCCGGCCGACTTCGGGCGGGAAGGTGATCACTGCGACGCCCTCGGCGTCGAACCTGTCCAGAATGGCGTCGAGCGACTTCTCGTCGTCGGCCAGCCGTTCCAGCTCGGTGACCACGATCGCGTCGTAGCCTCTGCCGTGGGCTGTGTCAAGCAGGCGTTGCAGGCCTTCGCGGTTGCCGGACTGGTCATGGACCTGGGCGACGACCTCGTATCCTGCGGAGCGCGCCATGCGTGCGCACTTCGCTTTCTGCGCCTGGACCAGCGGGTACCAGGGGTCCGCGTCATACGTGTAGGCGACTGCCTTCATCCACGACCTTCCAGTAGGGCCATCATTTCTCTTTCATAGTGCCCTGCCTGGCTGGACGGGGCCTGGCCGCGGCGGCGCGCCGCGAACTCACGGGCGCGAGCACGCAGCAGAAGGACGATGCTGATGGGACCCAGCCACAGCATCTTGAACCCCGACCACACGCACAGCAGCACCAGCAGATTCAGCCAGCCCGGCGCCCCATTGGCGAGCAGAGTGGTCAGCCAGTAGGCGATAGCGAAGTAGGGTGCGGCCAGCAGCATGACGGGCACGCCCCACTTCAGGCCTTGGCGGGTGCGCACAAGGTCGCGGATGACGTTGGTGGGCATCCAGCGGCGCAGGAAGTCGTGGATGGCGATGCTGGCGGCAAATAGCAGGCGGATCATGGCAATGCTCCTGTTCATAGCGCGGCGCGATGCGTCGCAGAGACAGCTATGAATTGAGTGCCCCGTGGCGGGGCGATCCCCGTAGGGACCACTGAGATTGGGTGCTCTGCCTCACCTCTAATTCTACGTGAGGCCCGCGATCTGCGGAACCCTTCGCAGGTGTCCTGCCATGCACCTGTCCGGTGACTGTCAACCGGAGAGAGCCCGCCCACGTACGCCGCGACCTCACGCTGGGCAGTCCCAGACCCACACCGCCAGCACCGTCGCTCTGAGCCAAGGGAAGGAACAGGACCATGAACGACTCCAGCCCATCGCCCCGGCATGGCGTGACCGTTTATACGGCTCCCGGTTGCGTGCAGTGCGATGCGACCAGGCGGGCGCTGAGCAGTCATGGCATCGCGTTCGCCGAGGTCGACCTGGGCGCCAGCCCTGACGTGCTCGCCCGGCTCAAAGCGGACGGTTGGATGCGCGCGCCCATCGTCCAGACCGGCGACGGCCAGGCGTGGTCGGGATTCCGGCCCGACAAGATCAAGGAACTCGCCCACCCAAAAGCATCACCGGCGATCAACGGTGAGCCCGTTCGGCCGTCCGCCAGCTGTCGGCGGAGCGTGCCAGGGATGTAGCCGCCGGTCGGCTTTCGGATGGCGGAGACACCAGTCGACTGATTGGCGTCTCCGCTTTCGCATGTGCCCACGCTGGCATTCCTTCGAAGGTTGAATGTTGGACTGCTGCTTCCATTAGAGGCCGAGCCTGTCTCGCTGCGTGGCTGCTGGGCGCTGTTCCACGCCGGCCTGCTGCTCGTCGGTGATGCGTCGGGTCTGTGCGAGTGCGGCGTGGGCTCGGGCGGTGTCGATTTTCTGGTTCACGTTCTCCGGTTCCGGGCCGAGGGGATGCTGGTGGTCGGTGATCTGGTAGCTGTCGCGGTAGGCGGCGATGGTGCGCGCCGCCGTGAGCCATGCGGCCTGCTTCCTGGGCTCAATGGGTTTGGGGCCGAGCCGTGCCGTCCATGGTTCGCGGCTGGCGATGGCGGTGTCGAGGAGGGTGGCGGCGCGCTGTTCGATGAGGGTTTGCCGTTCGGCCAGGGCTTGGCGCATGTCGGGGTCGGTGATGTTCTGGGCTTCGGGGATGAGGCCTGCGATCAGGCGCGGGGGCCTGCGGGCGCGGCCCGAGCCTGCGGGCCGGCTGGCGGCACGGGCCACACGCCAGTGCAGCACGCTGGCGATGTCCTCGGCATCCTCGAAGCCGCGGACTTGCACGAGCCGGGGCATGAGCTGGCCGAGGTCGTGGCGGTTGGCCTCGGCCCGGCGCATCTCGCCCACCAGCGCCCCGAATGCCGGCGAGCCCAGCGCGGCGTCCACCTGCTCCTCGGTGAGGCCGGATGCGGTGAGCAGGCTCGCCCACCGGTCGTGCTGCGCGGCGTCGGCGATGGTCTCGTACTCGGCGGCCAGCTGCCGGATGGACCCCCAGCGGTCCTGCTCGGCCCGGATGGTCTCGTGCGCCGACAGTTCGGCGCCGACATGCTGCAAAACGCCGTAGAGCACGCTGCGGGCGGTGGCGCCGGGGTTGTCGGAGGGGTGCGGGGCCACGTGCGCGTCATCTACAGGATCGAGGGCGACGTAGGCGTGGTTCCCGAGCCGGCCGCGCGTCATGGCGACGTAGAAGTTCTCCCGCGTCGTCGCAGAAGTGGCCACGACATGGGAGGTGTCGGTGGTGACGCCCTGGGCGCGGTGCGCGGTGATCGCGTACCCCAGGTCCACATGCTCGGCGACGTAGGCGGCGGGCAGGACCATGCTGCCGCCGAAGCGGCGGCCTTCGGGCCGGATCGTGATCGACCCGTCCCGGCTGACATGGGTCACGGTCCAGCGGTCGCCGTTGCGCACGTAGGTCCTCCCGTTCTTCGAGCGCAGCCGCCGGTCGTTGCGGCGGGTGATGATCCGGTCGCCTCTGGTCAGCCGGGTGCCGTCGTGCAGTTCGGCTTCCCGGCCGGGGGCGATGGCGCCGTCCAGGATCAGGTCGGCGCGGGCGCGCTGGTTGAGCTGGGTGACCGTCTCGCGGGTCTCCGCGACCAGGATCGAGGCGCGACCCTGCCGAACGTCTCGCTGCCAGGCCGTGTAGGCGGCGTCGATCATCCGCTCCTGTTCGCCGCCGTGCACGCGCCCGTGGGCGATGAGGGTGTCGATGGCGCGGGTGCGGCCGTGGCGCAGGTCCAGCGAGCTGGTCTTCTCCCATGGTTGTTTGAAGCGGTGGACGTCGGTGAGTTCGGGGGCGTCGTGCCGCTCGTGCACGAGCATGGCGAACGCGCCGCCCGCGTCGACCGACTGCAACTGCGACCAGTCGCCCACCAGCAGCACCTTCGCGCCTGCCTGCTGGGCGACGGCGGTGATCCGGTCGAGCGATCCCGTGCCGGCCAGCGAGGCCTCGTCGAGGATGACGAGCTGGCCCGGGTGGAAGGTCGCGCCCTGGTGCAAATGGAGTTGCCACCAGAGTGCAGTGTTCACGGTCTCGATGCCGAGTTCTTCCCCGAGCACCTGGGCGGCCGCCTCGGACGGGGCCAGCCCGATGATGCTGCCCTTGCCGTGCTGCATCTCCCACATCCGGCGAAGCGCGTTCATGGCCGTGGTCTTGCCCGCGCCCGCGGGGCCGACGAGCACATCGACCGTGCGGCCGGACAGCGCGATCCGGGTGAGCGCCTCGGCCTGATCGGGGCCCAGCGTTCTGCCTTCCGTATCAGGCCTGCCGGCGGCCTGTTCCACGGTCTGCAATGCGATGGTGGGGCTTGCCAGATGGTTGGCTCGGGCGAGGAGCCGGTCTTCGGCGGCGAGCAGGTCCTCGGTCGAGTAGAGCACCGCGGCCCGGTCGCGGAACCGGCTGGACCCATCGGGCCGCTGGAAGAGCGCCGGGCTCGATGCGAGCTCGGGCGGGGTCAGGCGAAGCGATGCCTGTTCGGCGGCGTCCGTGATCATCCCGGTGACCGCCTCCCGGTCATGGGCGGTGGCGAAGCGCAGGCCCATCAACTGCCTGCTGGCTTCGGCGTGCAGGTTCCAGCGCCGCCACGTCGCCCGCTTCTCACCCACCACCTCAACCACCGTGCGGCCCAGGTCGGCGATCGCGTCCAACGGAACGTCATCGGCGCGCAGCAAGCCGCCACGCGCGTCGGTCGTGGTGAGTGTGCGCGCCCAGCCGGTCGCGTCCCCGCCCAGAACCGCGTCCGCTCGACCGCGCCAGTTTCGAGTGAGGTCCGCCAGGGAATGCACGTGCTTGTCGGGTCTAGTGGCGAGGGTGGCCTGCGCGCGCAGTCTGATGATCGTCCTCGTCGAGGGCTGGCGGCCGTGCCGCTCCACATGCCGGGCGATGAGCTTCTGGGTTTCGTCCTCGATGTCGCGGGACCGGGAGGAGAACTCGTCGATCAGCGCGTCGGGCACCGGGGCCAGCTCCCATGCCGGATTGCGGTCCCGGCCCCGCTCGCGCGCCTCCCATGCCAGGCCGAGCGTGCCGGTGATCCGGTCGGCCAGGGTCGCGTTGTACAGCTCGGACAAGGCGACGATCGAGGCGTGCACCGGCCGGCCGGCCAGGGTGCGCCACTTCTGGTCCTGCACGGTGAAGACCTTGTTGCTGACCACGACATGCGTGTGCAGCTGGGGGTCGCCCGCCCGCGAGTCGTAGTGATCGAACGCGGTCGCCACCACGCCGGCGACATCCATGTGCGCGACCGATCCCTCCGGGCCGGCCGCGCCCACGCGGGTGGACGCAACCTCGCGCTCGAAGAACGCAACCACCTGCGCAACCGCCGTGTGGTGCGCGTCCGCGATCAACGCCTGCGTGCCCGCGTCCGCAACCCCCCACAACACCGACAGCGACTTCGGCACCGAAAACGTCAGATCGTAGCCAGCGACCGCGCGCCGCGCGCCCTTCCCGTGCTCCTCGGCCTCGATGGCCGCGATCCGCTCGGCACGGCCCGCCGGGCCAAGACCATCATCGAGCGCGTTCACCCGCTTGTCGATGCGCTCCTGCACGCTCGCGTATTTTCGGTACGGCGAGCCCAAAGCGTCGCCGGTGATGGGGTCGTGGCCCATGCCGATCAGCAGCTGGAGCTGGGCCTCGGACACCCTGCCGCCAGATTCGAGCTCCCCATGCCCCAGACGCGAGAGGCCGGCGCCCAGCCAGAATCCGGGCGGGGTGCCCTCCTCGGTGTAGTACCGGGTCAACGGGGTCGAGAGCGACCGATCTCCGTCACCGGCCGCGACCGTGCGCAGCAGGTACTCGTACCCGTCGCCCGCGCTCATCACCCGCATCGAAACCGTCATGCCCGGCAGGTGAACCCACGCCGCCCCGGCCACCAGCCAGGCGCCCGCCACGGCCGTCCGCTAACACGTTGAAAGAAGTGTGGCAGCTCAAAAGACGGCGCTGAGAGACGAGCCGAGCAGCAGTCGGGTGACGGCGAGACCGGCAGTCGAGGCGGCCGCGAATCTCGGAGGCTTCGCTGGCGAGTCAGCGGGGGCTCGGCGCTCGTGCTCGGCTCCGGCAAAGAAGCAGGGCGTGAGGGGTCGTGCACCTGACAGGTGACCAGCCCGGCAGCAGCTCAGGAGGAGTCGCTGTTGGGGTCGCCCGTCACGGGGAGCCCTCATGCACGACACCACTCACTCGCCCCGGCTTCGGATCGGGTCGCTGTTCAGCGGCTACGGCGGCCTCGACCTCGCCGTCGAACACGCCTTCAACGCCCAGACCATCTGGTCGTCCGAAATCAACCAGCCAGTAGCCGACCTCTTCGCCCACCACTGGCCGGACGCGCCGAACCTGGGCGACATCACCGCCATCAACTGGACGGACGTGCCGCCGGTGGACATCCTCATCGGCGGCTTCCCGTGCCAGGACGTAAGCACCGTAGGCAAGAGAGCGGGCCTGAAACCCGGCACCCGCTCGGGCCTGTGGTCGCACATGGCCCAGGCCATCGACGCGCTGCAACCGGAGTGGGTCGTCATCGAGAACGTGCGCGGACTGCTCTCCGCGACCGCAACCCGACCCCCAACGCAAGGAGACCCTGATGAGCAACGCAACCCCACAATCGCAACCCCTGCGGATGCAACCCTTCGCGACCTGGGACCCGACCCGTGGCATCTGGCGGACGGCGCAGCTCGACCTCTGCGGGCTATGGGAGCCGTACTCGGCGATCTGGCCGACCTGCGGATGGATGCGCGATGGGTCGGCATACCCGCCGCCCTCGTCGGCGCGCCCCACCATAGGTTTCGCGTCTTCATCCTCGCCCATCGTCAGATTCCGCACCCCGCTGGCATCGGACTCGCAATGGGGCGGCGAGAGCCTGGATCACGTGCGGGCGCGGCGGGGCACTATCGCGCTCTCGCACCAGATCATCGACTTGGCACTCAACGGGCCGCATGGCTCGCCGGACAGGAGCAGCGAATCACAGACCCTGTGGCCCCTGATCGAGCAACTCTTCGACGCTGGGGACGCTACGGCCCAGCCATCGCCCGATGGCAGCACATCACCGGACGGGCCGCTCCAGCCCCAGCGCTCCTGAACCAGGCCGACGGGCCCCGGCTTGCCCCGGCCTTCGTCGAATGGCTCATGGGACTGCCCGCCGGATGGGTCACCGACCCCGACCACAGCGAACTGACCAACAGCCAGCAGATCACCGCACTCGGCAACGGCGTCCTCCCACTCCAAGCCGCCGCAGCCATCAAGTCGCTGCAACCGCTCTCACGCTAGTCGGCTCTCATGCTGCCTTTCGCCTTGTGGTGCTGGGTCTTGTGGGTCCCAAGTTGCGAAGGATTACTTTGCGATTCGGTCGGACAGGTGGGATGCGTGGCCGATGGCCTGATTGAGCAGGTCGTTGACATGCTCATCGAAGAGACGGTAGTAGATGTTCCGTCCTTGGCGGTCGCCGGCCACGAGGTTCAGGTGGCGCAGCAGCCGCAGGTGATTCGATACCGCGGCCTGCGCCGAACCTAGCCTCTCGCACAGCTCGCTGACTGTAGCGGGGCCTTCAAGCAGGCAGCTAAGAATCCTTAATCGCAGCGCCGAGGCCAAGGCCCGCATGACCTCGGCGAGATACTGCGCTTCCTCCGAGCTGAGAGTGGGCCTGCTAGGGGCCGCCTGGTTCCTCTTCATGAGAATCATTCTACAGGAGACATCCAACATCATGATATTTACATATCAGCATATCGTGATGTAATATTGCGAATATGAGCACTACTTTAGCTGTCAAACAAGAGCACGGTACGTCCAACATCGAACTGTGGTTCGCCATCCTCGCAGGAGCGACATACGCGGCCGGGATGGTCGCCGAGTACGTTCTGCGCCTGCCCCTACTGGGGCTGCCGTTGGTTTTCTTCCTCGCCACGTACTTCTTCGGCGGGTTCTTCACCTTCAAGGAGGCGATCGCCTCGACCCTGCGTGGCAGATTCGAGGTCGACTTCCTGATGCTGGTCGCCGCCATAGGAGCCGGCGCAATCGGCAAATGGGGCGAGGGGGCGGTGCTGCTGTTCCTGTTCTCCTTGGGACACGCGCTAGAGGCCTACGCCATGGGCCGAGCGAGCAGGTCGATCGAGTCGCTCGCCCAGCTTGCGCCGCGCACGGCGCTCGTGCGGCGGGACGGCGCGGAGGCGGTCGAGGTGCCGGTCGAGGATTTGCGCGTCGGCGATGTGGTCGTTGTGCGCCCGAACTCGCGCATTTCCGCCGATGGGTTCGTGATCTCGGGAATGTCCGCTGTCGATCAGTCAGCGGTCACGGGCGAGTCCATTCCCGTAGAGAAGGGGCCTGTGGCCGACCCGCGGCGGGCCATGCTGAACGCCGATGCCATTCCCGCCGCGAACAAGGTCTTCGCGGGCACCGTCAACGGCAGCGGAGCGCTGGATATCCAGGTAAGCGCGACCGCAGCCGATTCGACCCTCAGCCGCGTGGTCGAACTGGTGACCAGCACCGACCAGACCGCCTCGCCGACCCAGCTGTTCATTGGCCGGTTCCAGCGCTGGTACGTTCCCGCGGTCATTCTCGGGGTCATGGCCACGCTGCTCGTCTCGTGGCTGGTTCTCAGCAACGGCTTCGAAGACGCGTTCTATCTGGCCATGACCGTGCTCGTGGCCGCCAGCCCGTGCGCCTTGGCCATAGCCACGCCGGCGGCGGTGCTCGCCGGCATCGCCAGGGCGGCGCGCGCCGGGGTGCTGGTCAAGGGCGGCGCCCCGCTGGAGACCCTCGGACGCGTCAAGGCCATCGCCTTCGACAAGACCGGGACTCTGACCTGGGGCATGCCCAGCGTGACGGCCCTAAAACCGGTTCCCGGGCCTGCTGGCGAAGCGCTCGTCCCGGTCCTCGTCGCCGTCGAGTCCCTGAGCGACCACCCGCTGGCCACAGCCATCGTCCGCGATCTGACCAGCCGGATTCCAGTTGGTCAGATGCTCAAGGCCGCCGACCTGCACGCCGTGACGGGACGCGGCCTGACCGCCACTGTCGACGGCAAGCCGGTGCAAGTCGGCAACCTGCGCATATTCAGCGAACAAGGGCTGGATCTGCCGACCGGGCTCCAAGAGAGCTACCGCCAAGCCCAGGACGGTGGCCAGACCACCATGATCGTACGTTACGACGGGAAGTTCCTAGGCCTGGTCGGGGTGATGGATCAGGCGCGCCGTGAGTCGATTCAGGTCATGGAGGCGCTGCGCGAGTCCGGCGTCGATCAGATGGTTATGATCTCCGGCGACAACCAGCCTGTCGTCGACGCCGTAGGACGCGAGGTCGGAGTCGATGTCGCGCTGGGAGGTCTGCTGCCCGAAGACAAGGTCACCAAGATCGGCGCGCTGCGTGAACGGCACCAGCCCATCGCCATGGTCGGCGACGGCGTGAATGACGCTCCGGCCATGGCCAAGGCCGACGTGGCCATCGCCATGGGAGCCGCAGGCTCGGCGGTGGCACTGGAGACCTGCGACATCGCGCTGATGAGCGATGACCTGGGCCGGGTGCCGTTCGGCGTCAGGCTCAGCCGGGCCACCAGCCGGATCATCGCGCAGAACCTGGCCGCCAGCATGCTGGTCGTCGTCTTCCTGATAATCATGACCTTCAGCGGGCTCAACATCGGCCTGGTCGTCCTGATACACGAAGGCTCCACCCTGCTCGTCGTGGTCAACGCGCTGCGCCTGCTGAACTTCCAGCCCGGCAAGGAACACGATGGGATCGACCACGAACAGAACCCTCTACAGACTCAATCCGGAGGCGAAGCCGAGATCGGACCTCTTTGAACCTTGCCTTACGCCTCATGACTGAATGTGCAATCTGTGACGAGTTGGTCTCGGATGCCCCCTCGATGCGGGGTTCACCCGAGTGTTGCCTCGTACGTCCGTAGGTCGTCGTCTGTGAAGACGTTGAAGATGACTGCTGGGGCCGCTGGCCGGTGGCGGCGATACTCTGCCACTGTGCGTACGGCGATTTTGGCTGCCTGTTCTTTAGGGAAGCGGAACTCCCCGGTCGAGATGCAGCAGAATGCCATTGTCTTCAAATTCTGCTGGTTGGCCAATTGTAGGCATGATTGGTAACAGGAAGCGAGTTGCTCGCAGTCTCGCTCGGTCACTGTGCCCCCAATGATGGGACCGACCGTGTGTATGACATGTTTCGCCGGGAGGTTGTATCCCATGGTGATTTTCGCTTGTCCGGTAGGTTCTGGGTGTCCTTGCCGTCTCATCAGCGTTGCGCATTCTTCACGCAATTGAATTCCGGCGTAGGTGTGAATGGCGTTGTCGATGCAACGGTGCAATGGGTGGAAGCAGCCGAGTAGCGCACTGTTGGCAGCATTCACTATTGCATCCACGCGAAGCGTGGTGATGTCTCCTTTCCACAGGTACATGCCTGCGTGGGTGGGTTCGAGCTCCCCGATCTCGGTGATTCCCTTGGTGTTAGTTTCGCGCTGGAGCACTTGGTCCTGAACTGAAACCCATTCGGGATCGACAGGCCCCGGCACCCGAATATTCATCAGGGCACGCAGAAGGAGCCATCTCTGCTCTGTGCTATCGGGAAGGAGAATATCCGAATGCAGACCACGGATGAGGTAGGCGAGTTGCCTGCGATGCTCGTCTGTCTGCAAGTTGGTCAGGTGTTGTGTCTGATGGTCAGCCATTGTTGACTCCGATCGACGCGGGCAGCAGCAGACTGATGGTGCTGGCTGTATCCTCGCCAAACGGAATTGTCTGCGCCGCGTTTTCTGCGAGTCCTTGCAGGTCGCTCGGGTTGATTCGGATGAGTGTCGTCCGGGGTCGCAGTTGCAGGATTCTCTCGAAGGGGTATCTGATAATCCCTGGCGTGTTGTAACCGACACCGATCTCCAGCAGGACGAGTTTGCGATTGGCCGCGTGAGACAGGTAATCGTCATAGCGCTGTTGGGCAAAATACCATGACTCGTCCTGGACGAAGTAGCGATTCTTGCGCAGGTTCACATCCATCGGGCCCCCGCACACTGGGCAGTGAGGCACCAGCTCACTGGGGATGCGGCAACGGTCGATCGCGGAGCGCATGCTTGCGACGAGTCCCTCGTCATCGTATAGCCGCTGGTGGCAGCCGACCGCGCATTGCAGGTTGCCATAATCGCCTTGCACGGCGAACACCCGAACAGGATCAAACCCGGACTTGAAGAATTGATGATCGACGTTCGTCGTGATCACGAAATGATCGAGTCCTTCCGCAAGCTCCCTGAGTTCCGCGTAGAGCGGCAGTGCTGGCGGATCGAATCGGTTGATTCCGATGTGCAATGCCCAGTAGGCCCAGTATTCCTCTTCGGTATCGAAATCGTAGAAGGACGACGAGTACATGTCGCTCATGCCGTATCGCGAGATGAAGTCGGCGAAATTGTCCGTGAAGCGAAGGCCTTTATAGGTAAGCCCGGCGGCGGTTGAGAGTCCTGCTCCCGCGCCGATGAGCAGACAATCCGCCTCGGAGAGCACGCGCCGTGCCTTCTCGATGCGTTCGGTGTATGGCCTCGCGAGTTGAGGAGTCATTGTCACTGCTGGTTCACCTCGCTTGGCGCCGAGTCCAGGAGCACAACAATCTTGCCGCTGGCTTTTGCCTCCTCCATACGGGTGTGCGCTTCTCGGACGCGGTCGAGTGGGTAGACCGTATCGATAGGGACGGTGGCCTTGCCTGAGACAACATCATCGAGGAACCCTTGGAGAACCGCGGGGGGAAGGTCAGAGGCCTCACCGGAGTAGGCGGTGAGGCGGACTCCTCCCGGGATGTACTCAATGGGGTAGAAATCCTTGACGACCCATTCGCCGGAGAGCAGCCCGGTGAAGCATACGACGCCATGCACGCGGACAGCGCGGAGTGTGTCATGCAATGTCGGAGTCCCGACCAGCTCCAAAGCGGCATCCACTCCGGACGGAACGATCTGCCTGACCTGTCGGGCGATGCTCCCGTCGTCAATGAGCGCGTGATCGACTCCGATGCGCGTGAGCGAATCAGTCTTGGCTGGGTTGCGTGTGGTGGACAGTACTGTCATCCCCAGCCGTTTGGCGAGGATCGCGGTCGCCATGCCCACCGAGGAGGTGCCTCCCCGGATCAGGATGTATTGGCCTGTGCTGGCGTCGAGCCCGGTGGTCAAGGAGCCATAGGCGGTTTGCAGCATCTCGGGGATCGCCCCGAGCGTAGCCCAGTCCAGACTGGAGGTGAATGCGATGACTTGGCTGAGCGGAACGCACGTGTACTCGGCGTATCCGCCGTCATAGGCCCGTCCCATGCCGCCCATCATGGTCGCCACTTGCTGCCCTCGTATGAACGTGCCGCTGGGGTCGTCGTCGATCGTACCGACGGCTTCGATTCCGAGAACCCGCGGGAAGGTCACTGCGTCACCGGACAGGCCTTGCCGCGTGAGCAGCTCGGAGCGGTTGAGCCCGAAGGCTTTGACCCGGATGCGCACCCATCCCGGTCTCGGCTCGGGGATGGGCAGGGAGCGGATGTGGAAGTTGGTGACAGGGCCGGGTGCGTCGAGGACGGCGGCTCGCATGGTTGGCGTCATGAGGTTGCCAGGTCTTTCGTTTTACTTTGCAGGCAGGTCGAGTTGTTCGTGCAGCCAGGCGCGTTCCGCGCGGTTGGAGGCGATCGCGGAGACGAGGATGCCCTTGCGGTACGGGTCGGCGATCTCGGCCGCCTTGAGCGGGTGGGTCTCGTCGGAGAAGAAGCTGACCGGGGTTTCCAGGTACTCCAGTCGACGGGCCAGCACCGCGCGCCGATCGGCGTCGTCGGGCACGAGCGAGAGGAACGCGAGGACGATGAAGAACCGCGCCGGATCGGTGATGTCAGTGCCCTTGGCGTTCTTCAGTTTGGCGATGAGACGCTCCCGGCCCGCATCCGTGAGCTGAAGGGTTCTGCGTGGCGTTGCGCCGGTTCCGGGCTCGGAGTGCTCGGTGACGGCACCCGCCTTGATGAGGCGGTTGATGGCCGGGTAGATGGTGCCGTCGCTGATGGGGCGCGCGTATCCGTTCAGCTGTGACATTTTCCGGCGCAGCTCATACCCGTGCTGCGGCCCTTCGGCCAGGAAGCCCAGAATCATCGTCTCAATCATCAACCTCCAGCATACACCTCGAAACGCGGTACCTCGATTCGAGGTGTATGATTGTCCGCTGTATGGAACCAGACGAGAGGAGGAGCCGGATGATCGAGTTCGAGTCAGTGTCGAAGGCCTACTCAAGTGGCTCGTGGGCCGTCAAGGACTTCTCGCTGGAGATTCCCTCGCACCGCGCGGTGGTGCTGGTGGGCTCCTCCGGGTCGGGCAAGACGACGCTGCTGCGCATGGTCAACCGGATGGTCGACCCCACCGGCGGGCGGGTGCTGATCGACGGCGAGGACGTGCAGGACCGCGACCCGGTGGCGCTACGCCGCTCGATCGGCTATGTCCTGCAGAGCGGTGGGCTGCTGCCGCACCGCACCGTTGCGGACAACATCGCCACCGTTCCCATCCTGAACGGGACATCGCGCCGCCGGGCCCGCCGGGACGCTCTTGGCCTGCTGGAGCGGGTGGGTATGGACCCCGCCCTGGCGAGCCGCTATCCCGCCGAGCTGTCCGGTGGTCAGCAGCAGCGGGTCGGGGTCGCCCGGGCTCTGGCGTCGGATCCGAACATCCTGCTGATGGACGAGCCCTTCGGGGCGGTCGATCCCATCGTCCGCCGCGAGCTGCAGAACGAGCTGCGCCGGCTCCAGGCCGAACTGGGCAAGACGATCCTGTTCGTCACTCACGACATCGACGAGGCCTTTCGTCTCGGCGACGAGGTCGTGGTGCTGCGCGAGGGCGGTGCGATCGCCCAGCAGGGAACTCCGCACGAGATTCTGAGCAGCCCGGCCGACGAGTTCGTGCGCGAGTTCGTGGGCGTCGACCGTGCCGACCGGCAACTCACCACCGACCTGGTGGGCGGGCGCACCATCGTTCTCGACGGCGACGGACGCCCAGTGGGGGTCATGGCATCATGACCTGGCTATCCTCCAACTGGCCGCAAGTCGTGAGCTTGGCTCTCGACCATCTACTGCTGGCCCTGCCCGCCATCGTCATCACCGTCGTCGTGTCGGTGCCCATCGGGCGGCTTGCTCACCAGCGCCCCCGGATCGGCAGACCACTGCTGGGCATCGCCACCTTGCTGTATGCCGTCCCCGCGCTTCCTCTTCTGATCGTGATACCGCTGGTGTTCGGCACCCCATTGCGATCGAACGCCACGATGGTTATCGCACTGAGCATCTACGGCGTCGCCTTGCTGGTACGCAGTGCCGAGGACGCATTCGCATCCGTTGACCCCCGCGTGCACGATGCCGCCATCGCGGTCGGGAACTCTCCCAGATCGGTGTTCTGGCGGGTGGACCTGCCTCTCGCCACACCCGTGCTCATCTCGGGGATCAGGGTCGTGACCGTCTCGACCATCGCCTTGGTCACCATCGGAGCGCTCATCGGCATCTCGGGCCTGGGCACGCTGCTGACCGACGGCTTCCAACGCGGCATCATGGCCGAAGTCGTCACCGGGGTCGTAGTCACCATTGCCGTCGCCTTCCTTCTCGATGGCCTGCTCCTCATCATCGGGCGGGTTCTTACCCCGTGGAGGCACCCCAGCCGGGCCGCAACTGCCGGGAACCAGGAGGTCTAGCCATGCTCCTCGCCGCGTTCTCCTGGCTTACCGACCCAGCGAACTGGACAGGGCCCGAATCCATCGGCGTCCGCATCCTGCAACATCTCGCCATCACTGTGGTCGCGGTGCTCATCGCCGCATGTCTCGCCCTGCCGACCGGAGTGGCCGTCGGGCACGCCCGCCGCGGCACCGGGGCCGTTGGCGCGCTGACCGGCGCGGCGCGGGCCATCCCGACCCTCGGCTTGCTCACCATCGTGGGCATCTGCGTGGGCATCGGAGTCACCGCTCCGCTCGTCGCCCTCGTGGTGCTTGCCATTCCCTCGCTCCTGGCGGGTGCCTACTCGGGCTTGCAGGCTGTAGATCCGTCCATTTCGCAGGGGGCGAAGGCCATCGGCATGAGTCCCGCTCAAGTGATCTTCGGCGTCGAGATACCTCTAGCCTCACCCACCATCGTAGGCGGCATTCGGGCCGCGACCCTTCAAGTAGTAGCCACCGCGACCTTGGCCGCATACACATCAGATGTCGGGCTGGGACGATTCCTCTTCGCCGGACTCAAGACCCGCGACTACCCCCAGATGCTCGGCGCCGCGATGCTTGTCGTCGCCCTCGCCCTGCTCCTCGAACTCCTTTTCGCCGCCGTTCAAAAGGCTGTGACGAAGAGATACGCAAACCCCACAAGCCAACCAGAACCATCTGGTCGCTGAAAGAAGGAAGAAGAAGAATGAGTAAACGAACGCGACTGGCCGCTGTTGCGGCCGCCCTCCTCGGAGTGCTCGCACTCACCGGATGCGGCAACAGCACCCCCCTCGACAATGGCGCCCAGAGCGCAGGTTCCAGCACAGGCGCCAGCTCCAAGACCATCGTGATCGGGTCGCAGGACTACTACTCCAACGAGATCATCGCCGAGATCTATGCCCAGGGCCTTGAGAACGCCGGATACAAAGTGGACCGTCAGTTCCGCATCGGCCAGCGAGAGGTCTACCTGCCCGAGGTCGAGGCCGGAAAGATCGACCTGTTCCCGGAGTACACCGGCAACCTCCTCCAGTACTGGAGGCCCGACACCACCGCCCGCAAGTCCGACGCCGTGTACCAGGAACTGGTCAAGGCCACGCCCGAGGGCCTGAAGGTCCTCGACCAGGCCCCGGCCACTGACCAGGACTCCTACACAGTGACGCAGAGCTTCGCGGACAAATGGAAGCTCACCACCATCGACGACCTCGCCAAGGTCACCGATCCCATGACCTTGGGCGGCAACTCCGAACTGCAAACCCGGCCCTACGGGCCCAAAGGCCTGCAAGCAACCTATGGAGTCAAGGTCGCCTTCACACCCATCGAGGACCAAGGCGGCCCGCTGACCCTCAAGGCGCTCAACGACAACAGCATCCAACTCGCCAACATCTCCACCGCCAGCCCAGAAATCAAGGCGAATCACCTGGTCTCGCTCCAAGACCCCAAGGGCCTTTTCCTCGCGTCCAACGTCGTGCCAGTCGCCAGCAAGAAGCTGGACGGCAAAGCGGTGGCAGTAATCAACAAAATCAATGCTGCCCTGACGACAGACGACCTCATGGCAATGAACGCCCAAAGCACGAAGGACCAGAAATCCGCCGCGACCATCGCGACCGCATGGCTCAAGGACAAGAAGCTGTAACCATGGGACGGACAGTCGTTCATGAATCACTGACGACACTTCCAGCGAGGGCAGAACTGTGTTCAGTCACGGCTCTGCCCTCACGCGTCGCTGGCCACGAGGCGCTGCGTGTCGAACTCACCGATGACATCACCGCCAACGGCGTGGCCGGCACAGACTTCGTGGACCAGCCGACCTTCGTGGCTCTTCCCATGCACTTCTCCACCGGCTCCATCGAGATCGACATACTTTCGCGCCTCAACCACAAGACCGACTTTGACGCTCGCGGATTCGCCGGAATCGCCTTCGGAATAGCTGACGATCGCAACCGATTTGAATCGGTTTACTTGCGTCCGCTCAACGGTCTGAAAACCAAGATCGGACCGCCAAGGAACCAGCGCGCCGTCCAGTACATCGCATACCCCGACTGGCCTTTCGACCGGCTACGAGACAAGTATCCAGACGGACGTTATGAAACCGAAGCCAATATCGGCCCAGACGAATGGAACACGCTTGGTGTGCACATCACCGACAAAATCATCGCCGCCACGATAAACCACCAGCCCGTCCTGACCGTTGATAGGAGAGCCCCGGCGTGCGAAGGAAACCTCGGACTGTTCGTCGATATTGGAAGCGAAGCCTTCTTCAAGAACCTTCAAATTTCCCAGGACTGATCCACGAAGCCATGAACCCCACCCGCACACACAGCCCGCCGCCCCTGATGATTCGAGGTGAACGATGCACACGTTCCAACCGATAGTCGCTCACGCGCGGACCTTCCGAGTGCCGCTCGAACCAGTGGCTTTCGACTGTGTCAAGCTTGCGGTAGTCCGCGAAGGCTCGGCGATTCTGTACTCACAACTTGGCCAGCAGCCAATCACCATTGGGGACGCGGTGCTGTTGTGCTCGAACACGCTGTGCTCCGCCGAACCTGAGGGCCGTTGCACAGCCTCGATCATCTGCATCGACGCCGACTACCTGGTCGATCAGGTGTTCTGGAAGCATGCTGGGCTCCTGTCAGATCGGCTCGACGCGCGGGAGCTGGTCGGTAGGCTGTACCTCGAACCCATTCAGCTGCTCCGCATTGGAGCCCAGCAGCTTGACCGGATTGCACCCTGGCTGGACGAACTGATCTGCCTGACAGCACAATGCTCCTATTTCAAGAGGTTCAACCGCATCCAAGCCCTGTGGTTTCTCATCATCGACGTCATCTCGCCATTCATCAAGGTATCCCCGATGCGATTGACTCCATCGCAACGTGAGCGCTTGCGACCCACGACGCCTCGGCACCGCGAGTTCACTCCACTGCGCTCCGAGGCCATGCAGGCCGCCGCGCTGGAGCGAGCCGATCTTTCTCACCACTGGACCGTCAGAGAATTAGCGCTCCAGGTTCACTTGTCTGTGCCTCAATTCTCGCGAGTATTCGCCGAAGCCTACGGCAAGACACCGATGGCATATCTGACAATGCTGCGAATCGAGGAGCTGGCCCGACTATTGCGGGAGACCGATCTGCGAGTCGAAGACGCGATTGCGTATGTCGGGTGGCGTAGCAGGAGCCATGCAATCCGCGCATTTCGCACCTACATCGGCATGACGCCCGGCGCGTACCGACGAACCCACAACACAAGGACATGAACGTGCGCAGCACGATCATGAACGTCCACGAAACGATCAAGTTCAATCTCATCTTCTACCGCCTCGGCGTGCTCCGAGGTATGCCTGTAGTTCTCGCCGGGTTGTTCGGGTTGCCGTGGCGGGCGCGGCCGCTTGTTTCTGGCCTGCTCCTTCTCTTCGTGTTCTCGGATTGCCTGGCGTACCTCACAGTCGCATGACCGCCCTCTTGTCCGGGGCGGTCCCCGACCGGAGGGAGGCCCCCACATGGCGACGAAAGAGGAGACACGGGCCGCGCACGAGGCGCGGCTGGAGGAACTGCACGGGCAGCTGACCGGCGCGGTCGAAACACTGGTGACCGGCGACGACTGGGCGCGGGCGCTCTCGTTCGCGGCCCGGTTCCGGTCGCGCAGCTTCAACAACACGCTGCTGATCTGGGCCCAGCACCAGCAGGCGTTCGAGCAGGGCCGCGTGCCCGAGCCCACCCCGACCTTGGTGGCGGGCTACCGGCAATGGCAGGCCCTGGACCGGCAGGTCGCGAAAGGCCAGGCCGGCTACATGATCTATGCGCCGGTCACCGCCCGCTTCGCCAGCGCGAACCCGTCCGACTCCACGTCGTGGCGCAGGCTCGCGCCGCGCGAGAAGCGCAAGACGAACGAGGTGGAGCGTTCGCGCATGGTGGGCGTCAAGCCCGCCTACGTATGGGACGTCAGCCAGACCGACGGCGAGCCGATCCCCGAACCGCCCGCCCCCAGGCTGCTGGAAGGCCAGGCGCCCGCTGGCTTGTGGGAGGGGCTGGCCGCGCAGGTCACGGCGGCCGAATTCGACCTCGTGAGCGTGCCCGGTGCTGCGGCGATTGGCGGGGCGAATGGGCTGACCGACTATATGGCGAAGACCGTCTCAGTGCGAGAAGACATGCCTCAGGCGGCGCGGGTGAAGACGCTGGCGCATGAGCTGGCGCACGTGCTCCTGCACGGCCCGGACAATCCCGACGCGCAAGGTCATCGCGGCATCGCGGAGGTGGAGGCCGAGTCGGTGGCCTTGATGGTGGGCGCGGCGCATGGCATGGATACCAGCGGCTACACCGTGCCCTACGTGTCCGGCTGGGCCGCCTCCGTGACGGACACGAGCCCGGTGGAAGTGGTCAAGGCGACGGGCGAGCGCGTGCGCAAGACCGCGATCGGCATCCTGGACCGGCTCGACACCCTCAAGGTGGGCGACGGCACCCCACCCGGCCTCAGCAAAGCAGTCCAGAAGGACGGCGCGCACCGCACGGCCACAACGGCACGTACGCCGCCAGCCCCATCCGTCGAGCACATTGGAGCCGGTGAGCCGGCTACTGCCGGACGGAGGCTGTGATGGCCACGCACCCTCTCATCCCCGTGTTCAGGGCTCTCTCGTCCGATCCGACTGTTGCGGCCCGGCAGCTCGCCGACGCTGGTGTGCCGGTGTTCGCGTGCGTGCCCGGCGGCAAGCGGCCGCTTCCGGGCAGCCGCGGCTTCCTCGACGCCACCACCAACCCCAACCACATCGGCACCTGGTGGCGGCGGACTCCAACGGCGAATCTCGCCATCCCCACCGGCCGGGCGTCCGGGCTTGTCGTGGTGGATGTCGACGTGCACGCCGTCAACGGGTTCCATGCGCTGCGTCGCGCTGGTGATGCCGGGCTGCTGCCGAGGCCGTTGGCGGTGGTGCGCACCCCGTCGGGCGGCATGCACCTCTACTACCCAGCAAACCCGGGCATCGAGCAGCGGTCGTGGCAGGCGGCCCGGGCCGGGATTGATTTCCGGGGCGACGGCGGCTACATCATCACGCCACCCTCCCGAGTTCAGGTCGATGGCGTGCGGCGGGCGTATGCGGTGGCGGAGCTGCACGCCGACAGCCAGCCCGTGGACGCCGCCGCATTGCGGAGCTTCCTCGACCCTAAACCAGCCGAGCCGCCGCGTACGTATCGGCCTGTGGTGTCTTCGGCGGATGCGGTGGGGCGGATCGTGGCGTGGGTGGGCACGCTGGTGGAGGGTGAGCGGAACCGGGGCCTGTTCTGGGCCGCCTGCCGCCTCGCCGAACACGGGCTGACCCCAGCCGACGCCTACGACTCTCTGCACGACCCCGCGCAGAACGTGGGACTGTCGGAGCGGGAGGTCGCGGTGACGGTGCGCTCCGCCTACCGCACCACCCAGCCCGCGCCCGCCACCGCAGCATCGGCTTCGTCGTCCGTCCCTTTCGTGCGCCGTGACCCGCAGCCCGCCTCACCGGTAAGGAGGCTGCCATGACCGGGATGAGAAGCCACCGGTGGGCGGCGCGCACCGCGATCGCGGGAACGTGCCTGATCGCGTTGGGCGCGTTCTGGCTGTCCTTCACCGCCCTGGCAGACCTCGCCGCCCGCTCCGGGATCGCCGAGCGCCAGGCGTGGGCGTGGCCGCTGATCGTGGACGGCATCATCGTGGTCGCCACCGTCTCCGTGGTCGCCTTGGCCGGCCAGAAGAGAGCGTGGTATCCGTGGATGCTCCTGGCCGGCGGGGCCCTGATCTCGGTGACCGCCAACGCCGTGCACGCCATCGTCTCCGCCGACACGGATGTGCCCGGCCTGCTGGCCGCGGCGGTCGCCGCCGTCCCGCCCATCGTGCTCCTGGCCATCACCCATCTGACGGTCATCCTCACCCGCACACCCGACGAGCCCGCCGAGAAGCCGCAGGTCGCCGTCCAACAAGTGTTGGCATCGGACGACGTGCCAAGCCCCACACCACAGATCGTTCCCGGCGGGCACATGCCGGAACTCGGACAGGCATCAAGCGAGAACGATGCGCTTCCGGAGTACGTCGCGAGCGAGACGACCACCGACACGCCTCCAAGCGAGAAGCCCGTCGGCGGCGATTCACCAGCCGACGAGGCACATGCGGACCGGCGTGAGCGGGCGCGGGAGCTGCGGGAGGCGGGCTGGTCGAATAAGAGGATCGCGCGGCATCTGGGCGTGCATGCCTCGACGGTGGGCCGCTGGTTCGCGCTCGCGCACCCCACTGATGGAACCGAAACGGATACGGCAGGAGATGAACCATGAACAAGCACACACCAGCGATGAACCCCGTCGAATCGCGGGAGACGCCAGAGTCTCCCCGCGAGATCGACAATCAGAGACTGCGCATCGACGCGCCCGAGGCTGTGACAGCCATGGAGCCGACGGCTGCCCAAGAGGCCGAAACTCGCAACGTCGCAGCCGCGGCCGAAGAGACGGCGGAGAGCGTCGTCGTTCCGGACGCGGTCAAGACGGATGCCTCCCGACGCGCGGTGGAGGAGAAGCTTGCGTCGGCGCGGGCTCGTGGGGTCGAGTGGGTGCGGGCCTCCGATCTGCTCTCGCGCGGCACCGGCCGCATGGCCTGGACGGGCATCCGCTTCAATCAGGCAGCCGGCGCCCGCACCCGGCACGGTCTCGCCACCAGCGCGAAGGCGGTGTCGCGGCGGGTGCGTGAGCTGCCGCCGGTCACCGCGTTCGGACGCCGCGCCAGCGCGTCTTCGGCCGCGACCCGTTCTGGGGTGGGGATGCGGTGATGACCCATGAACACGCCTCGACCGGTCTGGCCCCTCCCGTCCAGGGAGCCGGTGCGCACCAGCCTCCCAGGAGGTGCCACCATGACCAGCACACCGATATCCGCCCCGCATGGGGGCGATGACTTCCGTACCGGCGAGGGCCTGCGCGCCCTCCTCACCCGCCTCCACCAGGCCGGCCCGGGCGCGTGGCGCCGCGACCCCGCAGCCGCGGAATTGATGGCGTTCACCGCCGAGAAGTACGCCGCTTTGGCGCGTAAGCATGGGTTGGATGCGTGGGAGGCGGCCGGCGCCGCGTTCGACGTGATGCGCACCCGCGCCGCCCGCACCGCCATCGACCCGTGGGCGGTGGTCACCCACGCGGTAAGGATCACCTGCATCGCCGAGCAGCGCGCCCAAGGACTCCTGTGCTCCACCCATCAGGCCCGCAGACCCCAGGTGTCCCGCTTCCATGATCCCGAACGGTTCTCGGAACGCGAGAACCTGCTGGCGGACTACCATCCCGCCTTCCACGTCCACGACCAGCACCCTGACCAGCAGGCCGAGCCCGAGGACGCCGGGCTGGTATCGGCGCTCGTGGAGGATGCGGCGGCCCTGTTCGCGCTGCTGGGCTGGCCCGAGGGCACCGCATCCGCGGCGGTGGGGCATGTGTGCGACGCGCTGGCCCGCCTCGGCTCCCGCGCCAGCACCTACGAGGCATTGCGCCGCGACCGGCACGCCAGAGCGCTCTTGGATGTGCCGGCGGTGTCGTGGACGGGCCTGCTGCGCGTCCTGCTGGGCAGCCCCGACGCCGCCTATTCGGCCACCGGGCGAGGCCAGGGCATCCTCCTGCGGCTGCTGCTGGGCGAGCGGCTGGTCGACCTGCTGGCCGACGACCAGCTCGTGGCCCTCATCGTATTGTCAGCACCCGGCCATCCGGATGCGCGGGGTGCGTGATGAACAGCGCGGCGGGCGGGCATATCGAGCTGGACCGGGCGGTCGCCTCCATCCGCGTGGGCCAGCGGCACCGGAGCGACCTGGGCGACCTCAACGCTTTGGTGTCGTCGATCGAGCGCGAGGGCCTGTTGCAGCCCATCACCATCACCCCCGACGGCCTCCTCGTCTGCGGCGCGCGCAGGCTCGCCGCAGTACGCCAATTGGGCTGGAAGACGGTGAACGTGTGGGTGCGCTCCGCCATCAGCGACCGCCTCGCACATTTGCTCGCCGAGCAGGACGACAACGTCCTGCACAAGCAGCTCACCCCCTTGGAGGCCGAAGCCCTGTACAGGGAGATCAAGCAATTGCTGGCCGAGGACGCCTCACGACGGCAGACCGCCAGCCGGTTCAGCGCGGACAATCAGCCGGGAAGTGACGGTGGTTCAAATTTTGACCCACCGTCGCCCTCTGCCGACCGCACCCGCAAACAGGCCGCCGCGATGATCCCCGGAGCGCCCTCCGAGACCACGCTGGACAAGATCGGCTATCTCAAAGACACCGCCGCTGACCTCGCACTGCCTGACGAGATCAGGCGGCAGGCTGCCGACGGCCTGGCCCAGATCGAGGCCGACGCCCCGGTGCACCCCATCTACCAGACGATCCGCGCCGCGGTGGATGCCGCCAGGCAGGACCGCGACGCCCAGCTGCACCGGCTGGCCGACGAAGCCCTGGCGCGAGTCAAAGACGACCCGAAGAAGAACCGGCCTGCGGCGCGGCGACAAGCGGCGCCGGCGCGTTATCCGGTGCGGGCGTTCAACCTGACGTGGGGCGAGCTGTACGAGTGGTGGGAGCGCTACGACTTCGACCTGCTGGCCCGCGAACTCACCGACGAGCAGGCCGAGGCGTTCTACCAGACCGCCGAAGGCACCGCCACCGCCGCCCACAAGCTCCGAGCACTGCGCGACCAACGCAACCAGCAGCCCCACCTCCACGCACTCTGACCGGTCGCGGGGCGCGCTGCGTACCTGCCGGGCATGAAGACTTCACCTGATTCCCGCTCGCGAGTCCGCCTCTACGCGCTCATCGCCGCCGCCCTCGTCCTCATGCTGCTGGCCGGGGTCGGCATCTACGGTCTGATCGCCGGACCCAAGCAACCCGCCGCTCAGTCATCGGGCTCTGCATCACCCAGCGTCGCGCCGACAGCGCAAGCCGGCCCGTCACCGACGGTGGCGAAGCCGCCGGCCGTGAAGAGGTCGCGGGACCCGGACGTGTTCGCCCGCAACCTCGCCACCACACTGTTCACTTGGGATACGGCCAGTGGATTGTTCCCGTTGGACTATTCGGCGTCGATCCTGGCCGTGGGCGACCCCACGGGCATGGAGCAGGCCGGACTGGCATCCGATCTCTCGGCCTATCTGCCGTCGCGTGAGCAGTGGGTCGAGCTGCGCAAGCACGCCACCCGACAATCCCTCACGATCGAACGCAGCTACGTGCCCGACGCCTGGCATGAGGCGGTGCGCCAGGCCCAGCCGGGCCAGATTCCCTCCGGGGCGACGGCCGTCACCATCCACGGCACCCGGCACCGCGCCGGGACGTGGAATGGTCGGCCGGTGGGCGAGGACTTCGCGGTGTCGTTCACCGTGTTCCTCGCCTGCCCGACAGGCGGCTCATACCATGTGCTGCGCCTGTCCCAGCTCGACAACCCCTTGAAGTAGGCGGTGGTTGTCATGGTGAAGAAGCTCGCTCTCACGGCGTTGGCGCTCCTCCTGCTCGCTCCGGCGATCCTGCTCATGGGCGTGGGCCTGCTGGCCAACCCGGCCGCCAGCGCCGCCTGCACCGCGCCGGGCGGCCTGATCGTCGGCCCCGTGCCCGACTCCCTGACCGTCACCACGCGGGACGGCTCCACGTTCACTTTGAACAAGGCGCAGCTCACCCACGCGGCCACGATCATCGCGGTGGGCTCGAAGATCGACGGGGCGACCCGTGACGGGGTGCAGATCGCGCTCATGGCCGCGCTGACCGAATCGACGCTGCGGATGCTGGCCAACACCGGCACCTACCCCGAGAGCGCCGGCTACCCGAACGACGGGGACGGCGGGGACCACGACTCGCTGGGCCTGTTCCAGATGCGCCCCCAGTCCGGCTGGGGCAGCGTCAAGGACCTCATGGACCCGGCGTATCAGGTGCGGGCGTTCTTCGGCGGACCCACGGGGCCGAACTATCCCTCGCCGCGCGGGCTCCTGGACATCCCGGGCTGGCAGACGATGGACAAGGGCCAGGGCGCCCAGGCCGTCGAAGTCTCGGCCTATCCGGACCGCTACCGGAACTACGAGCCCGCCGCCAAGACTATCCTCGACACCCTCACGAAGCCCGCCGCCAGCAGCAGCGACGACAAGCCGAACGCGGCGATTCCCGAGTCCTCGCGGGTCGCGTTCCCGCTACCCGAGGGCAGCTGGGTGCTGACCTCGCCGTTCGGCTACCGGACCCATCCGGTCACGGGCGAGCGGAGCCTGCACGAGGGCACCGACTACGCCGCCCCCGACGGCACCCCCATCTACGCGGCCGCCGACGGCATCGTCGCGGTCGCGGAATATTCCGAGGCGTGGGGCGGGCACATCGTCATCGACCACACCATCGACGGCCGGCCGGTCTCGACCGGGTACATCCACATGTGGAAGACCGGCATCCACGTCACGGTCGGGCAGAAGGTCACCGCCGGGCAGCATATCGGCGAGGTCGGCTCCTCGGGCCGCTCCACCGGACCCCATCTGCACTTCGAGGTCCGGCCCGGCGGGCGCGAGCCCATCGACCCCGACCAGTGGCTCACAGCCCACGGCGCGGCCAGCCAGACCAGCAACGAGAACCCCGGCGGGAGCAGCAGCGGGTGCTCCTCCAGCGCTCCCGGCGGCACCGCTACCCCGGTCAGCGGGGACGGGGGCCGGCTGGTGGACGATCCGACCAGCGAGGGGCGGATCACCGCGCGCATGGCCCATGTCATGGAGCAGGCCAAGGCGGCGTTCCCGGACACGTCGTGGGCGTGCTGGTCGCCGCGCCCCGGCCAGCAGTCCGAGCACCCCCTGGGACGGGCGTGCGACGTGACCTTCGGCAACCCCATCGGCACCCGACCCACGTCATCTCAGTTGGAGGCGGGATGGCGGACGACCAACTGGCTCAAGGACAACGCCGACACGCTCGGCGTCGAGTATCTGATCTGGCAAGGCAGAATCTGGTCCCTGAGCCGGGACTCGGAGGGGTGGCGACCCTACAACGGCGGCGGCATGCACGACCCGGCTGATGTGACCGGCGGCCACTACGACCATCTGCACATCACCGTCAAAGAATAAGGTCAGAAGTTACATCTAATGTACGATTCGTACCTTAGATGTAAGCCGGAATCACGCCGTTCTGCGGAACCGAAGCCGTCTCCAACCTAGCACCGACACCCCGGCC
>JALCNR010000012.1 GCA_022649165.1 Actinomyces sp.
CGTCGAGAACGGCTACCTCACCCCCAGCCTCAAACTCAAACGCAACGCCGTCCTGCGCGACCTCGCCCCCGAGATCGACACCATGTACGCCCAAGGAGAAGCCGAAAAAGCCGCCGGACAACTCACCTCCGACGGCCACGGAGAGCAGCGGTGACGTCGACGCCCGTCCGACCGGTGGCGCTCGTCACCGGGGCGACGCGGGGCCTGGGTCGGGCCATCGCCGACGTCCTGGCGCCCGACCATCGCCTCCTCGTGGGCGGGCGCGATGCCGTCTCCGTGGAGGCTGTCGCCGCCGAGCTGCCCGATGCCCGTCCTTTCATCGCCGACCTCGCCGATCCGGCGTCGCTTGAGCGCGCCGTCGCCGAGCAGGTGGCGCCCCAGGGGCGCCTCGACGTCCTGGTCCACAACGCCGGCATCGCCGGGCGCGGCACCGTCGCCTCGACTCCGCGCGAGCAGTGGCGGCGCATGCTTGAGGTCGATGTCGTGGCCGTCGCCGACCTCACCCGGCTGGCGCTGCCCCTCCTGCGTGCGGCGGGCGGACTCGTCGTCGTCATCAACTCGGGGTCCGGCCTGCAGGGCCATCCGGGGGACGCCGCCTACTGCTCGGCGAAGTTCGCGCTGAGGGGCCTCACCGAGTGCCTGCGGGAGGAGGAACGGGGGCGGGTGCGCGTCACCTCCATCCATCCCGGGCGCATCGACACCGACATGCAGGCCATGCTCCAGGCGTCGGACGGCCGGGCCTACGATCCCGCCGAGCATATGGACGCCCGGGACGTCGCGGCGGCGGTGCGCCTCGCCGTCGAGCTGCCGCCCTCGACCTCCCTGGAGGAGCTCAGCGTCCGCCCGGTGCTCGCCCTGCGTTGACCGCGTCTCAGGCGGAGCGCCGCCTCCGGTCGCGTTCGAACACCGTCCGCAGGTATTCGCCGGTGAAGGACTCGGGGGACTCGGCCACCTCCTCGGGAGTGCCCTCCGCGATGACCTGTCCTCCGCCGGATCCCCCTTCGGGACCCATGTCGATCACCCAGTCCGCGGATTTGATGACATCGAGGTTGTGCTCGATGACGATGACGGTGTTGCCCTTGTCGACCAGGGACTGCAGCACGAGGAGGAGCTTGCGGATGTCTTCCGTGTGCAGCCCCGTCGTCGGCTCGTCCAAGACGTAGACGGTGCGCCCGGACGAGCGGCGTTGCAGCTCGGAAGCCAGTTTCACGCGTTGAGCCTCACCGCCCGACAGCGTGGTCGCCGCCTGCCCCAGCCGCACGTAGCCCAGCCCGACCTCGACGAGGGTGTTGAGGTGGCGCGCGATGCGGGGGATCGAGCCGAAGAACTCCGCGGCCTCCACGATCGGCATGGCCAGGATGTCCGCCACGGTCTTGCCCTTGTAGTGGACCTCGAGGGTCTCGCGGTTGTAGCGGGCCCCGTGGCAGACCTCGCAGGGGACGTAGACGTCGGGGAGGAAGTTCATCTCGATGCGGATCGTCCCGTCGCCCTTGCATGCCTCGCAGCGCCCGCCCTTGACGTTGAAGGAGAAGCGCCCCGGACCGTAGCCGCGGACCTTCGCCTCCGTGGTCTCGGCGAAGAGCTTGCGGATGAGGTCCCAGACGCCGGTGTAGGTGGCAGGGTTCGAGCGCGGCGTCCGACCGATCGGCGACTGGTCGACGTGGACGACCTTGTCCAGGCCGTCCGTCCCCGTCACCGACGTGTGGCGCCCGGGAACCAGCCTGGCGCCGTTGAGCCGGGAGGCCAGCGACCGATAGAGGATCTGGTTGACCAGCGTGGACTTGCCGGATCCGGACACGCCGGTCACCGCGACGAGACAGCCCAGCGGGAATCCGACCGTGATGTCGCGGAGATTGTGCTCGCGGGCGCCGTGCACGACGATCCGCCGCCCCGGGTCGATCGGACGCCGAGCCTCGGGCGTCTCGATGCGGCGGCGCCCGGAGAGGTAGTCCCCCGTCAGCGAGCGCCGGTTGCGCATGAGGTCCTCCACGGTCCCCGAGTGGACGACCCAGCCGCCCTGCTCCCCCGCTCCCGGCCCGATGTCGACGACCCAGTCCGCCGCCTCGATGGTCTCCTCGTCGTGCTCGACGATGATGAGGGTGTTGCCCAGGTCGCGCAGGCGCTGCAGCGTCTCGATGAGGCGGCGGTTGTCGCGCTGGTGCAGGCCGATCGAGGGCTCGTCGAGGACGTAGAGCACGCCGACCAAGCCGGATCCGATCTGCGTGGCCAGGCGGATGCGCTGCGCCTCGCCACCGGACAGCGTCCCGGCTCCGCGCGAGAGGGTGAGGTAGGACAGCCCGACGTCGACGAGGAAATCCAGGCGGGCCCGGATCTCGTGGAGGATCGGCATGGCGATCGTGCGCGCCCGATCCTCCAGCTCGACCTCGTCCAGGTAGCCGCGCGCCTCGGAGATCGGCAGGTCGGAGAGCTCGGCGATGTTGAGCGCGCCCACGCGCACCGCCAGGACCTCCGGACGCAGTCGGGCGCCGCGGCAGGCGGGGCAGGGCACCTCGCGCATGTAGGCGTCCATCCGGTCCAGGGTCCACTGGGACTCGGTCTCCTCGCGCTTGCGCTCGATGAAGTTGACCGCGCCCTCGAACCCTGTGGTGTAGGAGCGCTCCCGCCCCCACCGGTTGCGGAACTTGACCTTGACCTCGTAGTCCTGTCCGAAGAGGATCGCGTCGCGCGCCTCCTTCGGCAGGTCGGACCACGGGGTGTCGACGGTGAAGCCCATCTCCTTGCCCAGCGAGCGCAGCAGCTGCAGGTGGTACTTGAGGTTCGAGCTCCAGGGCGCCACCGCTCCCTTGGCCAGGCTGAGCCCCTGGTCGGGGACCACCAGGTCCGGGTCGACCTCCAGCCGGGAACCCAGGCCCATGCACTCCGGGCAGGCCCCGTAGGGCGCGTTGAAGCTGAAGGTGCGCGGCTCGATCTCCTCCAGCGTCAACGGGTGGTCGTTCGGACAGGATCGTTTCTCCGAGAAGCGCCTGCGGCGGTCCGGGTCCTCCGGATCGCGGTCGACCTGGTCGATGACGAGGAGCCCGTCGGACAGGCCCAGTGCGGTCTCCACCGAGTCCGTCAGCCGCTGGCGCATGCCCTCGCGCACGACCAAGCGGTCGACGACGACCTCGATGTCGTGCTTGAGCTTCTTCTCCAGGGTCGGCGGATTCTCCAGCCGGATCTGCTCCCCGTCGACGATCGCGCGAGCGAAGCCCTGGCCGCGCAGGTCGTCCATGAGGTCCTGGTACTCGCCCTTGCGTCCGCGCACCACGGGCGAGAGCACCTGGAAACGCGTGCCCTCGGGGAGGGCGAGGACGCGGTCGACGATCTGCTGGGGGGTCTGGGACTGGATGCGGGCCCCGCACACCGGGCAGTAGGCGATGCCGGCGCGCGCGTAGAGCAGGCGCAGGTAGTCGTGGATCTCGGTGATCGTGCCCACCGTCGAGCGGGGGTTTCGGGAGGTCGACTTCTGGTCGATCGACACCGCCGGAGACAGTCCCTCGATGAAGTCGACGTCCGGCTTGTCCATCTGCCCGAGGAACTGGCGCGCGTAGGACGACAGGGACTCGACATAGCGGCGCTGGCCCTCCGCGAAGATCGTGTCGAAGGCCAGTGAGGACTTGCCCGACCCCGACAGTCCCGTGAAGACGATCATCTTCTCGCGCGGCAGTTCCAGGTCGACGCCCTTGAGATTGTGCTGGCGGGCTCCCCTGATGATCAGCGAGTCATTCACCCGTCGATCCTACGTTGCGCACACCCGGTTCGTACAGGTGTTCCATCCCACGTGCCGGCCGGGGGCCCGGTGCTCTCGGACCGCCGCCTTCTCCCCGCCACGCACGGGGAACCTTTCCCTGCGGGGCGTCCACCGACCATAATTGAGGCATGGCCCTCTACGTCATTGAGTACACCTACGACCCGACGCTGATCTCCCTCATCCGCGACCACCGTCCGGCGCACCGCACGTTCCTGCGGGGCCTGCACGAGCAGGGCATCCTGGTGGCCTCCGGGTTCCTGCGCGACGACACCATGAACGAGGGCGCCCTCCTGATGCTGCGCGCTCCGAACGCCCGGAAGGCGCTCAGCCTGCTCGACGGCGACCCCTTCAACCAGGCCGGCTTCATCGTCGAGCGCCGCGTGCGCGAATGGACGCCGACCATCGGCGAGCACGCCGACGACTTCGACACGGAGTTCCCGATCTCCTGAGGGCCCGCGCCGCACGGGCGTCAAGCCCCACGCGCTTCAGGAGAGCGGGCCGGCGCCCGTGCGGGCCAGCAGGGCGCGGGCGATGCGTTCGGGCTGCTCCACGGCCGACATGTGGCGCGCGCCCGGCACCCGGACCACTTGGATGTCCGGGCAGGCGCCCGCCTGGAGCCGCGCCGCCAGCCCGTCCGCCGCCGCCCAGTCGAATCCGGCGTCATCCTCGGCCGCCACCAGCAGCGTCGGTATCGCCAGGGCCGCCAGCCCGGGTCGGGCGTCCGCGCCGGCGAGCACCTCGCAGCACTGGGCGTATCCCTCGTCGTCGCACCCGAGGAACTCCTCCCGGATCCGCCGGACCCATGCCCCGCCCGCGCCCCGGGAGAACGCCGGCGAGAACCAGCGGTCCATCGTCGCGTCCGCCAGCGACGCCGTCCCCTCACGGCGGACCTGCGCCGCTTTGTCCCACCAGGCCTCGGAAGGCAGGTTGACCGGTCCCGAACTCATCACCGAGAGGGTGAGCACCCGTTCCGGCTCGGCCTCCGCCAGGGCGAGCGCCGTCAGGCCGCCCAGGGACAGGCCCCCCAGGTGGAACGCGCCAACGCCCGCCGCGTCCAGGGCCCGTATCAGCGCCCCCGTCAGCAGGCGCATCGTGAGGGGCCCCTCGCCGCGCAGCACCGGGGAGCCGCCGTGCCCGGGCAGGTCGTAGCGGATGACACGCAGATGCGGCGTCAGCAGTGGGACGACGTCGTCCCACATGATGTGACTGGATCCCAGCGAGTGTCCCAGCACGAGGGCGGGCGCGTCCCCGGGTCCGTCGACCGTCAGCCGGAGGGCCTGTTCCGCGGTCATCGTGATCCTTCTCTCCGGCCCCGGGCGGGTACGGTGGGGCCCATGGCACTCTATGCGATCACCTACACCTATGACACCTCGCGCCTCGACGAGATCGCCCGCCTGCGCCCCGAGCACCGGGCCCATCTCAGTGCCCTCCATCGCGCGGGCGTCGATCTCGCCTCGGGGCCGTGGACGGACGGCGCCCCCGGCGCGCTGCTCCTCATCCGGGCCGAGTCCGCCCAGGCCGCGCTTGACGCCGTGGCCGAGGATCCCTTCCACGTGGCCGGCCTGATCACCCGTCGGGAGGCCCGGGGCTGGGATCCCGTCGTGGGCGACCTGGTCTGAGGCGGCCCCCGAGCCGGTGGCAGACCTCGATCGCCAGGCAGGCCGCCGCTCCGAGCGCGCCGACGACGAGCCACTGCCCCGGCTCCGGCCATTCGAGGGCGAAGAAGCCCCGAGTGAACGGGATCGACACGCCCGCGACGGCCCCGCCCGCCATCGCGGCCAGCAGCGCCGCGCGCCAGGGGACCAGAGGCCGGGCCGTGATCGAGACGAGCCACAGCGCCCCGGTGATGAGCGTCAGCGCGGCCAGGGTCTGCCCGGCCGCGGTTCCCGGTCCAGCCAGGGCGTAGGCTCCCAGCGCCGCCGCGGACAGCGCCAGTCCCGCCGGGACCGCCAGCGACAGGGTCCGCCGCAGGAAACCGGGCCGGTATCGGCGTGTGTTGGGGCCCAGGGCGATGACAAACGCGGGGATCCCGATGGTGAACGCGTCGATGTAGGTGAAGTGGCGCGGCAGGAAGGGGTACGTCCATCCGGCGACCGCCGCCAGCACCGCGATCACCGCCGCATAGGTCGTCTTCGCCAGGAACAGGGACGACACGCGTTCCATGTTCGCCAGGATCCGCCGTCCCTCCGCGACCACGCCGGGCAGGACGGAGAACTCGCTGCCCACGAGCACCACCTGGGCGACCGCCTTCGTCGCCGACGCCCCGTTGCCCATCGCGATCCCCAGGTCCGCGTCCTTGAGCGCCAGCGTGTCGTTGACACCGTCGCCCGTCATCGCCACCGTGTGGCCCCGACGCTGCAGGGCGCGCACCATGGCGCGTTTCTGCTCCGGGGTGACCCTCCCGAATATGTCGTGGGACTCCACGGTGACGGCGAAGGCCTCAGACTCGGCGTCCTCGGGCAGCGTCCGCGCATCGCAGATCCGCAGGGCGCCGCCGTCTCCCCGTCTGAGCCCCGCCGCCCGGGCGAGTGCCCCCGCCGTCACCGGATTGTCCCCCGAGATCACGCGCACGCCGACGCCCTGGTCCGCGAAGTAGGAGAGGGCCTGCGGAGCGTCGGCGCGCAGCTCCTCCTCGAGGACCACAAGCGCCTCGGGGACGCGCCCTCCGGGGAGGCGCGCCTCCTGGGGCGCCGAGGCCGCCGGAGCGCGCACGAGCGCGACGACGCGAAGGCCCTCCCCCGCCCAGGATCCGGCGCGCTCCAGCGCCGCGCGGCCCCGCGGGTCGGCCTCGTCGAGCACGATCTCCGGGGCGCCGAGCGCCCACGCCTCGCGCCCGTCCCCCCAGGCGGCCCACTTGCGCGCCGAGGAGAAGGCGACCGACCACTCCCGTCGCGCCCCGGGCGCCGGAACGTCCGGCGGCCCCAGGACGTCGGCGATCGCGCGCGAGGTCGCGTTGTCCCGCGGCGCGCCCAGATGGGCGAGGGCGTCCCTGGCCTGCGGGGACGGCGCGCCTCCCCCCGCGGCGCCGGTGATCGAGCGGACCCGCACGCCGCCCGTTGTCAGGGTCCCCGTCTTGTCGACGCACAGGGCGTCGACCCGGGCGAGGACCTCGATCGCGGGGAGTTCCTGGACGAGGACGCCCCGGCGCGCCAGCGTCGCCGAGCCCAGGGCGAAGTTCATGGACGTGAGCAGCACGAGCCCCTGCGGGATCATGCCGACGACACCGGCCACCGCCAGGACCAGCGCGTGGCGCCAGTCCGTTCCCCCCGCGACCCGCGTCTGGGACCACACCATGAGGACGACGACGGGGAGGATCGCCCACGAGATGACGCGCAGCACCGCATCCGTGCCCTGCTGGATCTCGGATGCGGCCAGGGAGAACCGCCGGGCCTGGCGGGTCAGCGACTGCGCGTAGGTGCCCTCGCCGACCTCCGTCGCGCGGAGCAGCGCCCGCCCGGCCACCACAGCGGTCCCGGCGAGGACCCGGTCCCCCTCCGCATGCGGGACGGGGGCGGACTCGCCGGTGAGCAGGGACTCGTCGACCTCCAGGCCGTGCGCCTCCAGGAGCGTCCCGTCCACCGGGATCTGGTCTCCGAGTCCCAGGTGGACGACGTCGTCGAGGACGATATCGGCCACCGGGACCGTGACGTCCGATCCGTCTCGGACGACGGCTGCCCGGGGCCGGTCGAGGATCGCCAGCGAGTCCAGGGTGCGGGCCGCCCGGTACTCGGAGAGGATCCCGATGACCGCGTTGAGCGCCATGACGAAGCCGAACACGGCGTCCTGGGGCTCGCCGACGGCCAACACCACTGCGACCGCGATCAGCAGGATCGCGTTGAACAGCGTCACCAGGTTTGCCCTCGCGATGGAGGCCAGCGACCGCGACGTCTGGGACCGCACGGCATTCGTGCGTCCCAGGCGCCGGCGTTCCTCGACCTGCGCCGCGGTGAGCCCGGTCTCCACTCAGCGCTCCGTGAGGACGTCCTCGGTCGCCGCCGCCTCCGACTGCCGCAGGGACCGCGATCTCAGCACCGAGGCGAGGACCGTGATGACGAGGGTCCCCGCGATGACGCCGAGCGACACGGGGATGCCGATGTCGGGGACCCCTTCCAGCCCCTGCCCGCCGTTGATGAAGGGCAGCGTGTTCTCGTGCAGCGCGTGGAGGATCAGCTTTGCGCCGATGAAGGCGAGGATCACGGCCAGCCCGTAGTGGAGGTAGACCAGGCGCTCCATGAGCCCGTCGATGAGGAAGTAGAGCTGGCGCAGCCCCAGCAGCGCGAAGGCGTTGCAGGCGAAGACCAGGTAGGCCTCCTTGGTGAGTCCGAAGATGGCGGGGATCGAGTCGAAGGCGAACATGAGGTCGGCGGAGCCCAGCGCCAGCACGACGAGCAGCAGCGGCGTGAGGTAGGTCTTGCCGCCGTGGCGGTGGAGGAAGCGGTCGCCGACGAAGCCGTCCGTGACGGGGAAGACGCGGCGGATCGTGCGAACGAACTTGTTCTCGCGGTACTCCTCGTCCTCCGGCTCCTCCACCCCGGTCCCCTGGCGCACCTGGGAGTAAGCGGTCCACAGCAGCCAGGCGCCGAAGAGGAAGAAGATCCAGGAGAAGCGCTCGATGAGGGCGGCGCCGATGAGGATGAAGATGAGACGCAGGACGAGGGCGATGATGATGCCGCACATCAGCGCTTTCTGCTGGTACTCGCGGGGTACCCGGAAGGAGTTCATGATGATGATGAACACGAACAGGTTGTCCAGCGAAAGCGACCATTCGGTCATCCACCCCGCGTAGTACTCACCGGCGTAGGCGCCGCCGTAGACCCCCCAGATGACGAGCCCGAAGGCCAGGGCCAGTGCGACGTAGCCGAGTGTCCACGTCGCCGCCTCCTTCATCGTGGGGGTGTGGGCCTTCCGGACATGGCCGACCATGTCGACGGTGATGAGAGCGATGACGACGATGGCAAGGCCGATCCAGCCCAGCACGTGTACTTGCAACGGAGAACCTCTCGGATTGTGGGAGCCTGATCGAGGTCTGTTCCCACCCGCCAGGTGCCGGGTGGCGACGCCGAGCAGTCCGTGTCCGGCGGAGCCGGGACCGATCAGCCGAGATGACGGCGTCGCGCTTGTCGGGATTACTCCCCTCGGGGCACCAGTCTACCCCGGCCCGGCCGCCCCCTCCCTCCCGGGCGCGCCCGGCCGTTCAATTCGCCCGGCGCATCTGGCGCAGCTCCTTCTTCAGGTCGGCGACCTCGTCGCGCAGGCGCGCCGCGACCTCGAATTGCAGGTCCTCCGCGGCGGCTCGCATCTGGGCGGACAGATCCTCGATGAGTGCGACGAGATCCTCCTCTGCTGCGCGGCCCAGACGCTCCCGGGCGCTCCGGGCGTCGGCCAGTGTCTCCTCCGACGCCCGAGCGTGACCGATCGGACGGCCGGAGCGCTCCCGCCGGTAGCCGCCGGCGAGGAGCGCCTCGGTGTCGATCTGCTCCCGGGCGAGCATGTCCGTGACGTCGGAGATCTTCTTGCGCAGCGGCTGGGGATCCAGGCCGTGCTCGGCGTTGTAGGCGATTTGCCGGGCGCGGCGCCGTTCGGTCTCGTCGATGGCCGCCCGCATCGAGTCAGTGATCTCATCGGCGTACATGTGGACCTCGCCCGACACGTTGCGCGCCGCGCGCCCGATGGTCTGGATGAGTGAACGGGTCGAGCGGAGGAACCCCTCCTTGTCGGCGTCCAGGATCGACACGAGGGAGACCTCCGGCAGGTCCAGGCCCTCCCGCAGCAGGTTGATGCCGACAAGGACGTCGAACTTGCCCTGGCGCAGCTCGCGCAGCAGCTCCACGCGCCGGAGGGTGTCCACATCGGAGTGCAGGTACTCCACGCGCACGCCGCGCTCGGCGAGATAGGTGGTGAGGTCCTCGGCCATCTTCTTCGTCAGCGTCGTCACCAGGACCCGCTCGCCGCGTTCGGCGCGCGCGCGCACCTGCTCGAGCAGGTCGTCGATCTGCCCCTCGGTGGGTTTGACGACGATCTTCGGATCCACCAGCCCGGTCGGCCGGATGATCTGCTCGACGACCCCGTCGGAGCGTTCGAGCTCATAGGGCCCAGGGGTGGCGGACAGGTAGATGGTCTGCCCGATGCGCTCCTGGAACTCATCCCATTTCAGGGGCCGGTTGTCCATGGCGGAGGGGAGGCGGAACCCGTGGTCGACCAGCGTCCGCTTGCGCGACATGTCGCCCTCGAACATGCCCCCGATCTGCGGGACGGTGACGTGGGACTCGTCGATGATGAGCAGGAAGTCGTCGGGGAAATAGTCGAGCAGCGTGTGGGGCGGGGTGCCGGGCCCGCGCCCGTCGATGTGGCGGGAGTAGTTCTCGATGCCCGAGCAGGTCCCGATCTCCCGCATCATCTCCAGGTCGTAGGTGGTGCGCATGCGCAGCCGCTGGGCTTCGAGCAGCTTCCCCTGGGACTCGAACCAGGCGACGCGGTCCGTCAGCTCCTCCTCGATGCCGCTGATGGCTCGGGCCATGCGTTCCTCGCCGGCCACGTAGTGGGAGGCGGGGAAGATGTAGACCTGGTCGACCTCGCGGATGACGTCGCCCGTCAGCGGGTGCAGGACGGCGAGCCCGTCGACCTCGTCGCCGAACATCTCGATGCGGATCGCGAGTTCCTCGTAGACGGGGATGATCTCGATCGTGTCCCCGCGCACCCGGAACGTGCCCCGGGTGAACGCCAGGTCGTTGCGGGCGTACTGCATGTCGACGAAGGACCTCAGCAGGTGGTCGCGGTCGATGCGCATCCCCCGGGAGAGCTCGACCATGCGCGCGACGTATTCCTCGGGCGTGCCCAGGCCGTAGATGCAGGACACCGAGGACACGACCACCGTGTCCCGCCGGGTGAGCAGGGAGTTCGTCGCGGAGTGGCGCAGCCTCTCGACCTCGTCGTTGATCGAGGAGTCCTTCTCGATGTAGGTGTCGGTCTGGGGGACGTAGGCCTCCGGCTGGTAGTAGTCGTAGTAGGAGACGAAGTACTCGACCGCGTTGCGGGGCAGGAGGTCGCGGAACTCGGCGGCGAGCTGGGCCGCCAGCGTTTTGTTCGGCTCCATGACCAGGGTCGGACGCTGGACGCGTTCGATGAGCCAGGCCGCCGTGGCGGTCTTCCCGGTCCCCGTCGCGCCCATGAGGACGATGTCCTGCTCCCCCGCCTGGAGGCGCTCGGCCAGCTCGTTGATCGCGGTGGGCTGGTCGCCTGCGGGCGAGTAGTCCGAGACGACCTGGAAAGGGTTCTCCTGGCGCAGGACACGCGTGTTCGTGCTCATGCGTCTCACCGTAGGCCACGCCATGGGCATCTTCGAGGGCGGCCCCGCCGCCGGGGAGCCGGGCCCCTCACGTCAGCCAACGGTCGATGACGTCCTCCGCCACCGCCGCCAGGTCACCGGCGGTGCCGGCGTTGTCGATCCAGATCGAGGCGAGCGCCCGGCGCCGATCGGTGTCCGCCTGCGCGGCGATGCGGCGCCTGGCGTCACCGGGCTCCACCCCCCGCGCGCGCAGCCGGTCCAGCCTCGCCTCCAGCGGAGCGTCGACCATGAGGACCGCGTCGAAGAGGCCCTGCATCCCCGTCTCCGCCAGCAGCGGGACGTCGTAGACGGCCATCCCCCCCGCGAGCGCCCCGGCGAGCTCCGCCCGCGCGGCGCGTCCCACCAGGGGATGGACGATACCCTCGAGGCGGGCCCGCGCCCGTGGGTCGGAGAACACGAGGCGCGCCAGGGCCCCCCGATCGAGCGTCCCGTCCGGTCGCAGGACCCCGCTGCCGAAGGCCCGGACCACCTGGGCGAGACCCGGTGCCCCCGGTTCGACGACCCGTCGCGACAGCTCGTCGGCGTCGGCCACGACGGCGCCGCGCCGCCGGAACACCTCGGCGACCGTCGACTTCCCGGCTCCCACGCCGCCGGAGATCCCGAGGCGCAGGGCCCGGCCCCCGACGCGCGGGAGGGACCGCAGCCGCGTGGCGGCCGCGCCGCCGCGCGCGAGCACCGCGCCCACTCCGCTGGACCCCGTCGACGCGCCGGCCCGCAGGCCGCGGGCCGTCTCCTCCACCACCGCCCGAAGCGCTCGAGCGCACCGGTCGGGCGGCAGCTCTTCCTCGCCGGGCACATGGACGAAGACGACGCCCGGGACACGGACACCGCCCTCGGCCGCCCGGACGTCCGCCTGGGCGAGCGCGCGGTAGTAGGTCGCGTTGCAGACGAAGAGGCCCGCATCCTCACTGGGATCGGCCGAGACGCCTGCGGTTCGGACGGCGCCGACCAGGTCGTCCACCGGCAGCGTCGCGCTCAGCCGGTCCGCCTCCCCGCGGAGCACCGGCTCCCCGTCGGGGCGGAACCCGTCGTTGTCGGGGATCCGGCCCGTCATCGTGTTGACCGCGCGCCGCTCGACGGTCACCGTCCGCCGCCCCCGGGCGACGCCCGCGCAGACCACCGCATCCGGTCGCAGGTCGTCCATGAGCTCGACGATCCTCGTCCCGGCGCGGGCGAAGGAGACCGGGAGCCGGGCACGGCTGACATGGACCTGGCCGCCTGCCCCGTCGGGGACCGCATCCGGGAGACGCGACACCGCCTCCCACGAGGCGTTCACCGCGAGCCCCCCGAAGGGCTCGAACGCCGTCACCAACACCAGCACCGCGTCGCCCTCCCATCGTCCGTCCGCCCGGCGCCCATGATGCCATGACGAGACGGTCGCGGGCACCACCCCGAGGGGAGGTGGCCCCCCCCCGGGGGGGGGGGCCCCGCGACCGCGTCCGTCGGGCGCCACCGGGAGGCGTCGCCCGACACCGGATCAGCTGTTGCTGGTGAGCTTCTCACGCAGCGCGGCCAGGGCCTCGTCGGAGGCCAGGGTCCCGGTGTTGTCGACCGGCGTGGAGTAGGAGGCCTGATCCTCGACGGAGCCCACCGACTCGCGATCGCGGTCCAGTGCGCGCGCGACCTGGGCCTTGTGGGCCTCCCAGCGGGCCTGGGCCTCCGCGTACTCGGCCTCCCAGGCCTCGCGCTGAGCCTCGTAGCCCTCCATCCACTCCTGGGTCTCCGGGTCGAAGCCCTCGGGGTACTTGTAGTTGCCGTTCTCGTCGTACTCCGTGGCCATGCCGTACAGCGACGGGTCGAACTCGTCGGAATTCGGATCGACGCCCTCGTTGGCCTGCTTGAGCGACAGCGAGATGCGGCGGCGCTCCAGGTCGATGTCGATGACCTTGACGAAGACCTCCTCGCCGACCTTGACGATCTGCTCGGGAAGGTCGACGTGGCGCTGCGCCAGCTCGGAGATATGGACCAGGCCCTCGATGCCGTCCTCGACGCGGACGAACGCGCCGAAGGGGACCAGCTTCGTGACCTTGCCCGGCACGACCTGCCCGATCGCGTGGGTGCGGGCGAAGGCCTGCCACGGATCCTCCTGGGTGGCCTTGAGCGACAGCGACACGCGCTCCCGGTCCAGGTCGACGTCGAGGACCTCGACCGTGACCTCCTGGCCGACCTCGACGACCTCGGAGGGGTGGTCGATGTGCTTCCAGGAGAGCTCGGAGACGTGCACCAGGCCGTCCACGCCGCCGAGGTCGACGAAGGCGCCGAAGTTGACGATCGAGGAGACCGTGCCCTTGCGGACCTGCCCCTTCTGCAGGGTGTGGAGGAAGTTCGTGCGGACCTCCGACTGGGTCTGCTCGAGCCACGCGCGGCGTGAGAGCACCACGTTGTTGCGGTTCTTGTCCAGCTCGATGATCTTCGCCTCGAGCTCGCGCCCGATGTAGGGCTGGAGGTCGCGCACGCGGCGCATCTCCACGAGGGAGGCGGGGAGGAACCCGCGCAGTCCGATGTCCAGGATCAGGCCGCCCTTGACGACCTCGATGACGGTGCCGGTGACGACGCCGTCCTCCTCCTTGATCTTCTCGATCTTGCCCCAGGCGCGCTCGTACTGGGCGCGCTTCTTGGACAGGAGCAGACGCCCTTCCTTGTCCTCCTTCTGGAGGACGAGCGCCTCGATCTCATCGCCCACGGAGACGACGTCGTCGGGGTCGACATCGTGCTTGATGGACAACTCGCGGGAGAGGATGACGCCTTCGGTCTTGTACCCGATGTCGAGGAGGACCTCATCGTGGTCGACCTTGACGACTGTGCCCTCGACGATGTCGCCATCATTGAAGTACTTGATGGTCTTGTCGATGGCGGCAAGCAGGTCCTCCTCGGACCCGATGTCGTTCACTGCAACCTGAGGAGTGCCGGTGCTCGGTTGCGCGGTGGAGGTGGTCATGTAGTTGTGTTCTCCGGACGGACGATGTAGTAGGTGGACAGAACCAGCGGGCGCGCGCGGCCCGACGGACCGGGCGGATGCGCGCACACCGGGTCGAGTCTAGCAGGTGGCGCGTCCCCGAAGAACCCGTTCAGTGGGCGGCCTCCATCCATGAGTGCCCGACCCCGATCGCGACCTCAAGCGGCACGTCCATATGGACCGGGGAAGCCATCCCCTCCGAGACGATGCGGGTGACGTCCCCGACCTCCCCGGGGGCGACCTCGATGATGAGCTCGTCGTGGATCTGCAGGAGCAGCCGCGAGGAGAGCCCCGCCTCACGCAGCGCCGCATCCACGCGCACCATCGCGATCTTGATGATGTCGGCGGCGGAGCCCTGGATGGGGGCGTTGAGCGCGGCCCGCTCCGCCATCTCGCGGCGCTGCCGGTTCTCCGAGCTCAGATCCGGCAGATAGCGGCGGCGATGGAACATCGTCTGCGTGTACCCGTCACGCCTGGCCTGGGCGACGAGGCCGGCGAGGTAGTCGCGCACGCCGCCGAACCGCTCGAAGTACCGCTCCCGGAGCTCGGCGGCCTCCGGCACCGGGATCCCCAGCTGTTGGGACAGGCCATAAGAGGACAGGCCGTACGCCAGGCCGTAGGACGTCGCCTTGATGCGCGTGCGCTGGTCGGGCGAGACATCCTCGACTGGGGTCCCGAAGACCATCGAGGCCATCGTGCGATGGAGGTCCTCCCCGGAGTTGAAGGCCTCGATGAGGCCGGCGTCGCGGGACAGGTGGGCCATGATCCGCATCTCGATCTGGGAGTAGTCCGCCGACAGCAGCGACTCGAAACCCCTCCCCGCCACGAAGGCGTGACGGATGCGCCGCCCGTCGGCGGTGCGCGCGGGGATGTTCTGCAGATTCGGGTCCGAGGAGGCGAGCCGCCCCGTAGCCGCCACCACCTGCGAGAACGTCGTGTGGATCCGGCCGTCCGGCGAGATCGCGGCCTGCAGGCTCTCGACCATCTGAAGCAGCTTGATCCGGTCCCGGTGGGTGAGGAGGTGTTCGAGGAAGGGTTCCTGCGTGCGCACCCAGAGCTCCTGGAGCGCCTCGGCATTCGTCGTGTAGCCAGTCTTCGTCTTCTTCGTGTACGGCAGCTTCAGCTGATCGAAGAGGACCTCCTGCAGTTGCTTGGGGCTGGAGAGGTTGACCTGCCTCCCGATCGCCTTGTACGCCTCGGAGGCGGCGCGCTCGACCCCGGAGGACAGCTCGCCGCGGAGCGTGTCGAGGACCCCGGGGTCCATTGCGATGCCGGTGTCCTCCATGCGCGCCAGGACGCCTTGCAACGGGAGCTCCACCTCGCCCATGAGATGCGACTCCTCGTGCTCCTCGAGGAGCGCGGCCAGAGCGGTCGACAGCTCGACACACGCCCGAGCCGCCCGCGCGGCCGCGGTCTGGGCCGAGGTCGGGGCCCCGGGCTCGTCGGGGGCGGGACCCCCCAGCTCGAAGAGCGCGTCGGATGCGGCCGCCGGGTCGGGCGCGCGGCCGAGATAGCGCTGGACCAGGGTCTCCATGGCATAGCCGCGCTGCTCGGGGCGGATGAGGTAGGCGGCCAGCTCGACATCGAAGGCCGGGGCGTGCATGGTCCAGCCCCGCCCGCGCAACGCGTGCCACGTGCCCTTGCCGTCGTGGACCACGAGACCGGGATAGTCCGCGAGGAACTCGCCCACCGCGGCCTCCTGGCCAGGTTCCAGGTCGGAGGTCTCGGCGACGAGGACCCGCGTGCCGTCGGACAGCGCCACGCGTTCGGCGTCCCCGCTGCCCGGGCGGCGCGATCCGTCGATCCACAGGCCCGCAGGGCCCACGACTCGCGCCGTCCATTCCGAGATGTCGGTGCCGGGGCCCACGACCGTGAGGGAGAGGTCCTCGCGCGCCTCCGCGTCGCCGTCGCCCTCCTGGGGCCCCGCGGCATCGGAGGACCCGTTCCCGGCGCCCTCCTCGGCGACGAGCCCGATGTCGGCGGCCGACAGGACCCTGCGGCGGAGCCCCGTGAACTCGAGGACGTCGAAGAGGTCCTCGACGGCGCGCCGGTCCGTGGGGCCCCGACGCAGGTCCTCGACATCCACGCCGAGGTCCAGATCGGTGAGGAGATGGTTGAGCTTCCGGTTGCGCCGCACCTCCTCGAGGTTGTCGCGCAGCGCCTGGCCGCGCTTGCCTCCGACCTCATCGGCGCGGGCCAGCAGGTTCTCCAGGCCGCCGAACTTGGCCAGCCACTGCGCCGCGGTCTTCGGCCCGACCCCGGGAACGCCCGGCAGGTTGTCGGAGGTCTCCCCCACCAGCGCCGCGAGCTCCGGGTACTGGGCCGGCGGCAGACCGTACTTCTCCTGGACCGCCTCGGGCGTCATCTCGCGGAGGTCGCCGGGCCCTTGGCCCGGGTAGAGGACGGTGACGCGATCGGAGATCAGCTGGAAGGAGTCGCGGTCGCCGGAGGCCACCAGCACGTCCCACCCGCGCGCGGCCGCCTCGGTGGCCAGCGTGGCCAGGATGTCGTCCGCCTCGTAGCCGTCCCTGGTGAGCCGGCGGATCCCCATCGCGTCCAGGACCTCGCCGATGAGCTCCACCTGGCCGACGAACTCCGGCGGGGTCTCACCTCGCGTGCCCTTGTACTCCGGGTACTCCTCCGTGCGGAAGGAATGGCGCGAGACGTCGAAGGCGACCGCCACGCGCGTGGGCCTCTCCATCTCCAGCAGCTTGAGGAGCATCGTGACGAAGCCGTACACCGCGTTCGTGTGCTGGCCCGTGGTCGTCGTGAACGTGTCGGCCGGCAGGGCGTAGAAGGCGCGGAAGGCCATCGAGTGGCCGTCGATGATCAGCAGTGTGTCCGGGTGGTCCGTGTCGGTGTGCTCCACATGTGCCACCCTAAGGTCCATGGCAAGCTCTCATCCCCGCGACACCCCCCAGGCCGGCCCTCAGACGCCGCGCCCCGGACCCGCGCCCCTGGCCGGGGCATGGCGGGGCACCCTCATGGAACGCATGGGCGTCGAGGTCGTCGCCGTGTCCCCGGAGCGCGCCGTGCTCATCATGCCGCTGGCGGGCAACCTCCAGACCGCCGGCGTCCTCCACGGCGGGGCTTCGGCCGCCCTTGCCGAGACGGCCGCGTCGCTGGCCGCCGCCGAGCACGCCCGGCGCGTCTCCGGCGCCTCCGCGCGGGCCGTCGGCGTGGAGCTCTCGATCTCGCACCTGCGTCCCGGGACCGGCGGGCGTGTCACCGCCACCGCGCGCGCCCTCCACCTCGGGCGCACGTCCACTGTCCACCTCGTCGACATCACCGACGAGGAGGGGCGTCTCATCTCCAGTGCCCGCGTGTCGAACCGCGTGGTCGCCGCTCCTCCCTCATGACGAGGGGGCTCCCCGGCCGGATCGGCCGGGGAGCCCCTCAGCTGCGCCCGACCCCGGACGCGGAAGGTGCCGGAGTCAGTCGTTGACCTGGTCGATGACGGCGTCGGCCACCTCGCGCATCGACAGCCTGCGGTCCATCGAGGTCTTCTGGATCCAGCGGAAGGCCTCCGGCTCGCTCATCCCCATGTTCTTCATGAGGAGGCCCTTCGCGCGGTCGACGCGCTTGCGAGTCTCGAAGCGCTCCTGCAGGTCGACGATCTGGTCCTCCAGGGACTCGATCTCCTGGTGGCGCGACACCGCGATCTCGACCGCCGGAATCAGGTCGGCCGGGCTGAACGGCTTGACGACGTAGGCCATCGCGCCCGCGTCGCGAGCGCGCTCCACCAGCTCCGTCTGGCTGAAGGCCGTCAGCATGACCACGGCGCACGAGATCTCCTTGAGGATCTTCTCGGCGGCCGTGATGCCGTCCATCTTCGGCATCTTGACGTCCATGACGCACAGGTCGGGCTCGAACTCGAGGGCGAGCTTGACGGCTTCCTCGCCGTCCCCGGCCTCGGCGACGACCTCATAGCCCGCGCCCGTCAGCGTCTCGACAATATCCAGGCGGATGAGGGTTTCGTCCTCAGCCACCAGCACCCTGCGGGGTGCGCTCTCATCTGCAGTCATCTGTGATCCTCAAATTGTTCGCTCAACGGACGCTATCCTATCCTTGGGTCCGCGCTCACGTGCAGCCCCGGTAGCCCAACTGGCAGAGGCGGTCGGCTCAAACCCGGCTTGTTGTGGGTTCGAATCCCACCCGGGGTACCCCCCAAGAGTATCAGAACAGCTCATGACCTGCGAAGACGTGGGCTCAGGGCACGGACCCATCGGTCCGGCGCAGGGCGTGCGGCGCGCGGCGTGGCACGCTCGCGATCTCGCGCAGCGCGGGCCGGCCAGCGAAAACGCGCGTCCCTCCGCCCCGATGAGCGCGGATCGTGCGGTTTCTCACTCGCCCGCCGCCCCCTCCGCCCCGGCGTCCGGCCGCAGGTCGAGGCGGCGCAGGACCTGGGCGTTGAGGGCGACGATGACTGTGGACAGCGACATGAGGATCGCGCCCACCGACATCGGCAGGACGAACCCGATCGGGGCGAGCACCCCGGCCGCGAGGGGCACCGCGACCAGGTTGTACCCGGCCGCCCACCACAGGTTCTGCCGCATCTTCCGGTAGGCGGCGCGCGACAGCTCGATGACCGAGAGGACCGATCGCGGATCGTCGCCGGCCAGGATCACCCCGGCCGAGGCGATCGCGACATCCGTGCCCGCCCCGATCGCGATGCCGACATCGGCTGTCGCCAGCGCGGGCGCGTCGTTCACGCCGTCCCCGACCACCGCGACCGTACGACCCTCCTCCTGAAGGGCGGACACGACGGAGGCCTTGTCCTGCGGCCGTACACCTGCGACATAGCGGTCGATCCCGAGTTCCCCGGCGACCGAGGCCGCCACCGCCTCCGCATCTCCGGTGACCATCACGACGCGGAGATGCCGGGCGCGCAATGACCCAACCGCACGACGGGACTCGGGACGCACCCCGTCGGCCAGCGCGATCGCCCCGACCACACGCCCGTCGAGGACCACGTGCAGCACCGTCGCGCCTCTGGCGTCCCACCCGACCGTCGCCCCGAGCGGCGCGAGACCGTCGCGCGCCAGCAGGGCGGGGCCGCCGACCTCGACGACCCGCCCGTCCACCGTGGCCCTGACGCCGAACGCCGGAGACGACTGGAAGTCCGCGGCCGGGTGCGGGCGCGCTCGGCGCCGGTCGGCCTCGGCGAGGATCGCCCGGGCGAGCGGATGCTCGGAGTCGGACTCGGCGGCCGCGGCGAGCGCGATGAGGGCCCCGGCGTCGAGGTCGGCGCCCGGGGACGCCAGGACATCCGTGACCACCGGCGTGCCCAGGGTGAGCGTGCCCGTCTTGTCGAAGAGCACAGTGTCGACGGTGCGCATCCGCTCCAACGCCAGCCGGTCCTTGACGAGGATGCCGACGCGGGCCGCCCGCTCCGTGGCGATCGAGACGACCAGGGGGATGGCGAGCCCGAGGGCGTGCGGGCAGGCGATGACCAGGACCGTGATGGCTCGGATCACCGCGTCGTCCGGCCGTCCGGCGAGCGCCCAGACCGCCGCCGTGATCGCCGCCGCGGCCAGGGCGAACCAGAACAGCAGCGCCGCAGCGCGGTCGGCGATCCGCTGCGCGCGCGACGTCGAGTTCTGAGCGTCGGCCACGAGCCGCCGGATGCCGGCCAGCGCCGTGTCGTCGCCGACCGCGCCGACCCTCACCCGGAGCCCCGAGTCGGTCGCCACCGTGCCGGCCACCACCGGATCGCCCTGCGCCCTCCGGACCGGGCGCGACTCGCCGGTGATCGTCGACTCGTCGAGGGCGGCGGCTCCCGCGACGATCACGCCATCGGCCGGTACCCGGCTGCCGGGGCGGACCACCACGACATCCCCGACAGCCAGCTCGTCCGGGGGGACCGTGACGGTGGCCGACCCCTCGATCCGTTCCGCCCGGTCCGGGAGCAACGCCGCCAGGGAGTCCAGCGCCGAGGTCGTCTGGGCCAGGGAGCGCATCTCGATCCAGTGGCCCAGGAGCATGATGACGATGAGGAGGGCCAGCTCCCACCAGAAGTCGAGCGCGTCGTCGAGGATGCCGAGGTCCGCGCCCCAGGAGGCGAGGAAGGCGACCGTGATCGCCAATGCGATCAGCGTCATCATCCCCGGTCGGCGGGAGCGGAGCTCCGAGACCGCGCCCGTCAGGAACGGCCGGCCGCCCCACAGGTACATCGCCGTGCCGACGACCGGCGGGATCCAGGGGATCGGTCCCGTGGCGGGCACTGTGTAGCCCGCGATCATCGCGAAGGCCGGGGAGAACCCGACGACCGGCAGCGCGAGGGCGAGCATGATCCAGAAGAGCCGCCGGAACCCGGCGACGTGCCCGCCGTGACCGGTGCGCCCCATGCTCCCATGTTCGCCTCCCCCATGGCTCATGTGGACGTGGTCCCTGTGGGCATGGTCCGTCATCCCGGCGTGGCCGGCAGTTCCATCGTGAACGTCCTCGTCATGCACGTCGTTCTCCCTCTCGGGCCGATCGGTCGCCGCACCCGATGTCAATATACCCCCATGGGGTATCTGATGGCGAGAGGATGCGCTCAGACGGCAGCCGGGAGGACTCCCTCGACGCACGGGGAGAGGCCCGGCGCTCACAGGCGCCGGGCCTCTCCCCGTCCGATCACGCCACGAGCGTGGCGATCGCAGTTCCTCAGGCCGCTGGAATCAGCTCCAGGCCGAGATAGTCGGCGGCCGCCTCGCGTCGTCCCGGCTCGCGCAGGGCCTCGATCGCATTGCGGATATCAGCGTCCGACCAGTCCTCGAACCAGGGACGCACCGCGTCCGCCAAGTGGTCGGCCAACACGTTGTTGGCCTGACGCCCGCTGTGGCGGTCGTGGACGGATACCGTCTGCGGCATGTTCATCGTATTCATCATCATCTCTTCTCCTTCCTCTTCCTCGGACGCCGTCGCTGGTATGTGCAGATGGAGCACAGGCAACCAGCGGCAGCTCACGCGTTATTCGCGTCCTGCCTCCAGGCTCTCGCCGTCGGGCCTCGAAGTGGGACACCATTCGGTTGAACGCAACCGAAGAGTTCATTATTCCATGCCCGCCGCCATCGGGCAAGCGCGCCGTCCGCCGCACTGCGGATCACGTCTGCCGACCACGGCCTGGCACATCGGCGTGCCGAGCCGAGGACGCCCTCGTCGACGAGGGCTGGGAGGGGGCGGCGCCCCTCGGACGCCGCCCCGGCTCCCGCGGATCACTCCGCCTGCGAGCCCCCGATCACATAGTCGACCTGATCGCCGACGGTGTGCACGCGGACCAGGTTCGACGATCCGGAGATCCCCGGCGGCATCCCCGCGACGATCACCAGGTTGTCCCCCCGGTCCGCCAGATGCGCCGACTGGGCGACCTGGTCGACCTGCCACACCATGTCATCGGTGTGGCGGACCGCCGGGACCCGGTAGGTCTGCACCCCCCAGGACAGGGCGAGCTGGCGCCGGGTCTCCTCCAACGGAGTGAACGCGAGCATCGGGATCGGGCTGCGCAGACGCGACAGGCGTCGGGCCGAGGAGCCGGACTGCGTGAAGGTCACGAGGAACTTCGTGTCCAGGCGCTCTCCCACGTGGGCCGCGGCCTCGCAGATCACCGAGGCCCGATCGACGACGTAGGCGCCCAGGGGGGCGATGCGCTCCCCGCCGTTCTCCTCGGTGTTCTCCACGATGCGGGCCATGGTGCGCACTGCCTCGATCGGGTAGGCGCCCACCGAGGTCTCCCCCGACAGCATCACCGCGTCCGCCCCGTCCAGGATCGCGTTCGCGCAGTCGGAGGCCTCCGCGCGGGTGGGCCGCGGGTTCTTGATCATCGACTCCAGCACCTGCGTGGCGACGATCACCGGTTTCGCTGCCCGGCGGGCGAGCTCGATGGCGCGCTTCTGCACCAGGGGGACCGCCTCGAGGGGCATCTCCACGCCCAGGTCGCCGCGGGCGACCATGATGCCGTCGAAAGCCTCGACGATCTCCTCGATGGCGTCGACGGCCTGCGGCTTCTCGATCTTCGCGATGACCGGGCGGTGGACGCCCTCCTCGTCCATGATCTGGTGGACGTCATCGATGTCGGTGGCCGAGCGCACGAAGGACAGGGCGATGAAGTCCGCGCCGATGCGCAGCCCCCAGCGCAGGTCATCGCGGTCCTTCTCCGACAGGGCGGGCACCGACACGGCGACGCCGGGAAGGTTGAGGCCCTTGTGGTCCGAGACCACTCCGGGCACCTCCACGCGGGTGACCACATCCGTGCCAGTGACCTCGACGACGCGCACCGCGACGTTACCGTCGTCGATGAGCAGGAGATCGCCGGGGCTGCAGTCCCCGGGGAGGCCCTTGAAGGTCGTTCCCACGCGCTCCTTCGTGCCCTCGACGTCCTCGATGGTGATCGTGAAGACATCGCCCACATTGAGCTGCTGGGGACCGTCCTTGAAGGTCTCCAGGCGGATCTTCGGTCCCTGGAGGTCCACGAGAATGGCCACCGCCCGGCCCGAGGTCGAGGCCGCGCGCCGGATGCGCTCGATGACGACCTCCTGCTCCTCGGTCGTGCCGTGGGAGCGGTTGATCCGCGCCACGTCCATCCCCGCGTCGACCAGTGCCTGGACCTGTTCCGGTGATTCCGTGGCCGGACCCAGTGTGCATACGATTTTCGCTCGGCGCATGGCACTCAGTCTACCGGTACCGGGGGCCCTCTGGGAGGAAGGTCCCGTCCCCGCTCAGGCCCGCATCGGTCCCGAGTCGGCGCGGATCCTCACCGATCCCCCGGCGTCTCTCCCGCCGTGTCCGGTTCGTCACGGAGTCGCGGGAGAGGCGTCTGGGGCGGGGCGGCGTCCGCCCCGGAGGACTGGACGGCGCGACTGGCCCGGCGCTCCATCGCGGCCTCGTGCTCGGCGGGGGTGAGCCGGGTTGGCGCCCCGATGCGCCCGGCGGCCAGAAACAGGACGAGGCCGAGGAGGAAGACCACGATGGAGGTCCACACGTTGAGCCTCAGGCCCAGGACATGCTGGGCGGTGTCGATACGGAGCATCTCGATCCACACGCGCCCGGCCGTGTATGCCATGAGGTAGAGGGCGAAGACCTGGCCGGACCGGAAGGTGCGGCGCCGGTCGACCCAGACGATGAGCGCCGCCATGAGGAGGTTCCACAGGCACTCGTAGAGGAAGGTCGGATGGAACAGTGTCCCCGACGGGTAGCCGGCGGGCAGATGGGTGTCGTCGATGCGCAGACCCCACGGCAGTGTCGTGGACGCCCCGAAGAGCTCCTGGTTGAAGTAATTGCCCCACCGCCCGATCGCCTGCGCGACGAGCAGGGCCGGCGCGATCGAGTCCGCGAGCGGGCCGAAACGCTGGTGCGCGCGCCGCATGGCGATCCACGCGCCCACCGCCCCCACGGCCACGCCGCCCCAGATCCCGAGTCCCCCCTTCCAGATCTCGAGGATCTCCACCGGATTCCCGCCCTCGCCGAAGTACTGGTCGGGGGAGGTGACGACGTGGTACAGGCGCGCCCCGACGATCCCCAGGGGGATCGCCCACAGAGCCACGTCGTACAGGATCTCGCCGTCGCCCCCGCGCTCGGCGTAGCGCCGCGCCGTCCACCACACCGCGACGATCATCCCGATGACGATGAGGATCCCGTAGGCGCGCAGCGGGATCGGGCCGAGGTGCCACACGCCCCGGGGGGGAGAGGGGATGGCGGCCGCCACCACCGCGGCGATCGGCCCCGTCATGGGCGCGCTCCCCGCACGCCCTGCGCCAGGTCGCGGGCGAGGCGGCCCAACTCGGCCAGCCCTCGGTCCGTGTCCACGTCGAAGAGCGTGCGCACCAGCGCCGATCCGACGATCACGCCGTCCGCATAGGCCCCGATGTCGCGGGCCTGGGATCCCGTCGACACGCCGAGGCCCACGCACACGCGCGGCGCGCCGGCCGCCCGCGTGCGTTCCACGAGCGCCCGGGCGTGGTCGTCGACGACCGTCCGCGCCCCCGTGACCCCCATCGTCGAGGCCGCGTAGACCCATCCGCGGGAATGGGAGGCGATGAGGCGCAGGCGGTGCTCCGGCGAGGACGGGGCGACCAGGTACACCCGCTCCAGCCCGTGGGCCTGCGCGGCCGTCTCCCACTCCTGGCCCTCCTCGGGAGGCAGGTCCGGCGTGATGAGCCCCGCGCCGCCGACGGCCGCGAAGTCGCGGGCGAAACGCTCCACGCCGTACCACTCGATCGGGTTCCAGTAGGTCATCGACAGCGTCGCGATGCCGTAGGAGGTCAGTTCGTCGACCGCGTGCAGCAGGTCCTCCAGGTGCGTGCCGTGCTCCAGCGCCGCGACCGTCGCCCGCTGAATCGTGGGCCCGTCCATCCCGGGATCGGAATAGGGGAAGCCCAGCTCCAGGACGTCCGCGCCGCTGTCAGCGAGGACCTTGCCGGCCCGGATGGAGTCCTCGACGCTCGGGAAACCGATGGGAAGGTAGCCGATGAGGGCCGCGTCCCCGCGCCCCGCCGCCGCGTCGATCGCGGCCGCGCTGGATCTCGCCCGTGTCATGCCCGCTCCTGTCCGTCTGCGCTACGCCGTGTCCCCCGTGATGCGCCCGACACGGCGCTCGGGTCGATGACCTGGAGCGTCGCGTCCCCCAGCCGGAACCATGCCGCCGCCGTGTCGACGTCCTTGTCCCCGCGCCCCGACAGACATGCCAGGACGATCGGCGCCTCGTCGCCCTCGAAAGGCCCGCCATGGGACGCCACCCGCTCGAGGGCCCATTGGCGGGCGCCCGCCAGGGCGTGCGAGGACTCGATCGCGGGGATGATGCCCTCCGTTCGCGACAGACGCAGGAAGGCGTCCATCGCCGGTGCGTCGTCGACGGGCCGATAGTGGGCGCGTCCCGTTCTGGACAGCCACGCGTGCTCGGGCCCCACGCCAGGGTAGTCCAGGCCCGCCGAGATCGAGTGGGACGGCTTGGTCTGGCCGTCGCGGTCCTGGAGGACGAAGGTGCGCGCTCCGTGCAGCACGCCCGTCTGGTCCGCCGTGATCGAGGCCGCGTGACGGCCCGTCGCCACGCCCTCGCCCCCGGCCTCGCATCCGATGAGCTCCACGTCGGCATCGTCGAGGAACGCCGTGAACGTGCCGATCGCGTTCGACCCTCCCCCGACGCAGGCGCAGACCATGTCGGGCAGCCGCCCGGTCCGTCCGAGGATCTGGGAACGCGCCTCATCGCCGATGACCCGCTGAAGGTCGCGGACCATGGTCGGGAACGGGTGAGGGCCCGCCGCGGTGCCGAAGATGTAGTTCGTCGTCTCCGCGTTGGTCACCCAGTCCCGGAACGCCTCGTTGATGGCGTCCTTGAGCGTCTGCGACCCCTGGGTGACGGCCACGACCTCTGCGCCCAGCATCTGCATCCGCGCGACGTTGAGGTGCTGGCGCTCGGTGTCCTCTCGACCCATGTAGATCGTGCAGTCCAGTCCCAGCAGGGCGGCCGCCGTCGCGGTGGCCACGCCGTGCTGGCCCGCCCCGGTCTCCGCAATGACGCGCGTCTTGCCCAGCTCCTGGGTGAGCAGCGCCTGGCCGAGCACGTTGTTGATCTTGTGGGAGCCCGTGTGGTTGAGGTCCTCGCGCTTGAGGAACACGCGAACCCCGCCCAGGTCCGCCGCGAAACGGGGGACCTCCGTGAGCAGGGACGGCCGTCCCGCGTAGTTCACCAGCAGGTCGTCCAGGCGGGCGCGGAAGCCGGCGTCATGCCATAGCCGCTGCCAGGCCTCATCAAGTTCCTCCAGCGTCCCCATCAGCGGCTCGGCGACGAACCGCCCCCCGAACTCGCCGAAGTACGGACCTCCCTTGTCGGCCAGACCCACGTCACTCCCCCTGCCTGGCGGCGCGCATGCGCGCCCTCCTGTTCGCGCGCAGGGCCGGATGCTGCCCCGCGCTCACCATGTCGCACACAGCCTCCTCGGGGTCTCCCGAGGTGACCAGCGCCTCGCCCACCAGCACCGCATCCGCGCCCCAGCGGGCATATTCGAAGACATCGTGGGGGCCGTGCACGCCGGACTCGGCCACCGCGACGATCCCCTCCGGGATGACGTCGATGACCTCTTCGATGACCGTCGGGTCGACGTCGAGGGTCGTGAGGTCGCGCGCGTTGACGCCGATGACCCTCGCGCCCGCGTCCAGCGCCCTCAGTGCCTCCAGGCGGGAGTGGACCTCCACCAGCGCCGTCATGCCCAGGGACTCGACCCGCTCGATGAGCGAGACCAGCGCCTGCGACTCCAGCGCCGCGACGATGAGCAGGACGATGTCCGCCCCGTGGGCGCGCGCCTCGTGGACCTGGTAGGGCGTGACCACGAAGTCCTTGCGTAGGACCGGGATGTCCACCGCCGCGCGCACCGCGTCCAGGTCCGCCAGGGACCCGTGGAATCGGCGGGCCTCGGTGAGCACCGAGATCGCGGTGGCCCCGCCCTTCTCATAGAGGGCTGCCAGCTGCGCTGGCTCCGGGATCTCCGCCAGGAAGCCCTTCGAGGGCGAGGAGCGTTTGACCTCGGAGATGATCGACACGGCCCCGTCGTGCTCGCGCAGCGCCGCCAGGGCGTCGCGCGCATCGGGGGCCCGTCGGGCCCGGGCCTTCACCTCGTCCAGGGAGAGTGCCGACTGCCGCTCGCGAAGGTCCTCAAGGACCCCGGCGATGATGTCGTCGAGGACGGTCATCCGTCAGTCCTTCCGCTCGGGAGCTGTTCCCTGATGCTAGCCGCGGTCCCGCCCCCCACCCGAATCGGGGCCATCATCCGGATCTGCGCAAACCGTGGCGAGCATCGAGGCGCATAGGACCGAGGACAGGGCCGCAGCCGCCTTGTTGCGCGTCTCCTCGTACTCCGTGGCGGGCACGGAGTCGGCCACCAGCCCCGCCCCCGCCTGGACGGAGGCCACACCCCCGCGCAGGCACGCGGTGCGGATCGCGATGGCCAGGTCCGCGTCGCCGGACAGGTCGAAATAGCCGACGACGCCCCCGTAGACGCCGCGCGCCGCGGGTTCCATCTGGTCGATGAGCCGGATCGCGCGCGGTTTCGGCGCTCCGGACAGTGTCCCGGCGGGGAAGGTCGCGACCAGGCAGTCCAAGGCGTCCACTCCCGGGCGCAGCAGGCCGGTCACCGTCGAGGAGATGTGCTGGATGTGCGAGTACCGTTTGATCTCCATGAGGGTGGACACCTCGATGGTCGCGGGGACGCACACCTTCGACAGGTCGTTGCGGGCGAGGTCCACGAGCATGACGTGCTCGGAGAGCTCCTTCGGATCGGCCAGGAGCTCCTCGGCGAGCGCCCGGTCCTCGGCCCGGGTGGCGCCGCGCGGGCGCGACCCCGCGATCGGGTACGTCCACACCCGCTCGCCCTCGGTGCGCATGAGCGTCTCGGGGGAACTGCCCACCACCTCGTAGTCCCCGCCCCGCCCGTCGGGCAGGCGGAGATAGTACATGTAGGGCGAGGGGTTGACGGTGCGCAGGACCCGGTAGACATCGAGGCCCGAGGCGTCCGTGGTGACATCCGCCCGCTGGGACACCACGACCTGGAAGACCTCTCCGTCCCGGATCGCCCGCTTCGCGGCGCGGACGCTGGCCTCATACGCCTCGCGCGTCGAACGGTGGCGGACCACCGGAGGTTCGGCGGGGACGCCTTCGCCCCCGGCGGGCCCGGTGAGCCCGCGCACGCCGAGCACCGCGGGGCGCAGCGGGGAGGACAGCCGCTCCGACATCGCGTCCAGCCGCGCGAGGGCCCCCTCGTAGGCGGCATCCACCCGGGCGGCGCTGCCGTCCATGTTCCACGCGATGGCGATGAGCCACATCGACCCGTCCGAATGGTCGATCGCCGCGACCTCGGTCGCCAGGCACAGCACGGCGTCCGGAACGTCGGTCTCATGGGGCGCGTCCGCGGCGAGCGTCGGCTCCCACTCGGGGATGATTCCCCATCCCAGCGACCCCACCAGGGCTCCGGTGAGCGGGGGCAGACCCGGCAGCGGGTCGGCGCGGAGAGTGGCCAGCGCCGAGTGGAGGACCTCCAGCAGTGTGCCCTCGCGCAGCGCGCCCGCGGGATGCGCGCCCTGCCAGGAGGCCCGGCCGTCCCGTGCGATGATCGCTCCGGCCGACCCGGCGCCGATAAACGACCACCGGCCCCAGGCGCCGTCATGCTCGGCGGACTCCAGGATGTACGTGCCGGGCCGGTCCTGGGCGAGCTGGCGGTACACGCCGACGGCCGAGAGCTCGTCGGCGAGGACCCGCCGGGCCACCGGGATGACGCGCCGCGTGCGGGCCAGGGCGCGGAATCCCTCACGCGTGGGCCATGTCGCCCCCCATTCGAGCCCGGTTGCGTCAGGGGCGGGGGCACCCGTCATGGCCGTCCCCCCACGACCGCGCCCAGATCGCCTCCGGCCTGGAAACAAGTCCGCGTCCCCGTGTGGCAGGCGGCGCCCACCTGGTCGACCTGGACCAGCAGCGTGTCGCCGTCGCAGTCCAGGGACACCGCCTTCACCCACTGGACGTGGCCGGAGGTGTCCCCTTTCCGCCAGTACTCCCGGCGTGAGCGGGACCAGAAGACGGTCCGCCCGGTGGTGAGCGTGCGGTGCAGGGCCTCGTCGTCCATCCAGCCGACCATGAGCACCTCTCCGGTGTCGTACTGCTGGACGACGGCGGGGACGAGACCCGCAGGGTCTCGTCTCAGGCGCGTCGCGATGTCGGGATCTAGGCTCACGCCCCCATCCTCCCACCCGGGGCGCCCCCACCGCACCGGGCGTCCGCGCGCCCGAAAGCCCGCGAGCGGCGCTCACATCCTGACGGGGAACCCCGCATCGGCCAGCGCCCGCTTGACCTCGGGGATCGTCACAGTCCCGAAGTGGAAGACAGAGGCCGCCAGGACCGCGTCGGCGCCCGCCCGCGCCGCCTCGACGAAATGCTCGGGCGCGCCGGCCCCGCCGGAGGCGATGACGGGGATATGGACCCGTTCGCGCACCCGGCTCAGCATCTCCAGGTCGAAGCCGTTCCTCACCCCGTCGGCATCCATGGAATTCAGGAGGATCTCGCCGGCCCCCAACGACTGCGCCTGCTCCGCCCACCCGAGGGCGTCGATCCCGGTGGAGCGCCGTCCGCCGTGGGTGGTCACCTCGAACCCCGACTCCGTGAAGACCCCGGGGGGGCAGCGCCGAGCGTCCACCGACAGCACGAGCACCTGGTCGCCGAAGCGGTCGGTGACACGCGCGATCAGCGACGGGTCGTCGATGGCCGCGGTGTTGACCCCGACCTTGTCGGCGCCGCGGGCCAGCAGGGTCGCGACGTCCTCGACGCTGCGGACCCCGCCTCCCACCGTGAGCGGCACGAAGACCTGCTCGGCCGTCGCGGAGACGACGTCCAGCATCGTGGAGCGGCCCTGCGCCGAGGCGGACACGTCGAGGAAGGTGATCTCATCGGCCCCCTCCGCACTGTATCGGGCGGCGAGCTCCACCGGATTCCCGGCGTCCCGCAGATGCTCGAAATTCACGCCCTTGACCACGCGGCCAGCATCGACGTCCAGGCAGGGGATGAGGCGCAGTGCGACAGGCATGGCCCGATCCTATTCTCCCGTCCGGGGCTCGGTCCCCAGGATGTCCACCACCGCGCACAGGGTGTCGTCGCCCGCCGCCTGGTCCGGCGGGATCGTCACCGCGATCCGGGAGCCGACGCGCTGGTCGACCAGGGCGTCGCGCAGACCGGGCATGGCGGTGGAGAGGTCGATGAGCTGCGGGACCCCGGTGGACCACGTGGACGAGCGCACGGCGCCGTCGGACCAACCGGTGACGATGAACTGGGCGACCACCGCGTCGTCGTCGCCCACCTGCGCCCCGTCGCCCCTCAGGAGGACCTGGGTGGTCAGGCCCGTGGGCGGGGTCGTCCCGTGGCTGATGATCGGCCCGTCGTCGCCGAGCGTCACGGTCAGCGGCCGCGATCCCTCCGACTGCTCCCCCGCCTCCTCGACGCCGGTGGCCACCGAGGAGAGGATGTCGACGACGTCAATCTCGATCCCGCCGCCTCCCGGATCGGACTGCGACGACTCGACGCGCCGAACGAAGAGCAGACGGGAGCCCTCGGTGCGGCCGACGACCCGGTCGGACAGCTCCGCCCCGAGCTCTTCCTCGTCGGCCCGCCCGGCCTGGATGCGGGGGACGCCCCCCGGGGAGAGGATGGCGCCGTCCGAGCCGTCGAAGGCGGTGATGGCGAGGACCACCGGGGATCCCGGCGTGATCTCCCGGCCGCTGCCCGTGACCACCTCCCGGACCTTCGCGTCGACGACGTCCAGCGACCCGACCACGGTGACGACCGGGGTGGCTCCCTGCCGTCCGGAGACCTCGACGCGGTCGAGGAGACCGCCGGACTGGGCGGAGGACTGCCCCGCCGAGGGCATCCAGCCGCCACGCCCGATTCCCGCCGCGATCCCACCGGCCACCGCCAGGACCACGACGACGAGGAGCGCCGGCAGCGGGATCCAGCGCCGCCGCCCCCGGCTGGCTCCCCGCCGCCCGCCGCGGGGCCGCCGGCGCCGAGGGGGGAGGGACCCGGACCTGCGGCGCGAGGGCGGCTCCAGGCCGGCCGTCATGCCGGCAGCACCGGATGCCTGCCGCGGATGAGCCGGACCAGGCCGTCCACGGCCGGGTCCTCGCTCGCCAGCGGGTCCTGCAGCGACACCGGAGCACTCGCCTGGTCGTCGAGCCGCAGGTGGACCCAGTCGACCGTGAGGTCTCGCCGGGCGTCCTCGGCGGCGGCGATCACGCGGCCGCGCAGAGCGGCGCGCGTCGTCGCCGGAGGGGTGTGGACGGCCTCGGCGGCCTGCTCCGGCGTGGTCAGCCGGCGCATGAGTCCGGCGCGCTCCATCCGGGGGCGCAGTCCCTGCGCGGTGATGTCGTGGTAGCTGAGCTCCAGGCGCGCCACGCGGGCGTCGGACAGCGCCGCGCCGGATCGCGCGACGTAGGAGTCGATGAGCCGCTTCTTGACGGCGACGTCGAGCTCCGTGTCGATGCCGCTCCAGTCCCCCGACTCGATCGCCGTGATCCCGCGTTCCCACAGGTCCACGACGTAGCGGTGGAGGGGATCCAGGCCCGCGGCGTCCGTGCGGTCGAGGACCCGGCGGAGGATCTCGCTCTGGATCTGCACGGCGCTCATCGTCCGCCCGTCCCTCAGCTCCACCTTCTCCCGTCCTGTGAGATCGGCGTTGATCTCACGGATCGCGCGCATCGGGTCGGCCAGCGACAGGTCCTGGATGCGCAGTCCGTCCTCGACGGCGCTCAGCAGCAGTTCCGTCGCGCCGGTCTTGAGCGCGGTCGTCGGCTCTGCCATGTTCGTGTCGCCGACGATGACGTGCATGCGCCGGTAGGACCCGGAGTCGGCCAGCGGCTCGTCACGGGTGTTGATGATCGGGCGCGCCCTCGTGGTCGCCGAGGACACCGCGTCCCACACCTGGTCGGCCCGCTGGGAGAACACGTAGGCGGCCCGCCCCGACTCGACGCGCACATGCCCCGATCCCACCAGCACCTGACGGGTGATGAAGAAGGCGACCAGCGCGTCGGCGACCTCCCGGAAGTCGCGCCGCCGGTGGAGCAGGTAGTTCTCGTGGCAGCCGAAGGAGTTGCCCGCGGAGTCCAGGTTGTTGCGGAAGAGGTGGAGCCGGGCCGGGATGCCCTCGCGCTCCAACGCGCGGTCACCCTGTTCCGCCAGATCGGCCAGCATGAGGGATCCGGCGCGGTCCTGCGCCAGCAGGTCCTCCAGTCGGTCGCACTCCGCCGTCGCGTACTCGGGATGCGAGCCCACATCCAGGTAGAGCCGCCCCCCGTTGCGCAGGAACACGTTCGAGGAGCGGCCGCGGGCCAGCAGCGGCTCGAACAGGTAGCGGGCGGCCCGCTCGGCGTCCACCGGGGAAGGGCCGGGTCCGCTCCACGCCGCCGTCAGCCCGTGCTCGGTCTCGATCCCGACGACGCGGCGCCTCACCTCACTGGCCGCCCTTCTGGACGAAGCCCTGGACGAAGGACTCGGCGTTCGTCTCCAGGACCGAGTCGATCTGATCGAGCAGATCGTCGATGGACTCCGCCGACGAGGTCGCCTGGACCTGCCCGCCCTGTTCCTCGGGGTCCTCCCCCGCTCCGCCTCCGGCGAAGACCTGTGTGCTCGGCATCGTCTGCCCCCTTCGTGTGTGTTCGGATTGCGTCCCAGGCCATGGCCGCCCTCGCCCCCTCACGTCGCGAGGACGTCGCCCCCCTCGACCCGTCGCGCGAGATCCTCCTCCACCCCGATGGCCTCCGGGATCGGCCGGCGCACCAGCTTCCCCCCGGCCGGGTCGTCGACCACCAGAGAGGTCCACGAGGCCTTCACGAGGGCGGGGACCTGGGCCACCGCGCGTCCGCGCACCCAGGCTCGGGTGTCGCGCGGCGGCGTGTCGGCGGCGCGCTCGACCTCGTCGGGGGCGAACAGGCGCCTCACGCGGCCCGCGGCGTCCAGCCTGGCCACCAGCGACCGGGTGGGGCGCAGGTCGGACCACTGGAGGTCCATCGCGGCCAGGCGCGGATCCCCCCAGTCGGCCCCCAGGCGCTCGCGCTGGCGGGACAGCAGCTGGTACTTCGACACCCATTCGACCTCGGGGGCGACGTCGAACAGGTCCCGGCGCATGCGGTCGAGGACCGACTGCCACAGGTCCAGGACCTCGCGCGCCGCGGCGTCCGGCTCCTCCCCCGCCCGGTCGTAGGCCGCCAGGACCAGGTCCAGGTAGACCTGCTGGAGCTCCGGTGCGGTCAGGGAGCGGCCCGAGGCGACCGGGATGCGGTGGTCCAGGTCCGGGTGATGGCTGACGGCCCAGGTCTCCTGGACCGGGTCCGAGATGGCCAGCCCCTCCCACTCGAGCCCGATGCCCTGCTCGATCGCCCACAGCACCAGCGAGGTCGTGCCCAGGCGCAGGAAGGTCGAGACGTCGAAGAGGTTCGCGTCCCCGCCGATGACGTGGAGGCGGCGGAAGCGCGCGGGGTCGGCGTGGGGCTCGTCGCGCGTGTTGATGATCGGCCGGTTGAAGGTGGTCTCCAGGCCGACCTCGTTCTCCACGAAGTCCGCGCGCTGGGAGATCTGGAATCCCGGCGCCTCCGACTTCTGCCCGAGCCCCACGCGGCCCGACCCGCACAGGACGGGGCGGGTCACGAAGAAGGGGGTCAGCCCGCGGATGAGGTCGTCCAGGTCGACGGCGCGGGCCACCTGGTAGTTCTCGTGGGCGCCGTAGGAGGCCCCCTTGCCGTCGGTGTTGTTCTTGACCAGGACCACCGGCTCCTCGCCGGCGCGGGCCACCTCGTCCATGAGGCGCCGCGCGACGACCTCCCCCGCGCGGTCCCACAGCACGGCGTCGCGCGGGTTCGTGCACTCCGGCGCCGAGTACTCGGGATGGGCGTGGTCGACGTACAGGCGCGCGCCGTTGGTCAGCACGGCGGTGGTCGCCGCCGGCAGGGCGAGCTCCTCGGGCGTGGGCCTGGCCATCTCCTCCACGCCGTGGGGCGGCGCCAGATGGTAGGGGTCGTCCGTGAGCAGCGAGGGGTCCGCCGCGGCGCGGTCCATCCGGGTTCCGCGCAGATCGTTGAGGGGGTCCTCTCCGCGGAAGTCCCAGCGCACGGGGGGCGCCGCCGACGAGGGCGTCCCGGCTCGGGAGACGCGCGCATAGGCGCGGACCGCCTGCGCGGACATGGCCATCGGGTTCGCCCAGGGGTCTCCGGGACGGTAGACGCCGTACTCCGTCTCCGTGCCGACGATGCGCCGCACGCTCATCGCTCACCCCCCTGGAGGGCCCGCACGGCCACCACTTCCTCGCGCAGCCCGATGGTGCGCGCCCAGTCCTGCGGGGTGGAGGTGGCGGCGAGCTCCACGGACTCCCGCGTCTCCTCCGCGACGCCGGCCAGGACGTGCGCTGTGGTCAGGCCCGTTCCGCGCCCGGCCAGCGAGTCGGTGATCGCATGTTTCTTCGCCCGCTCCACCACGCCTGCGATGAGCGCGCCGGAGACGATGTCGCAGATGCGGATGCGGCGGGTGCTCCCCGAGGCCAGCGTCGCGTCGAACAGGGCCGTGGACTCGTCCTGGGCGTAGAGCCGTTCGACGGCGGACTCGGCCATCGAGGCCAGCGCGCCCTCAAGGGAGCCGTGGAGAGCCACCTCGGTCTGGGCCACGGGCAGGGTGGGGACGAGGTACTTCGAGAAGATGTCGCGCGCCCCCTCCCGGTCGGGGCGGTCGACCCGGATGCGGACGTCGAGGCGCCCGGGCCGCAGGACGGCGGGGTCGATCATGTCGGCGCGGTTCGACGCCCCGATGATGACGACGTTGTCGAGGGCCTCCACCCCGTCCATCTCGGCCAGCAGCTGGGGGACGATCATCGTCTCGACGTCGGAGGAGATGCCCGAGCCGCGCGTGCGGAACAGGGCCTCCATCTCGTCGAAGAAGATGACGACGGGCACGTCGGTGCCGGCCAGCGCCCGCGCGCGGGCGAAGATCGCGCGGATCTGCCGCTCGGTCTCTCCCACGAATTTGTTGAGCAGTTCCGGTCCCTTGATGGACAGGAAGTAGGTGCGCGCCCCCGTCTCCGCGCGCGAGAGGGAGTTCGCGACGGCCTTGGCGATGAGAGTCTTTCCGGATCCGGGGGGGCCGTACAGGAGGATGCCCTTGGGGGGGCGCAGACCGTAGGACCGGTAGAGCTCCGGATGGCGGAACGGCATCTCGATGGAGTCCCTGACCTGCTGGATCTGGGAGTCGAGCCCGCCGATGTCGTCGTAGGAGACGTCGGGGACCTCCGGCGTGAGCAGTTGCTCGACGTCGGAGCGTACGACGCGTTCGAAGGCGTAGCCCGCCCGCAGGTCGACCAGGACGGAGTCGCCGGGACGCAGGTTCCCGTGGAGCAGGGGCCCCGCCAGGGCGAGAAGGTGCTCCGCCCCTCCCTCCGTGCCGACGAGCACCCGGTCGATGCCGACGAGTTCGAGGACCGAGGCGAGCATGCCCGACCGGGTGAACCCGTCGGGCTCGACCGCCACCATCTTCTCGTCCACGCGGACCAGCTGGCCGCGGGCCACCGACGACAGGTCCAGTGAGGGAGCCGCGGCCAGGCGCATCCGCCGCCCGCCCACCACGGCCTCGAGCTCCCGCTTCGTGATGTCCGCGGAGACGAAGGTCGCCAGCGTCAAGGGCGGCTGGTTGACCTGGCGCAGCTGCTCCTGCATCTGCAGGAGCTGGCCGCGCGCCGTGGTGAGCGCGCGCGTGAGGCGCTCGTTCTTCTCTTCGAGGGACACGACGGTGCGCCGCAGGTCCTCCGCGCGGCTGTCCTGGTATGACATGTGCGGCTCGCCCATCCCGGCTCCTTCCCTCGGTCCCCCCACGGTAGAACGATCGCCGCGTGTCACGCCCGTCCGTCCGTGTGGTCCTCCACCCATGTCGCGGCCCGGGCGGTGACGTCGCGGCGCACGCGACGGACCTTCTTCGGGCTGGACGCGCGCACGCCCACGGCGTCCTCGCTCCACCCCTCCTCCTCGTCCCACAGCCCGGGCTGCCCGTCGGAGGCCTTCGCGGCCCGGTGGGCCCGCTCCTGCGGGGAGGCCCCGGGGGCGAGCCTGCGCGCCGTCACGAGGAAGCCGGTGTGGGCGACCATCCGGTGCTCGGGGCGCACGGCCAGGCCGTCGAGGTGCCACTCGCGCTCGAGGGTCTCCCAGGCGGCCGGCTCCGTGAAGCACCCGGCGGCGCGCAGGTCCTCGACGAGGCGCGACATCTGGGTGACGGTCGCGATGTAGCAGGTGAGGACCCCTCCGGGGACGAGGGCGCGCGCGACGGCGGAAAGGTTCTCCCACGGCGCCAGCATGTCGAGGACCACCCGGTCCGCCCATGCCCGGGGGCCCGCGTCCAGGACCTCGGCGAGGTCTCCGACCCGCAGGTCCCACGCCGGGTGACGTCGCCCGAACCACAGGTCGACGTTGGCGCGCGCGATGTCGGCGAATTCCTCGCGTCTCTCGACGGAGACCAGGCGGCCGGACTCCCCCACCGCGTCGAGCAGCGACATCGACAGCGCGCCCGATCCCGCTCCCGCCTCCACCACGGTCGCGCCGGGGAAGATGTCCCCCCGCGCGATGATGGTGCCCGCGTCCTTGGGGTAGACGATCGTCGCCCCGCGCGGCATCGACATCACGTAGTCGGACAGGAGGGGGCGCAGGACCTGGAACTCCCGGCCCTCCGGGGTGCGGACCACCTGACCGTCGGGCCGCCCGATGACCCGGTCGTGGTCCAGTGTGCCCCGGTTCGTCTGGAAGCGTCCGCCGGCGACCAGGGTGATCGTGTGGAGGCGCCCCTTCGGATCGCGGACCTGGACGCGGTCGCCCTCGCGCAGCGGGCCGCGGCGCCGGTCCTGGCCGAGGCCGGTCGGGCCGGGCAGGGGGCGGTCGGCGGGCAGGGACACGTCGTGCGGGGTGGCTTCTCTCATCGCGCGGATTCTATCCCGCAACCGGCGCCCTCCGGTCGGCGAGGGCGTCCCCGACCCGCGGGCCCGGCGTGTCCACAGGTCCCGGGAGCGCCGACGAGGATGAGGGCGGCCCCGGCTACGGTGGGGGCATGGATGCCACGACAGACCATGTGTCCCCCGACGCCGCTGGCGCCGCTCCGCCCGCGCACCGGGGCGGCGGCTCCTGGGCCCCGGCGCTGTCCGCGTCGCGCGCCAAGGAGTTCCTCCGGTGCCCGCTCCAGTACCGGCTCCACGTCGTCGACGGGATCCGGGATCCGGCGACGCCGGCGACCGCCATGGGGACGCTCATCCACTCCGTCCTCGAGCATCTCTTCGACGTCCCCGCCCCCGAGCGCACGCCCGAGCGCGCCGAGTCGATGGTCGATCCCGCCTTCGAGCGGCAGGCGCGCCACGATCCCACCGTCCTCGGCCTCTTCGAGAGCGACGCCCGGCGCGACGACTGGATGGGCCAGGTCCGCCAGATCCTGCGCCAGTACTTCCAGGTCGAGGATCCCCGGTGGCTGGAGCCCGCCGACCGGGAACGCCGGGTCGACGTGGTGATCGCGGGCGGCATCCGACTGCGCGGGTTCATCGACCGCATCGACCGTTCGCCCGCCGGGGACCTCCGCGTCGTCGACTACAAGACCGGCCGGGCGCCCCAACCCCGCTTCGTGGACGAGGCCCTCTACCAGATGCGCTTCTACGCCCTCCTGCTGCGGGATTCCGCGCGTCTGCCCGCCCGGACGCAGCTGCTTTACCTCCGCTCCGGCCAGGTGCTCACGCTCGATCCGGATCCCGCTGACATCGACCGCTTCGCCCAGGAGGTGGCGCGCCTGTGGGAGCAGATCGAGGCCGCCGCGCGCGGCGGGCGTTTCGAGCCCCGGAAGAACCCGTTGTGCAACTGGTGCCACGTGCAGTCGATGTGCCCGCTCTTCGGCGGGACGACGCCCGATCTGCCGGAGGATCGCGTCGAGTGGCTGCTGGGGACGCGGGTCGAGTCCGTGGCGTGACCGCGGCGCCCTCTCGGGGGCCGGTCCCGGTCGGCGGGGCCGCCCTCGCCGGCCGGGAGCGGTCAGGAACCGACCGTGTCCACGACCTCCCCGGACATCACGCGGGCGACCACCTCGTCGGTGAGCTCCTCCGCGGAGCGCAGGCGGGACAGGCCCGGACGCGCCTCCACCGGCACCACGCAGGGGATCGCGATGACGCGCGCCCCGGAGGCCAGTCCCGCCGCGACTCCCGAGGGCGAGTCCTCGAGGACCAGGCAGTCCCCGATATCCGCCCCGAGCCGGGCGGCCGCCATGAGGTAGGCGTCGGGGGCGGGTTTGGGATGCGCGACGTCCTCGCCGGCGACCAGCAGGTCGAACCCGCCTCTGGGCAGCGACCGGGAGGCCTCGACGACCTCGCGGGCGACCCGCGAGTACGTGGAGGTCACCAGCGCGCAGGGCACCCCGCGGACGTGCATCCGGGCGAGGAGCTCGCGGATTCCGGGCAGCCACGGCACGCCGTCCCGTCGGATGGCGCCGCCCACGAAGTCGAGCAGCGCCTCCACGGTCTGCTCCGGCGCCATCGGCAGGCCCGCGTGGTCGATGAGGAGTCGCGCGGATCCCAGGAGGGAGTGCCCGACCATTCCGCGCGCCATCTCCGGCGTCCACGGGGCGCCATAGCGCCCGACCAGGTCCGTTTCCGCCGCCATCCAGATCGGCTCCGTGTCCGCCGTGGTCCCGTCCTGGTCCACGAGCAGGGCGCCGGGCGGCGCGGCGCGCCCTCCTCCGCGGGAGGGATTCACGCCGCGGCCCCCGCCGGGCCCGCGGCGGCAGCCGAGACGGGGTCCAGGACGCCGGTGAGCAGGAACACGGTCACCAGCACCGCCAGGGCGATGCGGTACCACACGAACGGAGCGAAGGAGCCGGTGGAGACCACCTTGAGGAACCACACGATGACGAGATACCCGACGCCGAACGCGATGAGGGTCGCCACCGCGGTGGGGCCGACGTCGACGTGGTCCCCGCCCGTGAGGACCTTCGCGGCCTTGTACAAGCCTGAGGCGAACACGGCGGGCATGGCCAGGAGGAACGAGTAGCGCGCTGCGGCCTCGCGCGTGTAGCCCAGCGCCCGGCCCATCGTGATCGTGCCGCCCGAGCGCGACACGCCGGGGACGAGAGCGAGCGCCTGAGCGAGGCCGTAGAGGATCGCATCGCGCCAGCTCATGCGGTCCAGAGTGCGTTCCCTGCGCCCCCAACGGTCGGCCGCCCCCAGCAGCAGGCCGAAGACCACCAGCATGGTCACCGTGATCCACAGGTTGCGGAAGGACGTGTCGATCCAGTCCTCCAGGCGCAGCCCGAGCAGACCGATCGGCAGCGATCCGACGATGATCATCCAGCCCAGCCGCGCCTCCGGGTCCGAGGACGGGACGCGCTTGGCCGGTCCCACGACCGGCAGGGACCGCGCCCAGTGGCCGACGATGCGGACGATGTCCTTCCAGAAGTAGATGAGGACCGCCGTCTCCGTGCCGATCTGCGTGATCGCCGTGAACGCGGCCCCGGGGTCCGCCGCCCCGGTGAGCTCACCCACGATCCGCAGGTGGGCCGAGGAGGAAATCGGAAGGAATTCGGTGAGCCCCTGGACCAGACCCAGGATCACCGCTTCGAGCCATGTCATGGGCCCCACTCTACGGGGACGGTCCCGGCCGCCCTCCCGACCCGCGCCGACGACGCCCAGCAGCGACGGATCCCACTACGGTGGGACCATGCGGATTCGTCAGTGCGGGGCCAGCGGCCTGCGGGTGTCGAACATCGGACTGGGGACCCTCACCTGGGGTCGCGACACGGACGCCCAGGAGGCCCAGGACATGCTGAGCGCCTTCGTCTCCGCCGGAGGCACCCTGGTGGAGATCGCGCCGACCCACGGGGAGGGCCTGGCCGTCGACGTCCTGGGGGATCTGCTGCCCGTGGTGGGCCGCCACCGCCTGGTCCTGGCGTGGCGCGGCGGGGCGCGCTTGGGCGCGGACGGGCGGTGGATCCCCTCCGCCGCGCGCGGGGACATGCTCGACGTGCTTGACGATGCTCTGGAGCGTCTGGGCACCGACCACGTCGACGTGTGGATCGCGGGCCCGGACTCCGATATCCCTCTGGAGGAGACGCTCGACGCGCTCGACGTCGCCCGGCGGACGGGACGCGCCCGTTACGTCGGGCTCTCCCATCGCGGGACGTGGGAGACGTCGGCGGCCGTCTCCCGCGGAGCCCTGCCCGGGGGCGGCACGCCGCCGATCAGTGTCATCGAGGAGGAGTACTCGCTCCTGTCCCGGCGCTCGGAGGACGATCTGTTGCGCGCCGCCGCCCGCTGCGGCCTGGGGGTGCTGGCGCACTCGCCGCTGGCGGGTGGCGTCCTCACCGGCAAGTACCGGCATGTCACTCCCCCGGACTCGCGCGCCGCGTCCCCGCACCTGCGTCATCTGGTCGAGCCCCACCTGGGGGCTCCGGCCTCCGGCGTCGTCGAGGCCGTGGCCCGGGCGGCCGAGGGGCTTGAGCGCACGCCGCTGGACATCGCCCTGGCGTGGGTGCGCGACGCCCCCGGCGTCTCCTCAGCGGTCGTCGGCCCGAGGACGGCGCGCCAGATGGACCAGGTCCTCGCCTGCGGCGAGGCGCCGCTTCCCGCTCAGATCCGCCAGGTCCTCGACGAGGTCTCGCGGCCCTGACCCGGCCGGCCCGCCCGCGGCCTCAGTCCGCCTCGATGTCGTCGATCTCCGTGTCGTCAATGTCGGGGTCGTCCAGGTCCTCCTCGTCCACGTCCTGGACGTCGTCGCCGTCCTCGTCAAGCTCCTCGTCCTCCAGGTCGTCGTCCTCGACCAGGTCGAAAGGGAGCTCGACCCCGTAGCGCGTGAACAGCTGGTCGTCATAGGTGAAGAACGCGTCGCGGAGCAGGTCCTCCGCGGCCTCCATCGTGCGCGCGTCGACGCGGTCCCCCGCCTGCGCGATGTCGAAGTGATGTTCGAACGCGGCGATCAGGCGGTTCAGCGCGTCACGCGGATCAGTGGCCATACCCACAGACTACCCGCCCGCCGGGGCCCGCCGCACCCCTGTGGCGGGCGTCCGCCAGGGGCTCGTCCCGCCCGGGCTCAGGGCAGGTTGAGCTGGGAGCGGATGACCGAGACCATCAGGTCCGTGCCCTTGATCTCCGCGGTCTGCTCGGGGCCGACGATCCGGGTCTGGCCCTCGGCGTCGACCAGCTGCGAGGCGCCGAGCGTCGGCCCCAACGGCAGGACCACCCATTCCTTCGTCGGCTGGTAGGTGGTGTCGGGGGCCTCTCCCTCCAGCTGCCGGGAGATGTTGGAGATGACGACCCGGGCCTGCTGGCGCGCCGCGTCCGCCCGCTTGGACTCCCTGACGTCGGTGATGTCGCCGATGGCGTAGACCGTCGGGTGGCCCAGCACCTGCAGGGTCGGCTCGACGCGCACCGTGCCGTCCGGGTGGAGCAGCTCCTGGTACTCCGTGCCGTCCAGATATCCGGTGTTCGCCCGCGAGCCGTGGCACTGGAACCAGATGTCCGCCTCGATGTGCTCGCCGGCCTTCGTGGCGACCGTGAAGTGCCCGAGTTCGCCGACGTTGTGGGGCGGCAGGTACGACAGTTCCGCCCCCGTCACCACGCGAACGCCCAGATCGTCGAGCTGGCGGCGCAGCTCGGCGCGCAGCGCATCGGAGTACCCCGGGGTCGACAGGACGTCGGGGCCCTTCTCCACGATCGTGATCTGGATCCCGGGGAAGGCGTTGGACAGCTCGCCGGCCATCTCGATGCCCACGGTCCCCCCGCCCACCAGCATGACCGACTGGGCGGAGGCGAGGTCCTGGTGGAGCTGCTCGATGCGCGCCTTGGCCACCGTGGCCCGCGACGAGGAGTATTTCGCGGGGAAGGGGTAGGTCGAGCCCGTGGCCAGGATGATGTAGTCCGCCTCGATCGGGTCGTGCCCGAAGACCTCAACGGTGGTGCCGCTCACCCGTGCGGCCGTGCCCTGGAGCACCGTCCCCCGATCAAGCAGGTTCGAGTAGGGCATGAAGATCGCGTGCTCCCAGACCTCGTCCACGGCGGCGCGTAGGGCGGCCGCGTGGTGGACGAACTGGTCCTTCTGCTCGACCAGCACGACATCGGCCAGGGGATCGAGCCCCTTCGCCACCGTCACGCCGCCGTACCCTCCGCCGACAACGACGATTCTCGCCACAGTCATGTCTCCTTCGATCCGGTGTCCGCCCATCATCTCACGGAGGGTCCCCTCAGACCCCGGCGAATGAGGATCGAGGCGGGGTCGGCGTCGTGGCCGCACACAGCGCGGAACGACGCCAACGGGTCACGCGAATTCCCGCGTGAGAGCAGTTCGCGGCGCAGTGTCTCCCCCGCCTGGCGGTTGAGGCCGCCGTCCTCCCCGCGGGCGGCGGGCCCCCGGAACCACTGCTCGAGCTCCGCCACCAGGACTTCCGCCCACATGTAGCTGTAATAGCCCGCGTCGTATCCTCCGGCGAAGGCGTGCGCGAAGTACGTCGACCGGTAGCGGGGCGGCACCAGGGGGTGGGCGAGGCCCGCCTCCGCGAGCACGCGGTCCTCGAAGGCGCGCACCCCACGCGGGCCGGTGGGGATCTCCTGGGGGGCGAGCCGGTGCCAGGCGTGGTCGATGAGCGCGGCCTGGACGAACTCCAGCGTCTGGAAGCCCTGGCCGAAGGCCGCGGAGTCCTCCAGCGCCGCCCGCCACTGCTCGGGCAGCGCCTCGCCCGTGTCGACGTGGCGGGCGAAGCGGCCGAGCACCTCCGGGTGGTACGCCCACATCTCGTTGAGCTGGCTCGGCATCTCGACGAAGTCACGCGGCACGTTGGTGCCCGCGTCCTCGCGGTAGCGCGTCGCCGAGAAGAAGCCGTGCAGCGCGTGCCCGAACTCGTGGAAGCAGGTGATGACCTCATCCCATGTGAGCAGCGCCGGCTGCCCGGGGGCGGGACGCGCGAAGTTCGCGTTGTTCGCGATGACCGGCAGGGTCCGACCTCCCCCGGGGCCCGTCCCCTCGCCCGCCGGGGCGACGACCTCGTTCATCCACGCCCCGCCCTGCTTGCCGGGGCGCGCGAACCAGTCCCCCACGAACAGCCCCAGCGCCGATCCGTCGGCGTCTCGGACCTCCCAGACCCGAGCATCGGGCGACCATCCGCGCAGCTCGGGGCGTCGGGTCATCGTGATCCCGTAGAGCCGGCCCGCCGCCCAGAAGACGCCGTCCTCGATGACGCGGTCCAGCTGGAGGTAGGGGCGCAGCGCCTCGGCGTCGACCCCGAGGCGCTCGCGGCGCAGGACGTTCTCGTAGTAGGGCCAGTCGGCGGCCTGCAGCCCGTCCCCGTCGGCGTCGTCCGCCGCCAGCCGGGCGAGGTCGGCGGCGTCCGCGTCCACCGTGGACGCGGCGGCCCGACCGACCCGCAGGAGGAGCTCGCGCGCCGCCTCGGGGCCCGGGACCGTCTCCCCGTCCATGACGACGCTCGCGTGGTCGGCGAAACCGAGCAGGCGCGCGCGTTCGGCCCGCAGCCCGACCAGGCGCAGCACGGTGGCACGGGTGTCGGTGCCGGGGTCCTCCCCATTTCCGCGCTCCTCCGAGCGGGCCAGCAGGGCGCGGCGCGTCTCCGGGTGGGTGAGGACCGCCTGGTCCAGCTGGGTCGTGAAGTTGCGGCACGGGATGAACCACGCGTGTCCGCGGGCGGCTCCCGCCTGCCGGTCCTGTTCGGCTCCAGCCGCGTCCAGTCCGTCCAGCCCGTCGGGGTCGTCCCCCTCGAGCCCGGTGGCGCGCAGCTGGCGGGTGATGCGCGCGTCCATGTCGGCCTGGGCGGAGGCCAGCTGGGCGTCGATCCGGCGCAGAGCGGCCTGGTCGGCGTCGTCGAGGCCGACTCCCAGCCGCTCGAATGCGCGGACCTGGCGCTCGACGACCCATGCGGTCTCGGCATCGAGGTCCTCGCGAGCCGCGAGGGCCAGGTAGCGGCGGTACAGCCGGGCGTCCAGGGTGAAGGCGCCGGCATGCTCGGCGAGAAGGGGCGCGAAGGTCTCCTGGAGCCTCTCCAGTTCGGGCCCGCCCACCGAGGCCAGCATCGTCCACGCCACGGACTGCGCGCGTTCGAGGAGGCGCCCCGACTCGTCCACGGCGACGACCGTGTTCTCCACGGTCGGCTCGTGCGGGTCCGTGGCGATCGCCTCCCACTCGGCGCGCTGGGCGGCCATCCCCTCGCGCAGGGCCTCCTCCAGGTGGGCGGGGGTGATGCGCGCGAAGTCGGGCAGGCCGAAAGGCAGGTCCGAGGGGAGCGACAGGGGGTTGGAGGGGTCGAGCACGGGTGGTTCTCCTCGTGGGGGCAGAGACGGATGTCGGGACATCGACGAGGGCGGCGCCGCCGGTCAGGGCGTCTGCGGAGGCAGGCCCAGGGCGCGGCGGATGTCGGGCCTGAAGAAATTCGGGCCCTTGAGGACCTTCCCATCCTCGCGCAGCTTGACCGATCCGTCGGGCATGAGCTTGGACAGGTTGGAGGCCTGGACCTCGGCGAGCACGGCGTCCAGGTCGATGCCCGACTCCAGCGCCATCCCGTAGATGACGTAGACCATGTCGGCCAGCGCGTCGGCCGTCTCGACGACGTCCCGCGTGGAGTCGTCGGCGTCGGCACCCCGGCGGTATCCGTCCTCAACCAGCGCCCGAGCGGCGGGCCCGTACACCGCGCCCACGAGCTCGGAGAACTCCTCGGCGATGAGACGCATGCGCATGTCCAGGCGGGGGTAGCCCAGGGTCGGGGTCTCCCTCTCGGAGAGCCGGTCGGGCATGGAGTAGGTGCGGTGGAACTGGGCGACCAGCTGCTGGGGGCGCGAGGGGTCGAGGGCGGGGGCGGCCTCTGCGCCCGGGGCGCCCGGCCCGTCCCAAGGGGCAGCAGGTTGCATGAGGTCGCCGCGCACGATCGCGGCGCTCCAATGGTCGAAGACGGCGCCGGAGCGGTCGGTGAGGCCGCGGAGCACGCCCTCGCGCCGGTAACCGGCGCGCCACACCGGTTTCCAGGAGGCCCAGTTTCCCGCGATCGCCTTCCACTGGACGCGATGGGCCCCGAGCTCGTCGAATGCCGTGCGAGTCGCCAGGCGGACGGCCTCCGTCATGTACCCGCGCCCGCGGTCCGCCGAGCCCATCCAGTAGCCGACCTCCCACGTGCTCGGACCGGAGGCGAAGAGCGTGAGGGCGCCGGCGAAGCGGTCGCCGTCGGCCGTGCGGATCGACCAGTGCGGGGAACCGTCCCTCCACTGCCCCGCCGCCGCGCCCGTCCACTGGCGCGCGTCGTCGATCGAGTACGGCAGGCGGATGGTGGTCCACCGCGGAATCTCCGGATCCTGGACCGCGACCGCCACGTCCTCCGCGTCGGAGGGGGCCAGGGGGACCAGCCGGACGCGGTCACCGGGGACGGCAAAGGGCTCGACCGACATCAGTTCCCGCCCCCTTCCCCCGTCTGCTCCCAGGCCGAGGCCAGGGCGTTGGACATGGCGGTGACGGGTTGGGCGCCCTGGACGACGAAACGGCGGTCGATAAGGAAGGTCGGGACGGAGTCCACCCCCATCTGGACGGCGATCTGGTAGTCCGAGAAGACCTCGGAGGCCCGCCCCTCGTCGGCCAGGGCGGTCACCACCTGATGGGCCTCCATCCCGACATCCTGCGCGCAGCCGATGAGGACGTTGGCGTCCGAGACGTCGAGGCCCTCCTCGAAATGGGCCCGGTCGATGGCCTCGACGAGCCGGAGCTGGGTGGTGTCGGACCCCGAGACCGTGTCCTGGGCGAGGTCGTGCTCATGGGCGGCGGCGATCACCCGGTGGGCGTTCGAGGTCGGCGCGACGATGAGTCGCGCGAAGTCGTAGACGATGCCCTCCGCGCGTCCGAGATCGATGAGCCGCTGGTGCATGCGGTCGACCTGCTCGCGTTCGACGCCCTTGTGCTCCATGAGGTACTCCGCCTCCGAGATCAGCGGACGCTCGGAGAGCTCGGGGTCCAGGAAGTAGGCGTGGAGGACGACGTCGACCTCGTCGGCGTGGTCGAAGCGCTCCAGCGCGGCGCGCAGGTGGCGGATGCCCAGATAGCACCATGGGCACGCCACGTCGGCCCAGACGTCGATGTGCATGACTCTCCCTTGCTCGGCTCGCCCTCGGTCTCGACTGCCCTCACTGTAGCGGGGTCGCCCCGGGGCGCCAGCGGTCCGCGCGGGCAGACCGGCCGGTCGCACCGATTTGGCGGCCCTCACCTCCCCCGTGTTAGAGTTTCCCCGCTCACGACGATGTCGTGGACGACCTGCGCGGGTGGCGGAATAGGCAGACGCGCTAGCTTGAGGTGCTAGTCCCCATTTAACGGGGGTGGGGGTTCAAGTCCCCCTCCGCGCACAGGTGGCAGGTCACCAGTCGGATGGCTGGTGGCCTGCTTTTTTGTGCTGGCCCCAAAGGTCCTGGCGCGCACGCCGCCCGGATACCGGCGCGACGACCGGCACGGGGGTTCGGCACCCGAACCGGCCCGCGGAGGTCATTCCCCGCCGAGCTTGAGGCGGCGGTCCAGGGCGCCGAAGATCCGGACGATCTGATCGATGTCGGCGTCCGTCATGTCGTCCAGGAGATAGTCGCGCACCGTCTGCTGGTGCAGCTCGGTCGCGTTGAGGACCGTGTCGATGCCGGCGTCCGTGAGAACCGCGTCGAATCCCCGTCCGTCGGAGGCCGAGGGCACCTTCGCGACCCATCCGTCCCGCGAGAGGTTCGTCACGAGGTAGGTGAGGCGGGACGGGGAGTACACCACGCGTTCGGCCAGCTCCCCCATCCGCAGGCTGTGCGAGGGCGCCTCCCACAGGGCGAGCAGGACGTTGTAATCGGGCAGGGACAGCCCGAACCTCCTCTTCAGCCGCGTCTCGAGGATCCCCTGCAGCCGCCCGGATGCCTCGAAGAAGACGCGCCAGGCGACCGACCGCTGGTTGCCGGACTCGCTGATGGGATTCATGCCCGGACCGTCGACCACCGTTCCTCCACTTCCGTGCCCCGTGCGGAAATTTCGATCTTTCAACGATCATAGGGCAGGCGGCCCCCGAGAGGGATGCCTTCGACCTCCGCGCGCCCATCCCGTAGAGTGACCGCGTGACTGCTGCGCGAACTCCCTGGACGACCGTGCTCCTCGACGTCGACGGGACAATCGTGGACTCCGCCGGCGTTGTCATCCGCTCGTTCCAGCGTACCGCCGAGGACCTCGGCCTGCCGCCGCTGCCCGACGACGACTACCGGCCTTTCGTCGGTCCGCCGCTCTTCACGAGTTTCGAGCGGCTCGGCCTGCGTGGCGATGAGCTCGGACGCGCGGTCGAGCACTACCGCAGCATCTACAGCGACCTCTACCTCGAGCCCGATCCCTATCCGGGCATCGCAGAGCTCCTGGCCGACCTCGATGCCGCGGGGCTGGCGCTGGCGACCGCCACCTCCAAGCAGCTGTACATGGCACGCGGCCAGCTCGAGCATCTCGGCCTAGCCCGCCACTTCGACGCCATCGCTGGCGCCACCCCCGACCCCGCCTGCACCAAGGCGACCGTCATCCGCGATGCCCTCTCCCAGCTGACCGCCCTCGGACGCGACGTGTCGCGTCCCGTCCTCGTCGGCGACCGTTTCTGGGATGTCGAGGGCGGTGCGGAGGTCGGGGTTCCCGTCATCGGCGCCGGATGGGGATACGGGGAGCCCGGTGAGCTCGACGGTGCCTGGGCCCTCGCTCCCGATGTCGCCTCCCTGCGGGTGCTCCTCCTCGGCGGAGAAACGGCGTAGCGGCCCGCGGCCTGTCCGCTGAGGCACGCGAGGGCGACTCCTCTACCCTGAGGACTGCGGGCATCTGTTCCCTGCGGGCGCCCGCTGGATGAGGAACGGAGGGACGCCGCATGTCCGACACCCCATCGCGCAGGCCCTCGCTGGGCGCCGCCCGCGGGCGGTTCTCGCAGTCCGTGCGCGCGACCGCCCAGTGGATGAGCACGCGCATGGCCGCGCCCTCGCCCTTGGTGAGGGGCCTCGCCCAGACCGAGCCGGTCGCGCGCCGCACGCGGCGGATGGGCTCCGCCTTCCAGCCCTCCCCCTCCCGTTTCCCGCGTGCCGCGGCGAACCGCCGCCCGCCGGCGGTCCTCCCCGAGTGGCTGCAGCGATGGGGATGGGGGTCGTGGGCGGTCATCGGCATCGCGATCGTCGTCTCGGGCGTCATCTACCTGGTGGTCCACGTCTCCGCCGTCTTCGTCGGCGTCTTCATCGCGCTGCTCGTCACCGCCATGCTCAACCCCGTCGTCAACCTCCTCGACCGGTGGATGAACCGGTGGCTGGCGGTGGCGCTGGCGCTCCTGGCGTTCCTCGCGATCTTCGGCGGGCTGATGACCATGGTCGTCACCTCCGTCGCCGGGCAGTGGACGAACGTCGCCTCGCAGTTCGGCAATGGCATCGACATGATCATCGAGTTCCTCCAGTCGTTGCCTTTCCACATCACGCTCACCCACGAGGAGGTCACCGCCTGGGTGAGCCAGACGATCGACAAGGGGGCCGCCTACCTCCAGGAGAATTGGGGGACCCTGGTCGGGGACGTGCTCTCGAACGTGTCCGGCGTGGCCGAGGTCTTCACGATCCTCGCGCTGGTGATCTTCACGACGATCTTCTTCCTGCACTCGGGCGCACGGATGTGGCGCTGGTTCCTCAACCTCCTCCCGTCGCGCAACCGCGAGGCCACCCATCGGGCGGCGAGCGCCGGATGGGTCACCTTCTCCGGCTATGCCCGCGGGACTGTGATCGTCGCCGCCACCGACGGGCTGCTCGCCGGGATCTTCCTCCAGATCATCCAGGTTCCGCTGGCCCCCGCCCTGGGCGTCCTGGTGTTCATCGGCGCGTTCATTCCCCTCATCGGCGCGCCGACCGCCATGGTCATCGCCATGATCGTCGCGCTGGCCAGCGGCGGCGCCCTGCAGGCCGCGCTGGTCGGCGTCGGCATCGCGGCCATCGGCCAGCTGGAGGGCCATGTCCTCCAACCCCTCATCATGGGCCACCAGGTGTCCCTCCATCCCCTGGTGGTCGCGCTGGGCGTGGCCGTGGGCACTCTGACGGCCGGCATCCTGGGCGCCGTCATCGCGACCCCGATCATCGGCGTCATCTGGGCGGTGTTCGCCGAGCTCCACGACTTCGACCCCCCGATCGAGGGCCCGCTGCCCGACTTCTCGCGGGACCGGTGAGGCCCCGCCCCCTCATCGGAAATCGCGCGAGCGCACCGCCACCGGCAGCGCCACCTCCTCCAGGCGGAGGGCGATGACGTTGACGACGCCGTCACCGCGCTCCAGGCGTCCCCGGACCTCCAGGGCCTGAGCGGTCATGGCGACCCGCCGGTACCGGGTCCACAGACCCTTCGAGCAGGTGATGTTCGCCAGGCCGGTCTCGTCCTCCAGGGACAGGAACGTCGTGCCGCGGGCGGTGGGGGGATGCTGGCGGTGGGTGACGATGCCCGCCACCGACACGATCTCCCCGTCCCCACGGGTCCCCAGCTCCCGGACGGTGAGGACCCCGCGGCCGCGCAGCGCCGGTCGGGCCATCTCGAAGGGGTGGGCCCCGGTGGTGAGCCCCATCGACCGGTAGTCCTCCCGCAGCGTCTCCAGCTCCGTCATCGGCTCCAGCTCCGGGGCGCCGGCCCCGACCTCGGTCCCCGGCAGGAAGGGCTGGATCCACGATCCCTGGGCCACGGCCTCCGCCGCCCACAGGGCCTCCCTCCGGGAGACGCCGAGCGACTCAACGGCGCCGGATCGCGCCAGGGCCTCCATGTCCCCGGCTGACAGGCGGGCCCGCGACGCCAGGTCCGCCAGACTCTGGAACGGGCCTCCCGCGCGTCGGGCGTCGACGATGCGCTGGGCCGCCTCCCCCAGCCCGCGCACCGCTTCCAGCCCCAGGCGCACCACCGTCCCCGGGTGCGCATCCAGCCGGGTCGCACCCGCCGGCAGGCCGCTCTCGGCATCCCCGCAGGACCATCCCGCGGACGCGCCCTCGCTCCCCTGCCAGGGCCCGGAACGCGGGAGGGACGCGGAACGAGGGCGAGGACAGGCCTCCACCTCGGAATCAGAGACATCGGGGCCGGCCACGGCGATCCCGTGGCGGATCGCGTCCTGGACCACGGTGGCCGGCGAGTAGAAGCCCATGGGCTGGGAGGCCAGGATGCCGGCGTAGAAGTGCTCGGGGTGGTGGACCTTGAGCCAGGCCGAGGCGTAGACGATGTGGGCGAAGGAAAAGGCGTGGGATTCCGGGAACCCGAAGTCGGCGAAGCCGAGCAGTTGCCGGTAGACGTCCTCCGCGACGTCCTCCTCGATGCCATGCGCGGCCATGCCCGCGAGCAGGAGGGGGCGTAGGGTCGCCATGTGCTCGGGGCTGCGCTTGGAGCCGATCGCCCGGCGCAGCCGATCGGCCTGGGCGGGCGTGAAGCCCGCGGCGTCGACGGCGATCTGCATGAGCTGCTCCTGGAACAGGGGGACGCCCAGCGTCTTCCCCAGAGCCCTCCTCAGCGGGGGGTCGAGAAGGGGGACCGCTTCGCGCCCGCGGCGCCGGCGCAGATAGGGGTTGACGGCGTGGCCCTGGATGGGACCGGGCCGGATGAGCGCGACCTCGATGACGATGTCGTAGAACTCGCACGGGCGCAGGCGGGGCAGCGTGTTCATCTGGGCGCGCGACTCCACCTGGAAGACGCCCACCGTGTCGGCGGCGCACAGCAGCTCGTACACGCGTGTGTCTGCGGCGTCGCGGTCCAGGTTGTGCAGGCCCGGGGCCTCCCCGTCCGTGCCGCGCACCCCGTCGGCCTCCAGCCAGTCGAAGGCGCGGCGCAGCGCGGTGAGCGTCCCGAGCCCCAGCAGGTCGAACTTGACCAGTCCGGCGTCCGCGCAGTCGTCCTTGTCCCACTGGAGGACCGAGCGTCCCTCCGTCGCCGCCCACATGACGGGGCAGATCTCACAGACGGGCTCCTCGGTGAGCACCATGCCCCCGGAGTGGATGCCCATGTGCCGGGGCAGCCTCTGCAGGGCTTCGGCGATCGCGCGGACGCGCTCGGGGGAGGCGCCTTCCTCCTGCGGCGAGGGCGCTTCCCCGTCCCGGTTCCCCGGATGCCGCGGCGTCCCCTTCGCCCACGCTTGCGCGACGCCCGGCGCGTATCCGAGGGCGCGGGCCGCGTCGCGGACCGCGGAGCGCGGACGGTAACTGATGACGGTGGCCACCTGGGCGGCCCGGTCCCGGCCGTAGCGCTGGTAGACGTGCTGGATGACCTCCTCGCGGCGCACGGCCTCGATGTCGAGGTCGATGTCGGGCGGCCCCGAGCGTCCGGGCGACAGGAAGCGCTCGAACATCAGGTGGTGGCGCACGGCGTCGACGGCCGTGATGCCCAGCGAGTAGCAGACCGCGGAGTTGGCGGCCGAGCCCCGTCCCTGGCACAGGATGTGCCGGGAGGCGCAGAAGTCGACGATCTCCCTGACGATGAGGAAGTAGCCGGGGAAACCACGCTGTTCGATGACGTCGAGCTCATGGTCGATCGCCCTCCACGCCTCGGGGTCCTCCTCCCGCGTCCCGTAGCGCGTGAGCGCCCCGCGCCGGGTCAGTTCGCGCAACCAGGTGGCCTCCGTGAATCCCGCCGGCACGTCGGTGCCGGGCAGGTGCGGGGCGACCAGGCGCAGGTCGAAGGCGGCCTGGGCTCCGATGGCGGCCGCGGCGTCCACCCCTTCGGGGTGGGCGTGGTGGAGGGCCAGCATCTCCTCCGCGCCGCGCAGGAAGGACCGCAGGGCCGGCAGGTGGGGCTCGGCCTGGAGGAGCGAGACGTTCATCCGCGTGGCGGCCAGGACGTCGGACATCGGTCCCGAGGCGGGCGTCGCGCACCGCGCCGCCGTGGTGGCGACCAGGGGGATGCGGGCCTCGTGCGCCAGGTCCGCGAGCGCATCGGCCAGGGCCGGGGGATCTGTGGGGCTCAGGGCGCTCTCAAGGGCGACGCGGTCCCGGCCCAGGCGGTCCGTCAGGTGCGCGAGGGCGCGGCGCGCGGCGTCGAGCCCCTGGGAGCCTCCCGCCCGCAGGGCCCGGCGAACCGGCCCCCGGGCCGTGCCCGTCAGCGCCAGCCAGTCGGCGTGGCGGCCCCGGCCCGAGGCCAACTCGTCGAGGAGGTGGGCGGCCCGGCGCTCACCCGGCCGGTCGAGCGCGTGGCGGCTCATCGCCGCGCACAGATCGCGGTAGCCGGAGGGGGAGGTCGCCAAGACGGGCAGGCGGATGCCGGGGTCCTCGGCGCCCCGGGCCAGCCCCCAGCCGGGGTCCTGCGAGCCCGCGCCGAATTGCCCGCGGGCCAGGGTGAGTTCGGCGCCCGAGACGATGGGCAGGCCGGTCTCCCGCCCGGCCATGGCGACCTGCACCGTGGAGTACATCCCGTCGACGTCGAGGACCGCGAGCGCGCCGAGCCCCAGCTCCCCCGCCTGCCCGACGAGGTCGGAGGGCTGGTCGGCCCCGTCCAGGAAGGTGAAGGCCGAGTGAGCGTGGAGTTCGGCGTAGGCGGGTCGTGCGGGCACCCCGCCAGTGTATCGAACAGGTGTTCGACTTTCCGCGGCAAAAAGACCGCACGAATCACAATCCTCAGATGCCGACGCCCCCACCCGTCACAGGGTGAGCAGCCCCCGCAGGTCCTCGGCCGAGATCCGCCCGTCCCCGGCGCCGCCGCCGTCGACCACCGCCGAGACGAGCGCGCGCTTGCGCTCCTGGAGCTCGAGGACCTTCTCCTCGATGGTGCCGGTGGCGGCCAGGCGATAGACGTTGACCTTCTTCGTCTGGCCGATGCGGTGCGCCCGATCGACGGCCTGCGCCTCCGCGGCGGGGTTCCACCACGGATCCATGACGTAGACGTAGTCGGCCTCGGTGAGGGTGAGTCCCGTTCCCCCAGCCTTCAAGGAGATGAGGAAGACGGGCCGTTCCCCCGAGCGGAACGACTCAATGACGGAGCCCCGGTCGCGCGTGGCCCCGTCGAGATAGGCCACCGCCATCCCGCGGCGCTCCAGGACCGCCCGGATGCGCTGGAGGAAGGACGTGAATGAGCTGAAGACCAGCACCTGATGGCCGGCGGGAACGATCTGGTCCAGCTGGTCGGCCAGCAACTCGACCTTCGCCGAACCCACCGACGCGTAACGCTCGTCGACGAGGGCGGGGTCGAGGGCGAGCTGGCGCAGCCGCATGATCGAGGTGAGGATCTGCATGCGGTTGGCCGAGAAGTCGTCGAGGAGCCCCAGCAGCTTCGTCCGCTCCCTGGTGAGGTACTGGTCGTAGATCCGCCGGTGCTCCTCCCCCAGTTCCACCGCGACCACCGTCTCCGTCTTGTCGGGCAGATCGGGAGCGACCAGCTCCTTCGTTCGGCGCAGGATGAAGGGGGCGGTCAGGCGGTGAAGTCGGCTGAGGGCCTGTTCGTCGCCCTCGGACTCGATCGGCCTGCGGAAGCGCTCGTTGAACACGCGCCACGCCGGGAGCAGTCCCGGGTCCGTGATCTGGAGGATCGACCACAGGTCGCCCACGGAATTCTCGACCGGCGTGCCCGTGACGGCCACGCGCCACCCCGCGTCCACGCCCATCAGGGCCGCGTGGATCGCGGTCTGCGGGTTCTTCACCGCCTGGGCCTCGTCGACGACCAGCCCCGACAGCCGGGTCCCCGCCCATTCCTCGGGCTCCATGCGCACGATCGTGTAGGACGTCACCACCACGTCCGCGCCGCGGGTCAGGCCCGCGAGCGCCAGGTCACGGCGCCGCGAGGTCGCCGGGACCACCCGCACCGCGAGATCGGGGAAGAAACGGCCGGCTTCCTGGGCCCACGTGCCCAGGACGCTCGTGGGGGCGACCACCAGGACCGGATCCGGGGCGCGCCCCGTGCGCGCGACCGCGTCGTCCTTGAGCGCCTGGACGGCGGAGAGGACCTGCAGCGTCTTGCCCAGCCCCATGTCGTCCGCCAGGATCCCACCCAGCCCCAGACCCGCCAGCGCCGTCAGCCACTGGTGGCCGCGCACCTGATAGGGGCGCAGACGGGCGAGGGACGACGCGGGCACGGGAAGGCCCGCGAGCTCTCCGCGCCCCGAGATCGCGCCGATCCGCCGCGTCCACTCCTGGGCGGCGTCCGCATGGTCGGCGACCTCCACCACCTCCTCCCACACCCCGGCCTGGAGGACGCTGAGACGGGGCTCGTCGCCGTTCTCCGCATCGCCCAGGAGCCGTGCCTCCTCCAGGAGTTCCCGCAGCCGGGTCAGGCGGTCGCCGTCGAGGGCGACCCACGTGCCGTCGACGAGCAGGTGGTCCTCGCCACCTGCGAGCGCCTCCAGCAGATCCGCCATCTCGACCTCGCGGCCCCCCACGACCACGCGCACCCGCAGGCCGAACCAGTCGCTGTCGCCCGCCTGGCCCAGGGTGGCCGCGATCCTCATGCCGTGCTCGTCGACGCGGGCCTCACGCACTTCCGCGGCGATGTCCCAGACCAGTCCGTCCACGTCCATGGCGCCGACGACCTCGCGGAGGAACTCCGGCGCCCGCCACGCCGGGAATCGCAGGGTGCGCAGCTCCCCGTGCCACAGCTCGGGGGCCGCATGCAGCGCGCCGCCCGCCTCCTCGATCCGCCGTCGCACGGACTGGACGTCCGGATCCTCACGGCACTGCTCGATCGGCGCGCGCGAGACAGAGCCCCCGACCGCGTACTCGGTCCACCATCGCACCGTGACGGCGGAGGGCCCCTCAGGGCGGACGGTGGCGACGATGACGGGGTCCAGCGCCTCCGCCGTGTCGAAGGAACCGTCGGTGGACACGAGTCCGACGGCGTGGTCCAGGCGTCGGGCCCACCGCGTCTGGAACTCGACCAGGTCGGTCCCCGGAACCACCAGTCCGCGGGGTGGAATGTGGTCGAGCAAGTCCTCCGCCCCGCCCACCTGCGCGACGCGGGTGCCGCCGTCGAGGAGCAGCAGCCCCGTGGCGGGCTCGACGCGGGGGTGCCGGTGGATCGTGTGCCCGTCCGTTGCCGCTGGGACGAGGACCAGCCCCTCCCCATCGGCGCTGGCGTCGAGCCGGAGTTGCCAGGACCGCGTGTCCAGCACCAAAGGGGTCTCAGGATCCGTGCCGGCCAGCAGGTGCACGCCTGCGCGGTCCAGACGGCGCAGCCAGGCGGCGGCCTGGTCCCCGAGCGCGTCGAGGCTCACCTCGTGGGGGGAGCGCCAGGCGGCGCCCAAGCGGGAGATCCGGTACCCCTCACGCAGCAGCGCGACATGGGTCGGGTTGAGGTCGGCCGTCACCGACGTCCACTGGGTGTTCGTGATGTCGGGCCACGAGGCGCGTCTGGTGGCCCAGCGGGTGTGCGTCCCAGGCCGCAGCGGCGTGAGCCAGATCGGCTGGGAGGGATCGTGCGTGTCGACCAGGAGCGCCATGCCCTCGCCCTGCGCGCCCGACCTGCCGACGACCGCTTGGAGCGCCGTGCGCCACGTCGACTCCTCGGGGACCGCGCGGCGCAGGCGGTCGCGCAGCTCCAGGACGGTGGCGACGCAGTGCCGGCAGTCGCGTCCCACCGTGCAAGCACAGGTGAGATCCAGCCGCCCCTCGACGACCTCGATCCACGTCCGGTAGACGACTCCCGACCCGCGCACGCGCCCCTCGGCCCGCTCGGCATCATGCTCCTCGACTTCGAGCACCCGCCCAGTGCGGAAGTAGGTGAGGCCCTTCGCCCAGGTCGCAGGCCCAACCGCGGCCATGAGATCCTCATCGGTGAGGCGGGAGATCACGTCGTCGAGGGTGCGGGAGGTGGCCATCCGCCCAGTCTATCCACGTGCGCCGGAGGCGGACCGGCACGTGTCAGTCGTCACCGAGCCGCCCGCCCGACTCCTCCAAGTAGCAGGCCGCGCACAGGGCCTCGTACTCCGCGTCGATGCCGTCGATGGACACCTGGTCGCCGTCGAAGACGAAATGCCCGTCGATGCGCCTGCCGTTGAGGATCGCCTTGCGCCCGCACCGGCAGATCGTCTTGAGCTCCTCCAGGGAGTGGGCGATCTCCAGGAGCCGCTGGGCACCGGGGAACGCCCGGGTGCGGAAGTCCGTGCGGATCCCATAGGCGAGGACCGGGACCCCGTCGAGCACGGCGACGCGCATGAGGTCGTCGACCTGTCTGGGGGTGAGGAATTGCGCCTCGTCGACGAGCACGGCGGCGACCGGACGCGCCGCTGTGGCCGCGCCGGAGGCGGGATCGTGGACGGCCGCACGGTGGAGGAGGTCCCGGATGTCGTCGTCGGCGTCGACCAGGAGGTCCGCCCGCCGCGTGACGCCCAGGCGCGAGACGATGTCCGCCTCCCCCTTGCGGTCGATGAGCGGCTTGACCAGCAGCACCCGTTGCCCGCGTTCCTCGTAGTTGAAGGCGACCTGCAGCAGAGCCGTCGACTTGCCGGAGTTCATTGCGCCGTAGCGGAAGTACAGCTTCGCCATCCTCGTCGTCCTTCCCGGAGGTCCCCGCGCGATCCTACCCGGGGTCGGCGAGGCGTCAGCGCGGGGCCGGTGCGTCCGCCGGCTCCTCGCCCTGCCCCATCCTGGTCCGTTCCGGGCTCACCCAGGTGCCCTCGGCGCTGAATCCGAGGACGCCCCTGATGGCCGGCACGAAGGTCGTCGCCACGGTGATCGCGTTCATCTGCCAGTACCACGCCATGTAGGCGGGAGCGAAGAAGAGGTACCGCATCTTCGCCCCATGGTTGTCGAGCCACAGGGCCGCGACGATCTGCCACGACCCGACGACGGTGATGAACGCGCTGAAGACGAACACCATGTCGAGGGTGTGCTCGAACTGCTCGCTGTCGCCCGTCAGGACGAAGAAGACGATCCGCAGCGCGAGCCAGAGCGTGAAGGCGAGATAGTAGAAGCTCCAGATGATCGACCCGGTCTGGTCGAGAAGCATGACGACCTTCGGCAGGTTGAGCAGCGGATGCTTGGCGACGCGCGCGAAGTTCGTGACCCACGACTCGGTGCCGCCCTTGGCCCAGCGTTTGCGCTGGTTGTAGAGCATGGAGAACGTGTTCGGCACGTTCATGTAGAACATGATGTCCGGCGCGAAGTCCGCCTTCCACCCGGCGTACTGCTGGTCCCAGCAGATCGAGATGTCCTCGGTCGCCCGGTCCTGGCGGAACAGCCCGACATCGATCAGGGCGTCCTTGCGGTACATCGTGTTGGCGCCAGAGTAGGCGTACATGTTGCCGAGCACCCCGATCTGGGACCGCTTGATGATGCCGACGATCGAGGAGAACTCGACGGTCTGGGACTTCTCGACGATGAGCGAGCGGTTCTGCACGTCCATGTTCGCGGTGACGGCCGCGGTGTTTCGCCCGCCGGGGGCCAGGAAGTAGTTCATGTACTTCCACAGCGCGTCGGGCTCCGGCACGGTGTCGGCGTCGTTGGAGAGGATGAACTCCCCGCGCGCGAACCCGACGCCGATGTTGAATGCGTGGGCTTTGCCCTTGTTCTTGTCGATCCGCAGCACGCGCAGCCGGTCGTACGTCGCCGACAGACGGGCGAGGATGTCCGGTGTCGCGTCCGTCGACCCGTCGTCGCAGATCAGCACCTCATAGTTGTCGTACCTGATCTCATTCATCAGGTAGTCGATGGTCTCCTCGATCATGACCTCCTCATTGTGCGCGGGGACCATGATCGTGATGAAGGGCTGTTCCTCCGGCGGCACCGGCCGGAAGCTCTCCTCGGTGAACTTTCCGACGTAGAAGAAGCGGTAGAACCATCCCCCGACCGTCCAGGCGACCGCCCCCATGATCGGGAACAACGACAGCACGACGGACAGCGGAGTGAAGAAGAACGTCTGCGCCCAGTGCATGAACGCGGCGACGGCGTCGCTGATCACCGGCGCACCTCCTCGCCGACGTCCGTGTGGCCCTGGCGGAAGAGATCGCGGATGTAGCCGGTGTCGAGGTTCTGCTCGGGGGCGACGACGTAGTAGCGGGTCCCGTGCCGTGCGTCGTCGCTGCCGAAACGCTCGGAGTACATGGCCTCGAGGATCGCCCGGCGCCTGGCGAGGCCCTCCGCATCGTAGGTCGTGCGGGATGGATAGACCTTCTTCTCCCGGTGGTTGTTGCGCAGCAGCAGATAGACGCTGAATCCGAGGACGACGACGATGATGACTGCGATCGCGATGACGAGGAAGCGAACCAGTTCGTAGCCGTCGGCGTAGGTCCAGCGGTAGATGCCCTCCCAGCTCTCCTCACGGCTCACGGAGTTGATGAGGACGACGATGGGCGCGAGCAGGACGAACCAGAACACCAGGGCCACCAGTGTCTGGCGGACCTTGAGCCACAGGTGTCCGCGCTCGTAGAACGCGTCATGGACGAAGCCCTCGACCGCCACGTCCTTCGCGCCCAGATCCACACCCGTCCGGGCGTCGTCATCCCCGCTTGCGAGCGGTCCCTCCGAGGGGGGCACGAGGCGGTCATCCATGGTCGGCCATTTCCCGTTTGTTGGCGGCGATACGCTCGCGCTCACGCTCGGCCGGAGTCTCGGCCGGCACGATCTGACTGTAGTAGGAGGTGTTCGCCATCTCCTGGCGGAGCATATAGAGGGCCGCGTCGAGGAACGCCGCCTGGCCGGAGTCGAAGAACCGCAGCAGGAGCGCGACCGTGTGCGGGTGGATCAGGTGGGCCGGGATCCGGGGGCGGGCGAAGACGGGTTCGGCAAGGATCGCCTCCGCCCTCGCGTCCAGCGCGTCGCGTCGGCGCAGGTACTCCATGCGCAGCGGATTCTCGACGACGGCTCTCAGCCGCGCCGCGACGGGAGAACGCCACAGCCAGTTGCACAGGATGTAGACGACGAGGAAGAGCAGCACGGTCGCCCCGACGAGCCCCACGGACCGCACCACCAGGAGGTGGACGCCGCCGGCGGCCACGTGAGTCGCGAAGAAGAACGCCCAGATGCCGATCGGGATGATCGAGGCGACGATCACGGACACGGAGGTGCGGCGCCGCTGTGTCCGTCGATCGAGGTCACGAACCAGGTCGCCACGCGCCTTCGTGGTGTCCTCGAGCCGCCGCAACGCGTCCAGGGTCGCGATCAGGTAGTCCCGATCCGCGCTAGAGGCCGGCGCCGTGACCGTGGCGATCACGCCCTCGGGTCCTGCTGGCGGACGACCGCAGCCAGGTACTTCGAGAAGGACCTCGGGTTCGCGTACCCCTGCTTGAAGTAGAAGTCGACGAACTCCAGGTCCTCCACGGTCAGTCCGCGCTCGATGGCCAGCGACATGAGATCGGCGTACGGCGATAGGTCGGTCGCCGTGCCGCGGAGCTCGAACCCGAGGATCTTGTGGGTTCCCCTCTCGTAGACGAGCCAGACCTTGTAGTAGGGATCCTCGTCGTTGTCGTCGGACGGCAGCAGGTCGTCGATGTCGAGGAACTCATTGCGGTAGGAGGCGATCTCCGCGTCGAACCCCTCCTCGATCGCCCGCTTGCGCGTGATCCCCGAGATGCACATCGTGCGAGAACCGATGTTGAGGTTGTACGTGCCCTGCGACGGGTTGATCCTCTGACGCGGGCCCGTCAGGTTGATTGCGGCGATCTCGCCTTGGCGGAACGCATCGGAGGCGTGAGGAACGTAGACGGGCCGGGCGACGTTGGTGAGGTTCGTCGTCGAGCAGTCGCCGACGGCGAACACATCCGGGATCGAGGTGCGCATGTAGTCGTCGACGACGATCGCGCCCTTGTCGCCCAGTTCGGCCGCGTCCCCGACGAGGAAGGAGTTGGGGCGGAAGCCGGTGGCGTAGATGATCCCGTCCCCGCTGAACACCCGACCGTCGGACGTCGTGGCGATGGCCTGGCGCCGGCCACCGGGACCAGACACCTCCTCGAACTCGGTGACGACGGCTCCGGTGTGGACGTCGAGCCCCGCGCTGCGAAGCGAGTCGATGATGTCGGCGCTCACCTCGTCGTCGACATAGCGGTCGAGGATGGTCGCGTGCGACTGCAGAAGCGTGGTCGGCACGTTCCGATAGAGCAATGCCCGGGCGATCTCGACGCCGATGGCGCCGCCGCCGATGATCACGATGCGCTTCGCCGTCTCCATGAGCGTCTTGATGCGCATGGCGTGCTCGTAGTTCTTCACGAGGTAAAGCGAATCGCGGTAGGAGCCGAAGGCCAGCGGGATTGACGGGTAGGAGCCGGTCGCCAGGACGAGCTTGTCGTAGCGGTCGGTGGACGCGGCTCCGCCCGCGGGCGTGACCTCGAGGGTCTTGGCGTCGGTGTCGACCCGGCAGATCTCGGTGTTGACGCGCACGACAATGCCCTGCCGTTCCAGGGCGGGGACATCGGTGTAGCTCTTGAGCTTCTCGAAATGCCGGTCCCCGCGCAGGTACAACGGGATCGACTGCGCGATGAAACCGATCGAGCCCTGTTTCTCGTACATGACGACTTCGGCGTCCGGGTACTCCTCTCGCGCGCGCAACGCGCAGGAGATCCCCGCATGAGAGCCGCCGACGATCACTACTCGCATGCGCCTCTCCCGTCCTCGGGCGTATAGGTGTCGCAGTCACTGTAATACGTCGCGCCCAAGCAAAGCGACCCCGGCGTGGCCCCGACCGTGGCGGGTCCGCGACAGCACGCGAGGTCACTCAGTCGTAGACGCCCTCCACCGCCCAGTTCCCCTGACGCTGGACGAGCAGCAGATCCGGCCCTTCCTCGTCCTCGCGTCCCACGCGAAGATAGGCCCGCGGAGCGCGGGGCGAGTCCGGCCCCTCCCACCACCGTCCCAGAACCGCCCACGGCCCGCCCGTGACGCGGATCGCCACCGCGCGGCCCGCCTCGAGGCCGGCGGGCAGACGCGCTCCCGGGGCGGGATCCGGCACGAGGACCGTGGGCCTGGCGTCCAGGTCCCCGCGCGGGCCGACGTGGAGGGGACGCAGCCCCTCCCCTCCGCGTCGCTCGTCCCCCGTCACCGTCCGCCCCTCGGAGGCCACCACGGCGAGCAGAGGGGCGCCGCGCTCCGGCCCCTTCTCCGTCATGCCGTACAGGCGGGCGGGACACGGCGCGTCCAGGACCGTGGCCGGTTCCCCATCGACCCCGCCCTCCCATTCCCCGTCCAGCGGCGCCAGATCAGGGACCGGTGCGCCCCATACCCCTCTGCTCACACGGGACCGGGGGTCCTGGCCGCCCTGGGCGTGCGGCGCGATGACCGCTTCCTCCCCCAGGAGGGATTGCAGGCGCAGCACGGCGCGCTCCGCCCGGACCCGCCCGTCCTCGCGTCCCCACAGGGGCGGACCAGGGGGCGCGGCGACGAGGCCGCGGGCCACCATGCCGACACGCGCCAGCGCCGAGTCCGGGGCCTGCGCCCCGGGTTCCGCGCTGCCGCACGCCTGCGACCACCCCCGCAGCTGCCACCGCGCCCGGTCGACCACGTCGGCCGGTGACGCGCAGTCGACCGCCGTCCACGTCCGCTCGCGTCGGACGCCCGTCTCCGTCTCCATCCACACCGTCAGCGTCTGCGAGGAGGCGCCGGCACGCCACAGGTTTCCGGCCAGCTCCTCCGCGAGCCGCCGCAGCCCCACGACCACCTGGTCGAGGTCGACGACGGGCGGATCGTGGTCGAGGGACACCGACACGTCCCGGGGCGCACGCGTCATACCGCGCGTCGGCAGGTCTCCACCGGTGCACAGCGACCACAGAACCTCCCCCGCCCGCCCGAAACGCGTGGACAGCGGGCCCCGCCCCAGCCCGACCGCGTCGGCGCAGGTGTGCACCCCGAGCTGGGAGAGCACGTCCACGGCGTGGAGGACGCCCTCCACCTGCTCCGGGGGAAGCACCCGACCGGCTCCGGTCAGGGGCAGGTCGGCCAGGAATTCCCCGGTGTCCGCGGGGGGAACGACGACGCTCTGCCGGGCGGCCTCCAGGGAGGCGAGCATCCCGGTGGCGATGCCGACCTGGCACTCGGCACCCGTCTGCGCCGCCACGGACTCCACCAGGCATTCCGCCAGGGCCTCCTCCGTCCCAATCCATCTGGCGGGCCCGGCCGCCGGGGCCCAGGCGAGGCCGGGACGCAGGCACACGACCCCCGCCGCGACAGCGTCGAAGACGCGGGCCACCGGTTCGAAGGCCGAGGCCTGGCGCACCGGGTCGTCCGCGAGCACGATGAGCCCGGGGCACAGGGACTGCGCCGTCGAGACGGGCATGCGGGCGCGGACTCCCGCCCGCCGCGCGGCCATGGTGGGGACGACCACGCGCGCCTCGCGCACGGTCGCCGCCGGGGCGCCGGGCGGCACATCGACCACCAGGGAGGTCGTCGGCCAGTCGGGCACCCACAGCACGACGCGCCGCACCCCCGCGGGAGCGTGGAGGCCCAGTCCACCCCTTTCCGCATCCATCCTCATACCGCCTCCCGCCGCGTCGCCCGACGCTCTCCGCGCCCGGGCGGAGCCCACGGACGGGAGATCCCCGGCCATGGCGCCGCGGTCAGCAGGACCTGTCCCCCGCGCCGCACACGGGCGGCCAGACGGCGCCGCTGCCCGCCCGTGAGCTCCACGGGGCCGAGGCACAGCACATCCGTCCCCTCCGCGAGGGTCGCCACGACGTCGGCGACCAGCGGACCGGGATCGGGCACGCAGACCACCCGGTCCAGGTCGATCCCCTCGCGCCGGGCCGCCGCCCAGCCGATGTCCGGCACTGCGACGACGCCCAGCCAGCCGGCCGGTGGCAGCGCCGAAGCCGCCGCGCGGAGCAGCGCGCCCGTTCCCGCCCCGACCTCGAGGACGCGCCCCGCGACGGCAGCGCCGCCCTCGTCGATGGCGGGGCCGCCAGGGAAGGAGATCGCGTGCTCGACGGCCAGGCGGGCGCCGGAGCGCGCTCCTGCGCGCGCCTCGGCCCGCGCCAGCACGGCCCGGGCGCGCCTGAGCCGTTCGTCGGCGTCGGCCCGCATCATCCCCACCCCCCATCGAACACCTGTTCGATAGTCTAGATGAAGCCGGGTCGAATCCCGGTCAGAGCGCCCGGCCCAGCGCCCGCAGCAGCAACTCGACCACCGCGGCCTCGTCCTCGTCCCCGAGCGCGGTGATCGCGAAGGAGGTCGGCCACATGCTCCCCCGGTCCAGGCGCGCACCGTCCTGGAAGCCGAGCGTGGAATAGCGGGCCTTGAACTTCGAGGCCGGCTGGAAGAAGCAGATGACCTTCCCGCCCCTCGACCAGGCAGGCATGCCGTACCACGTGCGTGCGGCAAGTTCGGGGGCGTGCTCGGCGACGAGGCCGGCCAGGCGCCGCGCGATGGCGCGCTCGCCCTCGGGCATGGCGGCGACGGCCGCGTCGAAGTCGGCGCCCGGGTTCTTCGGCCCCCCGGAGCGTCCGTGGCGCATCTCGCGGGCGCGCTCCCTCATGGCCGCACGCTCCTCGGGGGTGAATGTCTCGTCGTCGGGGGCCATGGCTGCTCCTAGGGTCTCGTTGCCGGATCGGCCGGATGGAGACGAGCCCGCGACCGGGACGGCGGCCGTTGACGCGCCCTCTCGGTGAGAGCGTATTGGAATCACGGGTCGGACGCGCCCGGGACGCTCGGCCGAGGCGTCCGCTCGATGAAACGACACCCCGCGCCGGCTGCGCGCGCCCCGAGGCGGGATGCCCCACACTGGCGGTGGGCGCCGCCACACCGGCGACGTCGCCGCCGCCCGACGAGCGGCAATGTGGAAGGAGACACGATGGACCTCCAGAACCGTCCCCAGGCTCCCGATCCCTACGACTCGCTCCCGCCGGTCCCCGCCTTCGCACTGACCTCCGACGACCTGAGCGACGGAGCGACGATGCCCCCTCCATTCACCGCGGCCGGCGGCAGCACCTCGCCCCATCTGAGGTGGAGCGGCTTCCCGCCTCCGACTCGCGGCTTCGTCCTCACCTGTTTCGATCCCGACGCCCCCACGCCCTCGGGGTACTGGCACTGGGCCGTCGTCGACCTCGCCGCCGACCAGACCGAGATCGCGCAGGGGGCGGGCGCCTCCGACCTCACGCTGGAGGGCGCCGCGTTCCACTTGCGCGGCGACAACGGCGAGCACTCGTACATGGGCGCGGCTCCCCCGGCCGGGGATCGCCCGCACCGCTACATCTTCGCCGTCCACGCCCTCGATGTCGAGACGCTGGGGCTCACCGACGAGACGACCCCGGCCGCCGCCTCCTTCCAGGCCCTCTTCCACACGATCGCCCGGGCGCGCCTGACCGTGACGTATCAGGAGCCCGCCCGCTGAGCCCATCGGGACCGCCCACCTTTCGTCAAGTCTCAACAAAGACCAGGGCATCAAAACTTCAGAACCTCTTCCCCACCTCCCCAATTCATGTCACAATACGGTGACGATTCGATATCGGAACGATATATTGTCGGAGACGTCCACGGATATCCGCACTGCCCCGGGGAGGCATCATGACGGTCGTCGACACGCACCCGGCCGAGACGGCTCGGACGGCGCCCGCTCCGGCGCGCCGGGACACGGCACCCGGCCGCGCTGCCGTCCCGCGCCCGGGCGGGGCCTCGATACCCGACCTGACGGGGAACGCGATGCCGACGCGCCTCCTCCACGCGCTGACGGCCCTCTCCGCCCTCGCCGGCGTCGCCCTGGACCTGTGGGCCGCCTACTCCACCCGCTCGTGGCTGCCGGCGGACGCCGGATTCTCCACGACCTTCGGGCCCGGGTGGGACGGCTCGCTCAACCGGCTGGCCTACTTCACCACCCAGTCCAACCTCCTGGTGGCAGCCGTCTCCCTGGCGCTCCTCGTGCGCCCCGATCCCCGCACGGCCCTCCTGCGGGCCCTGCGGGTGAGCGCGCTGACGTCGATCCTCCTCACCGGGCTCGTCTACGCCATGGTCCTGGCCGGACCGAGTCTGGGTGGAGATTTCCCCGCCCACGTCATCGTCCAGACCACCCTTGAGCACGTCCTCACGCCGCTGTTCGCCGTCGCCGCGTGGATGGTGTCGGTCCGCAGACCCCCCTCCTGGCGCGAGCTCGCCCTCACGCCCGTCCTCCCGGCGCTCTACCTCATGGCTACCCTTGCGCGCGGCGCGCTGATCGATTGGTACCCCTACACCTTCGTCGATGTCCCCGCGCTCGGCTACGCCCAGGTCGCGCGCAACGCCGCCCTGGTCGCCGTGCTGCTACCGGTCATCGCTGCGACCCTGGGTCTGCTGGGCCGCGCTCTGGCTCCCGGTCGCCGGGATCCCGTCGTCCCGGCACCTCCCCAAATCCCGGATGAGGAGCGCTAGGCCGACGATCGCCACGACCGCACCGGGGGGCCGCCACGGGGTGGGAGGATGGGCCGCGTGCTTCACGTGATCTTCTTCGAACCCCGCATCCCGGGCAACACCGGCGCCGCCATCCGTCTGTCGGCCTGCACCGGGTCCATGCTCCACCTCGTGGAGCCCCTCGCCTTCGACATGGAGGACTCGAAGCTGCGCCGGGCGGGCCTCGACTACCACGACCTCGCCCACGTCCAGGTCCACCCTGACCTCGAGGACGCCCTGGCCGCCGTGCCGGGTCGGATCTGGGCGTTCACGGGCCACACCGATCGCCTCTACACCGACATCGCCTACCGCGACGGCGACGGCCTGATGTTCGGCCCCGAGCCCACCGGGCTGCCCGAGGAGGCCATGGCGCACCCGCGCGTCGCCTCGAAGGTCCGCATCCAGATGATGCCGGGCGTGCGCTCCCTCAACCTGGCCAACTCCGCCTCCATCGGCCTGTACGAGGCCTGGCGCCAGATCGGCTTCCCCGGCGGGGTCTGAGGGCCCGCCTCTCACCGGTGCCGGCGCCGGGACCCCGGACGGTCGATCTGCTCGGCGCGCTCGACGATGCGGCGCGGGTTGGACGCCCACAGCCACACCAGGCCCACGACGGCGATGACGAGAGGCAGGTACCAGTAGTCCGCGCCGAATCCACCCCACGCCGACCGCGTCCGTGTGAGATCGGGGATCCCCACCCCCAGCAGACCCACGATCACCGGCCCCACGGTCTCGATGGTGACGGCGGTCCACCCCACCACTCGCATCCGCTTGCCATTGTGCGTGAGGGCGACGGCGGCGACCAGGTACACGAGCCCCGCGACGAGGGCCACCAGGGCGGGCCCCAGCGGGCCGGAGCCCACATGGAGGAGGTCGAGGACGGCGCACACCGTCGTCCATGCTCCGAAAAGCCAGTAGACGACCAGGACGATGCGTCCGAGCCCCAGCGAGGGACCGCGCGTGTCGGCGATCTGGTCCTCCAGCTCCGGAGCACGGTCCGACATGTCGCGGGACATCGTTCCCCCTGTTCTTTCTTCTTTCCATGGGTTGACTGGAGCCGATCCTAGTCGCGGCCGGCGTCGCCGACCGCCGCCTCGCTGTGGGCGGTCCCACCTCGTCGGCCTTGCTGCGAAGCGGGAAAAAACACACTCCGGGTGGGACAATAGGCCCAGACTGGACCACGACGGTCCTGATCCGAGGCGAGGAGTGAAGAACGTGAGCGAGCCCAGCTACGACATCGTCATCCTGGGAGCGGGATCAGGCGGCTACGCCACCGCGCTGCGGGGCGCCCAGCTCGGCCTGAAAGTGGCCCTCGTCGAGGGCGACAAGGTGGGCGGCACGTGCCTGCACCGCGGGTGCATCCCGACCAAGGCATATCTGCACGCCGCGGAGACCGCCGACGCGGTCCGCGAGTCCGCGAGGGTCGGCGTCCAATCCGCGTTCCAGGGGATCGACATGGGCGCGCTGGGCGCCTACCGCGATGCGACGGTCACGAAGCTGTACAAGGGGGTCCAGGGCCTGCTGGCCTCCCGCAAGGTCGACATCATCGACGGATGGGGCCGCCTGGTCGCACCCGACGCCGTCGAGGTCGACGGCCGGCGCATCACCGGCCGCCATGTGGTCCTCGCCACCGGCTCCTACTCGAAGACGCTGCCGACGCTGCCCATCGAGGGGCGCGTCATCACCTCCGAGCAGGCCCTGCAGATGGACTGGGTCCCCAGCCGCGCCGCGATCCTGGGAGGCGGCGTGATCGGCTTGGAGTTCGCCTCGGCCTGGCGTTCCTTCGGAGCCGAGGTCACGATCATCGAGGCGCTCCCCCACCTCGCCGCCAACGAGGACGAGGCCGTCTCCAAGCAGCTCGAGCGCCAGTTCCGCAAGCGCGGCATCGCCTTCCACACGAACACGCGGTTCTCCGGCGCCACGCAGGACGAAGGCGGTGTGCACGTGTCCACCGAAGGCGGTCCCACCGTCGACGCCGACGTGCTGCTGGTGGCCGTCGGCCGTGGGCCCGTCACCCAGGGGCTCGGCTACGAGGAGCAGGGGATCGCCCTGGAACGCGGCTTCGTCACCACCGACGAGCGTCTGCACACGGGTGTGGCGAACATCCACGCCGTCGGCGACATCGTGCCGGGCCTCCAGCTGGCACACCGCGGGTTCCTCCAGGGCATCTTCGTCGCCGAGGAGATCGCCGGACTGAACCCCACGCCGATCGTCGAGTCCGGGATCCCGCGCGTGACCTTCTGCGAGCCGGAGATCGCCTCGGTGGGCCTCACGGAGAAGCAGGCCCGCGAGAGCTACGGTGACTCCGTGCGGACCGTCGAGTACAACCTCGCCGGCAACGGCAAGTCGAACATCCTGGGCGCCACGGGCTTCGTCAAGCTGGTCTCCGTCGAGGACGGCCCCATCGTCGGGTTCCACGCGATCGGGGCCCGCATGGGCGAGCAGATCGGCGAGGGCGAGCTCCTCGTCAATTGGGAGGCCTACCCGGATGATGTCGCCGCGCTCATCCACGCCCACCCGACTCAGAACGAGGCCCTCGGCGAGGCCGCGATGGCCCTGGCCGGCAAGCCCCTGCACGCCCACAACTGACCCGCGCCGACAAGGAGAGAACACCCATGGCAACTGCAGTGACGATGCCGGCACTCGGCGAATCCGTGACCGAGGGCACGGTCACCACCTGGCTGAAGAAGGTCGGCGACCCCGTCGCCGTCGACGAGCCGATCGTCGAGATCTCCACCGATAAGGTCGACTCCGAGGTTCCCTCGCCGGTCGCAGGCGTGCTGCTGGAGATCTCCGTTCCCGAGGACGAGACCGTCGAGGTGGGCACCCAGATCGCGCTCATCGGCGAGCCCTCCGAGGCCGGAGGCTCGCCGGCTCCCGAGACGCCGGCCCCCGCCTCCGAACCGGCTCCTGAGCCCGCGCCCGCCCCGGCGCCCGCCGGCCCCGCGTCCGGTACCGAGGTGACCATGCCCGCCCTCGGAGAGTCGGTCACGGAGGGGACGGTCACCACCTGGCTGAAGAAGGTCGGCGATGCGGTCGCCATCGACGAGCCGCTGCTCGAGGTGTCCACCGACAAGGTCGACTCCGAGGTCCCCGCCCCGGCCTCCGGCTACCTCGCTGAGATCCGGGTGCCCGAGGACGAGACGGTCGAGGTCGGCACGGTCGTGGCCGTCATCACGGAGTCCGCTCCCACCGGCGCGCCCTCGCCCGCGCCGGCCGCACCGGCCCCGGAGCCCGCCCCCGTGCCCGTGCCCGCTCCCGCGGCGTCCGCCGTTCACGCCCCGGCCCATGCCGCCCCGCCGGCTCCCGTCCACGCGGCGCCGGCGCCCCCGGCTCCGGTCCGCGCCGTGCCCGCTCCCCCTGCGCCTGCGGCTCCCGCCCAGCCCCCGGCGGCGCCCCGCCCGGCGCACCCGGCCCTCACCGGCGTGGCCGCCGGCGGCACTCCCGTCGCCGGTCCCACCCAGGTCTTCGGCACGGGGACCGGCTATGTCACGCCGATCGTGCGCAAGCTCGCCCGCGAGCTCGGCGTCGACCTCGCGGGCGTCACGGGGACCGGCATCGGCGGCCGCGTCCGCCGCGAGGACGTCGAAGCCGCCGCCGCGGCCGCGAAGGCCGCCCGGGAGGCGGGCTCCACCGGAGGGGCGCCCTCCGCTCCCGCCCTGGAGCCCTCGCCGTTGCGGGGGACCACAGAGAAGATGACGCGGCTGCGCCAGACGATCGCCACCCGCATGGTCGAGTCCCTCCGGACGGCCGCCCAGTTGACCACCGTCGTCGAAGTGGACGTCACCCGCATCGCCGCGCTGCGCGCCCGGGCGAAGACGTCCTTCCAGGAGCGGGAGGGAACGAAGCTCACGTTCCTTCCTTTCTTCGTCAGGGCCGCGACCGAGGCGCTCCTCTACCACCCGAAGATCAACGCGACGATCTCGGGCAAGGAGGTCACCTACTTCGACCACGAGAACGTCGGGATCGCCGTCGACACGCCGCGCGGCCTGCTGGTTCCCGTGATCAGGAACGCGGGCGGCCTCTCGATCGCGGACATCGCGCGCTCGATCAACGATCTGGCGGCCCGGACACGCGATTCCAAGGTCTCCCCCGACGAGCTGTCCGGATCGACCTTCACGATCACGAACACCGGCTCAGGGGGCGCCCTGTTCGACACCCCGGTGCTCAACATGCCCGAGACCGCGATCCTCGGGATCGGGACCATCGTCAAGCGCCCGGTCGTGGTCAGGGACGCCGACGGGGCCGACGCCGTGGCCATTCGCTCCATGGTGTACCTGGCGCTGTCCTACGACCACCGCCTGGTCGATGGCGGCGACGCCGCCCGATACCTCATGACGGTGAAGAAGCGCCTCGAAGAGGGCGACTTCGCCGGAGAGCTCGGTCTCTGATCCCACTGGGCCGGGCTCCTTCCCCGGCCTCGTTCGCGGTCCGGGCCCCTCGGGGCCCGGACCGCGTCGTCGTCCTCGTCCCTCACCGCCCGTCCACCACCTGGACCGACAGGATCCGCCAGGGGCCGGTCGCCAAGTCGACGCGCACGCGGTGCGCCCGCTGGGCGGGGACCTCGGCGCATGTCCGGAGGGCATCGCAGCGGCGGTGGGCCAGCTGCTGGATCGTCGCCACCGCCGAGACTCGGCCTCCCTCGCAGGTCACGTCGGCGACCTGTCCGACTCCGGTCCCCAGATTCTCCACCCGCGTGCCCGAGGCCACCAGGGCCTCCACCAGACCGCGATCAGACCGGGCGACCATCGCGGCCGACACCGCGGCGACGGCATCGGCGTCCCGCCTCTCCAGGGCGTCATCGCGCGCACGCGCCAACCCGTCCAGAGCGGCGCGGACCTCGGCGGCGGCCGGGCACGGCGCCTCTGTCTCGCCCGTCCCGGCACCGGCCGTGACCGCGGCCGTTATCAGGGGGACCGTGAGCGTCGCCAGCGCGGCGGCGCCAGCCAGCGCGGCTCCCAGCGCGGCCATCTCCGCGGTCCGAGGCAGCCGGTGTCTCCCGCCGCGGTGACGCGCGGGCGCGTCCTGCCGTTCCGTCCGTGGCGCGGCCGCGACGCGACGCAGGGCCTCGGACGGGGCTGATGCGGCAGGGATCCCCGCCTCCCTCCTCCCGCCTGCTCCCAATTCCTCGGCGAGAAGCGCTACCGACCGCCAGTCCCCCTCCTCCCCCGCCCCTCCTCCCTGAGACCATCCGCGGGTGCCCGTATGCGTCAGGGGATCGTCGATGAGGTCCACGACGACGGCGCGGCCGTCCGGGCGCAGGATGATGTTGGCGGGAGAGAGGTCGCCGTGGACGATCCCCGCGCGGTGAAGGGCGCGCACGCCCTCCCGGACGTCCTCCACGACGCGCTCGCGCTCCCGGCGCGTGCGCAGGGACCCGCGAGCCATGGCCGACTCCAGCGTCTCCCCGGGGACCCTCTCGCACACCACGGCCCACCGCCCGTCATCATGGCGGACGACGTCGATGAGGCGCGCCACGCGAGCGCTGTCGACGGTCGACCAGGCCCGCCACCTCGCGACGAGGCCGTCGCCCTCGTCCCGGGAACGCAGGCAGGCCAAGGCGGCGGCGCCGTGGGCCGTCGTGGTCTCCCACAGGGGACCGCCCGCAGACATGAACGCAATCGATCCCAGTTCATATCCATTGATATCCATAGAGATATCCCACACCGAACCGACTGCGGGTGGCAAGGGCCTCTCGACGGCCTGTGGACGGCGCGCCCGGCATCCACGTTCCACCCCGCCCGGCTAGGCTATCCGTGCCGGCCGCGTCCATGCGCGGCAGGCCGCTCGCCTGCTCCCGCGCCGGATGGCGCCGGACCCTTGCGAGCCCGCCGTTCCCGGAGCACATCCGTGCACACCTCTGCCCTGCGCATCCTCGGGCGCTATCGCGCGCTGTCCGACATGGTCGGGCGGCCCGCCCTCCTCATCGCCCTCGGAGCACGCGCTCCCTTCGCCATGGTCCCCCTGGGAGCCATGACCGCCCTCACGGCCTCCAGCGGGTCCGTCGCCACCGGAGGGCTGGCGACCGGCGTCATCTCGGTGTCCGCAGCCCTCGCCTCCCCCCTCATCGGGCGTTGGGCCGATCGGCGGGGGCAGCGCCTCGTCCTTCTGCTCCTCACGCCCGCCTCGGCGTTCGCCCTGGCAGCCCTCTACGCGGTCGCCCATCTGCGAGGGCCGCTGCCCGCCCTCGTCCCCGCCTGCGTCGCCGTCGGCGCGACGACGCTGCCCATCGGATCCTTCACGCGCGCCCGGTGGGTGGGGATCACCCGCACGCCCCATGAGCTGGCCACTGCCTTCTCCTATGAGTCGATGGCCGACGAGCTCACCTTCGTCCTCGGCCCCGCCCTGGTCGGCGTCGCCGCCTCGGCGGCGACGCCCGACGCGCCGCTCCTCATCGCCATCGCGCTGGTCCTCCTCGCGACGCTCCCCTTCGCGACGTCCGCGCCCGGCGCGCCCCCGCCGGCCGCCGGCGCCCCGGATCGGTCGCGGCCCCCGCGGCCTACGATCGCGCGAGTCCTGGCGGCTGCGGCCCCCGCCCTCATCGTGATGATCGGCATCGGGTGCCTGTTCGGCTCGACGCAGGCCGCCACCACCGCGCGCGCCGAGGCCCTGGGAGCGCCCGGACGCGCTGGACTCGTCTATGCCCTCATGGGCATCGGGTCGGCGGTCATGTCGCTGTTCGTCGTCGTCCTGCCCGAGGCGTTCCGTCTGCCGGCCCGGATCCTCACCGGCGGCCTCGGGATCTCCCTCCTCATCTCGCTGGTCGCCCGCCAGGAGGGGCTGTGGGCCACCGGACTCGGACTGACGGCCGTGGGGGCATTCGTCGGCCCCACCATGGTCACCGCCTTCTCCCTCGCCGAGCGCCTCACGCCCCGGGGAGGGGTCTCCGTCGCGATGACGTCCATGTCCGCCTCGGTCACCGTCGGCGTGTCATTGGGCTCCGCCGTGGGCGGCGAGCTCGCCGCCGCCCACGGGCCCGCCGCCGCCTACGGGATGGGCGCCGTCACCGGTGCGGTCATCGCGATCGTCCCCCTGGTCGCATGGGCCGTCCACCGCCCCTCCGGGGGAGTCCCGGGACGACACCGGACCCAGGTAGGATAGGAGCCCTATGGCTGAGAAGAAGGAAACCTCGGAGAAGAAGAGGCGCTGGTACCAGAACATTGCCGACGCCTACCGGATCACGGCGCGCACCTATCCCTGGGTCGGATGGGCACTCGCCGGCCTCGGAGCCGCGATCGTCCTCGTCGGCGTCCTCGTCGGCGCCCTGGGCTCGGGCGGCGCCGGAGCCATCGCCATGTGGACGATCACCGGCCTCCTGCTCGCCTCCCTCGCGGACATGTCGATCCTGTCACTGCTCGTACGGCGGGCGATGTACACGCAGATCGACGGCACCGTCGGCTCCGTCTACGCCGTCATCAGCCAGATCAAGCGCGGGTGGATCATCACCGAGCAGCCGATCGCCGCCAACAAGGACAAGGACCTCGTCTGGCGCCTCATCGGCCGTCCGGGCGTCGTCCTCATCTCCGAGGGTCCGACCTCGCGGGTGCGCCCCCTGCTCGACCAGGAGCGCCGCCGCATCCACCGCGTCGCTCAGAACGTGCCCGTCACCGTCCTCGAAGTCGGCCACGGCGAGGACCAGGTGCCCCTGGCGAAGGTCGAGTCCCACCTCAAGCGCCTCAAGAAGGTCCTCACGAAGGAGGAGGTGCCCGCGGTCAGCCAGCGCCTCAACGCGGTCCAGTCCACGGCGGCCCCGATCCCGAAGGGCATCGACCCGATGAAGGTGCGCCCGAACCGGCGCGCGATGCGGGGGCGCTGAGCCCGCGGCGGCATCGGGCGCTTGCGGTTCGGCCCCACGGATCGGACACATGGTGAGACAACAGGACGCATAATATTCGTCCCGACGCATAATTGGCCTATTCCTTCCCGTCGAAGTTGAGAGGCCCGCCATGCGCACCCGTTCCGCCGTCCTCGTCCCCGCCGCCATCGCGGCCCTCGCCCTGGCCGGATGCTCCGACCCCGGCGACGCGGCATCGGGATCCTCCTCCGCCGCCGCATCCGGGGAGTCCGACGAGGCGACGCCCGCCGCCAGCGTCACGCCCTTCGACGTCACCGCCCTCTCCGAGGTCCCCGAGGTCTCCTCCCTGGTCCCCGACTCCCTCAAGGAGTCGGGCGTCCTGCGCAACGGGGCCTCCGCCGACTACGCGCCCGGGGAATTCATGGACACCGACGGCCAGACCCCCATCGGCTACGACGTCGACCTGATCAAGGCCCTCGCCGTCGTCATGGGCCTCAACGAGGGCACGACGACCCACGCGGAGTTCCCGACCATCATCCCGGCCCTGGGCTCCAAGTTCGACGTCGGCGCCTCCTCCTTCACCATCACGGCGGAACGTGAGGAGCAGGCGAACATGATCTCCTACGTCGAGGTCGGCTCCGCCTACGCGGTCGCCGCCGGCAACCCGAAGGACTTCGATCCCACAGATCCCTGTGGAACGACGCTCGGCGTCCAGAACGGCACCTACCAGCAGGAGTACGCCCAGACCCTGTCCGACCAGTGCACTGCCGACGGGAAGGAGGCCATCAGCATCATGCCGCTGGACCTCCAGACCGACGTGGCCACGAAGGTCATCGGCGGCCAGTACGACGCCACGCTGGCCGACTCCACCGTCATCGGGTACACCGTCGAGCTCTCGGGCGGCAAGCTCGAGCAGGTCGGCGGCGTCATCGAGTCCGCCCCGCAGGGCATCGCGGTGGCCAAGGACGACGAGCAGCTGGCGAAGGCCGTCCAGGCCGGAGTCCAGTACCTCATGGACAACGGCTACCTCACCCAGATCCTGGGCGCCTACGGCGCCGAGGACGCGGCCCTGACCACCGCCGACCTCAACCCGGCCGTCGACTGACGGCCCCAGATCCCCCAACGCCCGGGGCGCGGTCCCGCACTGCGCCCCGGGCGCTCCTGACCTCGGAGCGAGCAGACATGCCAGAGATCCGCGACGGTGTGGAGATCCTCCACGCCAAACCCGTTCCACGCCCCGGACGCTGGGCGTCCGCGGCGGCGGTGGCGCTCATCGCCGCGATGGTGGTGCACGGGCTGGTGACGAACAAGAACTTCCAGTGGCCTGTCGTCTGGCAGTGGCTGTTCTCCCGGACCATCGTCACCGGCGTCATGTTCACCCTGCTCCTCACCGTCGTCGCCATGATCATCGGGACGATCCTGGCCGTCACGATGGCCGTCATGCGCCAGTCGCCCAACCCGATCCTGCGATGGGTGGCCACGTTCTACATCTGGTTCTTCCGAGGGACCCCGATCTACACGCAGCTGATCTTCTGGTCGCTGCTGCCCTCGCTGTACCCCTCGCTGGCACTCGGCATCCCCTTCGGGCCCGAGTTCGTCTCCTTCGACACCAACACCTATTTCACGCCGCTGCTCATGGCCTTCGTCGGCCTGGGCCTCAACGAGGGCGCCTACCTGGCCGAGATCATCCGCGCCGGCCTCCTCTCCGTCGACAGGGGACAGTGGGAGGCCGCGACGGCGCTGGGGATGCACCGCGGCCAGATCTTCCGCCGCATCGTCTTCCCCCAGGCCATGCGCGTCATCGTGCCCCCGATCGGCAACGAGACGATCTCCATGCTCAAAACCACCTCCCTCGTCTCGGCGATCCCCGTGACGACGGAGCTGACCTTCGTCTCCCAGACCAAGGGTCAGCAGCTCTTCGCCCCCGTGCCCCTCCTCATCGCCGCCGCCATCTGGTACCTGGTCATCACCTCGATCCTCATGGTCGTCCAGGCCCGCATCGAGCGGCGCTACGGCCGCGGGTTCGACCAGCGCGAGCAGGCCGGCCGCCCCGGCGACCCGGACCGCCAGGACGCCATCAACTCCGCCGGCACCATCCATGACGATCCCTTCCTTGAGGTCACCCCATGAACGCCGCCCAAGCACCCCTCCCCTCCTCGACGTCGATGGTCCAGGTCGTCGGCGTCCACAAGTTCTTCGGCGACCTCCATGTGCTGCGCGGCATCGACCTCACCGTCGATCCGGGCGAGGTCTGCGTCGTCCTCGGCCCCTCAGGATCCGGGAAGTCCACGCTCCTGCGCTGCCTCAACGAGCTCGAGACCATCAGCGCGGGGCGCATCCTGGTGCGCGGCGAGCTGCTGGGCTACCGCGAGGAGACCCGTCCCGACGGCTCCGTCGTCCTCCACGAGCTGCCCGACAAGATCGTCTCCCGCCAGCGCAGCCGCATCGGCATGGTCTTCCAGCGCTTCAACCTGTTCCCCCACATGACCGCCCTGGAGAACGTCATGGAGGCTCCGATCCAGGTGGCCCGCCGGTCGAAGGCCCAGGCACGCTCCCGCGCCCAGGAGCTCCTGAGCCGCGTGGGCCTGGCGGACCGGGCCGACCACTACCCCTCGGAGCTCTCCGGCGGGCAACAGCAGCGCGTCGCCATCGCCCGGGCGCTCGCCATGGATCCTGAGATCATGCTCTTCGACGAGCCCACCTCCGCCCTAGACCCGGAGCTGGTCGGGGAGGTCCTCGGCGTCATGAAGGACCTCGCCGCCTCCGGCATGACGATGATCGTCGTCACCCATGAGATCGGGTTCGCCCGTGAGGTCGCCGACAGGGTCGTCTTCATGGATCAGGGCGTCATCGTCGAGCAGGGCTCTCCCGCCGAGGTCATCGCCCACCCGCGCGAAGCGCGCACCCGGGAGTTCTTCTCCAAGGTGCTGTGAGCCGGGCGCTGCGCCCCGACGGCCCGGCCGCGTGTCAGGTCAGGCTGACGAGGTCCATGTAACCGGGATCCCACAGGTCCTCGTCGGCGTCGGGCAGGAGCAGGACGCGGTCCGGCTCCAGGGCTTCGACGGCTCCCGGATCGTGGGTGACCAGGACGACTGCCCCCTCGTAGGCGCGCAGCGCGTTGAGGATCTCCTCGCGCGAGGCCGGGTCCAGGTTATTCGTCGGCTCGTCCAGCAGCAGCACGTTGGCGGCGGAGACCACGAGCGTCGCCAGCGCCAACCGGGTCTTCTCCCCGCCGGAGAGCACCGAGGTCGGCTTGTCCACGTCCTCCCCACTGAAGAGGAACTGGCCCAGGACGTTCTGCACATGCGTCCGGTCCAGGTCCGGAGCGGCGTGGGCCATGTTCTCGTAGACCGACAGCGAGGTGTCCAGGGTCTCGTGCTCCTGCGCGTAGTAGCCGAGCCTGAGACCGTGCCCCTCCACGACGCGCCCCGTGTCCGGCTGCTCGATACCGGCCAGGAGGCGCAGCAGCGTCGTCTTCCCCGCGCCGTTCAGGCCGAGGACGACCACCCGGGCCCCCCGGTCGATGGCCAGATCGACCCCCGTGAAGACCTCGAGGGATCCGTAGGACTTGGACAGCCCCTCCGCCGCCAGCGGCACACGCCCGCAGGGGGCGGGTTCGGGGAAGCGCAGGCGCGCGACCTTCTCGTCGCGGTGCTCCTCGCCGGCCTGGGCGAGGAGCTCGTCGGCGCGGCGCAGCATCTGCTGGGCGGCCACCGCCTTCGTCGCCTTGTAGCGCATCTTCTCACCCTGGGCGCGCAGCTGCTCGGCCTTCCGCAGCGCATTCGCCCGCTCCTTGCGGCGCCTCCTCTCGTCCTCCTCGCGCTGGGAAAGATAGGCCCGCCACCCCAGGTGGTAGATGTCGACCTGGGCGCGCGTCGCGTCGAGGTAGAAGACCTGGTTGACCGTGTCGTCGAGCAGATGCACATCGTGGCTGATCACCATGAACCCTCCCGGGAAGGCGCGCAGCCAGTCGCGCAGCCAGATCACCGAGTCGTGGTCGAGGTGGTTGGTCGGCTCGTCCAGCAGCAGCACGTCCGCGTTGGAGAAGAGCACGCGCGCCAGCTCCACACGTCGGCGCTGGCCGCCCGAGAGCGTGTGGAGGGGCTGCTCGAGGACGCGGTCGTCCAGTCCGAGAGAATGGGCGATCTGAGCGGCCTCGGCGCTGGCCGACCAGCCCCCCGCGTTCGTGAACTGCTGGTCCAGTCTGACGTAGCGCTCCATCGCCTTCTGCTGGCGCGCGCCCTGCGCCGACGCCATCTCCTGCTCGGCCGATCGGATCCTCGCCAGGAGCTGGTCGATGCCGCGCACCGAGAGGATGCGTTCGCGCGCCGGCTGGTCCTGATCGCCGATGTGGGTGTCCTGGGCCAGGTAGCCGACGGTCCCCGTGCGGGAGATCGCCCCGGTGTGCTCGGCCGCGCCCCCGCGGTCGGGTTCGCCGGCCAGCAGGCGCATCGTCGTGGTCTTCCCCGCCCCGTTGCGCCCCACCAGCCCGATGCGCATCCCCTTGTCCACGCGGAAGGAGACGTCGCGCACGAGCTCACGCGCGCCGATTCGCAGGGAGAAGCCAGACACCGAGATCACCCGAGAAGTCTAGTCGGCGCCAGGGGCACCCCCGTGGGCCCGGAGGCGTGGCACGCCCCACGAACGCCGCCGACGCCCGGGGCGTCGCCCTCGCAGGTGGGGACGGTGCGACAATGGACGCCGTGATCGACCAACCCGCTCCCGCGCGCGCGCCGAGGCTCTACGACGTCGTCGCCGTGCTGTTCGTCGCGTTCCTGCTCGTCTCGAACATCACCGCCACGAAGCTCATCGGCGTCCACGTGGGGCCCGCCTTCCTCGTCTTCGACGGCGGGGCGATCCTGTTCCCTCTCACCTACATCCTGGGCGACGTCCTCTCGGAGATCTACGGCTTCGCCCGGGCCCGGCGCGCGATCGTCCTGGGGTTCGCCGTGTCGATCCTCGCCTCCCTCGTCTTCTGGCTGGTCCAGCTGGCCCCGCCCGGCCCCGGCTACGAGAACCAGCAGGCCTTCGAGGCGGTGCTCGGCTTCGTCCCCCGGATCGTCGCGGCGTCCCTGTGCGGCTACCTCGCGGGCCAGCTGCTCAACTCCCGCGTCCTCGTGGGGATCAAGGAGCGCTGGGGCGAGCGCCACCTGTGGGCCCGCCTCATCGGCTCGACGCTGGTCGGCGAGGCCGCCGACACCCTGATCTTCTGCACGATCGCGTTCTACGGGGTCATCACCGGGGCGGACTTCCTCAACTACCTACTGACGGGCTACGTCTACAAGGTCGGAGTCGAGATCGTCATGCTCCCCGTCACCTACCCGGTCATCGCCTGGGTGAGGCGCCGCGAGTCCGCCCCCCGCGCGGCGGTGGCCGCATGAGCGTCCCGGGAGGCGAGGACGGGCCCCGGCGCGATCGGGGCTTCGAGGTCCGCGCGAGGCTCGGGACCGGCCACGGGCTGGGCCGCACCGGCGTCCTCCACACCGCCCACGGCGACATCGCCACGCCGGCCTTCATCCCGGTGGGGACCAAGGCGACCGTCAAGGCGGTCCTGCCCGAGGCGGTGTCCGATCTCGGCGCCCAGGCCGTGCTGGCCAACGCCTACCACCTGTATCTCCAGCCCGGTCCCGACATCGTCGACGAGGCCGGCGGCCTGGGGCGTTTCATGGACTGGCCGGGGCCCACCTTCACCGACTCCGGCGGTTTCCAGGTGCTCTCGCTGGGCGCAGGATTCAAGAAGGTCCTCTCAGCGGAGTTCTCGGGCGCCGTCGACACGGCGGACCCGGCACTGCGGGCGCAGGCCGTGAAGGCCTCGCGCGCCGTCGTCGACGAGGACGGCGTCGTCTTCCGCAGCCACATCGACGGCACGCGCCACCGCTTCACGCCCGAGGTCTCCATGGGCATCCAGCACCGGCTGGGCTCCGACATCATGTTCGCCTTCGACGAGCTCACCTCGCTCGTCCATCCCCGCGAGTACCAGGAGGAGTCGCTCGCGCGCACCGAGGCGTGGGCCAGACGCTGCCTGGGCGAGCACAACCGCCTCACCGCCGAGCGCGCGGATCGCCCCTACCAGCAACTGTTCGGTGTCGTCCAGGGCGCGAATCACGAGGACCTGCGCCGCCGCGCGGCGCGGGACCTCGCGGAGATGGAGCAGGACGGCCGGCGTTTCGACGGATTCGGCGTGGGAGGCGCCCTGGAGAAGGAGAACCTGGGCGCGATCGTCTCCTGGGTGTGCGAGGAGCTCCCCGAGGACCGGCCCCGCCACCTGCTCGGGATCTCCGAGCCCGGAGACCTCTTCCAGGCCGTGGAGGCGGGCGCCGACACCTTCGACTGCGTCAATCCCTCGCGCGTGGCCCGCAATGCGGCGATCTACACCGCCGACGGGCGGTACAACGTGACGAACGCGCGTTTCGCCCGTGACTTCACGCCATTGGAGCCGGGTTGCGGGTGCTACACGTGCACGCACTTCACACGCGCCTACGTCCATCACCTCTTCCGCGCGAAGGAGATCCTCTCCTCCACCCTCGCCACGATCCACAACGAGTGGTTCACCGTGCACCTGGTCGACGGCATCCGGCACGCGATCGAGGACGGCCGCTACGAGTCCTACCGGGAGGACAGGCTCGGTCGCTTCCACGCGCGCCGCCTGCGGTGAGCCGGGACCGGGTGGCCCAACTCACCGGCGCCGCCCTCGTCCCCGACCCTTAACCTACGGTGCCGTAGGAGTAGCCTGGGACGGAGGGACGACCAGACGAAGGAGAGGTCCTGTGACCAGCATCATCGAACAGGCTCATCAGCTCTATGACGCGGTGCCCACCGAGATCCCGGTGCCCGACGGCTCCCTGTTCGATGTCCTGTCCGATGCCGCGGCCCACTACCCCGATCGCGTCGCGATCGACTACTTCGGCGCCACGACCACCTATGCCGAGATCCTCGAGCAGGCCGAACGCGGCGCCCAGGTGCTCCTCGACGCCGGAGTTCGGCGGGGCGACGTCGTGGCCGTCGCCCTGCCGAACTGCCCTCAGGCCTTCACCGTGTTCTACGCCTGCCAGCGCATCGGGGCGGTGGCCGCCGAGCACAATCCCCTGGCTCCGGCCGCTGAGATCCGGGGCCAACTGGAGCGCCACCACGCGAGGATCGCCGTCGTGTGGGAGAAATGCGCCGGGTCCTTCCCCCTGGACGGATCCACCGAGCTCGCCCAGGTCCTGACCGTCGACATCTCCGCCGGCATGCCGCGCTCCCAGCGCGCCCTGCTGCGCCTGCCCGTCGAACGGGCCCGCCGCACCCGCGAGCAGTTGCGCGCGCCGAGCCCGGCGGGCACGACCTCGTGGGACCGGGCCGTCCTCCGCTCCCGCGCCGTCGCCCCCTCGACGCCGCAGGCCAGCGGGGACGACGTCGCCGTCATCCTCCACACCGGAGGCACGAACGGCGTGCCGAAATCGGTCCCGCTCACCCACCGCAACATCGGGGCGAACGTCAACCAGTGCATCTTCTGGGTATGGAAGCTCCACGAGGGCGCCGAGGTGTTCTACAGCCTCCTCCCCTACTTCCACGCCTTCGGCCTCACTTTCTGCCTGTGCTCCGCCGTCAGGAAGGCGGCCACGCAGATCGTCCTGCCCAAATTCGACGCCGACATGGCGCTGGACGCCCACCGCCGCCGCCCGGTCACCTTCTTCGTCGGGGTTCCCCCGATGTTCGAACGCATCCTCCGGCGCGCCCGACACACGCACACGGACCTCACCTCGATCCGCGTCGGGGTCGCCGGGGCGATGCCCCTGTCCACCGAGCTCGCCGATCAGTGGGAGCAGGCCACGGACGGGATGATCGTCGAGGGGTACGGCATGTCGGAGACCTCTCCCGTGCTGTGCGGCGCCCCCCTGTCTGCTCGGAGACGCCACGGGGTGCTCGGCGTGCCCTTCCCCTCCACGCAGCTCCGACTGGTCGCGCTGGACGACCCTTCACGCGACGTCGAGGACGGCGAACCCGGCGAGATCCTGGTCAAGGGACCGCAGGTGTTCGACGGCTATCTCGACATGCCGGAGGAGACGGCGCGGGTCTTCACCGACGACGGATGGTTCCGCACCGGCGACATCGGCGTCAACCGCGACGGCTACATCACGATGGCCGACCGCGCCAAGGAGCTCATCCTCTCCGGCGGCTTCAACGTCTACCCCAGCCAGGTCGAGAACGCGATCCGCTCAATGCCAGGCATCAAGGACGTCGCCGTGGTGGGGCTTCCCGTCGGCGACGAACGCGAAGAGGTCGCGGCGGCCGTGGTCCTGGAGGACGCCGCCCGGCCCGTCACCCTGTCCGAAGTGCGCGAATGGGCGGAGAAGTCCATCGCCCACTATGCCCTGCCCCGCCAGCTCGCCGTCATCGCAGAACTCCCCCACAACCAGATCGGCAAGGTCATGCGGCGCACCGTCAAGGAGCAGCTCGCCAACCGCACGTCCCAGCTGTTCGAGCAGGCCTCCCGCAGCGTCGCCGGAGCCGTCGACCAGGCCTCGGACGTCGTGCGCCGCATCCTCCCCGGCGACGGGGACGCCGCCCGCGACGATCACCCGGATGCCTCCCAGCAGTGACGCGGCCGCGTGGGCCTCAGACGTTGAAGCCGATGGCGCGTAATTGGTCGCGGCCGTCGTCCGTGATCCGCTCCGGCCCCCAGGCCGGCATCCACACCCAGTTCACCGATACGGAGGATGCCAGGCCGGACAGGACCATGTCCGTCTGGCGCTCGATGATGTCCGTGAGCGGGCATGCCGCCGTGGTCAGCGTCATGTCCAGCTCGACATTGTCCTGTCCGTCGATGCGGATGCCGTAGACCAGGCCCAGGTCGACGATGTTGATCCCGAGCTCCGGGTCGATGACGTCCTTGAGGGCCTCGAGAACGTCGGCGCCCGCGACGGATCCCCCGTCCTCCACGTCCGTCCCGGTGAAGCGCTGCGCGGGGGGCGCCGCGCCGAAGCGCTGCGCTCCCGGGTCCGTCTGAGCCATCGGGTTCCCCATGCTCATGATCGTGTTCCTCCCGCGATGTCGGTTCCGAGTTTGGCCAGTGCGTCGCGCAGGGCGTACCACCCCAGCAGCGCGCACTTGATGCGGTTGGGGAACTGGGAGGTCCCCTCCAGGGCCGCGGCGTCGCCGAGCCCGTCCAGGGTCTCCTCCGGGACGCCCCGCCCGCGGGAGTGCATCATCTGGTCCATGTCGGCGTAGAGTCTCGCGACCTCGTCCGTGGACCGCCCGTCGACCAGGTCGGACAGCATCGACAGGGAGGCCTGGGAGATCGAGCAGCCGTCCCCGTCCCACACGAGGTCAGTGATCCGCCCGTCGGCCACTGACACCCCCAGCGTCACCTCATCGCCGCAGGTCGGATTCACCTGGTGGGAGGCGGCGCCGATCCCCGAGGGAATCGCCCCCGCGCCGTGGCGTTCGCGCGAGTGGTCGAGGATGACCTGCTGGTAGAGCTGTTCGAGACTCGACATCACATTCCCCCGAAATAGGACCTCACGTGGGAGAGGGCCGTCACCAGGCGCTCGACCTCGTCGAGTGTGGTCGTCGGCGCCGCCGACGCCCGGGCTGACGCCCTGACCCCGAAGAACGAGTGTAACGGGAGGGCGCAGTGGTGGCCGACCCGCACGGCGACATCCTCGGCGTCCATCACCTGGCCGACGTCGTGGGGATGGACGCCGTCGACGGTGAAGGAGACGACGCCGACGCGGTCGACGGCCTGCGCCGGGCCGAGCACCCGCACACCCGGGACGGAGGAGATGCCCTCGAGCAGCGCCCGCGTGATGGTCTCCTCGTGGGCGGCGACCCGGTCCATTCCGAGGTCCCCGAGATATCCGAGGGCGGTCGCCCAGGCCGCGATCTGCGCCACAGGCTGGGATCCCGCCTCGAAGCGCTCGGGGGGCGCCATGTACTCCGTGCGCTCCATCGTGACGTCGGCGATCATCGACCCGCCCGTGAGGACCGGCGGCATCGCCTCGAGCAGCTCGCGGCGGCCCCACAGGGCGCCGGCCCCGGTGGGGCCCAGCATCTTGTGGGAGGAGAACACCGCGAAGTCCACGCCGAGGGCGCCCACGTCCACGGGCAGGTGGGCGCTGGACTGGCAGGTGTCCAGGAGCACCATCGCGCCGACGTCGCGCGCAGCGTTCACGATCGGCTCGACGGGCGTGATCGCACCGGTGACGTTGGACACGTGGGTGACGGCGACGAGCCGCGTGGCCGGCGTGATGGCGGACAGCGTGTCCAGGTCGATACGGCCGTCCGGGGTGAGGTCCAGCCATGCCAGCTCCGCCCCGGTGCGCGCGCAGAGCTCCTGCCAGGGCACGAGGTTCGCATGGTGCTCGGCGCGCGAGACGACGATGCGGTCCCCCGGCCCGATGCGCAGCCGACGGGCCTCAGCGCCCCCCCGCCCCTCCGAGGCGTTGCCGATCGCATAGGCGACGACGTTGATGCCCTCCGTCGCGTTCTTCGTCCAGACGATCTCCTCCGGGGAGCCGCCGATGAAGTCCGCGAGCGTGGCGCGGGCGTCCTCGTACGCGGCGGTCGCCTCGTCCCCCAGCAGATGGGTCCCCCGGTGGACGGCGCCGTTGTGGAGACGGTAGAACTCCGCCTCCGCGTCGATGACGCACTCCGGCTTCTGCGAGGTCGCCGAGGAGTCGAAGTAGACGATGGGCCTTCCCCCCCGCCCGGTCCGGGCCAGGATCGGGAAGTCCCGCCGGATCGCGTCCAGTTCCCGCCTCGTGAAGTCCCTCTCCGGGGCGCTCGCCGTCTCCCCCATCACGGCCTCACAGCCCCAGGTACTTGTCGTAGCCCTCGTCCTCGAGCTGATCCGCCAGCTCAGGACCGCCCGAGGCCGCGACGTGCCCGTTGACGAACACATGGACGTGGCTGGGGTGGATGTAGCGCAGGATCCTCGTGTAGTGGGTGATCAGCATGACGCCGCAGCCCGTCTGGCCGTGGACCCTGTTGACACCCTCCGACACGATCCGCAGCGCGTCGACGTCCAGTCCGGAGTCCGTCTCGTCGAGGATCGCGAAGGACGGTTTGAGGAGTTCCATCTGGAGGATCTCGAGCCGCTTCTTCTCGCCGCCCGAGAAGCCGACGTTGACGTCGCGGTCGGCGAAGTCGGCGTCCATGCGCAGGTTGTCCATGGACGCCTTGACATCCTTGACCCATGTGCGGATCTGCGGCGCCTTCCCGTCGATCGCGGTCTTCGCCGTGCGCAGGAAGTTCGACACGGACACGCCCGCCACCGCCACCGGGTACTGCATCGCGAGGAACAGACCTGCCTTCGCCCGCTGGTCGACGGTCATCTCCGAGATCGACTGGCCGTCGAGGTAGGCGTCCCCCCCGGTGATGTGGTAACTCGGATGGCCCGCCAGCGCGTAGGCCATGGTGGACTTGCCCGATCCGTTGGGGCCCATGATCGCGTGGATCTCACCCGACTGGATCGTCAGGTTGACGCCCTTGAGGATCTCCTTGCTCCCCTCCTGGGTCTCGACGGAGACGTGCAGGTCCTTGATGCTCAGGGTCGACATGTTCTTCTCTCTCCTGGTCGGCGTCCGTCGCCGAGATTCATGTGGTGGATCGCGGGGGGCATGCGAGCAGGCCCCTGCCGCGGGGCGTTGTCAACTCGCATCGCCCGCACCGGCGTCCGGCTCCGCCTCCGCCTCGCCCCGCGTGCGCTGAAGCTCCGCCTCGATGGCCGCCGTGAGATGGGCGCTGATGCTGGGCACGTCGATCTGGTTGATGACCTCGGCGAAGAAGCCCCGCACGACGAGGCCGCGGGCGTCCTCCTCCGAGACGCCGCGGGACATCAGGTAGAAGAGCTGTTCGTCGTCGAAGCGCCCCGTCGCCGAGGCGTGGCCGGCCCCCTTGATCTCGCCGTTCTCGATCTCGAGATTGGGGACGGAGTCCGCCTTCGCCCCTTCGGTGAGCACCAGGTTGCGGTTCAGCTCATAGGTGTCGGTGTTGTCCGCGTTCTTCCCGATCAGGCAGTCCCCGATCCACACGGAGTGCGCGCCCTTGCCCTGCAGCGCGCCCTTGTAGGTCACCCGCGAGTAGCAGTTCGGCCGGTCGTGGTCGACGAAGACGCGGTGCTCGAGGTGCTGGCCCGCGTCGACGAAGTAGAGCCCGAGCATCGTCAGCTCGCCGCCGCTGCCCGCGAAATCGGTGTCGGCGCACACGCGGACCAGGTCCCCTCCCAGGGAGACGACCACGTGGCGCAGGATCGTGTCCTTGCCCAGCCGCAGCCGCTGGTTCGAGGCGTGCCGCGCCGTGGCGTCCCACTCTTGGAGTGACACCACGGTCAGGTTCGCGCCGTCGCCGGCGTCGACCTCGACAGTCTGGTTGACCGCGCCCTTCCCCGTGTGGTCAAGCAGGACGGTCGCCCGCGAGAGCTCCTCCGCGCGGATGAGGATGTGCTGGGACTGGATCTCCCCGGACCCGGTGACGTCAATGACGACGGGCTCCTCGACGTCGGCGCCCTTCGGGATCGTCACCACCGTGGAGTGGTGGAAAGCCGCCCACGAGACGACGGCCGTACGGTCCCCGGGTTCCAGCACCTGGCCCAGACGCGGATCGTCGCGCCCCACCGTCTCGACGCGGACGGGACCGGATGCGCGCACCGACGCGCTCGCGTCGACGCCCGAGTAGCCGGCAGTGTCGAAGAAATCCCTCACCCGCCTGATCGGCGTGAACCTCCAGTCCTCCTCCCGGCCCGTCGGCGTCGGGATGTCGTCGATGTCGAAGGACGTCGGCCGGTCGGCACGGGACGAGTAGTAGGAGCGAGGCCCCAGTTCCTCGCCCCCGTGGGAGTGCGGACGGGACATCGTGTCGAGGGTGCTCATATCAGCCGACGGATCCTTCCATCTGGAGTTCGATGAGACGGTTGAGCTCGAGGGCGTACTCCATCGGCAGCTTCTTCGCGATCGGCTCGACGAAACCGCGCACGATCGTGGACCGCGCCTCCGTCTCCGTGAGTCCGCGCGACATCAGGTAGAAGAGCTGGTCCTCGGAGACCTTCGAGATCGTGGCCTCGTGCGTCATCTCCACGTCGTCGGTGCGGATGTCGTTGTACGGATAGGTGTCCGTGCGCGACATCCGGTCGACCAACAGCGCGTCGCAGGTCACGCTGGACTTCGAATGGTGGGCGCGCGGGTGGATCTCCACCAGGCCGCGGTACGCCGTCCGCCCCCCGCCGCGCGACACGGACTTCGACACGATCGAGGACGACGTGTGGGGAGCCATGTGGATCATCTTCGCGCCGGTGTCCTGGTGCTGTTCCGGGCCCGCGAACCCGATGGACAGCGTCTCGCCGCGGGCGTGGTCGCCCATCAGGTAGCAGGCCGGGTACTTCATGGTGATCGCGGACCCCATGTTGCCGTCGATCCACTCCATGGTCCCGCCCTCCTCGACGATCGAGCGCTGGGTGACCAGGTTCAGGACGTTCGTCGACCAGTTCTGGACGGTCGTGTAGCGCACGCGCGCGTCCTTGCGGACGAAGATCTCCACGACCGCGGCATGCAGCGAGTTCGTGTCGTAGATGGGCGCCGTGCACCCCTCGACGTAATGGACGTAGGATCCCTCGTCGGCGACGATCAGCGTGCGCTCGAACTGGCCCATGGCCTCCGTGTTGATCCGGAAGTAGGCCTGCAGGGGGATCGTGACGTGGACGCCCTTGGGGACGTACACGAAGGACCCGCCCGACCAGGCCGCCGTGTTGAGCGCCGCGAACTTGTTGTCGCCGGCCGGGATGGACTTGCCGAAGTACTCCTCGAAGATCTCGGGGTACTCGCGCAGCCCCGTGTCCGTGTCGAGGAAGACAACCCCCTGGCGCGCCAGGTCCTCCTGGATCTGCTGGTAGACGACCTCGGACTCGTACTGCGCCGCGACACCGGCGACCAGCCGGTTCTTCTCGGCCTCCGGGATGCCCAGGCGGTCGTAGGTCTCCCGGATGTCGGGGGGAAGATCGTCCCAGTCGTTGACCTGGCGGTCGGTGGGGCGCACGTAGTACTTGAAGGCGTCGAAGTCAATGCCCGACAGGTCCGCGCCCCAGGTCGGCATCGGCTTGCGTTCGAACAGCTCAAGGGCCTTCAGGCGACGTTGGAGCATCCACTCGGGCTCGCCCTTCTCCGCGGAGATGTGACGCACGACGCCCTCGTTGATGCCCGTGGGGACGCCCTGCGAGTAGTCGTCGTTGTCGCGCCAGCCGAACTCGTAGGCGCCGATGGACTCGATGATGCGGTCATCGGCCCGTCGGCGATCCTCCGAGGTCATCACGGGAGGTGACTGGGTCATGGGATTCCTTTCCTCCATCACGGGAGCGGATCGTGGGGCGGGAACGCCTCATCTGCGCATCGCCGCGCGGGCGGCGGGCCGGATGACCGGCAGCCCCACGGGGATGTTGGTCGTGCAGACGTGCTCGCCGCCCGCCAGCGTCGCGAGGCGCTGGACGTGCACGTCGAGCAGGCGGGCGAAGGCCTGCGTCTCGGCGTCGCACAGTTGCGGGAAATCGTCGGCCACCTGCTGGATCGGGCAGTGGCCCTGGCACAGCTGGACCGCGAAGGTGCCGGAGCCGATGTCGCGCACCGTGGCCGAGTACCCGTCCTGGGTGAGGGCGTCGGCCAGGGCCTGGGCGCGCATCCGCGTGTCCCCCCCGGCCTCCCGCACGGCAGGCGCGTAGCGCCTCTCAATCTCACGGGAGCGCGCGGCGGCGAAGGAGGCGATCGCCGTTCCCCCGCCGACCTGCCCCAGATAGCCCAGAGCCTTGATGGCCAGCTCGGAGTAGCCCTCCGGGAGCTTCTCGTGCCCCCGTTCGGTGACCACGTAATGCCGGGCGGGGCGCCCCCGACCCCGTTTGCCGATGAGCCCGGGCTCGTGCTCGACGATCTCGTGGTCCTCCTCCAGCGCGGTGATGTGTCGGCGGACGGCTGCGGCGGTGAGGCCCAGCATGCGCGCGATCGCCGAGGCTGTGATCGGCCCCTTCTCGACGATGAGGTCGAGGACATGCTCGCGGGTCCGGACGTCGTTCGGCTCGACCATGGTTCCCCTCCCCGACGCGGCTCATACGGACGGAACCAGTGTACGTCTTTATGACAACATGCGTCTTACCGAAATCAGCGCAGCGCCCAAGGTCACACCCGCGGCCGGCCCCTCACCGGAACCAGGGGGCGTCCAGCGGGCGCAGGGGCTCCCATCGGCGTTCCCGGGCGGCGTGGGCGGCCAGGATGCCGGTGACGGCCGAGGGGTTGTGGAACCGTCCGGCCAGCACGCCCGACACGGCCTCGTCCAGGTCCGTCCAGACCAGGGTCATGTCCCGCTCCTCGTCCTCGCGGGGGAAGGCCGAGGCCGCCGGACGCAGGTCACGGGCGAGGAAGACCCGGATCGACTCCTCCGACCCGCCCGGGGACGTGAAGTAGTCGACGAGGACGTCCCAGCGGGCCGCCTCGAGATCGGCCTCCTCGCGCAGCTCGCGGCGCGCCGCCTCCTCGGGCCGCTCTCCGGCCACGTCAAGCAGCCCCGCGGGGATCTCCCACAACTCGGCCCGCACGGGATGGCGGTATTGGCGCTCCAGGAGGATCTCCTCCGCGCCGGAGGCGCCGCGCAGAGCGACGATCCCCACGGCACCCGGGTGGTGGACGTACTGGCGGACGACCGGCTCCCCCTGCGCGGTCACCCGCACACGGTCCTCGTCCAGCCCGAAGACCCGCCCGGTCCACACCCGGACGTGGGACTCGACGGCGCGCTGAGACCTCGCGTCCGACAGGGAGGCCGCCTCCGCAGACTCGAAGACTCCCGTGCTCACCGTCCGTCCGCCTCCTCGGCGACCTCGACCTCGTCGATCGAGGGGATGTGGGCGGCCGCGTAGCGCTCGGCCTGCTGGTCGAGCGCGGCGCCGATGAGCCCGGCGAACAACGGGTGCGGGCGGGTCGGACGCGACTTGAACTCGGGATGGGCCTGGGTCGCCACGTAATAGGGGTGCAGGGAGCGGTCCAGCTCGACGTACTCGACGAGCCCCCCGTCGGGCGAGCGGCCCGAGACGTGCATGCCGACGGCCTCCAGCTGGTCGACGTAGGCGCCATTGACCTCGAAGCGATGACGATGCCGTTCGGTGACCTCCGACGTCCCGTAGGCCGCCGCCACGATCGAGCCGTCCGCGAGGACCGCCGGATAGGAGCCCAGGCGCATCGTCCCCCCCAGGTCCCCCTTGCCGGCGATGATCTGCCGCTGGGAGTCCATCGTCGCGATGACCGGATCCGAGGTGGTGGGGTTGAACTCGGTCGAGGAGGCGTTCGCGAGCCCGGCCAGGTCGCGGGCGGCCTCGATCACCATGCACTGCAGGCCCAGACAGATGCCCAGCGTCGGCACGCGGTTCTCGCGGGACCAGCGCAGCGCCCCGACCTTCCCCTCGATGCCGCGCACCCCGAACCCGCCGGGCACGAGCACGGCGTCCACGCCTCCCAGCACCTTCCCCGCCCCGTCCGGGGTCTCGCACAGGTCGGCCGGCACCCACCGGATGTTGACGCGCGCGCGGTGGGCGAAGCCCCCGGCCTTCAGCGCCTCCGACACCGACAGGTAGGCGTCGTGCAGGTCGATGTACTTGCCCACCAGCGCCACCTCCACCGCGGACCGCGGCTCGTGGACGCGTTCGAGCAACTCGTCCCAGCGCGTCCAGTCCACGTCGTGGAACGGGACCGACAGGCGCCGCACCAGGAAGGCGTCCAGCCCCTCGGCGTGGAGGACCCGGGGGATCTCGTAGATCGACGGCGCGTCCTTGCACACGACCACCGCATCGCGTTCGACGTCGCACATCAGCGCGACCTTGTTCTTCACGGACTCGGGGACGTCATGCTCGGTGCGCAGCACCAACGCGTCGGGCTGGATGCCGATGGAGCGCAGGGACGCCACCGAGTGCTGGGTGGGCTTGGTCTTGAGCTCGCCGGCGGCCGCGAGGAACGGCAGGAGCGAGACGTGGACGAAGCAGCAGTTCTCCCGCCCCAGCTGCTGGCGTACCTGGCGGGCGGCCTCCAGGAACGGCGTGGACTCGATGTCCCCGACGGTGCCGCCGATCTCGGTGATGATGACGTCTGGAGGGGCTGACCCGTCGGAGGGGGCGGCTTGGGCGCGCATCCGCCGCATGATCTCGTTGGTGATGTGGGGGATCACCTGGACCGTGTCCCCCAGGTACTCCCCTCGCCGCTCCTTGGCCAGGACGGTCGAATAGACCTGCCCGGTCGTCGCATTGGCCGCCCCGGACAGGGACACGTCGAGGAAACGCTCGTAGTGGCCGATGTCCAGATCCGTCTCCGTGCCGTCCTCCGTGACGAAGACCTCGCCATGCTGGAACGGATTCATGGTGCCGGGATCGACGTTGATGTAGGGATCCAGCTTCTGCATCACCACGCGCAGGCCGCGCGCGCGCAGCAGCATTCCCAGGGAGGAGGCGGTGAGCCCCTTGCCCAGGGAGGAGACCACGCCTCCCGTGACGAAGATGTGCTTGGGGATCGACTGGTCAGCACCCGTGGTGCCCGCGGAGAAGTTCACCATGGAACTTCATCCTATCAGCGTCGGAGGCCGGCCCCGAGCGGGCGCCCGGCGCGCCGGGCTCAGTCGAGCCCCGGGATCGGGGGCAGGACCTGGGAGGCGTCGTCCCCCACGCCGAAGGCGCGCGCCTCTCCGGCCCCGGCGGCCCCCGGCAGCGCGAGGGCCGTGCCGAGCGCCCCCAGGTCGGTCCCCACGGAGTCCACCGTGGTCACCACCACGCCCTGCGCGCGGATCTGCGCGACCAACGCGTCCGGCGTGCTGGCGTCGCCCACGACCACGGCGCCGGAGGGAGCGCTGGCGACCGCACGGGCCAGGCCCACCCAGGCCGACGTCGCCGCCGAGGTGGTCCCTCCGCTCTGGGCGGGCGTCCCGGACGTTCCGTCGGCCTCCGACGCGCGGGGGCCCACCACCACGACGGCCTGCGCGGCGCCCTTCGGGTCCTCGTCAAGGGACATGATCGGGGTGGACGGATCGGTGAGGATGTCAGAGAGGAGGCCCTGCTCGCTGCCCGTCGAGGTGAGGACCTCGACCAGCGCGTAGCCGATGACCGCGTCGGAGGTGGCGTCGGCCGGCGCGGCGGAGGCGAGGTGGGTCGACACGGGACCCGCCAGCGTGTCGCGGTACTGCGACATCGACTGGGACTGCCAGTTGTCGGTCAGCGACACCTTCCCGGCCACCGTCGCCCCGGCGGTGCGCAGGTCGGCGGACACCGCGTCGGCGTCGTCGGTCGCCGCCCCCGGAAGCGTCACCAGCGCGACGGACACGCCGTCCAGGGTCCCCGGCAGCGCCCGCTGGCCGAGCTCGTCGAGCGCCGCGGACTGGGCCTGCGCATCGGCTTGGGCCTGTGCGAGCTGTGCCGACACGTCCGCGGAGCCCGCATCCCCCTGTGAGGCCCAGGCGTCGCCGAGCCTCGTCTGCAGAGGGCCTGCCCCCAGGACGACGCCGATGGCGAGCGCCAGGAACACGCCGATCAGGGAGACGAGGTGGTAACGGAAGTTGATCATGGTTTCCTCTCAGCCGGCCGATCCCGTGCCGGTTCCGGAGTTGACGAGGTCGGAGACGCGCAGGGCGATCGACTCCCAGACATCGCGTCCCCAGGGGGTCGACCACAGTGCCGCGCCGACGGCCGCCAGGGCGACGATCGCCAACAGCACGAGCCACCAGGCGGAGATCCTCGGCCGGTAGGTCGCCCGCACCGTCTGGGAGGACACGAGCCGGTCGCCGGCCCGAAGCCGCGTGAAGAAGGCCGCCGCCATCCCCGCGCGCCCGCGGTCCAGGAAGTCGTCCAGGGAGAAATGGGCGCCCACCGTCACCACGGCGGAGGCGCCGGCCGCCTCGGCCAGGAGGATCGACGCGTCCTCGGCGCCTCCGGTGACGGTGAACACCTCGTAGGGCACGCCGAGCTTGTCTAGTCGGGTGCGTCCGGGCGCCACCCCGTCGTGCCCGGCGCGGACCACCAGATCCGCACCCGAGCGGAGCGCGGCCTCCGGGACCATGTCCATGTCCCCGACGATCACGTCGGGACGCAACCTGAGGGACCGGACCGTCTCGACAGCTCCCTCGACGGCGACGATCACGGGGTCCGTGTCCCGGATCCATCGCCTCAGGCGGCGCAGCTCAGCTGCCGTCTCCGGATCGGGCAGGATCAGCAGCGCAGGCCGGCCGGCGATCCCGGCTCGCAGCTCGGGGACACCGGCGCCCTCCATCAGGAGGTCGGACTCGCGTTCCAGGTACTCGCCCGTCGAGGCCGCGAAGGCCTCGACCTGTGCGGAGACGCCGCGCCTGGCCTCCGCGACCTCGCGTTCGCTGTCCTCGCGCGTCAGGCGCCGGCCCGTGGCGACGACGTGCCCTCCGCGGGTGACCGTCCCGCCGGCGACGGTGATGCGGTCGCCCTCGCGCAGGGCCATGATGTCGGGGCCCAGGTCGTCGACGAGGACGACCCCGGCGGCGAGCAGCAGGCCGGGCCCCCTGTTGGGATGGCGGCCCGTCGTCGAGCGCGCCGCGTTGAGGACGGCGGCGGGGCGGGCGGCGACGAGCGCCTGGGCGGTGGCCCGGTCCAGATCGGGCCGGTCGATGACCGCGATGTCGCCGGGCTCCAGCCGGGCCGCCACCCTCATCGGGCGTTCGTCGATGCGCACGCGTCCGGTGGGCGCGTCCCGCGGTTCGGGTGGGGTCGGCGGCGGGTCGAGAGAGGTCACGCCTCCCATGGTGGCACGACCGCCCCCTCGATCAGCTCCAGGGCATGACGGCGCGCCGCATCCGAACCCGAGCCGCCGCCCATCATCCGCGCCAGCTCCGTGATCCTCTCCTCGCCGCTCACACGTCGCACCGAGGTCGTCGCCCCCTGCTTGTCCACGACGAAATGATGGTCCGCGAAGGCGGCGACCTGAGCCAGATGCGTGACGACCAGGACCTGTCGTCCGCGGGCCAGCCGGGCGAGGCGCGCCCCGACCTCCGTCGCCGTGCGTCCCCCGATGCCGGCGTCGACCTCGTCGAAGACGAAGGTGCCCCCCTCCGCGCCGCGGCCGAGGACGACCTCCAGCGCGAGCATGATCCGCGAGAGCTCGCCCCCGGAGGCTCCCTGGCTGAGAGGGCGCATCGGCATGTCGGGGTGGGCCTGCATGAGGAACTCGATGTCCTCGAGGCCGTGCGGGCCGGGCTTGCGCGGGATGAGCCTGACCTCCAGGTGCGCGCCGCGCATGGCGAGGGCGTGCAACTCGGTGTCGACGTCCGCCGAGAGGCTCCCCGCCAGGCCGGCGCGGGACCTCGTCAGGTCGGCGCCCGCCGTCAGCACCTTCTGCTGGGCCAGGCGCAGACGCTCGTCCAGCTCTCGGGGGTCCAGCGAGGGCGACGTCAGCTCCTCCAGCCGCTCCGAGGCGCGCCGGGCCCAATCGATGAGCCCGGCGGCGTCCGACGCCCGGCCGACCATGAGCTCGCGCAGAGCGGCGCGGCGTTCATGGACCTCGGCGAGCCGCTGGGGATCGGGCCGCAGCCCGTCCAGGCGGCCTTGAGTGTCGTCGAGGGCCGCGTCCAGGTCCAGCGCCGTCGAGGCGAGCCGGTCCGCGAGGCCGCCGAGATCGGGGTCGAAGACCAGGCCGTCGCGCAGAGAGGCGACGGCCTGGCGCACCAGTTCCACCGCGCCCGGCGCGTCCTCGGCGCCGCCCAGCGCCAGGCCGGCGCGTTCGAGCGCCTGGCGGAGATCCTCGATGTTCGTCAGCCGACGGGTCTCGGCGAGCAGCTCCTCATCCTCGCCCTCGCGGGGGGCGAGCGCCGTGATCGCGTCGAGCGCCTCAGTGAGCGAGGCCGCCTCGGACTCCCGTTCCGCGGCCGAGGCATGGCCGGCATCGCGTTCCTTGCGCGCCTCGACGGCCTCGTCCCAGGCCCGGCGATAGGTCCCGAGCGCCGTGGCGTGGACCTCGCCACCGTAGGCGTCCAGCGTCTCGCGCTGGACCGCGGGGCGGCGCAGCCTCATCTGGTCGGCCTGGCCGTGGATCGTCACGAGTCCGTCGCCGACCTCGGCGAGGAGGGACACCGGCACCGGGCGACCGCCGAGGTGGGCGCGGGATCGGCCCTGCGAGGCGACCGTCCGGGAGATGATGAGCTCCCCCTCCTCCGCGACGAGCCCGAGCGCCTCCACGCGCCGCGCCGTCGGGGCGTCGAGGTCGAACACGCCGTCCACCTCGGCGCGCGCCGAACCGACCCGGACGGCTCCCGTGTCGGCCCGCTGCCCGATGAGGAGCTGGAGGGAGGTCAGCACCATCGTCTTGCCCGCGCCGGTCTCACCGGTGAGCACCGTGAGGCCGGGATCGAACTCGAGGTCGGCGGACTCGATGACGCCGAGGTCGCGGATGTGCAGGTCGGTGATCATCAGGGCTGTCCAGGCAGGGGATGCTGCCGGGAGCGCCATCCTCTCACCGGCAGGTCGAACTTCGTGACGAGGCGTGTGGCGAAGGGCGTCCCGTCCAGTCGGACCAGCTGGACGGGACGCTGCCCGACGGTGGCCACGACGCTGGTGCCGCGCGGGGCCGTGGCGCGCCTCAGGCTGTCGCACCACACCTCGGGGGCTGACCAGTGGTCCTCCAGGACCACCACCTCCAGGACCGAGGACGGGCCGACGACGAGCGGGCGGGTGAACAGCCCGTGGGCGGCCAACGGAGCCATGACGACCGCTTCCGTGTCGGGCCACACCACCGGCCCGCCCGCGGCGAAGGAGTAGGCCGTGGACCCGGTGGGGGTGGCGAGGACGATGCCGTCGGCGCCGTAGGTGGAGACGTCTTGCCCGTCGACGACAAGCGCCAGGTGAACGGGGTGGGCGACATCGGTGTGCATGACGACCGCCTCGTTGAGCGCCCAGTCCGACACCGAGGACCCGTCCGGGAACCGGAGGGTCACGTCGAGCGTCATCCGCGAGTCGACGACGAAGTCATGGCGGGCCAGCCGGTCGACCACGCTGGGGATCCCGCGGGCTGAGGCCTCGGCGAGGAAACCCATATGTCCCATGTTGACGCCCAGCAGCGGGACGTCGTGGCGCCGGGCGTGGTCCGCCGCGGCGAGGATCGTCCCGTCCCCGCCCATCGCGAGGACCATGTCGATGCGTCCGCGGTCATCGTCCTCGGGGACCACCTCGATGCCGCGCATCTCGAGCTCCCGCTCGGCGACCTCCGCGGCGGCGATCGCATCAGGACGGTTCACGTGGCGCACCAGCATCACGCGTTCCGTCATGGGGCGACCCTCCTCCCGGATCCCGCCGGCCCGTGCTCCACGGCCTCGACGATGGCGTCGTGCAATTGACCTCCGGCGAGCGCCCGGGGATGGTCCGCGCGCATCGCCAAGAAGTACTCTACGTTGCCTGCGGGTCCGGGAAGAGGCGAGGCCGCCACCCCGTGGACGCCCAGCCCCAGTCCCAGCGCGCACCGCGCGACGGCCTCGACCGTCTCCACGTGCTGGCCGGGATCCCGGACGACACCGCCGTGGCCCAGCCGCTCGCGCCCGATCTCGAACTGCGGTTTGACCATGAGGAGGAAGTCGGCGTCGGGGCGGGCCACGGCGGCCAGCGCCCCCAGCACCAGCGTCAGGGAGATGAACGACAGGTCCCCGACAACCAGTTCCGGCGCCGGCACGATGTCCCCTGCGGCGAGCGCGCGCACATTCGTCCGGTCCCGGACCTCCACGCGGGGATCGGTGCGCAGGTTCCAGGCGAGCTGCCCATAGCCCACGTCGACGGCCACGACCGACGCCGCTCCCCGGCGCAGCAGGACGTCGGTGAAGCCGCCGGTGGATGCCCCCGCGTCCAGGCAGCGCCTCCCCTCGATGCGGGGCGCGTCCTCCCCCAGGATCTCCAGGGCGCCCAGAAGCTTGCGGGCGCCCCGAGAGACGTATTCCTGGCTCTCCGGGCGGTCGATCTCGATCGCCTGGGCCGGATCCATCTGCCGGGCCGGTTTGGTGACGACCACGCCGTCCAGACGGACCCGCCCCGTCTCGACCAGCTCGCGCGCCTGGACCCGCGACCGGGCCAGGCCGCGTCGGACCAGTTCGGAATCGATGC
>JALCNR010000013.1 GCA_022649165.1 Actinomyces sp.
GTCCTCGCCGCCCTGGACGCCGGCGCGCGCCGCCTGGTCGTCGGCCTGGGCGGATCGGGCACCAACGACGCCGGCGCCGGCATGCTCGACGCTCTCGGCGTCCACTTCCTCGACGAGGGCGGAGCCCGCGTGTCCCCTTCCCCCGCCGCCCTGGCCTCCATCGTCGCCGTCGACGCCTCTCGGATAGACCCGCGCCTGTCCGACGTCGAGGTCGTCCTGGCCTCCGATGTCACGAACCCCTTGGTCGGCCCCGACGGCGCGAGCCACGTCTTCGGCCCTCAGAAGGGCGCCAGCTCGGAGCAGGTGCGCACCCTGGACCGTGCGCTCGCCCACCTCGCCCGGTGCTGCGAGCGGGCCACGGGCGCCGATCACGCGGCGGAACCTGGAGCCGGGACCGCCGGCGGACTGGGATACGCCTTCCTCCAGTTCCTCACCGCCCGGATGCGCCCCGGCGTCGAGGTGGTCGCCGACGCCCTCCGGCTGCGCGAGCAGATCCGCGGCGCGGACCTGGTCCTCACCGGCGAAGGCTCCGTCGACGCCCAGACGCTGGGCGGAAAGACGCCGATCGGAGTCGCCCGGATCGCCCATGACGAGGGCGTCCCCGTGGTCATCGTCGCCGACAATGTCGGGGATGACGCCGACGTGCTGCTCGACCACGGGGTCACGGCGATCGTGCCCACGCCGCGCGGCGCGGCCCCGCTGGAGGAGCTCATCGCCCGCGCGGGACGCGACCTCCGTTCGGCCACGGCGAGCGTCATCCGGATCTTCGAGTCGGGGCGCCGCGGGGCGGCCAGCTGAGCACCGGAGCCGGACTGGCAGATTGGTGCGAAGTCCACGCCTCGGTGGCGGCCCCGTCCGCGACCGCCGCCCTCATCAACGGCCGGACGAGCCCCGGCGACCCCCGCCGCAACCGGAGGCCGCGGACGGGATCCCCGCCGCATCCCGCTGCTCCAGGTGGGCGTAGATGGCCTCGCTGAGGTCCCGCACCCGGCAGGCGATCTCGCGCCCGGTCGCCGTGAGCGCATAGGAGGGGCGGCCGTCCTCGCCCACGGTGCGCTCGACCACGGCATCGTCTTGGAGGACGCGCAGCGTCTGGGAGATCATGCGCTCGCTGGACCCGCCGACGCGGCGGTGGATCTCGCCGAAACGCGTGAGCCCCTCCGCCAGCGCGAGCAGCACGAGGGGCGCCCACCGCCCCGTCACGTCGCGCATCGCCGCGTAGGAGGGGCAGTTCGCGTCGAGGACATCGAAGCCCGCGGGCGTCGAGCGCCCGGGAGGCGCCGGCCTCCGAGCCATCGCAGGGGCGCCCTCCGGCGCGGCCGAGCTCTCTGCCGGCACCTCGACGGGCATGCGCGTGGGCATAGGGCCTCCTCTCCGGATGGGATCGCTCGGACGTGTTGACAAGTCATCGTACTACCACTTACGTTTAATAAGCGCTTACGATTCGTAAGCAAATGATGCGATCCCACCGGACGGCCAGCCGGAACTCCGGACCGCCGTGGGACGACGAGAGGAATGAACGACCATGACCATCGCATTCACCGGAGCCACCGGACACCTGGGCGCACTGGTCGCCCAGGAGCTGCTCGCACGCACCTCGCCCGACCAGCTGGTCGCCCTGGCGCGCGACACCGCCAAGGAGTCCGCTCGCGCCCTGTCCGATCGAGGCATCGAGGTTCGCGCCTTCGACTACGACCAGCCCGATGCCCTGGCCTCCGCCCTGGAGGGCGTCGACCGCCTGCTGCTGATCTCCGGCAATGCCGTCGGCCATCGCATCCCCCAGCACCGCGCCGTCATCGACGCCGCCGCTCGTGCCGGCGTCGGATTCCTCGCCTACACGAGCTTCCTCCACGCGGACACCGCCCGGATCATCGCCGTCGCCCCCGAGCACCAGGAGACGGAGAGGCTGCTGGCCGCCGCCCCCTTCGACGTCGCGCTGCTGCGCAACGGCTGGTACACGGAGAACTACGCCGACACGGCCCGCCAGGCCGCCCGGTCCGGCGAGCTGCTCACCAGCGCCGGGGATGGGCGGATCTCCTCTGCCACACGCCATGACTATGCCCGCGCCGCCGCGGCCGTCCTCGCCGCGCCCGAGGCGAAGGCCGGGACCTACGAGCTCTCCGGCGACACGGCGTGGACGCAGCAGGACCTGGCCGCCGTCGTCTCCGAGCTCTCCGGCCGCCCCGTCCGCGTGCGCGATGTGTCCGCCGGAGAGCATCGCGCGGCGCTGGCCGAGGCGGGCTTGCCCGAGGGCGCCATCGACTTCGTCGTCAGCACGGACCAGGCGATCGCCGCCGGCGAGCTCGAGGACCCGAACCCGGGGACCCTCGCCGGACTGATCGGCCGCCCGACCACGACGCTGCGAGAGGCGCTCGCGCCCTTCTTCGCGTGATGCGCGGCCGAGCTCCCCGGTGACGAGGGCGGCCCGCGTGGCGTCCCTCGGCGATCCCGGATCCTCGGATGGGAGGTGGCCTCGGCGCCGATGCGCCGGGGCCGTCCTCGTCACACCACCGCTCAGGACCGGGGTTCCGAGAGCTTGAGGCGCGCGCCCTCCGGGTCCGCGATCCCAGCCAGGATGCCGTAGGGCGTGTCCTGGGCCTCCTCCACGACGGCGCCCCCGAGTTCGGCGGCCGCAGACGCCGCCTTCCGGACGTCCGGGACCGCGACGTAGACGAACCACTGCGCGGGGCGTTCGGCATCGAGGCCCGGAAGGGCGCCCGGCTCCGCGCTCCGGTCGAAGACGCCGGCACGGCCCCGCTGCCCCGCATGCTGCTGGGCGTAACGGAAAGCAGGCGTGTCCGCCTCGACGGAGACATCCCACTGGAAGACGTCGGACAACAGGCGCAGGGCGGCGTCGAATCGCGGGGTGTGCAGTTCGAACCATGCCGGCAGGCCCGTCCCGCCGATCCGCCCGAGGCCGGCGAGTTCGAGCGGCTGCCATGCCGCGACCTCGCCCAACGCGGGGTGGCGCACCGTGGCGGCCCAGCCGAACGGTCCGACCTGCATCGGGCCGAACAGGACCTCCGCCCCAGCGGCCCGCGCCCGTTCGGCCAGGCCGTGGATGTCGGGGGTGTGCAGATAGACGGTCCAAGCGCCGTCCGGCGAGCCAGCGGGGGCATCCGGCACCCCGACGGCTGCGCCGGGGGTCTGCATCGCGCCGCCGATCGCAGCTCCCCCGCTCGTGATCGTGTGGTAGTGCCCGAAGTCGGCGCCGACGTCGTGGAACTCCCATCCGAACAGCGCGCCGTAGAAGTCCGCGCTGCGCTCCATCGAGTCCGTCATCAGTTCCAGCCAGCAGGGGTCGCCGGCCGAGAAGGTCGGGGTCGGGGTCGTCATCGTGAGCCTCCCAATCGGCGGGCCCGCATCCGTTCGGGTCCACGGCCGATCAGTGTGACGCAGATCGCTTCCGCGCGCCAGACGTTTTCGACAATCCCAGTCCCTCGATTCTCACGCGTTGCCGATCGACCGGCTGAGCAACGGGAGGGGGTTTGGACGCCGTCTCACATGAGGATCCGCTAGAACCGCCGCCGAGACCCCACGCCGACGGCACGGGCCCGGCACCCGGCCTCGTCGGCCCCGAGTCGAGCCCCTCACGACTCCTCAGGCAGCAGTCCGGCGACGGCGCCGACGTGATCGAAGGCGAGACGTGCGGCCCCCGTCAGCGCGGCCTCGTCGCCGAGCGCGCCGGGCGCCAGGATGGGCAGGTGGACGACGTGTCCGCGCAGGCGGTCGCGTAGACCCGGGAGCACCACCGACCCCCATCGGTCGAACAGACCCGAGAACACGATGACCTCCGGGGCCAGCAGGGCGCACACGTTGACCAGGCTCATGGCGAACTCGTCGAGGACCTCGTCGACCAGGCCCCGAGCCGCCAGGTCGCCGCCCGCGTAGCGACGCAGGATCTCGTCGGCGTCAAGAGGGGCCTGCGCGGTGTCGGGGATCCCCAACGCCCGCGCGCGGCGGACCAGGCTGGCTGCGCCGATATGGGACTCGAAGTCGCCGAAGCCCGTGTACTCGTTGGACAGCGAGTCCTTCTCCACCAGGAGACGTCCGATCTGCCCGGCCGCCCCGGACGCGCCGCGCCACAGGCGTCCGTCTTCGATGATGCCGGAGCCGATCCCGTCGAACACGGCGATCGCGACGAGCGACTTCGTGGCGCCCCAGTGGCCGGAGGAGTGCTCCGCCAGGGCGATGAGGTTCGCATCGTTCTCGACGACCGCAGGCACTCCGAAGGCCCGTTCCAGGTCCGCGCGCAGTGGCTTGCCATGCCACCCCAGCGCCGGGGCGAAGAGCACCGTCCCGTCGTCGTCCACCGGCCCGGGGACGGATACTCCCAGACACGCGACGCGGGAACAGCGCTCGCCTGGGCCCTCCAGAACGGTCGCGACATGGCCGAAGACGTCTGCGTAGCGCTGCTCGGCGTCCCCCGCGGTGGGAATGTCGTGGCGCTCCAACAGGTTTCCGCCCAGGTCAGCCACGGCCACCGACGTGTGGTGGTCGGCGACGTCCACGGTGACCAGCAGCCGGTACTCCCGGTTGAAGTCGAGCAAGCGCGAAGGCCGACCACCTGTGTGGGCAAGGACACCGGTGTCGACGACCAGGCCCTCGTCCTCCAGCCGGCCGGTCAGCCGGTTGACGGTCGCCGGGGCCAGGCGCAGGGTGCGGCCCAGATCCGTGCGGCTGGTCGGACCCTCGTCCAGCAACTGTTCGAGGATCCGGATGCTGTTGCCGCGAGACAGGTCTCCCACTCCCATGTTCGGCCTTTCGCCCAGTGCCCGTGCAGCCCGTCTGGACCAGGTGTCAGTGTCCCACCGGTCTCACGTCGCAGGATCACTTCCGTCGCGGGTTCCACTCTCCCTTCGCCACGGCCGGCGTGAAGCCTGCGAGGTCGACGGGCCACGTCACCGTCTGTCCCATCTCAGCCGAACGGTAGGCCGCCATCAGCAGCTCGACGACTTGCAGGCCATTGGCCAGCGACTCGCGGGGCTGGCGTCCGGCCAGGAAGTCCGCTGTGAACGCCCGGTCTTCGCCCGTGTAGCCGTAGCTCATCGCCTCGTCGGAGACGATCGGCATGAGGCCCTGCTCCGCATTCTGTTTCTCCACCAGATCCTCGCCACGCCCCTGCTGGAGATCGCGCGACAGGAACACGCGCGACTCCGTGGAGAGGGTGGAGGAGTCCATCGAGTACTCCGGACCCAGCAGTTCAAAGCTCAACCGCAGTCCTGCCCCCACGTAGCTCCACGAGGTCGTCGCCTCCACCACCACGGGCTCCCCGTCCCCGTTGAGGAACTCGAAGACGGCGTGCGCGTAGTCCTCCGACGGGCTCTTCATGTAGTCGACGACGTCCGGATACGTCCGCGCCAGCTCCGCGGCGTAACGCGTGCGCCCCCACTTCAGCGAGTTGATGCTGGCCGTCACCGACACCGGCGTCAGCCACGTGCCGGTGTCCGCTCCGGGGGGCGTGAGCAGGAACCGCCCGGCCTCCACGGAGTGGCACATCATGTCGTTGAGGACACCGCCGCCCTCGTCCGCTCCGTTCCAGAACCACGTGTTGTGCGGGCCCGAATGCTCCTCGGCCGCGCGCGCCAGGTAGGGCGTGCCCGCGGCCTTCGCCCCGCGCTCCCACACGAGCCCATGCGCCCGCGTGATCGAGGGCGAGAACAACTGGTTCTCCAGGTACCCGTGGAGCAGCCCCGCTCCCTCGACGAGGCCCAGGACCTCCCGGGCCTCCGCGACCGTGCGACCCAACGGCTTCTCCACCGCGATGCCGATGAGCCGCGCCCTGCCCGAGGTCACCTCCCGGGTGATCGCCTGAACGACCTCCACACGCGTGAAGTTCGGGGTGAGCACCCACACCGCGTCCACGCGCGGGTCGCGCACGAGCGCCGCGATGTCGTCGTGGACCGTGACGTCCGCGCCGACGCCCAGCTCCTGGACCTCACGAGCCAGCGTCTCCGCCGATGTCCGCGTCCGCGAGGTCACCGCGACGATGTCCGCGTCCCTCACCCCCTGCCACGCGCGCGCGTGGAAGCTCCCGATGAAGCCCGCGCCGATGACGCCGACGCCCAGCCGCTGTCCGGTTTCCATGGATCTCTCCTCCGTGTGTCCGACATGTGTGTGGTCCGTGGGTTCGTGAGGGATGGGGGAGGCGTTCCTCCCCCATCGACGAGGGCGTCACTGTCTGAGTCGACGCTGCCGGCCGTAAGCCGCCAGCAGGATGACCAGGACGGCGCCGTTGATGATCGTGCGCCAGGCCTCGGGGACGTTGATGGTGGTGAGGAACGAGGTGAGCACGGTGAGCACGATCGCCCCCACCGCGGAGCCCGCGTACCCGCCGACGCCCCCGGAGGCCAGGGTGCCGCCGATGATGACGGCGGCCACCGCCGGCAGGGTGTAGGAGTCCGCCAGGTTGAGGAACACGGACTCCGTGTACCCGACCAGCATGATGCCGCCCAGCGCCGCGAAGAATCCGGAGGCCACATAGGCCTGGATGACTCGGCGCCGCACGGGCACTCCCGACAGGCGGGCGGCCTCCCGGTTCGCGCCCACCGCGTAGAGCTCCCAGCCGAAGCGCGTGCGCCGCAGCAGCAGGACGACCAGGACGGTGACGGCTAGCCAGATCCACAGCACGCCGGGGACGCCCAGGAAGGCCCGCCCTCCGACCAAGGACGTGAGCATCGGGGCGCTGCGCCCGCCGGCCACGCCCTGCGTGTAGGCCAGGATCAGTCCCTGGACGACGCCCATCATGCCCAGGGTCATCACGAAGGGCGGGATCCTCAGGAACGTGATGCCCAGACCGTTGGCCAGGCCGACCAGCGCGCCTGCCAGGAGGGCCAGCGCGAGGCCCTGGACGACGTTCGCATCCGAGCCGTCCATGACGCGCGCCGCGACGATGGCTGCGAAGGTCGCGGTCTTGCCGACGGACAGGTCGATGCCGTCCCCGCCCGAGAGGATGACGATCGTCTGGCCCACCGCGATGAACCCGAGGAAGCTGGCGACCCTCAGCATCGAGATCACCTGTCCCGGCGCACCGAACCCGGGTGAGACCACCTGGCCGACGGACAGCAGCAGCACCGCGATGACGGCCGAGATCAGAATCGGGTTCCGAGCCAGGGCGGACGCCCTGACCCGCGATGCGGACCCGGAGCGGTCCGGGGACGGTGCGCCGCCCGAGGGAGGCTGCCCGGCCCGGCCGGTCGGTGCGATGTCAGCGCTCACTGGTGTCGCCTCCCTTCGAGGACAGGACGGACAGGGCCAACGCGGCGATGATGATGAGGCCGCTGGCCAGCTGGCGGTACGTGGTGGGCACCCCCAGGAAGAAGAGGATGTTCGAGATCAGGGAGAGGATCAGCGCGCCCGCCAGGGCGCCGTACCCGCTGCCCCGTCCCCCGCTCAGCGCCAGGCCTCCCAGGACGCAGGCGGCGATCGAGTTCATCGCGATGTCCGACCCGATGAAGGGGTCTCCCGACCCCGTGTTCGCCAGGATCGCCAGCGCGGCGAAGCCGGCCACACCACCGGCCGCGGCGTAGGAGGCGATCGTCGTGCCGGTGACGGGAACCAGTGACGCGTAGGCCGCGTTCCGGTCACCCCCGATGGCGAAGAGGTGCCGGACGAACACGGTGCGCCGCCCGACGGCCCACAGCAGCGCGCACAGGACGATGAGCAGAAGGGGCACCGGCAGCGGTCCGGCGGCCATCCGGTAGGTGTCGGTGAGGCCGGAGGGGACCGCTCCGCCGGGGACGGGCAGGACCAGCAGCGTGACGCCGGAGAACACCGATGCCGTGCCGAAGGTCGCGATGAGCGGCTGGAGGCGGATGATGCCGACGATGAACCCGTTGAGCAGCCCGCAGGCGGCGCCGGTGAGCAGCGCGACGAGGATCCCCAGCGGGATGCGGGCGTTGTCCCCTCCCATCACCGCCAGTGCCGTCACCGAGGACAGCGCCGTGATCGCCCCGACCGACAGATCGAGTCCCCCGCCCAAGATGACGAACGACTGGGCCAGGGCGGCGAACACCAGGGGCACGAATGTCGCCAGATTCGACGTCAACGAGTACAGCGTGAAGAACGTCGGCTGCAGCGCCGCGTTCGCGACGATCGCCAGCACCAGCAGCGACGCCGTGACCGTCGAGGGCAGGGACACCGGGGCCAGCCGGAAGCGGCGCCCCGCGGACCCGGCCCGGCGTCCCTCCGGCGTCGTCGGGGCCGGCGGGGTCTGGATGGACGCGCTCATCTCTGGTCTCCCTTCAGGGAATCGGGCGCGTCCGGCAGGGACGCCCTCGTCGTCGGGGACGGGGACGGCCCCACGGGCACGGGTGCGGACACGGCGGCCTCCACCAGGGACGAGGGCGAGATCTCCTCGCCGACGAGTTCGGCGCGGATGCGGCCCTCGAACATCACCAGGACGCGGTCGCAGAGCTCGACGAGCTCCTCGTCGTCGCTGGAGTTCAGCAGGACGACCGCGCCCTGGGCCGTCATCTCGCGAACGATGCGGTAGATCTCCTGCTTCGCGCCGACGTCGACGCCCTTCGTCGGGTCGTCCAGGAGCACGACCCGCGGCCTCGTCACGAGCCACTTGCCCAGGACGACCTTCTGCTGGTTGCCTCCCGACAGCGTGCTCACGTCGTCAGAGAGCGCCCCGATCTTGATCGCCAGCCGCCTGACCTGCTCAGAGGCGCTGGCACGCTCGCGGTCCATGCGCACCCAGAACCCGGCGGTCAGCCGATCCCTGAGGGAGGCGACCGAGAGGTTCTCCAGGATCGAGCGTTTCGACATCAGCCCCTGCGAGTCCCGATCACCGGGGACGAAAGCGAAGCCGGCGGCCATGGCGTCGTGGGGACGACGCGGGTGGACCTCGCGCCCGTCGACCGCGACGCGAGCCGATGCGGCCGGCACGGCGCCGAAGAGCGCATGGAGCAGATCCGACTGCCCCTGTCCCTGCAGACCACCCAGGCCGACGATCTCGCCGGGATGGACCTGGAAGTCGATGCCGTGGAGGTGCGGGCCCGTCAGGCCCTCGACCTCCAGGAGCGGCTCGCCCGACCGGTCCGGTTCGGGGCGGCGTTCCTCCGCGATCTCGGCGGCCCGCGCGACTGCGGACGAGGCGAGGTCGCCGACCATGAGGTCGACGAGCTCCGCGTCAGTGGTCTGCTCCATCGTCACGGTCGTGATCGTGCGGCCGCCCCGCAGGATCGTCGCACGCTGACAGAGTTCGCGGATCTCGTCCATGCGGTGGGACACGAAGACGACGGCGGCGCCGGCCTCCGCCAGCTTGCGGGTGCGCGAGAAGACCAGGTCCACCTGATCGCCGCGCAGGGAGGCCGTGGCCTCGTCGAGGACGAGGATCCGCGGGCGGCGCAGGGCCGCCTTGGCGAACTCGAGGAGCTGACGCTCCCCAGGTGCCAGGCGGCCGACCGGCGTGTCCAGGGTCACCGAGGTCGCCAGGCCCGGGCGGATCCAGTCGAAGACCTCATCGACGCCCTCCACCGCCCCGCCGTCGCGGAGGAATCCCGCGCGGCGCCGCTCGACCCCCAGGACCAGGTTCTGCCGGACCGTGAGATGCGGAATCACGGACAGCTGCTGGTAGACGGCCGCGACCCCCAGGTCATGGGCGTCCGAGGGGGAGTCGATGCGCACCGCGCGCCCGTCGATCGTCACGGACGCCCGATCGGGGCGCACCATGCCGGTGAGAACCTTGTTGAGCGTCGACTTGCCCGACCCATTGGGGCCCAAGAGCCCGTGGATCTCGCCGGAGTCGACCTCCAGCGACGCACCCGCGAGCGCCCTCACCCCGCCGAAGCGCTTGTGCACCTCGGTCATCTCCAGGAACGCCATTCCCCGTGCCTCCTCGCGCGTCCCGATGCTGCGTGTCCCGTTGGCCGGAGATGGCCGGGGCGGCGCCCCGGATCCCGTTCACCGGCCCGGGAGCCCCGCGGAGCCGACGGCACGCCGTGGTGCGCCGAACCCCGCGGGCCCCCGATCCGGGTGGTCACTGGAAGTACTCGTCCACCTCATCGGCCGTGAGGACCGAGTCGAGCACGTACGTGTCCGGCTTGTCCTGGACTTTCGCCCACTCCTCGTCGAAATTGTCGTTCGTGACCAACGGGTCGAGCGGCAGGTAGACGGTGTGCCCGTCAGTGACCTTCGAGGGGTCCAGGACCTTGCCCTGGAGCTCGTTGATCGCGAAGCGCAGGGCCGTGGCGCCGGGCCCCGGAGGGTTGAGCACACCGGCGCTGGAGAATCCCTGCGGCTTGAGGTCGTTCCACATCCGCATGAAACCGACGCGCGCCTCCCCGGAGACCACGAGGTCGCCGGTCTTGCCGGCTGCCTCGACCGCGCGGAGCACGCCCTGGGCCATGCCGTCGTAGGTCCAGATGCCCGCGATGTCCGGATAGGTGGCCAGCAGGTCGGTGGCGACCGTCTGGCCGGTGGCCTGGTCCCATCCGCCGTCGGCGGAGGCGACGACCGTGATGCCCTTCGCGTCGAAGACCGACTTGGCGCCGGCCCATCGGGCCTCGGTGGCGGGATTGCCCGTCGTGCCCTGGACGGTGGCGATCTGGGCGCCCTCGCCGACCTGGTCGGCGAACCACTCGGCGCTGACCTTGCCCAGTTCCTTCTGATCGATGCCGATGTTGGTGACCAGCTCCGACTCGACCTCTTGGTCGATCGCGTAGACCTTGATCCCCTGGTCGGTCGCTTCCTTGAAGACGGCCGTCAAGGCCGTGCTGGAGTTCGGGTCGACGATGATGACGTCGACCCCCTTGTTGATGAGGTTGCGGATCTGTTGGATTTGCCCATTGGCGTCGGCATCCGCGTTCTCCAGGATCAGGTCGTCGACCAGGCCCTCCTGCTTGTACTCGTCAAAGACCGTTTGGATGTCCTCGATCATTTGGGTGCGGTACTCGCTGCCCACGAAGGCGTTGGACACGCCGATCGTCCAGGGGCCCTCCCCGGAGCTCCCGGCGCTTCCCGACTCGCCGCCGCCGGACGCCCCGCTGTCCGGTGTCGGCGTCGAGCACCCGGCGACCAGAGCCACCGCTGCGACTGCCGCCACCCCGGACCACGCACGTGATCGCTTCATCGTCGTCCTCCTTGATGTCCGATGTGCATCAATTCTTTTCATATCAAAAAGAACTGATAAGCCCCTAGGGTAGACGTGACCCGACTCATAGGCAAGCGCCTCCTACGCTGTGATCGAATCGCAACATTGGAGGAACGCTGAGCCCGCGCAGTCCCCAGCAACGCATCGACATCCGGCACCGCACGAGCGACTGCCGGTGCGACATCGGCGGCACATGGTCGGGGCCGGGGAAGGCGGTAGGCCAAAGCGCGCTTGTCCCCGCCTCGCGTGTCGGCGCCCCGAGGGGGCTGTCGACGAGGCGCGCGGCATCACCGGTGGCAGTGGGGCGCCCACCCCGAGGCTCAACGCACGCCATACCCGGGTTTCCGCGCATTCCGGCGCTGAGACTCGCGATGGGCGCCGCCTAGCCTCGCCAACGATAAGGCCGGTGGCCAGCAGCGTGCCCTGGCGCATCTTCTCCTCGCCCCGGGGACCGAGCCGACAGTGATATCAGCGTCGTCGACATCGGCAGGTACATGCCCATGCCGACCACCAGCGGCGGCATGCTCGCGCGCGCCGTCGTCCTCCGGAGCACCTCGTCGACGAGGATGCCGATGAGGATCCCGCGGTTGCCGAGGCCTCCGGCGGCTCCGCCTGAGACGATCCGTGCGCCTGTGACACGGTTGGCCACCTTCCGCTTCGCGCGCCCCGGCGCGCTGGATGCCCCACTGGCGCGGGCGGCCCGCTCCGAGAGCCCGTTCCCCAACACATTCGACCGTGGACTTCCCACCGAAGTGAACCGCTCTACGGGTTCGGCCCGGTGGAAAGGCCACGGCTCATCGGGAAGCCCGCGGTCCGCTGCCGCCGCCTCCCTCCAGTCGCCCGCCTGCCTCAGCTGTGCTCGATCGCCGCCCGCTCGATGGCCAGCCCCTCGCGGTAGCGATCCATGAACCGCTCGAAGCCCTCGCTCGCCGCTGGATCGGGGTCGATGGTCGTCGTCGGAGCGCCGGAGAAGACGCGCTCGGCCAGGAAGCCCGGCAGGGACTCCGCGCCGCAAGGGCCCGACGGGCCGGCAGGGCCGCCCTCGTCGAAGTCCCCCCTCCTCTCGGCGCGGTACAGGGCGAGGACCGCCATGCCCCACGCCCCGCCCTCGCCGGCGGTCGCCCCCACGGCGACGGGGGCGCCGAGGGCGGTGGCCAGGATCCCCTGGGCGACGCGCGGCGTCTTGAACAGGCCGCCATGAGCGAACAGGCGGTCCAGCCCGACCTGCTCCTCGTCAAGGAGGATGTCCATGCCCAGGCGCAGCGAGGCGAACACGGTCATCAGCTGGGCGCGCACGAAGTTCGCCAGCGTCAGGCGGCTGCCGGGCGCGCGCAGCACCAGGGGACGCCCGGCCGGGAGCCCCGCGACGGGTTCGCCGGAGAGGAGATTGTAGGCGAGCACCCCGCCCGCGTCCGGCTCCCCGCGGTCCCCTCCGTGCTCGTAGAGCAGGTCATAGACCCGCGGCATCGGGAGATCGACGCCGGCCAGGTCCGCGAACTCCTTGAACAGGCCCGCCCAGGCGTCCAGCTCGCTCGTCCCGTTGTTGCAGTGGACCATCGCGACCGGGTGCCCGTCGGGCGTGGTGACGGGGTCGATCTCTTCGTGGACCCGCCGCAGATCGTGCTCGAGGACGACCATGGCGAACACGGATGTCCCCGAGGACACATTTCCGGTGCGCGGGGCGACCGAGTTCGTGGCCACCATCCCGGTGCCGGCGTCGCCCTCGGGCGGCGCCAGGGGAATGCCGGGACGCAAGGTTCCGCTCGGGTCGAGCAGGGCCGCGCCCTGAGGCGTGAGGACGCCCGCGTCCTCGCCGGCAGACAGCACCTCCGGCAGCAGGTCCGCCACGCGCCAAGGAAGGGCGTAGCCGGCGATCAGGTCGTCGAACCGGGCGAGGCGGGCCCTGTCGTACCCCACGTGCGACGAGGGCGTCCCTGCCGGACGGCCCGGGGCGTCCGACGGGACGACGGCGCCGTCCCCGCCCGCGCCGGCGGCCATCCCGGGACCGGCGATCGGGAACATGCCCGACGCGTCCCCCACCCCCAGCACGTGGCGGCCGGTCAGGCGCAGATGCACGAGACCCGCCAGCGTGGTGAGACGGGTGATCCGGGTGACGTGCTCCTCCCCGCCCAGGATCGCCTGGTAGAGGTGGGCGATTGACCAGCGCTGCGGGATGTTGACGCCGAGGACCTCCGTGAGCTCACGGCTGGCCTGCGCGGTCGATGTGTTCCGCCACGTGCGGAAGGGGACCAGCGGTTCGCCGTCCTCGCCCAGCGCCAGGTAGCCGTGCATCATCGCCGAGATGCCGATCGAGCCCACGGTGCGCAGTTCGACGTCATCCCCGTAGGTCGCGCGCACGTCCGCCGCCAGTGCGGCGTAGGCGGAGCGCAGGCCGTCCCAGACCTGGTCCAGGTCGTAGGACCACACGCCGTCGACCAGCTGGTTCTCCCAGGTGTGCCCGCCACCGGCCAGGGGCGTGGCCGCGCGGTCGATGAGGACGGCCTTGATGCGCGTGGATCCGAACTCGATGCCGAGCGCCGTGCGGCCCGCCTCGATGTCGGCCCGCCGCGAGTCGAGGGTGGAGGAATCGGTGACGGCCATTGTCTGTTCTCCCGGTGTGCTCGATGGACGTGGGCGACCGCCGGCGAGCAGCCACGACGCCGCCGCGCGCGGCCCGCTGCCGCTGTCCGGCGACGGGCGCGGCATCCGCGCCGCACCCACTGATGAGAACGTTAACACTTCGGAGAGCCAGAGGCCATCCGTTCACGCGGAGGACCAGCCCCGGGCACCGGCCCTCCGGCGCGCTCACCGCACGGCGGCGGACTCCCGGATCCACACCGTCCGATTGGGGGCGAGGGCGAACTCGCCGCGCGCGCACGCCGCCTGGTCCGCTTGGGCGATCTCCGCGGTGGAGGAGTCCAGCAGGATCCGCCCCGCCGACGGCACGCGCACCGGCCGCACGCACAGGTTGGTCACCGCGAGCACCCCCTGGTTGCGGACCGCGAGCAGGTCCGGATCGGCGTCCGCCCACTCCAGCGCCCCTCCGCCCAGCCCGAGCTCCCGGCGCAGCGCGATCATCCGGCGGTAGTGGCTGAGCGTGGAGGCCTCGTCGCGGGCCTCGACGTCGACGGCGAAGCCGCGGTACCCCTCGGGCTGGGGCAGCCACGGGGCGGGCGCCGCGCCGTCCTCGCCGACGCGCGCGGGCACCGGCGAACTGAACCCGAACGACGGGGCGTCCGCCTCCCACGGCAGGGGGACCCGGCACCCGTCGCGCCCGCGCGTGCGATATCCGGAGCGCGGCCACGTGGGATCCAGGCGCGCCTCGTCGGGTAGCGTGGTCGACTCGGGCAGCCCGAGCTCCTCCCCGTTGTACACATACATCGACCCCGGCAGCGCCATGAGGAGCGTCGTGAGCGCCAAGGCGCGCTCCAGGCCGATCCGCGCATCCGGCTGCGGGTCGGTCACCCCGATCCCCCCCTCCGGATAGGCGCCGTCCGGGTATCCCAGACGAGACGCGTGCCGAACGACATCGTGGTTGGACAGCACCCACGTCGTCGGCGCGTTCACCGCGCGGGCGGCGCTGTAGGTGGAACGGATCGTCTCCCTCAGTTGCTCCGCGTTCCACGTGCACTTGAGGACCTCGAAGTTGAACGCCTGGCTCATCTCGTCCGGGCGGACATAGCGTGCGAGCCTCGACGGATCCGGGGTCCAGGCCTCCGCCACCAGGATCCGGTCGGGGCCGTACTCCTCCAGGATGCGATGCCACTCGCGGTAGATCTCGTGGACGCCGTCCTGGTCGAAGGCCGGTCCGGTGTCCGGGGCGCGTCCCGTGCGCCCACCCCCTCCCGGGATCCGGTAGGCGTAGCGGTCGGGGCCGACCTCGTCGTCGGGCAGGCCCGGGGCCTTGACCATCCCGTGGGCCACGTCGACCCGGAAGCCGTCGACGCCGCGGTCCATCCAGAAGCGGAAGTAGTCGCGGAACTCGGCGCGCACCTCCTCGTTCTCCCAGTTCAGGTCCGGCTGATGGACGTCGAAGAGGTGCAGGTACCACCAGCCTCGATCCTCGTCGCGGCCCGTGAGGTCCTCCACGGGCGTCCACGCGGGGCCTCCGAACAGCGACCCCCAGTTGTTCGGCGCTCCGGAGGGGCTGTGCCGGAAGATGTAGCGCGAGCGCGCCGGCGATCCGGGGGCCGCCTCCAGGGCCTCCTGGAACCAGGGATGCTCGGACGCCGTGTGGTTGGGGACCACGTCGATGATCACCCGCATGCCGAGCTGGTGGGCCCTCGCCACGATCCGGTCGAAATCCGCCAGCGTGCCGTACTCCGGGTTGATGTCGAAGTAGTCGGCGACGTCGTAGCCCGTGTCCCACTGCTCGGAGGGGTAGAACGGGTTGAACCAGAGGGCGTCGACCCCCAGGTCCGCCAGGTGGTCCAGCCGCGACAGGACACCGGGCAGGTCGCCGATCCCGTCGCCGTTGCCGTCGGCGAAGGACCTCGGGTAGATCTGGTAGATCACGGCGCGGCGCCACCAGTCGTCCGAGGCGTTGGGACCCGTCACCGCCTGCGGCGGCTGGGGGGCGGAGGGCTTCTCGGGATGCGGCATGGCGCGGTCTCGCTTTCGACGGGGATCGGCTGGGCGTTCATGGGCGGGCGGGCCGGTCGGCCGACGAGGACGCCCGCCGCCACCGGGGCGGCGGCTCGTCAGGCCTTCAGGCCTCCTGCGGACAGGCCCGCGACGATGCGCTTCTGGAAGAAGAGCACGAGGATGATCAGCGGGACCGTCACCACCACGCCCGCGGCCATCTGCGTGGCGTAGGGCGTCTCGAACTGCGAGGTCCCGCCGAACTTCGACAGGGCCACCGGCGCCGTCTGCATCGACGGGTCGTTCACCATCGTGGAGGCGACGAGGAACTCGTTCCAGGCGTTGATGAAGACGATGATCGCAGTGGAGAAGATCCCGGGAGACGCCAACGGGAGGATGACCTTCTGGAAGGCCTGCCACGGCGTGCACCCGTCGATCATCGCGGCCTGCTCCAGCTCCTGGGGCATCTGACGGAAGAACGTGGTGAGCGTCCACACCGCCAGCGGCAGGGCGAAGGACAGGTCGGGGAGGATCATCGACTGGTAGGTGTTGATCCACTGCCAGTCCGTGAACTGCTTGAGCAGGGGCACGATGATCGCCACGAGCGGGAACATGGAGATCGCCACGATCAGCGTGAGCAGGAACGTCTTGCCGGGGAAGTCCAGCCGCGCCAGCGCATAGGCCGCGAAGGTCGCGATGACCATGGCGAGGACGGTCGTGACGACGGAGACGATCACGGAGTTGATGAGCGATTGGCCGAACCCGCGAGCGGGGTCGAACACCGAGATGAAGTTCTCGAAGGTCACCGTCTCCGGCCAGAACGACGTGTCGAAGACGTCCTTGGAGGGCCGCAGCGCGGAGACGAACATCCAGTAGAAGGGGGCCAGGCAGTAGACGACGATCAGCCCGATGCCGACCACCGACCCGATGTTGCCCCAGACCTGGCTGGGCTGGCGGATCTCCTGATCCGCCGGGCGAGTGCGCGTGCCGCTCATCGTGTCTGCCCCTTCTCGGCCGCGGGCCGCCCGCCGGCGGTGGAGACCACGCGCGCCGGATCCGTCGGGGTCCCCACCGGATCCCTGTGCCTGTTACGCCGCCCGACCCGCACCTTGGTCCGCCTGGGCCGGTCCCCGTCCCCGATGACGTCGGCGCCGAGGATCTTGATGAAGGCGAAGGCGATGATGAAGATGTAGAGGAACAGCATCATCGCGTACGCCGACGCGGAGCCGTAGCGCACGTTCGAGGCCTCGTCCTGGACCAGCATCGACCACGTCTCCACCGAGGCCTTGCGCGGACCGATGAGGATGTAGGGCAGGTCGTACATCCTCAGGGCGTCGAGGACGCGGAACAGCACCGCCACCACGAGCGCCGGCTTGACCAGCGGAAGCGTGATCCGCACGAACCGCTGCCACACACCCGCGCCGTCGATCTTCGCGGCCTCGTAGACGTCGTTCGAGATCACCTGCAGGCCGGCCAGCGTGAGCAGTCCGATGAACGGGGCGGTCTTCCAGACGTCGGCGATGATGATGGCGAGCTTCGCCGACCAGTTGCCCGTCGACCACAGCACCTGCGTTCCCAGCAAGGTGTTGGCCACACCGTTCGCGTCGAAGATCCACTTCCACAGGACGGCCGACACGGCGGTCGGGACGGCCCACGGGATGAGGATCGCCGCGCGCACCAAGCCGCGTCCGCGCATGGCCCGGTTCATGATGAGCGCCATCGCCATGCCCAGGATCGTCTCGAAGAAGACGGTCACGAATCCGAAGAGCGTCGTGTTGCCGACGGCGTTCCAGAAGCGGGCGGACTCGTCGCCCGTGAAGATGTCCTTGTAGTTGTCCAGTCCGACGAACGGCGCGGTCTCGGAGTAGAAGCCGCTCTCGTCGAGGCCGGCGACCCCGAACAGGGAGTCCCTGAGGGCCATGACGACCGGGATGACGATGACGACGACGATGACGACGACGGTGGGCAGGACCAGCAGCGCTCCTGTACGAGCCTCGGACCGGGCGCGTTTTGAGGCGCCCGGCCGGACCTCCTCCACCGCGATGACGGTGCTCATGGGTGGGTTCCCTTTCTGTCGACAGCGGTCCGGGGCCCACCGGGTGGGCCCCGGACCTGGATGGCTCAGTTGCCTGTCACCTTCGCCATCGCGGTGTCGAGGGACGCCAGGGCGTCCGCAGGCGTCGCCTCGCCCTGGAGCACGGGCCACAGCGCGTCCTGGATAGCGGCCGTCGCATCGCCGTACTGGACGACACGGGGACGCGGGTTCGCGTTCTGGATGGACTCCAACAGGGCCGGCAGATACGGGAAGTTCTCGATGTTCGTCTGGTCCTCGTAGAGGGACTGGGACACAGGGGCCAGGGACTCCTTGTCGAGCAGCTGCTGCTGGACCTCCTCCGAGGAGTACCACTTCACGAAGTCCAGGGCGGTCGCCTGGTTCTTGCAGTAGCTGGAGATGCCCAGGTTGTGGCCGCCCAGGGAGGACACCCACGGGTTCCCGTCGATCGTCGGCAGGGCCGAGACCCCGACGGCGTCCTCGCCCAGCGCCTCGGCGCTCAGCACGTACTGGTAGGGCCAGTTGCGGTAGAAGAGGATGCGCCCCGCCTCGAAGGCCGCGCGCCCCTCCTCCTCCTTGTAGGTGAGCGCCTCCTCCGGGATGAACCCGGATGCGAAGGAGTCCTGGAGCAGCTGCATGGCCTTCTCCGACTCCGGCGAGGACGCATCGGGCTTGCCGTCGGCGTCGACGATCTCCCCGCCCAGGGTGTTGATGATCTCCACCGCGTTCACGGTGAAGCCCTCGTACTTGTAGTACTGCCCGCCGAACCCGGCGATGTCCGCGTACTCGGGGAGGGCCTTGACCTTCTCCCAGTCCGCGACCATGTCATCCCAGGTCGCCGGCGGATCCGTGATGCCGGCCTTCGCCAGGATGTCCGCCCGGTAGAACAGCAGCCCTCCGTCGGAGGCGAAGGGCACGGCGAAGATCTTGTCCTGGTAGACGCCCGTCTCCCAGACCGCGGGGATGAACGACGACTCGTCCACCTCTCCCTCGGGGATCTCCGTGATCCACCCGCGCGCCGCGAACTCCGGCACCCAGATGTTGTCGACCGAGAGCACGCAGTAGGCGTCCGACTTCGTCTCCGCGTTGTTGATCATCGACTGGCGCTGGCTGTCCGCCTCCGTGGACAGCTCGATCATCGTGACCTTCTCGTCGGGGTGGTCCGCGTTCCATCCCTCGAGGATCCCGTTGATCTCGCCGGCGTTGTCCTTGCCCTGCACATAGGTGATCGGCCCCCGCCCCTCCAGGGCGGAGCCCGATCCGCTGGAGCCCGACTCGGAACTGCCCGAGCTGCTCCCCCCGCTGCCGCAGGCGGTCAGTGCCATCGCGGCTGCCGCTCCCATCGCGGCCACGCCCACCACCATTCGCTTCGAACTGCGCATCGTGCCTCCCTCACATCGTCGTGCGGCCGTCAAGCTGGCCCTCCGGCAGATCATCCTGTCGGATTGCTCTCACAATGTAAGCGTTTACGATTCCGCTGTCCAGCGTTCTCCCAGGACGGGTTGTCTCAGTTCGCTAACGACGCGGCGGGCGGCGCGGCGGGCGGCGAGGCGTCCGCCGCCTCCGGGTCGCGCGGGCGCGCCGTCGTCCGGCCCGGCCTCAGGCGGCCGTGCACCAGCGTCGTCTCCGGCACAGCGCCCCCGCCGATGATCTGGAGCAGCAGATCGGCCGCCATCGCCCCCATCTCCGCGGGATCCTGGACCACCGTGGTCAGCTGCACCCAGGGATCCGTGTCGTCCCCGTCCACGCCGATGATCGAGATGTCCTCGGGCACGCGCAGCCCGTACTCCGACAGCGCCACCATCGCCCCGGTCGCGATCATGTCGGCGGCGGCGAACACGGCCGTGACGTCCGGGCGGCGCCCCAGCAGCTCCAGGACCGCGTCGTGCCCGCCGCGCACGTCGAAGAACGAGTTCACCACCAGATCGGGACCGTGCTCCAGCCCCTCCTCGACAAGGACGTCGCGCCATCCCTCCAGGCGCTGCCCGCCCGGCGCGTTCGGCTCCAACTCGTCGCGCGACCCAGAGATGTAGGCGATGACCCGGTGGCCGAGGTTGACCAGATGCCGCGTGGCGATCCGGCCGGCCTCCCGGTCGGCCAGGCTCACGCTCGCGAAGGGCGGGCTCGGGTTGCCCACGGCGATCACCGGCACGCCCAAACCGGCGACCTCGCGCGTCTCCTCGTCCGTGAGCGGCAGAGACACGTTGACCACGCCGTCGATGCGACGGCGCAGCGAGGCGACGTCGACGTCGTAGTCCGGGCGCCCACGCACGGCGGAGGCCGACAGGACGGCCGTCAGGAGGCCCGCGGACTGCAGGCGCCGCTGGGCCCCCTCCAGGACATTGGCCGAGAACCACTCGTTGAAGGTCGGCACGATCACCGCGATCATGCCCGTGTGCCCGGTGGCCAACGCCTGAGCCGTCGGCGAGACCACGTACCCCAGCTCCCGCGCGGCCTCGAGGACCTTGTCCCGGGACCTCTTCGAGACGCCGTCCAGCCCCCGCATGGCGCGCGAGACGGTCGCGGTGGACACCCCGGCCCGCGCGGCGACGTCCTCGATCGTCGAAGCCATGGGAATGAGACTATCCCGCCGCGGTCGGCGGCGTCCGCCGCGCGCGGGGCCCGGACGCCCCGGGGCGCCGCCCGCCGGGCTCAGCGCTCCAGGATGGCGCGCATGACGGCCGCCGCGCCGTCGTGCTCGACCGCGCCCGTCACCGCATCCGCGTGCGCCCTGACCTCCTCGGACGCCCCGCCCATCGCGACGCCGTGCGCCGCCCACCTCAGCATCGGCACATCGTTGGTGCCATCGCCCACGGCCACGGTCCCCGCCGCCGGGACGCCCAGCTGATCGGCCAGGTCCTGGAGCCCCGTGGCCTTCGTGCACCCGCGCGGCCCGATGTCGACCCAGGACGTCCAGCCGACCGAGTACTCGAACTGGCGGTCGAGCCCCAGGCCGCGCACGAGGGCGTCGAAGTCCTCGCGGTCCATCCACGGGGCCCGCCCGATGAGCTTCGCGGTGAGCCGCCCTCGAAGATGCGGGACGGACATCACCCAGCAGTCCTCCACCATCTCGCCGGCCGGGAACTCCCTCGACACGTAGTACCCGTCCAGGTCCTCGACGCCGAGGATGATGTCGGGGACCGCGCTGAGGAGCGCGTCGATGGCCGGGGACGGATCGAAGCGGTGGAGGGCGACCACCTCCGCCCCGTCCTTCAGCGCCGGGTCCCAGCGGGCCGTCACGGCCCCGTTCGAGCACACGGCCCATCCGCGGTCCGTCTCGACATAGTCGAAGACCGGGCGCACGGCGTTCATCCCCCGCCCCGAGGCGATGACGACGTTCGCCCCGGCCTCGACCAGGTCGCGGAACGCGGCCCGCACCCGGGGGGACGCGCCGTCGGGCCGCAGCAGCGTCCCGTCCACGTCCAGCGCGACCAGCACTCGGGACAGGTCGCGGGGGAGGTCGGCGGGCAGCGCGGCCCGGGCCCGGTCCACCAGCTCGCCGAAGGCGACGGGGGCCTCACCGGAGGGAGGCGGCGTCAGGATGGAGATGCTCACGCGGCCGTCGCGCCCCTCATCGTCCCGACGCCGGGGTGAGGGCCTCCAGGCCCCCCAGGTAGGGGCGCAGCGCCTCGGGCACGCGCACCGAGCCGTCCGGCAGCTGGTGGTTCTCCAGCATCGCGACGATCCACCGGGTCGTCGCGAGCGTCCCGTTGAGCGTGGCCACGGGATGCGTCTGCCCGTCGGCCCGCTTCTCGCGGATGCCGAGGCGGCGGGCCTGGAAGGTCGTGCAATTCGAGGTCGAGGTGACCTCCATGTACCGTTCCTGGGTGGGCAGCCATGCCTCGCAGTCGAACTTCCGGGCCGCCGAGGTCCCGAGGTCCCCCGCGGCCGTGTCGATGACGCGATAGGGCAGCTCGACCTTCGCCAGCATCTGCTCCTCCCACGCCAGGAAGCGGGCGTGCTCCTCCTCCGCGTCCTCGGGGCGGCAGTAGCTGAACATCTCCGCCTTGTTGAACTGGTGGACGCGGATGATGCCGCGCGTGTCCTTGCCCGCGGCCCCGGCCTCGCGCCGGTAGCACGTCGACCACCCCATGTAGTGGAGCGGCCCGTCGGAGAGGTCCAGGATCTCCCCCATGTGGTAGCCCGCGAGCGCGACCTCCGACGTCCCGGTGAGGTAGAGGTCGTCGGCGGGCAGGTAGTAGATCTCCTCGGAGTGCTCGTTGAGGAACCCCGTGCCGCCCATGACCTCGGGCGTGACCAGGGTCGGCGTGATCATCGGCGTGAACCCGGCGGAGACGGCCTGGTCCATCGCCATCGTCAGGAGGGCCAGCTCCAGGCGCGCGCCGATCCCGGTGAGGTAGTAGAAGCGCGAGCCCGACACCTTCGCGCCGCGCTTGACGTCGATCGCGTGCAGGCCCTCGCCCAGCGCCAGGTGGTCCTGCGGCGCGAGGCCCTCCGCGGCGAAGTCGCGGGGCGCCGGCCCCTCGTGGCGCAGGACGACGTAGTCCTCCTCGCCGCCGGTGGGCACGCCCGGCAGGATGATGTTGGGGATCGCGCGGGCGAGCTGATCCGCACGGGCCCCGACCTCGTTCGCGTGGGCCTCCGCGGCCTTGACCTGCTCGGCGAGCTCCTTCGCATGGGCGAGGACCGCGGGGCGCTCCTCCTTCGGGGCCCTGCCCACCGACCGGGAGACCTCCTTCTGCCGGGCGCGCAGCGACTCGAACGCCTGCAGGGCCTCGCGCCGTTCGGCGTCGGCGTCAAGGATCCGGTCCACCAGTGCCGGATCGGCGCCGCGCGCCCGTTGTGAGGCTCGGGCCGGTTCGGGGTCGTCACGCAGCGCACGCACATCGATCATGGCTCCATGGTAGCCGGGCCCGCGTCGGCGCCCTCGTGGGGTCCGGCGACGCTCCCGTTCTCCGGGACGGGCCACGCGGGACGGCATGCCATAGGCTTCCCTCATGACGGCACTGGTCTGGGCATGGCTGGCGGTCGCGGTGGTCCTGGCGGCGGGGACCGTGGTCCTCAGCAGGTGGTTGATGTTCCGCGACGCGCGGGAGGCGCAGCGGGCGGCGGCCCTGCTGGAGCCCGAGCCGGCGGACGACCCGCAGCGGGGGCGTCCTCGTCCCTGGGTCATCGTCAACCCGTCGAAGCACGACGACCCCGCGGCCTTCCGCGAGGAGGTGAACGCGCTGGCCGCCGAGCGCGGCATCCCCCACGTCCACTGGATCGAGACGACCCCCGACGACCCGGGCACCGGCCAGGCGCTGCGCGCCGTCGAGCTGGGCGCGTCCGTGGTCATCGCGGCGGGCGGGGACGGCACGGTGCGGGCAGTCGCCGCCGGCATGGCCCACACGGGTGTGCGCATGGGCATCCTGCCGGTGGGCACCGGCAACCTCCTGGCGCGCAACCTGGGTCTGCCTCTCTCGGATACCGCCGCCGCCTTGGGCATCGCTCTGGGCGACACCCACCAGGCCGTCGATCTCGCGTGGCTGCGCGTCGAGGACGCCGACGAGCGCTCCGGCCTGCCCGCCGAGGGCGGGCTGGTCGCCGACGCCGGCGCCCCCTCGATCCGTCCGCTGCCCGAGGGCCTCGCGGAGCCCCGGCCCGACGAGTACGCCTTCGTCGTCATCGCCGGTCTCGGCTTCGACGGGGAGACCATGGCGGGCACCGATCCGGACCTCAAGAAGAAGGTCGGTTGGGCGGCCTACGTCCTCTCCGCGTTCAAGGCCCTCCGGGCGCGCCGCGTGCATGCGCGGGTCAGTCTGCGCGGCGCCGCCCCGGTGCCGGAGGAGGACGCGGATCGCGCCGACGAGGCGGGCGCCGCGGGCCGGGGTTCCTCCCCGGATCCGGCCCCCCGCGGGGACGGGGGCGAGGACGGGGACGGCTCTCCTCTGCTCACCGAGGACTCCGAGTTCACGGCCCGCACCGTCATGTTCGCCAACTGCTCCGATCTGCCCTATATCGTGCTGGTGCCCGACGCGAGCCTCAACGACGGGCTGCTGGACGTCGTCGCCGTCGACACCCAGGCCGGGGTGCTGGGCTGGGCGAACCTGTCGCGCAAGGTCCTCCTCCAGGGTGCCGGGGTGCCCGCGGACAACCTGCCGACAGGCCTGGGCAGCATCGACTTCCGCCAGGCCCGAGGCGCCACCGTCACCGTCGACGCGCCCGAGGTCGTCCAGGTGGACGGGGACGCCATCGGCTCGGCGCGCACCGTCCACGCCCGTGTGGACGCCGGCGCCCTCGACGTGTCGGTGCCCGCGCCCTCGGTCACCGCCGTCTGAGAACCGCGACAGCGCCCGACGCGAGGTTCGGCGACCGGATCGGCCCCCAGAGCCTTCCGGAAGACGTTCAACCTCGCGCTGGGCGCCTCCGGCCTCCGTGAACCCCGCGCTCAGCGCCCCAGCGGCCACTCGGCCGGGCCGTCGAAGGACGTCGTCCCGTCCCCGCCGCGCAGGATCCCCTTGACCCAGGCGCGCCCCGCGCGGAAGTCCCCGTCGGCGGTGCCCGGCAGGACTGTCGCGCGCACCCCGTCGACGCGGGGATAGGAGCCCATGAAGCGCACGTCCGGCGAGTATCGGTGCAGGCCGACCAGCGCCGCCTGGACGCGCTCCTCGGCGATGTGGCCGACGATGTCGATGGAGAAGGTGTAGGACCCCAGGTGGTCGCCGGCCGGGCGGGACTCGATGCGCGAGAGGTCCACGCCTCGCACGCTGAACTGCTCGAGCATCGTCAGCAGCGATCCGGCCTCGTTGTGCGGCAGCGCCACTTGGATCGTCGTCTTGTCTGCGCCGGTGGGCGGGGGCAGCGCGCCGGGAGGCGACACGACGATGAAGCGGGTGACGGCGCCGGGCTGGTCGTTGATCCCGGAGTGCATCGCCTCGAGCCCGTAGCGCTGGGTGGCCGAGGCCGGGCACAGCGCCGCGTCGAAGGTCGTGTCCCCCTGCGCCAGCAGCTCGGCCCCCGCCGCCGTGGAGGTCGCCGGAACGTGGATGATGCCCGGGAAATGCTCCTCCAGCCACATGCGGCATTGGGCCCAGGCGTGGGGGTGCGTGCCGACCCGTCGGACGTCCGCCGGGTCCGTCCCGGGGCGCACCGCCACATCGAAGACCACGGGCACGACGATCTCGGCGACGATGAACAGCGGCCTCCCGGTGGACAGCGAGTCCAGCGTCGCGTTGACGCCGCCCTCTACCGAGTTCTCGATCGGCACGACGGCGCGGTCCGCCGCCTCCCGGCGAACGGCGTCCAGCGCGGCCGGCGCGGAGGTCACGGGGATGAGCTGCGCGCCGCCGGGCGCCACCTGCCAGACGGCCTGCTCGGAGAAGGTGCCGAAGGGCCCGAGGAACGCGATCCGGACGTGGTCGCCTGCGGGAGGCGGGCCGGGCAGGTTGGTGGTCGGGTGCGGCGTCCGGTTGGGCGCGGTCTCGGGGGTGCTCACCCTCCAAGGGTACGAGGACGGCGCCGCGCGCCGGACCGGCTTCCAGTGGGCGGGCCGGTGATGCGGCGTGCCGCCCGGCTCACTCCCCGCAGGCCGTGATCCGGTACAGCTTCGCGGTCCCCCCCTGGTCGACCAGCTCGAAACCGGTGGAGGTGTCGACGTCGTACAGGCCCGGGGCCCGGTCGGAGCGCTTGGACTGGTAGTAGTACCCGTCCACGTCCTGGTAGTAGTGGGTGATGCCGCGGCGCAGCACAACCTCGCACACCTCGGGATTCGTGTGGATCTCGTTGAAGTGGTTGACGATGATCGCCTCGTCGAAGGCGTCCGACAGCGTGTGGTACAGCTGCGGGAACACCGCGAGGCGCTGGCCCAGGACCTCCGTGTAGGCGGCGCCCGCGATCGGGTCTCCCAGCACCAGGGCGTCCTCGGGCAGGGTCTGCGGCATCCGCCGGATCATCTCCAGCTCAGCCGTCGTCGCCATCCCCGGTTTGCCCAGGTGGTCGGCGTCGTAGACGTAGCCGACCGCCCAGATGCGCGCGTCCAGGGCGCCCACCAGCGTCATCGCCAGCAGCCATGCCCCCAGCAGCGCCCCGATGCGGGTGAGGCCCGAGGAGTACGAGCGGTGCTCGTCCGCGCGGCGCACCCGGTGCGAGCGCAGCCAGTTGACCGCGTACTCGAACCCCAAGGCGGCCAGCGGGATCAGAGTGAGGTCCTGGGCCTCCATGATCCGGCGCGGATCCAGGTACCACGGCGCGGTGAGGAACGTCCTCAGCGCCGAGTCCGGCGCATAGGCGAGAAACGTCAGACCGGCCATCACCAGGTACGACGCGATCGGCCAGAGCAGAGGCCGGGGGCCGAAGGCGCCGCGGATCGCGATCCGCCGCTCCACCCACGCCCGCGTGAGCTCCCGGCGGCTCACGCCCTCGGGCTCACCGGCACGGGGGATCTCCTCCCCTGAACCCGCTTCGCCGGCGGGACCGTCCTTGAGCGGGCGGGCATAGGTGAAGGGGCGGCGCAGGTCTGGGTAGGCCCGCAGGGCGAGCCTGTTCCAGGCGCGCGCCGCGCTCACCGTCGCGACGACGCCCAGGAGGACCAGCACCGCGGTCACGGCGATCGTCATCCCCATCCCCACGGAGGAGGAGAAGGGCGGGTAGGGCGTGAGGAAATGGCTGAACGCCTCCAGCCAGGAGATGCCGTGACGCGGGTAGTCGCCCATGTCGCGCACCTTGTCCGAGGACAGGACCACCAGGGGCGCCCAGATGGCCGCGACCGCCGTCGCCGCGAAGACCGCGGCGCTCGCCCAGTCCCCGACCCAGGCCGACCGGCGGATGAGACGCCACAGCGACACCAGGAGCGGGGCGAAGAGGATGGCGAGCAGGCTGAACGCCGACGACGGGTGGGCCGCGACCGCCCCCACGGCGCCCAGGGCGAACAAGACCGCCAGCGGCAGGTGCGGAACCATCCCGGACAGGCCGGTCTCCGTGGCGCGCTCGAGGCGGCGGCCGAGCACGACCGCGACGGACGCCAGGCCCGGCAGCAGGGAGACGCCGAGCGCGTTGGGCCACTGGCTGTACATCGTGAGCGCGTCGGCCGGCATGTTCAGCAGGCAGCCGGCGATGACGGGGGCCGCGACCACCGCGGTGCGCGACGTGGACACGACGGCGGTGAAGGCGGTGCCGCCCGCCACCCAGATCCCCATGATCAGCAGGTTCGTCACGTTGGACGCCTGGACGACGGTGGTGGGAGAGGAGAACAGCGAGGTGAAGGCGTGCCAGGCGATCGGATAGGTGACGGAACGCCCATCGTAGAGGGGGGCCAGTCCGCCGTCGGGCTGGGCCTGGCCGGTGCGCAGGATGTTCCACACGCCGGACATGTGGAAGGTCGAGTCCCACTGCTGGACGGGGTCGGCGGGATCGGCGCTGGTCAGCAGCGGCAGCGCGGCCACGACCCAACCGAGGGCGACCATGCCCCACATCAGGGTCCGCGTGTGGCGGGGCAGGATGCGGTAGGCGTGCGACGAGGGCGAGTCCCCGGCCAGCGGGGGCCTCGCCGTGAGGTCGTCCCCCAGGACGACGCCCACCGCCGGGTGGCCGCGCCGGCGCAGCAGGAACACGGCCAGGCCGGCCAGCGCCGAGACCCCGAGCACCGGGAGGACGGACGCCGCGGAGAAGAAGACGCCGGCGCGGTGGTAGGCCTCGGAGACGACCGTGATGAGCGTGAACGTGAGGGCGGGGGCGAAGGCCACCGCGACCACCGAGGAGCGGATCGAGGAGCGGATCCAGAAGTACCCGGGCAGGACCGCGACGAGGACCATCGCCACGAGCAGCGGCATCAACACGATCCAGTCGGCCACCGGGACCTCCCTCTCAGTCGGCGGCGGGCGCGTCGGCCGGAGCGCCCTCGTCCGTGTCCTGGCCCGCGGAGCCGGATCCCGCAGGGGAGGGGGCCTTCCCCGCCTTGCGGCGCGCGACGATCGCCTGGGCCGCCATCGGCAGCAGCGACACGAACACGATCAGCAGGATCAGCATCGAGAGGTTGTCATGGACGAACTGGACGCCGCCCAGGATCGATCCCGCGTAGGTCACGCCCGACCCCCACAGAAGGGCGCCGAGGGAGTTGAAGGCGAGGAACTTCCCATAGGGGTAGCGCGCGATGCCAGCCGCCAGGGGGATGAAGGTGCGGACGAAGGGGATGAACCGGCCGATGACGAGGGAGCGGCCGCCATAGCGCGTGAAGTAGTCCTCCGCCTTGTCCAGGTGCTCGGTGCGCAGGAAGCGGGCATCGTCGCGGAACAGGCGGCGCCCGAACCTGCGGCCCAGCCAGTACCCGATCTGGGCGCCGAGGAACGCGGCGACGAAGGTGAGGCCGACGAGCATCGGCAGGCTCAGGCCGAGGCGCTCGTGAAGCAGACCGGCGGTGAACAGCAGCGAATCGCCGGGCAGCACCGGGAACAGGACGCCGGACTCGATGAAGACGATGGCGAGCGTTCCCCACAGGACCCACGGGCCCATCGCCAGGAGCAGGGAGGTCGGATCATGGAACCACCCGACCACGGTGGTCACCCACGACGTGTCCTCCGCAGGCGCGACCGCCAGCGCGGCGGTCTGCAGGGACGTCAGGAGCAGGAGCACGGAGGGCCTTCCGATCGGTGGTCATTCTCCTGCCTCACCCTAGCGGCGCTGCGCCCTCGGAGCGATCCGACCCCCGGGAACGGCCGGGGCCGACTCCTCTAGGATGCCCCCATGGACGACGCGCGTGACCGGGGGACTCCCGGGAGCCCTCCCGAGGCGCCCCCCCGCATGCCGACGCCGCCCAGGCTCACCCGGCCGGTGTCCTTCGCGGACCGCATCCCCCCGCGCCAGCGCCGTCGCGAGGACCTCATCGACGTCGCCCTGTGCGTCGTCGGGACGGCGTTCATCTGGCTGTTCGGCATCTTCGCGAATTCGACGACCCAGGGCGTCACCGAGGACGTCCTGCGCGTCAGCATCATCCGCGACATCCTGCTGCTGCCTGTCACCGGCCTCGAGGGGCTGGTCGTCCTGGTCACGCCCGTCGCCATCGTCGTCGCGCTGGCGCGCCGCCGCCGTCTGAGCACGATCCTCGAGTGCCTGGTCTCCGCCGCGCTGACCTCCGTCGGCGGCTGGATGCTGCTCCTCGGCCTGCGCCACCTGCCCGAGTCCCTCACCCTGCCCCTGCGGGTCCACTCCGACTCCGGCGGCACCCAGATCGCGCTCAATCTGGCCATCATGGCGCTGGCCTCCCTGTTCACCGTCGCGGGCGAGTCGAGCAACATGCGCACCATCGGCTACTCGTGGGGCGGACTGTGGGTCATCGTCTTCCTGGGCGTGCTCCGCGGGTCGATGTCACTTCCGGGGGCGTTCATCTCCGTGCTGCTGGGACGCGCCTGCGGGTCGCTCGCCCGGTGGCTCCTGGGTTTCGAGGACCGCCGCGCCACCGGCGTCGACCTGGTCGCCGGGCTGCTGTCCATCGGCATCGTGCCGGCCCGCATCGTCCGCTCCGATCTGGACACCTCCGAGGAGCCGCTGTCCACGTGGCTCATCGACGAGGACGACCGCCCCTCCCGCCCGCTGCGGCAGCAGCCAACCACCAGCCCGGACATCGTCGAGTACACGGTGGCGCGCCGGCCCGAACCGGACGGCAACCGCCACTACCAGGTCTGGGATGTCCAGGGCACGCCCCTCGACCTCGTCGCCATCGACCCCGGCCGGGAGATCACCGGCACCGTCGAGGAGATCTGGAACAACTTGCGCCTACGGGGCATCACGAGGTGGATCTCGCCCTCGCCGAAGGCGAACGCCGAGCGCTCGATGCTGACGGCGCTGTCCGCGATGCGCGCCGGCGTCCACGTTCCCGAGCCCGTCGGCCTGGCGCAGGCCGGCGCGTCCGTGCTCCAGGTCTACCGCTCGATGCCTCCCACCTCCCGGCTGCGCGATGTGGCCCCCGAGGCCCTCACCGACGCCGTCCTGGACGAGGTCTGGCGTCAGCTGCTGCTGGCCCACGTCCATGGGATCTGCCACCGCGACCTCACCTTCGACGCGGTCGCCATCGACCAGACGGGCACCGTGTGGATGGTCGACTGGGAGCAGGGCGAGGTCGCCACGACGGAGCTCAACCGGCGCATCGACATCGCTCAGCTGCTCGTCCACCTCGCCGTGTGCGTGGGCAAGGACCGCGCCCTCGCCTCGGCGCGGCGCGCCCTGCCCGAGTCCGAGCTGCGCGCCGTCGCCCCGGTCGTCCAGAGCGCCATCCTCCCGGAGAAGGTCGCGGCGGCGGTGCGGCGCACCGACACGGTGACCGGCGTCCGCGACGCGATCGTCGGCGATCAGCTCGTGGAGACCGTCCAGCCTCTCAATCTCCAGCGTTTCGCTCCGCGCACAGTGGTCACCGCGACCATCCTGGTCCTCGCGCTCATCGCCGTCATGGGCTCGCTGAACTTCGACAGCCTGGTCGCGACGATCACCTCCGCCAACCCGATCTGGTTCCTCGTCTCCTTCCTGCTCGGCACCCTCACCTGGCTGGGCGGGGCGATCCCGCTGAAGGCGCTCTCCTCGGAGAGGATCCGCCTTCAGGACGCCTTCCTGGCCCAGATGGCCGCCTCCGTCGTCACGATCGTCGCGCCGGCCGGCATCGGGCCCGCCGCCCTCAATCTGCGCTTCCTCAACAAACTCAAGGTCCCGACGGCCATCGCGGCGACCACCGTGGTCCTCCAGCAGGTCTCCCAGTTCCTGGTCACCGTGCTGCTGCTCATCGTCGTCATCCTGTTCACCGGGAACTCGCTGGGCGTGTCGATCCCTTATTCGGTGATCCTGGCCGTCGCCGCGGTGGTGGCCGTCGTGGTCGCGGTGGCGCTATCGGTCCCCCGGCTGCGCCGCTGGATCTGGTCGAAGGCCGAACCCGTCTGGAAGCAGATCTACCCGCGGCTGCTGTGGATCGTCGGGCAGCCCCGGCGCATCGTCCAGGTCGTGGCCGGGAACCTCATCATGAACATCGGTTTCATCGGGGCCTTCTGGGCGTCCGTCGAGGCCTTCGGTGGGCGCCTGTCGCTCACGACCCTGGCCGTGACCTTCCTGGTGTCGAACTCCCTGGGCTCCGTCATCCCCTCCCCCGGCGGGATCGGCCCGGTCGAGGGGGCTCTGACCGGCGGGCTCACGGTGGCCGGCCTGCCGGTGTCCATCGCCCTGTCCGCCGCGGTCCTGTACCGCCTGGTGACGTTCTACGGCCGTGTCCCCTTCGGCTACGTGGCCACCCGCGTCATGCAGAAGAAAGGGCTGCTCTGACCGCAGACGTCCTGGCCGACGCCCGGCGGGAGGCCCGCCACGTTCTCCGCAGGCCCCGGCTACCCCTCGATCGGGACCTCCTCCGCGTCGGCGACCAGGTCGCCGCCCTCCGAGCGGCGGCGCAGCGCCAGGGCGAGCGCCGGGAAGATCAGGACCGACAGCATCCCGGCCCCGACCAGTGCGGCGGCGGTGCCGGAGTCCAGCTCGCCGCGGTCGACGCCGATGCCGGTGACGGCGACGATGAGAGGCAGTCCCGTGGCGCCGAAGAGCAGCAGCGCGACGCGGTCCGCCGCTGTCGAGCCCTCGGGAGCGGCCACCACGGAGGGCAGACCGCGGATGACCAGCAGCAGCGCGAGCGCCACGGCCATCAGGCCCAGCAGCCGGGGGGACGCCAGCAGCGCCCGCAGGTCGAAGGTGACGCCCGTCATGACGAAGAACACGGGGACCAGGAAGCCGAATCCCACCGCTTCGAGCTTGGCGTCGACGATCTCACGGTCGTCGGGGGCAGCTCCGGAGAGCAGCACTCGGCACAGGACGCCGGCGGCGAAGGCGCCGAGCAGCATGTCCAGCCCCAGCACGGCGCTCAGGACGGACAGGGCGGCCACCACGAAGATGACCGTCCGGACCGCGAACTGGCCGCTGGTGCGCAGGGTGGCCGCCGTCAGGCGGTTGAACGCCGGATGCGGGCCGCGCGAGGCCAACCAGATCGCCAGGCCGGAGATCAGCGCGAAAGCCGCCAGCACCAGAGCCCCGGCCAGCGGGCTCCGACCACCCAGGAAGATCGAGATCGCCAGGAGCGGCCCGAACTCGCCGGCCGCGCCCGTCGCGGTCGCCGCCCGGCCGAAGGGCGAGTGCAGGTCGCCCTCGTCGCGGAGCACCGGCAGAAGCGTGCCCAGGGCCGTCGAGGTGAGCGCCACCCCGATGAACACGCCGGTGACCGTCGAGGGGGCGATCCACACGCCGACGCCGACGCCGACGGCCAGGGAGACCAGCCAGCCGAGCGCCGCCCGCCGCAGGGGACGGCCGCGGATGCCGCGGAAGTCGATCTCGTTGCCGGCGAGGAAGAACAGCATGGCGACGCCGAAGTCGGACAGGACGCCGGTCACCTCGTCCGGCTGCACCCACCCCAGGGCGCTGGGGCCCAGCAGCACGCCGAGCAGGATCTCGAAGACGATCAGCGGGACGCGGAGCACGCGCTGGACGCCCGCTCCCAGCAGCGGCGCGGCCACCGCGGCCAGCGGCACCAGGAACACGCCGGCGAGCAACGTGGTCATGGGGCCCACAATAGCGACCGCGGCCGGCGGGGCTGCTGTGTCCCGCCGGCGCGGTCACTGCCGGTCGGACAGGGCGATGTTCGCCGAGATCGCCTGGCCGATGCGCGCGCGCATGTCGGCGTCCACCCAGTCGCCGTCGGGCAGGGCCGCCGGGCGCCGCGGATCGTGGAGGCCGAGGATCCCCTCCCACAGGGGGATCAGTTCCTCGTGATAGGTGTGCCCGTGGCCGGCCGGAGCGGTCCCGGCCACCGGCAGATCCGCCAGGACCTGGATGAAGGAGGCCCCGCGGGTGAACTCCACGCGGCTCGAGACGTCGTGGCCGGCCTTCTCCCGCATCCAGTCGGGCTGGTTCCAGATCATGTCCGTCGACCACCACACCACCGGATCGGACGGGTGCTGGGCGTACACGACGCGCGGGAACTCCCAGGGCCCCAGCTCGCGCCCGTAGACGTCGACGGCGAGGTTCTCCGGCAGGTTCGCGAAACGGACGACCCGCCCGTTGTCCACCACGGGCGCCACCTCGGGGCTGCCGCGGTGGCGGGAGCGCGTGAGGTCGCGGTGCAGATCCGTGAACGAGGGCGTCCCCACCCACAACGCGCCGGACACCTTCGCCCGGACGTCGTCGAGGCCCCCGAAGACGTGCTGCGAGGCGTAGGCCCCCAGCGACTCGCCGCACACGTACAGGCCCGGGCGCCGGCGTCCGGCGGGGAGCGCCTCGAGCGCGCTCCTCACCGCCTCGAACAGCAGCGCGGAGGCCTGCATCGACGGTTCGAGCCCGGTGAGCACGTTGATGCTGGAGGGCACGTAGGAGTACTGCATGGAGGCAGTCGCGCAGTCGCCGCCCGTGAGGTACTCGACGGGCTGGACCTGCCACTCGTCAACCCAGCCGGATCCGGTGGACGTCGTCACCACCAGCACCGAGCGGTCGAAGGCCCCGGTCCGGGCGAGCTCGTCGACGACCAGGCGCGCCCGATCCGCCAGCGTCTCGCGCCCATGGGGCATCCCGGCGTAGACGCGGATCGGCTCCTTCGCGGGCCGCCCGGTCACGGCCTCGATGTCCTCGCGGTGGGGGCCGCGGCCCAGGAAGACGCGGCCCTGGCCGCCCACCGACTCCCAGGAGGACAGGGAGCCGGGCGAACCCGATCGCTCCGGCTGCGCGGGTTGATAGATCCCCCGCGCGGTGCGCCGGTCCATCTTGAGGGCGTGTCGGGAGAAGAAGGAGAGAATCCCTCCCATCAGCACGCGCGAGGTGAGGACGACGACCAGCGCCGCCACCAGGGCCCCCGCCACCAGCCACGCGACCGGCGCCGGCATCCAGCGGGCGAACAGGTTCACCAGGCCGCGCAGGATCCAGATCACCCCGGCCAGCAGCCCGAGCAGCAGGTAGGTGAGGACCAGGGCGCCGACCGCCCCCAGAAGGTAGGCGGGCAGCGTCTCGGGCGGCATCTCGACCAGGGCGGCCGCGCGACGGGTGTCGCGCGCCGAGAGGATCACCGCGCGGGCGAACCACAGGAGGAACACGACGAGCACGATGCGCTCCGCCCATTCACGCGCCCAGGGGGCCGCCGTGACGGACAGGCCGACCCAGTCGACCACCCATCCCCCGACCTTGTCGATGACCAGGCCGATCACGTATCCCACGGCCATCAGCACGCCGGATGAGGCGGCGTGCCACCACCAGCTGCGGGCCATCAGCGACGGCGACACCGAGATCGCGTACATCACCAGCGCGAGCACCACGCCGAGCAGTGACTGTGCGATCATCGGGGCTTCCTGCTGGGTGGACGGGAGGATGGGGCGCGGTCGGACCGGCGCGACGCGCAGCCCTCGACCGCGCTCCATTGTAGGAGAACCGGCGGGCGGGCCGCGGGGCCTGTCGAAGGTGCCCCGGGCCCTGCGCGATGGCAGAATCGAGGCATGACGCGACCAAGAGACCCCCATGCCCCTCTGCCCGGGCTGCCCGGTGAGCTCGCCGAGCTGGCACGCGGCGTGACGCTGCCCGACCCGATGGAGGCGCCCGCTCTGCGGTGGGGCATCATCGGCGCGGGCGGGATCGCCCGGACCTTCGCTCGCGACGTCCCGCGCTTCACGCGCTCCCGAGTCGCGGCGGTGGCGGCGCGCCAACTGGACCGCGCGGAGGCCTTCGCCCGGGAATGGGGGGTCGAACGGGCCTACGGCTCCTACGAGGAACTGGTCGCGGACCCGGGGATCGACGCCGTCTATGTGGCGACGGTCCACCCCCTGCACGCCGATCAGGCCCTGCTGGCCCTGCGCGCCGGCAAGCCCGTGCTCGTGGAGAAGTCCTTCACGATGGACGCCTCGCAGGCGCGCGCCGTGCTCGACCAGGCGCGCGAGTCGCGGCTGTTCGCGATGGAGGCGATGTGGAGCCGGCACCTGCCGCATTACCGGGTCCTGCGCCAGGTCATCGCGAACGGCGGCCTGGGACGCGTGGTCTCAGTGCAGGCCGATCATGGGCAGTCGCTGCGCCATGTGCCGCGCCTGATGCGTCCCGAACTGGGCGGGGGCGCGCTGATGGACCTCGGGATCTACCCGGTGTCCTTCCTCCACGAGGTGCTGGGGGCGCCCGAGTCCGTCACCGCCGCCGGACGCGCGATCCCCGGCGACTTCGGGCGTTCGGCCTCCTCCCGGCCCGTGCGCATCGACGCGGCCGACGCGGCGATCCTTCGGGCGGGCGACGCGATGGGCGTCGCACGGTGCCATCTGGACGGCCGCTCGGCGACCGCCGCCGAGGTCGTCTTCGAGCGCGGCGCCCTGGAGCTCCCCCTGCAGTTCTACCGCCCCGGGGTCCTGCGTCTGCGCACGTTCCCCGAGGGCGGGCCCGATGACGGCGCGACGGTCGACTGGGACGCGACGGTTCCGGGTGGTTTCCAGTACGAGGCCGCCGAAGTCGCCCGGTGCCTCGAGGCCGGCCTCACCGAGTCCGCGGACATGACGTGGCGGGACACGGTCGAGGTCATGGACGTCATGGACGCGATCCGCGCGCAGGTCGGCGTCGTCTACCCCTGGGAGTAGGCGGGCACCGGCCTGGCGGTCCACACCAGCGTCGTGTAGGGGAGAGCGATGAGCGCGCCCGCCGGGCCCGCGGTGGCGACGAGGCCACCGGGGCCCTCCGGCTCCCCCGGGCCCCGGGCCGCCCAGTGGCTCCGCACGCCCGGGTGCTCGAGGAGGTACCACCGGAGGTTCTCCTGCATGCGGGCACGGCCCGCGGGATCCTGGCGCAGATAGGAGGATCGGGTGGTCCCCAGTTCCAGCAGCTCCTCGACCGTCATCGTGTCGACCCACCGCACGACCCGCAGCTCCGGCCTCGTGAAGCCGGGGCCGAACGCCGGCGGATCCCCCGCCCGGTGAACGTCGCCCGAGCGCATGATCCGGGTCAGGCGCAGGACCCACGGGTCCGAGACATCCATCTGGTTCCACACTGCGGCGATCGCCCCGCCGGGACGCAGGATGCGGGCGGCCTCCGCGCCGGCGGCCTCCGGCTCCACCCAGTGCCACGACTGCGCGTAGACGACCAGGTCGACGCTGCCGTCTCCCAGGCCGGTGCGCTCGGCGGTGGCGTCGCGCACCGAGACCGCGGGCTCCGCGCCGGCCGTCCGCCCGAGGCCCATCGAGGCGCGCAGCTGGGCGCGCATCGCCGCGGAGGGCTCGACGGCGACGACGCGCCATCCGCGCGCCGCCAGCGCGCCGGTCATCTTGCCCGTGCCCGCGCCGATGTCGGCGGCCACGCGGCCGCCGGGAGCCCCACCGGCCGCCGCCTCCACCGCGTCGACGGCGGCGCCCGGATATCCGGGCCTCACACGGCCGTACGAAGACGTGACGGCGTCGAAGGGGTTGTCCACGGGCGGACAGCCTAGCTCAGCCGCCGACGCCGCCCATCGCCTCCGTCGCCAGCCAGCGCAGCGCCTCCGGCAAGGACGGGTGGTCGAAACGGAAGCCGTCGCCGAGCAGCCGCTCGGGAACAGCCCGCTGGCCCGAGCGCAGCACCTCGGCGACCATGTCCGGCCCCAGGACGGGAGCGAGCAGGCCCGCGGGAAGCGGCACGACCCCCGGGCGGCGCATGCTCGCCGCGAGGGCCCGCGCGAAGTCCCGTTGACGGACGGCGCCCGGCGCCGCCAGGTTGACGGGGCCGGACAGCTCCGAATGCGCCAGGAGGTGACGCATCGCACGCACGTGGTCGGCCCGGGTGATCCAGGCGAGCCACTGGGCGCCGCCGCTGACCGGCCCGCCCAGGCCAGCCCGGTACAGCAATCGCTGCCGGCCCAGATACCCACCCTGTCCGGACAGGACGATGCCCGTGCGCATGGCCACCACACGGACTCCGGCCTCGCGCGCCGCGTCGGCGGCCCGCTCAGTCAGGCGGCACACGCGCGCCAGGAAGTCGTCGCCGAGGGCGCTCGCCTCCGTGAGGATCGCGTCCCCCGGATCCGCCCCGTAGACGCCGACGGCCGAGGGGACGAGCAGGACGCGGTCCCGGCCGGCCGCCTCGCCCTGGGCCATGGCCGCGGCGATCGTCCTCACCGGCTCCACGCGGCTGACCAGGATCTCCCGGCGGTACCGGCGGGTCCACAGGCGGTCGCCGATGCCCGCGCCGGACAGCACGACGACCGCGTCGACGTCGTCCAGGCCCGCTCCCGGCCCGTCGATCCGCCCGGCCGCCGGATCCCAGCGGCGCTCGCCGGACGTGCGCGCAGGTCGGCGGACGAGGCGCAGCACCGTGTGGTTCCCGCCGTCACCGGCGGCGAGAGCCCGAGCCAGAGCCGACCCGAGCAGCCCCGACGCACCCGCGATCGCGATCCTCATGATCGCCAGACTAGCTGCGCCCCGTCCGGGAGACCCGGCAGCGCCCCACGGCCCGCACCGGGAACCGGCGGACGGCGGACCGTCGGGTCACGACTCAGCCCAGCACCTCGAGGTCCGCGAGCGCCCGCGGGCGATGGCGCGAGATGTGCCGGAGCTCCTGCGCGGCCCACATGTCCCACCATGGGCGGTAGGCCTCGCCGTCGCGGAGCAGGGCTCGCCGCTTGCGCTCGATCGCGGAGACGGGGCTCCCCTCGCCGTCCAACGGCCCCGGGCCGACATCCACCCACACCGCCACGTCGGCGACTGACCGCGTGCGCGCGGTCAACGCCCCCGCGCCCTCGACGATCAGCGGGCGCGCGGGGTCCAGGCTCACCCACCGGCGCACCCGGCCCGCCTCCCAGTCCCACTCGGGATAGGCCGGCTCGCGCAGGAGCAGCCTCTCCGTCCGGGCGGTCCCCGCGCTCAGCCCGTCCCACCCGGGATACCAGTCGTCCAGGCGGGCGATCTGGATGCCGGTCAGCCCCCCGGCACGGAGCATGCGGGCGAGGCGCCGCGCGAGCTGCGTCTTCCCCGACCCGGACCGCCCGTCGACGACGACCACGGGGGCGCGCCACACGGCATGCGCTCGCCGCGTCCCCGTGCGGCCGCCGACCGCCGTCGCGAGATCGCGGATCCGCGCGCGCCGAGGGGCGGGCCCGGCGCCGGGACCGCTCACGCCCGCCCTCACATTCCCGCCGGCCGCAGGACGCCGAACCACGCGGCGGCGCCGATCGCCGCCGCGGGCACCGCCACGGCCACTGCCATCATGGCGGCGTCCGCCCCTCCGACGCGCGAGGGCCTGGCCCAGGAGCGGGGGCCGGGGGCGCCGAAACCGCGGGCTTCCATCGTCAGCGACAGCTTCGCCGAGCGGCGCAGCGCGAACACGAGCAGCGCGAAGGCCCCCCGGAAGAAGGCCGCGACCCGGCTGCCGTCCCCGATGCCGCGCATGCGGCGCGCCCGCTCCAGCGCCCGCCAGTCGGTGACCATCAACCCGGTCATCCGCACGCCCGCCAAGGAGGCCAGCACGGGGCGCGCCGGTAGGTGCAGCACCTGCCCCAGGCCGTCGGCCATGTCGGTGGGGTCGATGCGCGACAGCAGCACGATGGCGGGCAGCCCCAGGGCCAGCACCCGCAGCAAGACCGCTCCGGCCAGCTCGACCGAGTTCTGCGAGACCGCCGCCGGGCCCCACGACCAGTAGACGTCTCCGCCGGGTTTCGCGTAGAGCAGCATCGACAAGGCCGCCAGGGGCGCCGCGGCCAGCAGGGGGACGATCCGGGTGAGGACCCGCCGCGCCGCGATCCCCGCCAGGGGCACGAGCAGCACCTCGAGCGCCAGCGCGATCCCCGCGCTCAGCACGTCGACGGAGGCCATCAGCGGCGTCGTCATCACGACGAGCGCGAGCACCTGCGTGACGGGGTTGACGGCGCGCAGCCCGCGCCCCGCCAGCACATCGCGCCAGCCGATGCGCGGCGCGGCGCGCTCCTCCGGATCGTTCCGGGCCGGGGGCGCCGACACCGGCCGGGGCGGCCGAGCGCCCTGGACGGGGCCGGTCTGCGAGGCCGGTTCCGCTTCGCGGCGATGTCCCGCGGGCCGGCCGACCTCGGACAGGTCGATCACGCGGTCACCCATGACCTCGATGAACGCCCGGTCATGGGTGACCGAGACGAGGGTCGTCCCCGCCTCGACCGCCTCCTGGAGGATGCCGACGAGTTCCAGCCAGGTCGACCGGTCCTGCCCGAAGGTCGGCTCGTCCAGGAGGACGACCCGCGGCGCGCTGATGAGGGCGGTCGCCACGGACAGGCGGCGTTTCTCCCCGCCGGACAGCGTCATCGGGTTCGCCAGCGCGACCTGGTCCAGCCTCAGGCGCCGCAGCGTCCGCTCCACGAGCCCGTCCAGCTCGGCGCCCTCGACGCCGGCCAGCCGGGGGCCCACCTCCAGCTCCTCGCGCACCGTCCGTTCGACGAACTGGTACTCCGGCTCCTGGAAGACCAGGGAGATTCTTCCCGGCAGCTCGCGCGAGGACCAGGTGTGGGGATCCGTCCTGGCGGCGTCCGGCGCCGTCCTCGTCCGGGTCCGGTGCGGGCGGCGCGACGACCTGAGGGGCGCCAGGTCCTCCGCGGCGTCCATGGTCCCCGCCAGCTGGGGCAGCAGGCCCGCGACGGTCAGCGCCAGAGCGGATTTCCCCACGCCGTTCGGACCGATCACGCACGTGGAGGCTCCCCGCGGGATGTCCAGGTCGATGCCGGAGCGCACGGGCCGGTCCTCCCGGTAGCCGATGGCGAGGTCCCGCACGCGCATCGCCGGGGCCGGGGCGGGCCGGGCTGCCTGCTCCGCGCCCCGCGCGGGCGGGGGCGCGGCGTCGGCGGAGGCGGCCGCCCGGCGCCGGCGGGCCTCCCCGACCACGGCGCGGTCGTCGCCGGGCAGCCAGATCCCGGCGTCGCGCAGGGCGCCTCCCTCGTCGCGCAGGACGTCCTCGAGGGGGCCGTCCGCCCGCACCGCCCCCTCCATGACGACGACCGCCCGATCCACCAGGCCCGCCCAGACGTCCACCCGGTGCTCGACGACGACCAGGGTCGCCCCCGTGCGCTCAAGGACGCGGCGCGTCGCCTCGACGACCTCGCCGACCCCCTCGGGATCGAGGTTCGCGGTGGGCTCGTCCAGGAGCAGCAGCCCGGGTCGCATCGCGAGAATGGAGGCCAGCGCGAGACGCTGCTTCTGCCCGCCCGAGAGCCTGGACGTCGGGTGGTCGAGGGACAGGCCGCCGAGCCCGACCTCGTCCAGGGCGTCGCGCACGCGCGTCCAGATCTCCTCGCGGGGCACGCCGAGGTTCTCACACCCGAAGGCGACGTCATCGCCCGCGCGGGCCAGGACGACCTGCGCCTCGGGATCCTGCATCATGAGGCCGACCCGGCCCCGCAGCTCCTCCGGGGCCCGGCCGTCCACAGCCAGGGATCCAGCGGAGTCGCCCTCGTCCTCTCCCCCGAGCACCCCGGCGAGGCCGCCGAGCAGCGTCGACTTGCCCGCGCCGGAGGTCCCGAGGAGGAGGACGCGCTCGCCCGGCGCGATGTCGAGGTCGATGTCGCGCAGGGCCCACGCCTTGCGGCCCGCGTGGCGCCACCCCCACCCGCGGACCCGCACGCGGGCGCCGGGGACGGACGCCGCCCCGGCCTCGCGGGCCCGGTCCGCGGCCAGCGCGGCTTCGATGGAGTCCATGGCGGGACGGCTCACACCCGGGCCCGGACCTCGCGGCCCGCGGCGAAACGGTCCAGCGCCCCGGTCTGGGCGAGCCCGCGCACCAGCAGCCAGCCGACCAGGCCGGCCAGCACCACGCCGGTCACGACCTGGCATCCCAGGTAGGTGAGGTTGAAGGCCAGGCCCTTGGCGAAGTTCGGGGTGGAACCGTAGAAGCCCTCGAACACCCACGCGGCCACGCCGGATCCGACGCCGCCGAGCATGGCGACGGGCAGGGAGAACCTCCTGTAGCCGAAGGCGAGCACCACCAACTCCATGCCCAGGCCCTGGACCAGCCCGGAGTAGACCGTCGAGATCCCCCACTGGGATCCCAGCGCCATCGAGACGACCGCGGCGAGCACCTCGACGAAGATCGCGGCGCCGGGCTTGCGGATGACCAGCGCCCCGATCACGGCGCCCAGATACCAGATGCCGGCGACCAGCCCGCCGACGCCGGGGGTCACGGCGTCGATCACCGAGTACGCGGCGCCCCCGACCTGGTTCCACACGAGGAAGATCAGCCCGCAGGCGACTCCCAGGATCGCAGCCGTCACCATGTCGACGACCCGCCACTGAAGACGCCCCGCGGCGCCTGTGTTCGTACCAGCCATGTCAGCTTGTTCCTTTCACGTGCTGAGCAACACTGGTGCGCACGAGAAAGAGCCTTCCTCCGCCGGTATGAGCCGGGTCAGGTTCTACGGTCGAGGGCTCCGAGCCCTCCTCTCAACCCGGTCTCCCGGGTTCCCGTGGCACTGGTGGCCAGTATAGGCGGTCCCCTCAGGCGGACTGAGCGCGGACCAGCATCCGGTGCCGATGGGCGACGGCGACGACCGTGACGGCCGACAGCCACACCGCGGCCGCAATGAGCCCGGCGCGCGTGGTGGCCTCCAGGCACAGGACCACCGACAGCGCCGCCATGAACGCCAGCACGACCCAGGCGGAGGCCGCCCCTCCGGGGGCGCGGAACGAGGACGCCCGGTGCTGCTCGGGCCGGCGGCGCACCCACACCAGATAGCACACCGTGATGATCGTCCACACCGCCATGAACAACGTCGTCGACATGGAGGTGACCAGGGTGAAGGCGTCGATGACGGAGTCGCCCTGCGCGAGGATGGCGATCGCGCTCAGCATCAGCACGCAGGACAGGAACAACGCGTTGCGCGGGACGCCGCGCGGGCTGAGACGGTGGAAGACACGGGAGGCGTCCCCCTGCCCGGCCAGGCCGAAGACCATCCTCGACGTCGAGTAGATGCCTGAGTTCGCCGACGAGGCCGCCGAGGTGAGCACCACCAGGTTGAGGATCGAGGCCGCCGCCCCCAGGCCCGTCAGCGAGAACATCGTGACGAAGGGCGACGTGCCGGGATCGACCTCGTCCCAGGGCGTGACCATCATGATGACCGCGAGCGCGCCGACGTAGAAGAGCATGACGCGCACGGGCACCGAGTTGACGGCCTTGGGGAGCGTGCGGGCCGGGTCCTCGGTCTCGGCGACCGTGGTCCCCACCAGTTCGATGCCGACGAAGGCGAAGACCGCGATCTGGAACCCGCCGAGGAATCCGCTGAGGCCCGTCGGGAAGAAGCCCCCATGGCTCCACAGGTTCGACACCGCGGCCCTCTCGCCGGCGCCGTCGGCGAACCCGATCGCCACCAGGGCCAGGCCGACCGCGATGAGCGCGACGATGGCCACGATCTTGACGAGGGCGAACCAGAACTCCGTCTCGCCGAATGCCCGGACCGTCAGCGCATTGAGGGAGAACAGCAGCACGACCACGACGAGGATCGGGATCCAGGCCGGGGTCGCCGGCCACCAGTAGCGCACGTACCCGGTGATCGCGACCATGTCGGCCACGCCCGTGACCACCCAGCACAGCCAGTAGGTCCATCCCGTGACGAACCCGGCCCAGGGGCCCAGGACGTCGCGCGCGATGTCGGCGAAGGTCGCATACCGGCGATCCGACAGCAGCAGCTCGCCCATCGCCCTCATGAAGAGGAACAGCACGGAGCCGGTGACGGCGTAGACGAGCAGCACGGACGGCCCGGCCAGCGCGATCGTCTTGCCCGACCCCATGAACAGCCCGGTCCCGATGGCGCCCCCGATGGCGATCAGCTGGATGTGGCGGTTCTGCAGGTTGCGGCGCAGGGCGCGCCCGGAGCCATCGGTCGAACTCGGCGTGGCCACGTCTGCGGGGCGGGCTGGTGACATTCGGCGATCTTCAGGGTGAGGGGACGCCCTCGTCGGCGACGGGGCACGCCGGGGAGCGGCGCCCGATCACCGTACCCCGCGGGGGAGGAGGCGCGGCCGGCTGCCCGTCACCTGGACTCGAGGTGGTCCCTGGCGGCGAGCAGCTCGTCCGGCCACATGCCGGCGCTGTCCTCCCAGGCCTGGCGCGCCTCCTCGGGATCGTCGGAGACGCCCGACAGGCCGGACTCCTCGACGTGCAGGGCGATGCCGCCGTCCTCCTCCGACAGGGAGAACTCGACGCGCGTCGTGCGCTCCTCGGGGAAGTCGTCGCCGGCCAGCGGGTACCAGCGGAAGGAGACGACGTCCATCGGGTCCTCGTCCTCGCGCGCGACCAGCCAGGTGCCCGCCTGCGGGTCGGTGACGCGGAACAGGCCGTCGTCGCCGCGGTCGGTCTCGTGGTCGCCCAGCGGGCCGTCGTTGATCCACCACCCCGGTTCCGACACCAACGACCACACGTCCTCCAGATCGGCGTGGATGATCACGTCCGCCTCGATCGTGTCGTAGTCCTGGCGGGTCTCCGGGTCGTCGCCGTCGTCGATGATGTCCATGTCCCCACGGTATCGGTGTTGCCTGCCCCGCGGGAAGGTCTCGTTCCCCCATTCCCCTCCTGGCGGAGGCGGCGCCGCCGCGTGCCCCGAGCCGCTGCGGCCCGGGGTCCGGCGAGGCCGCCGAGCCTCTCCGCGGCCCCTCTCCCGCCGCTCCGGGCCCGGTCGGGGGCAAGGGGCGAAAGACCCTCGCGAAGGACCTACTCGCGCGGCGCTCCCGGGACGAAGGGACCACAGGCGGACCCGATTCGAACAGGACCGCGGGACCGCCTAATCTGGAGCAGTGGCGCGTCGCGCCACGCGATGCTCGTCTTGAGTCCAACGAAGGAGTCCACGTGCGTATTGGAGTGCCCGCCGAGGGCGCGGACCAGCCGCTCGTCGCTTCCACACCCGACACCGTCGCCAAGCTGATCAAGCTCGGCTATGAGGTGTCCGTGGAGACGGGAGCCGGAGAGCAGGCCCGCTACCCAGACAGTCAGTACGTGGCCGCCGGAGCAGAGCTCGCCGGCGCCGAGGAGGTGTGGGACGCGGACATCGTGCTGACGCTGGACGCCCCCGCTCCCGAGCGTCTGGCCCTCATGCACCCCGGTGCCACGCTCATCGCCCGGCTCGCCCCGGCCCGCGACCCGGAGCTGGTGGAGCGCCTGAGGGACGCCGGCGTCACCGCCCTGGCGCTGGACACCGTGCCGCGGATCTCGCGCGCGCAGGCGATGGACGTGCTCTCCTCGCAGTCGAACCTCGCGGGCTACCGGGCCGTGGTCGAGGCCGCATTCGCCTTCGGACGTCCCTTCACCGGCCAGATCACCGCCGCCGGCAAGGTCCCGCCCGCCGACGTCTATGTCATCGGCGCGGGCGTCGCCGGCCTGGCCGCCATCGGAACCGCCCACTCGATGGGCGCGCAGGTGTGCGCCACCGACGTACGCCCCGAGGTCGCCGAGCAGGTGGAGTCCATGGGCGCGGAGTTCCTCCCGATCCCCGTCGCCCAGGAGAGGTCGACCGACGGATACGCCAAGGAGATGAGCGCCGACCAGGCGGCCGCCGCGAACAGGCTCTACGCCTTCCAGGCCGCCAAGTCCGACATCGTCATCACGACGGCCAATGTGCCGGGCCGAACATCCCCGATCCTGCTGGACGACGACGCCGTCAACGCGATGGCCCCCGGATCGGTGATCGTCGACATGGCGGCCGCGAACGGCGGCAACACGACGATGACCCGTCCCGGCGAGGTCCACACGACCCCCGGCGGCGTCATCATCATCGGGTACACGGACCTCGCCGGGCGCCTGCCCTCCCAGTCCTCCCAGCTGTACGGGCAGAACATCGTCAACCTGCTCAAGCTCATGACGCCCGCCAAGGACGGTCGACTGACGCTGGACCTGGAGGACCAGATCGTCCGCGGCATCGCCGTGACGTCCGGCGGGGAGATCCTCTGGCCCCCGCCCAAGGTCTCGGTCTCCGCCCAGCCGGCGACGCCGCCCTCGTCCCTCAACCAGCCCACCCCCGCGGAGAAGGCCGCGAAGGCGGCGGCCGACGCCCAGGCGGCGGCCCGGCGCAGGCGCAATGCGACGATCGCGACGATCATCGCGGCCATCCTGCTGGCCGCGCTGGTGCTGGTGACGCCCACGGCGGCGGCCGGCCACTACATCGTGCTGATGCTGGCCGTCGTCGTCGGGTTCTACGTCATCACGAACGTCACGCACAGCCTGCACACGCCGCTGATGTCGGTGACGAACGCCATCTCGGGCATCATCCTGGTCGGGGCGATCCTGCAGGTCGGCTCCTCGAACCTGGCGGTGGGCATCCTCAGCTTCGTCGCCATCGTGATCGCATCCATCAATATCTTCGGCGGCTTCCTGGTCACGCACCGCATGCTCGCCATGTTCAGGAGGGACTGAACCATGACGGCACTGTTCTCCGCCGCGCCCGGAATCCCGGCGCCCGCGGCCGCCCTCGCGGGCGCCGCCGCCACCTTCGTCGACCGCTTCACGGTGCTGGCCTACCTGGTGGCCGCGATCCTGTTCATCCTGGCGCTGTCGGGCCTCTCCCAGCATGAGACGGCCCAGCGCGGCAACACCTTCGGCATCGTCGGCATGGCGATCGCCCTGGTCGCCACGATCACGCTGGCGCTGACCAGCGACCCGGGCCGGGGCGTGTGGGTGACCGCCCTGCTCATCGTCCTGGCCATGCTCATCGGCGCGACCATCGGCACCAGGCTGGCCCGCACGGTCGAGATGACGGGCATGCCGCAGCTGATCGCCATGCTGCACAGCTTCGTCGGACTGGCCGCCGTGCTGGTCGGCTACAACTCGTTCCTGGCGCCCACGGCCGACGCGCAGGCCCTCGGCGGGTTCCACCTGGGAGAGGTCTTCCTGGGCGTCTTCATCGGCGCCGTCACCTTCACCGGGTCGATCATCGCCTTCCTCAAGCTCGCCGGCAAGATCTCGGGCCGTCCGCTGCTGCTCCCCCACCGCAACCTCATCAACCTGGTGGCGGTGCTGGCCTCGCTGGGCCTCATGGTGTGGTTCATCAACGCCCCGGAGCACTCGGGGGCGGCCTGGATCGCCTTGGTCGCCATGACTGTCATCGCCCTGCTGGTCGGGCTCCACCTGGTGGGGGCCATCGGGGGCGGCGATATGCCCGTCGTCGTCTCGATGCTGAACTCGCTGTCCGGCTGGGCGGCGGCGTTCGCCGGGTTCATGCTCAACAACGACCTGCTCATCATCACGGGCGCGCTGGTCGGATCCTCGGGCGCCTACCTGTCCTACATCATGTCGAAGGCCATGAACCGGAAGTTCGTCTCCGTCATCCTGGGAGGGTTCGGCTCAGGCGCCTCGACGTCGTCGAAGAAGGGCGCGGCCGCCGAGGAGCAGGGCGAGTACCGCGAGACGGACGCCGCGTCGGTGGCGTCGATGCTCAAGGACGCCCACCGCGTCGTCATCACCCCCGGGTACGGGATGGCCGTCGCCCAGGCCCAGTACCCGGTCGCGGACCTGACCGCGAAGCTTCGGGACATGGGCGTGGACGTCACCTTCGGCATCCACCCCGTGGCGGGGCGCCTGCCCGGCCACATGAACGTCCTGCTGGCCGAGGCCAAGGTGCCCTACAACATCGTCCTGGAGATGGACGAGGTCAACGACGACTTCCCGGAGGTCGACGTCGTCCTGGTCATCGGCGCCAACGACACGGTCAACCCGGCCGCCACCGAGGAGCCAGACTCCCCGATCGCCGGGATGCCCGTCCTCAAGGTCTGGGAGGCGCAGAACGTCATCGTGTTCAAGCGCTCGATGGCCACGGGCTACGCGGGCGTGCAGAACCCGCTGTTCTTCCGGGAGAACACCCAGATGCTCTTCGGCGACGCGAAGGCGTCGGTGGAGGAGATCGTCAAGGACCTCTGAGCGCGTGGGCGGGGACCGCGACCGGGCGGTCCGGGGTCCCCGCCGACCGCCTCACCGGGTGGGCGGCGCAGCGGCCATGCGCCGCGCCCCGCGCAGGCCGAACACCGAGGCGGGGGCGATGGTCGAGCCCGGCCCCGGATAGGTGTGCCCCATCACCGAGGCGGTCGTGTTGCCGGAGGCGTAGAGCCCCTCGACGACGGAGCCATCCTCGCGCAGGACCCGCGCATCGGCGTCGGTGACCAGGCCCCCCTTGGTCCCGAGGTCGCCGACCACCAGCTTGTACGCCGTGAACGGCCCCTTCTCCAGCGGTCCCAGGCACGGGTTCGGCCGGACCGTCGGATCGCCGTAGTAGCGGTCGTAGGCGGAGTCCCCCTTGCCGAAGTCCTGGTCCCTGCCCGTGCGGGCGAAGCCGTTGAAACGCTCCACCGTGGCGCGCAGCGCGACCGGGTCGACGCCGATGCGGCGGGCGAGCCCGCCGAGCGTGGGCGACTTGTGCAGCAGCCCCTTGTCGGCCATCCCCTTCATCAGGCCCGGCTGGATGGAGAAGGTGCGGAAGTAGCGGCGGTTGTACCGCCCGTCCGTGATCATCCAGTACGCGCCGCCTCGGTCATGATCGTTCATGTGGTGGCCCAGATCGATGTAGGACTCGGCCTCGTTGGCGAAGCGCCCGCCCCGAGAGTCGACGATCATCATGTAGGGGAGGGACCGCTCGCCGACCAGGAAGCCGCCGGCCGGCCCGCCCTGGAACGGAGCCAGCGTGGCGCCCCACCAGGCGTCGTCCATGTAGTCGAGCGCGGCGCCCACCTGATCGCGCGCGAACGCGATGGGTCCTCCCGTGTTGCCGGGGCTGCCCGAGGTGTGCCCGGTGACGTCCTGGTATGTGCGACGCCACTCCTGGTTGGACTCGAATCCGCCCGCGGCGAGCATCACGCCGCGTCGAGCGCGGAGTGTCCTCCCGCCCCCGGGTCCGCCGATGCGGACGCCGACGACGCGTCGGCCGGCCCCCTCGCCCTCGACAATCAGGCTCGTCGCAGGCGCGCTCAGCAGCAACGGCACCTGGTTGCGCACCAGCACGGCCTGAGCGAACTGCGCGGCGAGCGCACCGCCGAGGCCCACCAGCTTCTTGCCGGAGACGAGCCCTCCGAGCGTGCGGAACACGAACTGGGCGCCGCGCGCGAAGCCGTCCGGCGTCGACCACGCCCGCCCTAGGAGCCAGACGTCGTCCGTGCGCACCGGGAGAGGGACGACCCCGCGCTGCGTGGCGGCCCATTCCCCGAGTCGTCTGACATCGAAGTTCCTGCCCTCGATCGCCCGCCCGATCTTGCCTCCGGGGCGCTCGGGGTAGTAGTCGGGGTAGTCGCGATCCCGCATGAATCTCATCCCATGGCGCTCGGCCGTGAGCACGAAGTCGTCGACCGAGTCGATGAACGCCTCGATGCGCTCGCGCGACGAGGCGGGTCCCGGCGCGCCGATCGTCTCCGTCATGTACTCCAGGGCCTCCTCGCGGGAGTCCCCGGCGCCCTCGCGCCTCATCAGAGGGTTGTCAGGAAGCCACATTCCGCCGCCCGACATCGAGGTGTTCCCGCCCCACTGGTCGGTGCTCTCCACCATGACGACGCTCAGGCCCTCGTCCACCGCCCCCAGCGCCGTCGAGAAGGCGGCCGCGCCGCTGCCGACCACCACGACGTCATAGGTCTGGTCCCCACCCTGTTCTCCGGACATCCCTGAACCACCTTGTCTTGGCCGACCCGGCCCGGGAGGCCGCCTTCTCGCCGTGCGTGCCGGGGTCCGCGCCCCGTTCCGCGACGTCCGACCGACGTCCGCGACCTACCGGATAGCATTGTCCGGTTCAGTATACTGGGTGAGATGGATATCACGCAGCAGATCGCCTCGCCGCGGTCGAACCGGGGTCCGGCCGCGGCGGAGGAGAACCGCCGGGCGCTTCTGAAGGCGGCCCGGCTCCTGTTCGCTCAGCGCGGGTTCCGCGTCCCCCTCAGCGCCATCGCCAAGGAGGCCGGCGTCGGGCAGGGCGTGCTCTACCGGCATTTTCCCTGCCGCATGGACCTGGCGATGGCCGTCTTCGACGAGAACCTCACCCGTCTCGAGCGGACGGCGCGCGCCGCCTCCGGCGCAGGCCGCCCCGCCGCCTTCGAGGCCGTGTGGCGCGAGCTCCTGGATCTCATCCTCTCCGACGTGGCCTTCGTCGAGACCGCCGTCGAGTCCGAGAGGGATGGACGCGCCGTCCGAGCCGCCGACCGGCTCCAGACGACCATCGTCCCGCTGCTCGCCGCCGCCCAACGGGACGGGCGGGTGGACCCGCGTCTGACCGCGGGGGATCTCTCCCGCGCTCTGCGCGCCGCCTACGGTCTGGTGGTCACCGCAGCGGGCGGGCCTTCCGCCCGCGCCGATGTGGAGGCGCTCATGCGCCTCCTCGGACTGCCTGGCCCGTCCCCCCCGCGCCGGCATCCAGGCGCCCTAGCCGGGTGCCTCTAGACTGTGTCGCAATGATCCTCCGACCGCCCGTGCAGCGCCGAGTCGCCCATCGCGGCCCCCGGCTGGCTGCCCTGTGCCTGGTGGCACTGGCGGCCGTGCTCGCGTGCCTCCTCGGGAGCCACGCGGCCCCCTCCCCGATGGGCGCGGCGGTGCCCGCCGCGCCCGCACAGGCGGTCACCGCCCCCGCCTCGGTCCCCCACGCGGACGTCCACGCGGGTGACGCGGGCATGGTCCATGCCGCCGCCGTGTGCGCCGCCTGCTCGGACGAGCACCAGACGATGACCGCGGGATCCGCCTCGCTGTGGATCGCGATCCTGCTGGGACTGGCCGCCGTCGCCGCCGTCGCCCCGGCGCCGCCCACTCGGCCGCTCGCCCTGGGGCCGGACACCGCCTCGCGGACCGTGCTGAGCGGATCCGAGCGGCGCGGGCTTCTCTGCATCAGCCGGACCTGAGGGGTTCCGACCCGCGGGCCCGCGTCGGTGCGGGCGCGGTCCGAGGACGGCCGCTCCGCCCTCTCCCCGCGGGTCTCCCCTCTCCCCGCGCCCACCGGTGGGCGCGAGCGGCGCGGCGCGCGCCCACGGGACGCGCGCGCCGCAGGCCACGGATTGAAAGGACTTCTCTGTGAACACGAACACCTCCACCCCGCCCCGGATCCCCCGGCAGGGCCGGCGCTGGCTGGCTGCCGGCCTGGGCACCGCGTTGCTGGCGTCCAGCCTCGCGCTGTCGGGCTGCGCCTCCGGGGCATCCGGATCCGGCGGCCCCGCCTCGTCGGCATCGCCGGCCGATGTCATCCTCTCCAGCCATGGCCTGGCCGGCCGGGACGCCGCCGGCGTCATCGACGCGCTGGAGGCACAGGACGTCGACGACCGGCCGGACGGCCTCACGGCCTCCGTGCGGCCCGACGAACTCATGCTCGCCGATGACGCGGGGCATCAGGCCTCCCTGCCGATCCCCGAGGACCGCTTCTACCTATCCGTCGCCCCCTATGTCAGCCAGACCCACGAGTGCCACTACCACAGCCTCACCACCTGCACCGGAGAGCTCGGCGACACGGATGTGCGCATCCGCGTCACCGACGACGCGACAGGAGAGGCCCTGGTCGACGGCACCATGACGACGGCGGACAACGGGTTCATCGGGCTCTGGCTGCCGCGCGGGATCCGCGCGACGCTGAGCGTCGAGGCGGACGGGGGAACGGCAACCGCCGCCGTCTCCACCTCCGGGGACGAGGCCGCGACCTGTCTGACCACGCTCCAGCTCAGCTGAGAGCACGGCGCCCCGCCTCCGGCGGAGACCCGGAGGCCCCGGCACCGATGGGGCATCGCCGCCGTCGGTCCCGGGGCCTCCCCCGCGGCCGCAGACGCCGGGGAGTGCGGGGACTACTCGGCTCCGGCTTCGCGAGGGCCGTCGGCGGCATGGCGGCGGCCATGTCCGCCGCACCCGCACCCGCCGACGCCGCCACCGTGACCGCCGCACCCGCAGGAGTCTGCTGAGCCCGCCAGCTTCTCGGCGTCGACCAGCCGGAACATCTGGCGCGCCGCCTGCGGGGCCGCCTCTGAGATCGTCTTCTCGCTCATGCGCCCATCGTATCGGCGCCGTGGTCACGGCCGCAGACCGGAGACGATCTCCAGCAACCGGGCGACCGCCAGGGCGTCCTCGTCGTGGCCGCGACGCGCCACCACCTGCGCGCCCACCGGCAGGCCCTCCCGGTCCACGCCGACGGGCACCGTGACCGCGGGCTGCCCCGTCAGGTTGAAGGGCCAGGTGAGCGGCGTCCACGCGATCCACGACACCTCTCCTCCCTCGGGGGTCCGGACCCCCTCTGGGACCTGGCGCCCCGCGTCGAAGGCCGTGATCGGCACCGTGGGCGTCACCAGGACGTCGTGGCCGGCATGGAAACGGGCGAGCGCCGGGGCGACGCCCTCCCGCGCCCGGGTCGCCGCCCGCAGGAGTTCCACCGCGCCCAGGCCCCTCCCGCGCCGGAGCACCGCCCGGAGGCCGGGACTCAGAGCCGCCTCGGCCGTCTCCCCGAGCCCCGCGAGCTCCGCGGCCAGGACGCCCGACCACACCTGGGCCATGTCAGCGCTCCCCTCGCGCAGAGGCACCTCGGCTTCGTCCACCGCAACACCGGAGGCGCGTAGCGCCTCCACCGCCTCTCCCACCACCCGGGCAACCTCGTCGGAGACCGCCGCCACCCCGAGGTCGGCGCTGAAACCGATGCGCAGCGTCTGGACGAAGGCCCGCGCATGGCGGACGACCTCGGTGCTGGACACCCGCGGGGCGTCCAGCGAGTCGGGATCCTCTGGACTCGGGCCCGCCAACAGGTCCAGCGCCAGCGCCGCGTCCTCCACGCCCCGGGTGATCGGACCGACGTGGGCGAGCCGCCCGAAGGCGCCGGAGGGGATGGCCGGGATGCGCCCGTAGGTGGCCTTGAGGCCCACCAGGCCGTTGAAGGACGCCGGAATGCGCACCGACCCGGCCCCGTCCGATCCCAGGCCCACCGCGCCCACCCCCATGGCGGTGGCCACCGCGGCCCCGCCCGAAGAACCGCCGGCTGTGCGCTCGGGGTCCCAGGCGTTGCGGACGACGCCCCACACCGGAGAGTCCGACACGGCGCTCCACGCGTACTCAGGCATCGTCGTCTTCGCCACGATGACCGCGCCCGCCCCACGCAGCCGGGCGACCGCGGGCTCGTCCGCCGACTCCGGTGCGGCTCCCGCCCGCAGCCGCGTCCCGCGCACGCTGGGCAGGCCGCGCACCGCCAGCGAGTCCTTCACCGTGACGGGCACCCCGTCGAACGGTCCGAGTTGGAGGCCGCGCCGCCACCTCAGGGCCGCCGCCCCGGCCTGGCCCCGGGCGCCGGCCTCGTCGACCAGAGAGAGCGCGCGGAGGTCCCGCGCGCGCCCGCGCGCCCGGCCGAGGACCTCCTCCAGGACGTCGACAGGGGTGAACGCCCCGCTGGAGAACCCGATGCCCAGCTCCCCGATGGAGAGGAGACCGAGCCCTCCCCCGTCCCCGGTGGAGGCGTCGGGCGCGGCGGATCCGGTGGACATCGTGGGCCCTCTCAGCGGGTGAGCAGCCCGGCATCGACCGGCACCTGGGCGCCGGTGATGTAGCGGGCCCGGTCCGAGGCCAGGAAGAGGACGAGTTCCGCGACGTCGTCGACCTCCACCCAGGGGACCGGCAGCAGGTTCCCCGCCGAGCGCTCCGCGATCTCCCGCGGCGTCGACCCCTCCTGAGCGGCCAGGCCATCGTTGAACGCGCTGTTGACGCCCGTGGGGTGGATGGAGACGACGCGGATGCCATGGGGAGCCAGCTCGATCGCCCACGACTTCGTCAGGCCGACCAGGCCCCACTTGCTGGCGGCGTAATGCGACAGGCGCGGGAACCCGCGCAGTCCGGCGATGGAGGAGTTGTTGATGATGACGCCCGAGCCCTGGGCGATGAACGTGGGAATGACGGTCCGCGCCGCCAGCCACGCACCCTTGAGGTTGATGTCGAGGACCGCGTCCCACTGGTCCTCGGTCAGGGCGGCGGCCTCCGCGTAGGAGCCGACGCCCGCGTTGTTGAAGAGCACGTCGATGCGGCCGAAGCGGTCGAGGGCGGCGGCGGCCGCGGCCTCGAGGTCGGCGGCGCTGCGCACATCGCCGGTTGCCGCCAGGAAACGCCCTCCTGAGGCCTCGATCTGCCTGCCCAGGGAGTCGAGCGCAGCGGCCTCATCGGTGACGTAGGCCGGATAGGGCAACGGCCGGTCCAGGTCGAAGCCGACCACGGCGGCGTTCTTCCGGGCGAAGGCGAGGGCGGTGGCACGCCCCTGGCCGCTTCCAGCACCGGTGATGAGGACGACCTTGCCGGTGAAGTCCTCGGTGGTGGCAGCGGGAGAGATGACGGGTTCTGGCATGGGTTCCTCCTCAGGACACCGGGATCGGGGCCGGTGCGGTCGTCGATTACGGGTTCGCGTGCGGATGCGGGTCACGGACGAGGCCGGCGCCGCCCCGCCTCGCCCCTTACCCACGGGACATGGCGGCGACCGCGCGGTCGCCGGCGAACTGGAGCAGTTGGACCAGGATGATCGTCAGGACGATCGTCACGACCATGACATCGGGCATGAAGCGCTGATAGCCGTAGTAGTAGGCGAGGGTCCCCAGGCCGCCCCCTCCGACGGTGCCGGCCATCGCCGAATAGGACACCAGGGTCACTGAGGTGACGGTGAGCGCCGCCACCAGGGAGGGCACGGACTCGCGCACGAGGACCCCGGCGGCGGTCTGCCACACGGAGGCGCCCGCCATCTGGGAGGCCTCCAGCACGCCCCGGGGCACCGAGGACAGCGCGTTCTCCACCAGGCGGGCGAAGAAGGGGATGGCTCCCACCGACAGCGGTACGCAGGCCGCCTGCCAGCCCAGGGAGGTCCCCGCGATCAGACGGGTGAGGGGGATCAGGGCGATCATGAGGATGATGAACGGCGTGGACCGGCCGATGTTCACCAGCAGCGAGAGGGCCTGGTGGAGCGGGCGGTTGGGGCGCAGGCCGCCCGGCGCCGCCAGGGCCAGCAGTACGCCCAGCGGCAGGCCGAGCACCAGTGTGGCCGTCGTGGACACGGCGACCATGGCGGTGGTCTCCCAGATCGCCTCGGGGACCTTCGCCTGGATAAGCTCCCAGTTCTCCAGCGAGACGGCGCTCAGCGACGGCGGGTTCCCCCACCGGAGGGATCCCGGGAGGGCACTCGGCGCCCCTGAGGCCGGGACGCTCATGACGCGGCCTCCACCCGAAGACCCGCCTCGCTCAGGCGGCGGACCACGCCGGGGCGGTCGGCCTCGGGGACGTCCAGCTGGAAGCGGGCGACGGATCCGCCTGCGATCGTCTCGATCGTGCCCGCCGTGATGGTGCTGGACCGCCCGAGGTCCGCCAGCACCCTGAGCGCGTCGGGGATCGCGATCCGCGTGGAGGACAGGGAGGCCTCGATGTGGGCGTGGGCCAGGCTCACGGGCGGGCTGGCCAGAGGGATCAGCTCCGCGGCCAACGCGCTCGACCCCCGGGAGACGATGTCGATGAGGCGGCCGGACTCGGTGATGCGCCCTCGTTCCAGGCGGCTGACGGAGTCACAGACCTGACGGACCACCGACATCTCATGGGTGATGATGAGGACGGTGACGCCCAGCTCGTCGCGCACACGGGCGATGAGCTCGAGGATCTGCCGAGTCGTCGCCCAGTCCAGCGCGGAGCTCGGCTCGTCGCACAGGAGCACCGGCGGCTCGGCCGCGAGCGCGCGGGCGATGCCGACGCGCTGGCGTTGCCCGCCGGAGAGCTGGTGGGGGTAGGACTCCCCGCGGTCCCCCAGGCCGACGAGGTCGAGGAGCCGCGCCACCCGCTCCTCGCGCCGCGCGCCGTCCGCCTTCGCGATCCGCAACGGGTAACCCACGTTCTCCGCCGCGGTCCGGGAGAGGAACAGGTTGACGTCCTGGAAGACCAGCCCGATGGACCGGCGGTGCCGGCGCAGCTCGGGCTCGGAGAGGGCCGTGATCTCCTGGCCGTCGATCCTCACCGATCCCGAGGTCGGTCGGGCCAGGCCCGTCAGACACCGGATGAGCGTCGACTTGCCCGCACCCGAGGGACCGACGATCCCATGGATCTCGCCGGCCGGGATGTGCAGGTCCAGTCCGTCGAGGGCGACGATGTCCCCGCCAGAGGTCCGGTAGACCATCCGGAGGTCCTCGACGTCGATCATGCTCGGTCTCCTCGGGGTGAGGCATCGGTGGACCGGGGGCGTTCCCCGTGCACAGAAGCGTGCTTCGGGGAAAACGCCTCCGAGGTGTTCGACCGGAATCCGAGATCACGTGAACGACATTCACCGGCGAATTCCGCCGCGTCTTTCCGTTGCACTCCACGGATATGATTCCGCGAATCCAGCGTCACCCGGTTCCGGTATTCGGAACCGGGTGAAATGAACTGGAACACGGGTTCCGTTTACATTCTCTCGGTTTCGGAAACCGCCCGTCCAGATTGAAGATTCGCCAATAGGCTCCGGGACCAACACCATCGTCACCGCCGCCGGAGAGTCCTTTCCCCGGCGCGATCCGACCAGGGGAAGGAGCGAGGAGATGCCCAGTCCTGGGATCGTCGTCGACCCGGCTCTGAGCGACAAGCTGCCGCAGGCGCTCATGGAGACGCTCTCGATGGTCGCCTGGTCCGGGGCGGCCACCGTCGCGCTCGGCATTCCCCTGGGGGTCGCGCTGTTCACGGCCTCACCGGCGGGCCTGCAGCCCGCACCGCACTTCTACCGCGCGGCCTCGGCCCTGGTCAACGTCGCCATCTCCCTGCCCTTCGTCATGCTCGTGACCCTGGCGCTGCCCCTCATCCGCCTGATGGTGGGCAGTGCCAGCGGCTGGCAGGCGACCGTCATCCCGCTCACGGTGGCGACCTTCCCCTTCCTGGCGCGGCTGGTCGAGATCTCTATGCGATCGGTGCCCGGCGCCACCGTGGAGGCGGGGCTCCTGGCGGGCGCCTCCCCGGGCCAGATCGTCGTGGGCATCCAGCTGCGGGAGTCCCGCTCGCGCCTGGCTGCAGACGTCACGGTCGCCGCGATCTCACTGGTCTCCTACTCGGCGCTAGTCGGAGTCGTGGGAGGCGGTGGGCTCGGGTATCTGGCAATCTCCTACGGCTACAACCGGTTCCGGACGGACGTCATGATCGTCACGCTCCTGGTGATCATCGCCTTCGTACAGGTCGTCCAGATCGCGGGGACGCGTTTCGCGAACCGCCTGGACCCGGCCCACGCCACCGGGGGGTGACGCCGGACGCCGCGCCACCGCCTAGCTCTTCCCCCTCTCCCTCGTCCCCGAGCACCGACCATCAGCACCGACGGATCCCCGTCGGCGAATCCCCGAAACGGAGAAGCACCGATGAAAAAGCCTCTGCCCTCGCTCGTCGCCCTCGGCCTCGCCGCGACCCTCGCCTGGACCCTCGCCGCATGCTCGAACGGCGCCGACGCCGCCGACTCGGACGGGTCCGACGGCGCCACGGGAACCGCGACCATCCGGATCGGAGCCGCCCCCACACCGCATGCGAAGATCCTGGAATTCATCCAGGACAATCTGGCGCAGGATGCGGGAATCACCCTGGACATCGTCGAGTACACGGACGAGACACGACTCAACCAATTGGTGGCCGATGGCGACCTCGATGCGAATTACTTCCAGCACAAGCCGTATTTCGACTCCCAGGTGGAGGAATTCGGCTATGAGCTGACCGCTCTGGAGGGCGTTCACATCGAGCCCTATGCGCTGTATTCGAAGAAGGTCACCGACATCGGCGATCTGGCCGACGGCGCGACCATCGCCGTGACGAACGACCCCGTGAACCTGGGACGCGCCCTGGACCTCCTGGAGACCGGTGGCCTCATCACCGTCTCCGACACGGGCGACAAGGATCCGACGCTGCTCGACATCGCTGAGAACCCCAAGGACCTCGAGTTCATCGAGACGGATCCCGCCCAGTTGGTCCGCGCCCTCGACGATGTGGACGGCGCGGTCATCAACGGGAACTATGCCCTCGACGGCGGGCTGAATCCGACCGAGGACGGCCTCCTCGTGGAGAGCGGCGTGGACAACCCCTACGCGAACTTCGTCGCGGTGAAGACCTCCCGCGCCTCCGAGGAAGCCATTCAGACCCTGGACAAGCTGCTCCATTCCGACGAGGTGAAGGCCTACATCGAGCAGACATGGCCCAGCGGCGAGGTCCTGCCCGCCTTCTGAGATCGGCCCGGCGAAGCGGGTCCGGGACCCGTGTCGCCGGGCGTCGCCGACCGCCGGATCCCGTCAGGCGGGCTCCGTCAGCGCGAACTCGGCCTCGACCTCGACCGAGGCGTCCAGCGGAAGCACCGCGACGCCGACAGCCGAGCGGATGTGCCCGCCCTCGAAGATCTCCCCGTACAGCTCGGACGCCCCGTTGAGGACCGCCGCCTGGCCCGTGAAGTCCGGGCGCGAGCTCACGAATCCTGTCACCTTGACGACACCGGCCAGCCGGTCGACGCCGCCCGCCGCCTCCGCCGCAGCGGCCAGGGCGTTGAGGGCCGCCACCCGCGCCGCCTCCTTGGCCTGCGCCGGATCGGTGCCGCCCTGGCCCACCGAGCCCGTGCAGGTGAGGGAGCCGCCGGCCGAGGGGAGCTGACCCGACGTCCGCGCCACCGCGCGGTCGACGAGGGCCGGGACGTAGGCAGCCACGGGCGCGGCCACCGGAGGCAGCTCAATGCCCAGTTCTGTGAGTCTCTGCGACGTCGTGGTCATGTCGGAATCCTCCTCGAGGGGATCGGCCGGATGCCGGGGCCCCGATCCGGGCGGCGGGACGCCCTCGTCGACGGCGCCGCGGAAACGGCACCGGCGAGGGCGACGCCCCAGGCCCCAGGCCCCAGGCCCCAGGCCCCAGGGTAGTCGCGGGGCGCGCGCCGGGCTGGTCGGGTCCAGGCGGGATCGAGCCGGATCAGCGCGGGCCTCCCCCCGGGCCTCCCATCGCGGCAGAGCCGCCCTCTCCGGCCGTCACCTGGGTCGCGGCGCCGTCCACCGTCACCGTGTAGGCCGATCCGGCGGACACATCGGCGCCGGAGTAGACGACGCTGCCGAACGGCTTGACCGCGGTGAAGGAGACGAGCTCCGTCCCTGAGCCGTCCGTGACCGTGACCGTGGATCCGGCCGCGCCCGAGACGGTGGCGGCGATCCACCCCTGGCCGTCGGTCGAGGTCGGCGACTCGGCCATGCCGGAGGAGCCGACGGCCAGAAGCACCCCGCCCGTGACGGCGAACGTGCCGTTCGTGTCCAGCGCGCCGTTGCCGTCGTTCGTCGGCCCCCACACGGTCGTGTTCCCGCCGCTGACGGTCATGTCGCCGTTGGAGTCCAGGCCGTCGCCGCCGGCATCGACGGTGACGGTGCCGCCGCTGATGTCGAGCTGCTCGCCGCTGTCCTCCATGCCGCCGCCCATGCCGCCCGGCGCCGTCGGCTGGTCCTCCGTCGTGTCGGACTCCTCGGAGGTCGCGGCGAGCCCGGCCTCGACGGTGGTGGACCCGGAGCCGTTGATCCCGTCGTCAGATGCCGTGATGTCGACCGTCCCCGCGGAGATCGTGACGAGCCCCGCCTCCAGGCCCTCGTTCGACCTGGTCACGACCACTGTCGCGCCGTCCAGGACGGCTGCGACCTCCGCATGGACGCCGTCGTCCCCGCTGGCCACGGTGACGGCCCCCGAGGTCAGGCGCAGGGCGCCCTTCGAATGGAGCCCGTCGTCGGCTGCGTCGACGTCGAGGGCGGCGCCGTCCACGATGAGGAAGGCTCCGGCCTTCACGCCCTTCGTCGAGGCGTCGGTCTTCCCGGCGCTGGCGCCGCCTCCGCTTGTGAGGTCGAGGGTGCCGCCGGTGAGCACGACGTCCGTCTGGGCGGAGAGGGCGTCGCCCGCGGAGGTCACCTGGATGTCCCCGCCCTGGATGTCGATGTATCCCCGGGAGGCGTCCTCATCCTGGTCGGAGGTCAGCCCGTCTCCTCCGGCGTCCACGGTGATCGTGGCGTCCTCCACCGTCAGGGAGTCCTTTCCCCTGAGTCCGTCGTCCGCGGCCGTCACGTCGAGCGCTCCCGACGCGATGACGAGATCGTCGGTCGAGGTGATCCCGTCGTTGCCGTTGCCGGTCACGGTCAGCGTGCCGTCCCCCGTGATCGTGAGGTCGGCGTCGGCGTAGATGGCGGCGTTGGCCTCCGCGGAGTCGTCGTACGAGGACGCGTCGGAGACGACCGAGTCGCCGACCAGCGACAGCGCCACGTCGTCCGCCGCCGCCACCTCGATGGCGGCCCCGGATCCGTTCGCGATCCTCGCCCCGTCCAGGATCAGCACCACGAGGGCGTCCTCGCCGGCGTCCACGACGACCTGCCCGTCCAGCGACCCGCTCAGGCGGTAGACGCCCGCCTCGGTGACGGTCACGGTCGTCCCATCGACCGTCACCCCCTTGGAGTCCGAGCTGGCCGAGGTCCCCGAGAGCGCCACATCCTGCGCGTCGGCCGCGTCCCACTCGTCGTCCTCCACCGAGGAGGCGTCCTCGTCGGCCGCGAGCGCCTCCTCGGCGCTCGGCGGATCCGTCGTGTCCCCGGCCTCCGAGGCGGTCTGGACCGCGGAGGCGCCATCGGCGGACTCGGCGCCGCTCGCCACGGAGTCGGGGGGCGCCCCGGAGCCGGCGGAGGCGTCGGCTCCCAGGTCGCAGGCCGCCAGGGAGATCGCCGCGGCGGCGAGCAGGCCCGAGGCCTTGAGGATCGTCTGTCTCATCGTGTCGGCCCTTCGGTGGTCGTCCCGGCGACGGCCGGGATGGTGGTCGGATGGTCGCCGGATCTCGGCCCGCCGATCCGCGCGCCGTGGAGGTCGGCGCGCAGCCCGGTCGACCTCGCCGTCTGGAGACCGGCCCGGCGCAGCGCCCGCGCCCACCGGTTTGCGGGGAGATCGGGGTGGAGGGCGGCCAGGGCCGTGGCGAATTTCGAGACGCGCTCAGGACGGCGGCCATGGGCCCAGAGGAGCCGGTCGAGGCATGACGGGCTGGAACCGGACTTCGTCTCGATGATGGCGACATCCGGGCAGTCCAGTCGCGCGCCGACGGCATCCGTCCACACGAGATCGGTGTCGAGCGTGGCTCGCCCGCCCTCGGGCATCGCGAGCGTCGCTCGCCTGTAGGAGCAGTGGAGCACGGGCCGGAGCCGTTCCGCCAGCGAGGGCTCCCGTCCCAGGGCGGCGAGTCGCCCGCCGACCCACGCGCGCCCCGCGTCGGTGAGATCGTCGGCCCGGGCTGCCGCCAACGGGAGCGGGATCCTCTCCTTCACGGTCGCCCCGCGGGGCCCGCGCGTCTTGACCTCGAGGAATGCGCTCGCGGAGTCGGCGTAGATGCGGGTGCGGACCTTGAAGCGACGGCGGCGGGGATGCGCCGCAGCGCAATAGCTGTCCAGGCCGGGCGTGTCGAAATAGGTCGAGCGGTAGAGCTGGGTGCGGGCGCCGCCGATCTCCAGGACCCGCGTGGCGGGATCCAGCCCCGCGAGGACGGTTGGGACCTGAGAACGCTCCAGGAGGTACTTGCGGTCGATCCGGGTGAGCATCTCCGCGTGCGCGACCAGCTCGTCCAATGAGATCGACGGGAGCGGGGGGATCGGCGCCGCCCAGGCCGCCGGGGCCGTCATCACGCCACCTCCTGGGACGCTCCGGCCCGCTTCGCCGCATCGGTGCGGCGCAGGCGGACCTGGACGACGGTGAGATCGTTGACGAGGTCGAGGCGGACCACGCTCACGCCGACGATCTCAGCCCCGAGGAGCTCCCCGAGGGTGCGACGCAGGTCGGCCTCGTCGGCGATCGCACGGTCGAGGTGCACCTCCTGCGTGTCGTACCCGCCGAAGAGGAGCCTGCTGTCGCCGACCGCCAGCGCGGCGACGACCAGCGCGACCAGCCCGGCGACCTCCGGGGTGACGGCGTCCGCCAGACCGGTGAGCAGCCCGACGGCCAGGGACGCGAAATAGTAGGCGACCTCGCGCTGGCTGATCTCCGAGGAACGGAGCCGGATGATCGACAGGACGCCGAAGAGGCCCAGGCCCACTCCGGCGGCGACCGTCGTGGAGGCCAGCACCGCGGAGACGGCGTACACCCCGATGTTCACGCCCAGGAACGCGACGACCAGGTCCGCGCGCCGATGCCGCGGGAAGTACAGTCCGAGGACGAGGACGGCGATGGCGGCGACGTCGAGCAGGATCGGCAGCGCGGTGGTCATGGTCGGGCTCCTTGGGGAGACGGCAGATGACTCTATTGCGCCAGTTGCGTCTGTGAACCCGCTGTGGCCGTCGTCAGCCCGGTCTGTGAGAGGTGAACGGGAGGTGAACGACCGGGCTCGCGCGCATGCGGACCGCGCCCGGTGCCCTCTGCACCCGAGCGCCCGCCCCGAGGTTCATCGCGGTCCGGGACCGGATTCCGGCCAGAACGGGGACTGAACCTCGGGACGGGCGTCAGCGGGCGCCGGAGGAGGCGTCACCAGATGCGCAGTTCGTTCCTGCCCTCGCGCAGCGCGTGCAGCGGACCGGCCGGGACCAGCGCGCCCGCCGGGGCCACATCGCCGACCAGGTCCGTGTCCATCACGGCCGGCCTCCCGTCCCGCTCCTCGAACTCCGCATCCGCGAAGTAGGTGCGCTCCAGATCGGCGCCTCCGACGCGCGGCATGCGGGGGGCGGCGAACGCCTGCGGCAGAGTGATCCCCAGGATCACGCCCCGCCGGGCGGAGTCGCCCGCTCCCGCGACGGCCTCCGGATCGGGGCCCACCGCCACCGAGGCGGCTCCGTCCAGGACCGCCGCCCCGGCCTCGCCCTCGAACGGCCGGGCCCCGCCCGCGTAGACGTTGTGGCGGACGTAGGCGGGCAGGCGGCGCCCGTAGAAGGTGTCGTGGTCGTGCGTGCCGTCGGCGGAGAGAACCGGTTCGAGATACTCCTCGAAGGAGGCGGGGTATCCGTCGTAGCATGCCGTCCCCGCGCCGATGACCGTGCGGTCCCCTCCCCGGAAACCCGGCCCGTAGGCCCGTTCCGGGTCACCGCCGACGAACAGGTTCCCCACCCATCGGTCGTCGCCGCCCGGGATCACGGAGTACCCCGCGACCTGGGTGGAATGGGGACGGTGGTAGGGCGTGGCCCGATCCATCACGGGTTCGACCCGGACGGTGCCGGCGACGAGGTTGTGAACGAAGGCCCCTCCGCCGCTGACGACCTCGAGGGCTGCGGGCGAGGCGAAGACGTTGTGCTCCACCAGATACGGCCCGTGGCTGACCTCGACGAACAGGTCCCGGCAGTTGTCGTGGTACACGTTGCGCGAGATCCTCGTCCCCTGGGTCTCCCAGTCCAGCCACGTCCCCAGCGTGCAGCGGTGGATGTGGTTGTGGCGGATCGTCACGTCGATCGCCGCGTGGAGCTTGATGCCGGCGATCTCGTGCCCGAAGAACTCACGGCGGGTCGCGATGTCGTGGATGTCGTTGTCCTCGATGGTGGAGAACACGCACCCGAGGTGCCCGACGATCCCGGTCTGGCCGCAGTCGAAGATCTCGTTGCGCCGCACGACGTGGGAGCCGATGTGCTCCTGGTCCCATCCGATCTGCCGGGCGGCGAACACGGACTCCAGCTGGTACTGGTAGCCGGGCTTGTCGCGGCGGATGGAGGCGAAGTTCTGGCCGGTCGAGGCCTCCTTGCCCAGGGAGACACCTGAGCACCGGGAATCGTGGATGACGTTGTCCTCGATGAGCCAGCCCTTCGCCCAGTTCGGCCCGATGAGTCCGGGCTGTTCGGCCGTGGGCGGAGCCCATTGGGTCGCCGCCTGGGCCAGCTCGAAGCCGCGCACGGTGATCCAGTCGATGTGGTGGCGTCGCGGGAGGAACACGGCCGGGCGGACGTTGACCTCGATGAGGTGCTCGTTGGGGTCGACGCCCGCGCCGAAGTGAGCCCAGACCGTGGTGGCGCCGCCGACTCCCCCGGCGTCGACCTCGGCGAACCATGTGCGCACCGCCCACTCGGGGTCCGGGACGGGCACCGCGGTCTGCGTCCAGTCGTCGACGAGGACGTCCCCGCGCGCCGGATGGGCGACCGCCTCACGCGACGGCGCCTCGGACAATGACCTGCCGTCCAGGTAGACGGCGCCCGCATGCCGCTTCGGGGTGCCGGGATCGCGAGGATCGGGGCGCACCAGCCAGTCGCCGAACAGTTCGGTGGCGAAGGGGTTGAAGTCCCCGAACAGCGTGTTCGGGATCGTGGCGCGCCAGACCTGCGCGCCGGACACGTCCCGGGCGCTCCGGTCCCCACCCGCGGCACCGACGAGGTCGGTGCGGTCCTCCCGGATCCATCCGGTCACGACCTCGGATCCGGTGATGACGGGACGCTCGCCCGGGGCCGCGGCGTAGGTGATGCGCCGCCTGTCGCTCACTCCCCCTCGCGGTGGTCGCACCCATTCGCGGTAGGTGCCCTGGTGCACGAGGACCGTGTCGCCGGGTTGGGCCAGCTCCGCGGCCCGGGAGATCGTGCGCAGCGGCGACGAGGACGTCCCCGGTTGGGCATCGGAACCGTCGATGGAGACATGGAAAGTGCGTGACATGCTGAGGGCTCTTCCTTCTGGGGGTTGCTGGGTCATTTGCTGAAGCCGGCGGTCATGCCCGCCACCATCTGCTTGCGGCCGAAGGCGTAGGCGACCAGGACCGGCAGCGCGGACATGGTGACGGCCGCCAGGATCGCCGGGATGTCGCTGGTGAACTGGCCCTGGTAGCTCCACAGGGACAGGGTGAGCACCCGGACCTCGGAGCTCTGGGTGAGGACCAGGGGGAAGAGGAAGCTGTTCCACACCTGGAGGGCCTGGTAGATGCCGACCGTCATGATCGCCGGCACCGACAGCGGGGCGACCAGCCGCCACAGGATCGTCCAGTCCGTCGCGCCGTCGACGCTCATCGAGTCGAAGAGCTCATCGGGGATGTCGCGCATGAAGTTGACGAGGATCATGACGGTCACCGGGATCCCGAAGGCGATCGAGGGGAGGATCAGACCCAGGAGGCTGTCGTAGAGGCCGAGTTCGACCACCATGTAGTAGACGGGGACGATGACGGCCTGCAGCGGGATGCCCAACCCCAGCAGGATCGTGCTGAACGTCAGGTTCGACCACCTGTTCCGCCTCCTCACGATGTAGTAGGACACCATGAGGCATACGACGACGATGACCGCCACCGCGGCGACCGTGATGATCACCGTGTTGAGGAAGTACATCCAGAAGTCGTTCTGGAAGACCGCGACATAGGCGCGGAACGTCGGGTTCGCCGTGGGCAGCAGCGGGTTCTCCGTGTAGAAGGAGGACTGGCTGCGCAGGCTCGTGATGACGATGTAGTAGATCGGCGCGATGACGACGAGCAGCCAGACCCAGCCCAGTGCCCCCGAGACGAACCCGCCGACTGTGTTCCGCTTCCTCATAGCCCCTGCACCTGGCTCTCCATCTTGGTGGAACCTGACAGCCGGTTGAGCCCCAGCGACAACGCCAGGCCGACGACCAGCAGGAGGGTGCCCACCACGGCGGCCTGGCCCATGTCGAAGCTCTTGAAGCCCAGGAGGTACATGTGCAGGGGCAGGATCCGCGTGGCGTCGCCCGGTCCGCCCCCGGTCAGCACGTAGATCAGGTCGAAGTACGTCAGCGCGCCCACCAGCTGGAGCGTGGAGTCCGTGATGATCGTGTACTTGAGCTGGGGGATCGTGATGTGCCAGAACTTCTGCCACCAGGTGGCGCCGTCCAGCTCCGCCGCCTCGTAGAGCACGGCGGGGATCTGGCGCACGCCCCCCTGGTAGATGAGCGAGTGGAAGGGGATGAACGCCCAGGCGATGACCGCGATCGTCACGGGGAGGGCGAGGGCCGAGCTGCCCAGCCAGTCTTGGCGCAGCCAGGGCAGTCCGAGGGCCTGCGAGATCCCGAAGTTCGGATCCAGGAGGGCCTTGAACGCGATGCCCAACGCCGCCGAGGAGAACAGCAGCGGCAGGAAGTAGAGCACCGCGAGGAACTCCCGGTATCGCTGACGCGATGCCATGAACACGCCGAGGGCGATCGACAGCGGCGTCTGGACCAGCCAGGTCACGACCATGACGATCGCCGTCAGCCGGATCGCGTTGATCGTCTGCGGGGAGCCGAGCGTCGTCCGCCAGTTCGACGCCCCCGCCCAGGTCGGCGAGGACAGCCCGTCCCAGTTCATGAAGCTCAAGACGATGACGCCGACGAGCGGGATGATCGCGAAAGCGACGAAGAACGCCATCGCGGGCAGGGCGAACAGCCCGCTGGGACCGGTGCGCCTGGGCGGGCGCGCGAGGCCGGCGGCCCGGCCGGCGTCGCGCGCGACCGGGCCGCCCTCAACAGTGGTTGAACTCATGGGTGCCGTTCCCGGGTCACTGGATGGTGGCGTTCATCGCGTCGACGAACTGCTCCGGGGTGATCGACAGGGCGAACAGTTCCTGGATGTTGTCCAGAAGCGTCTGCGAGGTCGCCGCGGGCAGCGCCTGATCCCAGGACAGCTGGAAGCTGGAGGAGTTCTTCACCAGGTCGTACCCGAAGTCGAGGAACTCCTCCTGGTCGGATCCCTTGATGAACTTCTCCGCCCCCGTCGTGGGCGGGATGTCGCCGCCGTCCACCATCGCCTGGACGTAGTCGTCGTCGAAGAGGCTGTTGATGTAGTCCTCCGCGTTGGTCTGGGCGGACTCGCTGGACGAGGAGGAGACGGACCAGAAGTTCGACTGGTTTCCCACCACCGCGCTGGGATCGCCGGCGCCGCCCTCGACGGTCGGGAACGCGGCGAAACCGAGCGTGCCGTCTGCCACGAAGTCGGGGGCGTCCGTCATGAACGTGCCGTAGCCCCAGCTGCCCTGGAGCAGCATGGCCGCCTTGCCGGTGTGGACGAGGGCGACGTCGGCGTTCGCGTCGGCGACCACCGAGCCGAAGGCGTCCCCGAAGGCCCCCTGCTTGACCAGGTCCTGCACCATCGTCAGCGACTTCACGACCGCGGGATCCGACCACGCGCCGGGCTCGTTGTCCTCGATCCTGTCGAACACCTCGGCGCCGCCGACCCGGTCGAAGAGGTACTCCAGCCACATCATGTTCGTCCACTTCGAAGCGCCCGCGAGCGCGATGGGGGTGATCCCGGCCGCCTTGAAGGTGTCGACCGCGGACTCGAGTTCCGACCAGGTCGTCGGGACGTCGAGGCCCTGCTGTTCGAAGAGTTCCTTGTTGTAGTAGAGCACCACCGGCTGCGTGCCGACGTTGGGGACGGCGTAGACCTTGCCGTCGATCTCCCCGCCCTCGGCGATCGAGGGGATCAGCCGTCCCATGACGTCCGCCGTGCCCGCTGTGAGGTCGACGACCTTGCCGGCGTCGACGTAGTCGCGCAGCGTGGCCCCTCCCCATCCGAAGACCAGCGTCGGGGCGTTGCCCGAACCGATCGACGTCCGGATCTTCTCCTTGTAGGAGTCATTCGCGAACCAGTCGACGGCGATCGTCTGGTCGGGGTTCGCCTCGTTCCATTGGTCGAAGGAGTTCTTCCAGATCTGCTCGTGAGTGCCGCCCGTCAGCGCCCATGCCGACGCCGCGTCCCCGTTGTCTCCCGTATCGCCTCCCGAAGCGGACCCGGAGGACTGTCCGCCCGATCCGCCGCAGGCTGTCAGGGCCATGGCCGCCGCTGCCGCTGCGGCCAGCCCCGCTATCGCTCTCCGCTGCCTCATCGCCGCACCTCTTTCCGAAGAGCTCGTTCCGGTCTCCATCGGCCGAAATATTTCGCGAACTCTCCGCTCGTCCGTTTAGTTTAGTTGTGGCACAAAACCTGTCAACTCTCCGAGATTACGACTTGATCACAACTGGAAACTCTCCCTCTCCTGTGCGAAACTGTTTCGACGTTGTCTCGCGAACCAGAGCCTCAAGGAGATGCCCGTGCCCGACCCGACCACCCGCCGCGGCCGCACCACGTTGTCAGATGTGGCGCGCGAACTCGGAATCTCGAAGGCCACCGTCTCGAAGGCGCTGAACAACAGGGAGGACGTCTCCCTGGGGACCCGTCTCCGGGTCCGCGAGAAAGCCGAGGAGCTCGGATACCGGGCGACGCAGTCGAACGCCGACTTCCCCGACGTCGCCGTCGTCGCGAACACGCTCGACGCGATGTACACCCTCCAGGTGCTGGCCGGGCTGTCCGACGAATGCCTGGTCCACGGGCTCGCGATGGCGGTCGCGACGACGGGGCCCGTCGAGGGCGCCCGCGTCCACCCGCTCTCCGACCACTGGCTCCGCCTGATCGCATCGAAGGGCTACTGGGGTCTGATCCTCATCACCAACGAGGTGCCGGCCCCCCTCGCCCGGCTCGCCACTGAGCTCGGGCTGCCCCTGGTCGTCATCGATCCCGTCCAGACGGTCTCCCCGGACGTCATGACGATCGGCGCGACGAACTGGAATGGGGCGCTCGCAGCCACTCAGCATCTCATCGGGTTGGGCCACCGGCGCGTCGCCTACGTCCAGGGGCCGGACGGCTCACTGCCGTCGGACGAGCGTTACGAGGGGTATCTCTCCGCCCTTCGCCAGGCGGGTCTGAGACGCGATCCGACGCTGGTGATCGGGGACGACTTCAGCTTCGACTGCGGGCTCGCTGCGGGACGCGAGCTGTTGTCCCGTCCGGCGGACCGGCGGCCGACCGCCATCTTCTGCGGGTCCGATGCCACGGCGCTCGGCGTCATCGAGTCCGCCCGCGAGGCGGGGCTGCGAGTCCCCGACGACCTCTCGGTCGTCGGCTTCGACGACACGTTCCTGGCCGTGTCCTCGGCTCCGCGCCTCACGGCCGTGCGCCAGCCGATGCACGAGATGGGGGCCGCGGCGATCCGCGCCCTCGTCAGCCTCCACTCGGGCGTGCGCCCCAGCGCCCCGATGCGGCTGGACACCCAGCTCATCGTCCGCGACTCGACGGCGCCCCCGCGCGTGGAGTGACGCGGCGGAAGCCACGCGCAACGCGCCCGGCCCGAGGTTCGGCAGGCTCGGAGCGCCGAATCACGGCGATCAAAGCATCCAACCTCGGGCCGGGCGCAACGGCTGCGGATCCGCCGCCGAGAGCCCCCTCAAAGGCAGCCGCTCTGCGACTCTCACCCGGCGTCGGACCCGCCGTCGCCCCGCACGAGATCCCGGTACCAGTAAGCGGAGTCCTTCCACGTCCGCCTCTGGGTCGCGAAGTCCACGTGGATCAGCCCGAACCGCTTCGAGTATCCGTAGGACCACTCGAAGTTGTCGAGGAGCGACCAGGCGAAGTATCCCCGGACGTCGGCGCCCGCGTCGATCGCGCGGCGCAGCGCCGCGACGTGGGCGCGCAGGTAGCCGACGCGCCGCGGATCGTGGACGCCTCCGTCCGGCGCGACGACGTCGCGGAACGCCGCGCCGTTCTCGGTGACCACGAGGGGGAGTCCCGGATACCGGCGCGCCAGGCCCGTCAGCAGGTCCGTCAGCCCTTCCGGCTCGATGTTCCACCCCATCTCCGTGTGCGGACCGGGTTGGGGGACGAACTCCACCGAGTCGGCGTCGATCCACGGGCTGTGATCTGAGGACGCGTGCCCGTCGCCGCCGCCGGCGCGGCGCTCGCCCTCGCCGAGCCGGCGGACGCGCACCGTCGAGTAGTAGTTCACCCCCAGGAGATCCAACCGCGCGCGGGAGATCTCCAGGTCGCCGGGGCGCACGAACGACCAGTCGCTGGTCGGCGCGGTGTCCTCCAGCAGATCCCCGGGGTAGGCGCCCTCGATCATCGGCCCCAGGAACGCCCGGTTCGCCAGGGCGTCGATGCGGCGCACCGCGTCGAGGTCCTCCGGATCGTCCGGGTCGTCAGGGCGGATCACGTGGAGGTTCAGCGACACCGAGACCCGCGCGTCCTCCCCCAGCTCCTCACGGATCGCGCGGGCGGCCAGGCCGTGGGCGAGGTTGAGGTGGTGGACCGCGCGCAGCGCGGCCTCCGGTTCGGTCCGCCCCGGCGCGTGCACGCCCGAGGCGTATCCCAGGTAGGCCGAGCAGTACGGTTCGTTGAGCGTGGTCCACACGGCGACGCGATGGCCCAGGCCACGCGCCATGATGCGCGCGAACTCGGCGAACGCCTCTGCTGTCCCACGGCTCGCCCAACCGCCCCGATCCTCCAGCGCCTGCGGCAGATCCCAGTGGTACAGCGTCACCACCGGACGGATCCCGCGGGCGACTAGCGCGTCGACGAGGTCCGAGTAGAACCGCATCCCCTCCGGGTTCGCGGGCCCCGTCCCCTCGGGCTGAATCCGCGACCAGCTCACGGAGAACCGGTACGCGTCCACACCGAGATCTTCGAGGTGGCCGACGTCCTCCCTCCACCGGTGGTAGCCGTCATCGGCGACGTCCCCCGTCTCCCCGCCGTGGGTCCTCCCCGGGGTGTGCGCGTAGACGTCCCAGATCGACGGGCCGCGTCCGCCCTCGTCGACGGCCCCCTCGATCTGGTACGCGGCGGTCGCCACTCCCCAGACGAACCCGTCGGGGAACCCGCTCCGCCGACGCGACTTCGCCCGCCGCCCGCTCATGCGGTCTCTCCCTCCGTGCCCAGCGCGATGACGCACGAGGTCGTCCCTGCGGGGCATTCGGTGCGCGCACCGCCCACCTCGACGGCCCACGGCCGCCCGGAGTCGCTCTCGATGCGCACCTCCTCGCCCGTCCTCGTCACGAGGAAACGCGCGTCCTGCGCCCCCACGCCGGCGTCGGAAGCGGGGACCACCACGGTGGTGGTCCGCCCGTCGGCAGGCGCGAAGAGACGGAGGGTCACCCCGTCGGCCCAGTCGTAGTCGGGACGGTCCTCGACGGAGCCGAGGGGAAGGATCGCTCCCCCGCGCGCGTAGAGGGGGAGAGAGGAGAAGCCGTGCACTTCATGGACCCACCTCGGCCCTCTCACCGTGCGGCCGGTGAGCAGCGATGTCCACTCTCCCTCCGGGAGGTAGACATCGACATCGCCGGTCGACGTGAACACGGGGGCGACCAGGAGATCGGGACCGAGCATGTACTGGGTGTCGAGGTCCCACGTCCCGCGGTCTCCGGGGAACTCCAGCACCATCGGACGCATGATCGGCGTCCCGTGCTCGCGGACGTCGCGCGCGGCCCCGCCCAGATAGGGCATCAGCCGCATCTTCAGGTGAGTGAACGTGCGAGTCACCTCCACGGCCTCCTCGTCGAAGGCCCACGGGACGCGCACGGAGTCCGAGCCGTGCAGACGCGAATGCGAGGAGAGCAGCCCGAAGGCGAGCCAGCGCTTGAAGACCCCGGGATCGGGGGTCCCCTCGAATCCGCCGATGTCATGGCTCCAGTAGCCGAAGCCGGACATCGCCAGGGACAACCCGCCTCGCAGGGTCTCGCCCATCGAGGCGAAGGTGGACTCGCAGTCCCCGCCCCAGTGCACGGGGAACGACTGGCCGCCGACGGTCGCGGACCGCGCGAACAGGACCGCCTCCCCCTCCCCGCGCGCCTCGCGGAGGACCTCGAAGACCGTCCGGTTGTAGAGGTAGCTGTACATGTTGTGCATTCCGACGGGGTCGGCGCCGTCCGACCAGCGCACCCCGGTGACCGGGACGCGCTCGCCGAAGTCCGTCTTGAAGCAGTCGACCCCCATGTCCAGCACGGCGCGCAGCTCATTCTGGTACCAGGCGACGGCCTGCGGGTTCGTGAAGTCGACCAGCGACATTCCCGCTTGCCACATGTCCGTCTGCCAGATCCCCCCGTCCTCCGTGCGCAGCAGGTAGCCCCGCCGCGCGCCCTCGTCCCACAGACGGGACCTCTGCGCGATGTAGGGATTGATCCATACGCAGATCCGCAGCCCCCGCGCCTTGAGCCGGGCCAGCATCCCCCGCGGATCCGGGAAGGTGTCCGGGTCCCACACGAAATCCGTCCAGTGGAAGCCCCTCATCCAGAAGCAGTCGAAGTGGAAGACGCTCAGGGGCAGGCCCCGCGCCGCCATGCCGTCGACGAAGGAGGTGACCGTCTGCTCGTCGTAGCTGGTCGTGAACGAGGTCGTCAACCACAGCCCGTAGCTCCATGCTGGGACGGCCGGGGGACGCCCGGTGATCGCCGTGTACCGTTCGAGCACGTCCTTGCCCGTCGGCCCGTCGATGAGCAGGTATGCCAGGTGGTCTCCCCTCACCGAGAACTGCGCGCGGGAGACCGCCTCGGAGGCCACCTCGAAGGACACGTCGCCCGGGTCGAGCACGAGGACGCCGTAGCCGGCCGTCGACAGGTACAGGGGCACGTTCTTGTAGGCCTGTTCGGAGGAGGTGCCCCCGTCCTCGTTCCAGATGTCGACGCTCTGGCCGTTCTTCGTGAACGCGCCGAAGCGCTCGCCCATGCCGTGGATCCGCTCTCCCGGCGCCATCCCGAGCTGCTCGAAGGTGTACCGCGTCCCCCGGGGATCGATCGCGAGCCCCACCGAGCGCTCCAGGCTGGAGGTGAGATGGCGGCCCGCCGAGGCGAAGGACGCCTCCCAGCCGCCCGAGCGCCGCACGGTCACCGTGAGGTCCTCCGCGCGCAACGTGACCGACGTCCCGTCCTCCTCGATCTCGCCGCGGTAGTCCGCGGGGAGGGAGAGTGGGAGCGCCGGACCGGTGCCCACGCGGCCGCGCCACCGCACGATGTCCACCCTGAGCACTCCGGGCGCGACCGCCCGGTACCGCACGGTGAAGGCGCCGGTGTTGAGCACGTCCCCCCGGGTCTCGACGCTCCTGACGGGGGCGAAGACCTCGATGGCGCGACCGTCGTCGACGACCCCCACGGATTGGATCTGCCTCGCCCTCTCGACCGTCCAGCCGTCACGCGGCAGCCAGTATCCGTTGGAGAATTTCATATATGCCTCCTCGGCAGGGTGGGGACGCCGACGGGCGTCACTTGACGGAACCCGCGGTGATTCCCCGCGAGAGCGTCCGTTGGAAGATCAGGAAGAAGATGAACGTCGGGACCAGGGACATCAGGGCGCCGGCGTTGAGAGTGGGAACGTCGAGCATGCGGTCGCCCTGCAAGGAGGACAGCGCGATCGGAACGGTCTGGTTGACGTTGGAGGTGAGCATGACCAGCGGGATGAAGAACTCGTTCCACGTCCAGATGAAGAAGAAGGTCATGAGGACGCCCATCGTGGGGCGCACGATCGGGAAGACCACGTCCCACAGGATCCGCCACCGCGAAGCTCCGTCCAGCTCGGCGGCCTCGAGCAGGGCCTTCGGGAATGTCCCCATGACCGAGGCCAGGAGGTAGGTCCCGAACGCCGACTGGATGACGGTGAAGATGATGACAATGCTCCACGGGTTGTCGTTGAGCCCGACCTTCTGCGCCATGGTGAACAGCGGGTAGATCATCACCTCCTGGGGCAGCATGTTCGCGATGAGGAACAGGCCGACCAGGAACGGGCTGCCCTTGACCTTCCCGATGCCGATCGCGTAGGCGTTGAGGAGGGACAGGAGCACGGCGAACAGCGCCACCAGGCCGGACGTCCAGATCGAGTTCCACAGCTTCACCGGGAACCGGGTGCGCTCCCAGAAGAAGGCGAGCCCCTCGAAGTCGAGTCGCTGGGGCCAGGAGAGCGGGCCGTTGACCGAGTAGTCCGCCGACGTCTTGAAGGCGTTGAGCAGCATGAGGATGAACGGCGAGATCATCAGCAGCGCGAAGATCCCGCACGCCGCCAGGACCACCCACCGGCCCGCGCCGCGGTGGAAGCGGTCCCTCGTGTTCTCCTCCGGACCGGGATCCCTCACCCCGCGCGCCACCTGAGTCATGGTCTCCATGTCATCGTCCTTCCTCGTCGCGTCGAGCCGATCGGTTCTGGAGCACCTGGATGGCGATGGCCACGATGAGGATGACGATCGTCAGCACGGTGGCGATCGCCGCGCCGTACCCGACCTTCGACTTGTCGAAGAAGTTGAGGTAGGAGTAGTAGGAGGGCACGAGCGTGGAGCTCTCCGGGCCGCCCCTGGTCAGCACGTAGACCGGGGCGAACACCTTGAGCGCTGCGACGGTGCACGTCAGGACGATCACGAAGGTCTCGGGCTTGATCTGGGGGATCGTGATCGCCCGGAACCGCTGCCACCATCCCGCCCCGTCGATCTCCGCCGCCTCGTAGAGCTCTGGATCGACGCGTTGCAGGGCCGACATGAAGATGACGGTCGGATAGCCGATCTGAATCCAGATGAGGACGAGCATCACAGACGGCAGGGCCGTGCCGGTCGATCCGAGCCAGTTGGGGGGGTCGGCGACGCCGAGGCCGGACAGGATCTGGTTGAGAGCGCCGTTCTCCGCGTTGAGCACCCAGTTCCACAAGATGCCGGCCACCGACACCGGCAGGATCTGGGGCAGGTAGTAGGTGGCTCGCAGGAAGGAGGCGACACCGGAGCTGAAGTGCTTGCCGACATAGTCGAACAGGACGGCGGCCAGGAGCAGCCCGATGAGCGTCGGAATGACCACCATGGCGACGATCATGAAGATCGAGTTTGTGAACGACAACCAGAATGCCTGGTCGTGCATCAGCGTCGCATAGTTGTCGAATCCAATGAATCTCTGCTTCGACATCCCCCCCTTCCACTTCGTCATCGAGTAATACAGGTTCGTGCAGAACGGGATGAGGATGATGACGGAGAAGCCGATCAGCCCGGGGGCGAGATAGAGCCAGTATCCGGCCCGCCTCCGCTTCCTCCTCGTCCGGGGACCCGGCCCGGTGCCGTCTTCGGCACGGGTGCCGACCACCGCTGAGATTGCCATCGCGTGTCCTTTCGCCGGGAGGCGGGGCGCCGGCGGGGCATCCGGCCGGCGCCCCGCAACGCTCACTCGCCTGTGAGGTCCGCGACGCCCTCGTCATAGACGGCGCCGAGGTCGCTCATAGCCTGTTCCGGAGTCTTGGAGCCGCTGACCAGGGACTGCAGGTTCGACACCACCTGGTCATAGAATCCGGCCACCGGCCAATCCGGGTAGTAGGCGAGTTTGTCGCCGTTCGCCAGCGTCTGGAAGTTCTCGGTGAACTCCCGGGTCGCCGGATCCGCGATCGTCGAGGGATCGCCGAGGATCGGGAGGCCGCCGTTCTCGCCCAGGATCTCCTGGACCTCGTCGGACAGGGTGATGTCGATGAAGTCCGCTGCGAGGTCCTTGTTCTCGGCGTTCTCGGGAACGACCCACAGGTTGCCGGACGAGCCGGCGGTGTAGTCGGCGGGGAACAGGAACTGGCCCCACTCCGCGGTCATCTCGGTCTGGATCCGCCCGAACCACCAGGAGCCCGAGACCATCATCGGGTACTTCCCGGCGATGAAGGCGGTGCCCATGTCCTCGGCGGTCAGCCCCGTCGAGTTCGTGTCGATGTAGCCCGCGTCGACGAAGGACTTCAGATCCTTCGCCCCCTCGACGACCGGCCCGGACGTCCAGTCCACCTTGTTGTCGAAGAACTGGTAGTCGCGGATGAATTGGTCATCCGCATGCGTCAGCGCGAGGTCGTACCACAGCTGCCCCATCGGGTACTCCGCACCGGCCTCGGCCAGCGGCGTCTGCCCCTTCTCGACGAAGGCGTCCATCGCCTTCGTGAGGTCCTCCATGGTGGTGGGCACCTCGACGCCCGCGTCCGCGAACATGTCCTTGTTGTAGTAGACCAGCACGTACTCGCCGTAGTTCGGGACGCCGTACCAGCTCCCCGACCCCATCAGGCCGTCCTCGGTGTACCGGGCCGTCGTCGCGATGGACTCGGGGATCTTCGTGTCCCAGCCCCGCGAGGCCGCCTCGTCGCTCAGGTCGGCGATGAGCCCCTGCGAGGCGAGCTGGCCGGCGGTGGCGTTGCCCTTGTTGTACTCCATGACGTCCGGGACGGAGTCACCGGTGAGGACGATCTTCGCGTTCTTCTGGATCTGCTCGAAGGTCTGTTCCTCGGTCTTGACCGTGACGCCGGGGTGCTGCTCCTCGAAGATCTCGATGGCGCGCGCCCACGCCTTGCCCATCGCGGAGTCGTCGCTCTCGTAGTCCCAGATCGTCAGCGTGTCGCCGGTGTCCCCCGAGGAGCTGTCCGACTCCCCGGCCGACGAGCACGCGGCCATTGCGGCCGTCATCGCCACGACGGCCGCACCGGCCGTCAGTGTCCTCATCATGCGCATTCCTGTCCACCTCTTCCTTGAGTTCTCTTCCTTGAGTTCGTTGAGTCCCGCGAGCCCGGGTCCCACGGGGTGCGCGCCGCGCATGTCCCGGTCCGGGAACCGCGGCCCCTCCTCCCGCGATCGTCCCCCGCACGGGGGAGACCTCGAGATGGATGGCCCGGACGGGAATCGAAGCGTTTCGACAACGCGCAGGCTCCTCCGGATGCGGCTCATGAGAGTCCCCCGCCGTTCCGGACCGATCCGTGGCGCACCCATGACGGGGCATAGAGCTCCACCGACTCGGCGGTCCCGCCATCGACCTGCCCCAGCAGCAGGCTCACGGCCGTGCTCCCGGAGCGGACAGGATCCACCGGTACGGCATCCAGCGGGGGATCGAACCGCCCCGGGTCGAAGGACGGCCCACCCACGACGATCGACAGCCCCTGCGCGGCCCCGACGAGGCGATGCTCCCCCGTCTCCCGCAGCTCGTCCAGCACCTGCTCGACGGCGTACTCGCCGCAGTCGAGGACGACGGCGTCGAGCCCGTGCAGAGAGGTCCGCAGCCGCGCGACGGCACCCGGCGCGTCCGAGGTCGTCACCGCCGCGCCCAGCCTCCGCTCCCGACACTCGTCCTGGAACGCCTCGCGGAACCTCACCGCGAAGGTGAGGCCGCGGTCGTAAAGGGCCTGCGGCTGGCCGACGAGGCCGATCTGGACGCACCCGGCGTCGGCGAGCCGCGCCACGCACATGCGCGCGGCGCGGCCGAAATCCATATCCACGCACGACATCCCCTCGCGGTCCTCGGGAAGGCCGATGACCGCGCTCGGGACTCCCAGTGCGCGGAGCAGCGGCACGCGGGCGTCCTCGCCCACGACGTCCATGAGGATGACCCCGTCGACGAGCCCGGTCGAGACGACCCTCGAGATGCTCTCGCACGCCGCGTCGTCGCACTCGGTCAGCAGGACCACGTCGTAGTCGTGATCGTGGGCGGCCTGCGTGACGGCGCGGACGAAGGTCATGAAGGCGGCCGGATACGTGTGGTCGTGCATCGGCGCGGACAGGGCGAGGATCTGGGTCCGCGCGGACGCGAGGATCCGCGCGCCGGCGTTGGGCCGGTAGCGCAAGGCCCGCACCGCGGCCTCGACCCTGCTGCGCGTCTCCTCGGACACGGACCGCTTCCCGGAGAGCGCGTAGGAGACCGTCGAGATCGAGACGCCCGCCCTCCGGGCGACGTCCTTGATGGTGCTCATCTCTCCGTCCTCTCCCGCCCCCACCCATGTGAAGCGTTTCGACTGCAATTCGCCCACGAAACACGCGGTATCGCGCAAGGACCGGGCCTCGCCCCCCGCCCATCCTGTCAGGTCATGGCGACGGCACCACCCCCTTCATCACCCACCCCGCCTGCCTGGCCGCCCCGAGCGCCACGTACTCCCCCGGGTCCGGCAGGTCCACCGGGACCTCCAGAATCGACGCGGCGAGCTGCTGCACGGCGACGGACTTCGCCCCGCCGCCGACCATGAGCACACGCTCGACGGGCGCCCCCACGGCCCGCACGGCGTCCAGCGCCCCGGCCATCAGGGTGAGCAGCCCCTCCACCGTCGCCCGCGCGACATGCGCCCGGTCGGCGTTGGCCAGGGTCATCCCCGTCAGCGACGCCGTGGCGTCGGGCAGGTTCGGGGTGCGCTCGCCCTCGAAGAAGGGGGTAAGGACCAGGCCGCCGGCCGAGGGGACGGACAGGGCCAGGTCGTCGAACTCCCGGTAGCCGGCGCCGATCACGGCCGCCATCGCATCGATGATCCGCGAGGCGTTGAGCGTGCACGCCAGCGGCAGCCACTGCCCGCTCGCATCCGAGAACCCCGTGACCAGTCCCGAGGGATCGGCCACCGAATGCTCCGAGACGACGGCCACCACTCCCGACGTGCCCAGGGACAGCATGGCCTCGCCCGGCTTCAGCCCCAGGCCCAGCGCCGCCCCCGCGTTGTCGCCGCACCCCGGCGCGAGCACGATGTGCCCCCATCCTCGACGCGGGTCCCCATGCCCGGCGGTATCCCGGGGACCCAGGATCCGCGGCAGGCGGATGGCCGCAGCGGCGGCCTCGTCGATCCTGAGCGCCCGGGCGAGGATGTCGAGCCTGTATTCGCCGACGCCGGGCCCGCCGGGGCCCGCGCCCTCACGTGCCATGTATCCGGTCCCGGAGGCGTCCGAGCGGTCGGTGACCAGGTCCCCGAGGCGCCCGGTTCCGGCGATGCGCCAGGTCAGCCAGTCGTGGGGCAGGCACACGGCTGCGATCCTCGCGGCGCCCGCCGGCTCGTTGTCGGCCAGCCATCGCAGTTTCGTGACGGTCAGAGACGCGACGGGCACGGACCCTGTGGCATCCGCCCACCAGGCCGCTCCCGCCTCCGCGTCGCCCCTCCCCGCCTCCTCGACGAGGGCGGCCGCCGCCCCGGCCGAGCGGGTGTCGTTCCACAGGATCGCCGGGCGAATGACCCGTCCCTCGGCGTCCAGGCAGACCATGCCGTGCTGCTGGCCGCCCACTGACAGGGCCGCGACGTCATCGAGCCCGCCGGCCCGGTCCGCCGCCTGGAGGAACGCCTCCCACCAGGCCTCGGGGTCGACCTCGGTCCCCTCGGGATGGGGGGCACGCCCCTCGCGCACGACGGCTCCGCTGATCGGATCGACGATGAGGACTTTGCACGACTGCGTCGAGGAGTCGACGCCCGCGACATAGGGGCGCCCGGGCTCCTCCCCCGCGGCCGGCGTCTTCGTCGTGGTCATGATCGGTGCCCTCAGGCCTCGGCCAGTGCGGCGACGAGGTAGTTGTTGAGCGTCGCCTTGACCGACTCCAGGTGGTCGGAGCGGGTGGAGGCCAGCAGCTCCGCCTGCGGCACATCCAGGGCGTGAGCCTCCAGGGCGGCCAGCGTGGCGGAGCCGTCCTCGACCGTCGCGCCGATCCCGGCGTCGAAGGAACCGTAACGCTGCGACACCAGGTCCTCGATGACGCGGTCCTCGTGGAGTTTCGCAGCCACCAGCAGGCCGGCGGCGTAGGAGTCCATGCCGACGATGTGGCCGCGGAACAGGTCCTCGGCCAGGAACGACGTCCGGCGCGGCTTCGCGTCGAAATTGAGGCCGCCATGGGGGCCGATCCCGCCCTCGTCCAGGACCTCCCACATGACCGCGGTGGTCTCGGAGAGGTCGGAGGGGAACTCGTCGATGTCCCATCCGATCAGCTTGTCGCCCTGGTTCGCGTCGAGCGAGCCCAGCATCCCGGCCGCCCGCGCCACGCGGATCTCGTGGGCGTAGGTGTGTCCCGCCAGGTTCGCGTGGTTGCCCTCGAGGTTGAGCTTGAAGTCGCCGGCCAGGTCGTGAGCCTGGAGGAAGGCGATGGCGGTGGCGGCGTCGAAGTCGTACTGGTGGGTGGCCGGTTCCTTCGGCTTCGGCTCGATGAGGAACTGGGCGTCCAATCCGATCTCGCGGGCATAGTCCACGCACATGTGGAAGAAGCGCGCGATGTGGTCCTGCTCGCGTTTGAGGTCGGTGTTCCAGAGGTTCTCATACCCCTCGCGCCCGCCCCAGAAGACGTAGTTCGCAGCCCCCAGGCGCTTCGCGATCTCCAGGGAGTGCTTGAGCTGGCCGGCCGCGTAGGCGTAGATCTCCGCGAAGGGCGAGGTCGCAGCGCCCGAGACGAAACGGGCGTTCGTGAAGAGACTGGACGTGTTCCACAGGACCTTCACGCCGCTGTCGCGCATGCGCTCCTCGATGCGGTCGACGACGCGGTCGAGGTTCGCGTTCGTCTCGCGCAGGGTGTCGCCCTCGGGCGCCAGGTCGCGGTCGTGGAAGCAGAAGTATCCGACGCCCAGCTTCGCGAAGAACTCGAAGGCGTAGTCCACCTTGGCCAGCGCCAGGTCCATCGGGTCCGTGAAGCGATCGTAGGGGCGCCGGGCGGTCCCCTCCCCGAAGGGGTCGACCAGCCGCTGATCGAAGGTGTGCCAGTAGGCGACGGCGAAACGCAGCCAGTCCTTCATCGGCCGGCCGGCGACGACGCGCTCCGGCTGGTAGTACCGGAATCCCAGGCCCTGGCGCGGGTCCGATGTCCCGACGAACGGAATCGGATCGACATCCCACAGGTCACTCATCGCTGACACCTCCGTGTGCATCCGCGGAGCATCTCTGCCGCACGCGGTCCCGTTTTGTTGCTGAACAAAACAATACGCATACGATAGCCCCATGTCCAGCGGTTCACAAGATCCGGGTGCCCCTCCACCCGCGGGCGCCTCCTCCACGGCGCCCTCGGGCGAACGCCCGGGCCCGTTCGCCCGGCCCGCGTACAGTCAGACCATGACCGCCGCACGCCCCGCGAGCGCAGCCCCGACCTCGCCCCACAGGCTTCCCGCCCGCTCCACCTCCAGGGCCCCTGGGCGCGCCGCGGGGCGCGCCCGCACCGGAGTGAAGGCAGAGAGCCTGCGCGCCATGAACCTGTCTCTGGTCCTGCGCCACGTCCTGGAGGCTCCAGGGGCCATCTCGCGCGCCGATATCGCCGCCCGAACCGGCATCACGCGCGCCACGGTGTCTCGGCTCGTCGACGAGCTGGTCCACGCCGGACTGGTCCGTGAGGTCGGCCCCGCGCCCGAGGCGACCCGCGGCCGGCCCGCCGTCCGCCTGGCTCCGCGCCCGGGCGCCGTCATCTCCCTGGGGCTCGAGGTCAACATCAGCTACCTGGCCGCGCGCGCCGTCGACCTCACCGGGGAGGTGCTCGCCGAAGCCTCCCAGACCGGCGACTTCGCCCACTCGGATCCGGCGTCGACGCTGGCGCTCCTGGCCGACCTCGGGCGCGGAGCGCTCGAAGAGGCCACCGCCGGGGACGCCCTCGACGATGCGCGCGTCGTCGGGTCCGGTCTGGCGCTGCCGGGACTCGTCTCCGGCGACGCCCTCGCCCTGGCCCCCAACCTGGGATGGCGGGACCTCCCGTTGGAGGAGCTCCTGACTCCGCTGGCCGGCCTGCGCCCCCTGATGGTCGCCAACGAGGCCGACCTCGCCGCCTTCGCCGTCGCGAACCCGCGGCCCGGCGCCTCCGACGGCCCCGCGTCGTTCATCTACGTGTCGGGCGAGGTCGGCATCGGCGCTGGCATCATCGTCGACCACCGTCCCCTGTCAGGCGCCCACGGCTGGTCCGGGGAGATCGGGCACATCTGCGCCGACCCCTCCGGGCCGCTCTGCTCCTGCGGCGCCACCGGCTGCCTGGAGGCGTACCTGGGCCTGCGCGCGCTGGCCCGACGCGCCGGGCTGCCCGAAGGCTCCACCCCCACCGATGTGGCCTCCGCTGCGCGGGCCGGCTCCCCCGCGGCCCGCGTCGCGATCGACGAGGGCGGCGCTGCGCTCGGACGCGCCCTGGCGGCGGTCATCAACACGGTGGACATCCCCGAGATCCTCCTGGGTGGCATCGTCGCCGAGATCGGGCCGGACCTCATCCCATCGGCGCTGGCGGAGCTGCGTGCGCGCGTCCTCCAGTCCGCGTGGTCCGAGCCGGAGATCCGCATCGTCCCCCGTTCTGCCGTTCTGGCGGTGACGGGTGCCGCCCACCGGGTCCTCCAGCGCGTCGTCGACGATCCGATCGCCTGGACCGCGTCCTGACCCCCGGGATGCCGCGCCGGCGGGCGCTCCGGCGCGGCATCGTGCGACCGCTCAGGAGCGGTGTCGCAGGGCCTCCATGATGCGGACCTCGTCCAGGACCGGGAGCACCGGCAGGGGGTCGGCCTCCTGGTCCAGCACGTACTCCGTGAGCTGGTCGCGGACGACCGCCGCGAGCTCACGCGGATCCCAGGGCTTGGCGATGTAGTGGTCCAGGCCGGCGTCGTTGAGCGCACGGACCGTGTCGGCCTGTCCCGCCTGCCCCGTCACGAGAACCGTGCGGGCCCCCCGGGTCCGCGGGTCACGGGCGACTTCCACCAGGAAGTCCACCCCCGTGCGCCCCGGCAGACGGTGGTCGGCCAGGACGAGCGCGAGCCGGTCGCCGTCGGCCAGGACGTCCTCGATGGCCGCCCACGCGTCGTCGGCGTCGCTGGCCGCCTCGAGGCGGACGGCCGAGGCGAACGGGTCGAGATCGCGCTCGATCTCGTGGCGGACGTCGTCCTCGTCCTCCAGGACCAGGATGGTCAGCATCATCGCTCCCTCCCCTTCTCTCCGGGCGCGACGGGGAGAGCGACGCGCATCCGGGTGCATCCGGGACGCGACTCCACCGTGATGGAGCCTCCCGCCGCGGTGACGATCGACTGCGCGATCGACAGTCCCATCCCGAGGCCGAACTCGACGCGCCCGCCGCGCGTGGTGAAGTGCGGGCGGAACATCCTGGCCTGCAGCTCCGGCGACACCCCCGGGCCGTTGTCCTCGATCGCCACCACGACCATGTCCCGCCCGTCCGACGCGCTCTGGCGCACGGCCCGGACCATCACGCGCGCCGGCGATGTCCCCCGTGCGGGGAGCGCCGGCTCCTCGGCCTCCTGCGCCCAGGCCTGGCGCGCCGCCAGATCCTCCCGCTCATCGGCGATCGCATCCGCGGCGTTGACCAGCAGGTTCATCCAGACCTGCTCGAGGGTCCCGGGCCGGGCCATCACCTCCGGCACCTGCTCCAGGCGACGGTCGACCCGGATGCCGCGCAGGCGGTGCTCGGTCAGCCGCAGGGCGTCGTCGAGGCTCCTCAGGACATCGGTGGGAACCGGCTCCTCGCCCTCGGGCCGCGCGTAGGACCGCAGCGAGGACGCGAGCCCCGCGATCCTGTGGGACGCGGACTCCATCGAATGCAGCGACGACCCGATGCGCGCCCCCAGAAGGACGTCGCGGCGGACGGACTCGGGCAGGGCCAGCAGCTCGGCGGCCGTCGCGGCGTCCGGCACGCCCGCGCGCACGAGCCTCCGGGCCAGCGCCCGGTCCCCTCCGGTCACGGGAAGGAACGACGAGGTGAGCGCCCGTTCGGCCGCGGTCGACAGGGCCGGGGCGTCGGCCGACTGCCGGATCGCGCGGGCCGCCGGCCCCAGCCCGGGGGCGTGCCCGAGCAGGCGCACGAGGTCGCGGGCCAGGTGCTCCACGGCGCGTTCCAGGGCGCTCACCGGGTTGTTGAGCTCGTGGGCGATGCCGGCCGACAGCTCGCCGAGCATCGCCAGGCGCGTGCGCTCGACCAGTTCGGCGCGGGCGGTGTGCAGGTCCTCCAGGGCGTCGGCCAGGCTCCGGCGATCGACCTCGAGCTCGTCGGCCAGCAGGCGCATGTCGACATGGAGCTCCTCGGCGCGCAGCAGGCGGGTGAGCAGCGAGCGCACGGCCAGCAGGGCGAGGTCCCGCGACACGCCGGGGTCCGCCTGGACGGCGGTCACGATCTCCGCGCGCGAGAGCATGACGAGTGTGCAGGGGGTCGTCGTCCGTGCCGTGAACCACGCCTGGCCGCCCGAGACCAGGGACACCAGCCCGATGACACGTCCCGTCGACGCCTGGTGCAGCGTCACCGGCCCGTGCGCTGTGTCCTGGTGCAGCGCCACGAGCCCCTCCATGACGAGGGTGAGGGGTGGTGGCTCTCCGCCTTGCTCGCACAGCCGTGTCCCCGCCGGCACCGCCACCCGGGGACGGGGACCGACGACGCGCTCGACGCCCGCGAGGAAGCGCCGAAGCGCATGCGGGTCGTCCAGGCGCAGCAGGTCGTCGGTCTCGGCCGCAGACGCCGCGGCCGGGCCGCCCAGGACGAGGAGCCGACGCCCGTCGCTCCACCCCCGCTCCTCCATCCGGTCGAGGGCGATCCCGGCGAGTTCGCGGGTCAGCGCCGCTTCCTCGTGGGCCGGGACCACGGCGGCCAGCCGCCCGGCGGCCACGACGGGCGCGAGGTCGGCGTGCGCCGCCCGGTCGGTGAGGACGACGCAGGGGGCGTCGCCGGCCAGGGCGCGCACCGGCTCCGCGCCGATCGCCGCTCCGATGTCCTCCACCTCGGCCGTCGCCACGACCAGCAGCGGGGCGCCCTCGCCGATGTCGTGTGAGCCGCGGCCCCCGGCCGCGTCCCCCGGGACCAGCGACATCACGGCGGCGCCGGGGACCGCGCCCGCGAGCGCGGAGCGGGCCCGCGCGACCAGCCCGCGCGCGTCGTCGCCGAGGACCAGCGCCCACGCCCGCCCCTGCGGGGACGGATCCGGGAACGAGGGCGGCTCCGCGGGCACGGGTCGTGCTCCCCCCGCCGGACGCCCGCTCATGTCAGCCCCAGCCAGGACCACGGGAGGGGCGCCGCCACGGACAGGAGCAGCACGCCCAGCCCGCCGACCAGCAGGCCGATGCGCACCATGTCGCGCGTGGGCACCAGCCCTGTGGCATGGGCGATCGCGTTGGGCGGGGTGGACACGGGCAGGCACATGCCCAAGGAGCAGGCCAGCGCCATGACGACGGCGACCTCGGCCGTCGAGTTCGCGACCGAGATGGAGATCCCGATGCTCATGGGGACCAGCAGGTTCGCCGCCGCCGTCGAGGACACGAAGTTCGACACGCCCCAGGAGATCGCGGCCACGGCCAGCAGCACCAGGGCCGCCGGGATGCCGCCCCACGGGACGGCTCCGATGAGCCAGCTGTCCAGCCCGGTGTCGCCGACGCCGCGGCCCAGCGCGATGCCGCCGGCCACCAGCCAGAGGACCGGCCAGTCCAGACGCTTGACGTCCTCGCCGTCCATGACGCGCAGCGCCAGCAGCGCGACCACGGCGGCCAAGGACACGGTGGAGGAGCTGAGACCGTGGAGCGGCTCCGTGAGCCACCCGAGGATCGCGAGCCCGGCGATCGCGTAGAACGTGACGGCCGGGCGCGAGGTGTCCAGCCGGGCGTCGGCGTCCAGCGCGAGCGGGGACGACGCGTCGAGGTACCGCCAGGCGAGGAACGCCCAGGCGACGAGGATGAGGAGGACCGCCACGGGCAGCGATAGGAGCACCCAGTCGAGGAAGGTCACCCGGATGCCCTGATCGGCCAGGATCCCGATGGCGATCGCGTTGGGCGGGGTGCCGACCGGCGTCATCATGCCGCCCACCGACGCCGCGACGGGGATCGCCAGCGCCATCGCGGTGCGGGACCGGGCATCCTCCAGAGCCGTGATGGCAGGCAGCATGATGGCGAACATCGTCGCGGTGGTCGCCGTGTTCGACATGAACATGCCGAGCGTCGCCGTCACCGCCATCACCCCCAGCAGCGTGGGACGGGGGCGCCCGCCGAGCGGGCGCAGGATCGCGGAGGAGAGCACACGGCCGACGTCGAATTTCGTGGCGCCCGCGGCGATCATGAAGCCGCCGATGAAGAGGACGACGACGGGGCTCGCCAGTGCGGCGAGGTAGTCCGCAGCCGGGACGGCGCCAGCGTCGTCCGCGACGTCGAACAGGCCGTCGGAGGAGATCAGCAGGACCTCCGCGAGGAGGATCCCCATCGAGGTCGCGACCAGTGGGATCGCCTCGCTCGCCCACAGGATGATGGCGGCGAGGAAGATGCCGAGCATGCGCTCGCCCGCGGGTTCGAGTCCCGGGATGTCCCACAGGAGGCCGCCGGCCAGGACGAGGGTGGCTCCGGCGACGCCACCGGCCGTGCGCGGCGATCTTCGGGGTCGCCGCGCCCGCCGGAGCCGCGTCCGACGCGCAGCGGGGCCCGCAGTCAGGGCGGCTGCGTGCGGCACGTGATGACACTCTCCTGCGAGCTGGAGGCGGGTGGAACAGGCTCGGATCCAGTCTAGCGTGACGGAGCCCACGTCCGCCGAGGAGCGCCCCGTGGCGGGACGACGCGGAGGCGGCACGGGGACCGGAGCGGCACGGGCGGACGGCGAGAACGGCGCCCCCCGGCTCGACACCGAGACCAAGCTGTGACCTTTGCCGCTCCCCCGGCACGCCCCCGTGGAGTAGCCTGAACGGCGTAGATTCACAGCTTCATTGGCAGTACATGCGGTTCCGTGGTGGTTGCAGGTGAGTGCGTGACTGCTCCGGTCTCGACCGAGATCGGATTCAATTCCCCTGCGCGGGGCTTCCCAGAAGGACAGCGCATTCATGACCACTGGTGTCGTCAAATGGTTCAACGCGGACAAGGGCTACGGTTTCATCACCCCCGATGACGGTTCGGCCGACGTGTTCGCCCACTTCTCCAACATCGAAGCCAAGGGCTTCCGCACCCTCGACGAGGGCGACAAGGTTGAGTTCGAGATCACTCAGGGCCAGAAGGGCCTGCAGGCGGAGCACATCGCCCGCATCTGAGTGCCTGCCCGCTGCCTGAGCAGTGGAGCGGCCCCTCCGGGGAGCCGTGAGGAGGGCCCCGGGACCGCGTGGTCCCGGGGCCCTCCGGCTGTCGAGAACTCGCCGGGCGCAGGCTCCGCAGGGGAGTGACGCGCCACACTGGACGCCTCGTCCAATTTGTCCTTACAATAGTGATGTCTCCGGAAGACCGGGGATGCCACAGAGCCGTGCGGGGCGCGGCCCGGTGGACCGCTCCTGCGCGGCACGTCGAACAGGAGCACAACATGTCAGCAATCGCCGTACGCGAGGCGGGCAGCCGCCTCGTCCACACGCCTCCAGCCACTCGCGACGCATCCGCGCCGGTGGCCAGGGGCGTCCGCCTCGGGATCCTCGCGCTTGTCGCGGTCTTCGTGGTCGCGATCGTCGCGGGTGTCATGGCGTCCCATCCCGCCGTCGTCATCGCCAGCGGATTGGCCGGCGTGCTCATCGTCCCGTTCATAGTCGCCTCGTATGTGAACGACGCGATGGGCAAGTGACGGTGGCGGATCGGATGTGACCGATCCCGGACCCACGCCGACCGGCGACGGACGGCGTCGAGGACCCCACCAATCCACGGTCGTGGCACACAGCGGTGCCACGGCCTTCTTCTTTGCCCATTTCAGGCCGCGCAACACGGCGGAGCGCGCATAGGGGCGCTCGGACATGCCAGAACGGGCCAATAGTCCTTACATACCCGTCTCAATCTCCCTATATGATAGGACATGGATTGGGGCGCTGACCGTGGCGCATTGGTCTCAGCCGCGGGCGGAGTCTCAACAGCACCGCAGAACGTTCGTCGCCGTTCACGGCCACACGGAAGCGCCGCCAGCTCGCGCGACGGCGTACCGCACCTGTGCGGACGACCGACGGAAAGTTTTCATACAATCACACGTCAATCGACTGCGACTGTCTCGGCGACACGGATAGCACGTCCACGCCCCGTCGCCAGAGCTGCCGTGGCGGACGCAGGAAGGAAGGCACACATGTCTGCATGGACGCAATACTCGCCCACCCGGATCTTCTTCGGTGTCGGGGAGGCGCGCAACATCAGCAAGCACCTCGCTGCGACCGGGCACACGCGCGTTCTGCTCGTCGCGGATCCCTTCATGGTGAAGTCGGGGATCGCCCAGGAGGTCGTCGACGGGTCCGCCGGGATCATCCAGGGCGTCTTCCACGAGGTCGACCCCAATCCGACCGTCGCCAACGTCAACGGCGCAGTGGCCGCCGCCCGACGGGCGAACGCCGACGGCATCATCGCGCTGGGCGGAGGCTCCGTGCTGGACGCCTCCAAGGCAGCCGCCGCAGCCCTCGGATCCGGCCTGACCGCAGAGCAGTTGGTGACCGGTTCCCCCGTCACCGGAGCCCTGCCCTTGATCGCCGTCCCGACCACGGCTGGCACCGGCAGCGAGGTCACGCCCGTCGCGATCATCAGTTGGGAGGAGCGCGGCATCAAGTTCCCCCTGGGCAGCCCACTGCTTTACCCGCAAGTCGCCGTCGTCGACCCGGAGCTTGTGTACTCCGCACCGGGCAAGGTCATCGCCGCCTCCGGGATCGACGTCATCGACCACTGCCTCGACGCCCTCAGCAGCGTCAAGCACACGCCTCTCACCGACAACAACGCGCTCAACGGAGCCCGTATCGCATTCGCCAATCTCGAGAAGGCCGCGAACGACAAGGATAAGGAGGCCATCAACGCGATGATGCTGGCCAGCCTCATCGCGGGCCTCGCTTTCTCCCAGACCGGGACCACAGGCTCCCACGCCGCCTCCTACTACCTCACGTCCAGGTACCACGTGCCGCACGGCGAAGCGACCGCCTTCACGGAGGATGCCTGGTTCCGCATCAACGCCAGGCACCGTCCGGAGATCAACGAACTGGTCGCCCGGATCGGCTTCGCCGACGCGGACGCCGTGGCGGACCGCCTCAACGAGATCAAGAAGAGCCTCGGTCTGCGCACGACGCTTGAGGAACTCGGCATCCCACTGGACGACGTCGACAGTCTCGCCCAGCACACCATCGACGCCAACAACTACGGCAACAACATCGCCCAGCTCAGCAAGGAAGAGGTCAAGGAGCTCTTCCTGACCAGAAGCTCAGCGCGCGCCGGCGCGTGAACCCCCGCGTGTGCGACCGGGGGCTGGAGGATCTCCCCTCCAGCCCCCGGTCGCACACTCCCAGAAGCAGTCACTCACACGCCCAACGCGTAGCGCAGATAGCCGCGGGCCTTGAGCGCATCCTCGAAAGGATCCGCCTTGGCCGGGTCCTGCTCAGCCTCGACCATGAACCACCCCCGGCCGTCAGCACGTACGACCCGGTCTCAGGAGGAGTAGCGTTCGCGGAACTGGAGCTCGAGTTCCTCCAGAGTGGAGTTCTTGGTCTCCGGAACGACCTTGATGTAGAAGACCAGCGCCACGACGTTGATCGCGCCGAAGACCGCGTAGGTCCAGGCTGCGCCCAGGTTGGCGATCATCACGGGGAAGGCGAAGGTGACGACGAAGTTCATCAGCCACAGGCAGCCGACCGAGACGCCCTGGGCGCACCCACGGATCTTGGAGGGGAACAGCTCCGCCTGGAGGATCCAGTTGACGGTGCCCGACTGCTTGATGAAGACGAAGACCGACACCAGGATGACGACGAGCCACGGCAGGAACGGCGGGATGGTCGAGGCGATCGACCCGTCGGCGTTCATGTGGGGGGAGATCCCGAGGCCGAAGACCAGGGCGAGGGCGAACAGGGAGAGCGTCACACCCGTCTCCTGGTAGATCCCGACGTGGCGGCGGAGGAACTTGCCGACCAGGATGAACCCGACGGCGGAACCGATGCACGAGGCGATGCCGGTGAGCACGTTGAGGGTGATCGAGTTGGCGGCGGAGAATCCGGCCGCCTGGAGGATCTTCGGCAGGTAGTACATGGCGGTGTTGATGCCGGTCAGTTGGTCGAAGAACCCGATGAAGATGCCGATGAACAGGATCTTGCGCGTCCACTTCGTCCTCACCGTCTGGCGTAGCGTCCACTTCTCCTGCTGGGCCTCGGCGCGGTTGACCTCGACCATCTGCTCGATCTCCTGAGCGATGTCGTCGCGTCCGTCCTCGCGGATGCGCTTGAGTGCGCCGACAGCCTCGACGTAGTGGCCGTTGGCCGCGTACCACCGCGAGGATTCCGGCATCATGCGCATCCCGATCCACAGCGCGATGGCCGGGATGGTCGCGAGCACGAGCATGTAGCGCCAGGCCTGTCCGTTGCCGCCGGTGACGGCCGCGACGGCGCTCGCGTTGTTGGCGACGTCGTCCCAGGCCGTCATCTGCCCATCGACCTCGACCTGCGGGCCGCCATGGGCGTGAGAGAGGATCGCGTTCATCGTGTAGGCCAGGAGCTGGCCCGTCACGATCATGAACTGGTCGACCGCCACCAGCGGCCCGCGGATGCGCTGAGGCGCGTTCTCCGAGAGGTAGA
>JALCNR010000014.1 GCA_022649165.1 Actinomyces sp.
GTTCCCGGGCCCGCTCCTGGGCACGCTGGGCCGCCGGGAGATTCAAGTACACGCGGCGCCTGACATGATCCCCGTCGATCGTCACGACGACGACATACACGCCGGACAACATGGCGGCCAGACGATCACCCGGGGTATCCTGAGTGGAGATCGCCTGCCCGTGATCTTCGTCCGCCTCGGTTGCCGTGCCGGGGCGGATTCTCTTTGCCGTCGTCACCGGGCACCACCGGCCTTGACGAGGGCGGCGATACGGTCACGCTGGGCGGGAGTGAGGGGCGGGGCCTCGGCGACGACGCGGGACACATAGTCCTCGATCTTCGCGGCCGCGAGATCCCGGCGGGCTTCCTGGGCGGCTTCCTTGTCTCCGAGACGTGCGGCCACTCCGAGACGGGAACGGGCCTTGAGTATGGAACTGGGCACGGCGAACTTCTCCTAGTTCGCGCGTGCCCAATGCGTCTGGTCTGCGAGTGCACCCGGTGGGCTCTGTTATGTCTAGCTCAAAGTACCACGACCCGCCGTCTACGTCGGGCGAGCGACACGCACGTAGACGGTTTGCTTCCGGCGAGTCACGCGAGCCTTCCCAACATCCCTACGCACCTGCGACCAGGGCAGCGACCCCCCGATTGAAAACGTATCGGAGTCCATCGCGTCCATGGCCTCAAACCACTGCGACGGGGCTGGGATGTCGCACTTCCGGCACCTCATCCAATGCACGCGCCCCGACCAGTCGGCCGGCACCTCGTCATCCGTGACCGACCGCAACACCCGCCTGCACTTCGCGCATCTGATCTCCACTACGACGTCAGTCATCTCCGCGCCTCCACTCCAGCACGACGTTGTCAGGGTTGAAGGGCGGATGCCCCGGTCCCGGCGACATGATCGTGATCGACTCGAACAGGGCCTTGACGATCTCCCGTTGAGTCAGGATGTCGAGCCCTTCCCAGACCTCCGCGACGTCTCCCGCGTCGACGAACCGGGCAAGGACGTCCCGCTCTCCGGCCTCCGACATCTCGGCCTCTACGGCCTCCAGTCTGGCGGTCACGTCCCCGTTGATCCTGGCGAGCTGGGCGCCCGTGATCGTCCCGTCGGCGAACATCCGCGCCGCCTCGGCCATGCGGGCCCGTAGCGTGTTCGCCTCGGTGCGCAGCGCGTCGACGTCGATGTCTGGGCCGGGGTCCACGATGTCGGCGAGATCCGGCCGGGCGAGCCGGGCCACGATGACGGCTGTCACGTAATCGTCAATCGGCTGGGCCTTCACCGCTAGGTGATGATGCTCCAGACACTTGTACGTGCGTTGCCCGCGAGCCTTGCTCCCCGTCGACATGCGCGCCCCACACTTCCCGCACAGTGCGATCCTCGGCAACAAGTACTTGATCGCTCGGTCGTCCGAGGTTGACCGAGAGGGATCGGACAGGATCGCGACTAGGGCGTGCCACTGTGCTTCGTCGACGATTGCGGGCCATGTTCCGGTGGCGACGACTTCCCCGCGGTAGCGGCGAAGGGCCGCGTTCCTGGGTGCAGCGACGACGCTCCGCACGGTATCCGCCTTCCACCGATGGCCCGTCGACGTGAGTGCCCCAGATGCGTTCCACTGACGGGCTAGGGAGGTGAGACTCCCTCCGGCGAGGAGCTGAGCGTAGGCGTCCCGAATCATCGCGGCCTCGGTCGGCACCGTCTCCGTCAACCCGAGGGTGTACCCGAACGGCCTCCGACCGTTTCGCGGCGCTTCCCCGGCGAGGGCCCGCTGTTCGTTCGCACGCCGTTGGCGGTCGGACTTGACTTCGATCTCGTTCCTGGCGACGGCGGCGAGGAGATCCGCAGTCATCCGCCCGGCCGGGGTCGACATGTCGAGATCCGATCCCCGGACGACGGAGATGACGGCACCGGCTTCCTGGGCGGTCTCGATGAGGCGGACAGTGTCGCGGCGGTTGCGGGTGAGGCGGTCGAGGTTCCACGCGATGACGGCACCGGCGCGCCCGGCTCCGAGGTCGGCGAGGACCTTCTCGAATCCCGGGCGTGTCTTCTTCCCGGCGGCGCTGATGTCATTGTCCTCGTACTGGGCGACAACATCCCACCCGCGGGATTCCGCGAGTTTGAGGCAGTCCTCGGCCTGGCGGGCGACGGCGCGACCCTCTCCAGCGGCATCCATGGACTGTCGGGTGTAGACGATGGCTCTCATAGGTGTATTCTATGACCAATCGCCACCGAGCCGAGGAGCACCTCGAAGGGGGTGTCGACGTCCCACCAGTCCTCATGCGGGCCCAGGATGCCGCGCAGAGCGCCGGGGAGATCCTCCAGGGAGAGCGACCGGAGCGTGGTCACCCTTCCATTGTCCGTCACCGCGGCGCGGCGGCCGCATCCGGTCAGTCCGGATCCTGCGGGTCCAGCGGCGCGTGGTGGTCCAGAGCCGCGACGCCGTGCTTCCAGTACCCCTGGGCGACGACCTGGCTCGCCGGCAGGCCGCGCTCGTGGCGCAGGTGGCGGCGCAGGGGGATGAGCAGACCGGTCTCCCCCGCCAGGAAGAACCATGTTCCCGGCCGCTGGGGCACCGCGCGCACGGCGATGCCAAGGTCCTCGGCGCGCGACGCGCCGGTGAACCAGCGCAGGTCCGCTCCGCGAACGTCGGCTCCGTCGAAGTAGGCGGCATTGGCGGGATCGAGGGGCGCCAGCAACGCGGTGACCGCGACATCGGGGGGCAGAGCGGCGACCATCCGGGCCACGGCGGGGAATCCGGTCTCGTCGGCGATGAGCACGGCGGAGGCACCGGCCTGCTCGAGGAGGAACGATCCGCGCGGGCCGCCCAGCTCCACGCGGTCGCCGGGGGCGGCGCGCCGAGCCCACGCCGAGGCGGGGCCCTCGTCCCCATGGAGGACGAAGTCGATGTCGAGCTCGGGAAGGCCCTGGACCGCCGGGGAGTCGGGCTCGACCGGCGAGTCGGGTCCGCCGGGGGCGGACCGGAAGGCCGACGGCGTGTAGTCGCGGAGGACCGGCTCGTCGTCGGCGCCCGGGAGGATCAGCTTGAGATGGTCGGCGGGTCCCGGTGCCTGGAAGTCGGCCAGGTCGCGCCCCGCGACGGTGACCCGGACCATGCCGGGGGTGAGGCGGCGGGTCGCGGTGACCGTGACGGAACGGCGTCTCAGTTCATGGCGGACCTTCCTGCGGACCAGGGAGGGGGATCGTGTCATGAGGGGAGCCTAACCTCATTGTCGGCGCCCGGCGCGGGCGCGGAGAAGGGTGTCCGCGGGGCAAACAGCCGGCGATCACAGACCTGCGGAAAGACATCCGCGTGGTTCTCCCCAGCATGTGGACGACCCTGTGGACAACTTGGGGACCGCTGTGTGGAGAACCTGTGGACAATGGTTGCGGCCCGCCGTTGGCCCGCAGACCAGGACCGGTGCCCGTAGCATGGGAACGGCCGGTTGCCCGAGCAGGAGGAGGTCGCCATGCGCGCTGTCACCATCCACGGTCCGCGCGACGTCCGTGTCGAGGACCGGCCCGATCCTGAGCTAAGGGCACCCGGAGACGCCATTGTCCGCGTCCGGGTGGCCTGCGTGTGCGGCTCGGATCTGTGGACGTACCGAGGGATCCGCTCCGTCCCCCCGGGGCGGCCGATCGGGCACGAACTGGTCGGCGTCGTCGAGCGCGTCGGAACGGGGGTCTCCTCGGTGAGGCCCGGGCAGACGGTCATCGCCCCGTTCTGCCTGAGCGACGGCACATGCCAGGAGTGCCGGGCGGGGTTCCCGTCGTCATGCGAGAACGGAGCGTTCTGGGCGTCGGAGGACGCGGACGGGGAACTGCTCGACGGCGCCCAGGGGGAGTACGTGCGCGTGCCGTTGGCCGACCGCAACCTGGTCGCCGTCCCCGAGGATGCCGACGACGCGCTCCTGCCGGACCTGCTCACCCTGTCGGACGTGCTGTGCACGGGATACCACGCGGCTGTCAGCGCCGGGGTCGGGCCGGGCACTCGCGTCGTTGTCGTGGGGGACGGCGCCGTCGGCCTGTCGGCCGTGCTCTCCGCGCGGATCCTTGGGGCGTCGCGCATCGTGGCGATGAGCCGCCACCGCGACCGCGCCGACCTGGCTCGTGAGTTCGGGGCTACCGATGTCCTGCCCCAGCGCGGGGAGGAGGCGGTCCCCGCGCTGCGCGCCCTGCTCGACGGGGAACGCGCGGAGGCCGCCCTGGAGTGCGTGGGCACGCAGGAGTCCATGGACGAGGCCATCGGCCTGGTGCGAGGAGGCGGGAGGGTCGGATTCGTCGGTGTCCCGGCCGGCGGCAGCGTCATCCCCGTCCGTCGTCTGTTCGGCACGAACGTGACCATCGGCGGGGGGATGGCCCCGGTCCTCACCGATCTCCCCCTTCTCCTGCCGCTGGTGCTGTCCGGCCGGATCCACCCCGGCCGGGTCTTCACCGCCTCGTTCCCCCTGGAGCGGGCCGCCGACGCCTACGCCGCGATGGACCGGCGCGAGGCGATCAAGTCCTTGCTCGTCGTGTCCTGACCAGGCGCCCGGGCGTCCACCGCCGTGCACAGCTGTGGAACGACAGAGATGTGACTCTGTCCCCAGGTGTGGAACCACCTGTGGACAACATCGCGGACACGGTGCGGCAGCGCGGGGAATTCCTCCGCGTCATGCCCCGTATCCCTATCGTCCACCCGCTGTGGAACCACAGCCGTGTAAGTTGTCCCCATCTGTGCATCGACCTGTGGAGAACTGCCGACCCTGGTCGGCGGGACGCGGTCGGGGTAACCTCGACGCCATGGCCCAGGACGCAGCCGTCGCCGCCCCCACGTCCGGCATCTCCGTGCTCCCGGCCGGTCCCGGGACGTGGCCCGAGGTCGAGCACGCGCTCAGCGGAGGCGGGGACGGTCCGGCTTGCTGGTGCCAATGGCCGCTCCTGACCGGGCGCGAGTTCGAGTCGGCCTCGCGCGGCGAGCTCCGCGACCGCCTGCGCGTCGAGGTCGAGGACGGGGACGGCGGCGCCTCCGGGCTCCCGCCGGGCCTCATCGCCCGGGTCGATGGAGAGGCCGCGGGATGGTGCCGCATCGGGCCTCGCAACGCCCAGCCGCGGCTCGGGCGCTCGCGGGTCGTGCGGGCGGCGGGCGCGTCTCCGCTCGACGATCCCGGGGTGTGGGCACTCAGCTGTTTCGTGGTCCGCCGCGAGTTCCGCAGGCGGGGGGTGGCCCGAGAGCTCGCTCGGTCGGCCGTGGACTTCGCGCGCGACCACGGTGCGCGGATCGTGGAGGCCTATCCCGTGGACGCGCAGACGCGACCCGGGGCGCGCGCCAACGATCTGTTCGTCGGCACGGCATCGATGCTCGCCTCGGTGGGTTTCCGCGAGGCCGGCCGCCCCACCGCCTCGCGGGTCGTCATGACGGTCTCGCTGGGGGAGTGACGAGGGCGGCGCCGCCCCGCGCAGGTTCCACCAGTCGATCTTCGACCCCTCGACGCTCACGTTGCGCAGGGTCGAGTCGTACATCTCCACCGACCCCAGGCGGGACCCGGTCACGGACACGCTCAGCCACGACGACCGATCGACGGCCAGGCTCGACGCGTCCCACCGTTCGATCCGCGCGTCCGCGAAGCTCGCCCCCCGCAGAAGCGTCTCGTGCGCCGCCCACCCGGTCAGCTCGCACTCGGAGAAGGCCGCGCCGCTGAGGTCCTGTCCCGACACGTCGGCGCCCGCGTAGCGGACGCCCTCGTGGAGATCGTGGGTTCGGACCGCGCGCCAGTCCACGTCCGCGGGCGCCACGAGGACCGGAGGGGACATCTTCGGCGGAACCGGGCGGATCGGGGAGCGGCGTGGCGTCATGCGCCCATTGTCCGAGACGACATGTGCATCTCGGGGACAGGCGTCGTCCTCGTCAGTCCCGGGAGGAGGGGGCGGGGGCCGGGCTCCCGCCGCTGAGCGAGCGTTGCAGCAGGGCGTCGTAGATCGGGGGCACGCGCAGGGCGTCAGCCGTGAAGATCGACATGATGACGACGGTGGCAACGGGCAGCAGGCGACCCAGGGTCCCCGTCATCTCGGCGGTAAGCAGGATGGAGGTCAGCGGGGTCCGCACGCTGGCGGCGAGCACCCCGGCCATGCCGCACACCGCCAGGGCCATCCGGAGATCGCCGGACAGCCCCAGCGCCTGGGCGCCCAGGGCGTAGCCCGCGCCCGTGAGGGTCCCGATCGCCAGGATCGGCATGAAGATCCCGCCGGGGACGCCCGACCCGAAGCTGACGGTCGTCAGCGCGAGCTTGGCCGCCAGCGCCACCAGGACCGCACCCAGGCCGATCGAGCCGACCTCGGCCCACTCGATGAGGTCCTCGCCTCCGCCCAGCACGCGGGGCGCCCACAACCCGCACGGGAGCGCGGCGGCCAGAGCCACCAGGACCGGGAGCGGCCCAGGCAGGCGGGAGAGGGCCTGCGCGCCCAGAAGAGCGCGGTTCATCAGGGCCCCGACGAGTCCTGCGAGGATGCCGAGGGGCAGGACCACCCACAGCTGGGAGAGGGGGATCTCGCCGGGCGTCGCGGCTCCCGCACCGGACAGGCTCCCCGCGGAGGCCCCGAATTGCAGGATCGGCCGGGTCCCGAAGGCCAAGGTCGACACGACGTCGGCTGCCAGCGCTCCCGTGGACGCGGAGACGACGACCAGCGGCGAGAAATTGCGGTGCAGTCCCTCGATGCCGAAGACCATGCCGGACACCGGTGCGTTGAAAGCCGCCGACAGTCCGGCGGCGGCACCCGAGGTGATGAGCTGGTCGCGTTCCTGAGGCGTCGCCCCCATGGGTCGGGCCAGAAGGTCGGCCGCTGCCGCGCCGATGTGGATGGAGGGCCCCTCGCGTCCGAGCGACAGACCGAACAGCGCGCCCCCGGCTCCCCCGCAGAACCGGGCGGCCAACACATGCAGGGGACGGAGTGCCATCCGATGCTGCAAAATGCCTTTGACCTGGGGAATCCCAGATCCCGACGAGGTCGGTTCCCATCGCAGGATCTGCCGCACGGCCACGGCGACGAGGAGGGCTGAGGCGGTCCAGGCCAGCATCCACAGGGGCCGGCGTCCGATGGTCTGGTAGGCGAGGTGCGCGATAGCGGTGCCGTGGGCGATCATCCAGCGGTAGGCGACGCTCGCCGAACCTGCCAACAGGCCGGCCAGGACGCCGTTGCGGGCGACGCGCCAGCGCCGGGAGGCGAAGAGGTGGCCCATGCGTTCCATCAGCGATCGCCATCCGTTTGCCATGCCTCCATTGTGCGCGGGGCCGGGGCCGCGTCCGAATCCTCCGTCCCGCCGGCTCTGGAGGCCGACGCCGTCCTCACCGGTCTCGATCCACGCTACGGACCCAGCAGAGGCGACCTTCACCGGCGGTGGCACCATCAAGGGTGTGAACCGTCGCCGGGAGATCGCTGAGGGCCTGCGCCTATCGGTTCCGGCCGGCCTGGGCCTGGTGCCTCTGGGCATCGCCTACGGGATGCTCGTCGTCCAGTCGGGGCTGAAATGGTGGGTGGCGCCGGCCTTGTCCATCGCCGTTTATGCGGGTTCCGTGGAACTGCTGCTGACCAGCATGGTCGCGGCCGCCACGCCGTTGGCGACTGTGGCGCTGACCGTGCTGCTGGTGAACTTCCGGCACGTGTTCTACGCCTTCTCCTTCCCTCGCGACGTCGTGCGCAGCCGCGTGGGGCGCCTGTACTCGACCTATGCCCTCACCGACGAGTCCTACGCCCTGACCGCGGCGCACCCCGAGGGCTGGACAGGGCCGCGGCTCGTGACCGTCCAGGCCGCGTTCCAGAGCTACTGGGTCGGAGGCGGCGTAATCGGCGCACTGGTCGCCTCGGCCTTGCCCCGGCCGATCCGGGGCCTGGAGTTTGCGCTGGTCGCCCTGTTCGTCACACTCACCCTGGACGCGTGCCGCTCGCGCGCCCAGATCCCCTCCCTGGCGATGGCGGCTGCGGCGTTCCTCGTGGCGATGGCGGCGGCGCCCTCCAACGCGCTGTTCACCGCGATGGTGGCGTTCGTGGGGGCGCTGGTCGTGCGGTTCGCGCTGGTCACACGCGGACGCGGAGACGCCGGTCATCCGGGTGGGGCTCGTCGGCGTCCGGCGTCCGGATCGACGAGAGCGCTTCCTGCCGGGCGGGAGGACGAGCGATGACGCCCGGCGTCTGGTACCTGCTCGCCGTGCTGGCCATCGGGTTCGGCATCACCTTCGCGCTGAGGGCCGCGCCCTTCGCGGTCCTGGAACCGCTGCGGGAGTCCCGGTTCGTCTCGGCGCTGGCGCAGTGGATGCCCGCCGGGATCCTCGCGATCCTGGCGGCGGCGACGTTCCTGTCGACGGTGGGCTGGTCGGGCGCGGGATCGGGCGGGGCCGCCGACACCGCCCTCCTGTGGAAGGGAGCGATCGCCGCGGCGGTCACGGTGGCGGTCCACCTGCTGGGAGGTCGGCGGACCCTGCTGAGCGTCGGCCTGGGGACGCTCGCCTTCGTGGTGCTCGTCAACCTCCCCTGAGCCCGCCGCGCCGGACCTATCGCTGCGAGTCGACGTGGTAGTGCGACGGATCGGCGTCGGGCAGGGCCGCCAGGGTGCGGATCTCGTCCTCGGTGAGCTGAAAGTCCAGCTGGGCGTTGGCTCGGATGTGGTCCTCGGAGGTGGCCTTGGGCAGGGGCAGGACGCCGCGATCGATGCAGAAACGGATCGCGACCTGCGCTGGCGTGACGCCGTGCGCGGATGCGATCCTTGCGAGGACGGGATCGCGCAGCAAACCGCCGGTGGCCAGCGGCGAGTACGCCTCCACGACCATCCCGTGCTTCTGCGCGAACGCGGTGTTCTCCGGCTGGGTGAAGCCGACGTAGGAGAGGATCTGGTTGACCGCGGGTGCGACATCGGCGTGGTCGAGGATGTTCTGCATGTCGTGGACGGCGAAGTTGGAGATCCCGATCGCCCGGATCTTCCCCGCCGCCAGAGCCTCCTCCAGGGCGCTCCAGGCCGCCAGGTTCCCGGCGTCGTCGGACTGGTCGGGCGTGCTCCACGGCCACGGCGCGTGGATGAGGTAGAGGTCCATGTGGTCCAGGCCCAGGTTCGTCAGGCTCTCGTCGACCGTTGCGGCGGCGCCATCGTGGTCCTTGACAGCCGCCGGCAGCTTCGAGGTGACGAACACGTCTTCACGTGCCAGGCCCAGGTCCTTCATCGCGGCGCGCACCGCGCGCCCCACCGAGGCCTCGTTCCCGTAGGCATGGGCCGTGTCGACGTGGCGGTAGCCGAGTTCCAGCGCCTTCTCCACCGCGCCCTGTGTCTGCGCCCCCTCGGGCATCTGCCAGGTCCCGAATCCCACCTTCGGGATCGTCACGCCGTTGGCCAGGGTGAAGGTCTCAGTCAGGATGCTCATCGCGTGCTCCTCGGTTCATCTGCTCGTCCTCGGCGCGGCCGCGCCGCCGCCCTCGTCCATTGTCGTCCGGGCGGGTCTGACATGCTGGGGGAGGAGGACGATCCGGGGAAGTGCACCTTATTGGGCGACGCCTGTCTGGATGTCAAGGCAGAGAGTTTCCATGTCACGGTTGAGTCGTATCTTGAAAACGCCACAGGTTCCGGGGACATTCCGGTGCTCGTTCAGACAGGGCGGCGGCGTATCAGCCAGAGCGGCCGATGGGTTCGCCCCGAGGGGATCGATCTCGACGTGGCTTTCGCTTCGGCCGCCCTTCCGATCACGGCTGTCGGGCGACACAGAGTCCGGCGGTGCAGGAAGCCGGTAGACATCCTCGTCGAAATACGCCCTAGTGCCTGGTCGTGAGCGCTCTCACCTGCTCGCGCACGGCTCGCTCCTGCGCGACGAAACGTTCGCCTGTCGGGCCCGATCCCGGCATCGAATCCCAACCACAGGGCAGCGGGCGCATCCTCCCAAGTCCACGTGATCTCCTCTGCAGCATTGATTTGGAGACCGGCAGCCTGAGCGATCGCGCGCGTCCCCTCAAGTGTTCAGGGAAAGTCTAGATCGGCGGGCAGGCGCACACCGGACGAGGACGGCGCCCCAACCGCGGACAGCGCGCAGGAGACAGCCTGGACGTGGGGCGCAGGCATCGAGGTCCAGCAGGTTCGAGATCGCGCCGGCGCACAGCGTCGCGAACGAGCTCCGGTACGCGAAGGCCTTCTTGCTTCAGATTGTGGCCACGCCCCATTCTCGCGGATCCAGTCGAACCACGGCACTCGTCCCGCGTCTGGCCCCAACGGGGACCGCCGCGTAGTGTTGTCCCGACAGCCGTGGACGCCCCATGTGGCACCGGCGTGGCCCGCGCGGCTCGACACGGTCGTCGTGACCACGCAAGAAGGCGGAGCACTGTGCGACTGGGGGCGAACCAACCGAGGATCGGGACGTTCAACGAGCGTGTCGTCATCAACGCTCTGCGCCGCGGCAGTGCGCTCAGCCAGACCGAGTTGGCGGAGGTGACGGGCCTGGCCATCCCGACGGTGGCGGGCATCGTCAAACAGCTGGCGGCCCGGGGAATGGTCCGCGTGGCCGGCACCCGGCCGGTCAGGCAGGGGCGACCGCGCACGCTCCTGGCGTTGGAGCCCGAGGCGCGATTCGCGTTGGGCATCCATCTGGATCCCACCCAGGTGTCGATCACGCTGCTGGATCTGGCGGGAAACGCACGCTCCACCCAGATGGAGGTGGGTGCCTTGGCGGGAGATCCGACGGAGGTCGTCGACCGCATTGCGGCGATGTGCGCTCAGGTCATCGACGCATCGGGAGCAGAACCGGCCCGCGTCGTCGGGGCCGGCCTAGCGAGTCCCGGTCCGATCGACCTCGTGGAAGGCGTGCTGGTGGACCCACCCTGGCTGCCCGGCTGGACGGGTTTCCCCGTGAGAGATGCATTGTCGGCCTCCTTGAAAATGGACGTTCTCTTCGAGAAGGACACTCTGGCGGCCGTCACGGGGGAGACATGGTTGCGCATCGACGACGACAGTGATCGTACGGTGATGTTCGTATACCTCGGAATGGGGATTGGCCTCGGGTTCTCCGCGGGTGGAGAAGCATTCCGGGGGTCATCCGGGAACGCCGGGGAGATCGGCAATCTCTTCCGCGCACCGTGGATGGATGGCGAGGTCGGAAGCGGCGCGACGGCAGCCGCCGACTCCGCTGCTGCCGACGGCGCAGGCGTGTCGCGGGTTGATCCGGCCCACATGGTCCGGGTGGCGCTGGACCGGGGAATTCTGGGGCACGGCGGTTCTCGGATCGACACCTCAGGAGGGCCGCTGACGAATCTCGCCGCGCTGGATGCGGCGTTCGCAGACCTCTGTACCCAGGCGTTGAGCGGGAACGAAGGTGCGCAGGACATCCTCCGTGAGGCCGGTGCGCAGGTCGGGTCGGCTGTGGCGCTGCTCAGCGACATCCTGGACGTCGACGAGGTCGTCTGCGGCGGGCCGTACTGGGAGCGCGTGCGTCCGTGGTACCTCGACCCGATCACCCGCGCGGTCGCCGCGCCCCGAGCCGGCGGCGTCCCGCATACGACATCGGTGTCGAGCAGCGTCATGGGAGCCAGCGCCGGCGCCATCGGCGCCGCCGCAATGGTCCTCGACGAACGTTACGTTCCGCGTGCGTCCATGCTCGCCGCCCGCGGGTAGGGCGATCTCTGCAGATTCGTTGTGCGTGCGGATGGATGTGTCTCGCGAGTTGTCATGACCGAATTGTGACCTGATCCACTTGCATCCAGTTTCTTCGTTGCACATAATAAGTCGCACCCGACGCGACAGGACGCGATGGAGCATCACGGACAAGGGAGTCAGACCTGTGTTTTCCGATGACAGCGATGTGTGCGAGCGTATCGATCACCTGATCCGCGACTGGATCCGCCCGGCCCTGGTCGCCGCTGCGGTCCCCGTGACGCTGACAAAGTGGGAGGTCCCCGACGAGCCCGTTCCCTTCGCCGACGCCGTTGCGCACGACTTCGTCCCTACCGCCCCAGGCGACCCCTGGTCCCACCCGTGGGGGACCACCTGGTTCCACCTCACCGGGATCGTGCCCCCGACGTGGTCGTCCTCGTTCCTCACCGTCACTGACGAGGGTGAGGCCCAGGTGTCCGCTTCCGCGCCGAACCACTTGCGTACCGAGGTCGTCTTGGATCTGGGCTTCAGCACCGCCCAGGTCGGCTTTCAAGCCGAGGGCACCGTCTACCGGCCCGATGGGACGGTAGTCATCGGGTTGGAACCGATGTCCCACTACATCCCACTCCCCGCCCACCTCGCCCCCGGCGACCTCTTCGAGTTCTACATCGAGGCCGCCGCCAACCCGGAGGTCTTGGCCGTCGACTGGGTGACGCCTTCGAAGATGGGGGACAAGGCGACAGCCGGTACCGTCCCGATCTACACGTTGCGCACCGCGGAACTGCGCCGGATTGACACAGAGGTCGAGGCGCTCGCGGCTGACCTGGACGTCATCCGCGGTTGGGCGGCCGTACTGCCTGCCGACTCGACCAGACATGCGGTGCTCATCCGCGCCATGCGCGCCGCCCTGAACACCCTGGATCCCGAAGACATTGCGGGGTCGGCCCGGGCGACCCGTGACGTACTGGCGCCGGCGTTTCTCGCTCCGGCATCGCCCTCGTCGACGGAGGCTTACGCGGTTGGGCACGCCCACATTGACTCCGCGTGGCTGTGGCCGTTGCGGGAGACGCGGCGGAAAGTCGCCCGCACGTTCTCCAACGCACTCCGGCTGATGGAGGAGGATTCCGAGTTTGTGTTCGCGGCGTCCTCGGCCCAGCAGTACGAATGGCTGAGGCGAGACCATCCGGACGTCTTCGCGGAGATCCAGCAGCGCGTCGCTGAGGGCCGGTGGGTGATCGTCGGCGGCGAGTGGGTCGAGTCCGACGCCTACATCACAGGTGGGGAGGCTCTCCTCCGCCAGTTCACTGAGGGGATGCGCTACTTCCACAAGCACTTCGGCGTGCGGCCGCGCACCGTGTGGCTGCCCGATAGTTTTGGGTACTCGGCGGCATTGCCCGGGATCGCGCGGCACGTGGGAATGACGTGGATGCTCACGCAGAAGCTGTCATGGAATGAGACGGACGTCTTCCCGCACTCGACGTTCGACTGGGAGGGGATCGACGGGTCGACGCTGTTCACGCACTTTCCGCCCGTGGATTCTTACAATGCGGAGCTCACGGCGGAGGAGCTCCATCGCAGCGAGACGAATTTCAAGGACCGTGGGGTGGGCATCGGTGCACCGCAGGACGGCGGAAGACCCCAGGGTGCCGGCGTCACTCTGGTCCCTTTCGGCTATGGCGATGGAGGAGGCGGGCCCACGCGCGAGATGCTGTGGCGCGCTCATCGCCAGAGGGATCTGGAGGGATCGCCGCGGGTGCGCCTAGCCGGTCCCGAAGCCTTCTTCGAGCGAGCTGAGACGCTGGCCCGGGAGAACATCACGCGCGCGGGGCGCGACGGAATGAGCGTCCCCCTTGCTGCCGCGGGCGTTCCCGTCTGGCTGGGCGAGCTCTACCTGGAGAACCACCGCGGCACTCTGACCAGTCAGCATCGGACGAAACACGGCAATCGCCGTAACGAGCACCTCCTGGTCGAGGCCGAGCAGTGGGCCGCCGCGGCCTTCCTGCGCACTGGCGCCCCCTATCCCTACGACGCGTTGCAGGACTGCTGGCGCACAGTTCTACTGCTCCAGTTCCATGACATCTTGCCAGGTTCCTCCATTGCGTGGGTCCACCGCGAGGCGGAGGCCATGCACGCCGACATCGCCGCCTGCCTGGAAGCGCTCATCGCCAACAGCCTACGCGCGCTCGCGGGGTCGGGATCGGGAATGTTGCTGGCCAATCCAGGTCCGTTCCCCGTGCGCGGTGTTCCCGGCGGCGGAGCTGTCACCCTTGATGAGGGGGCCCCTGACGGTCAGGACGTCCCTGTCTCGATCGGTCTGGATGGAACCGGGTGGATTTTGGACAACGGTCTGCTACGTGTCCATGTTCGAAGCGACGCCCTCATCGACTCTGTCGTCGACCTCGCGCGCGATCGCGAGATCGTGCCAACGGGACAGATGCTGGGTGCCCTACATGTCCACCGCGATATCCCCAACAACTGGGACGCTTGGAACATTGACGCCGACCACAAGCTGCACGACCATCTCCTCACTCAGGTCCAAGGTGTGGAGGTGTCCTCCGTAGCAGGAGGTGGCGCCCTCGTCCATGTGGAACGTCAGGACGGGCATTCGACATACACGCAAGAGATCACCCTGCCGGCAGGGAGGGCGCGGCTGGAGTTCCGCACAGATGTGGACTGGCACGAGCGGAGACGCGCATTGCGGCTGGCGTTTCCGCTGGATCTGCGCACGGACCACGCGGAGTCAGAGATTCAGTTCGGGTACCTCACTCGTCCGATTCATGCGAACACGTCGTGGGACGCGGCTCGCTTCGAGACAGCGGCGCAGCGGTGGGTGCGCGTTGAGGAGGGCTCGTTCGGAGTGGCCGTGGCCAACGACCAGACATACGGGCACGGGATCTCACGGGAGAGGACGGCAGAGGGAATGCCGTACACGTTGGTCAGCGAGGCGTTGCTGCGCTCGCCGATGGCGCCGGACCCCGACGCCGACCAAGGGCCGCAGCAGGGGATCCAGACGACCCTGATCATCGGCGCTTCGGTGGAGGACGCGATCCGGGAGGGCTACCGGATCAATGCGCCCGTGCGCACGGTCGAGGGCGTTGCGGCGGGCGGCAGGATCGAGCCGTTGGTCAGCGTGATCGACGGTTCGGCCGTCATCGAGGCGGTCAAGCTGGCCGACGACCGTTCCGGCGACTTGATCGTTCGGCTCTATGAGGCTCTGGGTGACCAGACGCGAGCCGTGTTGCAGCTGGACCCGGCCCTGGTGTCGTCCGGCGCATGGCTGGACGCGACGTCGGCCGTGCTGACCGACGCCTTGGAAGAACCGCTGCTCGCTGGGGGTGGGGAGACGCCGGGCACCCGATCGATCGATCTGGCGGTTTCCTCGGACGGCCGGATCGAGGTGGCGCTCACGCCCTTCCAGATCCGTACGGTGCGCGTGAGAGGGGAGGTACTCATCCACTGATACTGGCGATCACTCTAGCCTCCGGCCCGGCCGGCGGATCGGACCTCTGGTCCAGGCAATGACGGACATGAATAGCAATTCAAAGGAGAACTGACATCATGAGGAGAAGCGGCATTGCAGCACTTATCGCCGTGACGGGAGCCGCGCTGGCCCTCGCCGGTTGCTCGAGTTCGTCCAGCAGCGGAGAGTCGGGAAGCGCCTCCGCCGGCGGGTCGACGTTGACGATCGCCTACCAGAAGACGTCGTCGTTCCATCAGCTCGACGATGTCCTCCAGACCGTGAAGACGGACTTCGAGTCCGCCAATCCGGGCGTGACGGTCAACCTGCAGCCGATTGAGGCCGAACAAGATCAGTACTTCACGAAACTCGCGCTGATGAACGGGTCGAAGGACACCGCGCCCGACGTCATCTACGAGGACACCTTCCAGGTGATGTCGGATGCGGCGGCCGGTTACCTCCTGCCGATCGACGACTACCTGGCGGACTGGAGCGACTGGGCCCAGTTCCAGGATGCGGCCAAGAAAGCGGGCTTGGGGGTCGACGGGAAAACGTACGGTGTCTCAATGGGTACTGACACCCGCGGTATCTACTTCAACAAGACGATCTTCCAGCAGGCGGGTCTGCCGACGGACTGGCAGCCGACCTCGTGGGACGACATCCTCTCGGCTGCGCGCACGATCAAGGAGAAGGTCTCTGACGTGACCCCGTTGAGCATCGTGTCGGGGAAGGCGGCCGGCGAAGCCACGACCATGCAGGGCTTCGAGATGCTTCTGTACGGGACCGACTCCACGCTCTACGACGAGGACACCCAGAAGTGGGTGACCGGCTCGAAGGGCTTCACGGACGCGCTGACGTTCTACAAGACCGTGGCGGACGAAAACCTGGGGCTCCCGCTCGACGTCGCTTTGGACGCGAACGTTCAGTCACGCGTGGCGACCGACCTCATTCCGAACGGGAAGGTCGCCATGGCGATCGACGGGTCGTGGCTGCCCGGCGGTTGGATCGAGGGCGACAACGCGTGGCCGGACTGGGACACGACGCTCGGCTTCGCGAAGATGCCGACGCAGGACGGCGCAGGAGCTGGCTTCACTTCAATGTCGGGCGGATGGCTGCTCTCCGTGGGCGCGCAGACGAAGGATCCGGAGTTGGCGATGAAATTCATCGAGCTCGCTCTCAACAAGGAGAATTCGCTGACGTATGACACGACGAACTCGCAAATCGCCGTTCGGGACGACGTCGCGAAGGATGATGCCTACCTCAACTACAACGCCTCGTTCGAGTTCTTCTCGGGGCTGGTCCAGTACACGCACTTCCGTCCGGCGACACCTGACTACTCGCAGATCTCGTCGAACATCCAGGCGGCAGTCGAGTCTGTGGTGACGGGTGACGCCACTCCGGAACAAGCGGCGTCGACCTACGACGAGGGCCTGTCGAACATCGTCGGACCTGAGGCCACGGAATCGGAGAAGTAGATGTCGGTCGTGACGACTGCCGCTCCGACGGCCCCGTCATTGAACGGCGGGCGGCGCAAGTCCCTGGGGCATCGCGTCGCTCGCCGGTCGGCGGAGCTGGGACCGCTCATCCCTGCTGTTCTGCTCATGCTCATCTTCCTTCTCGGTCCGATTGTGTACTCGTTGTACGGGTCGCTCACGAACCGGGCGATGACGGGGTACAAGGCGGCGAACCCTCAGTTCGTCGGCCTCCAGAACTACCAGTCACTGCTGACCAGCGGGGCGTTCTGGAAGTCTGTGGTTCTCACGGTCGTCTTCGTCGTCGCCTCCGCGGTTATCGGGCAGAACATCCTGGGAATGGCTCTGGCCCTCCTCATGCGGATGGTGCCGCGGGGTGTCAGTGTGATCGTCAGTGGGATCGTCGTCATCGCCTGGGTCCTGCCCGAGATCGTGGCGGCATTCGCGCTCTACGCGTTCTTCTCGACGGACGGTACGCTCAACCACATGCTCGGCTGGCTCGGTCTGACCGGGCCGACGTGGCTGCTGACGTTCCCGATGCTGTCTGTCATTCTGGCCAATGTCTGGCGGGGAACAGCGTTCTCGATGATGATCTACGGGGCGGCCCTGGGCAATGTGCCTCCCGATATCAACGAGGCCGCGATGATCGACGGCGCTGGCGCCTGGCAGCGGTTGATCCACGTGACGCTTCCGGTGATCAAGGGGTCGATCTCGACGAATCTGATGCTGACCACTTTGCAGACCTTGGCCGTCTTCACCTTGATCTGGGTGATGACGGGCGGGGGACCGGGGACGGCGACCTCGACCCTCCCGGTGCTCGCTTATCAGCAAGCCTTCAAGTACTCGCAGGTCGGCTATGGGACCGCGATCGCCACCGTGACGATCTTCCTGGGGGCCCTCTTCGCCTTCGTCTACATCAAGGTTCTCAAGCCGGAGGTGGATTGATGTCGACTGCTGCCGTGGGACAAGGGACTGGTCCGATGCCCGTTCCGCCCGCGCCACCGGGGCCCTCTTTGGCACAACCGGGACCGAAGCCGAGCCGGATTTTGGCCGGGATCGCCATGGTTCTTGTCGGGATCTCGTTCATCATTCCCCTGGTCTGGATCCTGGTCTCAGCGTTCAGCGGATCCGCGACCGTGTCGCTGTCCGTTCCTGAGTCGTGGACCCTAGACAACTTCAGCGCGGTGATGACCGTCGACCAGACGTGGCGTCCCTTGTGGAACTCACTGGTCATCTCCATGGGAGCTGCACTGCTCACGGTGATCTGCGGAGCTCTTGCGGCCTATCCGTTGTCGCGCTATCAGATGCGTTTTAAGAGGCCGTTCATGTACTCGATCTTGTTCGGGACGTGCCTGCCGATCACGGCAATGATGGTGCCGGTCTATTCGTTGTTCGTGTCGCTGAACTTGCTCGACTCGAGCCCCGGACTCATCGCGTTTATGTCGGCAACGTCGCTTCCGATGGCGATCTGGATGCTCAAGAACTTCATGGACAGCGTGCCCATCGAACTGGAGGAGGCGGCCTGGGTCGATGGAGCCGGGTCCATGAGGGCCCTGTGGTCCATCGTTCTCCCTCTCATGCGGCCCGGGCTGTTGGTGGTGTTCATCTTCGTGTTCACCCAGGCCTGGGGGAACTTCTTCGTGCCATTTGTCTTGACGTTCGACTCGGCGAAACAACCGGCCGCCGTCGCGATCTACAACTTCTTCGGGACCTACGGCGCGATCGCCTATGGGAAGCTGGCTGCCTTCGCGATTGTGTACTCCGTCCCGGTGCTTGTCTTGTATTCCATATCTCAGAAACTGTCAGGAAGCTCCTTCGCGCTGGCGGGGGCCGTCAAGGGGTGATTCCGATGCCTGCGCGTCGGAAGGTCTGCTGGCGTGGGAGTGCCGGCGGCATCGGGCCGGTTTCGATGGTGGAGGGGATGGGACGAGCGCCGGATCGGCGGCCGGATGGCAAGAGCACGAAGGCTCTCGGCATGATGTACGAGGACGGCATCCTAACCGAGACGTTGAGAACGCGTGCCCGCCTTCAAGGGTCGTTTCCGCCGTGAGGCCCCGTGGAAGCGATCTGTTCTCAGGAGAGTCGAGGAGGATGGTCCTGAAACCGCTTGCTCCGGCTGTCATTCCGCACGCGGTGGCCGCAGGCCGGTAACGTGGCGGTATGACTGTGTGCCTGCGCGTGTATCCCGATCGTGATCCCCAACTGGTGGCCGTCGATGCGGACGTCCCCCAGGTCTCCGTGCTCGATCTGGGCGTGACGCGCGGCGACGGCGTGTTCGAGGTCCTCACCGTCGTCGACGGGCGCCCCCAGGCTGTCGGCCCCCATCTGCACCGGCTGGCGAATTCCGCCGCGATGATGGACCTGCCGCCCGTGGACCTCGAGCTGATCGGACAGGCCGCACGTCGGGTCGCGGACGCCGAGTACCGGGCGGGCCACGCTCATGAGTTGCTGGTCAAAGTCGTCGTCACGCGCGGCATCGAGGACGCGGCGCCGCCCTCGTGCACCTGCTGGGTGGTCGCCTTCCCCAATCCCGATCACTCGCGCGAACGCCGCGAGGGCGTCGACGTGGTGACGCTGGACCGCGGGTTCCCCCATGACATCGCCGCGCGGGCGCCATGGCTGCTGGCCGGCGCGAAGACGCTGTCCTACGCGGTCAACAAGGCGGCGCTGCGTGAGGCGGCGCGCCGCGGCGCCGACGACGTCCTGTTCACCAGCTCGGACGGCTATGTGCTGGAAGGGCCGAGCTCCTCGCTCCTGGCGAGGTTCGGGACCCGCATGTGGACGCCGGCAACCGCGCAGGGCGTCCTGCGTGGGACGACGCAGGGGTCCGCCTTCGAATACCTCGGCCGACGCGGTTTCGCCACAGGCGAGGCGCTGCTGCGGGCGGAGGCCCTTGAACAGGCCGACGCCCTGTGGCTGGCGTCGTCGAGCAGGCTGATCGCGCCGATCCGTACCCTGGACGGCCGCGCGCTCTCCGTCGACCACGGCCTGACCGACGCGATGAATGAGGCGCTGCTGGCCCGCACCGAGTGAGGCGAGGGGACGGCGATCCGCGCCTATTCCCCCTCCCCGCTCTGCGTGCCTCCGCCGCCGGCGCCGTCTCCCCCGGTACCGCCGTCGTTCGGTGTCGGCGTGGTGGTCGGTGTCGGTGTCGGGGTGGTGGTCGGCGTGGGCGTCGGTGTCGGGGTGGTGGTCGGACGGGTCGTCGGCGTGGGGGTGGAGCCCGGTGTCGCCGTCTCGTCGGGTTCGGGGGTCCCCGTCCTCGTCGGGACCGGCGTGGACGAGGACGGGGCCGACGGCTCCTCGCCCGAGGAGATCCTGAGAGCCACCGGCGTGCCCTTCTCGACGCTGATCCCGGCGGAGGGATCGGTCGAGTCGACGCGGCCCGCCTCCTGGGAGGACCCGTCGACGGTCGCGACCTCCCCCACCGTCAGGCCCTGCTCCTTCAGAGCGGCCTCGGCCTGCGACTGCGTCTGGCCGACCACATCGGGCACGGCCACCAGCTCCGCGTCGGAGCGGCTGAGGGCCCACGCGATGAGCCCGCCGACCACCGCCACGGCCAGCACCGCCGCGAGGACGATGAGCGCCAGGCGTCGGCGGTCCGGACGGGCCGGCGCCGCCATGACGCCTGTGCCCCCGGACTCGCCGGGGTCCGGGAGCGGGGCCGTCCGAGTTCCGGCGGGATCGGGGGTCCCGGTTCGGGCCGCGGCGCCGGTGGCGGGCATCGGGGACGTCGCCGCCACGGCCGCGATCTCGGCGGTCCGGGTGCTGACCGGCTGTCCGCTGACGGCGCGCAGAAGGTCCGCGCGCATCTCCTGAGCCGTCTGGTAGCGCGATTCGCGGTCCTTGGTCAGCGCCCGCAGGACGACCTGGTCCAGCGCCGGAGGGATGCCCGGATCGATCGAGGACGGGACGGGCGGCTGGGCGGACACGTGCTGGTAGGCGACGTCCAGGGGGGACTCCCCGGTGAAGGGGGGACGGCCCGTGAGGAGCTCGAAGAGCACCACGCCGGTCGCGTACAGGTCGGAGCGGGGGTCGACCTGCTCTCCGCGCGCCTGCTCGGGGGACAGGTACTGCGCGGTGCCCACCACGGCGTTCGTCTGGGTGAGCGCGTCGTCGGTGGTGTCCAGGACGCGCGCGATGCCGAAGTCCATCACCTTCACGGAGCCGTCCGCCCCCACCATGATGTTGCCCGGCTTGATGTCGCGGTGGATCACCCCGGCGGCGTGGGCGCACTCCAGGGCCGCGAGCACACCGGCGATGATCCGCACGGCCTCCGCGGGGCGCGGGGCGCCGTCCTCGGCCAGCGCCTGCTTGACGGTGTGGCCCCGGACGTACTCCATGACGATGTAGGGGAGGGACACGGACCGGCTGCCCGCTCCGCCCTCGTCCCCCATCGGGTCCGCGCCGGTGTCGTAGACGGCGACGATGTTCGGGTGGTTGAGCGAGGCCGCGGCGTGGGCCTCGCGGCGAAACCTCTCCTGGAAGACGGAGTCCCGTGCCAGCTCGGTGCGCAGCACCTTGATCGCGACATCGCGGTTGAGCCGGGTGTCGAAGCCCCGGCGCACCTGGGCCATTCCTCCTCGCCCGATGAGTTCGCGCACCTCGTAGCGTCCTGCCAGCAGATGATCCGTCTCCACACAGCCATTGTCCCAGCGCTCGAGGCCGGCGCGAACGGGAGATGCCGGGAGCGGACCCGCCCGGCACCGTGGTGTGAGCCGGGTCGGCGATTTGTGGGCACAATGGGGGCTATGGCAGTGCCCGAAGAAGACCTCGTCCATATCCGCCGATGGTGCGAGGCGTGGGTGTCCGACGAATCGCCCGAGCGGGTGCGGCTGGACATGGAGGTCGACGACAAGCACGTCGTCATCATCAAGCGGCACGCCCCCTGGCGGGAGGGCCAGAAGGCGACGGCGGAGCCGGTCGCGCGCCTGCGCTACTCGAAGAAGACGGGGCTGTGGCGCCTGCACTGGGTCGACCGGTCCGGGAGGTTCCACCACTACGAGAAGCTGCCGGCCCGTGACGTCCGATCGCTGCTCGATTTCCTGACGACGACGAAGGATCCTGTCTTCTGGGGATAGGCCCCCCGAGGGCGCTACCCGGCCCGCGAACCCGGCCGAGGGGCCCATCGCCCCTCTATGCTGGGCGGAATCTGGTGCGACTCGTCCCAACGGGGGTGACGACGTGAGTGTGACGACATGGGTGGTCATCATCCTGGCGGTGACCGGCGCTTACGCGCTGTGGATGCTGATCGCGCCGCGTTCCGCGTGGAGGCGCACGATGGCGTGGCGGTTCCGCCGTCCGGCGGACCACGCCCCGGGCGCGCCGCAGCTGCGGGGATGGCGCGTGGGGGCCGCGTTCGCGCTCATCGCGATCCTGGCGGCAGGGGCTGTGCTCGCCCGTGGCGCCGTCCAACGCCGGGAGGCGGACGAGCGCGGGCGTGACGTGAGGCTGACCTGGGGGTACAGACCCGTCGGATATCTCGGGAGCGACCGGGTGTCGCTGGTGCCCGATGGGCTCGGTCTGGCCGCGCAGTCGGGCGAGGAGGAGCCCCCGTCGGAGGAGGACGCCGTCCCGGTCACCACGGCGCCAGATCTGTGGATGCCCGTGGATGACGAGAGGCGCCTCCCGGCCTACATGTGGCACCTGGCGGACGGGGTGGGTGGGCGGTACCCGGACGGCGTCGCCCTGCGCTCGGCGCCGCCGGAAGGGGTCGATCTGGCCGTGCGCTATCCGGGCCGAGTGAGTGCGGACTGCCCCGCGGTCGAATTGGCGGTTCGGGAGGAGGCCGACCGCATCGTCGTCGGCTTCGGGCGCTGGGTCCACCCGGACCGGTACGGGATCGGCGAGCCCGTCCCCGCGCACTGCGCCGACGCCGACGACGGGCAGATCGCCCTGGTCGGCATCGATCTGAGCTCGCCGGTGGGGGACCGCGAGGTCGTCGGTCCGGACGGGGCGCCCGTCGTCCGCGCGAGGGAGTCGCCGGGCGAGGGGCAGGGGTGAGCGGGAACCGCCTCGCATCGGGCGGCACGGGGTGGGACGCCGTGTCCACGCTTCGGGCCGCCCCATGTCATATGCAGGTATACACATAGTCTGTGGCCCATCAACACAGCAGGTCGGAGAGGACTCCCCATGGGCTACGGGGCAGGCAGGTCGGTGTGCGCGGCGACGATCGCGTGCGCGCTCGCGATGGCGGGGGGCCCTGCGGCCTCGGCCGCCGATGGGACGGACGGCGGGGCAGGAGGCCTGGACGTCACCATTGCCTTTCCCGGGGAGGACTCCGGGACGATCCCTGCCGATGGCCTCGACGGCCGGGTCTACGTCCTGGTCGCTCCCGTGGGCGAGGACCCGCTGGATTCGGCGGGCGACGTCACGGGAGACACGATGGTCTTCGGCGAGAACCTGGACGGTGCGACGGCGGGGAGCGAGGTCACCCTTTCGGGGGGCGGAGCCGACGAGTCGGACACGGGCGTGTACGGCTGGCCGTACGAGTCCCTCGACGATCTCCCCGCGGGCACGTACACGGTCCGGCCGTTCTTCAACATCTACGAGACCGTCACGCGCAGCGACGGCTCGACGGTGAAGCTCCACTTCCCGTGCGGCGACGGCGGCTGGTTCTGGGACACTCCGGGCAACCTGCTGGGGCAGGCGACCGACGTCGTCGTGACCGGGGGCGATCAAACCATCGACCTGGTGCTGGACGACACCGTTCCGATGCCGGACACCTCCGCCGAGATCGGCGGATGCCAGCAGGGCAATTACGCCGACACGGACACCGTCAAGCATGTCAAGATCCGCAGCGAGGCGCTCAGCGACTTCTGGGGCCGTGACATGTACATCGGCGCGAACATCACCCTGCCTGCGGGCTACGACCCCGACGACGAGCAGACCCGCTACCCGGTGATCTACAACCAGGGGCACTGGCCGGGCGGCCGGGGCGCCTACCGAGGCCAGCAGGTCGACGGCTTCATCACCGTGACGATCCGTCAGGAGTCCCCCTTCTACGACGACGCCTACGGGGTGAACTCGGCGAACGTGGGGCCATGGGGGGACGCGATCGCCGACGAGTTGATCCCCGCGATCGACGGGGCCTTCAAAACCGTCGCTGAGCCCTATGCGCGCGTCGTGGACGGCGGATCCACCGGCGGGTGGGTGTCGCTGGCGTCGCTGGTCTTCCGGCCCGACGTCTTCGGGTCGACGTGGTCGTACTACCCGGACTCCCTGGACTTCCACGCCCACCAGCAGATCAACCTCTACGGAGGAGGCAACGCCTACTTCGCGGAGGATGGAACGCCCCTGGGCTCATGGCGCGACTTCGACGGCGACACCGAGCGGGTCACCGTGACCATGCCGGAGGAGAACCGCTTCGAACTCGCCCTGGGCACCAACTCCCGCTCCTTCGACCAATGGGACATCTGGAACGCCGTCTACGGCGTCCAGGGGGCCAACGGCTATCCGCTGGATCCCTGGGAGAAGGAGGACGGCACGATCGACACCGACACGGCCGCGCTGTGGGCGCCGATGGACCTCACGGACTACGTGAAGACGAACTGGGACTCGGCCTCCGGTCTGGGCGAGGCGCTCGAGGGCCGCATCCATGTCTCGGTGGGGTCCCACGACAACTACTATCTCGACGGCGGTGTGAAGCTGTTCAAACGGGCCGTCGAGGAATTGGGGGGCGCGGACTGGGCGGACGTGACGGTCATCCCCGGCGCGATCCACAGCGGGTACTACGACGGGCTCGATTTTTCGGACTACATGGCGGAGGTCGCCCAGTGGGTCGCCGACCACGCCCCCGACGGCGCCACCCCCTTGGCTGACTCCGCCACCGCGGCCTCCACGCGCGGCAATCTCTTCACCGAGGTGCTCGCGCACGGCGGAGCATCCGCAGCGGCCGCGCGCCAGTCCGCCCCGGAGATCAGCGTCGACGCCGGCGCGAAGGGCGCCGCATCCCAGGCTCGCGCCGCTGGCGGGCAGGGGGACCCGGTCCCGGCGGGGACGACGCTCACGGCGTCGTTCGGGACCTGGGATCCGGCGATGACGGTCACCGGTCAATGGTTGGCGGACGGCGAACCGGTGGGTGATCCGGTGACGCCCTCGGACGACCGGGGGAACCCCCTCACCCTCGCGGAGCTGGCCGCCGTCACCAGCACCCACGTGGTCACCGACGCGGACGCCGGCACAGAGGTCCAGTTCTCGGTCACGGGCACGAAACGGGGGTACGCGCCGGAGACCCGCGTCTCGGAGGCCGTCCCCGTCGCCGCCGCGGCCTCTCCGGGCCCGTCGGAGACGGTCTCGCCGGGCGGTCCGTCCGGCCCCTCCGGCGGCCCTTCGTCTGGCCCCTCGTCCCCGGCGGAGACGACCGCGCCGGAGGACCTGGCCTCGACGGGCGTCGGCGGATCGGGCCTGCTGGTCGCGGCCGCCTTCGCGCTCGCCCTGCTGCTCGGCGCGATCACGTTCACCGCCGTCCGCCGCGGCGCGGGACGCGACTGACCGGAAGAGGCGCCGGGATCCCCGGCGGCATCGGCTCTCCGGCCGCGGCGAGGATCGGCATACTGATATCGGGGGCCGCCGCCGGCGTGGGCGGCGCCCGCCATCTCCGGATCGACCGCGCCGCTCCCGAGTGCCCAGGAGACCATCATGCCGGCAGACGGGTTCCGCGCGCCCACGCTCGCCTTTGACGACCCCGACAGCCAGATGCTGTACGGGGTGGCCTATGATATGGCGATCGGCAACCTCGTGTCGAACACCGTCGCCTTCGACCCGAACGTGTACAACAGGTCCGGCCTCATGGATCTGGGCCTGGGCACGTTCATCCAGGCCGGCGGCGGTTACGACCAACCCTGGACGCGCGACGCCTCGATCAACTCGTGGAACGCGGCCAGTGCTCTGCTCCCCGATCACGCCCGCAACACTCTGTGGGCCGTGGTGGACCGTGACGCATCCGGGAGGCTCCGCGTCCAGCAGGACGAGCAGACATGGGACCAGGTGGTGTGGGTGGTCGCCGCCTGGAACCACTACCTCGTCACAGGGGACCGAGAGTTCCTGCGCTCCGCCTACGAAGCGACGCGGAACACCCTGAGGATCCGCGAGTCGGCTGTGTCCCACACCCTCGACCCGGTCCACGGGCTGTTCACCGGACCCGCGTTCTTCAATGACGGCGTCGCCGGGTACTCGGAGGCCGAGATCGGGGGTCCGGAGTCGAGCGGATCCGCCTCCTTCGACTACGACGGCGTCAACTCGTCCATGCACCTCAGCACGAACGCGCTCTACCACGCGGCCTACACCAGAGCCGCGGACATGGCGCGGACGCTCGGAGAGCCCCCCGCGGTCGTGGATGGCTACCTCGCCAGGGCCGAGGCCGTCGCGACGGCGATCGCCACGTATCTCTGGAACCCGCGGGCTGGCCTCTACCGGTATGCGATCCTGACGGACGGCACGCCGGATGAGCACCAGGAGGGAAGCGGGCTGGCCTTTGCGATCCTGTTCGGCCTCGCCGACAGGGAGCGGACGCGATCGATCCTCGCCAACGCCGCCGAGACGAACTGGGGGATGCCGGACGTCTTCCCGGCCTTCGCCCGCTACTCCGAGGCGAGGCCCGGGAGACACAACGCGATGATCTGGCCGCTCGTGCAGGGCCTGTGGGCGCGGGCGGCCGCCAAGGCGGGCGCCACCGGCGTCTTCGCGGCAGAGACCAGGGACCTGGCGCAGCTGGCGAACGCGAGCGGCGGGTTCTGGGAGATCTACAACGCGTCGACGGGAGCGGTGGACGGCGGATGGCAGACCGGTCGCCACTGGGATTCGGCGACCGCGCAGACATGGTCGGCGACCGCCTACCTCGACATGATCCATTCCGGCCTGTTCGGCATGCGCTACGACCAGACGGGTCTCCACTTCGCGCCGATGCTGCCCGCAGGCTGGGGTGATGTCACTCTGACCGGGCTCCGCTATCGTGGGGCGACCCTCACGGTCGTGATCAGAGGGTCCGGAAGCCATGTCAGGTCCGTGGCCGTCGACGCGATGGCCCACGACCGGGCTGCGATCCCGACGACGCTCGTCGGCGAGCACTCCGTCGAGATCGTCCTGTCGGAGCAGGGCGGGAGGGCGGGAGGGCCGGCCGGCGCGGGCCAGGCCGGATGAGGCCAGGGGCGGACGCCGCGAACCGCGAGGGCCATCCGCCCACGTGCTCCGAGTGGCGTTGTCGGCGGATACCATGGCGCCATGGCCCCGAGGGATGCGCGGCGAACGACGATCATCGACGTCGCGCGGAAGGCGGGTGTCGCGATCAGCTCCGCCTCCGCCGCGCTGAACGGGCGTCCCGGGGTCTCCGACGCCACGCGCGAACGGATCCTCGGGATCGCCGACGACCTGGGGTATGTCCCCTCGCTGCGCGGTCGCAGCCTCTCGTCCAACCGCGCCTTCCAGGTCGGCCTGGTCGTCCAGCGCGACCTGGACATCCTCGAGGCCGACCCCTTCTTCGGCGCGTTCATGGGGGGCGTCGTCGGCGAGATCGAGCCGCGGGGCTACGCCCTGGTCCTCCAGATGAGCACGACGCCGGAGGAGACGGAGCGGCACTTCCGGTCCATGGCCGCGAACTTGCGCGTTGATGGCGTGTTCATCGACGATATCCGCCACGGGGATCCGCGAATCGGGCTCATGCAGGAGCTCCGGCTCCCCGCCGTCGCCGTCAACGCCGATCCCGACTTCCCCCTGCCTGCCGTGCGGCAGGACGCCTCCCGGGCGATCGGCGCCCTCACGCGCCATCTGATCGGCCTGGGGCACACGAGGATCGCGCATGTCTCGGGTCCCGGGGGGTACATCCACTCCACGCAGCGCATGATCGCGTGGCAGCGCGCCCTCGAGGAGGCGGGACTTCCCAGGGGTCCTTTGTACGAGGGCGACTTCGGCTACCGCAGCGGTGAGGCCGCCGCCGATGCGCTGATGGGCTCCCCGGAAGCGCCGACCGCTGTCGTGTGCGCGAATGACCTGATGGCGACCGGTTTCGTTCGGGAATGCCAGGACATCGGACTGCGCGTGCCCCTCGACGTGTCGGTGACGGGCTTCGACGGGATCGCGTTGGGGACCTACATCCGGCCACGGCTGACCACGGCCTCCACGGACCCGCGCCTGCTGGGATCGACCGCTGCCCGCATGCTGTTGGACCTCATCGAGACGGGCGGCGTCGAGGACCGGTCGATCGCTCCGGCACAGCCGGTGATCAGGGAATCGACTGCGGCGCCCGCGCGCTGACCCCGCCGGCGGAACCGCCTTCGATCGCACCCGCATATCGTTCGACGGTGGTAGCATCGCGTGTACCGAAACGCTTCGGTAAGACAAAGGAGTCCCTCATGACACACACATCACGGCGTGGGAGCCGGATTCCCCGCGCCCTCGTCGCGGGCGTCGCCTGCCTGTCGATGGCCGGGAGCCTGGCCGCTTGCGGCGGCGGATCGGATGACGAGTCCTCGGGCGCGGCGTCCGGCGGCGGGGCGGACGACGGCTCGCAGCCCTCGGGCTCGCTCAACATCCTGGTCTCCTCGGCCTCGGCCTCCGATGCCGCCTTCAACACGATCAACGACGCGTTCATGCAGAAGTACCCCGACGTGGACGCCACCATCACCTCCGTCCCGAATGACACCTATCCGGCGACCAAGTCCGCTCAGCTGTCGGCGGGATCCGTCGACATCATGGTCGTGAAGAGCTTCGTGGAGGTCCCCGAGTACGCGAAGGATGCGACGTCTGACGACGTCTTGATGGCCCAGGCCGGCGCGCTCGTCGATCTCACGGACGAGCCGTTCATGGAGAACTACACGCCCTCGGTGCTGGACGCCCAGGGCATCGGCGGCAAGCAATACGCCGTGCCGACCGGCCTGAGCTACTCGACCGGGGTCTACTACAACAAGCAGATTTTCAAGGACAACGGGCTGTCCGTGCCCACGACCTGGGCCGAGCTCCAGAACGTGATGTCCACCCTCACGGGCAAGGGGGTCACCCCCTTCGGGCTCGGCGGCAAGGACACCTGGCCCGCCGGACTCGTCATGCTGGGCAACGTCGCCTCCGCCTTCCCGACGCTGGAGGACAAGCAGGGGCTCGTCGAGGATCTGTGGACGCAGAAGGCCTCTCTGACGGATCCCGATCTCCAGGAGATCCTGGAGAAGACCCAGACCGTCTTCGACAACGCGCAGGCCAACTTCTCCGGCGCGGGCTACGACGACATGCCGGCCGCCTTCGCCCGCGGGGACTTCGCGATGCTGCCCGACGGCACTTGGAACCAGCCGACGATCGACACGGCGGTCGACGGCGCGTTCGACTACGGGTACTTCCCGTTCCCCGGCTCCGACGACGCGGCGGACAACGCGCTCCTGGACGGGAAGATCGAGCTGCAGCTGGCGGTCCCGTCCTCGTCGAAGAACCAGGAGGCCGCCCTGGCCTGGCTGGAGTTCTTCTCCGACCCGACGAACTACGCGACCTTTGTGGACGAATCCGGGTTCTCCGCGGCGCAGCCCGACATCAAGGCCAGTGAGTTCCTCACCTCCATCGCCGACTACACGAGCACGTACCAGCCGGCCTGGGACACGCTGTGGATCGCCAACACCAAGGCCGGCGAGGACGCCGTCTACCCGTTCAACTACCCGGCCCTGTCGCCCCTGGGGACTTCGAGCGCCGAGGAGGCGGCTCAGGCGGCGCAGACGGCATGGGCCGCGGGATTCTGATCTTCGGTCGACAGCGCCACCGGCGGGCGGGGCGGACGGGCGCCACCCGTCGCCCGCCCGCCCCTGAGGAGGCACGGTGAACACCAAGAGCTACCCATTCCCCACCCGAGCGGGCCTGCGCACGTCCTTCGGCGTCGGACTCGCGGTCCTCGCGATCTTCGCCTTCGTCCCGGCCGCCGGGGTGGTGGTCGCCTCGCTGACGGACCTCAGACAGGCGGACTACCTGCCCATCCACTTCGTGGGACTGCAGAACTACCAGGACTATTTCGGCGCCGGCCACCGCGCCGACAACCTCAACGCGCTGAAAAACACCCTGGTCTATGCGGCGGGCTCCACGATCCTGCAGATCGCCCTCGCCCTGGGCATCGCCGTCCTGCTCAACAACGCCCATCTGCGCGGGCGCAATGTCTATCGCGCCGTCGTCTTCATGCCGACGGTGCTGGGGGTGACGGTGACGGCACTCGTGTGGTCGTTGATGTTCAACACCTCGGGAGGCCCGATCCAGTCGGTCATCCGCGCGTTCGGCTCGGACTCGGCCCTTCTGGGGGACCAGTCGATCGCGCTCTACCTCGTGATCTTCGTCCAGGTGTGGATGACCTGCGGAACCTCGGTGATCATCTTCCTCTCGGGCCTCCAGGCCATCCCGGACGAGCTCTACGAGGTGTCCAGCATCGACGGCGCCTCCGGGTGGCAGACGTTCCACCACATCACGATGCCGCTGCTGGCGCCCACGGTGACGGCGAACGTCCTGCTGGGGGTCGTCAACGCGATGCAGAGCTACCAGCTGACCTACGTCCTGACGGGTCCGGACAAGAAGGGGACGCAGGTGCTGTCCCTGCAGGTCTACATGCAGGCGTTCGGCGGGCGCTCGGGCACCACGCTGACCCAATCGCAGGGATACGCGGCGGCCATCTCGATGGTCCAGTTCGTCCTGGTCGGCGTCGTCACGCTGATCACGATGTGGTACCTGCGCAGAAGGGAGCAGAGGTGAACGGCCAGACCGTCCGTCCCGTCCACGCGCGCCACCGCGTCACGGCCGCGCCGTGGTACCTCTACGTCTTCGTCGCCCTGATCCTCGTCCTCTTCCTGTTCCCTCTGCTCTACCTCGTCAACACGGCGCTCAAAAGCTACCCGGAGTTCATCGCGAGCCCGGTCGGCATCGTGCGCCACGTCGCCTGGGGGAACTTCGCGGAGGCCTGGCAGAAAGGCGACTTCGGGTCCTACTTCCTCAACACGGTCCTCTACACGGTGGCGGGCGCCACGATCGGGACCTTCATCGCGCTCGTCATGGGGTTTCCCGTCGCGAGGGGCTACATCGGAGGCGGCAGGCTCTGGAACATGCTCTTCGTCCTGGTCCTCTTCCTGCCCAACGCCCTCATGACGCAGTTCCAGCTGCTGCTGCGCCTGCACCTGTACAACACCGAGCTGGGCTACATCCTCATGGTCGGCGTGGGGGTCGGGATCGGCCCCCTCCTGTTCTCCGGATTCGTGCAATCGATCCCCAGAGAACTGGACGAGGCCGCCGCCCTCGACGGCGTCGGCTACTGGTCCTACCTCTTCCGCTTCGTGGCGCCTCTGGGGCGGCCGGCCCTGATGACCGCCTTCATCCTGCAGGCGGTGTGGATCTGGAACGAGATCATCCTCGCGACGGTCCTCTTCGCGGACCAGTCGAAGTTTCCGATCTCGGCCGGGTTGTTCGCCTTCAAGGGGACGTACTCGAACGACTGGACGCTGTTGGCCGCCGCCACCCTGATCGTCGCCGCGCCGCTCGTCCTCGGCTACCTCTTCATCCAGCGCTACCTCGTCAACGGGGTCCTCGGGGCCGTCAAGGGCTGACACGCCCAGGCCGATCGGGTCCCACCCCACCATCCACCAGGAGAAGCGACCGATGCCGGCTGCCCACCTTCCCACCATCCCCTACTCCCTCACCCGCGAGGGCGTCGTCATGACGCCCTCGGGGGGTCCGATGGAGGCCGAGGGGGTCCTCAACCCAGCGATCGTCCTCGACCCGGAGGACGGGCTGGTCCTTCTGCCGCGGCTGGTCGCCGCCCACAACATCTCGCGCATCGGCCGGGCCCGGCTGGTCGTCACCGACGGGATCCCCACCGGGGTCGAGCGCCAGGGCATCGCCCTGAGCGCGGACCGCGGTTGGGAGCATGGCACCCGCCACGGTGGGGTCGAGGACCCGCGCAACACCTGGGTGGAGGAGCTGGGGCTCAACGTCTTGTCCTACGTCGCCTTCGGGCCGACGGGCCCGCGCCCCGCGCTCGCGGTCTCCCGGGACGGACGCTCGTGGAGGCGCCTGGGGCCCGTGCTCTTCGGGTACGAGGACGACCTAGACACCGATCTCAACCTCTTCCCCAACAAGGATGTGGTGATCCTGCCCGAGCCGGTGAGGGGACCGGACGGACGCGCGTCGATCGCCATGCTGCACCGACCGATGTGGGACCTCTCGTTCGTTCGGCCTCATGACCGGCCGCCTATGCCGATGGGGCTCGCCGACGAGCGTCCCGGGATCTGGATCTCGTACGCGCCCCTGGACGAGGTCCGGCGCGACATCCGCACCCTCGTCCGGATGTCCGGACACCGCTCGGTGGCCTTGCCGAGGTACCCCTGGGAGGAGTCGAAGATCGGAGCCGGGCCCGCTCCGGTGCGCACCGAGGAGGGGTGGCTGCTCATCCACCACGGCGTGGCCGGAGAGATCAGGGGATCCGCCTTCACCCCCCAGAAGTCGGTCCGCTATGCGGCGGGCGCGATGGTCCTGGACGGGGACGACCCCTCGACGGTCCTGGCCCGCACCTCGGAGCCCCTGCTCGAGCCCGAGGTCGCCGAGGAGACCACCGGCACCGTCTCCAATGTCGTCTTCCCCACGGCGATCGCCGCCATCGACGGCGTGGACCACGTGTTCTACGGCATGGCGGACACGGCGATCGGGGTGGCCAGGCTGGACCGGGTGCCGTGACGGCACCCCGGACGGCCGATGGAGAAGAGAGGAAAGGATGGCGGCACCGTGCTCAGACTGACCGGAGTCCCGCAGTACTACGACTGGGGTTCGCCCTCGGTGATCCCCGAGTTCTTGGGACGCGAGCCGCAGGACCGCCCGCTGGCCGAACTGTGGTTCGGCGCGCACCCGCATGGGTCCTCGCCCTCCGTCACCGTCGGCGGCGGGGGGACCGACGCGCCGCTCCCGCTCGGAGACCGCGTCGACGGGGACCCGGAGGCGATCCTGGGCACCCGGGTCGCCCGATCCTCGCGCGGGCGGTTCCCGTTCCTCGTCAAGTTGCTCGCGGCGAGGCACGGCCTGTCGATCCAGGCGCATCCCACGCGCGAGCAGGTCGCGCAGGCGAGCACCCAGAGGCACGCGCACCCCTACCCGGACCAGGATGCCAAGCCCGAGGCGCTGCTCGCCCTCGCGCCCGTGCGGGCGCTCGCCGGGACGCGCACCCGTGACGAGGTGATCGGAGACCTCTCGCGCCTCCCCTCGCTGTCGCCGGTCCGCCTGCGCATGGAGCGCATCAAGGATGAGACGCTGGCCCTGCACGTCGGCCTGCGCATGGTCCTCACGCTGGAGGCGGACCTCGCCGCCCACGCTCTGGGGGAGCTCGCCGCGCAGGAGCCGCCGGCCACCGGCGACGAGGACGCCCGATCCGGCGGCCCGCTCGGGTCGCCGGCCATCGCCCGGCGGCTGCTGAGCGACTTCCCCGGCGACCGCGGAGTGATCGCCTCCTTGTTCCTCCGACCCGTCTCGGTCGAGGCCGGACAGGCGTTGTGCCTGAGGCCGGGAGTCGTCCACGCCTACCTGGAGGGTTTCGGCATCGAGGTGATGGCGAACTCGGACAACGTCGTGCGGGCAGGGCTGACGGGCAAGGCCGTGGACGTTGACGAGTTCCTCCGCATCTCGGCACTGGAACCGGCGGGATCGCCGGTCGTCGACCTGGTGCCCCGCTGGCCGGCCCCAGGGGTCTGCCGGATGTCGCTTCCGATGGACGTCGGGGACTTCGCAGTGGAGATCCTGGACCTGCGCGCGTATGACGAGGTCGGAGTCGGCGTGCCCGACGGGCCGATGCTCGTCCTCGACGTCGAGGGGCTGACGAGGGCGAGGGGCCGGGACGGGTGCGCGTCGATCGGCCCGGGTGAGGCGGTCCTCGCCGGAGACGGCGAACCCGTGACGCTGTCGGGCGTCTCGCGCGTCGCCATCGTGACGGTCCCTTCGGCCTGACAGCCGCCCGCCGGCCTGCCGGCCCTACACTTCAGTGGTGGCCGACCTCGTCGAGACCCGCGCGTTGGGCGTGCGGGACCTGATCCGCCTGTGCGACGTCCTGCGCCCCTCCGAGGATCCGGCGCTCGCCTACGGGCGCGCGATCGGCCTGCTCAAGGGGATGACGGGCGCCAGGCTCGCTCCCACGTACCTGCTGGACTCCACGGAGTCCGAGCTGATCCTCGTGGGCGACGGGGAACGCGCGCTGCTGCCGCCCGGCTTCGACTCGATGCCTGCCGCGATGCATGTGCGGTCGCCCTGGGTCAACGACGCCGAATGGCCCGTCTCCGCCCGCCCGCACGTGGGCTCACCTGCCTGGAACCTGCTGCCCGAGGACTTCCGGGCATGGTTCGGCCCCTCGGGGATCGTGGTCTCCCTCCATGCGAACAGCCGGCATCTCGGTGCCGTGCTTCTGGCCTTCGACGGCGAGCGGTCCCTCGACGCGCGCACGGCGGACTTCCTGGCGGGCGTCGGCCGGGTCTTCGGCCACTTCCTCGAGGCGCACCGCATCCGGGCGCGGGAACGCGAGCTGGGCTGCCTCGACGAGAGGCGGCGGCTGGGCGACGAGCTCCACGCCGATCTCTCCCAGGACGTGGCGGCCGTCGGGCTCGCCCTGGGAGCGCTGCGCCTCGACATCGGCGCCGGCGACCTGGGGGCGCTCGAGGAGGACGTCGCGCGCATGGGCGTCCTCGTCGACGCCGTGCAGGGGGAGCTGCGCGGGCACATGCTGGGCCTGAGGCAGGAGGCCGACATCGCGGACTCCGGGCTGCTCGAGCAGGCCCGCCGGCACCTCGACCAGTTCACCTCGCGCACGGACATCCCGGTCACCCTGGAGGCCCACGGGCCGGACCGTTCCGTCCCGCTGGCGGTCGCCTCGCAGATGGCGCACGTCCTCCAGGAGGCCCTCAACAACGTCGCCGTGCACGCGCGCGCCCGCCAGGTCGGCGTCGTCCTCGACATCGCGAGCACGCGGGTCCGCATGGAGATCCGCGACGACGGATGCGGGTTCGACCCCGAACAGGTCACCGAGTCGAGGCTGGGACTCCTGATCATGCGCGAGCGGCTCGCCCAGATCGACGGCTCGCTCGACGTGTCGACCGCGGAGGACGGAGGGACGGTTGTCCGAGCCGAGGCGCCGACGCATCCGGTGCCGATGCTGGGGGTGCGGTCATGACGGGCGGGATGCCCTCGCCCCCCGGGACGCCGCGACCGCCCAGGGTGGGCGCGGACGGGCTGCCGGACCCGCGGCCCGTGGAGCGACCCGCCAGGGCGGCGACGGTCCTCATCGTCGACGACCACACGCTGTTCCGCCAGGGCCTCGAGTCGCTCATCGCACGGTGGGACGATTTCGAGGTCGTCGGCAGCGTCGGCTCGGGCCGGGAGGGCATCCGTGAGGCGCGCCGACTCGAACCGGACCTCATCCTCATGGACGTCCGCATGGGGGACGTCGACGGCATCGAGGCGACCCGCCGGATCTGCGCGCGGGACCGGAGCGTGCGCGTCGTCATGCTGACCGTGTCGGGGCTGGGCGAGGACCTCTTCCAGGCGCTGCGCGTCGGGGCGTGGGGCTACTTGGGAAAGGACGAGCCGGCCGAACGGCTGCACGCGAATCTCCAGGGCGTCATGCGCGGGGAGACGGTCCTCTCCAGCGCCGCCGCGAACATGGCCCTGGGCGAACTCGGGCTGCGCTCCCCCCACGATCCCCGTCAGGCTCCTTCCGCGAACCTCACCTCACGCGAGAAGGACGTCCTCACGCTCCTCGTCGACGGGCTGTCCAACGAGGAGATCGCCGACGCCCTGCACGTCTCCGAGGCGACGGTCAAGAAGCACCTGGGCAGCGTGATGGTCAAACTCCACCTCAAGAACAGGGTCCAGGTCGCGGTGCGCGCCTTGCGCGACGGGATCGTCGACTGATCCGAACGGCGCCTCCCCCGATGGGACCTCGGTCCCCGGCCGGGTAGACCTTCGGCTACTCCCAGGCTCCGAAGGGCGCTGGTGGCGCGACGTCGGGGCGCCGGACACTGGAGGCATCCAGGGGGACCGGCGCGGACCACGCGCCGGCCGGCCCCGCATTCACCCGTTCGGAGGAGACAGCTGCGCATGGACGTCGCCATCGTGTTCAAGTGGTCGCGCGACCCGCAGGACGCTGCGGTCCGGGCAGACGGCTCGGTCGACTGGAGGGGCGCGAAGAACACGCCCAGTGACGACGACGCGGCCGCGATCGCCGCGGCGACGGCTCTGGCCGCCGCCACCGGCGGTCAGGTCGTCGGCATCACCCTGGGGGACGGCGACCCGAGCTGGGCGCTCGCGCGCGGAGCGGCGCGGGTCGTGTCCGTGGCGGACGCGCCCGCCCTGCTCGACGACGCGTCGACCGCCGCCGCTCTGGCCGCCGCCGTCCGGCGCGCCGCCCCCGTCGACGTCGTCGTGATGGGAGACATGGCGGAGAACCCGGGCGTCGCCGGCACCCTCGCAGCCTTGCTCGGCCTCCCCGCCCTGCTGCACGTCGACAGCGTCGGGATCGCCGGGGAAGGCGCGCGCCGTCTGGAAGCCCGGCGCACCAACGGCAGCCGCGTCGAGACGCTCGCGGTCGACGCGCCCGCCCTCGTCGCCGTGGCGGCGGCCTCCGCGGAGAAGAGGACCCCCGGCATGAAGGAACTGCTGGCCGCGCGCAAGCGCCCCGTCGAGAAGGTCCCCGCCGCTGACATCGCCGCTCCGGCCTCCGACCGGTTCGAGGAGGTGGCGTCGCGCCCGCCAGCCGGGCACACGGCCCGGATCTTCCAGGGGGATCCCGCCCAGGCCGCCACCGCCCTCGTCGCGGCTCTGCGCGCCGACGGCGTCCTGTGAGCGAACCCGACCACGACCTGGAGGAACGCAGACAATGAACACGATATGGATCCTCGTCGACGGGGACCGGCAGATCGGGGCCGCGCGGAAGGCGCTGGGCGACCTGGCGGACTCGGCGGCCGTGCTCGCCGTCGGCCCGCGCGATCTCGCGGAGACCGCCGCCCGGACGGGCGCGGAGACCCGGTGGGCCGATCCGGGCGACCTGCCCGTGGAGGCCCTGGCCTCCTCCGCCGCGGAGCTCGTGGCGCAGGAGGGGCCTCGGATCGTGGTCGCGGCGCCGACCAGCGGGGGGCGCGCCCTGCTCGGCGCGATCGCCGCGCGGCTGGGGGCCGGGACCGTCGACGGGGTCCTCGCCGTGAGGTCCCTCTCCGACGGGGGCACCGAGATCGAACGATCCGGCCTGTCGGGACGTGTCGTCGCCACCCTCCATTCCTCGGCGCCGCTGTGCCTGTTCGTCGACCCCTCGGACGCGCCTGCCCCGGCCGCCGGACGCTCCGGCTCCCTGGACACCGCGGATCTCGCCGGCAACGGGATCGTCCGCGTGTCCGCTCTGGACGCGGCCGGAGCCGGGACCGGCGTCGCCGACGCCTCCCGGATCGTCTCGGTGGGGCGCGGGCTCAGGCAGCGCGACGACCTCGCCTTGGTCCGCGACCTCGCCTCCGCCCTGGACGCGGAGGTGGGATGCTCCATGCCCGTTGCCGACGACCTGGGGTGGCTGCCGAAGGAGGACTACATCGGGAGGTCGGGCCAGCACGTCTCCCCGCGCCTGTATATGGCGGTCGGGATCTCCGGGGCTCCTCAGCATCTGGAGGGCATCCGGGATGCCAGGACCGTCGTCGCCGTCAACTCCGATCCCGATGCGCCCATCTTCTCGCGCGCCGACTACGGGATCGTCGGAGACCTCTACGAGATCCTGCCCCGCCTGGGGGAACAGCTCGCGACCCGCTGACGCGCACCGATCCGGGCATCGGCACCCCGTTCGCCCCTCACCAGCCCGCGGCGACGCCGCCGCAGAGAACGATCAAGGAGAACACCATCATGAGCGCAACAGACGCCACAGAACTCGACGCCGACTACGACGTCGTCGTCATCGGGTCGGGCGCATCGGGCCTGTCCGCGGCGGTCGAGGCCGCCGGAAAGGGGCTGCGGGTCGCGGTCCTGGAGAAGATGGAGCACATCGGAGGGTCCTCGGCCTTCGCCGAGGGACACGCGGCCTTCGAGTCGGAGGAGCAGATCAGCCGCGGGATCGAGGTGACGAAGGACCAGGGCTTCAACACGCTGATGGACTACAGCCACTGGCGCGCCGACCCGTCCATCGTCTCGCGCTTCGTCGACAACGCGGCCACGACGATCAGGAAGCTCAAGGACCTGGGCATCATCTACCAGGAGGTCATCGTCACCGCTCCCGACCAGCCGGGCGAGCTCGTGACGTGGCACATCCCCGAGGGGGAGGTCGCCCACGTGCTCGACGTGCTGGAGGCGGAGGCCCGTCGGAGGGGGGTCGACGTCTTCCTGCAGACCCCGGCGAAACGCCTCCTCACCCGCGACGGACGGATCGCGGGAGTCGAGGCGCAGGACGCCGACGGCCAGTCCGTTCGCCTGGGGGCGCGGGCCGTCGTCGTGGGCACCGGCGGGTACGCCGCCAACCCGGAGATGTTCAACACCTACGCGCGCAACCCCGTGGGCGAGCACCTCATCAACATCGGCAATCCGGGTAACACGGGCGACGGGCTCGCCATGATGTTCGAGGCCGGCGCCGTCCCCTTCGAGTCGATCGGAACGGCTCTGCTCAACCCGTTCGTCCGCGGCAAGACGCCGATCTCGAACACGGCCGTCGCGGGTTTCCAGCCCTACCTGTGGGTGGACAGGGACGGCCGCCGTTTCGTCAACGAGATCTGCGGCCTGGACTTCGGCAACGCCGGAGACGTCGTGGCCGGGCTCCCGGGCGCCTACTACTGGTCGATCATCGACGCCTCGCAGATCGAGCATCTGGTGGCCGACGGCAACGAGGTCGGCCTGGGGATCTACGTGCGCAACTACGAGAAGCTGACGAACCTGCCCACGGAGCTGGCCGCCGACGTCGACGGGGACTTCCCCGTCTTCCGAGCGGACACCATCGCGGAGCTGGCCTCCGCCATCGGCGTCGACGCGCAGATCCTCACCGCCGAGGTCGACGAATACAACAGGTACTGCCAGGACGGCAGGGACCCGCGCTTCCACAAGGATCCCGCCTATCTGCGCCCCCTCGTCCGCGCCCCCTACTACGCGATCAAGATGGAACCCGCCATCATGATCACCATGGGCGGCATCAAGATCGATGACCGCATGCGCTGCGTGGACGCGGCGGGAGAGGCGATCCCCGGTCTGTACTCGGTGGGCTGCGACGCGGGCGGCCTGTTCGGGGAGTCCTACTCCCTGCCCGTGCCTGGCACCGCCAACGGCTTCGCCCTCACCTCGGGCTGGCTGGCGGCCGACGACATCGCCGAGAGGATCGCCCGATCCGCCCTCTGACGCACAGGTGCGGGCAGATACGGGGATGAAGGAGATTCCATGAGTGAGGACGCGGACGTCGACTTCGACGTCATCGTCGTCGGGGCCGGCGTCGCCGGGACCGTGTGCGCGCACCGCCTCGCCCGGCAGGGCCACGAGGTGCTGCTGATCGACCGCGGTGCCGAACCGGGTTCGAAGAACCTGTCGGGCGGGGTCTTCTACTGCCGGGTGATGGAGCAGGAGTTCCCCGGATTCGCCGAGGCCGCTCCCATCGAACGGAGGGTGACGCGCAACTGCGTGAGCTTCCTCAACGAGTCGTCGTTCGTCAACGTCGACTACTGGGACGAGCGGCTCGCCCAGCCCGCGAACGCGGTGACAGTCCTGCGCGCCCGGCTGGACGCATGGCTCGCCGAGCAGTGCGAGGCCGAGGGCGTCACCGTCATGCCCGGGTTCCGCGTCGACGGCCTCCTCACCGAGGACGGCGCCGTGGTCGGGATCCGCGCCGGCGACGAGGAGCTGCGCTGCCGCGTCGTCATCGCTGCGGACGGCGTGAACTCGTTCCTCGCCCGCTCCCTCGGCATGCGGGCGCCCGAGCCGCACGCGAACCTGGCCGTCGGCGTGAAGTCCGTGGTCTCCCTGCCCGCGTCCGTCATCGAGGAGCGGTTCCACCTGCGCGAGGGCGAGGGAGCGGCCTACGCGATCGTCGGCGACTGCACGCAAGGGGTGGCCGGGGGCGGGTTCCTCTACACGAACGAGGCGTCGCTCTCCCTGGGGGTGGTCCTGCGCCTCGATGACCTCATCGCCTCCGGGCTGTCCTCCTCCGACATCCACGACCGCTTCCTCGCGCACCCGGCCGTCGAGCCCCTCGTCCGCGGCGGGGAGCTGCTCGAGTACGGCTGCCACCTCACGATCGAGAACGGGCCGTCCATGGCCCGCGGGGAGCTGTCGCGCCCCGGCCTGCTCCTGATCGGAGACGCCGCCGGGCTCACCCTGAACACCGGGCTGACGATCCGGGGCATGGATCTGGCGGCGGGCTCGGCTCTGGCCGCCGCCACGGTCGTGGACAAGGCGTTGGGCGAGGACGATGTCTCGGCCGCGTCGATGGCCCGCTACCGCGACGAACTCGGGGCCGGATTCGTCGGGGAGGACCTGAGGACCTACGGGCGGGCGCCGGCGTTCATGGAGAACCCGCGGATGTACCGCTCCTACGGGCCGCTGCTCGCCGACGTGCTCCACGGGATGTTCGACCTGGACCTCACACCCCGCCGGCACATCCTGTCCGTGGCCCGCGGAGCGCTCGCGGGATCCCCCGTCCGGTTGCGCGACCTCGTCCGCGACGGCGTGTCGGCCCTGCGGGCCCTGTGAGAGGAGATCAGACACGTGAACATCCCCAGCGTCCCCGCCCGGCTGGCGGGCAACACCTACGACCTGGACGAGGACGAGTCGCACATCGGCATCGACCAGGAGGCGGCGCGCGCCAGCGGATGCGGCCCGCTCCTGGTCAGGATCTGCCCGGCCCATGTCTACTCGATGAACGACGACGGCTCGATCGGCATCGAGTACGCGGCGTGCCTCGAGTGCGGGACCTGTCTGGCTGTCGCTCCCGCCGGGGTCCTCACCTGGCACTACCCGCGGGGAGGCTTCGGCGTGTCCTTCCGGGAGGGGTGACCGTCAGTCCGCCCGGCTCTCAGCGCAGGGTCAGCAGCAGCGCGTCGAGGACGCTGGGGTGCGCTGCCAGGACGGTGACCGGCGTCCCGAACCGGCCGGCGCGCGGCCCGGAGAGCGTGATCGCGGAGAGCTCCTCACCGGCGTCCATCAGCGGGGCGAGCACAGCGGCGTGCTCGCGGTCGACGGAGCCGAGCAGAGCCTCGCCCGGTTCCGCGGAGCACACGTCGATGGCGTCGGGGAAATCGGGATCGGCGGGCTCGCGGCGGAGGACGACGGGAGCCGGTGGATGGAGCGCGGCCGCCTCGATGGCGGGCTCGTGCAGGCTCAGGCCGCGCGGCCGGAACACGTAGAGGCCCAGGCCCTGCAGTGCCGCCGACTCCGGGTCGATGAGCGCGCGACCTGCGGCGCCGCCCTCGTCGAGGAGGGCCAGGACGAGCTGCCCCCGCTCGCGGCGCAGCCCGACGTTGGGCATCCCGTCGACGACGCGCAGGCGCCGGGCCTCCGCGGCGGGGGAGAGGTACTCGGACCGGGGGATCGACGCGTAGTCGGGATCGGGGGAGAAGGGGACGGATCCCCGTGCGCTCCCCGCGGGGGACGAGGGCGGCGCCGCCGCACGGGACCGACGTCCGAACACGCCGCGCAGGTCCGTGTCGTCGCGCCAGGGCTCCTCGACGACATCGCGGCGCCGCGAGAGCACGACGACCATGATGACGACGGCCACGGCCACGGCGAGCCAACCCATGGGCCGATGGTACGTGATGGGGGCGGGCGGGGCGTCCGCGGCGTCTCGGACCGCCCCGCCCGCCGTCCTCACCCGAGGTCCGGGTACAGGGCCGGAGTCGTTCGCGCGTCGATCGACTGCTCGAGCGAGTAGGCGAGCCCGAGGAGCGTCGGCTCGTCGAAGGCCCGGCCGAGGAACTCCAGGTTGACGCCCGCGCCGGGGATCGTGCCGTCGGACTCGACGGCCTGCCCCATCGGGACGGTGACGGCCGGCATCCCGGTGTTCGGACTCAGCCGGAGGTTGGTGCCCTGGGTCGAGTACGGGTTGCCGCTCGGGTAGACGAGGGCGTCCAGATCCGCGTCGTCCAGCATCTGCGTGACGAGCAGCCGGCCCTGGGCGAGTGCCTGCGTGTGCGTCCCATCAGGCCCGGCCCAGGCCTGGTACTGGTCCTCCGTGACGGCGGCGCGCTGGGCGTAGACCGATTCCCGGGAGGTGACGAACCGGCCGGACGCGAGGATCTGGTCGATGGTGCGGGCCTGGACCTGGTCGGAGAGGTGTGTCGCCGCATAGCCGGCCAGATCGTGGCGGAACTCGGCGGTCGACCCGGACGGCTCCGCCAGGACGCTCTGGAATCCCTGGGGCAGGGCGCCGTCGGCCCAGGTGGTCGGCGGGGCGACCTCGACGACGGTCGCGCCCGCGGCCTCCAGAGCGGACCGTGTCTGCTCCCACAGGCGCACGGTGGTCGGATTCGAGCCGATCATCGAGGCCACGTATCCGATGCGGGCGCCTTTGAGGGCGTCCGCGTCCAGCGACGCCGTGTACGACTCGGGGACCCGTCCCTCCTGCGCCGCGGTGGCGGGATCGGCCTCGTCGATCCCCACGACGGCGTCCAGGGCCAGGGCGGCGTCGGTCACGGAGCGGGCGATCGGTCCGCCGGTGTCCTGGGACAGGGCCAGGGGCACGATCCCGTCGCGGCTGGTCAGCCCCACGGTGGGGCGGATCCCGACGAGCTGGTTGTACGACGACGGGACGCGGATCGACCCGCCCGTGTCCGTGCCGAAGCCGACGCCCGCGAGGTTGGCCGCGACGGCCGCCCCGGTGCCCCCGCTCGACCCGCCGGCGGACTGCGAGGTCACATACGGGCTCGCGACCAACAGGGTCGACCCGGCCTCCTGGAAGGCGGAGAATTCGGAGACGAACCCGTAGGCGAACTCGTCGAGGCTGGCCTTGGCGAGGATGACGGCGCCCGCCTCGCGCAGGCCGGACACCATGGCCGCGTCCGTCTCCGTCTGGTTCTGGTCCCAGCAGCCGCATCCTGCGGTGGTGGGCATGTCGGCGGTGTCGTAGTTGTCCTTGAGGATCGTGGGCACGCCGAGCAGCATCGAGGTCATCCCGTGCTCGGCGCGCGTGCGGTCCGCGTCCGCGGCCGCGTCGAGGGCGGCGGCGCTGGTGGAGATCACGGCGTTGAGCGGACGGCCATCCTCCGCGGGATCGACGTCCGTGCGGTCGTAGGCGGCGATGCGGTCCAGGTACTCCGTCGTCAGGTCCACGGAGGTGAGCACGCCCGCGTTCATGGCGGCCTGCATGTCGACGACCGAGGCCTCCACGATGTCGAAGGGCCCGTCGTCGTAGATGATCCGCCGGGAGACTTCCGAGAGGTCGGCGAGGGTGATCGTCGCATCGCCGTCCGCGTCCGCCGCCGACACCTCGGTCCAGGCGGGGTCGGAGGAGGTGGCGCCCATGTGGTCGGACACGACCTGGAGGTCGTCGGCGGTGACCTGCCGGTCGCCGGTGACGTCGAGCTCGGTGTAATAGGGGGCGAGCATGGCGACGCCCCCGGAACCGGCGGAGGCGGCGGGGAGGGGGGAGGCCCCCGCCGCGGCCGCGGAGCAGACGGTCAGGGCCAGGGCGGCTGCGGTCGCGCACGCGACGCCGGCCGGCCCGGTGCGGAGGGCGCGCGCGGGGGCGGTCTTCGAGGACATGGTGGCGTTCCTTCCCGATGGGCGGGGGCGGCGCGTGCGGGCCGCGGCGGCGAGGTCGGGTGTTCTCATCGGAGCGGCCCCCTTCGGGACGAGGCGCGGGCCGCGACGGCGCCTGCGCCGAGGGCGGCCGTCGCCGCGGCCGTCAGGACGACCGAGGTCACCGGGGAGCCGGTGTCCGCCAACGGGCCGCTGTCCGCGCCGCCGGCGTCATCCGGGCGGTCCGGGGCGGGGGACGCATCCGAGGAGGAGTCCGGCGAGGGCGTCGGCGAGGGGGATCCGCCGCCTCCCTGTGCGGCGGCGATCGTGATCGCGGCGGCATCGAGGTCCCGCAGGTCGACCGCCTCCCCCTGGGAGTCGATGGCGGTCATCGAGACCAGGGCGAGGGAGGCGGCTCCGGCGGAGGAGGCGGTGAGGGACACCGTTGCCAGGTCCTGGTCGCCGGACAGCCCGGGGGAGGTCCCCAGTCGCGTTCCGCGGATCACCAGAGCCCCGTCGGCGGCCTCGGCCTCGGTGTCGGCGAAGCCGCCGGCCGGGGTGGATGTCGACGACTCGTCGACGCTGAGCAGGCCGGGATCGTAGGCGAGGGTGATCTCGTAGCTGTAGAGGTCCTCGAGCCCCTCCGCGGAGACGACGACGGAGAACTCCTCGCCGACCGTCGCCGTGTCCGGGGCGTCGACGGCGATGGAGCCGATGACGGGATCGGCCAGGGCCGGCGCGGCGGGGAGCAGCCAGACGGCGGCTGCGGCGGCAGCCGCCAGGAGGCGCGGGACGCCGCGGTGAGGGGTCGTGCTGGGGAGGGGGTGGGAGGAGGTCCCCGAGAGGCGGGGCGCGGGAGGTCGTGCGGGACGCGCGGTACGCATGCGGGAGGGCTTTCTGTGGAGAGGGGATCTTGGTGGCCACATGACTGGAGCGTTGCCGTCATGTGACTTGAAGATCATCTAGAAATTGCCAAGACCTCGTCAAATCCGTCTCATGGATGATCGACGCGCCCGCCCCTTCCCTCTTCCGGCAACCATCCGCCACCGGCTACGCTGGGTGCGACTGGGCCGTGGACGCCGAGTCGTGCCCCAGCGAGAGGAACCCGATGATCGAGGTCACCGCGATGACCAAGCGCTACGGCGCGAAGACCGCCGTGGACGATGTCAGCTTCACCGTCCAGCCGGGGAAGGTCACCGGGTTCCTCGGCCCCAACGGCGCGGGAAAGTCCACGACGATGCGCGTCATCATGGGCCTGGACGCCCCGACCTCGGGACGCGCCCTCATCCACGGCCGCCCCTATGCGGACCTTCCCGCCCCCCTGACCACCGTCGGCGCGCTCCTGGACGCCAAGGGCGTCCACAAAGGCCGCACGGCGCTCAACCACCTGCGCGCCCTGGCCGCCACGCACGGGATCCCGCGCTCCCGGGTCGACGAGGTCATCGGGCTGACCGGCCTGGAGCCGGTGGCCGACAAGCGCGTCGGGGGCTTCTCGCTGGGCATGGGCCAGCGCCTCGGCATCGCGGCCGCGCTGCTGGGGGATCCCGAGATCCTCATCCTGGACGAGCCCGTCAACGGCCTCGACCCCGAGGGGGTCGTGTGGGTCCGCAACCTGGCGCGATCCTTCGCCCGGGAGGGGCGCACCGTGTTCCTCTCCAGCCACCTCATGAGCGAGGTCGCCCAGACCGCCGACCACGTCGTGGTCATCGGCCGGGGCCGCATCATCGCAGATGCGCCCCTGGACGACATCCTCAACGGCGCCACCCGCAGGGGCGTCCGGGTTCGCAGCCCCCGGATGGGCGAGCTCGCGGGCGCCCTCGCCCATCGGGGATGGGAGGTGGCCCCCCTGCCGGACGGAGCCGCCCAGGTGATGGGCGCCACCAGCGAGGAGGTGGGCGAGGCCGCGGCTCGCGATGGATTCGTCCTGTACGAGCTCACACCCCAGGGATCGACCCTGGAGGAGGCGTACATGGAGCTCACGCACGAGGCGACGGAGTACCGCACGACGCTCCAGGGAGAGCGGCCGCCTGCGGGGCAGGGCGCGGCCGCGGCGCTTCCGTCGCACGCCGCCGACCATCGACGACCCGGTTCCCAACCGGCCGGCGCCCAGGAAGGGGACGCGCGATGACCGCACCGACCGACCCGCAGCAGTCCCGGGCCTCCCGCGCCTCCCGGACCCGCCAGCGCGCCCCGCGCTACCGTCTGACGTTCCCGGGCGTGGTGCGCAGCGAGTGGATCAAGACCGTGGGCCTGCGCTCCACATGGTGGACGCTCGGCGTGGCCGTCGTGGTCATGGTGGCCTTCGCTGCACTCGTCGCCGTGTCGCTGTCGATGGCCGGCGACGACCAGGGCCTCTCCATCGGGAGCTTCCGGATGGAGGCGATCACGGTGGGGCTGAGCTTCGCGCAGCTCGCCGTGGCCGTGCTGGGCGCCCTCGTCGTCACGGGGGAGTTCTCCACCGGGTCGGTGCGCTCCACCTTCGCCGCCGTCCCGGGCCGTACCTCCGTCCTGCTGGCCAAGGCCGTCGTGCTCACGGCGCTCGTCGCGGTGACGGGACTGATCTCCACGGCGCTGGCCTACGCGGTGGGCATCCCCTCCTTCGCGGGGACCTCCTACAGCTTCGACGCCTCGGACGCGACGACCTGGCGCATCCTCCTGGGAGTGACCCTGTACCTGGTGACCCTGGGGCTGTTCTCCCTGGGGGTCGGCGCGATCATGCGGAACTCGACGGGAGCGATCTTCACGCTGGTCGCGATCCTCTTCGTCCTGCCGATGATCGTCTCGATCGCGGGGGCCTTCCAGGCCACCGAATGGATCGCGACGGCGGGAGACTACCTGCCCGCCGCGGCGGGCGGGCAGCTGCTGGCGGCCACCACCGCTCCCGACGCGCTCACCCCGTGGCAGGGATACGGGGTGCTCGCCGCGTGGACCGCGGCCGCCCTCGTGGCGGGCATCGTGATGACGAAGCGGCGCGACGCCTGAGCGCGGCGCGGGGCTCGCCCCGCAGGCGCCCTCGGGCGGAGGCCGGCCGCGCGAGGGTTGACAGGCGGACGGTCTCCCCGTTGGCGCGGCGGGCGCGCTAGGCATGAAGGCATGAGAACACAACGCCACATCCCCAGGTGGTCAGATTTCGAGCCGCTGCTGCGCACCCGCCCCCTGGACCTCGACGGTACCCACCGGCGCCTGTCCCGGGCCTACGACGTGGGCGATCTCCGCGCCATCGCCCGCCGGCGGACCCCTCGGTCGATCTTCGACTATGTGGATGGCGCCGCCGAGCGCGAGATCTCGATCCGTCGCGCCCGCCGGGTGCTCGGCGGCATCGAGTTCCACCCCTCGGTGCTGCACGACGTCAGCGAGGTGGACACCGCGACGACCCTGTTCGGCCATGAGGTCGGGCTGCCCTACGTCTTCTCCCCCACCGGGTTCACCCGGATGATGCATCACGAGGGCGAACTCGCGGTCGCCCGGTCCGCGCAGCGCTTCGGCGTGCCCTACACCCTGTCGACCATGGGGACCGAGTCTCCCGAGGCCGTGGCGAAGGCCACTCCCGAGGGGCACAACTGGTTCGGCTTCTACGTCTGGAAGGACCGCGCGGCCAGTGAGGAGATCCTCCAGCGCGTGAGCGCGGCCGGGTATGAGGTCCTTGTCATCACCGTCGACGTGCCGGTGGCGGGAGCGCGTCTGCGGGACAACCGAAACGGGTTCTCCATCCCGCCGTCGCTGTCGCTGAGGACCTTCGCCGACGGGGCGATGCACCCGAATTGGTGGGTGAACTTCCTGACCACCGAGCCCCTGAGATTCGCGACCTTCAGCTCGTGGGACTCCACGATCGAGGAGCTCGCCAACCACATGTTCGACAACACCGTCGGCATCGACGACCTGCGCACCGTCCGCGAGATGTGGAAGGGACCCCTCGTGGTCAAGGGCATCCAGACCCTCGACGACGCGCGGCGCGTGGCCGACGCCGGGGCCGACGGCATCGTCCTGTCCAACCACGGCGGACGCCAGCTGGATCGCGCGGTCGTGCCGATCCAGCTGCTGCCCCGGGTCGTGGAGGCGCTGCCGGGCCTGTCCGTGTTCGTCGACACGGGATTCTCCTCCGGCGCGGACATCGTCGCCGCACTGGCGCTGGGGGCGAAATCGGTGTTCCTGGGACGGGCGTACCTCTACGGGCTGATGGCTGGCGGGGAGCGCGGCGTCGACCGTCTCAATGAGATCCTCTCCTCCGAGATCGCGCGGACGCTGCGCCTGCTGGGCGTGCACTCCGTGCGGGACCTCACCCCGGAGATGGTCAGCCTGCCGTGACGGCGCCCGCCAGGGCGTGGACCAGGGCGGAGTCGAAGGCCGGAAGGTCGCGTGGGGAACGGCTGGTGATCAGGGAGCCGTCGACGACGACCTCCTGGTCCACCCAGCGGGCCCCGGCGTTCGTCAGGTCGGTGGCGATGCGGCGCGTGGACGTCAGCGTGCGCCCGGGCACGATGCCGGCCTCGATGAGCAGCCACGGACCGTGGCAGATGGCGGCGATGGTCTTGCCGGCGGCCGCGAAGGCCTGCGTGAAGGCGATGGCCCGTGGATTCGTGCGCAGCTTGTCGGCGTTGAGCGTCCCCCCGGGCAGGACCAGGGCGATGTAATCCTCCGGGTCGGCCTGGTCCAGGGTGACGTCGACGGGGAAGTCGTCGCCGCGGTCCCAGTCCCCGATGAGAGCCGTGATGGTCCCCGGCTCCTCTGAGACCAGGACGGGCGTGAAGCCGGCGTCGCGGACGGCGGCCCAGGGCTCGGTGAGCTCCGGCTGCTCGACGCCCCGCTTGAGCAGGAACGCCACCTTCGCTGGGGTCGTGTCGGTCATGGTGAGGACCTCCTGGGTCGGTGCGGGTGGTGCGGCCCGTTGGCGCGGGCCGACTCCAGACTACGGAGGTCCCGCCGGGATGGCAGGTCGTCGCCGGCACCCGCTCAGCGCAGGGGCAGCCAGTCGACGACGCGGTGGATCTGCGCCTCCCACAGCCCCCATTCGTGTGTCCCGTCGGGATACTCGGCGTGCGGATCGGCCCCGGCCGCCCGGGCGGCCTCCACGAAGCGCTGCGAATGGGCGAGCAGGGCGTCCCGGCGTCCGCAGGAGACCCACAGGGCGGGCAGGCCGGGCCCGTCGGCGCGGGCGAGCAGCGCGATGAGGTCGTTGTCGCCGCCGGGCTCGAAGCGGCCGCCGAAGACGCGGTCGCGGACATCGGGTGCGAAGGCGAGGAAAGCGGCATCCGGGTCCCCCGCGGCGGGGACGCCCTCGCCGCCGGGCGCGGGAGAGGGCGCCGCCCCCGCTCGGGCCGCGAGATCCAGGGCGCCGGACAAGCTGGCGGCCGCGGCGAAGCGCCCGGGCTCGGTGAGCGCCCACCGCATCGCGCCGTAGCCGCCCATGGACAGGCCCGCCACGAAGGTGTCCTCGCGTCGGGTCGAGACGTGGAAGAAACCGTGGACGATCTCGGGCAGCTCCTGGGAGAGGAAGGCCCAGTAGGGCGCGCCGTGGACCTCGTCCTGGTAGAAGCTGCGTCCGCCGCGCGGCATGACGACGGCGAGGCCCCGTTGCGTGGCGCAGCGCTCGATGGTGGTGTAGCGCAGCCAGACGGACTCGTCGTCGCCCAGGCCGTGGAGGAGGTACAGCACCGGCGGGTCCCCGGCGGGGCCGCTCGGCGCGCTCGCGGGTCCGCCGGGCGAGCCCAGTCCGATCTGCGTGCGGGGGCGCTGCGGCAGGATGACCGTCATCGCGGTCGAGACCTGCAGCGCCTCGGAGTAGAAACGGACATCGAGCACCGCCATGGGTTCCTCCTCATCGGGTGGTCCCATCATCGCAGTGTCACGGAGCGGTCACGAGGACGAGGGCGGCGCCGCGGCGGAGGCCGGCGGCTGCCGGCGGACCTCTCATCCGGTGGGTGCCTCGAGCCACTCGGCGGGCGTGACGATGCGGATCCCCCGATGGCCATCCAGCACACGGAGGTCTCGGTCGCCGGTGATGAGGTATGAGGCGGCGCCCAGGATCGCGGTCTCAAGGACCCTGTCGTCATCCGGATCCCGGCAGATCCTGACGGTGAGATCACCGAGTCGGACGGGAAGCAGGACTGGCGCCATGGCCGCGAGCAGGGAGTCGAAGTCCTCGAGAAAGCCGGGGAACTTCGAAATCAGAGTTCGACGCACCTCGGTGACGATCTCCGCACTGAGTGCGATGGAGTCCCCGTCGCGGAGGGTCTGTTCAAGGACTCGCCGTGGAGAACCGCCGAATACCAAGGCGGAGATCCAGACATTGCTGTCGATGACCACACGCACAGCAGGCCTCAGCTGCCGATGAGGTCGTACACCTGTTGTTCGGACGTGATACCCATCTGGTGTCCGCGGGCGTTCGCGCGATCGAGCACGGCTTGGACGTTGCGCTCGGTGCGGATCTGGTTGACGATGGCGCGGCGAATGTACTCGCTGCGCGAGGCGTAGTCTCGCGTGGCTCGAGTGTCGATCTCTGCGACCAACTCCTGGGGAAGCGAGATGTTGAGAGTCTGCGTGCTCATACAAGGATTGTATGGGTTTTGTGCCTATCAGGGAACCGGGCGGCGCACGCTACGACACCATCAGCGAGTCGGGCCGTGCGGAGTAGATCGAGTCGAGGACCAGGCAACCCGCGCCCACGGCGGCGACGTCGTCACCGATGCTGGTGCCGACGAGCCTGAGTTGGTGGATGTCGCCCGCCACCGACTGCGACTGCACCGACTGGCGGAGCCGCGGGAGGTAGTGGTCGGCCGCCGGAGTCCATGCCGGGCCCCCGACGACGACCAGCTCGGGGTCCATGAGATTGCAGACCTGGCTGAGGGACTCGCCGAGCCGCAGGGCCGCGTGATCCAGGATCGCCTTCGCCTCGGCCGAGCCCCGGCTGGCCAGGTCGCACAGCTCGGGGAAACGGGTGAGAGCCTCGCCGGCTGGCAGCGAGGGGCTCGGCGCCATGATCCCGCGCTCGATGGCCTGGGAGACGAGGGTGACTGGGGAGCAGATCACTCCGACGCACTCGGCCTGACCGTGGCAGCCCCGTTGGCCGCAGGTGCACACGGTCGTGCCCTGCCCCGTGATGATGTGGCCGATGTCCCCGGCGTTGCCGGAGGATCCGCGGACCACGATGTCGTTGATGACCATCCCCATCCCCAGACCGGTGCCCAGGTAGAGGAAGAGGAAGTCGGCGCTCTCGGCCGCGGCGCCGGCCCAGCGCTCCGCGACGGCGGCCGCGGTGACGTCCTTGTCGAGGATCACGGGGAGCCCGGTGGCCTCCTGGAGGTCCTGGCGGAGATGGACGCGCTTCCACCCCTTGAGGTGCGGAGGGTCCACGACGATCCCGAGCCTCGTGTCGATCGGGCCGGGGGAGGCGATCCCGAGGCCCGTGATCCGGCTGCGTTCGATGCCGGAGGAGGAGATCAACGACTCGACCTCGGAACTGGAGACCTCGACGAGCTCCTCGTGGCTGATGTCCGAGGGGTTGCGCACACGCGACTTCGCGATGATCGTGCCGTCGAGATTGAGCAGGACGTAGGTGAGGACCGCGGGGTCGACGTGCATGCCGATGGCGAACCGGCCGGGGGCGTTGATCCTCAGCAGCGTTCGGGGCTTGCCGGGAGAGCCGGTCACTCGGCCGCCCTCGATCAGGAGTCCCTCGGACAGCAGGCGCCGGGTGATGTTGGACACCGTCTGGACGGTGAGGCCGGTCTGTTCGCTGATCTCGGTCCTGGCGATCCCCTCCGGAGCGCGTCGGACGGCTCCGAGGACGACGCTGGCGTTGAAGTCTGCGACGTGGGGGAGATTCGACCCCCGACGCAGGGACCGGGTGCGCACATCTGGCAGGTTCACTGACCATCCCTCCTCGGACGCTCCGAGCGCCATGCGACCCATGCTACAAGCTCGTTGACTCTGAGTAAATCCAGATGATATATTAACACCTGTCGGAGAGAAGAACGGACTCTGACCTGTGTGAATGTGGAGCGTTGGTGCTCGACACGGGGATGGACATACAAGGAAGTGAGGTCTTGGGGCACATGGTGGGACAAGTGAGAAGGCGTGGGACCGTGATGGCCGCCGTGGGCGCGGCCGCCGCGCTCGTGGCTCTTGCGGGCTGTTCGAACGGCGGGCAGTCCGACGCCTCGGATGAGGAGTCGGGATCGGCGTCGGCCGATTGCGCGGCCTATGCGGACTACGGTCATTTCGACGACGCTGTGGTCAGCGTCATGGGGTCTTTCGTGGGCAACGACGCCGACCTGAATGATGAGTCGTGGGCGGCCTTCGAGAAGTGCACCGGAATCGATGTCCAGTACAACGGCGACTCGGACTTCGAGAGCCAGGTCGTCGTGCAGGTCGAGGCCGGGAATGCGCCTGACGTGGTCATCTTCCCGCAGGTCGGCCTGATGCAGCGCTTCGCCGAGTCAGGCGATCTGGTCCCCGCTCCGGATCAGACGAAGGAGAACGCGGAAGCAGGCTGGAACGCGGACATGGTCGGGTACGGGACGGTGGACGACACGTTCTATGCGGCGCCCTTCACCACCGCCGTGAAGTCCTTCGTCTGGTACTCCCCCAGTCTCTTCGCCGAGCACGGATACACGGTTCCGGAGACCTGGGACGAGATGATCGCACTGTCGGACCAGATGGCGGCCGACGGCATGAAACCGTGGTGCGAGGGCGCCGAGTCCGGCAGTGCCAGCGGGTGGCCGCTGACCGACTGGGTCGAGGTGCTGCTGCTGGCCAACTCCGGAGGCGAGACCTATGACAAGTGGGTGGACCACGAGATCCCGTTCAACGACTCCTCGGTGGTCGAGGCGACCGATCTCGTGGGCAAGATCCTGAAGAACAACGACTATGTCAACGGGGGGTTCGGGGACTCCTCCTCGATCGTGTCGACGTCCAACGCCGACGCGCCGCTGCCCATCACGACGGGTGAGTGCGGCATGCACCTGGCGGCGGGGACCGCGGTCTCCCTGTTCGACGACTCGGTCAACGTGGATCCCGAAGGGGACGTCTATGCGTTCCCGTTCCCCGTGGTCAACGACGAGGTCGGCAACCCGGTGACCGTCTCCGGGCAGTTCACCGCCGCGTTCTCCGACCGGCCGGAGGTCCAGGCGTTCCAGAACTACGTGTCGAGCGTCCAGTGGGCGAACGACCGGGCCCCCTTCGGCGGATACATCAGCTCGAACTCGGGCATGGACTCGTCGCTGATCCCCTCCGCGATCGACAAGAGCGGGTTCGACATCCTGAACGATCCTGACTCCGTGCTGCGGTTCGACGGCTCGGACCTCATGCCGTCCACGGTGGGCACCGGCACCTTCTGGACGGAGATGCTCAGCTGGATCCAGGGGGCCTCGACCGAGGAGACCCTCGGGAACATCGAGGCCAGCTGGCCTGCGGACAACTGATACGAGACACGCCGGTGGCCGCCCCGGTTCCCGGACCGGGGCGGCCTTCCGGACGACTGCTCAGAAAGAGGCGATCGGATGAGTGACGTGGTCACGAAGTTGCTTCACCTGCTCGGCGCTGTTGGGGTGCTCGCGGTGATCGTGGTGCTGCTCCTGGGGATGGGCGCGTTCTCTGAGAGGCTGCCGAGGAGGTGGCAGAAATGGGCCACACCCCTCGTCCTGGCCGGCGGCGCGATCGTGTTCGCTTTGGCGGGGCTCGTCTATCCAGCGGTCCAGACCGCGTGGCAGTCGTTCTTCAACTCCGACGGCAGCGGCTTCGTCGGGCTGGAGAACTACAAGTGGGTCTTCACGGACTCCGGGGCGCTGATCGGGCTGCGGAACACGTTCCTGTGGGTGGTCCTGGTCCCGATCTTCTCCGTGGTCATCGGATTTGGATACGCGCTCCTGGTCGACAAGTCCAGGTACGAGAACATCCTGAAGGCCATGCTCTTCATGCCCATGGCGATCTCGTTCGTCGGGGCGTCGGTCATCTGGAAGTTCATGTACACCTACCGGCAGGGCGGTCAGGAGCAGATCGGCCTGTTGAACCAGGTCCTGGTGTGGCTGGGGCTCACGCCGCAGCAGTTCCTGGTCAACACGCCCTGGAACTCCCTCTTCCTCATGGTCGTCGTCGTGTGGACCCAGGCGGGGTTCGCGATGATCGTCATGTCGGGCGCGATCAAGTCGATCCCCGCCGAGGTGATCGAGGCGGCCCGCCTGGACGGCGCGGGAGGATGGACGATCCTCACCCGCGTCACGATCCCGCTGGTGCGCCCGTCCCTGGTCGTCTCGCTGACGACGATCTCGGTGGCGATGCTCAAACTCTTCGATGTGGTCCGCACCATGACGGGCGGGCAGTTCCAGACGACGGTGCTCGCCAACATGATGTACGACCAGTCGTTCAAGTACTCCGAGCCGGGCAAGGGTGCGGCTGTCGCCGTCCTGTTGCTGGTGCTGGTCCTGCCCGTGATGATCGGGAACGCCGTGCAGATGCGAAAGAACAAGGAGATCCGCTAGTGAGAGAGAGCTCCTCGATATCCGCGGCAGCCGGCCGGGCCCGCCAGACGCTTTCGAGCCGAGCCGCCAGCGCGGTGGCCGTCGTCATCGCCCTCGTGTGGACCATCCCCACGATCGGCCTGTTCGTCTCGTCGATCAGGCAACCGGATGACATCAAGAAGACGGGCTGGTGGACGGTCTTCTCGAACCCGTCGCTGACCCTGGAGAACTACCAGACCGTGCTCTTCGGATCCGGCTCGTCGGGGCGGCTGGCGGACTACTTCATCAACTCCCTGGTGATCGCCCTCCCGTCGGTCCTCATCCCCCTCGCCCTGGGACTCATGGCGGCCTACGCGTTCTGCTTCCTGGAATGGAAGGGCAAGGACGTCGTCTTCCTGATCATCTTCGGGCTGCAGATCGTCCCCGTCCAGATGGCGTTGATCCCACTGCTGCGGATCTCCGTCAGCATCGATCTCAGCTCGATCTCGCCGTTCCTTCCGATCTGGATCATGCACACGATCTTCGCGATGCCGTTGGCCGTCTTCCTCCTGCACAACTTCATGTCCGAGATCCCACAGGAGCTGATCGAAGCGGCACGGGTCGACGGGGCCAGCGAAGTGTCGATCTTCCTCCGGGTGGTGCTCCCCCTGATGCTGCCCGGCATCGCCTCCTATGCGACCCTGCAGTTCCTCTGGGTCTGGAACGACCTGCTCATCGCACTGACCTTCGTCGGCGGGAACGCCGACGCGGCTCCGCTCACGGTGCGCCTGGCGAACCTGGCGGGGACCAACGGCGTCGGATGGCACCTGCTGACGTCCGGGGCGTTCGTGTCGATGATCATCCCACTCGCCGTGTTCTTCCTGCTGGAGCGCTACATCGTCCGCGGAACGATGGCCGGCTCGGTGAAGGGATGACAAGGGCCGGCAAATGGCGGCGAGCGCTGTGCGCCTCCGCGCCGGAGGACAACGAAGCCGGCCTGTGGATGCGGGCCCGGCCGTGACGGACAAGAGAAGGATCTAGTCAAAGCAATGAACGAGTCGCATGCACGTCTCACCGTCGATCGCATCGATCGCCTGGTCCACGACCGAATCGTCCCGGCGGTGAACGCCCACGCGATCCCGGTCGACGTCCTCCGGTGGGACGCACCGGGGGAGCCGGTGGCCTTCGCCGAGGCGGTCCGGGCCGACTACCGGCCGTCGGAGCCCGGGGAGGCCTGGGGGGCACCGTGGTCCACCACGTGGTTCCGCCTCGAGACGACGGTCCCCGCGACGTGGCGCGCCGAGGACGGCCTCGTGGAGTTCGCAGTGGACCTGGGGTTCACGCGAGCCAATCCGGGATTCCAGGCCGAGGGCACGGCATGGGACGCCGACGGTCGCATCATCAAGGGCATCCAGCCGCGCAACGCGCATGTCCCGGTGCGCGCCATCGCCGGGCAGCGGGTGGTCGTCTACGTCGAGGCGGCGGGGAACCCCGATCTGGCCCGGAGCGGCGCCGAGTCGTTCCTGCCGACCGGATTGGGACGCCGGGAGACCGCCGGGTCCGCCTGCCAGTACCGGCGCGGTGACTTCCTCCTGACACAGAGGGACGAGACCGTGTGGAGCCTGCTCCAGGACCTGAGGGCCCTCCGCGGCCTGGTGGACGTCCTGCCCGCGGACCGCCCGAGGCGCAGCCGGGTGCTCGAGGCGATGGATGCCATGCTCGCCCTCGTCGATCCGCACGACGTGGGCTCGACCGCGGAGGCCGGACGGTCGGCGCTGCGCCCGGCGCTGGCGAGCCCGGCGGCGGCATCGGCGCACGCGGTGGTGGCGACCGGCCACGCCCACATCGACTCGGCGTGGCTGTGGCCGCTGCGGGAGACCCGTCGGAAGGTGGCGAGGACCTACTCGAACGTCCTCAGCCTCATGGAGGAGTACCCCGATCTGGTGTACGCATGCCCGGCGGCCCAACACCTGTCCTGGATCGAGAGCGACTATCCCGAGCTCTTCGCCCGGGTCCGCGCGGCGGTCCAGGAGGGCCGGTTCGTCCTCGTGGGAGGGATGTGGGTCGAGTCCGACACGAACATGCCCTCCGGCGAATCGCTGGTGCGCCAGTTCGTCGAGGGAAAGCAGTACATGCGTGAGAAATTCGGCGTCGAGACCCACGAGGTGTGGCTCCCGGACTCCTTCGGCTTCTCAGCGGCGTTCCCCCAGATCGCCAGGCAGGCCGGCTGCGGATGGTTCCTCAGCCAGAAGCTGTCCTGGAACGACACGAACCGGATGCCCCATCATTCCTTCCTGTGGGAGGGAATCGATGGGAGCCGCGTGTACGCGCACTTCCCTCCCGTGGACACCTACAACTCCGACCTGTCCGCTGCGGACCTCGACCGTGCGGAACGCCAGTTCGCCAGCCCGGAGCGCGCGAACACGTCGTTGGTGCCGTTCGGCTACGGCGACGGGGGCGGCGGCCCGACCCGGGAGATGATGGAGGCGGCCCGCCGCACGGCGGATCTCGAGGGGTCCCCGAGGGTCTCGGTGGGGACGCCCGCCGCGTTCTTCACCGCCAGCGAGGCGGCGGATCCCCGCCCACCGGTGTGGAGCGGGGAGCTTTACCTGGAGCTGCACCGGGGGGTCTTCACCTCTCAGGCGGACACGAAGCGGGGCAATCGACGCTCAGAGGCGCTGCTCCACGAGGCCGAGCTCTGGGCGGCGACGGCCTGCGTGCGCCGGGGCGCCTCCTACCCCTATGACCGATTGGCCGATCTGTGGCGCACGGTCCTGCTGGGGCAGTTCCACGACATCCTGCCAGGCTCCGCGATCGGGTGGGTCTACGACGAATTCAAGCAGAAGTACGCCCAGATCGAGCGGGACGCCGAGGAGATCACGGCGTCTGCCCTGGGGAGCCTGTGCGGCGTGGGCGACACCGGAGCGCCTTCCGTCATGGCCTCGGCGAACTCGACGCCGTTTCCGACGGCCGGGGTGCCGGCTGGCGGCGTGGGAGCGGCGGTGCCCCCGGCATCCCGCACCGTCGCCATCGAGGACGCCGCGGGATGGACGCTGGACAACGGCGAGGTCCGTGTCCATGTGGGCCGTGACGGCGCGATCGACTCGCTCGTCCACGTGGCCCTCGGCCGGGAGGTCGTCCCCGACGGGGAGAAGGCGGGCGTCCCGCAGCTGTTCCGGGACAACCCGGCGAAATGGGACGCGTGGGATCTGGACCCGATCGCGGCCGGCACCGGACGGCCCCTGCTGGGCGCTGACGCGGTCTGGCTGGACGGCGGATCGGCGGAGCCGACGGTGAGGGCCGAGCGCACGTTCGGGGACAGCGCTCTGTCTCAGAGCATCAGCCTGGTCCCAGGCAGGGCGCAGGTGGATGTGTCGTGCGATGTCGACTGGCACGAGTCGGAGCACCTGCTGAAGATCGCCTACCCGGTCGACATCCGCTCGGACCACTTCGCCTCGGAGATCCAGTTCGGCCACCTGAACCGGCCGCTGCACACGAACACGAGCTGGGACGAGGCCAGGTTCGAGATGTGCGCCCACCGATGGGTGTACATCGACGAGCCCGGGTTCGGGGTGGGGATTGTGAACGACTCGACTTACGGGCACGACGTCACGAAGGCGGACTCGGGCCGGGCCGCCGTGATCCGTCAGAGCCTCCTTCGCGCGCCGAAGTACCCCGATCCCGACGCGGACCAGGGCCGGCACCGCTTCCGGACCCGCATCGTGGTCGGAGAGGGACTCGAGGACGTGATCGCAGCGGGCTACGAGGTCAACTGCCCGCCCCGTCCGGTGAAGGCGGCGGGTCCGGTCGAGCCCCTGGTGAGACCCGAGAACGAGCTCGGCTGCGCCGTGCTGGACACCGTCAAGCTCGCCCAGGACCGCAGCGGCGACGTCATCCTCCGCGTCTACGAGGCTCTCGGCGGCCGCGCGAGGATCCGGCTGCACATCGGCGAGGAGATCGCCCGTGCGGCTCTCACGGACCTCCTGGAACGGGAGGAGCGCGCGCTCGACGTCGAGGGGGACTCCGTCGTCCTGGGCCTGCGGCCTTTCCAGGTCGCGACCGTCCGCCTCTCCTGGCGGCGGTGACCGCGGGTGAAGGAGCATGCGATGAGCCTCGATGCGCGGCCGATGCTGGAACTCTGGTTCGGCAACTTCTTCGAGCCCTTCTTCTCCAACGTCGAGGCGGTGCGCGAGGGGCTGGCGGACGCGGCGGATCTGGGCTTCACCACGGTGAACCTCGACTCCAAGCCGTGGGAGGACTTCTTCGCGCGCTATCGCGGAGAGCCGGCTAGCGCGTATGTGGCGATGCAGGAGTTCATCATGTCGGAGTCCGCCCTGCGGGGCATGGACTACACGTGCCTCGCCCTGTACTTCTGCGGGGACAACCTCTATCCGAACATCCGCGATGTGCCGCCCGTCCGCGGCGAGGACGCCATCGGGGTCGACGGCGAGTCCCTGGGGACCTACAAGTACTGGTCCGCCCGGGCGCGTCAGACGATGGCCGATCATGTGAGGGGCCTGTTGGGCCTGTACGGCAGTGGGATGCGCCGGAGCGCGGACGGCCGCCCCGTCGTCCAGACGATGTTCGACCCGATGGCCAAACCCAGTTTCGACGAGGAGGGGCGGCGGCATTACCTGTCGTGGCTGCGCCGGCACTACGCCGACGACATCGGCGCGCTGAACCGGAGGTACGGCCTGGACGCGAGGAGCTTCGAGGGCCTCGGTCCCCGCGACTACTGGCTGCGACCCGAGGAGCTGAGCTCGGCCGGCTGCGCCCGCCCGACGGCGGCGGACTTCAGCGGTGAGACGCCGGATCTGTTCCGATGGCTCGACAACCAGGAGTACCTCGCGGAGCTGACGGTGGAGTACTTCGCGGCGATGGAGCACTGCTGGTCATCCGGAGACACGCACGTGTTCTCCGAGCCCGTGCTGCAGCAATGGGGGTACTTCTTCAACCCTCCTGGCCGAGGGGTGTGGCAGACGGGGCAGCGTGCGCTGGATGTCTACAGGATCGCGCGTCATGTCGACTCGGCCATGGTCATCGCCGCTCCGCTGAACGCCGAGGACCGGCCCGACGCCTATGCCCTGTCCGTGGAGACGTCCATCGCGCGTTGCGCCAACGAGGGCAGGGACTTCACGGGAGGCCTCTATCTCGGCCGGCACGTAAACGAGGACATCTACGCGGTGGTCGCTCCCGGCGAGGCGATCGCCACAGAGGTGGCCGGGGGAGCGCGCCGGATGCACAGCTACGGGTACTCGGGGCTCGACGACGGGGGCGTCCTGTGGCGGATGGGCCGTGATTTCAAGCAGTCGGTGCGGGACGGGAACCTGTGGGCGCAGAGGGTCATCCCGTTGATCGACGCTCCGCGCGACAAGGAAGTCGCCCTGGTCTTCCCGGCGGAGATGAGCCTCTACGAGCCCCTCGAGGTGGACGAGGGCGGCCGCCATCGCATGGACCTCCTGGGGTGGTACAGGCAGCTCACGGACCTCGGGTGGCAGGTGGACATCCTGCACAAGGACCAGATCGCCGCCGGCGCCCTGAGCGGGTACCAGCACCTGGTAATCCCGACGAACTCGATGTACCGATTCGACCGGGACGAGACGCTGGAACGGGCGGTGCGCGAGTTCGCGGAGGCGGGCGGGACCGTCCTCCACGGTCCGCACGACGCCCTGGCGGACGGCGCCTTCGGGATCGGGGGGCGCGATGTGCCCTTCGACTGCATCGACTGGGAGGAGCAGGGCGTGATCCCCCACGGATGGTCGACCGTGGCCTACGACTCGACGGACGAGGCGCTGGCGGTCTACCACGGGTCGCGCGCCGCGGCGCTCGCGCGCACACAGGTGGGGCGGGGCGCCGTGTACTCGTTCGGGTTCGAGTACGGGTACGCCTACTCCCGGCGGACGATGCCGTCGGTGCCGCCGCGATACGGGAGGAGCGACGTGCATCCCGTCGTGCTGTTCGACCGGACACCGGTCGAGGCGATCCTCGGGACCCCTGCGTCCGCGCCGTTGCCTCCGAGCAAGGGCGTCGAGGTCGCGCGGTTCGGTCGCCACGTCGTGATCGTCAATCATCGTTCCACCAGGGTCGACCTGTCAGCGGTCCCCGCGGAGGAGCGGATCGAGATGGTCCCGTCCGTTCCCGGCTGGCTTCCCGGGCACTCGGCGGCATACCTGCGGCTGGGAGCTGGAGTCGGCGGATGAGAGAACGAGGCCTGGGCGGACACGGGCGCGCGCCGGCCGGGCCCGGCGGGCAGAACTCTACGTCAACTCCTCGGTGACCTGTCGGAGGACGCCGGCGACCCGGGACATCGTCTGGGCGTCGATCTCCAGCCATTGCTCCTCGCCGTCCCCCACGTAGACCCACGTCGGCCCGCGTCCTCCCTTCCGGGAGACGACCACCACGAACTCGCGGACCTCCCCCAGGGTCTCGGACTCCGCTGTGCCGGACCTCGCGATGACAGGGACCGCCAGGCCGCTGCTCTGGTGCAGGCGATCCTCCGGAGGATCGCTCCGCCCGTGGCGGACCGTGCACCACGGGGGGCATGCGCCCTCCTGCCGGCCGGCCGCGCAATCCTGCTCATCCGCCACGTTTGCCTCCTTCTGATCCTCGCCGAGGCGTCAGGGACATCCTCGGCGTGGGCATGCGCACCTCCGGGAGGCTGTCCACAGGGTTCAAAACACCTGACATTAAAGGATCCTCTTGCGACATATGCTACTTTTAAGTAGCATTCCATATGTGGCAGCCGGCCGGGCCGGCGGTGCGGACACCTCTCGGGGACGCGAGCGCATCCTGCGCCACCGGTGCTCTGATGGCCGGTTGCCGCATGTCTGAACATGTCTGAGACAAGGAAGTCGATCGATGTCGAATTTTGTCAGAACAATTGGGCGAGCAGAGGTTGACATCTTGTCCTTTCCGAGACGCGGAACGCCTCCAGAGACAACACGGGGCCGGCAAGGCGGTCCTCGGAATGCGAGAAAGGAAGACCGATGAAACGCACGAACCACCTACGCCTGCTGCTCGGCGCCGTCATCCCCCTGCTCATGCTCGCAGCCTGCAGCACATCCAACCAGTCGGCCGCAGACCAGTCCGGCTCCCGCAGCGAGTCGGGGACCTCGCCGGGGGAGAGCGCCATCGCCCCTCTGAGCAAGGACGGCCCGCTGACGATCTCCTACATCCCCATCACCATGAACACGCAGTACACCATGACGCAGTACGGGATGCAGGAACAGATCGACCGGCTCGGCGGGAGCGATTTCGCGACCCTCGACGTCCAGGCGCCCGCGTCGAACGACCAGTCGCTGAGCATGCAGCCGAGCATCATGGAGAACGCCATCGCCAAGGGCGTTGACGCCATCGTCTTGTCGACCGAGGACGAGCAGGCGATGCTCCCCTACATGAAGAAGGCCACAGAGGCTGGAATCCCGGTCTTCCTCACGAACATGGCGGAGGTCAACGAGGACGACGCCTACTTCGTCAGCAACATCGGATACAGCCAGTACGACGCCTCCCACCTCATCGGCGAATGGGTTGTCGACGACACCGCCGGCAAGGACGCGAAGATCGGGATCCTCGAGGGGTATCCCGGCCTTCTCAACGACCAGCGGCTCGCGGGATTCAAGGACGCCATCGCGGACCACGCCAACCTGGAGGTCGTCGCCTCGCAGACAGCGGACTGGACCCGGGCCAAGGGCCAGGAGGTCACCGAGAACATCCTCACCGCGAGTCCTGACATCGACATCATCTACGGGATGTACGACGAGATGGCGCTCGGCGCCGTCTCCGCGATCAAGACGATGAGCACGGAGAAGGACATCATCGTCGCTGGGTACGACAACACCGCTGACGGGAATGCGGCCATCAAGAACGGCGAGCTCGCGGTGACCGTGGACACGGGATCGAAGAAGGTCGGAGTCGAACTGATCAACGCGATCAAGAGCTTCGTGACCGAGGGGAAGGCCGTCGATCGGGAGATCAACGTCCCTCCGATCATTGTCGACGCGACGAACGTCGACGAGTTCGGCGAGGACACCTATGAGTACGTGCCCCGGGATCCCGAATGATCGCCGCGAGTCCCGGGACTCCCCTCCCGGATGCCGCGAGCGTGCGGACCGGGCGGCGCGGCGCCGATCTGATTGGATGATGATGGAAAACGACGAGGCAGTGCTGCGCGTGCGCGACGTGCGCAAGTCCTTCAATCGAGTCCCCGTTCTCAAGGGCGTCAGCCTGGATGTCGGACGGGCGCAGGTGCTCGGACTGCTCGGGGCGAACGGCGCGGGGAAGTCCACTCTGATCAAGATCGTCGCGGGCGCCCACTCGGCGGAGGGAGGCTCGGTCGTCTGCAACGGGCGTGACATCACGAATAGGGGCGTGCGCGCCGCCGAGCGCTCCGGGATCCGCGTGATCCACCAGGAACTCAGCTTGTTCGAGCCCCTGAGTGTCTATGAGAACGTGTTCAGCGGACATGAGCTGACGTCGCCGAGGACGGTCCCCTACGTCGGGCGGCTCGACAGACAGCAGATGATCGCGGAGTCCGACCGCGTCCTCAACCAGCAGATGGGCGTCGGACTGGATGTGACGCGTCCGGTCTCCGCCCTGTCCGTCGGGCAGAAGCAGCTGGTCGAGATCGCGCGCGCGGTGCACACCAGAGCCGCGCTCGTCATCATGGACGAGCCGACCACCAGCCTCGAGTCCAGGGAGAAGCGCGTCCTCCGCGAGGTCATCCAGAAACTGACCCGGGAGGGCACGTCGGTCCTGTACATCTCGCACGATCTCGACGAGGTCCTCTCGGTCTGCGATGAGGTCGTCGTGCTCCGCGACGGCCGCGTCGTCCTCAACGAGCCGACACGGACGAGTCTCACCGCGCGCGACATCGTCGTCGCGATGACCGGAAAGGAACTGGGGCACCAGTACCCGCCGCCGGTGCGCGAACTCGGCGGGACCTGTCTGTCGGTCGAGGGCCTCGAGGCCGATGGCCTGGCCGAGCCGATCAGCTTCGACGTCAGGGCCGGGGAGGTCTTCGGGATCGCCGGGCTGGCCGGATCCGGCAAGAGCGCACTCGTGCGTGCGCTCGCGGGCCTCGAGCCTCCCATGGGCGGTTCGGTGCGCCTCGACGGTGCGCCCATCGATCCGCGAACGCCCCGACGGGCCATCAGTCGCGGGTTCGTCTTCGTCCCGTCCGACCGGAAACTCGAAGGGGTGTTCCCCATGGAGTCCGCGACCTGGAACATGACGATCGGGAGCCTCGCGGATCTCACCAGGCCCCGCGGCGTCGCCATCGACGGCCGGCGTGAGCACGAGGTCTCGACGCGCCTCCAGGACCGTTTCAAGATCAGGATCGACGGAGCCGACCAAAGGATCGAGAACCTCAGCGGCGGGAACCAGCAGAAGGTCATCCTGGCGCGCAGCCTCGAGCAGCGCCCGACCGTCCTCCTCATGGAGGAGCCCACCAGGGGGATCGACGTCGCGGCGAGGCGCGACATCTATGTGCAAATCCGGGAGTTCGCCGCGGAAGGGAACTGCGTGGTCCTGGTCTCGTCGGATGACGACGAGCTCGCCGGCATGTGTCACGAGGTGCTGGTGATGTACGGCGGACGGGTCCGCGGCCTCCTCGAAGGCGACGAGATCACCGTCGAGCAGATGAAGTACCTGATCATGACGGCACCGGAAGCAGAGGTGGCTTGAGACAATGAAGACGACGAATGCCTCTCAGCGGCTGAGGGGCCTCATCAGGCGCAACATCTCCCTTTTCGGGGTGATTCTCGCTCTTGCGCTCATCATGATCGCGCTGAGCCTGACGACGGGCTCGTTCTTCACGGCGAGCAACCTCTCGAACATCGCCCGGCAGTCCGTCTGGGTCGGCGTCATGGCCGTCGGGATGGTGTTCGTCCTGGGAACGGAGGGGATCGACCTCAGCGTCGGCTCGGTCCTCTCCCTCACGGGGGTCGTCGTCGCCGCCCTCATCACCGGCGGGCAGAACATCTTCCTGGCGCTGATCGCCGGTCTCGCGTTCGGGAGCCTCGTCGGACTGGTCAACGGCCTCCTCATCACCAGTGTCAGGCTCCCGCCCTTCATCGCGACACTCGGGATGATGAGCGTCCTCCAGGGCATCGCCTATGTGTACACCCAGGGGATCCCGATCTACGGGCTGCAGTACCCGGAGATGCAGATGTGGGCCCAGGGGTTCGTCGGACCGGTCCCGATCCCCGTCCTGATCATGCTCATCGTGTGGGTGCTGGGCTTCGCGGTCCTCACGAGGACGCCGTACGGCCGGTACGTGCTCTCCGTCGGGAGCAATGAGAACGCGGCCAATCTGGTGGGGATCTCGGTGAACAGGATCAAGATCTCCGTCTACGTCGTGTCGGGGTTCCTCGCGGCCCTGGCGGGGATCCTCCTGGCCTCCAGAAGCGAGGCAGCGGTGCCGACCGCCGGATCCGGCTACGAGATGGACGTCATCGCCGCGGCTGTCATCGGCGGCACGTCGATGTCGGGCGGAATCGCGTCAATCTCGGGCGCGGTCATCGGATCCGTCTTGATGACGACCATCCGAAACGGCCTCAACCTGCTGGGGATCTCCAGCCTGTGGCACCAGGTCGTCATGGGGATCCTCATCCTCGTCGCGGTCGCGATCGGAAGCTGGCGTAGCGGCGAATCTCGGGGCTCCGCGAAGAAAGGTAGTATATTTACCATCGTTCCCAAAAAAATCTCAATCGAAAAGTCCTCGAAGACGAGTGACTGAGAAGAAACGGAGGAACATCATGAGGCTCTATGTGATTGCCAACGGCTGGAACGAGAACGACCTGGCCAACCTGGTCCTGAACCCGCACCTCGGAACGGACGGCGACCGATATCCGCGGCCGGAATGGGTCAAAGCGCCGATCTGGTCGGTGCTCGTCGAGACCGACGACGGGCACAGGATCCTCTTCGACACGGCGAGCCATCCCCGGGCGATGAGTGAGCGGTGGCCGCAGGGGCAGCGCGAGAAGACCCCATACCATTGCCCGCCCGAGCAGGAACTTCTCCCGTCGCTGCTCAGGCTCGGAGTGTCCCCGGATGACATCGACATCGTCGTGGCCTCCCACCTCCATGAGGACCATGCGGGAGGGCTCGAGTTCTTTCCTCGGTCCACCATCTACGTCCACGAGAACGAGATCAAGAACACCCTCCTTCTCCACGCGACGACGCCCGACGAGTCGATGGGCGCCTACATCGGCCGCGACATCGACCAGTGGCTCGCGGCCCAGCTTCACTGGGAGGTCGTCGAATCGGACTCGGAGGACCGTGAGATCGCTCAGGGCGTCCGACTCCTCAATTTCGGGCCGGGCCACACGTACGGGATGCTCGGCCTTCTCGTCGCACTGCCGCGCACGGGGAACATCATCCTGTGCTCGGACGCGATCATGAGTGCCGCGAACTACGGCCCACCGATCCAGCTCAACGGATTCCCCTACGACTCGCTCGGGATCGTCCGGACGACGCGACGCGTCCATGCCCTGGCAGATCGCCACCGCGCTCAGGTCTGGTTCGGCCACGACCAGGCGCAGTTCGAGACGCTGACGCTGTCCGATCAGGGCTACTACGACTGACCGTCCGGGACAGCCCGCCGAGGACGGGCAGCGGCGTGTCCTGCCCAGCCGCTGGGAGCGGTGGACAGGACACGCCGTGTTACGGCCCGGGAGGAGCCCGGCATGACGCGCTCAGTCCGGTCCGGGGCGATGCAGGAGCTCGAAGGGCGAGACCTCTGCGCCCTCGGCGATCCGTTCGATGGACTGCAGGCTGAGGTTGCGCTCCCCGCGCTCGACGCCGCCGAGGTAGGTGCGGTGGACGCCGACCGTGTCGGCGAACTGCTCCTGGCTCATGCCGCGTCGCTTGCGCAGCTGTCTGATGTTGGCTCCGACGATGCGCTGAAGTTCGCCTTCCATGTCGCCCAACGCTCGCGGAATGCTACTGATGAGTCCACAGACTGATGAGTAGCATCAGCTCCATCTGGTTCGCCACGTCGCGGACCCGCGCGCATGCGAGGGGCCCGGCGGGCGAGAATCCCCGGTGGGCCCCGACGTCGCGGGCAGGCCCGACGATCACAGGGGGACACCATGTCGGCAGATGACGCACCGGGCGCGCAGACCTCGCCCCAGACCTCAGCGGCGGCGAGCACCCCCTCCGTCCATCGGATCGTCGTCCTGGGCAGCTCGGGAGGGAACCTGCGCAGCCAGGGCGGGGACGATCCGGCGAGCCTGCTCGGCGAGGTCCTCACTCAGGCCGGTGCCGCCGGTTTCGAGATCGCCGCCATTCAGTTCGTCGAGGCCGGGGTCTCCATGGACGCCGCCACCGGCGAGACCCCGGCCTCCCTGTGGGAGTTGCGCGGCGGCGTGCCCGCCCTCACCTTCTCCGGCACCCTATCCGAGGTCGACGAGGCCGCGCGCCGCGCCGATGCCCGGCTGGCGGGGCTGGTCGAGCGAGGAGGCGCGGACGCCCTCGTCCTCATCAGCGCCGACCCCGCCGACGCGAACCGCCTGACGGTCGCCGCTGCCGCCCACGCCGGCCTCGTCGCCGCGGGCACGGGCGGAACGTCGATCGCCCGGGCCGAGGGCATGGGGGTGCGGCTCGTATCCGCCTCGGGCAGCACGGGCACCACCTCCACCACGCGCGCCGTCTCCTACATCGCCGGACTCTCCTCGCACTGGGGCGTCCGGTACCGCCCCGTCCTGGGAGGCACCGCCACCGGCGGGGTCGAGGGCGATGCCGGTGTCCCGGCGTGGCGGCGCATCTCGATCCGCGGCATCATGGTCGCCTCGATCCCAGCCTTCATCGCCCTGGCGCTGGTGCTGGCCGCCTCCAAGATCCCCATGCTGTCGGGGCTGTCGTCCCTGTTCGACACCCTCATCGCCGGTCTTCCCGTGGTCGTCGCGGCGGTCGCCGCCCGACGGGTGTCGGGCCTGGGCGAGGTCGGGATGGTGGCCGGGGCCGTCACCGGGATCCTCTCCACGGACGGCGGCCTCATCGGCGGCCTGGTCGGAGGGGTCCTCGCCGGCCTGCTGGCCTCGTGGCTGCTGGAGTGGACGCTCGCCCACCGTTTCCCGGCGACGACGGCGAACATCGTGGCCGGCGGGTTGGCGGGCCTGCTGCCGGGGCTGCTGGTGCACTACGCGCTGGCGCCGGCGACCTCGTGGCTGGGCGCGGGGGTGAAGGACGCGATCTCGGCGATGGTGGGCTTCTCTCCGCTGCTGGCCGGGGCCGCCGCCGGAGCGGTCATCTGGTTCGCGCTGATGGGAGGCGTCTACCATGCGGTGATCCTGCCGCTGGTGCTCCTTGAGATGGGCCAGAAGGGCCACAGCTTCTTCGGCGCCATCGACATGGTGTGCCTGGTGATGGTGAGCTTGGGGATCACCCTGGCCAATGTCGTGCGGCCCAGGACCTCCGGTGAGCGGGCCCTGGCCGGCTCAGGGGCCGCCGTCAACTTCTTTTTCGGGACCTTCGTGGAGGCCTCGTACCCGTTCATGTTCTCCGACCGGCGCGTCTTCGCCACGGCCATCGGCTCGGCCACAGTCGCCGGGGCGGTGGTGGGGCTCACGGGCGCGGAGGCCACCGCCTACGTGCCCGCGGTGGTTGCGCCCTTCGTCGCCACTACCGCCTGGGGGATGACCGCCTCCATGGCCATCGCTGCGGGGCTGGCCTTCGCGGGCACCCTCGGCGTCAACATGTGGGTGACGCGCCAGGCCGGGGGCGACGGCGAGGGCGAGGCCGGGGGTCTCCCCGCCCGCCCGTGACATCGGTTCTCCGGTCCGTGGCCGCCCTCGTCGGGGCAGGTCATCCCTTCCCGTGCCTGCGGTACTCCCGCGGGGACATTCCATGTTCCTTGGAGAACTGGCGGCTGAAGTAGAACGAGTCGTCGTAGCCCAAGAGCTGCGCGATCTTCGCCACGGGCGTGGACGTGAGGTCCAGGAGCTCCCTGGCCCGGCGCATCCGCTGCCCGACCTGATAGCGCACGGGGCTCATCCCGGTGGACTGCCGGAAGAGCGCGGAGAACCTGGACGGGGACAGAGCCGCCAGGTCCGCCATCTCGGTGAGCGTGAGATGAGACGACGGGTGCTCCTCCAGGAAGGCCAGCACGCCGGCCAGGGGATTCGAATCGGCATCGATGACGGAGTCGCGCGACGCCAGCAGGGCGAGCAGCCTCCACGCGGTCCCCGTCGGCGAGATGAGATCGGCGTGGGGGACAATGCTCCGGGTGCCCCGGACGGGTCCGGGGTGCGGCGCCCAGACGTCCCGCCGCGGATCCGCCGACGGGGCCCGAACGCCTCGCGCAGTCAGGGAAGGGAAGGATCCGCATGTCCGGACTGGACTTCGTCGCCGTCGACTTCGAGACCGCCAACGGCTCGCGCGCCTCCGTGTGCCAGGTCGGCCTCACCCGCGTCGCCGGAGGCGAGGTCGTGGCGGAGGACGCCTGGTATGTCATCCCCCCGACCGGGGTCGAAAACTTCAACGTGCGCAACGTCCTCATCCACCACATCACCCCGGAGTTCGTCGCCCGCCACGGCATCGACTGGGAGGCCTCGCTCGCACGGTTCGAGGGCTTCGCTGCCGGACAGGTCCTGGTCGCCCACAACGTCGGCTTCGACCACTCGGTCTTCGAACGCTCGACTCGCCACCTGGCCCTGGCCGTCCCGCCCCACCGGTGGGAGGACACTCTCGCCCTGTCGCGGCGCACGCTGGATCTGCCCAACCACAAGCTCGACACGGTCGCCCGTCACCTCGGGATCGCCGAGTTCGCCCATCACGACGCCTGCGCGGATGCCCGGGCCTGCGCCCTCATCGCCACGGTGATCGCCCAGCGCACCGGCGCCCGCAGCGTCGACGACCTGTGGCCGGGCTCCGCAGCGGCCAGCTGGTGACAGGGCGGGCCTCCGCCAGTAAAGTAAGGCTGCCCTCACTCAGAGGTCTGTCCCTGCAACCGGAGGTCCGTCTTGCGTCGCCCCCCACTCCTCACCGTCCTGATCGCCACCGCCGCCCTCGCCCTGGCCGGATGTTCCGCCTCCACCTCGGGCGAGTCCTCCTCCATCGACCAATCGGACACGGTTGCGGCCTCCGGAGCGACGGGGGATGTCTTCCCCGTGACCATCCAGCACGTCTACGGGTCGACCACCATCGAGAAGAAGCCCGAACGCGTGGCGACCGTCGCCTGGGGCAACGGCGAGGTCCCGCTTGCCCTCGGGGTCGTCCCGGTGGGGATGGCGAAGGTGACCTGGGGCGATGACGACGACAACGGCGTGCTGCCCTGGGTCGAGGACAAGCTCGCGGAGCTCGACGCCCCGACCCCCGTCCTCTTCGACGAGACGGACGGGATCGACTTCGAGGCCGTCGCCGACACCCAGCCCGACGTCATCCTGGCGGCCTACTCCGGCCTGACCCAGGACGACTACGACAAGCTGTCGAAGATCGCGCCGACCATCGCCTACCCGGAGGTCGCCTGGGGCACCTCCTACGAGGACATGATCCGCATGGACTCCCAGGCGATCGGACTGGGCGACGAGGGGGAGGCCCTCATCGACCAGCTGCACTCCCAGGTCGACACGGCGCTCGACGCCCACCCGGAGCTCAAGGACGCGAAGGTCCTGTTCTCCTACATCGACCCTTCCGATCTCAGCCAGATCGGCTTCTACACGAGCAACGACACGCGTCCCGGCTTCCTCGAGAGCCTCGGGATGCCCACGCCGACCGTCGTCGAGGAGGAGTCGGCGACGACCTCGGAGTTCTACACCACCGTCAGCGCCGAGCAGGCGGACCGCTTCAGCGACGTCGACGTCTTCGTCACCTACGGCGACCCGGACGGCGACCTCGTCGCCCAGCTCCAGGCCGATCCCCTCCTGTCGAAGATCCCCGCGATCAAGGAGGGCCATATCGCCGTCCTCCAGGACTCGACGCCGCTGGCGGCCTCGGCGAACCCGTCGCCCCTGTCGATCCCCTGGGGCATCGACCAGTACTTCGACCTGCTGGCCGGCGCGCTCGACAAGTAACGAGTGAGCGCCGTTCTCGACCGTCCGCCGCTGCCGGACGCCGCTGCCCTGCGGCGCCCGGCAGCTGCGCGGATGGCATGGCTGGGAGCGGGGGTCGCCGTCCTCGCCCTCCTGTGCGTCGCCTCCGCGGCCTTCGGGGTGCGCGAGGTCTCCCTCTCCGACGTGCTGGCCGCCCTCAGGGGGGACTCCAGCGACGTCGCGCGTGCAGCGGTGGTCGCGCGCCTGCCGCGCACGGCCCTGGCGATCCTGGTCGGCGCCGCGCTTGCCCTGTCGGGCGCCGCGATGCAGGCAGTGACCCGCAATCCGCTGGCGGACCCCGGAATCCTCGGGGTCTCCAACGGGGCGGCCCTCGCGGTGGTCCTCGGCATCGCGTTTTTCGGCCTGTCCGCGCCCTACCCGACGATGGCGGTGGCGACCGTCGGGGCGGGCGCGGCGGCCGTATTCGTCTACTCCGTCGGGTCGCTGGGGCGCGGCGGCGCGACTCCCCTCAAACTCGCCCTGGCCGGCGCCGCGACCTCGGCGGCGCTGTCCTCCCTGACGAGCGCCGTCCTGCTCCCTCGCGTCGACGTCATGGAGGAGTTCCGGTTCTGGCAGATCGGCGGCGTCGGCGGAGCCACGTGGGAGCGCACCGCGACCGTCCTGCCGGTCCTCGCCGTCGGCGCCCTCGTCACCCTGGCGGTGGCCCGCGGGATGAACTCCCTGGCCCTGGGCGACGATGTCGCCACGAGCCTCGGCGTGGACGTCCCCCGCATCCGGGTGATCGCCTCGGCGGGGGCGGTCGTCCTGTGCGGCGCGGCCACGGCCGTCGCCGGTCCGATCGGCTTCGTCGGGCTGGTCGTCCCCCACGCGTGCCGGCTCCTGGTCGGCCCTGACCACCGCTGGCTCCTGCCGTTCTCCGCCCTGGCGGGCGCGAGCCTGCTGGTGGGCGCCGATGTCGTCGGACGGGTCATCGCCCGTCCCGCCGAGGTCCAGGTCGGCATCATCACCGCCGTCATCGGCGCCCCGTTCTTCATCGCGATCGTGCGCCACCAGAAGGTGCGTGAGCTGTGAGCCGTTCCATGACCGCCCCTGCGGCGCCCCCCGTCCCGGGATCTCCGGCCTCCTCCCCCGGCACGGGAGCCCCCTCCGCCCCGGCCTCCCCGGTCGTCCGTGACGTCGTCGAGGGCCGCCTGGCCCGCCGTCGCCGCCGGCGGATCCTCACGATCGTGCTCGTCGTCGCCGTGGCCGCGATGCTGGCGGCGTCGTTGATGCTGGGCCGAACGGTCTACGGTCCCCTCGACGTCCTCCGCGTCATTGCGGGCGAGCCCGTGTCCGGAGCGTCGTTCACGGTGGGGGAGCTGCGTCTGCCGCGCGCCGTCCTGGGGGCGCTGGCGGGATCGGCCTTCGGCATTGCCGGTGTCACCACGCAGACGATGCTGCGCAACCCGTTGGCGTCCCCCGATGTCATCGGCATCAGCTCTGGGGCCAGCGCCGCCGCCGTCATCGGCATCGTCATCCTGTCGATGGACGAGGGCGCCGTCTCGCTGCTGGCGCTGGGCGGGGCGCTCGCCACGGCGCTGACGATCTACCTGCTCGCCCATCGCGGAGGATTCGCGGGGACGCGCCTGATCCTCATCGGCATCGGGGTGGCGGCGGTGCTCAACAGCGTCGTCAGCTACGTGCTCTCCCGTGCGGCCGCCTGGGATCTCCAGACCGCGATGCAGTGGCTGACCGGGAGCCTGAACAGCGCGAGCTGGCAGACCATCGCCCCGTTGGCGGCGGCGTGGATCGTCCTCGTCCCCGTCATGATCGCGCGGGAGGACTCCCTGGACGTCCTGCGCCTGGGCGACGACTCCGCGACGGCACTGGGAGTGCGGGTCGGGGCGACGCGGGTGCTCCTCATCGTCGGAGCCGTCGCCCTGCTGGCCTTCGCGACGGCCGCCAGCGGGCCCATCGCCTTCGTGGCCTTCATGTCCGGGCCGATCGCGGCCCGCCTGGCGGGGCCCGGATCGCGGCTGCTGGTGCCCTCCGCCCTGGTCGGCGCCCTGCTGGTGCTCGTCTCCGACTTCGCCGGCCAGTTCGCCTTCGACACCCGCTACCCGGTGGGCGTCATCACCGGCGTGCTCGGCGCGCCGTATCTCGTGTTCCTGCTCATCCGGACGAACCGGGCCGGAGGATCGCTATGACACACGCGCATTCGCTGATCGCCGAGGGACTCACCCTGGCCTACGGGGACTCCCCCGTCGTCGAGGGCCTCGACCTCGCGGTCCCGCCCGGGCGGATCACCGCGATCGTCGGGCCCAACGGCTGCGGGAAGTCGACCCTGCTGCGCGGCCTGGCGCGCCTGTTGGCCCCCCGTGCCGGCCGGGTGCTGCTCGACGGCGCAGACCTGCGTCGCCGCCCGTCGCGGGACGTCGCGCGCATTCTCGGGCTGCTCCCCCAGCATCCGATCGCCCCGGAGGGGATCGCCGTCGCCGACCTGGTAGGCCGGGGGCGCCACCCCCACCAGAGGATGTTCGCCCGGTGGGGGGCCCGAGACTACGAGGTCGTCGCGCGGTCGCTGGAGGCCACCGGGACCGCGGACCTGGCGGACCGGCCTGTGGACGAGCTCTCGGGCGGACAGCGCCAACGCGTGTGGATCGCGATGGCCCTGGCGCAGGAGACCGACATCCTGCTGCTCGACGAGCCGACGACCTTCCTGGACGTCACCCACCAGATCGAGATCCTCGACCTGCTCACCGATCTCAACCGCGAGCGCGGGACCACCGTCGTCATGGTCATGCACGACATCAACCTCGCCGCGCGCTACGCCGACCACCTCTTCGCGATGCGCGGCGGGCGCCTCGTGGCCTCGGGGGCGCCCTCGCAGATCATGTCGGAGGGCATGATCCGCGACGTCTTCGGCCTGGACGCCGTGGTCGCCACCGACCCCGCCTCCGGGACGCCCTCGATGTCGCCCCTGGGCCGCCACCACGTGGCGACCGGGAGCGGCGCGTCCGCGCCTCCCGGTCCCAGCCTGACGGCTCCCGACGCCGGGGCCTCCGCCCCACGACCCTGAGGAGAACCCATGCCTCCCCCCGCCGACGCGTACCGCTTCTTCCGCGCGCCCGTCAACGCCATCACCGACGTCACCCCGAGCTTCCGGCGGTTCACCCTGCGCTCCGACGAGCTCGCCGGCTATGGCGATCCCGGCTTCGACCAGCGGATCAAGGTCGTCGTTCCGACCGCGTCCGCGGGCCTGGACGCCATGCCCACCGGCGTTGACTGGTACCCGCGGTGGCGCGCCATGGACCCGGACCGCAGGCCGGCGTTGCGCACGTACACGACGCGCCGCGTCCGCCGAGACCGGTGCGAGGTCGACATCGACATGGTCGTCCACGAGCCGCTCGGGCCGGCCTCCCGATGGATCCTCGATGCCCGCGTCGGCGACGAGATCCTCATCTTCGCGCCGACATCGCAGGTCACAGCCCCCAATCCGGGCATCGACTTCGTGCCGCCGGCCCGCACCGAGCACATCCTGCTCGCCGGGGACGAGACGGCCGCGCCCGCGCTCGCCGTCATCCTCGAGCAGCTCCCGCCCGGGGCCCGGGGGACCGTCGTCCTGGAGGTCCCCCGGGACGAGGACGCCGCCTACCTGCCGGCCCATCCCGGCTTCGAGGCCCATGTGGCCTCACGGGAGCGGGGGGAGCGCAACGCGCACCTGCTGGCCGCCACGATGGAGGCGGCGGACCGGTTGATCCCGGCGGGGCGGGGCTGCGAGGTCGAGGAGATCGACGTCGACCGCGACATCCTGTGGGAGGTCCCCCGCACGGCCAAGGGCGGGGCGGCGCTGCGGAGCGCCTCGCTGTACGCCTGGCTCGCCGGCGAGGCCGGCGCGATCACGGCGCTGCGCCGGCATCTCGTCGGCGACCTCGGCGTCGACCGGCGGGCCGTGGCGTTCATGGGGTACTGGAGGCTCGGCCGCGCTGAGAACTGAGGCGGGCGGTCCCGGAGATCAGGTCCCCTCCCTGGCGCTCCCGTCTCCGGACGGCGGGCACCCGCACGACTGGCGCACGATGAGCTCCATCGGGAGGACGCGCGGCTCGACGTCGGTGTCCCCGCTGATGAGGGTGTCGACGGCGGCCGTCGAGATGGCCTCGAACGGGTGCCGGACCGTGGTGAGGGGCGGCCAGGAGAACTGGGACTCCGTGGTGCCGTCGAAGGAGATGACGGCGATATCCCCGGGGCAGTCGAGCCCGCGTTCGTGGAGCGCCTGGAGCACGCCGACGGCGAGCAGGTCGGATCCGGCGAAGATCGCGGTCGGAGGGGCGGCGCGATCGAGCAGCCGGCGGGCGCCCTCGTACCCGCCCGCCCGGGACCATTCGGTGGTCTCGACGAGGGAGGCCGCCAGGCCGTGCCCGCCCAGGACCGACTCCCACCCGATGCGGCGGAAGTCGACGGAGCCGCCGGGCAGGGCGCCGGTGACGAATCCGATGCGGGTGTGCCCGTGCCCGATGAGGTGGGAGGCCGCGAGCTCGGCGCCCTGGCGCAGATCGGGGCCGACCAGCGGCGAGAGGCGTCCCATGGAGGACTCGTCGATCATCACGCGGGGGACCCGGTCCGCGGCCGCGGTGTAGCTGCGTCTGTCGTAGAGATACGTGAGGATGAGGAGCCCGTCGATGCCGCGGTCCAGCAGGTTCGCCAGCATCGAGTACTCGCGCTCGGGATCATGGTGCGTCGTCGCGAGCAGGATGGAGTACTGGCGAGCGGCGGCGGCGTTGTCCAGGGCTGCGACGAACTCCGCGTGGAACGGGTTCACGATGTCGGGCAGGAGGACGCCGATGAGATGGGTGGCGCCCCGCCGAAGCGCCCGGGCGCTGCTGTTGGGTCGGTAGCCGAGGGTCTCGATGGCGTCGAGGACGCGTTCGCGGGTGGCGGGCGCGACCCCGCGCGGCCCGTCGTTGATGACGTAGCTGACGACCGCCGTGCTCACGCCCGCAAGACGTGCGACGTCCTGCAGGGTCGGGGGGCGTCTGCGGACCCGACCCTGTCTGCTCACGGTCGACTCCCCCGTTCCTGTCGGTGGCTGATGCGGTCGCGGCGCGTGACGCGCGGCGCTTGCCAGCCCATCGTATGCGCCGGGCGAAGTCCCCCGGAGCCCTTCGCTGATCTATTCGAATCAACTTCCAAGATTCGTTATCAAAATGAGACTTGATAAGGGTGCGTGCGGACATATCTATTGGAATAGATTCTTCTGTGAGCCGACGGGCGATGTCGACGGATGACACCGGCCTCCTAGGGCGAGTGATCGATGGAGAGAAGCGAACGGATGGGGCCGATGGTGGTCGACGCGACGACAGAGCACGGGCGGCGGGGCGGCTGGGCGGCAGTGGATCTGCCGCTGGGTGTCGTCCATCTCCGCGCCGGCGGGACCTCCGTGGTCACGACGTTCCTGGGGGATGCGGCGCCCCAGGTCCTCCACTGGGGAGAGGATCTGGGCGACGTGCCGCCGGATGTCCTGGCGTCGCTGGACCTGGCGGACACGGCCCCGGCCGGGCACAATGCCCCGGCCGTGCCGGTGCGGGTCCCGATCCTCCCCGAGGCGCGCACCGGCTGGATGGGGAGGCCGGGCCTGGCCGGCTGGCGCGACGGCGGCGAGGACTGGTCGCCGCGTCTGCATGTCGACCGCGTCGAGACGGACTGCCGGGATATCTCGCGCCACGGCTCCTCCGTCAGCGCGGGACCGGGCGGCTGGCGAATCCGCCTGATCGACGCGGAGGCGGGGCTCGAGGTGCTCCTCGAGATCGAACTGGCGCCGAGCGGCCTCGTGCGCCTGCGGGCGTCGCTGACGAACACGGCCGGCTCCGTCTACCACCTGGAGGAGCTCTCACCCGTGCTCCCGCTCCCCCCGCAGGCGCGGGAGATCCTCGACTTCTCGGGCCGGTGGTCCCGGGAGCGGACGCCGCTGCGCCTCCCGCTCGAGTTCGGCTGCCGCCTCCACGAGGGCCGCCACGGCCGCACCGGCTTCGACGCCCCGCCGATGATGTTCGCCGGAGAGCCCTCTTTCGGATTCCGCTCCGGAGAGGTGTGGGGAGCCCACGTGGGATTCTCAGGCAACTATCGACTGTGGATCGAGAAGCGCCCCGACGGGCATCAGGTCATCGGTGGAGGAGAACTGCTCCTGCCCGGCGAGGTCAGCCTGGCCGCCGGAGCGACGTACGCGAGCCCCTGGGTGTACTTCGGACGGGGCTCCGGCCTGGACGAGGCCGCGCACACCGTCCATGAGTGGCTCCGCGGGCGGGCCGGCCACCCCTCGCCGCATCGTCCCGTCACCCTCAATGTCTGGGAGGCCGTGTACTTCGACCAGGACACGGAGCACCTGGTCCGGCTCGCCGAGGCCGCCGCGGGGATCGGGATCGAGCGATTCGTCCTGGACGACGGATGGTTCCAGGGCCGTCACGACTCCACCGCCGGCCTGGGGGACTGGGTTCCCGACCGCGAGACCTGGCCCGGGGGACTCGCGCCGCTGGCCGACCGCGTCCATGAACTGGGGATGGAATTCGGGCTGTGGTTCGAGCCCGAGATGGTCAATCCGGATTCCGACCTGGCGCGCGCCCACCCGGAGTGGATGATGTCGGCGCGGCGCGATCTCCCCGTCGCATGGCGGCACCAGCAGGTCCTCAACCTGGCTGACGAGGGCGCCTTCGATCACGTCCACCGGCAGATGAGCGCCGTCATCGAGCGCTACGGCGTGGACTATGTCAAGTGGGACCACAACCGGGACCTCATCGACGCGGGCGACCGGCGCCATGGCGGCCGTGCGGGGGTCCACGAACAGACGCTGGCCGCCTACCGCCTGATGGACCTGCTCGGCCGCGAGCATCCCGGTCTGGAGATCGAGGGCTGCTCGTCCGGCGGGGCGCGGGTCGACCTCGGCATGGCCGAGCATGCCGCGCGCTTCTGGCCCTCGGACTGCCTGGACCCCCTTGAACGCCAGTCGATCGTGCGCTGGACCTCGCAACTGCTCCCCCTTGAGATGATCGGCGCCCACATCCAGTCCCCGGTGTCGCGGACGACCGGTCGCACGAGCTCTCTCGACTTCCGGGCTGCGACCGCGGTATGGGGGTGCCTCGGCGTCGAGTGGGACGTGACCGAGATCGGCGAGGGCGAACGCGGACTGCTGGCCGAGTGGATCGCCTGGTTCAAGCGAAAGCGCGGACTGCTGTTCACCGGCGACCTGGTCCGCGCGGACTCGCCGGACCCATCGGCGTGGGTGCAGGGCGTCGTCGCCGGCGACAGGCGGAGCGCCCTCTATGAGTTCACGACGCGCGAGCGCTCTGGCGACGCCCCTCGGGGGCGGTTCGTCCTGCCAGGGCTGGAGGCCGAAGCCGTCTACCGCGTGCGGCCGGTCATCGTCGGGCCTGGTCCACAGGGGCTTGTCCCTCCGCCGTGGTTCGGCCCCTCGAACCAGGGTGTCGAGGCCACCGGCCGGATACTCGCCTCATACGGGCTCAGGGCGCCGCGCCTGTTCACGGACCAGGCGCTTCTGTTCGAGGTCACAGCGGTGTCCGGGGAGAGTCCTCGGTCCCTTCCCGGGGCATGACACATCGACGGGGCACGAAGCGGGACAACACAGAGAGGAAACCACCATGAAGAGAACAATTGGCGTTGTCGCCATGGCGACCGCGGCAGTGATGGGGCTGGCCGCGTGTGGCGGGTCCGGTCAGAGCGGTGCCTCCGGAGAAGGAGGCACGCTCGAGGTCTACCTGGACATGAGCACCGGCAGCCCGGTGTACGCAGAGATGAAGACGCTGGTCGACACGTACCAGCAGGAGACCGGCACGTCGATCGACCTGTCGATCGACGGGACCGAGTCCTACGAGAAGGAGATGAAGGTCCGGATGGCGTCGAGCAACCTGCCCGACGTCTTCTCGACCCATGGATGGTCGCTGCTGCGCTACTCGCCCTTCCTGGAGCCGCTCACCGACCAGTCATGGGTCAAGGACGTGAACACGGGGCTGGACAGCGCGATGAAGGACTCCGACGGCAACATCTACGCCTTGCCGATCGAGTACACGGTGACGGGCCTCAGCGTGAACTTCGACGTGCTGGAGGAGGCCGGCGTCGACCCGGACTCGATCGCCACCTGGGATGACTTCGATGCCGCGGCCGCGAAGGTCAAGGCCGCGGGCAAGACCGCCATCGCGTGCTCGGGCAAGGGCAGCGGGGCCGGCAACATCGCCGACTTCATCGCCTCCGGCGCCTTCGCCGACGATCAGCTGGCCTCCTTCACGAACGGGGACTTCCTCTCCGACGCGTGGACGGGCAACGTCCTGGACCGGGTCGCGGACTGGTCCGAGAAGGGATACTTCAACCCCGACTATTCCTCGGCCACCGACGACGACGTCGCCCGCCTGATGGGGCAGGGCGAGGCCGCCTTCGCCATGCGCCAGCCGTCTGCGCTCCAGGCGGCGCTGGACCTCAATCCCGATGCGAACATCGGGTTCATCCCGATGCCCACCGACTCCGGACAGGGCTATCTGGTCGGCGGCGAAGGCGTGAACGCCTACGGCGTCTCCAAGACCTCGGAGAACAAGGAAGCGGCCCTGGCCTTCCTCGACTTCCTCGCCCAGCCCGAGAACGCGACCGCCCTGGCGGAGGCCACGGGCACCTACTCCGGCCTGACGACGGCGGAGCCCGACCTGGGCACGCTCCAGAGCTCCTACGACACATGGGTCGCGCCCGAGGAACTGCCGACGAATCCGTTCTTCGACCGGGTCTACCTGCCCAACGGCATCTGGGACACGATGATCGCGACCACGGACTCCGTCATCACGGGCCAGTCGGACGCCTCGTCGGCGACGCGGCAACTGGCCGACCAGTACAACACCCTCTACTCGCAGAACTCGAACTGACCCAGGTCGCCGATCCGGTCCGTCGTGGCCTCCGCATTCCGCTCCGGGCGCGGAGGCCACGACGGGCGACGGGCCAGGCGACGGGAGGAGTGATCCATGACGTCCGCTCATGTGGGGGCCGTCCGGCCGCTGGCGTCCGGACCGACGGTGGCGCGCGGGCCGATCCCGTCCAGGGGCCGGCGGCTGAGCAGGTGGGCCCGGCTCAATTCCGCCAACCTCATGTACATCCCGGCGCTGGCGCTGTTCGCGGTGTTCATGATCTATCCGTTCGTCAACGGCATCGGCCTGTCGATGACGGACTGGGACGGATACTCGCCGACGAGGTCGAACGTCGGCCTGGCGAACTACGTCCAGCTGTTCAGGGACGCGAACTTCGGCACAGCCCTGCGCAACACCTTCGTCTACGGCATCGGGTCCACGCTGATCCAGCAGGTCCTGGGTCTCGGTCTGGCGCTGCTCCTGGACCGCAACGCCTGGGGGCGCAGCTTCTTCCGCGCCGTCGTCTACCTGCCCGCGTTGGTGTCGCCGGTGGTCATGGGGACCATGTACTACCTGGTGTTCCGGTACAACCAGGGCGCCCTGAACGATGTCATCGGGGTGTTCGGACACGATCCCGTGTCCTGGCTGAGCGACTCCGGCTTCGCGGTGGCCATCATCGTCCTCATCAACTCCCTCCAGTTCGTCGGGATCTCGATGCTCATCTACCTGTCCGGTCTGCAGGCCATCCCCGATGAGCTCCACGAGGCCGCGGCCCTCGACGGGGCGGACGGCGTGCGGCTGTTCCGCCACGTCACACTGCCCCTGCTGCTGCCGTCGTTCACGTCGAGCTGCGTCATCAACCTCATCGGCGGGCTCAAGCTCTACGACATCGTCCAGGTCCTCACCGGCGGCGGACCCGGGTACTCCACGAACTCGGTCTCCACTCTGATCGGCCGGACCTACTTCGGGAACCAGGCGGCCGGTTTCGCGGCCGCGCAGGGCGTGTGCCTGTTCGTCGTCATCGCGTTCTTCACGGTCGTGCTGAACTCCGCCTTCGACCGCCTGCGCGTGCGCCAGGAGGGAGGACGTCGATGAAGTCCGGACATGTTGTTCGGGGGACCGTCCTGGTCCTCGTCTGCCTGGTGCAGCTGATTCCGTTCTACCTCGCGGTCACGACGGCGTTCAAGCCGCTCACGGACCTCTCGTCGCCATGGCTCTTCCCGGTCGGCGGGGCGACCCTGGAGAACTTCTCGATGGCCGTCGAGGAGGGCGGCGTCCTGCACGCCATCTGGAACTCGGTCGTGGTCACCGTGAGCGCGACGGCGATCGTGTGCGTCCTGGGGGCGCTCGCCGCGTACCCCCTCGCCCGCATCCGCTCGACCCTCAACCGAGGCATCGAGATCCTGGTGCTCAGCGTCATGATGATCCCCCCGCTGAGCATTCTGGTGCCCCTGTACTCGATGCTGAACCGAGCGGGCCTCCTCAACACCTACGCGGGGCTCATCCTTCCCCTCGCGTGCCTCGAGCTGCCGCGCGCCGTGTTCCTGTACACGCAGTTCCTGCGGTCCATCCCGGTCTCGCTGGAGGAGGCGGCCCGGGTGGACGGGGCCAACACCTTCGAGGTCTTCTTCCGCATCGTGCTTCCGCTCCTCAAGCCGGTGAGTGTGACGGTCGTGATCCTCACGGGCGTCTACGTGTGGAACGAGTTCGCGCTCAGCTCCTACATCATGAGCGGCGACTCGATGAAGACGCTCGCCCCCGCGATCGCCGCGTTCTTCGGTGAACAGGGGTCCCAGGTCAACGCCGCCGTCGCGGGGTCACTCCTCGGAGCGATCCCGATGATCGTCGCCTACGTGTTCCTGCAGAAGTACTTCATCCGCGGGATGCTGGCCGGCGCCGACAAGGGGTGATGCCGCCCGCCCGCCGCGGCGGTCCCGTCACACCGTGACGACGGTCCCGACGTGCTCGCGCAGCCGGGCGAGGGCGTCCTCCCCCAGGGCCTCCTCGGTGACCGCGACGTCGACGTCATCGAGGTCGAGGAAGGCGTGGAGAGCGTTTCGGGTGAACTTCGTGCGATCCACCAGGAGGATCCGGCGCTGGGCGGCCCTCATGAGCGCGCCCTTGAACGAGGACATGTCGGCGTCGGGGTGGCAGCACCGGCCGGAGACGATCGCGGTGGTCGACATCAGGCACACGTCCACGCTGAGCCGGGCGACCTCGGCCTCGGCGAGCGGCCCGTTGAAAGCATCCGCCCAGCGCACATACGTGCCCCCGATCTGGACGAGCTCCAGGGAGGGGTGCTCGAGGACGGCGTCGGCGATGAAACGGGCGTTGGTGACGATCGTCAGCGGGGCGAGATCGGCGATGCCGGGGAACAGCCCCAGGCAGGTCGTCGAGTCGTCGATCGCCACGGTCTGCCCCGGGGAGAGCAGCTCGAGCGCCCGAGCGGCCAGACGCGCCTTCGTCTGGGATCCGCGCCCGATCCGCATGAGGGAGGAGGACTCCGCCATGGAGAAGGGCGTGGAGCTGATACGCCCATGGGCCCGCTGGATGAGCCCGGAGGACTCCAGGGCCGACACGTCGCGGTAGACCGTCATCAGGGAGACGCCGAGGCGCTCCGCGAGAGCCTCGGCCGTCGTCGATCCCTGCCGGGTGACGACGTCGAGGACCTCGTGGATGCGCTGCTCGCGGATGGATGCGCTCTGTCGGCCCATGCGGCCAGCCTATCGAGGCGCCCCAGCCGGTCCGGTCAGCCCCGGCGGGGCAGAACGGCTCCCGCCACGGCGGCCTGGACGTCGGGGACCCCTTCGAGGATCGCGCAGACGGCGGCGAGCAGCGGCAGCTCCTCCGCCAGCCCGCCGCCCAACTGGTCCACGAGCGTTCGGGCCAGGCCGGCGGCGGGGACGCCCTCGACGGTCTGCTCGAGCCGGTCCATCTCGGCGAGCGCCTCTCGGGGCTCCTCGCCGCGCCCGATCCGCACGCCGTAGACCTTGTTGCGCCCAGACAGCCCGGTGACCTCGAGGTCGCCGACGCCGGGCAGGCCGTAGGCGGTGTCCGGATGGGCGCCGAGCCGGGCCCCCAGAAGGGACATCTCCCGCACAGCCTGGGCGAATGCGGCCGCCTTGAGGTTGTGGTGGGGCGTGCCCGTCGCCTCCCCCAGCCCGTCGGCGACGCCCAGCGCGATGGCGTAGACGTTCTTCATCGGGGCGCACACCTCCACGCCCACCTCGTCGTCGGTGTGCGCGATGGCGTAGACGGGGGTGGTGGCCTCGGCGGCGTAGCGGCGGGAGACCTCCCCGTCGCGGCATCCGAAGATCGTGGCGGTGGGCAGTCCGGCCGCGCACTCGTTCGCTTTGACGGGACCCGCGATCGCGACGAGCGGCGGCAGGGCGGCTCCGCGGCGGGCGGCGATGGCGCGGATGGCGTCGGGGAGCAGCTGGATGCGCCCGGTCTCGTCGGGGCAGAACCCCTTCGAGGTGAGCCACAGCGCGTCCGCCCGGGAGATGCCCTCCAGAGCCAGTTCCGTCACCTTCGGCACCCCGACCGAGGCGACGGACATGACCACCACGTCCGCGCCGTCGAGGGCCTCCTCCAGCTGCGCCGACCGGTAGGCGCGCACCGAGGAGGGGACGACCGCCCCGGTGCGGGGGTGCGGCTCGCCGGCCTCGATCGCGTCGAGGAGATGGTCGTCGAGCCAGGTGCCCCACAGGCGGACGTCCCAGCCGGCGTCGGTGACGGGCCTGGACAGTGCCGAGCCCATGGCTCCGGCCCCGAGGATGGTGATGGTGGTCATGGTTCTTCTTTCATCGTGAGGTGGAGGGAATGACGAGGGACGGGATGTCAGGCGCCGGTCTCTGCGGGCTGGCGGTCCCCTCCGCGGCGCTCCGCCGGGGTGGACAGGCGGGCGATCTCCTCGAAGACCTCCCGCAGCTGGGGATAGAGCCGGGCCTGGACGGCGCCGATCTCCCGGTAGCGGTCGTATCGGGCGAGGTCGGGTTCGACGGTCTGCCCGAAAGTCGCCATGGCGGTCGCGGAGGCGGCCACGTCCGGGCTTCCGTCGGGCAGGTAGGAGGCGTGGGCCCCGATCGAGGCCATCGCGAGGACGGCGGCCCCCAGGGCGGAGATCTCGGACTGGGCGCACACGGTCAGCGGGACGCCCGTGACATCGGCCATGATCGTGCGCCAGACCTTCGATCGGGTCCCCCCGCCCATGATCCGCAGCCGCGTGATGGGCGTGCCGGTGGCCGACTCCAGGTGATCGAGGTTGCGGCGCATCTCGAAGCAGACGGCTTCCAGGACGGAGCGGTACAGGTGAGCGCGCGTGTGCGTTCCACGCCACCCGACCACGGCGCCGCGGGCCAGGGCATCCCAGTAGGGGGACTGGACGGCGTTCCAGTAGGGCAGTGTGAGCAGCCCCTCGCATCCCGGTGGGATCGCCTCGGCCGCCAGGTCATCGCGGGCCACGTCGGGATCTCCTGGGTGGTCCGGGTCGCCGAAGGAGTCGCGGACCCAGTCCGCCAGGTAGGAGCCGGAGGACTGGAGGACCTCGAGGACGTAGTTTCCCGGAATCCCCGAGACATGGGTGCGGAACGCGGGGTTGTAGATGTACTCCGAGGACTCGATGCCCGCGTTGACCGCTGTGCCCATGTTGAGGTAGCCGACGCCGGGGCTCACGGCCGCCGCCCCGACGCCAGCCGCCTGCCCGTCACCCAGGCCGGCGATGACGGGGACAGACTGCTCCAGCCCCCACTGCTCGGCCAGTTCCGGACGGAGATCCGCGATGGCGCTGGCCGGGGGGAAGAGCTGGGACATCTGGTCGGCGCGCACGCCGGCGATGTCGAGCAGCTCCGGGGACCATCGCCGCGCCCGGACGTCGAAGAGCCCCAGCGAGTCCGCGGCGGCCG
>JALCNR010000015.1 GCA_022649165.1 Actinomyces sp.
GCGAGTCCACCCGCATGCCGCGACGTCACGGTCGCTCACCATCTGGATCTCCGCTGACCCGGCGGCGGACGTGAGACACGCTGGATGTCCGGGTCCCGGGAGGACCTTCGGTACCCCACCGGGGTATTCTGGGCCCGACCATCGACCGAAGTGCAGAAGGCAAGAGGTGTCAGTCTTGAGACAGTCATGGATCGGCCCGGCGGCCGCGGCCCTCGTCGTGTCGCTCGCCCTGGCCGGGTGCTCCTCCGGCGGCCAGGCGTCCGGATCCCAGGCCTCGGGCGATCAGGGTGCCTCGGGCGCTGCGGCCGGCTTCGACCCGGACGCGACGATCGTCGTCGGCTCGCAGAACGAGCCGACGAGCCTGAACTCGATCGGCGGCGGCAGTTCAGGGGTGACCGAGGCGCTGTACCTCAACGTCTACGAGTCCCTGTTCTCCCTGGACGACGAGGGCCAGATCCACAATCTCCTCGCCGAGGACTACTCGGTCTCCGACGACGGCCTGACCTACACCTTCACCCTGCGCCAAGGGGTGACGTTCCACTCCGGGAAGCCCCTCACCCCGGAGGACGTGAAGTGGAGCATCGAGCGTGTGATCTCCCCGGAGTCGAAGGCCGCGCGCAAGGGCGACCTCGAGGTGATCGACTCCGTGACCACCTCCGGGGACGACACGGTGACCGTCACGCTCTCCCAGAAGAAGAAGTCGCTGATCTATTACCTGGCGGGCGTGTGGATCCTCCAGCGCGACCTCGCCGATCCCGCGACCGCCGAGGACGGCACCGGTCCCTACAAGCTCGATCAGTGGAAGAAGGGCGACTCCCTGACGATCAGCCGTTTCGACGGCTACTGGGGCGAGAAGCCGACGAACGCCGGCGTGACGTTCCGCTACTTCACCGATGCCACCGCCCTGAACAACGCGCTGGTCGCCCGCCAGATCGACATCGTCTCCGGCGAGCCCTCGCCCGACTACCTCGAGGAGTTCCAGGACGCCAGCCAGTACACGATCGTCGAGGGCCAGTCCACGGTCAAGGACCTGCTGGCCTTCAACGACCGCGTCGAGCCCTTCACCGATGTCCGCGTCCGCCAGGCCGTGTCCTCGGCGATCGACAAGAAGGCCCTTCTGGACAAGGTGTGGAACGGGTACGGCCAGGTGACCGGCTCGATGGTCCCCCCGAAGGATCCGTGGTACGAGGACCTCTCCGACGTCAACGGGTACGACCCGGACCGCGCGAAGGAACTGCTCGCGGAGGCGGGCTACCCGGACGGCTTCTCCTTCACGCTGGAGACCCCGAACTACGATCCGCACCCCGCGGAGGCCGAGTTCATCAAGTCGGAACTGGCCAAGGTCGGGATCGACGTCACCATCAACACGATCACCTCCGACACCTGGTACGAGACCGTCTACTCCAACCACGACTTCGAGGCGACGCTCCAGGAGCACGTCAACGACCGCGACCTGGTGTGGTTCGCGAACCCCGACTTCTACTGGGGGTACGACAACACGCAGGTGCAGGAGTGGGTGGACCAGTCGGAGGCGGTCGACACCGACGACGAGCAGACCGAGCTCCTGCGGAAGGCGAACGAGACGGTGACCGAGGAGGCCGCGGCCGTCTGGCTGTTCCTCGCCCCGCAGCTGCGGGTCTCGACCGCGGACGTGAGCGGGTATCCGAAGAACGGCTACAACTCGCAGTTCTTCGTCGGGGACATCACGAAGTCGTCGTGACGTGGAGGGATTGACGCGCTTCGTCGTGAGAAGGGCGGGCATCCTCCTGGTCTCCCTGGTCGTGGCGATGACCCTGCTGTTCGTGCTCCTCCGGGTCGTGCCGGGCGATCCCGCCAACGCTCTGGTCCCCATCGGCGCGACGCAGGACCAGATCGAGCAGGCCCGGGCGGAGCTGGGCACCGACCGCCCCATCTGGCAGCAGTACGCCGCATGGATGGAGGGCGCCGTGCGGGGAGACTTCGGCACGTCCTACCTCAACAGGACGCCGGTGGGCGAGCTGGTGGCCGAACGGCTGCCGGTCACCCTGCCGCTGACCTTCCTCTCGTTCACGGTGGCGGTGCTGATCTCCGCCCCGCTGGGGTACATCGCGGCGGCCCGCCGCACCCGCCCCGTCGGGCGGGCGCTCTCCGCGCTCAGCCAGCTGGGCCTGGCGGTCCCGTCCTTCTGGATCGGCATCCTCCTGGTGTGGATCCTGGCGCTGAGACTGCACGTGTTCCCGCCCAACGGGTTCCCAAGCTCCGGATGGGCCGCTCCGGGCGACGCGCTGAGGTCGCTGGCCCTGCCCGTCGTCACGATCGCCGCCATCATGACCGCCTCCATCACCCGTTACGTCCGCTCGGCCACGCTCGACGTGCTGGGGCAGGACTACCTGCGCTCGGCGCGCGCGACGGGGCTGACGGCCGGGTGGGCCTTCCTCCGCCACGGCGTGCGCAACGCGGTGGTCCCCGTGATCTCGGTGCTCGCCATCGAGCTGTCGACCTCCTTCGTCGGAGCGGTCGTCATCGAGAACGTCTTCGCCCTGCCGGGGCTCGGCTCCCTGCTCACCAGCTCGATCATGTCGAAGGACTACCCGGTGGTCCAGGGCGTGCTCTTCTTCTCGACGGTGGCGATCCTGGTCGCCGGGTTCCTCGGGGATCTCCTCCAGAGGATCGTCGACCCCCGGCTTCGCCGGTTGGCGGGGCGACGATGAGCGCGCAGGGACAGGCCGCGGCGACGAGTCCGCGGACCCGGGCGGAGGCACCGGCGCCCGGGCAGGGCCGTTCCCCCCGCGCAGGCGGGCCGTCCCGCACCTGGAACCTCGTCCTCGGCGCCGTCCTGTTCGGGATGGTCCTCCTGACGGCGCTCGTGTCCCTGGTGTGGACGCCGCACGCCATCGACGACACGTCGGGCCCGCGCCTGGAGGGCCCCTCGGCCGGCTACCTGCTGGGCACGGACCGGCTGGGGCACGACCTCCTCGCGCAGCTCATGGTCGGGGCGCGCCTGGCGGTGGTCGTCGGTTTCGGCGCCGTGGCCATCGGCGCCCTCATCGGCGTGTCCTGGGGTCTGTGGGCGGCCACCTCCCGCCGGTGGGCCGACTCGACGCTGACCAGCGCGATCGATGTGATGATCGCCTTCCCGACCATCTTGCTGGCGATGCTGCTGGTCTCCGTGATGGGAGCCTCCCTGAGGGTGAGCGTCGTCGCCGTGGGCATCGCGATGAGCGCCCCGATCGCCCGCATCACGCGGGCCAGTGCCGGACAGGTCCTCCACCAGGACTTCGTCGAGGCCGCCCAGACCTCCGGGTCGGGGCGCCTGCGGATCGTCCGGCGCCACATCCTGCCGAACATCGCACCGACGCTCGTCGTGCAGCTCGCCCTGCAGTGGGGCGCGGCCGTGCTGGCCGAGGCCTCGCTGTCCTACCTGGGTCTGGGATCGCCGCCCCCGAACGCCTCGTGGGGGCGCATGCTGCAGGAGGCGCAGGCGACCGTGCTCGTGGCGCCCCTGGGGGCCATCGCGCCCGGCGTCATGCTGGTGATCGCCGTCCTGGGAGTGAACCTGCTGGCCGACGGCCTGCGCGACGTCCTCGACCCCGAGCTGCGGAGGGTCTCGTGACTTCGATGGAGACACCCATGCCGGGCGCCCGGGCGGACGCCGACGCCGCGCCGCCGGACGCGACGGGGGCGGGCGGCCCCCTGTTGAGCGTGCGCGACCTGACGGTCACGGTGCGCGCCACCGGGGCGCGGATCGTCTCCGGCGTCAGCTTCGACCTGGCCGACGGGGAACGGGCGGGCCTGGCCGGCGAGTCCGGGTCGGGCAAGTCGATGACGGCCTCCGCCATCGCGGGCATCGCGCCGGGATCCGTGGAGGCCGCCGGATCCGTGCTCTTCGGCGGCGTGGAACTGGTCGGGCGCACGGAGAGGGAGCTGTCGGCGGTGCGCGGGCGCGGGATCGCGATGGTGTTCCAGGAGCCGCTGACCTCCCTCGACCCCCTGATGAGGGTCGGCCGCCAGATCGCCGGTCCGCTCGCCCGGATCCAGGGGGTGCGCCGCCGGGAGCTGGCCGCAGCGGTCGCCCGCAGCCTGGAGGACGTCGGGCTGGACGGCTCCGACCGCAGGATCGCGCGGGCCTACCCGCACGAGCTGTCCGGGGGACAGCGCCAACGCGTGGCCCTGGCTATCGCGCTGGCCTGCCGCCCCCGTCTCCTCATCGCCGATGAGCCCACCACGGCGCTTGACGTCACCGTCCAGGCCGAGATCCTCGAACTGCTCGAACGCGTCGTCGAGGAGCGCGGCATGGCCCTGCTGTTCATCAGCCACGATCTGCCCGTCATCTCCCAGGTCGCGCCGCGGGTCCTCGTCATGCACGGCGGGAGGCTCCTGGAGGACGGCGCCCTCGAGGACCTCCTCCGGGCCCCGCAGACCGACTACGCGCGGACCCTCATCGCGGACGCCCGCCGGATCAGCCGGCTCCAGGTTCCCGGTCCCGCAACGGAAGGCGGTCGCTGACCATGGCCGGAACGCCATCACGCCGACGCTCCTCCGGGGGGACCGGTCCCCTCGACCCGGAGAGGCCGGCCCCCGCGGGCGTGGAGCCCGAGACCGCGGGATGCCCTCCGATCCTGCAGGTCCAGGACGTGTCGAAAACCTATCCGGGCGCCTCCCGCCCGGCCCTGTCCGATCTCAGCCTGGACGTGCGCGCCGGGCAGAGCATCGGCATCGTCGGCGAGTCGGGAGCCGGGAAGACCACGCTCATCAGGATGCTGCTCGGACTCCTCGAGCCGACCTCGGGCCGGGTGCTCTTCGAGGGCGGGCCGCTGCGCCTGCGCGACCGCCGGCAGGTCCAGCGCCTGCGGCGCGCCGTCCAGCCCGTGTTCCAGGATCCTGCCTCGTCGCTGGATCCCCGGATGCGGGTCGGCGCGATCGTGGGAGAACCGCTGGACAGCCTTCCCGGCATGGGGACGCGCTCCGAGCGCCGGCAGCGGGTCGGCGAGGTGATCCGCGCCGTCGGCCTCGGCGAGGACGCCCTCGACCGCTACCCGACGGAGTTCTCCGGCGGCCAGCGGCAGCGCATCGCCATCGCCCGCGCACTGGCCCCCCGCCCGCGCGTGGTCATCGCCGACGAACCGGTGAGCGCCCTGGACGTCACCGTGCGGGCCCAGATCGTGGAACTCCTGCGCGACCTGCGCGACCGCGAGGACGTGGTCCTCGTGCTGGTGTCGCACGACCTGGCCATCGTCAGCCAGCTCTGCGATCGGGCGGTCGTCGTGCGCGGAGGCCGCCAGGTGGAGGAGGGCCCGGTCTCGCGGATCCTCGCCTCGCCTCGCGACGCCTACACCCGCAGGCTCATCGCCGCCGTCCCGCGTCTGCCCGACCCGTCCCGCTGAGGACGAGGGCGACCTTGCCGCAGAAACCCCTCAGGCGAGCGCAACGGCGCCCCGTTACAGTGGGAAGAACGGCGCTTCCACCCCGAGAGCCGGGGCCGGGCGCACGATCGAGGTGATCATCATGCCCCAGACACAAGCAGGCGGCGACGCGGAGCATCACGGGGCGGGCGGGGGGTCCGCCGACCCGGACGACGGGTCGTCGTGCCCGCTGGTCGTCGTCTCCAACCGCCTTCCCGTCGAACGGGTCCGCGACCAGGACGGCCGCTGGCATTGGCGCGCCTCCTCCGGAGGACTCGTGACGGCCCTGGAGCCCGTCGTCGAACGGACCGGCGGCGTGTGGATCGGATGGCCGGGGACCGCCTCCGACTCGGAGCGCGGCCCGGGACCAGGATCCGGGCCCGGCGGCGAGGACGGCGCCGGCATCCCCACCGAGCCCTTCGAGGTCGCCGGGCCGTCGACGGGCCGGCCCTTCACCATCGCGCCGGTGCCTCTCACCGCCGAGGAGGTCGAGCGCTACTACGAGGGCTTCTCCAACGGGACCCTGTGGCCCCTCTACCACGATGTCATCGCGCAGCCCGAGTACCACCGCATCTGGTGGGATGCGTACAAGGAGGTCAACCACCGTTTCGCCCAGGCGGCCGCCGATGCGGCCCGGCCCGGGTCGCGCGTGTGGATCCAGGACTACCAACTCCAACTCGTTCCCCGGATGCTGCGCGAGCTGCGCCCGGACGTGTCGATCGGCTTCTTCAACCACATCCCCTTCCCCGCTCCGGGGATCTACGCCCAGCTGCCGTGGCGCCAGCAGATCCTCCGGGGCCTGCTGGGGGCCGACCTGGTGGGATTCCAGCGCGCCGGGGACGCCCGCAATTTCGCGCAGGCCGTCCGCCAGCTGCTGGGGTGGACGGTCCACCGCGGAGTCGTCGAGGTCCCGCTCGACGATGAGGCCAGGACGGGCTGGGCGGCCCGCCGGGACACCACCGTGGACCTCGCGGGGCGGTCGGACGCGGGGCGCAGCGCCGCCCTCGTCGCCGAGGAGATGCCCCCCACGCGCTCGGAGCGCGAGGAGGCCGGGCGCGAGGCCGGTTCCGGACGGCGTCCCTCCCATTTCGGGGCGTTCCCGATCTCCGTGGACTTCGCCTCCTGGGACGCGCTGGGCAACGACCCCGAGGTGCGGGCCCGCGCCTCCCAGATCCGCCACGAGCTGGGCAGTCCGCGCACCGTGCTGCTGGGCGTCGACCGGCTGGACTACACGAAGGGCATCTCCCACCGGCTCAAGGCCTACGGCGAGCTGCTGGACGAGCACCGCCTGGACGTCGGCGACACGATCCTGGTCGAGATGGCGATTCCCACACGTGAGGGCGTCTCCGCCTACCAGGACCTGCGCGAGGAGGTGGAGGTCGCGGTCTCGCGGATCAACGGCGATCACTCCACCGTGGGGCGCAGCGCCGTGCAGTACATGCACCGCAACCTTCCGCGCCGCGAGGTCGCGGCCCTGTACGAGGCGGCGGACGTCCTGCTGGTGACCTCGTTGCGCGACGGCATGAACCTGGTGGCCAAGGAGTACATCGCGGCCTCCGTCGACATCGACGGGGTGCTGATCCTCAGCGAATTCACGGGTGCCGCCGACGAGCTGCGCCAGGCGCTCATCGTCAATCCCCACGACGTCGATGCCATCAAGGAGGCGATCGTGCGCGCGACCCGGATGTCGCCCAGAGAGCGCGCCCGCCGGATGCGTCAGCTGAGGCGCACGGTGCGCACCCACGACGTCGGGGCCTGGTCGGCCGGGTTCCTCGCGGAGCTGGACCGCGCCTCGGCCAGCCGGATGGGACCCTGGCGGCGCCGGGAGGCGCGAGGGCGATGAGCCTCCCACCGGCACTGACCGAGGCCGTCGACGAGGTCGCCCGCGCGGGACGGCTGCTGGTCGGGCTGGACTTCGACGGGACGCTGGCGCCGTTCGACCGGGATCCCGCGCAGGCGCGGGCCCTGCCGGGAGCGGTCGACGCGGTCCGGTCGCTGGCCGGCGCGGGGACACGGGTCGCGGAGGGCACCGCGGTGGCGCTGGTGTCCGGGCGGTCTTTGGAGGCGCTCACCGAGGTCGCGGGCCTGTCGGGTCTGCCGCTGGACCGCCTCGTCCTGGTCGGGTCGCATGGCCTGGAGACCCGGTGGCCCGACGGCTCGGTCGAGCCCGTCAAGCTGTCCGAGGCGGAGAGGGGCGCGCTCGCGGAGGCCGTCGCCCGCCTCGACCGGCTGGCGGAGGCAGGGCCCGCAGGCGCGTGGGTCGGGCGCAAACCGCTCTCGGCCACGCTGCACACCCGTGCGGTGCCCGATGCGGCGCAGGCCGAGGAGCTGGAGGACCGGGCGCGCCGGGCGGCTGAGGGCCTGCCGGGCGTCGAGGTCCTTCCCGGCAAGCGCGTCGTCGAGCTCACGGTGCGCCGCGGCGACAAGGGTCGGGCGCTGGCCGTCCTGCGGAAGCGGTTCCGCGCGGACGCGGTGTTCTACGCGGGAGACGATGCGACGGACGAGCGCGCCTTCGCGGCCCTGCGTCCCGGGCACGGCGACCTGGGCATCCACGTCGGTGATGGCGAGACGGCCGCGCAGTTCCGCGTGCCCGGCATCGCGGACGTCCCCGGGGTGCTCGCCCGGTTGGCGGGCGCGCGCTGAACGTCGACTGTCTGCTGGCGAACCGCGGGTTTCTCACCGAACCGAAGCCGTGTGCCGCTTCGATTCGGCACGAGTCCCGCGGTTCGATGGGAACTCCACGGTCCGGTCTCAGTGGCCCAGCGCCGTCCTCCATCCCGGGTAGAGGGCGTCGGCGTCGTCGGGGAACGACTCGAAGGCGCGGGCGAACTCCCTGTGGGTGGAGGCCCACTCCACCGGATCGGCGCCGGCGTCCCAGCACTCGTAGGCCTGGCGCAGAGACCGGGCCCCGGCCGCCGGACCGTCCACATGCCCGTAGCAGCCGCCGCCCGCTGTGCTGATGATGTTGGCGTGGCCCAGATCGTCGAAGAACCCCGGCAGGCGCAGCGCGTTCATGCCTCCTGAGACGATCGGGGCGGTCGGCCTCATCCCGTACCACTCCTGGATGTAGGCGGGGCCCTCCGCGACATCGCGTTCGCACACGTAGGCGATCATCCGGTCGGCCGGGGTCCCCTCCATCTTCCCGTGACCCAGGGTGCCGACGTGCATACCGGAGGCGCCCTGGAGGCGGGCCATCTTCGCCAGGACGTACGCCGTGTATCCGCGGCGGGACTGGGCGGACGTCACCATGCCGTGCCCCGCGCGATGGAAGTGGAGGAACTGGCTGGGAAAGGTCCGCCGTGCGGTGGTCACCGCGGCGGGGCCGCCGACGAATCCGTCGACCAGGAAGGCGACCTTGTCCGCGTCGGGGCCGAAGGCCTGCAGGACGAACTCGCCGCGCGCCACCATCTCTCGGGGATCGTCGGCGGTGATGTTCGCGCTGAACAGCTTGGCCTCCCCGGTCTCGTCCATCGCCCTCCGCATGGCGTCCACGACCAGGGGGATCGTCTGGCGCATGGGGGCGAAGACCTGGTTGCCCTGGGGCTCGTCGTTCTTGATGAAGTCCCCGCCCAGCCAGAAGTCGTGCGCGGCCCGGGCGAACGGCTCGGGTCGCAGTCCCAGCTTCGGTTTGACGATCGTGCCGGCGATGTAGCCTCCGTCCACGACGGGGCGGCCCAGTATCCGCCACAGATCGGCGATGCCCCGGGTGGGCCCGTCGAAGAGGCTCAGGGCGGCGCGTGGCACGAGGAAGTCGTACATCTTGGCGTACTCGATGTCCCCCATGCCCTGGTTGTTGCCGATGGTCAGGGTGAGGAACGAGACCAGCATCATGCGTCCGTCCGTGATGTTGCGGTCGAACAGGACCAGCGGGAACGCGAGTCGCACGTCCTCGGTGGACTCGTCGGCGCGGTACACGACGGCGTCGATCCCCTTGGTGAAGTCGTCGGTCGTGCAGACCTCGACGTTCGTGCCGGTGGAGGACTCGGCGGCGAATGCGGCGGCCGCCTCGAGGTAGCCGACTCCAGGTTTCGGCCTCAACTTGTAGGCGCACAGGATGTGCTGCCCGCCTTCGATCAGCTCGTCCTCATCGAGGCTCAGGTCGACGTAGCGGCCGGTCTGGTCCATGGATGCCCCCAGTGGTTCGAATCGGAAACGGTCGGTCCCTCGGCGCAGGTCCCCGGACGGCGCAGCCGACGTCGCGGCACCTGTCCACCGGGAGCGGATCCCCGGCCCGGTGGTGTCGATGGTAGGTGTCCTCCGCCACAGGATGAATAGACGTTCATCCTATATGCACGTTCGTGCATCATCGCGCGCCGCCCCTGGACGTCTCTCCGACTTGGCCGAGTCCCGGATCGTGATCCACGACTCACTCTTAGACTGACCGACGATCAGGAAGGAGCACTTCATGAGATATCCCTCCCTGCCCGCGCAGGCTCAGGCTCCCGACGGGCCTCCTGCGCCAGGACCCTCTTCCGGCCGCTCCTCGCGGCATCCCGGTGACGCCGGCACGCCGGAGGCCGCACCCGTTCGGTCGGCGGCGGCGTCCCCGGGGGCCGGCATGGACCGGTCCTCGGCGGCTCCCCTCTTCCGCGACCGGACGCTCTTCCTCGCCCGAGGCGACTGACGGGAGAGGCCTCATGTCCACAGCCCATCCGGTGGTCGCCATCACCGGCTCCTCCGGTGCCGGCACCAGCACGGTCACCGAGGTCTTCGAGCAGATCTTCGTCCGGGAGCACGTCGAGGCCGTCCTCGTGCATGGCGACTCGTTCCACCGTTACGACCGCCTCGCCATGCGTGCGGCGCAGGCGCGCGCGACGGCGGCCGGAAACCCCTCGTTCTCGCACTTCGGACCCGCCGCGAACCTGTTCGACCGGCTCGAGACCCTGTTCGAGGAGTACGGGCGCACGGGCACGGGGCAGATCCGGCAGTACGTCCACGATGACTGCGAGGCGGCGCTCTATGGCAGGCCCCCCGGCACCTTCACCGAGTGGGCGCAGATGCCGGCCGGCACGGATCTGCTCTACTACGAGGGCCTCCACGGCGGGGTGCGCACGGACGACGTCGACGTCGCCCGGCACGTCGACCTGCTGGTCGGGATCGCGCCGGCGATCAATCTCGAGTGGATCCAGAAGCTGCATCGCGACAGGTCCCAACGCGGCTACAGCACCGAGGCCGTGACGGACACGATCCTGAGGCGCATGCCGGACTACGTGCACTACATCTGCCCGCAGTTCTCGAACACGCACATCAACTTCCTGCGCGTCCCGACCGTGGACACCTCGAACCCGTTCATCGCGCGGTGGATCCCGACCGCCGACGAGTCGATCGTGGTCATCCGCTTCGCCGACCCCCGCGGCATCGACTTCCCGTATCTCCTGTCCATGATCGACGGCTCGTTCATGTCGCGGGCGAACTCGATCGTGATCCCGGGCGGGAAGATGGACCTGGCGCTGCAGCTGATCCTCACGCCGTTGATCTGGCGTCTGGTGGATCGCGGTCGCCGGGCCCGCGCGGGCGAGGGCGGCGCGGTCCGCGACGTCCCGGTCCGGGTGCCGTCGTGACATGAGCCGTCCCCGGCGAGAGGGGGCCGCTGCGCGCGGGCCCACCGGGAGCAGCGCGTCTGCGATGATGGCGGAGATGGAACAGGAACACAGGTACACGGTCCATGCCGTTCCCGAGGCCAAGGGGTGGCAGCTGCGCGTCGAGGGCGTCGACGGATCGGCCCACGCGCGGTCGCTGGCCGCCGCCCGCGCACGGGTGCGCGGATTCCTCGCCTCCCTCCCCGGAGACCGGGCGATCGCCGCCTCGGATGGCGAGATCGACCTGGTTCTGGATCTCGATGGGCTCGACGTCGAGGCCCGAGCGTCGCGGCGCGCCGCCCAGCGCGCGGCGGAGGACCTGGAGGCGGCCTCGCGGCGCACCCGTGAGATCGCGCGGGCGCTGCGGGCGAGGGGCCTGAGCGTCACCGATACCGCGGCGGTCCTGGGGGTGTCGCAGGCGAGGGCCTCCCAGCTGCTCCATTCCTGAGAGGGCGCGCCGGCGGGAGAACCGGCCGGCGCGGGGAGCGGGCCTGCCCCGGACGCGGCCGCGGATGGCAGAGCCCCCGGGTGCGGCGCCGCGACGGCGCCGCACCCGGGGGCGGAGTCCGTCAGATCACTCGGTGACGCGCAGGAAGGAGACGTCCAGGTCGATCTTGACCTTATCGCCCACCAGGACGCCGCCGGTCTCCAGCGTCTGGTTCCAGGTCAGTCCGAAGTCCTTGCGGGAGATCTCCGCGGTGGCCTCGGTGCCGGCGAAATCCGGCCCGCCGAAGGGGTCCTTCGCGACCTCGATGGAGTCCAGGTCGAAGGCGATCGGGCGGGTGACGCCGTGGATCGTGAGGTCGCCGGAGAGCTTGCCGTCCGCGACCTTGCCGGTGAAGTCGAGCGTCGGGAAGTTCTCCGCGTCCAGGAAGTCGGCGCTCTTGATGTGGTTGTCACGCATCTCGTTGCGCGAGCTGAAGGAGGCGGCCTGGACCGTGGCGGTGACGTCGGCGGTGTCGGGGCCGGTGGAGACGACCTCGGAGGTGAAGTCCGTGAACTCGCCCTTCACCTTGGACACGGCATGGCGGACGACGAAGCCGATCGTCGAGTGGGCGTGGTCGATGGTCCATTTTCCTTGCAGGTCAGACATGGCATTCCTCTTCGTGGGGTTCTGGAGTGGAGGGCGTCGTCAGGAGACGCCCAACTGATTGACGAATCAACTATAACGTCTCGTGCGGCCGCACAGGAAGTCGTGTGCCTCACGGCGTGTCACGGATCTCGCCCTCGCCCCGCCCAGGCGCGCCGAGGACGAGGACGGCGCCGCCACGATGCCGGACGCCGCGGGCCCGACGGGGTGCTCCACGAGGGAGACCCGAGCCGGACCCGCGGCGCCGGAGGCACCCGCCCGCAGAGGCCTCAGGGCCTGCGGCGGGCAGCCGGAGAGGTCACCGCTCCTGGGAACCCGACCGCCGGCGCGTCGTCACCAGCGCGCCTCCGACGGCCGTCAGCAGGAGCGCCAACCCGAGGGGCCAGGAGATCTCCGCACCGGTGTCGGACAGCCCGGTCCCGCCCTTCGCGGCCGCCTTCGGCGAGGCGCCGTCGGAGCCGGCGGGCGTGGTCCCGGGCGTGTCGGCGGCGAGGACCTCGATCGGCGCCCAGCCCAGCAGCGTGCCGTCCTCGGCGGTGACGGAGATCTTGTGGGCCCCCACCGGGGTGTCGGCGGGAATGGTCACGGTGAGGATCCCGGACTCGGGAACCACGACCGACCTGGCCAGCAGCACCGGGTCGGAGTGCAGCCACACGTTGACCTTCTCCCCGGCGTGCCCGACGCCGACGGACACCCTGACCGTCCCGCCCTGCTCGACCTTCGCGATGTCGGTCGTGATGCCTCCGCGCGCCCCGTCGGTCAGATCCCCGGCGGACGGCGCCACCGGGTCCTCACCCGGCGTTCCCGGGTCATCGGGCCCGGGCTGGTCGGATCCGGCCTTCACCGTGATCGGCAGCCGCACGGCCGTCCCCGACGGCTGGGCCGTCGCGACGATCGTGTACTCGCCCGCGGCTGTGCCCGCCGGGATCGTCGCGGCGATCGCGGCGGCGCCCTCGTCGATGGCGAAGTCGCCGAGCGGGACTCCGGCGGAGGAGCCCCCCGCCGGCACCAGCCTCGCGCTCACCGTCGTGTTGAGCGGGGAGCCCAAGGAGGTGAGGTCGAGGCCGGAGAGCGTCACCGACGCCTGCTTTCCGGCGTCCACCGCGTTCGGAAGGGCGCCTGCCACCACTCGCGAGCGCGCGAAGGACGGCGCCACCGGCGAATTTGCGCCCAGGTAGTCCATCCACACGTCGCGGTCGATGAGGCCGGTGTCGCGGGACGTGCCCTGGGCGAGGGTGCGGAAGTTGTCGCCGCCCTGGGCGAGGAAGCTGAACGTCGACACCGTGAACGTGTCGTCGTCGCGGACCAAGGTCCCGTCGACGTACACGGCCAGGACGTTGCCGCCGGGGGTGGCGTTCGGATCCGCGGTCTTCGCGACCCACGTGACGTTGTCCGACAGGCCCAGCGCCAGGTACGGGCGGCTCGGGCGGTTGCCGTCGGCGTCCGTCTGCCACTGCTCCTCTAGGACCTCCTTCAGCTGCGCGCCGGTGAGCTCCACGGTCCACACGTTGTTGACGAAGGGTAGGACCGCGTTGGCCTCCGCGAAGGTGACCACTCCGTCCTCGCCCTCGTCTCCGGACTTCGCGTAGTACAGCTCGTTGCGCAGACCCCCGGGGTTGACGATGCCGATGTCGGCCCCGCCCAGTTCGGCGAGCTTGTCGGAGTCGCGCAGCGCGTCGGCCACCAGGTTGCCCAGGGCCGACTCGCTGGCGCGGTCGTCGCGCGTGCCGCCCGTCCACGTGCCGTCGACGAAGGACCCGCCGCCGAAGGCGGTCGTGATGTCCGCCGTCACGGAGCCCACGGGCTGGCTGCCGATCTCGTCGGCGTGGGCGAGGGCCTGGGTGACGATGTCGTCGACCCGGGTGAGCGCCGGGCTGGCCGCGATCTCCTGCTCGGTGGGGGCCGCGCCCCGCTTGACGTTCTCCGCCTCGTGGGCGACGACCTCGAAGGTGTCGGGGTCGATCGAGAGGGAGGTGTGTCCGAGGTTCTCCCCGTAGCTGCCGGTCTGGATGACCGGCCGCGTGGCGCCGTCCTCACCGGGGACGGGGGCCTCCCACGCGTACTCCTTGTGGGTGTGGCCCGTCAGGATCGCGTCGACGCGCGCATCGGTCCCGGTGACGATCTTGGCGAAGGCGCCGCCCGCGGCGACCTCCTCATCCAGGGTCGCCCCGTCCGGTGTTCCCGCCCCCGCGCCCTCGTGGACGAGGGCGACGAGGACGTCCGCCTCGCCGTTCGCGTCGTTCCCGTCGGACAGCTGGCCGGTGACGCGGTTGAGCGCGTCGACCGGGTCGCCGAAGTCCAGCGTGGACACTCCGCCGGGGGAGACCAGGGTCGGGGTCTCCTGCGTGATGACGCCGATGAAGCCGACGCGGATGCCGCGCGCGTTGATGACCTCGTACTCCGGCAGAGCCGGGGTGGTCGTGCCCTTCTCGTAGACGTTCGCCCCGAGGTAGGGGAAGTCGGCGGCGTCGTGCACCCGCCCCTTGAGGTCGTCGTAGCCCTGGTCGAACTCGTGGTTGCCCACCGCGGAGACCTGCAGGCCCAGGGCGTTGAGCACGTCGATCGTCGGCTGGTCCTGCTGCGAGGAGGAGGCGAACAGAGAGGCCCCGATGTTGTCCCCGGCGGAGACGAACAGGGTGCCGTCCGGGTTCTGGGCCTTGAGGTCCTCGACCGTCTTCGCGAAGGCCGTGGTGTTGGCGTCGATGCGGCCGTGGAAGTCGTTGATGTCGACGATGTCCAGGTCGACCGGCGCGGACTGCCCGGCAGCCAGCCCGACGACGACGGGATCGTGGTCAGAGGAGCGGTACGGGCCGGAGGCGTCGTACAGCGTGCCGTGGTAGTTGTAGCGGCTGTACTCCAGGGCGATGGATTCTTCGGCGTTGATCTCCCAGGTGTCCTCGCCGGTGGCGCGCTTGAGGGCGGCCTGGTTGAGCAGCACGTGGTCCAGCGATCCGGACAGGCCGGAGTAGGAGTACGACCACTGGTCGTTCGACAGCTCCGAGGCGGCGTCGGTGTAGCCCGCCTGGTAGAGGACCTGGAGCGGGTCCTCCTGGGTGTAGGAGTTGAAGTCGCCGACCAGGGCCACGGCGTCGCCCTCGTCCGTGACCGTCGCGATCCAGTCGCGCAGGGCGGTGGCCTGCGCCACCCGCGAGGCGTTCGAGGCGCCCTGCCCGTCGTGCTGATCCTCGTCGCCGGGCAGCGGCCCGGCAGAGCCCTTGGACTTCAGGTGGTTGACCGCGACGAAGACGGGTTCGCCACCGCCGACCGGGGCGAACTTCTGGCCGATGGGCTCCCGCGCGTTCGCGAAAGCGCCATCAGTGCCGGATTCGGTGCCCAGAGCGCGGGCGTCGCCCACCCGCTGGACCGAGGCGGGCTGGTAGATCAGCGCGTTCGTGATGACGTCCTGCGCGGCGACGTCCGGAAGGTCGGCGGAGGAGGGCACGTACGCCCATTTCGTGGAGCCTGCGGCGGTGTTGAGGGCGCCGACCAGGGTGGCGAGTGCCTCGTCGGGATTCTCGCCCAGCGCGGCGGAGTTCTCGATCTCGAGGAGGCCGATGACGTCGGCGTCCACCGCGTTGATGGCGGAGACGATCTTGTCTTGCTGGCGGGCCAGATCCTCCGCATCCCACGCGCCGCGCGGGTCGCACCCTGATTTCACGGTGACGCCGTCGCCGGCGCGATCCGTGTAGGGCTCGCACCCGGCGGTGTCCGCACCGAGCGTCGTGAAGTAGTTGAGGACGTTGAAGGTGGCGATCCGGATGTCGCCGCCGACCGGCTCGGGAGCCTTCGTGCGCGTGTTCTCGAAGGCCACCGGTCCCTGGCCGCCGTCGCGGATAGCCTCGGTGGGGTTGAGCTTCCAGGCGTCGTTGCGGTAGTCGACGATGACCGGAGCGTCGAAGGTCACCGCCGCGCCCACGCGCACGGGATTCTCGGTCGAGATGTAGGGCGGGGTCAGGGAGGAGTTCGCCGTGCTCAGGTAGTTGATCGTCGTGGCGTCGTCCAGGGTGACCGCGCGCGCGGCGTTGTCGGCCTCGACCTCGGCGGCCTTCTCGGACCCTGCGGGGGCGGCGTCCGTGGGCTGGATGAGCGGGGTGCCGCCCGAGGCGAGCCCGACCTCGCCGTACTGGTTCGTCGAGTAGGTGTTCGACACGGTGAAGTCGCCGGTGGGCTGGATCAGCATGGACTCCAGCGCCTCGCGCTCGGCGTCAGTCGCGGGCCATCCGGTCTCCAGGGGCGCGACCGTGCCCAGCGACTCGGGGAGGATCGTGAGGCCCGAGGCCGCCACCGACAGCTCGGTGAGGTCCTTGTACTCGGAGACTTCGCCCGTCACCCGCACGGAGTCCCCGACCTCGACCTGGTCGGCAGTGGCCTGGGAGTAGACGAAGAGCGCATCCGAGGCGCCGGGCGTGGTGTCCTCTCCCGGGGTCTGGATGACGTACCCGGTGAAGGAGCCCGCGCCCTGGGGGTAGGCCGCGGTCACGACGCCCTGGGTGGTCACCGTCTGCCCGGTCAGAGGCGAGGCTGCTCCCGTGCCCTGGATGCCGGCGATCGGCGTGACGTCGTCAGGGGAGTCGGCGGGCGGTTCGGCGGTGCCATCGCCGCCGTCGCCGGAACCGGTGTCCCCGCTCTGCGCGGTGTCGTCCCCGTCGGTCTCGCCGGCGGTGTTCTGCGGAGTGACCTCGGTGCCGAAGGCGAAGTCCTGGGAGTTGTCGTCCGCGTAGCCGGTGCGCTGGAGGGAGCCGGCGACCTTCGTGCCCTGGCCTGCGGGAGCGGCGGCGACCTCATAGGCGTTCGCGGTGCCGTAGCCGAGCAGGTCGACGATGTCGGAGACGCCGATGGCGGATCCCGCGGGCAGGTCGGGGAGGGACTGCGTGGTGCTGGCCAGCGCGATGACGCCGTCCGTGCCGCTCGGAGCCAGCGCCCCGCTCGCGTCGGGGGCGGGAAGGGCCTCGCCGGTTGCCCCGTTCGAGCTGCCGGAGACCAGGTAGTGGCCGCCCGCGGCGATCGTGCCGGAGAGCTCGGTCTTGGCCGGGAAGCGCGGGCCGCTGGCCGACCTGTACTGGATGCTCCATCCGCTGAGGTCCACGGGGGCATCGGTCGGGTTGTACAGCTCGACGAACTTGTTCGTGTAGGGCTGGTTGGCGCTGCCGCCGACCAGGTAGGTCTCGCTGATGACGACATGCGTGGTGTCGTCGCCGGATGCGGCCTGGGCGGGCGCTGTCATTCCCACGGTCGCTGGGATGGCCAGCGCTCCCGCGAGGAGGACGGCGCCGGCCGTCCGCAGGCGCGGGGTGCGCCAAGGGGTGCGGATCACTGTGACTCCTTAGTCCAGTCGTTGATGGATAGGACATATCTGATCATGCGTATCTGACTTGAGCGTGAACACGCGCCGCAGAGTCGGCAACGACTCTGCGGGAATCCGCGGACCCGATGCGGCGTCGTGGTCCGCTCCCATACGAGCAGCGCGCTGAGCTCCGCCCACCCGACAGTGGCAGCATGGGGGGCATGACGACGAGGAAGCACGCGGCTGGGGCCGGCGACGCGTTGGCCGCCCTGGTGACGGCGGGAGACGCGCAGGGCGGGGCCACGCTGGAGGTGACCAGCCCCTTCGACGGAGCCGTGCTGGCCGTCCTCCCCCGCTCGACGCCCGAGGACGCGGAGCGGGCCGTCGCCCGCGGCCGAGCGGCGCAGAGGGAGTGGGCGCGCCGCCCTGTCCGCGAGCGCGCCGCGGTCCTCGAGCGCTTCGGCGCGCTGCTCATCGACCACCGCGACGAGATGCTCGACTGGATCCAGCTCGAATCCGGAAAGAACCGGGCCAGCGCCCTGGAGGAGTTCGCCGACACCGTCCTGTGGGCGCATCACGTCGCCCGCCACGCCCCGGGCGTCCTGCGGGAGCGCCGCCGCGCCGGCGCGTTCCCGGTCCTCACCCACACGATCGAACGGCACGTCCCCAAGGGGGTCGTCGCCGTCATCGCCCCGTGGAACTACCCGCTCAGCCTGCCCATCGGCGACGCCCTGCCGGCGCTCGCGGCCGGCAACGCGGTCGTCGTCAAACCGGACTCGCAGACGCCGGACACCGCCCTGTTCGCCCTGCGGCTCCTGCGCGAGGCGGGCCTGCCCGCCGGCGCCGCACAGATCGTGGTCGGGGCGGGGCGCGAGCTCGGGCCGGCGCTCACCGGCCACGCGGATTTCCTGATGTTCACCGGCTCCTCGGCGACCGGCCGCGTCCTCGCCCAGGAATGCGCCGGGCGCCTCATCGGCTTCTCCGCCGAGCTGGGAGGGAAGAACCCCCTCCTCGTCCTGGGGGACGCGGACCCGGAGCGGGCGGCGGAAGGCGCCGTCCACGCGGCGTTCTCGAACTCCGGCCAGCTGTGCATCAGCGTCGAACGCGGCCTCGTCCACGCCGATGTCTGGGACCGTTTCGTGCCCGCCCTGGTCGAGCGCACCCGCGCGCTGCGCCTGGCCGCGGGCACCACATGGGACGCGGACATGGGGTCGCTGGCCGGCGAGGCCCAGCTGCGCAAGGTGGCCGCGCACGTGCGGGATGCCGTCGACAAGGGGGCGACCGTGCTCGCGGGCGGGCATCCCCGTCCCGACCTGGGCCCCTACTTCTTCGAGCCCACCCTGCTCGCGGACGTCACCCCGGATATGCGCGTCTTCTCCGAGGAGACCTTCGGGCCCCTCCTCAGCCTTTATCGGGTGGACTCCGACGAGGCCGCCATCGCCGCCGCCAACGATTCCGAGTACGGCCTCAACGCCAGCATCTGGTCGGGCGATGTCCGTCATGCGCGCGACGTCGCTCGTCGGATCCGCACCGGCACCGTCAACATCAACGAGGGCTACGCCGCCGCCTGGGCCTCCCACGACGCCCCCATGGGCGGCATGGGAGCCTCGGGCATCGGCCGCCGCCACGGCGCCGAGGGCCTCCTCAAGTACACCGAGGCCCAGACCATCGCCGCGCAGCGGCTGATCCCGATCGCCGGGCCGTCCTCGGTCAGCCACGAGCGGTGGGGAACGGCGCTCACCTGGGGTGTCCGCGCCCTGCGCCGGCTCCGCTGAGCGCAGCTCCGGGGCCCCGACGAGGGCGGCTCTGCGAGCAGAGCCGGAGGACGACATGGAGGAGGACGAATGAGGCATCCGCTGCGAGGCCGGACGGTGCTGGTGACCGGGGGAGGAGGCATCGGGCGTCTGATGGCGCTGGGTGCCGCCCGGCGCGGGGCGCGCGACGTGATCTGGGACCTCTCCGAGGCCGCGGGGGCCGCGGCGCGCGACGAGATCCGCGCGGAGGGCGGGAACGCCGAATCCTTCTCGGTGGACGTCTCCGCCCGGGTGGCCGTCGCCGCAGCGGCACAGCGCGCCGGGGACGTGGACGTCGTCATCAACGACGCGGGCGTCGTCACAGGCCAGCGCCTGATGGACGCCACGGAGGAGGGCATCGAACGCACCTTCCAGGTCAACGCCCTGTCCCTGTACTGGGTGACCCGCGCCTTCCTGGGCGGCATGATCGCCCGGCACCGGGGCACGGTCGTGACCGTGGCCAGCGCCGCGGGCATGGTCGGCGTGGCGCGCCAGACCGACTACTCGGCCAGCAAGTTCGCGGCGTTCGGCTTCGCGGAGTCGCTGCGCGCCGAGATGAGGAAGGAGCGCACGGGCGTCACCTCCCTGGTCGTGTGCCCGTACGACATCGACACCGGCATGTTCGAGGGCGTGCGGACGACGTGTCCGCCGCTGCTGCCGATCCTGCGGCCCGGCCGCGTCCCCCGCGCCCACGGCGGGAGAAACCCGTGACGGGCGCGGCGCGGACGTCGGCGCCCCCGCTCCAGGGCCGGCGGGCGCCCGCCGCCATCGAGGTGCGCGGGGCGCGCGTGCACAACCTGGACCACATCGACGTCTCCGTCCCGTTAGGGGAGCTGGTCGCCATCGCCGGGGTGTCCGGGTCCGGCAAATCCTCCCTGGCGCTGGGCGTGCTCTACGCGGAAGGCTCCCGACGCTACCTGGAGGCGCTGTCCACGTACACGCGCCGCCGCCTCACCCAGGCGCCGCCGGCGGCGGTCGACTCGGTCGACCATGTCCCCGCTGCGCTCGCCCTGCACCAGCGTCCGGCCGTGCCCGGGGTGCGCTCGACCTTCGGGACCTCAACCGAGCTGCTCAACAGCCTGCGCCTCGTGTACTCGCGGCTGGGCTCCCACCTGTGCCCGAACGGCCACCGCGTCCCGCCCTCGATGGACGTCGCCCTGGAGCGCCCCCTGGTCTGCCCGGTGTGCGGCGTGCTCTTCGACGGACCCGGCGCGGAATCCTTCGCCTTCAACTCCGCGGGCGCCTGCCCGCGCTGCGCCGGGACGGGAGTGGTCCGCGACGTCGACGAGGACGCTCTCGTGCCCGATCCCTCGAAGACCATCGAGGAAGGGGCGGTGGAGTCCTGGAAGATCATGGGGTCGACACCGAACCCCCAGGTCGTCGCCGAGTTCGGGGTGCGCACGGACGTCCCCTTCCGAGATCTCACGCCCGCCGAACGCGACATCGTCCTCCACGGCCCCCGCGAGAAGCGGCACATCATGGTGCCCTCGAGGAACGGCCGCGTCTTCAGCCTGAACTGGACGTACCGCAACGCGCGGGTAGCGGTGGAGGAGGCGCTGGCGGGGGCGAAGTCGGAGAAGGGCCTCCAGCGCATCCGGCGCTTCCTCACCCAGCAGGTCTGCCCCGAGTGCGGCGGCTCCCGGCTCAGCCGGAAGGCCCGCTCAACGCTGGTCGACGGCCGGACGCTGGCCCAGGCGAGCGCGATGACCCTGGACGACGTGGTCGCCTGGCTGCCGGGCGTCGCCGCATCGGCCGGCTCCGACATGCGGGCGATGGCGGGGGCCATCGTCTCCCAGACGATGGGGACCGCCCGGCGCCTCCAGGACCTGGGGCTCGGCTATCTCGCGCTGGACCGCGCCAGCGCCACGCTGTCCACCGGCGAGCGCCAGCGCGTCCAGCTCGCCCGGGCCGTGCGCACTCGCACCACGGGCGTCCTCTACGTCCTGGACGAGCCCTCGATCGGCCTGCACCCCTCGAACATCGACGGCCTGCTCGGCGTGATCCGCGACCTGCTGGCGGACGGCAACTCGGTCGTCCTGGTGGACCACGACGTCCAGCTCCTGCGCGAGGCGGACTGGCTGATCGAGATCGGCCCGGGATCGGGCGCCGCGGGTGGGCGGGTGGTCGCGGAGGGCCCCATCGCGCGCATCGCGGATCCGGGCGCGTGCCCCGGTTCCCGCATCGGGGCGTTCCTCGGCGGTCGCGCCGCCGTCGCGCGCCCGGCCCCCGCGGGAGCGGCGTCCTCCTCGACGAGGACGGCCGCCGCTCTGCGCGCCGTCTCCCCCGGGGACCCGGCGATCCGGATGTCCACCGGGCCCCTCCACACCGTTCGGGCCCTCGACGTCTGGATCCCGAGGGGCCGGCTGACGGCCGTGTCCGGCGTGTCGGGATCCGGCAAGACGACGATGGTCCTGGAGTGCCTGGTTCCGGCCGTGCGCGCCGCCGTGGCAGGGGGCCGGTCGCCCGCCCACGTGCGCTCGGTCGACGCCCCGGGCATCCGGCGCGTCAACCTCATCGACGCCTCGCCCATCGGGCAGAACGTGCGATCGACGGTGGCGACCTACTCCGGTGTCATGGACGATCTGCGGCGCGCCTATGCCGGCGTGCCCGAGGCGCGCGCGGCGGGGTGGGGGGCCGGCGACTTCTCCTACAACACGGGGTCGCTGCGCTGCCCGACCTGCGGGGGCACCGGTCAGATCTCACTGGACGTCCAGTTCCTGCCCGACGTCGACATCGTGTGCCCCGACTGCGCGGGAAGCCGGTACGGGCCGGAGGCGGACCGCGTGAGGCGCGGCGGGCGCACCCTGCCCGAGGTCCTCGCCCTCACCGTCGACCGGGCCCTGGACCAGGGGGCCGCCGAGGGGCTGCCCGCCGTGGAGTCGCGGCTGCGCACGCTCGCGGGCCTCGGCCTCGGCTACCTGACGCTGGGCGAGGACACCCCGGCGCTGTCCGGCGGGGAGGCGCAGCGCCTCAAGCTCGCCTCGGAGATGACGCGCGACCAGGGGGACACCCTCTTCGTCTTCGACGAGCCGACGGTCGGGCTTCACCCCCTGGACGTCGAGGTGCTGCTGGGAGTCCTGCAGCGACTCCTGGACAACGGGGCGACGGTCGTGGCCATCGAGCATGACCTGGACGTTCTGGCGAACGCCGACTGGGTGATCGATCTGGGGCCCGGGGGCGGGGAGGCCGGCGGGCGCATCGTCGCCACCGGCACGCCGCGAGAGATCGCGGCGGAGCCGGCCTCGGTGACGGGCCGCTACCTCGCTGAGGTCATGGGGTCGGGGGCGGGAGGCGCACCACCTTCGCCCCGCCGACCGACGCGAAGCGGTCCGGCTGGCAGGTGAGGACGATGACCTGCGCGGAGGAGCCGACCGCGCCCAGCACGGCGCCCAGGCGAGCGAGGCGCTCCGGGTCGGAGTAGCCGAGCGTGTCGTCGAGGACCACGGGGGCGCCCTCGTCCCCGGAGACCAGCTGCGCGCAGGCGAGCCTGCCGAGGAGAGCGAGCTGTTCGCGGGCTCCGGCGGAGAGGGAGTCGAAGGGCACGGTGCGCCCGCCCAGCGTCCGCGACTCGATGACGAGGTCCGGGGTGATGCCGATGCGGAGGTCGGGTCCGAAGACGACGCGTCCCAGCCGTTCGATCCGCTGCGTGAACGGGGCGACGTAGCGGCGCTGGGCGAGGTCGCGGTGACGCACCATCGTGTCCCGGAGCAGGCGGGCGGCCCGGGCGTCGCGTTCGAGGCGCGCCTGGGTGAGCCGCGCCTCCGCCAGGTGCGCCTGCGCCTCGGCGAGCCGGGTCTCGATGCCCTCCGCCGCGAGGCTGTCGACCAGGGCCTTCGCCTGTGCGGCCTCGGTGTGGGTGTCCGAGCGGTTCTCGCGTGTGCTGTCCACCAGCCTCCGGGCATTGTCGAGCAGGGTCTCCACGGTGTCGGGATCGGCCTGCTCGAGGGCATCCAGGTCCGCGAGGGCGGCCTCCCGGCAGGCGTCGCGCTCCTGGGCGGCCCGCGTGAGGGCCTCCTCCAGGGAGGCGTCGCCCTCCTGGGCTCGGGCGGCCTCGAGGGCGGCCTCGGCTCGGTCGAGCTCGGCGCGGGCCGTGTCGCGTCTGGCGCCGGCCCTCACGTCCCGCGCGGAGGCGGCGTCGCGGGCGGCTCGCGCCTGTTCCAGCACGTCGAGGGCCTGCGCGAGCGCCTCCGCGGCCTTTTCCTCGTCGTCCTGGGCCCGATGCGCGGCGGCCTCGAGGTCCGCTGCGTCCGCGTCCAGGGGGTGCTCCGGCTCCGCTGCGGGCCCGCCGGCCGCCCGGAGGCGGGCGGCGAGACCAGCGAGCCGCGCCTCGAGCATGTCCAGGTCATCGCCTGACAGCTCCCGATCGAGGTCGCGGCGGGCCTCCTGCCGGGCCGCCTCGGCCAGGCGGCGCCGGTCGATCAGAGCGGCGGCCTGCTCGACGGACTCCACCCCGGCCCGGGCGAGGGCCTCCGACAGGGCGGCGCGCGCCCGGTCGGCCCCCTGTTCCGCGGACCCGCCCGTGGTCCCGGGGGTGACCGTGATCCGGGCGAGCCCGGGGACCTCCACCGTCACGGGCGCGTGCGCCGGCATCGAGCGCCGTGACCCGGCGGCCAGCGCCTCGCCATCGAGGAGGACAGGCCGGTCGCCCAGCGCCTCGACCCTCACCTGGGCCGCGGCCAGATCGCGGGTGCGTTCGGCCACGGTGAGATCGGTCGACAGCGAGGTGAGGTCCTCGAGGACGCCGGCGGGGAGGTCCGGGGCCGACTCGAGGGCGGCTGTGGCGTCGACCAGCCGGCCGTGCGCTGCTCGGGCGCGTTCGACCCGGCCGGCGAGCTCCCGCCGGTCATGTGCGTCTCGCAGGCGGGTCAGGGCCGCAGCGGCCCGTTGGGCCCGGTCGCGCGCCCCCTTGTGGGCGTCCCGCGCCCCGGACGCCGCGCGCTCGGCGGACGCGAAGGCGTCCTCGGCGGCTCGGAGCCCGTCCTCCTCCCCGGCGGCGGCAGCGGCAAGCTCCTGGAGCTCCCCGCGCCGGTCCTCGACTGCGGTCAGCAGCTCGCGGCGGCGCACCAGGGCTTCCTCGGCGCGCTCAAGGGTCCGGGTGGCCTCCTCCAGGGCCCGCCCGGAAAGATCCGCGGCGCCGCGGCGGCGGTCGAGGTCCCGGGCCGCGGCCTCTCGTGCGCGCAGGTCGGCGGTGGCCCGCGCCAGCCTGGCATCGAGGGCGTCGAGCTGGCCGGAGAGCGCGCGATGGCGCTCCACCAGGCCGTCGAGACGGCGCCCCTGCTCCGCCAGGTCGGCGACCTCCCTCTCCAGGCCCGGCAGTTCCTCCGCACCGGCCCGGTACTCGCCGGTGGGGCGGCCGGTGGGCGTGAAGAACCGCCGGTACTCCTGCTCGATGAGGTCCATCAGCTCGTCGTGGTCCGCGGAGGGATCCCCGGCCTCGTCGAGGGTGCGGTGCAGGGCGGCGATGCGGGCCAGGTCGGGCTGGGCGAGCGAGGCGCCCTGCTGGACCTCGAGGGCCAGGAGCAGGTCGAGGTCGAGGGTCTGGCCGAGGATGTCGAGGAAGCGATCGTGCGCCGTGTCGCCGGCGTGTTGCTCGGGGTGGGGCGCGCTCACCCGGAGCTCGGTCTCCGGCTTCCTCAGCCAGCGCTTGCGGTAGACCAGGTCGAAGGGGCCGGTGGTGAGGGACAGCGTGACCTCGGGTCCCACGTCGCGGTCGACGGGCTGGACGGCGCGGATGTCCTTGTGGCCGGAGGTCGCCTTGAAGTCGCGGAGGAGGCGCAGAGCCTCGGCGATCGAGGACTTGCCCGTCTCATTGGGTCCCTCGATGACGGTCACCCCCGGCGACAGCCGCACCGTCGCGTCCGCGACCCCGCGGAAGTCGACCAGCCTCACGCTGTGGATCCTCATGCGCGGCCTCCCGCTGCTGCGGCCAACCGGTAGAGCAGGCGTAGGGCCCCCTGCGCCGACTCAGCGTCGGTGTCGCTCTCGGCGGCCGTGCCAGCCATGCCGGCCAGCTCGTCGACGGCCTGATCGGCGAAGCCTCCCAGGTGGAGATCGGCGAAGTCGTGGCCATCGGGCAGGACCGCGAGATCGCGGTACCGCTCCCACAGGTCGAGGCGGGCGAAGAGTTCGCGGTCCTCCTCGAGGAGGCGCTCGAGGCGCGCGTTGTCCGCCATGGTGAGGGTCCCCGAGAGCCTGAGCCACACGGCGGTGCGCTCCTTGGCGCCGATCGCCGCCAGGCGCCGCTCCAGCGCGGCGACGTCCTCGGCGGCGTTGAGGGTCTGCTCCACGACCGTGAAGGCCCAGCGCCCGACGCGGACCGGTTCGACCGTGACGTCGCCGGTGGCGGGGTCCACGTCGATGACGAGGACGTTGCCGGGATCGGCCTCCGAGCGGTCGGTGACCTCGGGGGTGCCGGGGTACCAGATGCGCGGATCGACCTGCGTGGTGGAGTGGCGGTCGCCGAGAACGGCGACGTGGGCGATGCCGGCGTCCAGGAGGCCGCGCAGCGCGGCATCGTCGATGGCGGCCGGGTCGGCGGCGTCCGGGTCCAGGGAGGAGACCGCGCCGTGGCCTGCGACGATGCGGATCGTGCCCGCCGGGGCGGGCTCCAGGCCCGCGCAGGCCCGGGCCACCAGGTCCTGGTCCGGCCGTTTCGAGAACCAGGGCGCGGCGATCAGCTGGACACCGGGGGCGACCTCGCGCACGCCGGGTTCCCGCAGAACGCGGACGGCCTCCGGCGTCCGTGCGGCGAACGCCGCGGAGTCGTAGAGGGAGGCGGCGTCGAGCGGGTCGTGGTTGCCGGGCAGGAGGTGGACCGGCACGGGGAACCCCCGCAGGACCTCGAAGGCCCGTGAGATGATCGCGCGGTCGAGCTGGTTCGACTCGAAGACGTCACCGCATACGAGGACGAATTGGGCGCCCCTGTCGCCGGCGAGCTCGCCGATCCGGCGCACGGCGTCGAGCCTGGCTTGCAGGAAGCGCGGCCGCGCCTGGCCGTCGAGGAAGCGTGCGGTCATGCCGAGCTGCCAGTCGGCGGTCGCGATGAAGCGCATCGTCGCCTCCTGTCCCAGCGCCTGGGCCCGCCCACCGGCGAGCGGCCCCGTCACCGATCGTATCGGCTTCCGTCCTCATCTCCCGGGCGGAGCCCCTTGGCCATTGGGTCAGTGGCGTTGCCGGAAGTCTGGCCGAAGGTTGCTGGTGGCGGGCGCGCGGGAGGACTTTGATGAAGGGGTCGAAGGGATTCGACTGGATTCTCGTCAATCCGCGGCAGGCATTCGGGCGATCCCCGCGCCCCGCCCCGAGGGTTGGCTGCGAGAGGACGAATGGGGTTCGGCGAGGAGGATGGGACACACTCGCCGAACCTCATTCGTTGTCGTCTGAGTCGGCGCGGCCGCGGGGAATGTCGAGGGCGAGTTCCCACCGCAGGTCGCCCTCGTCCAGGGGCCCCGCCGCGATCGAGCACCCGCACCCTTGGGCTTCCCTGTGCAATCCGGGGATCCCCATGCCCGTGGAGTCGCGGGGCGGGGACGTCCCGGTCGGGGTGACGGAGTTGGCCAGGCGCACCCGGATATCCTCCCGGCCGGGCGGATGGCGGACGTCGAGGACGACGTGCGCGCCCAGCCCGCCGTGCTTGACGACGTTCGTGACGCCCTCGGTGAGGAAGCGGCCGAGCAGTGCCGCCTGCTCACCGGGAAGGACCAGCGTCCCCAGAGACGGGTCGATCGCGATGTCGACGCGGTCCTGGATCGCCGCGAGGTCCTGCGCGGCGTCGCGGACCATCGTCTCGATCGGGGGCTGCGGTTGAACGGGGTGGGTGACCAGCGGCGAGAGGCCGCCGGCGCTGAGGGCGCGCTCAGGCAGGGCGGCGGCCACGTCTTGGCCGTCGGAGGCGTCGTCGCCGAGGACTCGGAGCACGCGGCGCAGTTCGTCGAGGGCGGTTCGGCTGGAGTGCTCGACGGTGTCGAACACCTCCACGAGGCGCGCGGAGGCGGCGGAGTCGGGCGCGGCCGCCGCTTGTTCGCGCTCCAGCCGGGCCGAGGCCAGCGTGGCGACGATGACGGTGAGCTCATGGGCGACATAGTCGTGCATGTCATGGGCCAGACGCTCGCGTTCGTCCCTGCGGGCGTCCTCGGCCTGCTGGCGGACCTGGGCCAGGAGCTCGCGCTGGCGGCGCTGCTCGATGCGGGAGCGCAGCACCCACCGGACGATGACGCCGAGGGCGACGCCGATGGCAAGAAACAGAGCGCCAGACCACAAGAGGATGGCGCGCGGATCGGGCCAACGGAAGGCGGTCCCGATGACGCCGAGGGCCAGGATCCCGATGTTGACGCAGGCGAAGGCCGTGCCCGTCGTCGCGGTGACGGCGAGGGCGACGACGACCATGACCACCGGGACCAAGCCGATCGTCCCGCTGGCCAGGCTCGCGGCCAGCGCCGCCCAGGAGAGCGCGGCCCCCAGGCGGGGGAACCAGCAGACGAGCGCCATCGCGGCCGCGCACAAGACGACGCGCGCGGCATCCAGCGCCGTGTGGGAGTCTCGGACGGCGGTGGTGACCTGCACGAGATCGTCGAAGGTGAAGAAGACCGCGACGCAGGTGACGACCGCTGCGAGGACGCGCGGAAAGCGCGGCGTATCGCGGCCGCCGACGCGGGAAGGGGATCCGGGGGCGCCGGCGGTTCGCTCAGCCACGGCCGATCAGGGGATCAGTCGTAGGCGTGCGAGTTGCAGTACTGAGGTAGCCAGTAGCAGAAGAGGCGATCCAGTCCCTGCGTCGTGGCCCCACCGGAGGAGGACACCGGCGTCACGACGGGGTCGCCCTGGAGGCTCGCCGCGTCGGCAGGAGCTGCGACGGCGACGGACATGCCCAGCAGGGCGGTGGCCGCGAGTCCGGCGGCGAATCTACGGACCTTCATGATGAGCTCCCCTTCTCCCGGGGCCGGACCGGGCGTCCGCGTCCCCGTGCCTGAGGATAACACTGGGAAATGGTGCGGCGTTCGGGCTTCCTGCCGGGGATTCCCGGCAGGTGAGGCCCCTTGCGGCGCGGGCGCCCAGGGATCGGGGAGCGCCGATGCGGTCCCCGCCGCCCATGGTGAGGATACTCTGTCAGCATGGCGATCCTGAGAATCCTGGTGGTCGACGACGACCCTGTGCTGCGCGATGGTCTGGCCGCCCTCATCCGGTTCGACTCGAGCCTGGGGCAGACGGAGGTGGCGACGGCGCGGGACGGGCAGGAGGCCATGGTCCGCTGTCTGGCGGATCCTCCGGACCTGGTGGTCATGGACGTGCGGATGCCGCGCATGGACGGCATCGAGGCGACGCGCCGGATCACCGCGGACCATCCCGATGTCAAGGTCCTGGCCCTCACCACCTTCACCACCCAGGAGTACGTCGCGCCGATGCTCGCGGCGGGCGCCAGCGGCTACCTGGTGAAGGACCGGACCGAGGAGCTCGTTCCGGCCATCCGGGCGGTCCTGGCCGACGAGTTCTACGTCTCGCCCCGCGTGTCGGGCGTCCTGGTGTCGATGGCGCTGCATGACGAGCGGCCTCAGGATCGTCCGGCGCCGGGCCGGGCGGGCACGCCCTCGACCGCCGCCGCGGAGCACCCCCGCCCGGCTCTCACGCCTCAGGAGGGGGAAGCGGTGGCCTGGCTGGCCCGGGGGCACTCGAACGCGGAGATCGCGGAACGGATGCGCGTCTCGGTCGGCTCGGTGAAGTCCTACCTGGCCCACGCTGGCGAGAAGCTGGGGACGCGCAATCGCGTCCAGCTGCTCGTCCGCGCCACCCAGCTGGGGCTGGTGACGCTCCGGATGGAGGACCCCGAGCTGTGAGGAGGAGGTGGTCGGGCGCGCCTCAGCCGATGTGGAGCGCCCCCTCCCGCGCCGCGTCCACGGCGGCTCGCACGGCCCCGGCCGAGACGACGTCCGCGCCCAGCGAGGAGGCCACCAGCTCCGGCGCCGGAAGATCCAGCTGCTCCGCGACCAGCGGCCTCGCCACGTCGATCACACCGCCCAGCGCGCCGGCGATCGCTCCGGAGACGACGATCCGGCGGGGGTCGTAGAGGCTGCCGATCGTCGCAGCCAGGCGGGCCAGGAGCTCGCCGGCCCGCGCCTCGACCGACCGGGCCACCGGATCGCCTCTCCGCGCGAGGTCGAGCACCTCTCTGGCCGTCACCCGCCCGGGGGGCAGCGCGCGCAGGGGGTGGTCGGCCGGGGCGGGCGCGGCTGCGCCGCGACCGGGCACCCGCGGCGAGGGCGCGGCGAGCGCCTCGCGGGCCCACCGGGCGATCCGCACGCCCAGGCCCTCGTCCGATCCGACACCCTGCACGTGCCGGAAGGCCTTGGTCTCCCCGGCGCCGCCGTGGGCCCCGTGCAGCAGGTGCCCGTCGACCACCACGCCCATGCCCAGCCGGTCGCCGGCCAGCAGCGTCACATAGTCGTCCAGGCCCGCGGCGGCTCCGCCCGAGGTCGCGCTGCCCTCCGCGACGGCCGCCAGCGCCGAGTCGTTGCGCACGACGACGATCGGCGCGATCTCCTCCAGCAGGTCGCGCAGGTCGGGGTTCATCGCCTGCCAGAAACCGCCCCGGTGCGGCGGGGACGCTCCCTCGCGGTCCACCGGGGCGGGGACGCCCACGCAGATCGCCAGGACGGCGTCGGCCGCGCGTCCCGTCTGGGCGAGCGCCTCCTGGATCTGGGTCACGAGCAGCCGGCGACGGGAGCCGCCCTCGTCCTCGTCCCCGATGCCCGCCACGGCGCACCGGCGCGTGACCAGCGGGCGCCCGCGCAGGTCGGCGAGGGTGAGGATGACATGGGCGCGGCCGGCGTCGACGCCGACCACCACGGCGGCGTCGGCGGCGAGTTCGAACCGGCGGGCCGGGCGCCCTCGCGTGTAGGCGGCGTCGGCCCGCGCGTTGGGGAGCTCGCGCAGCAGGCCCAGGCGCATGAGGGCGTCGATGGCGTCGATCGTGGTCGAGCGCGTGAGCCCGACGACTGGCAAGGCGTCACCGGCGGTGAAGGGCCCCGGCCGCGTCCACGCGAAGGCCAGCGTCGCGTCGAGGCTGGGGCGTCCGGGCGGGGGAAGGGCGCGAAGGGTGTCCACGAGCGATGCCATCGAGTTGACCCCCTTCCGAGGACGGTGTTTCATGGTGTCCGGCGACTTGATTCGATCGCTGAATCTAGTCGTTGCGGTCGTGTCCCGCACCCCGCCGCCGGGCGGGGAAGCACGGAACCGCCCGACTCGTCCTCTTCCCTCCCCATTCTCCCAGGAGTGTCCGCCATGACCGCACCCATCGACGTCACCTCCGGCGACGCCGAGTTCGTCCCCGCCACCCAGCCGGCCGACTGGTGGCGCCAGGCCGTCGTCTATCAGATCTACCCGCGCAGCTTCGCCGACTCGAACGGCGACGGCCTGGGCGACATCCCCGGTATCACCTCGCATGTCGGCTACCTGCGGGACCTCGGGGTCGACGCGGTGTGGCTATCCCCGTTCTACCCCTCGGCCCTGGCCGACGGCGGCTACGACGTGGCCGACTACCGGAACGTCGATCCGAGGCTGGGCACCCTGGACGACTTCGACGACATGGTCGCCGCATTGCACGCCCGCGGCATCCGGGTCGTCGTCGACATCGTCCCCAACCACACCTCGAACCTGCATCCGTGGTTCCAGGAGGCCCTCGCAGCGGGGCGCGGCTCCGCGGCCCGCGATCGCTACATCTTCCGCGAAGGGCGGGGCGCCGGCGGCGCGGAACCCCCCAGCGACTGGGTGGCCTCCTTCGGCGGCTCCGCTTGGGAGCGGGTCGAGGACGGGCAATGGTACCTCCACACCTTCGCCGTCGAGCAGCCGGACCTCAACTGGGCGAACCCCGAGGTCCGCGCGGACTTCCTCACGACCCTGCGCTTCTGGGCCGACCGCGGGGTGGACGGGTTCCGGGTGGACGTCGCTCACGCCCTGACGAAGGATCTGTCCGCCGACCCCCTGCCCAGCCAGGCCGAGCTCGACGCCATGCCGCGCGACGGCTCCCACCCGACGGAGGACCGCGACGACGTCCAGGACGTCTATGCCGAGTGGCGCAAGGTCTTCAACGCCTACGACCCGCCGCGCACGGCCGTCGCCGAGGCGTGGGTCGCCCCCGACCGGGTTCCGCGCTACGCCAGCCCCGACAGCCTAGGCCAGAGCTTCAACTTCGACCTGCTTGAGGCCGACTTCGACGCCCCTCAGTTCCACCGGATCGTCACCGAGAACCTGAAGCTGGCCCAGGCCTCCGGGTCCTCCTCGACGTGGGTGCTGTCCAATCACGACGTCGTCCGCCACGCGACCCGCTACGGGCTGCCCGCTCCCGAGCGCCTGCCCAACGGGCGGCCGGCCGTGCGCCAGGGCGGGGCGTGGCTGCTCACCGGCGGGGTCTCGCCCCGTCTGGACCGCGACCAGGGGGCGCGCCGAGCGCGGGCCGCCACGCTGTTCATCCTGGGGCTCCCCGGGTCCACCTACCTCTACCAGGGCGAGGAGCTGGGCCTGCACGAGGTCGCCGAGATCCCCGACGACCGTCGGGAGGACCCGACCTTCGCGCACAGTCCAGGCGTCGATGTCGGCCGAGACGGGTGCCGTGTCCCCCTGCCGTGGACCTCGGACGGCCCGTCGCTGGGATTCGGGACGGGGGAGGCCCACCTGCCTCAGCCCGCATGGATGGCGGAGTACTCGGCGCAGGCCGAGGCCGCCGACCCGGCCTCCAGCCTGTCGCTGTACCGCACGGCCCTGCGCCTGCGGCGCGAACTGGAGTCCGCTGAGCGGCTGGACTGGATCGGCACCGGCCGGGCCGACGTCCTGCACTTCGCCCGTCCCGGCGGGTGGGAGGTCGTCACGAACTTCGGGACGTCCCCCTACGCGCTGGGCCCTGATGCGGAGGCCGTCGTCCTGGCGAGCGCGGCGGTGGAGGGCGGATTCCTGCCCGGCGAGGCCACGGCCTGGCTGCGCCGTCGCTGACCCCGGAGCCGGCTGTCCGCCGTCCATACGGGGCGGGGAGGGCCGCGGCGGGAGGGGATCGGTCAGCCGTCCGCGCGGCCGCTGAGGTAGTCGACGGCGAATGCCGCACCGGCCAGGGCGGCGTCCCTGGCATCCCCGTGGGCGTCGACCAGGGGAAGGACCCCCAGCTTCTGGAGGGTGTTGGCCATCGGCGGCCCCATGTGCCCGGTGACGACAGCCTGGATCCCGTGGTCGCGCAGGAAAGCCACGATGTCGGCGTGGTGGCGGCCCTCGCCCTGCTGATCGTGGGAGAGGTCCCACCGCACGTCATGCTCCTCCCAGGAGACGATGCGGGCGTTGGCGATGATCGCCACCGCCACGCGCCGGGCGCGTCCCCATCCGGCGCCGACCTGGTCGCCCGCCAGGTTGACGGCGATCGTGATCGGCGCGGTCGCGACATCGGACCGCTCGGGCCCGCCCCTCCCGGGTCCGTCGGACGCGGTGCCTGTGCTCTCGTTGTCCCCGCTCATGTCCTCATTGTGACGGAATCGTGACCTGAGCGCCTCTCAGAACCGGTACGCGAGCGCCGGAGGCGCCGCTGCCGGCCGATCGGGGGAATCCCCGGTTCATCCCTGAACATGGCTCCGATGGTCCGTGCCTCCCTCGCCCATGCCCCATGATGGGTGCGTGACAGATGACGCGGCGGCCGGCGACCCGGACCCCAGCGCGGCGCTCCACGGCGCACCAGGACCGGGCACGACCGGGACGGCACCCGGCGACGGGGACGTCCTGGCGGCGCGGCGTCGCCTGCGGGTGGTCCAGTGGGTGTCGGTGTCCGGCATCGCCGCGGCGCTGGCCCTCTTGGCCGTGGGGTTCGCGACCGGCGCCTACTCCTCGATCGGCGAGCTCCAGACGCTGATGGCCCGGGTCGGCCCGGCGGCGCCGGCCCTGTACCTCCTGCTCCAGGCCGCCCAGGTCGTCGTCCCCGTGATTCCGGGAGGCATCGGCATCGTCGCGGGCCCGGTGCTGTTCGGGCCGGTGCTGGGAACGGTGTACAACTATGCGGGCATCTGCGCGGGATCCCTGTTCGCGTTCCACCTGGCCCGGCGCTACGCGACCCCGCTGGTCGACTCCCTGTTCCCCGCGAAGCTGCGGACGCGCTACCGCCGATGGACGGACCACGCGAACTTCACCCGCGTCTTCGCCCTGGCGATCGTGGCGCCCATCGCTCCCGACGACTTCCTCTGCTACATCGCGGGCACCACGTCGATGAGCTGGCGCACCTACACCCTCATCATCCTGCTGGGCAAACCGTGGGCGATCATCGCCTACACTTTCGGACTGGTGTGGATCGCGTCGTTGATCCCCGGGATCGGGGGGCTGATGTGAGCGCCGGAACGGAGGGGACGACCGCCGTTGCGGCGAGGATCTGCCAGTACCAGGGACTGTCGCATCTGGTCGAGAAGTCCGGGCTGGGAGTCGCCGCCGCGCACCAGCGCGAGATGTACCGGCAGCTGGGAGCGGTCCTGACGGCCCGGCCCTGGCGGGCCGACCTCATCCACCTCAACTCCGTGTTCCCGGACGCGGTGGCGCTCGCCCTTCTGGGCCGGGCGCTGGGCATCCCGGTCGTCATGCACGCGCACTCCACGGAACAGGACTTCCGGGACTCCTTCCGCGGGTCGAACCGGCTGGCTCCCCTGTTCGGACGGTGGTTGCGGTTCGTCTACTCCCGCGGCGACCTGGTGCTCACGCCGACGGACTACTCCCGGGACCTGATCGAATCCCTGCTGGCGGGCGGCGGACGGGCGCGGTGCGCCCGCGGGGCGACGCGGCCCCTCCCGCCTGTGCGCACGATCTCCAACGGCGTGGACACTCGGTTCTTCTCCCCCGACTCTGATGCCGCGACCCGCTTCCGGGCGCGCCACGGGCTGGAGCCGGACACCCCCGTGGTCGTCTCCGTCGGCCATCTGTTCGTCCGGAAGGGCGTCCTGGACCTCGTCGAGGTCGCCCGGCTGCTTCCCCAGGTCCGCTTCATCTGGTTCGGCCACACGGACCGGCGCTTCCTCACCGCGGACGTCGCCCGGGCCGTCGACTCCGCCCCTCCGAACCTCCTGTTCGCGGGTTTCGTCGACGCCGCGCAGCTGCGCGACGCCTACTGCGGAGCGGATGCCTTCTGCTTCCTCAGCCACGAGGAGACGGAGGGCATCGTCGTCCTGGAGGCCCTGGCCTGCGGGACCCGCGCGGTGCTGCGGGACATCCCGATCTACCGCCAGTGGCTGGGGCGCTCTGGCGCCGCCACCTTGGTGGCCGACGGCCGCGGCCTGCCCGCGCGCGCCGCCTCGGCGGTCTCGGCCGTGCTGGCGATCGCCGGCCGGATCCCCGCGGGGGCTCGTCGGGGGATGGGCGAGGGCGTCTGCGCCGACAGGGCCCTCGCCTCGCCCGCCGGCCTTCGCGAGGGGGCTCCCGCTGACCTCCCGACCGTGCGGGATACCCGCGAGGAGGGGCTTCGGGCTGCCCGCGCGGTCGATCTTCGGGCGACGGCGCGTCGGCTGGCCGCCATCCTGCGTGAGGCCGGGATGTGGCCCGGCGAGGAGGAGAGCCGGGCATGACCCCCGATCATCTGCGCATCGCCATCGTCACGGAGGTCTTCCTGCCCAAGTTCGACGGCGTGGTCACGACCGTGCTGCGCAGCATCGACCAGCTGACCGCGCGCGGCCACGAGGTCCTGGTGCTGGCTCCGGGCGACCCGCCGTCGACCTACGACGGCTGCCGGGTGCAGCGCATCCCCTCGCTGCCGTTCCGCCCTTGGTATCCGGAGCTCTCGGTCGGCCTTCCCTGTCCGACGCTGACCCGCGCCCTCGACGACTTCGCCCCCGACGTCGTCCACGTGGTGAGCCCCGTGTGCCTGGCGGCGTTCGGCGCGCTGCGCGCCCGAGCCCGCGACCTGCCGGTCGTCGCCTCGTACCACACGGATATCCCGCAGTACGTGCGCGCCCTGGGACTCGGCGCGCTGCGCCCGGGCGCCTCGCTGTGGCTGCGCCACGTGCACAACACGGCCGACGTCAACCTGTGCCCCTCCGACCCTCTGGCGGAGGAGGCGGTGTCGAAGGGGATCCAGCGGGTCCGCCTGTGGCCGGGCGGAGTGGACACCGACCTATTCCGACCCGGACGGCGCTCCGCCGCCATGCGCCTGCGCTTGACCGGCGGCCACCCCGAGAGCCCCCTGGTGCTCTCGGTCGGGCGGTTGTCGAAGGAGAAGTCCCTGGACGATCTGGTCGCCGCGATGGAGCGGCTGCCCGACGCCCGCGTCGCCTTCGTCGGATCCGGCCCCTACGGCGAGGAGCTCCGCCGCCGCTGCGCCCACCTGCCCGCCACCTTCACGGGGCGCCTCAGCGGCATCGAGCTGGCGCAGGCCTACGCCAGCGCGGACGTCTTCGCCTTCCCCTCCACCACGGACACACTCGGCCTGGTCTCGCTGGAGTCCATGGCGTCCGGGGTTCCCGTGGTCGGGGCCCGGGCCGGAGGCATCCCCGACACCATCGACGAGGGCGTCACCGGCCTGCTCGTCCGCCCGCACGATCCCTCCGCCCTGGCGGCGGCCCTGGCCTCCGTGCTCCACGACGCCGACCGGCGCGCGCGGATGGGGCGCGCCGCCCGGGAGGACGCGCTGCGCCGCTCGTGGGCGGCGGCCACCGACATCCTGGTCGACGCCTACGACTCGGCGATCCTGCGCCACGCCTCCTGACCGGGGCCGGCCTCCTTCCGGGCCAGCACCTCGCCGTGGACGACGACGAACCATCCGTCGGGGTCCGAGCCCCATCGGCGCCAGGCCCCGGCCATCGACGCGAGCTCCTCAGCCATGGCCACTCCCCGGGACACCGCGTCGCGCCCCAGGCCCGGGACGTCGACGGCCCCGGTGCGCTCGGCCCACGTGTCCGACCACCACGCCCGCGACTGCGCATCGGCGTAGCACCACGTCGAGGACCCCGCGGTCACGTCGGTGAAGCCGGCCGACCGGCACCAGGCGAGCAGCCGCCGGCCGGCGTCGGGCGTCCCCCCGTTCGCGCGGGCGATGTCGGTGTAGAGCCTCCGCCAGCGTTCGAGTCCCGTCGAGTCCGGGTACCACCGCATCGCGTCGTAGTCGGCGTCGCGCACGGCCAGCAGCCCTCCGGGCCGCAGCACGCGGCGCATCTGCACCAGCGCCCCCACCGGATCCGACAGATGCTGGAGGACCTGGTGGGCGTGGACCACGTCGAAGCTGGCGTCCGGGAAGGGCAGGTCCATGACGTCGGCGACCCGGGCGCGGACGGTGCCGGCGAGCCCGTGGTCCCGGGCCAGCCGGGCGGTCGCCGCGACGACCTGCTCGGACACGTCGATCGCCTCGACCCGGCCGGGTGCCACGCGCTGCGCCAGTCCGACGGTGATCGTGCCGACGCCGCATCCCACGTCGAGGAGGTCCATCCCGGCGCGCAGCTCCGGCAGCAGCTGGGCGGCGGAGTTCTCCGCCGTGCGATGCGCGTGCGAGCTCAGCACCGCCCGCCCGTATCCATGCGTGTAGCGGGATCGCCCCCCGCGCGACGACGAGGGCGGTCCCTGGGGGAGGGAACTCGTGGTCATGAGCCGAGTCTGGCGCGCGGAGCGGTCCGCGGGCCTCCGGGTCCGCCCATCGGTCCTCGCAGATCAGCCGCGAGTCACCCAGAACAGTGCCGCCGGTCACCGTGAGTTCATGACGGCTCTCTACCGTGATCCACGTCCGACACGGCGAACAGAGAGACCTCTGACCTGCATGACCACCATCGAGGCTCCGGCCCGGGCTCCCCAGCGGAGCGGGCCGACCGCACCCCCAGCGACCTCGTCCCGCCCCGAGGCGGAACGTCGGCCCGCGGACCGCTCCCGGGCCCGGAGAATCGCGCGCTCGCGCGAGCTCGGATGGTTCGTCGCCTTCCTCGGGCCCAACCTGGCGCTCATCATCGCTTTCACCTATGTGCCGCTGATCTCCAACGTCTACTACTCGACGCTCGACTGGCGGCTGGGATCGACCTCGGCGCGCTTCGTCGGGCTGTCCAACTACGTCGAGTTCTTCACCTCCTCGCAGGGAATCGACGTGTGGAGGGTGACCCTGGTCTTCACGGTCGTCACCGTCGCGGCGTCGATGGTGCTGGGGCTGCTCATGGCCTTGGTCCTCAACCGGAACCTGCCCGGGCGCGGCGCGGCCCGCACCGCCGTGTTCGCGCCCTACGTGCTCAGCGGCGTCGGCGTGGGCCTCGTGTGGAACTTCATCTTCGACCCCTCGTTCGGCCTGCTCTCCCACGCCCTGCGCGCGATCGGGGCGGAGTCTCCCCAGTGGTTCCTCGATCCCACCCTCTCCCTGGTGATGGTCATCATCGTCTACGTGTGGAAGAACCTGGGCTTCTGCGCCGTCGTCTACCTCGCTGGCCTGCAGTCCGTGCCCCCGGACCTCCTTGAGGCGGCGTCGCTGGACGGGGCCGGGCCGGTGCGGCGCTTCTTCTCGATCACACTGCCGCTGCTGGGTCCCACGACCTTCTTCCTCACCGTCACCACGGTCCTGTCCTCCATGCAGGCCTTCGACGTCCTGCGGACGATGACCCCCACGGGCAACGGCACGAACACGATGGTCTTCGAGATCTACCTCCAGTCCTTCGGCGCCTATCAGCGCGCAGGGTATGCGGCCGCGATCTCGGTCGTCCTGTTCGTCGTGCTGCTGGCCATCACGGCACTGCAGATGCGGTACGTCGAGAGGAAGGTGCATTACGCATGAGCGCGATCTCGGACGCCGCCGCTCCGGGCCGTCTCGCGGGCCCCGCCCCGGTCCCCGGCCGCCGCGCCGCCTCCCGACGCCCCGCGTGGACCCGCGCGTTCTCCCGCGCGAACCTGGCGGAGACGCTGCTGGCGGGCTACGTGCCGATGATCCTCGCGATCATCGTCATCGCGCTGCCCCTGGTGTGGATGGCGATCTCCTCGTTCAAGCCGGTCTCGGAGATCGTCACCACCGACGCCTCGCTGCTGCCGCGCGACCCCACGCTGCGCAACTATGCCGAGGTCGCGGCCCGGGTCCCCCTGGCCCGCGTGTTCCTGAACTCGGTGATCGTCACCGGGATCGGATCCGCCGTCAAGGTCGTGCTGGCGATCACGGGAGCCTATGCGCTGGTGTTCCTCACGCGGGTGCCGCTGCGGCGGGCGTTCCTCGTGGCCGTCCTCGTCGCCCTCATGGTGCCTCCGGAGGCCTCCCTGCTGCCGAACTACATCACCATCGCGTCGATGGGCGGGCGCAACACCTTGTGGGGCATCATCCTGCCGGGCCTGGGGACCGCCTTCGGGACCTTCCTGCTGCGCCAGCAGTTCCTCACGCTGCCGGCGGAGATCCTCGAGGCCGCCCAACTCGACGGGGCCGGGCACTGGCGCCGGCTGTGGCGGATCGTCGTGCCGATCATGGCGCCGTCCATCGCGACGGTGGCGCTCGTGACGGTGGTGTCGGAGTGGAACGCGTTCCTGTGGCCGCTCATCATCACCGACACCCCCGAGTACATGACCCTTCCGGTGGGCCTCAACCTCCTCAACTCGATCGAGGGGCAGACCGGCTCCTACGGCATCCTCATGGCGGGCGCGGTCCTGGTCATCGCGCCCGTCCTGCTCGTCTTCGCTGCCCTGCAGCGCTACATCGTGGCCGGCCTCACCCAGGGCGCGGTCAAGTGAGATCCCCTCATCCACATGAAAGGACAACGTTCGTGACGTCTTCACGCACGACCTCCCGCCTCGCCCTCGTGGCGGCCATGGGCGCCATCGCCCTGGCTGCGACCGCCTGCGGCCCCTCCGTGGCCGGCTCCGCCTCCGGATCGGACGCCGAGTCCGGGTCCTCGGCCTCCGGCACCGACTACTCCGGTGTCACCCCGGCCAAGGAGATCACCTTCTGGACGAACCATCCGGGCGGCTCCATCGATACCGAGAACGCGATCATCAAGGCGTTCACCGAGGAGACGGGCATCACCGTCGACCTGGTGACCGCGGGCGCGAACTACGAGGAGGTCGCCCAGAAGTTCCAGACCGCCCAGACCTCCGGCGACGTCGGAGACGTCGTGGTGCTCTCGGACGCGACCTGGTTCCCCGCCTACCTCGCCGGCTCGATCACGCCGATCGACCCGATCCTCAAGGCGGCGGACGCGGACACGTCGACCTACCAGGAGACGCTCTACAACGACTACTTGTTCGAGGGCTCCCACTATGCGGTGCCCTACGCGCGTTCGACGCCGATCTTCTATTACAACAAGGACATGTTCAAGGCCGCCGGCCTGGAGGACAAGGCCCCGGCCACCTGGGATGACGTCAAGGCCGCAGCGGAGAAGCTCGCCGCCGCGAACAGCGGCGTCACCGGCTTCGGATTTCCGCAGCAGGACCAGTACCCGGCGTGGACGATGGCCAACCTGGTGTGGGGCTACGGGGGTTCCTGGTCGGACGAATGGGACTTCTCCCCGATCGCGGACGACGCGACCGTGAAGGCGCTGACCTTCGCGCAGGACGGCGTCAAGGACGGCTGGGCCTCCGTCGTGTCCGGCGATCCCGCGACGGCCTTCTCCGCGGGCACGGCCGCGATGGTCATCGGCTCCACCGGGTCCCTGACGGGGATCCTCGACGCCGCCACCTTCGACGTGGGCGTCGGCGAGCTCCCCGCCGGGCCCGAGGCCTCGGAGGGGATCGTCCCCACCGGCGGAGCGGGCGTGGCCATCTCCTCGAAGTCAAGCCCGGAGAAGCAGCTCGCCGCTGCCCAGTTCGTCTCCTACCTGACGAACGCCGAGAACACGGCGACTTTCTCCGCGGCGACCGGCTACCTGCCGGTGCGCACCGACGCGGACATGAACGACGTCTACTCCGAGACCCCGGCCTTCAAGGTCGCGGTGGAGCAGCTGGCGAAGACCCGCAGCCAGGACTTCGCACGTGCCCTGCTGCCCGGGGGCGACCTGGCGATCTCGAAGGCGATCCAGCAGATCCTCACCGCCGACGCCGATCCGGCGTCGACGCTGTCGACCCTGCGCGACGACCTTCAGGGCACCTATGACAGCCAGCTCAAGGACCAGCTCGGCGGCAACTGAGTCGGTGACAGGCGTCTGAGATGCCCCACGGGCGCGGGCGCGGGGGAGATCCCGCCCCGCGCCCGCGTGTGCGTCCGGCGCCGGAGATTCAGCGCAGGGCGAGCCCCTGCTCGTGGAGGACCTCCAGGGTCGGAGCCTGCTCCGCCTTGCCGGTGCCGGGCTTCGTGGCGATCTGGTGGGTGAAGGAGTCGATGCGCGCATTGGAGTTGCGCAGGTCGTAGTACTCCGTGACGGCGGCGTCGTAGTCCGCCAGCGCGCCCGTGAGGTCCCCGACCTCCGGATAGGCGTCGACCGCGGTGGTGAGGGCGGCGGGCAGCCGCGGCTTGAACTGGGGGTCCTGGGCCGGATGCCCGATGAGCAGTCCCACCAGCGGGAACGTGTGTCGGGGCAGGCGCAGGGCGCGGATGACGCGGCGCGGATCGCCGCCGATGCTGCCCAGGTAGACGGTGCCGAGCCCCAGGCTCTGCGCGGCGTCCACGACGCTCTGGGCCGCGATCAGGGCGTCCTCGACCCCCTCGAGGAACAGGGCGGTGCGTTCGAGCGGCTCCAGGTCCACCCCCGCCTGCTGGCGGATGACCGCGTTACGGTGCAGGTCGACGACGAAGACCCACAGCTCCCCCCGGGTCCCTCCGACATAGGGCTGGCCCGACGCCAGGTGGACCTGCTCGCGGACGCCCGGATCCAGGACGCGGATGACCGTCGTCTGCTGGTAGTAGCTGGAGGTTGGGGCGTGGCGCGCGACGGTCAGCAGGGTCTCCACCGCCTCTTGGCCGACCGGCTCGTCGGTGAACGACCGGATCGTGCGCCGGGCCAGCTGCGCGGCGATCGTCTCGTTCGACAGGGGAGCGGTGGGCGGGGTGCGATGGGCTGTGCTGGCGGCGCCGGCTGCGGTGGACGTGCCGGTGGTGGTCTCGGGCATGGTTCCTCCTCTTGTCCGAGCACATTCTCACACCTCAGAGCCCGACGGGCTCAGGAGATCAGGCCCGTGAGGACCGCGCCGGGACGGGCGCCTGCCATCGAGTCGAGGGTTTCCCGCCGAGCCGTGGAGTTCGCGCCGGCGCATGGGGCATTGGCCGCCGTCCGGAGCCCGCCGTCAGATCCCCGCGACCAGAATCCCGACCGTCAGCCCGAGCAGCACCAGCAGCAGGACCGCCATGAGGCCCAGTCCCCACGGGTTGCCCAGATTGATGTCGTAGCCGACGCCTGCGCGGCGCGGGACGAAGAACGACGGGTCGTCGCGGTTGATGTAGAGGAGGCCGCCCCACCACAGGTGGTCGTCGTCGGGGGTCTCGGTGCCGTCCGTCGCCGGCGCCGCTTCCTCCTCGACGCGCCGACGAGGGCGGCGCTGCGCTGCGCGTACCGGCTCCCGGCGGATGCGGGCGGCGAGGACGTAGGACGCGGCAATGACGACGACCAGCAGCGCGATGCCGCCCCATGTGAGGAGGTTCTGGACGACGGCACCCCATCCGAGCGCCGGCACCAGGCTCATTCCGGCCAGCATCAGGGCGGTCAACAGGTTCACCGCGCCCAGGATCTGCTGCACCAGGGCAGCGATCCGGTGCTGCTGGTCGGCCGACAGCTTCCAGTCCCCGCGATGGGGCTGAACCGCCACACGTCCCCGCGAGACCAGGAACGCGACGATCGCCAGTATCGCGGCCAGCGCCACGGCGACCAGCGGCAGCGCGAGGACCGTTCCCCAGCTCCTCGCCGACCAGGCGTCGGCCTGGCCCATCGCGTTCCAGTGAGTGGGATAGGGGTCCGGCAGCAGTGGGTAGCGTGCGGCGGCGACCGCCGGTGCCGCCCCTCCCAGGAGGATCGCCGGCGCGTGGAGGCCCCAGATCGGCCGGACCGCCCCGGTGTCCCGACCGATCGGGGCGGACAGGCGGACCGGCACATCCCGGTACCAGTGCTGGGACTGCTTGGCCGCGGTGATCGCTCGGCGGGTGCCGATCCAGGCGCCCGTACAGGCGGCGATCAGGCCGATGGCGAGGACCAGGAGCGCGCCGACCGTGTGCCAGGGGATCGTGACCGCAAGAGCGACGATGGTCAAACCGGCGCACCACAGACGGAAGCGGCGGACGGCCTCCCGCACCACGGGAGTGTGGATGCGCGAGCTCGGAACGCGGACACCCAGCGGCACTGTGGCGTCCGAGATCGCCGGTGTCAGGGCCATGGTCCCTCCGATCACCGCCAGCATCACCGCGGTGGTCGCCCACAGGAACGCCTGCTCGCTCATCGTGTCTCCCTTCCGTGCCGGTCTCCGGTGCGAGGACCGTTGCCTTCCGTGCCGAGGTCGGTGTCGTGCTCGTTCCCGGCCAGTGCCCTCTGGCAGGCGATCACGACCTGCTCCGCCGTCAGGCCATGGGCACGGCCCTCCTCCAGCAGAGTTGCGAGCCGGGACTCCCAATCCGAGCAGAACGCCAGCCAGGGCGCGCACCGAGGCGAGGGCGTCGCCGCGGCGCAGCTCGCCGCGCCCGATCGCCTCGACGACGCGGTCGCGGATCTGATGGGAGGGGGGGCACGGGGGAGAGCGGCTCGGCAGGGAGAACGGGAGCCGGGGTCAGGGGGATCTCGGGGAACAGACAGGGCATCACCCGATGGCGGGCCGCGTCGGACGGGCATGACGATGGGGGCATGACAGATCCGGATCTCATCGCATATGCGCGCGGGCAGGCGTCCGCACAGAACCCGGCGCCCACCGGCGCACCCGCCCCGCTCCCCGACGGCTCGGGCATCGCCGTGGCCGGGCTGGTCAAGCAGTACCGGCGGGGACAGCAGACGGTCACGGCGCTCGCGGGCGTCGATCTGGCGCTCCCTCGGGGCGCGCAGGTGGCGATCATGGGACCGTCGGGCTCCGGCAAGACGACGCTGCTGCACTGCATCGCCGGCATCCTGCGCCCGACGTCGGGGTCGATCGTCATCGAGGGCGCGCAGATCGCAGGCCTGTCGGAGAAGGCTCTCTCCGCCCTGCGCCTGGCCCGTTTCGGCTTCGTCTTCCAGGACGGCCAGCTGCTGCCCGAGCTCTCCGCGGCGGAGAACGTTGCCCTGCCCCTCATGCTGGCCGGACGCCCGCGCGGCGAGGCGACCGGACGCGCCCAGCAGGTCATGGCCATGCTCGGCATCGTGGAGCTGGGCCCCCACCGCCCCGGGCAGCTCTCCGGCGGGCAGGCCCAGCGCGTCGCCATCGCGCGGGCGCTGGTCGCCAGTCCGCAGGTCGTCTTCGCGGACGAGCCCACCGGGGCTCTCGACCAGACGACGGGCCACGAGGTGATGAGCGTCCTCACCGGCGCATGCCGCGCGACGGGCGCGACGCTGCTGCTGGTCACCCACGATCCCGGTGTCGCCTCGTGGTTCCCGCAGGTCATCCGCGTCCAGGACGGCCGGGTGCTCGCCGCCGGCGCCCCGGTCGCGCCGCAGGCTCCCGCGCCGCAGCGATCCCCGCAGATGACGCAGCAGACGCCGTTCCCGTCCTCCGGTTCCGCGCATCTCCGGGGAGCCGCGCGATGAGGGCGACGCTGGTCGGGACGCGCGTCCTCCTGCGCAGCCGGGACCGGGCGACGACCGTTCTCACCGTGGCGGCCTTCGCCCTCCCCCACGCGGTCCTCCTGGCCGTCGTCGGCGGAGTGCGGGCCTTCTTCGAGCGATCCCAGGCGCCGCGCGACGCGCTGGAGTCCGAGGGGTTCTACCTGTTCCTCGCCTGTTTCGCCGGTGTGCTCATCATCGTCCCCGTCCTCAGCATGGGGGCTGCGGCCGCCCGGCTGGGACTTTCGCGACGTGCCCGGGATCTGGCCGTGCTGCGCCTCCTGGGCCTGCCCCCGGTCCGGGCGAAGGCCGCCGCCGTCCTCGAGGCCACGATCCTGGCGGCCGCCGGCGTCGTCGGGGGATCCGCGCTCTACGGCCTCACGCTTCCGGCCTGGCAGGCGATCCGCTTCCAGGGACACCCTATGACGCCCTCGGAGATGTGGACGGGTCCCGGACTGCTGGCCGCCGCGGCCGCCCTGATGGTGGTGCTCGCCGCCGTGTCGTCCTGGTTCGGCATGCGGCGCGTGGCGATCACCCCGCTGGGTGTCGCCAGGCAGAGCGATCCGCACCGCGTCTCGCCGGCCGGGGCGGTGCTGGCCGTGGTCGTCATCATCGCGTGGCTGGGTCCCGTCCAGATGATCGCCGGAGTCGGCCCGGCGGCGGTGATGGCCATCCTGCTGGGGTTCCTCGCGGTGGTCCTCGCCCTGGTCAACGCCGTCGGCTCGTGGGCGATCGGGGTGCTGGGCCGCGTGATGGCCAGCCGCGCCCGCACTCCGCAGATGCTGGTGGCCGGGCGCCGCATCGCCGACGACCCCCGCAGCGTCTGGCGCTCATTCGGGGCGGTGGCCCTGGTCGGGTTCATCGTCGGCGTGCTCTTCCCGATGTTCTCCATCATCGGGTCGGGGGCGGGCGAGGGCGACGACGCGGTCATGATGGGCGACATCGGCACAGGGATGCTGCTCACCCTGGGTATCACGGTGGTCCTGGCGGCCGTCTCCACGGCCGTCAACCAGTCGATCCGCGTCATCGACGGGGTTCCCGAGACCCTGGCCCTGGTCCGCACCGGCGCGCCCACGCGGTTCCTGGACCGCTCCCGCCGCCTCGAGGTCGGCGTCCCCGCCGTCACCCTCATCTGCGGGTCCGTGGCGCTGGGCCTGCTGTTCATCTCCCCGATGCTCTCGATCGGCGGAGCGGCGGGTCCCTTCGTCGCCGTCGCCGGGTTCACGGTCGTGGGCATCGCGGTGATCTTGGCCGCCTCGGAGACCACCCGCCCCCTGCGCTCGCGGCTGCTGCGCGAGGCCGCCGCCTGAGTTGTCCGTCCTCCTGCCCGCCGGACGCGCCCGGCGGGGACGAGGGCGTCCCGGCTGGGCTGGGACGGGCTCCGCCCGGTCGCCGGGTCGGCGACGCGGAAGTGTGACGAGGGGATCACGAACTCCGCTGGCTGGGACTTTGGTCCGGACCTATTGTTGCCGTGGCAACAAAAGAATGGGTGTCCCGGAGAGCCGACGTCTCGTCGACTGAGCGCCGCCGGGGGCCGTCGCGGCACCGACGCCTCCCCGCTCCGGGTCATTCCGACGACAAAGGAGCGTTCATCGTGGGTTACGCCACCACCAATCCTTACACCGGTGAGGTCGTCGCGACCTTCCCCACCGCCACGCCTGAGGAGATCGACGCCGCCATCGCGCGCGCCGACTCGGCCTTCCAGGACTGGAAGACCACGCCGGTGCGCGATCGCGCCGAGCTCCTCCAGAAGGCGGCCGACCTGCTGAGGGAGGACAGCCGTCGCTATGCGGAGATCCTCACCCTGGAGATGGGCAAGCTCATCGCAGAGGCCGAGGCCGAGGTCGAGCTGTCGGCCGCGATGTTCGAGTACTACGCCCGCGCCAGCGAGCAACTGCTGGCTCCGCGCTACCTGCCGGCCCGCGGTCTGGGCGACACGGACGCCGCACTGGTCAATGAGCCGATGGGCGTCATCTTCACCGTCGAGCCGTGGAACTTCCCGTACTACCAGATCGTGCGCACCCTGGCCCCGCAGCTGGCGGCCGGCAACGTCGTCCTGCTCAAGCACGCCTCGAACGTGCCGCAGTCGGCGGCGGCCATCGAGGAGCTCATGCGGAGGGCGGGGGCGCCCGAAGGGGTGTTCACCAACATCTACGCCTCCCATGAGGCCTCCGAGCAGATCCTGGCGGACCCGCGGGTCCGCGGTGTGGCCCTCACCGGGTCGGAGGAGGCGGGCGCCTCGATCGCCTCCATCGCGGCGAGGAACCTCAAGAAGTCCACGCTGGAGCTTGGCGGGGCGGATGCGTTCATCGTCCTGGAGGACGCCGACGTCGAGAAGGCGGCCCGGTGGGCCGTGATCGGCCGGCACTGGAACGGCGGCCAGGTGTGCGTGAACTCCAAGCGGCTCATCGTCGTGGACGCCGTGTACGACCGGTTCCTGGAGGCATACAAGAAGGGCGTGGCGGCGCTGGTGGCCGGCGATCCGATGGACCCGGCGACGACGCTGGCGCCGCTGTCCTCGCAGAAGGCGGCCGATGACCTGGCGCGGCTGGTGCTCCGCGCCGCGGAGGAGGGCGTCACGGTGGAGGAGATCGGGGCGCCCGTGCCCGAGCGGGGCGCGTTCGTGCGCCCCACGCTGCTCACCGACATCCCGTTGGGCTCCGACACGGCGAAGACGGAGTTCTTCGGTCCCGTCACCCAGCTGTACCGGGCGGTGGACGAGGACGACGCGGTGCGCATCGCGAACGCCTCGCCCTTCGGCCTGGGCGGGTCCGTGTTCTCCAACGATGTGGCCCGCGCCCAGCGCGTCGCCCGCCGGCTGGACACCGGCATGGTCTACATCAACCAGCCCACGGGCGTGAAGGCGGACCTGCCTTTCGGCGGCGTCAAGCGCTCCGGGTACGGGCACGAGCTGACGGACCTGGGGCTCAAGGAATTCGTCAACGAGAAGCTGGTCGTCGTCCGCGACATCGACGACGCCTTCTGACAGCGCCTCGACAGCTCAGCCGCCCCGCATCGCCCCGCGCCAGGCCACCCGGCCGACGCGGGGCGATGTGATGGGCGGCACCTTTTTGCCCGCGTCCAGATACTTGAGACCTTAGGAGTGCCTCACCTAGCCTGAGTGAGGCAAGCCTTTCCTACAGTCTGTCAGATCGAGAGGATCCGGCTGCGGGGACAGCCTGCCACCAATGCGAGTCTGAACTGGGCGGACGCCCAGGCCTGAGGGGAGAGCTGTGCTGCGAATCATGAATCGCGACACGTCGGGCGCACCGACGCCAACCGGTCGCAGACGGGGAAGAGCATGGGCCGCGGGGACGGCCATCCTGGCGATCGGGGGGACGGCGATGGCGGCAGGTCCCGCTGCCGTCGCCGCGGATGCCTCGTACACCGTGGACGACGCGACCTTCCAGTGGGGGGTGAATGCGGAGTCGGGGGGCGGCGCGTACTTCGGGGGGTGCAACTTCCTTTCCGCCGGCGAGGCCGGGGACGCGGGGGGATCCGGCCTGTGGGCGGAGGACGCGGGTCTCTATGCCACGCAGGACGGCAATGTCACGGTGCTCAAGCCGGATGCGGACGGGGACCTGGTGGAGCCCACATGGACGACGAAGTGCCAGAACCGGTATGGGACGACTATCAACGGGAAGACCGCCGGTCTGACGATCACGGGCTCCGGGGCGACGGCCGGCCAGCCGACGTATTCGGAGAATGTGGTGCGGATCGCGGGCGGGTCGGGGACCTTGGATCCCTCGACGGACTCGGCTCATATCGAGTGGGACGGATCCTTCACCATCGTCTACTACGGGGGGATGACCTACTGGAGCATCTCGGATCCGGTCCTCGACGTCGAGAACGGGACCGGGACCATCACGGGCACGGCGTCCGGGTACGGGGCCGACATGGATGACCCGTCGATCTGGAAGGAGCTCGACACGTCGCCGATCCATGTGGCGGATCTCAGCGGTGTCGAGGTCAGCGAGTCGGGGATCGAGGTGACGCCGGACTTCCTGGGGATCGCGGTCTCCGACGAGATCTCGGGACGCAACGCCCAGTCGGAGCCCTCGGAGGCGAATGAGTCATGGTGGGGAGCGTTCCCCGACTCCTGGCTTCGCTACGCGGTCCTGACGGGGCAGTCCTCCTACTGGTACACGACCGATGGGAGCGCCACGTCGATCCAGCCGCGCAAACCCGCCGCCCCCATCAGCATCAGCTACACCGCCGAGAGGGTCGCCACGGCTCCGGCCGCCCCGCCCGCTCCCACGCTGACTGTGGCCTCGTCGAGCTCGGCGACGGCCACCTGGACGGCGCCAGCGGATGACGGCGGCTCCGCCCTGACGGGGTACGCCGTGACGCTGACGCCCGATGACGGCAGCGACCCGCTGACGCAGACCGTGGGCGCCGACCAGACCTCGTCCACGTTCACCGGCCTTCTGCCGGGGGTCTCCTACACGGCGACCGTCAGCGCCTCCAACGGGCTCGGCCAGTCGGCCGCATCCGCCGCGTCCGAGGCGGTCACCCCGAACCCGGACCCGGGCGAGCTGACCCTCGCCGTCACGCCGACGGCCGACATTGACCCCGATGAGGGCACGACCTTCACGGTCAGCGGCACCGGATACACCGGCGGCGCGGCGGTCAACGGCGTGTACGTCGTCGTGGCTGACGGCGACGTGTGGACGGCGGGCAAGGCCGTCGCGAGCGCCAACGACTTCCTCGTGTCGAGTTGGGTGAGGCCCGCGGAGATCGCAGCCGGCGCGTTCACCACGACGATCACCGTCCCGGCCGGCACGCTCGATCCGTCGAAGACCTACGTCGTCGGCACCATGGCCGCCCATCAGCTCGCGCTGACGGACCGGCGTCTGGACAAGGACGTGGCGATCTCCCTGCGCGAGGCGACGGTCCCCGGCGCGCCGACCTCGGTGACGGCCACGGCCGGTGCGGACTCCGTGGACGTCACGTGGGCGACCCCCGCCGACAACGGCGGCAGCGAGGTGACGGGATACACCGTGACCCTGCTGAAGGACGGCCAGACGGTCGGCACGCGGGACGCGTCCTCCGACGCGGCCAGCGCGACGTTCCCCGACCTGGAGCCCGGCACCTACACGGCGTCGGTGGCCGCGGTCAACGCGCGGGGGTCCTCGGCCCCGGCCTCGTCCGACCCGGTGACGATCGCCGCGCCCGCGACGGAGCCCCAGGCGCCCGCCGCGCCGACGCTGACGGCGACCTCGCCCACCTCCCTCACCGTGGCGTGGAAGGCCCCGGCCGACGGGGGCGCGGCCCTGACGGGGTACACGGTCACGCTGACGCCCGATGACGGAAGCGGCCCGCTGACGCAGACCGTGGAGGCGGGCCGGACCTCGTTCACCTTCACCGGGCTGACGACCGGCCTGTCCTACACGGCGACGGTGAGCGCGGCCAACACGGTGGGCGTCTCCATGCCCTCGGCCGCCTCGACGGCTCTCACGCTGAAGGCGGAGGAGGCGCCGACCCCGGATCCCTCGGACACCACCCCGGATCCGTCGACCCCGGAGCCGTCCGCCTCGACGACGGGGACGCCCGCGCCGACGGCGTCGGTCTCCGCCACCGGGAAGTCCGCGCTGGCCGCCACCGGTTCGGCGGCCGGGCCGTTCGTCGGAGCGGCCGCGGCGCTGCTCCTCGCCGGCGCGGCCGCGCTGACCCTCCGGGGCCGTCGCGAGCACTCGGCTGACTGACACTCCGCTGGAGACCGGGTGAACCGGTTCCGGGACGGGCCTCGGCCCGCCCCGGAACCGGCCGGCCCCTTCGGCAGGGTCCCCTGCCACTCCCCTTCCTCACGGGAACCAGACCTTCATGCGCCTCTTCGCACACACCGGCGCCCGCGCCCTCCTCGTGGCGCTGGCGGCGACCGCGATGGCCGCCGCCGGATGCGCCAACATCGGCACGATCACCGAGTCCCAGCTGGCCGACTGCGACATGCCCGACGCCTCGACCGAGCCGAACCTCCCGACCCTGCCCGACAAGACCGCGGCCGACCTGCAGCCGCCGACGTCCATCACCGGGCCGACCACCGCCTACACGCGCTCCGACCAGATCATCCCGATCAGCAACGTGCCCACTGAGTACCAGACGCTTCCCGTGACGGTGGAGAGCTCCGACGGCGTCGAGCAGACCGTCGCGGACACCTCCCGCATCCTCGCGCTCAACCAGAACGGCGGCCTGGCCGCGGCCGTCTACGCCCTGGGATTCGGGTGCCAGCTGGTCGGGCGCGACATCGCGACCGGCTCCTCCGGCATGGAGGACCTGCCCCTGGTCGTCGTCAACGGCACCGACCTCAACGCCGAGGCGATCCTCGCCCTCCAGCCGACCGTGGTCATCACCGACACGTCGATCGGGCCCTACGACGCCCAGCTGCAGCTGCGCGAGGCCGGCATCCCAGTCGTCTTCGTGCCCATCGTCTACACCGACGGCGTGCAGGGCGTCGGGTCCCAGATCCAGCAGGTCGCCGACGCCCTGGGCGTGCCCGAACTCGGCGAGACGCTCGCGGACCGCACCAACCGTGAGATCTCGGGGACCATCCAGGCCATCGGGAAGATGGCGCCCTCGGACCCCGCCGACAAGCCGCGCGTCGTCTTCCTCTACGTGAGAGGCAAATCCATCTACTACTGGTTCGGAGAGGGATCGGGGGCCGACTCCCTCATCCAGTCCATCGGAGCGACCGACGTCGCCGCCGAAGTGGGATTCGAGGGGATGGCGCCGACGAACTCCGAGGCTCTGGTCGAGGCCGCCCCCGACGTCATCATCGCGATGACCCTGGGCATCGCCTCCGCCGGAGGGCTCGACGAGATGCTCCAGCTCCCCGGCATCCAGGAGACGCCCGCGGGCAAGAACCGCCGGGTCGTCGACATGAGCGACTACGAGGTCATGAGCTTCGGCCCGCAGACCGCGCAGGTCCTGGCCGCGCTCGCCACCGCCGTCTACGACCCGGAGGACGCCTACGTCCCCGAAGAGCCGCCGGCGCTCATCGAGAAGCGGCTGAACGAGATCGAGGAGGAGAGCGACGAATGAGCGCCATCTCAGCACCCGAGGCGCCTGCGGGGTCGGCCTCGTCCCCCGCGGCGGATCCGATCCCCCCGGCGAGGACGCGCCGCGCGCCCGACACGGATCTCGGGATCGCGGCGAAGGGGTCGCGCTCGCGCACGAGCCTCACATTCCTCGTGCTGGTCATCGCGCTGGTCGCCGTCATCCTCCTCTCCGCCGCCCTGGGGCAGCTGCTCATCCCGCCCGGGGAGGTGCTCGGGTCCGTCCTGCACCGGATCGGGATCGACTGGCTGCCGGGGCCGAGCGTCCAGTACGGCGAGGAGACCCTGTGGAACGTGCGGTTCCCCCGCATCGTCCTGGGCCTGCTGGTGGGCGCCTCCCTGGCCGTGGCCGGGGCGGTCATGCAGGGGATCTTCGGCAACCCGCTGGCGGAGCCCGGAACGGTCGGCGTGTCCTCGGGCGCGGCCGTCGGCGCCTCGCTGGCGATCCTCATGGAGTGGCACTTCCTCGGGGCGCTCACCACGCCGGCCCTGGCCTTCGTCTTCGGACTGGGGACCACCCTCGCGGTGTACCTGCTGGCCCGCAGGGGCGGACGCACCGAGGTCGTGACCCTCATCCTCACCGGCGTCGCCGTCAACGCGGTCGCGGGCGCGGCCATCTCCTTCATCGTCTTCAAGGCCCCCACCTCAGCGCGCGACCAGATCGTCTTCTGGCAGATGGGCAGCCTCAACGGCTCCCGATGGGAGCAGGTGGCCCTGGTCGCCCCGATGTGCGTGGTCGGCGTGGTCGCCTCCCTGTTCATCGCCCGCCGCTTGGACCTGCTGGCGCTGGGGGAGAAGGCCGCCCGGCATCTGGGCGTCGACGTCGAGGGTCTGCGCTTCTTCGCGATGCTCCTCGTGGCGCTGCTCGTCTCCTCGGCGGTGGCCTTCGCCGGCATCATCTCCTTCGTCGGGCTGGTGGTCCCCCACCTGCTGCGCATGATCATCGGGCCCTCGCACCGGCCGCTGCTGGCGGCCAGCGCCCTGGGCGGGGCGCTGCTGCTGTCGGTCGCGGACTTCGCGGCCCGCACGCTCATCGAGTTCGCGGATCTTCCCATCGGCATGCTGACCTCCCTGGTCGGAGGCCCGTTCTTCTTCTGGCTCCTCAGACGGAGCCGCTCGCGGTCCGGGGGGTGGGCATGAACCGGCCGCAGGCTCCGTGGAGAGCCCGGCACCGGACGCCGGAGGCCCCCGCACGCGGGCACACGGTGCTCACGGTGGATGCCGTGGGCGTGACGATCGACGGGCGCGAGATCCTCGACGACGTCAGCCTGGACGTGGTCGCCGGTGAGGTCCTGGCCCTGGTCGGCCCGAACGGGGCCGGCAAGTCGACGCTGCTCAACGCGATCACGGGAGACGTGGAGCTGAGCGCCGGAGCGGTGCATCTGGGCGGGGTGCCGATCGGGACGTGGGATCCCACGGAGCTCGCCATGCGGCGATCGGTCCTGCTCCAGCAGGTCGACGTCTCCTTCCCCTTCACCGTCGGCGAGGTCGTGGAGATGGGACGCTCGCCCTGGGCGGGCACGCCCGCGGAACTCGACGACGACCTCGTGGTCCAGGGCGCGATGCGGTTGTCCGATGTCTCGGACCTGGCCGATCGCGCCTACACGTCGCTGTCGGGAGGGGAACGCGGACGCGCCGCCTTCGCGCGGGTCCTGGCGCAGGCCGCTCCCCTCATGCTGCTCGACGAACCCACGGCGGCGATGGATATCCGGCACCAGGAGCTCGTGCTGCGACTGGCCCGCGACTACGCGGCCACCGGGTCGGCCGTGGTCGTGGTGGTCCACGCGCTCGACGTGGCAGCCGCCTACGCCGACCGGGTGGCCCTGCTCAGCCGCGGCCGCCTGCGCGATGTCGGCACGCCCGAGCAGGTCCTCACGGCGGAGCAGCTCTCCGACGTCTACCAGTACGAGATCGAGGTCATCCGGCATCCGCGCACAGGCGGGCTCCTGGTCCTGCCCGTGCGCGCAACCAGGAAGGACGGAGACGCACGATGAGCTCACAGAGAGGATCGAGGCTGCCGCGCTGGCGCCGGGCGCTCGTGGTCGCCGTGGCCGGGCTGCTCGCGGCGCTCGGAGCGGTGGTCGCGGGCGCCCAGGAGGCCTCCGCCGCTCCGCGGGTCGACTACACCGTCGAGGGCGGCGCCCTGAACGCGGACGGCGACACGAAGGTGACGCTGACGGGATCCGGCTTCCAGTCGATCCAGGGCGGTTTCGGCGGCGTCTACGTGCTCTTCGGATGGGTCGACGACCCTGCGGGCGGCACGTGGCGCCCCTCGGCCGGCGGGATCACCGGCGAGGACTACCGCTACGCCTTCGACGATGAGACCAACCCCGTCGGATATCAGCTGTTCGTCTCCTTCCCCGGCTCCTCCACCGAGTACGCGGCCAATGGCGGCGAGATCGCCGCCGACGGCACCTGGTCGGCGACGATCATCGTGCCCGGCGCGCGCTTCACCTCCTACGACCGTCAGCAGAACGAGACGGCGGTGGACTGCCTGTCGCAGCAGTGCGGCATCATCACCATCGGCGCCCACGGGGTGAAGAACCCGAACAACGAGTCCTTCACGCCGCTGAGCTTCACGGAGGAGGCGGACGCATCGGCTCCCGCCGCCGCCGCGGAGGCGGACGACGCCCAGTCGGGCGCCGTGCCCGCCGTCCTGCCGCAGGAGACGTCGACGGCTCAGCCCACGGCCGCGCCCGCGGAGACCCCCCAGGCCCAGGGACTGTCCCTGTCGGACCTGCTCCTGTTGATCGGCGGCATTCTGGGCGGGATCGCGGTCATCGCGCTGGCCGCGGGGACCGGCGGATACCTGGCGGCGAAATCCCTGCTGCTGGGCGTCTCCCCGGCTGCGATGCAACGCGAGATCGGACGCCGCCAGCGCCGCGCGGACAAGGCGCGCCACAAGGCCGATATGAAGCGGGAGCGCCTCAGGCGCAGGGCCTTCCGGCGCCTGAGGCGGCAGCGGGACCGGACGGCGGCCGAGGGGCTGGCCGCAGGCGCGGTCGTGGGCTCCCCCTCGGGGCACGCCCCCGACCCGGCGGCGCCCGTCCCAGGCGGCGGCCCCGAGTGGGTCCCGGGCACGGGGCGGGCGGTCACGCGGCGCTCGCTGATGAGGGACCGGCAGGCCCTGGGCGTCCGCAACGGTCCGGAGGCGGCGGGGACCCCGGACATCGGCGGGGACACGGACGACGCCGGGCGCACCCAGGTCCTGCAACCGGTGGGCGCGGCGGACCCGGCTGCGGTCGCCGGGGACCTTCGGGCCTTCTTCGAGCAGGGACAGGACGCCGGCGGCGCCGGCCATGGAAAGGAGCAGCGATGAGCATCGTCACCAGGACCCTCCACGGGGTCTTCGCCCTCTCCGCGGCGACCTCGGTGGCCGCCGGAGGCGTCTGGGCGTCTGCTCCCGCGCAGGCGGCCGAGGCCTCCGGGGAGCGTGCCGTCTCCGGCGTCTCCTTCCAGTGGGGGGTGAACGCGGAGTCGGGGGGCGGCGCGTACTACGGGGGATGCAACTTCCTTTCCGCCGGCGAGGCCGGGGACGCGGGGTCCTCTCGGTTGTGGCAGGCGTCGGATGTGGGGACGCTCTACCAGGCGTCGGAGGGGAACACGAGTGTGCTCAAGCCGGATTCCGAGGGGGATCTGGTGGCGGCGTCGTGGGAGACGAGGTGCCAGAACCGGTACGGGACGTCGATCGGCGGGAGGACAGCCGGTCTGACGATCACGGGCTCCGGGACGCCGGCGGAGCAGCCGACGTATTCGGAGAATGTGGTGCGGATCGCGGGCGGGTCGGGGACCTTGGATCCCTCGACGGACTCGGCTCATATCGAGTGGGACGGATCCTTCACCATCGTCTACTACGGGGGGATGACCTACTGGAGCATCTCGGATCCGGTCCTCGACGTCGAGAACGGGACCGGGACCATCACGGGCACGGCCTCGGGGATCGGGGCGAGCATGGACGACCCGACGCGGTGGGAGCCGCTGGAGTCGATGGAGGACATGCATCTGGCGGATCTCAGCGGTGTCGAGGTCAGCGAGTCGGGGATCGAGGTGACGCCGGACTTCCTGGGGGTGTCGGTGCCCGATGAGATCAATGGGCGCAATTCGCAGGCGGAGAGGACATCGGCGAACGAGTCGTGGTGGGGGGCGTTCCCGGCATCGTGGCTGGAGTTCAACACGCGCACGCAGCAGGACTCGTACTGGTACACGACTGATGGCGGCGCCAAGACGATCCAGCCGCGCAAACCCGCCGCCCCCATCAGCATCGCGGTCCCCGACCGGCCGCAGGTGAGCGTGACCCCCGCGGCCGCCTCCCCCGGAGCCTCGGTGAGGGTCTCCGGCGGGACCATGTCCGCCGGCGCGGCCTACACCGTCGATCTGGCGGGACCGGGCGAGTCCGGCGCGGTGGTCGCCGGTCCGGTGACGGCCACGGCCGACGAGTCCGGCGCGTTCTCCCTGGATCTCACGGTGCCCGAGGGCGCCGCCGAGGGCTCCTACCGGGTCCGGGTCCTCGATTCCGACGGGAACCTGACGGCATCGGCTGACCTGGAGGTCGAGGCCGCCGCGCCCCCGGTGGACCCGGACGGGGACGACGACGATGACGGCGGCACGGACGACCAGGGCGACGGATCCTCGCTGCTGGGCACCGCGGTGAACAACGCGGTCTTCCGGTGGGGGATGAACGACGAGACGAACTCGAAGTCCTTCTACGGGTCGTGCAACTACCTCTCGGCCGGGCTCGCCGGGAACTCAGGGTCGGCGCGCGTGTGGTCCGCCTCCGACGTGGGCGCCCTGTACCGGGCGAGCGACGGCAATGTCAGCATCCAGAAGCCCGACGCGAATGGGACGTGGGTCCAGGCGAGCTGGGACACGCGCTGCCTTGACCGCGACGGGAACGCCGTCACCCTGGGGTGGCGCGAGGACGGTCGGGCCGTCAACACGGAGTCCCAGGTCGTCATCGCTGGGGGCACGGGCACGATCGGCGAGGACGGCTCCGTGGACATCCAGTGGACGGGATCGTGGACCGTCGCCTACTACGACGGAATGACCTACTGGTCGGTGAGCGATCCGAAGCTCACACTCGACGCGCAGGGCGACGGCCAGGTCACGGCCACGGCTTCCGGGTTCGGCACCGACATGGACGACACCTCCAAGTGGGAGACGCTGCGCTCAACCACGATCGTCCTGGCGGATCTGTCCGGGGTGGACGTGGTCGAGGCCGCGCAATCGCACGGCTTCACGCAGGATCCGGACTACCTGGGCGTCACGATCGACGATGCTGGCGGGCGCAACGAGCAGGCCTCCCCGACCGGTTCCAACAAAGAGTACTGGGGGTCCTTCCCGCAGTCCTTCATCGACTTCCAGGTGCTGACCGGGCAGTCCTCCTACTGGTACACCTCCGACGGGCAGCGGGACCGGGCGAAGGTCGCGTCGCCCTTGTCCGTGGCCTATGACGGCGTCTACTCGGTGGCCGTCCCCGAGGGATCCCAGGCGGCGTCCTCCTCGCCTGCCGCGACGACGCGCACCTCGACGGCGGCGGGCGGGAAGACCCAGGCGTCGACCGGAGCCTCCCCGTCCGCCTCCGCCGCCCAGTCCGGGGGCGCCCAGTCCGGGGACGACGGCGCCGCCTCCTCCGCCGCCGTGGGCACCGGCCGCCGGGACGGCGCCGGGCGAATCGCCCTGGGCGCCGGATCCATCGCGCTGGCCTCCGGCGCTCCGCTGGCGCTCGCGTGGCTGATCCGGCGCAGACTGGAGCTGGATCCTGCGGTCGAGCTCTCACGTCGAGGTATGAAGTGACACGACGTCAGAAACTGAGTTAGGCTCGCCTAAGGTTCTTCTGACGTGGCGTGTGAGCGGAGGTCTTGGTGAGCAAACCGGTCGTGGTGGCGCTGTCCCTGGGGTCATCCCTCGCCCTGGCGGCGACCTATCTGGCGATCGGGCGCGGCGTCGAGGACATCGCGTCCGCGCGGGGGCTGGGAGCCGGCACCGTGGCGGCGGGCCTGCTCGCCGCGGCGGCCTCGGCGCTGTGCGCGCAGGCGTCCTCGCGGCTGACGGGCCGGGCCCAGGCCGAGACCGAACCCGGGCTGCGCCGCAGCGTCGTCTCCCACGTCTTCGCCCTGGGCCCCGCCGAGCGCACCCACGAGCGCACCGGGCGCGTCGTCTCCTCCGCGACGGACGGCGTCGAGCGCTCGAGCGCCTACTCCGCGACCTTCCTCGCGCCGATGATCGCCTCCCTGCTCACCCCGCTGCTCGTGGTGCTCCTGATCGCTGCCATCGACCCGCTGGCCGGCGGTCTGCTCGCGATCTCCGTGCCGCTGGTCCCCGCCAGCATCTGGGCCTTCCAGCTGGCCTTCCGCACCGTGTCGAGCCAGTACCGGGGGGCGTCGCGGGCGCTGGCCGCCCAGGAGCTCGATGCCATCCAGGGGCTCTCCGCCCTGTCCCTGCTCAACGCGGGCAGGCCGATGGGCCGGCGCCTGGCCCAGGCGGCCGAGGACGTCCGCCGCCATGTCATGCGCTATCTTGCGGGCAACCAGCTGGTCCTCCTGGTCGTCGACTCCGTCTTCTCTCTCGGCATGATCACCGGCGCCGTCGGGCTCGCCGCCTGGCGCCTCGACGCCGGGGCGATCACGGTCGGCCAGGCGGTCGCGCTGGTGCTCCTCTCCTCGATCATGCTGGACCCCCTGGACCGCATCGGGCAGTTCTTCTACATCGGCATGGGTGGCATCGCCGCGACCAAGGAGATCCGGAGGTTCCGCGCCGAGGCCCCCGCCGTCGTCGACGCCCCCGGGGTGGAGGAGCCCCCGGACGACGAGGACGCGGCCGGCCGCACAACGGGGACGGCCCCGTCGGGAGGACGCGGCGCCGGCATCCGGTTCGAGGACGTGACCTTCGCCTACGGCGACGCCGCCCCCGTCCTGCGCGGCCTCGACATGGACATCGCCCCCGGGCAGAACGTCGTGCTCACAGGTCCCTCCGGGGCGGGCAAGACGACACTGGCCTCCCTGGTCCAGGCCACCCGGCGCCCGGACGCCGGCCGAGTCCTCATCGGCGGGCACGACCTCACCCGGGTCCCCCTGGCGTGGACACGCGCCCAGATGGGCGTCGTCGCCCAGGACACCTATCTGTTCACCGGGACGCTGCGGGACAACCTGCTCATCGCCGCCCCCGACGCCGACGACGGTCGGCTGCTGGAGGCGCTGCGGGCCGCCCGGCTGGGCGAGCTGCTCGAACGCCTGCCCGACGGTCTGGACACCCGCGTCGGGGAGCGCGGACTGGCGCTGTCGGGAGGCGAGGCGCAGCGCGTGGCCATCGCTCGGGCCCTGCTCAAGGACGCCCCGATCCTGCTCCTGGACGAACCCACCGCCCATGTCGACCTCACCTCCGAGGGGCAGATCCTCGACGCCCTGCGCGAGGCCGCCCACGGACGCACCACGCTGACGATCTCGCACCGCCAGGCCACCATCGAGGACGCCGACCGGCGCCTCGAGATGCGCGGCGGCCGCGTCGAGCCGGTGGCCGGCGCCACGGAAACGGAAGGGGAGCAGGCATGACATCGCCCGTCGCCTCACAGGGGCCCGCGGCCCCGTCCTCGTCGATCGGGCAGGCCCCCGCCCGCCCTGCGAGCGGGGTCTCCGGTGGACCCGGGCCGGACATCGCCGCGGAGTCGCGCACCGACCTGGCGCGCCGGCTGCTCCGCGTCGCCCGTCCCGTCATCGCCCCGCTGGGCATCTCGGTGGTGTGCCGCCTGATCGCCCTGCTGCTCGGCGTCGCCCTCTTCGCGGTCGGCGGATGGGCGGTCGCCGGGCGCGCGGGCGGCGAAGCCACCTGGTCCATCGCCGCCACCGTGTGGGTGCTCGTCGCGATATCGCTGGCCAAGGGCCTCTTCCGCTACCTCGAGCAGTTCTCGGGGCACTACGTGGCGTTCCGCTCCCTCGCCCTGCTGCGCACCTTCTTCTATGACCGGCTCGAACCCCAGGCGCCCGCCGCGACCGAGGGGGAGGACTCCGGGGACCTGTTGTCGCGCGTCACGAAGGACATCGACCGCATCGAGGTCTTCTTCGCCCACACCCTCGCCCCGGGGCTCACCGCGATCGTCGCGCCCCTCCTGGTGCTGTGCTGGCTGGGGGCCTCCGTGTCATGGTGGGCGGCCCTGGTCCTCCTCCCGTTCCTGGTGCTCGTCGGCGGCGTCGTCCCCCGCCTCGGGGAGGCCTCCACGGACCGGGCGGCGCGCCGGATCCGCGCGTCTCGCGGCGAACTCGCCCAGCACGTCACGGACTCCGTCCAGGGCGTGCGCGAGGTCCTGGCCTTCGGCAACCAGGAGGCCCGGCTGGCAGGCATGGCGCGCATCGAGAAGCGCATCGCCGAGGGGCAGCAGACATCCTCCCGGGTGGTCTCGGCGCGCCGCGGACTCAACCAGTTCCTCCTCGGCGCCGGAATGGTCGCGATGCTCGCCGTCACGGCATGGCTCCACGCCCGCGGGGACATCGACACGGCCCAGGTCGGGCTGGCCCTGGGCACGGCGCTCGGCTCCTTCGCCCCGATGCTGGCCGTCGAGGACTTCGCCGCCGACCTCGATCAGGCCTTCGCCTCGGCCCGGCGCGTCTTCGCGGTCACGGAGCGCCGGCCCCTGGTCGCCGGCCCCGAGGCGCGCGGGCGGGCGCCCGCCGAGTCCGACGGCACCGGAGACATCCTGGTCGACCACGTGACCTTCGCCTACCCGCGCCCGGCGGGGAAGGGGACGGACGAGGGCGGGCCCGGCGCATCAGGCCCGGGAGGGCCCTCCCGGCCCGTCGTCCTCCACGATGTCAGCGTGCGCATCCCCGCCGGAAGGACCACGGCCATCGTCGGGGCGTCCGGGTCGGGGAAGTCCACGCTGGCGGCCCTCATCGAGCGGATGTGGGACGTGGACGCGGGCGCGATCCGCCTGGGCGGCGCGGACATCCGCGACCTCGACCTGCACCGCCTGCGCGAACTGGTGGCCTACGCCCCGCAGCGCCCCTACGTCTTCAACGACACCGTGCGCGCGAACCTGCTGCTCGCCCGGCCCGGCGCCACGGACGAGCAGCTCATGCGCGTGTGCCGCCAGGTCGGGCTCGCCCGGTTCCTGGCCGACGAGCCCGACGGCCTGGACACCCGGGTCGGCGAGATGGGCGAGCGGCTCTCCGGCGGGCAGCGCCAGCGCCTGGCCCTGGGGCGCGCCCTGCTCCGCGACGCGCCGGTCACGATCCTCGACGAGGCCACCTCCCAGCTGGACCGCGCGACCGAGGCGGAGGTGCTGGCCGGCATCCGCGCCGCCACCGCCGGGCGGACGCTCATCGTCATCGCCCACCGGATCTCCACCGTCGCCGACGCCGACCAGATCGTGGTCCTGGACTCCGGTCGCGTGGTGGAGACCGGCACCTACGCCGAGCTGGTGCCCGCCGACGGCCGAGGCCCGGGCGCCCTCGCCTCCCTGGTCCGCCGCGAGGCCCGCCCCGCCTGACCGGGGAGCGGGGACAGAGCGGGACTCAGCGCAGCACGCGGGCCAGGAAATCCCGGGTCCGGGGCTCGCCCGGGTGGTCGATGACGGACGAGGGCGGCCCCTGCTCGATGATGCGGCCGTGGTCCAGGAACACCACCCGGTCGGCGACCTCCCGGGCGAAGCCGATCTCGTGGGTGGCCATGAGGATCGTGGAACCGGAGCGCTTGAGCTCGCCGATGAGGTCCAGGACCTCGCCGACCAGCACGGGGTCCAGGGCGGAGGTGACCTCGTCGAGCAGGAGCAGCTCCGGCCGGGTGGCCAGCGCCCTCACGATGGCGACGCGCTGCTGCTGGCCGCCGCTCAGCCGGTCCGGGTACTCCTGCGCGCGCGACTCCAGCCCGATGCGCGCCAGCAGCTCGCGCCCCAGGGCCTCGGCCTCCCCGCGCGCCACGTGGTGGACCGCGCGCGCGGCCAGTGTGACATTGTCCAGGACCGTGAGGTGCGGGAACAGGTTGTACTGCTGGAAGACGACGCCGATGCGCGCGCGCACCGCGTCGGCGTTCACACGCGGGTCCGTGATGTCCTCGCCGGAGAGGAGGACCTGCCCGTCGTCGACGCGCTCCAGCAGGTTGACGGTGCGCAGCAGCGTCGACTTGCCGGATCCCGAGGCGCCCAGCATGACGACGACCTCGTGGCGGCGGACCTCCAGGGACAGGCGTCGCAGCACGACGTTGTCGCCGAAGCGTTTGACGACGCCGCGCATCTCCAGGACGGGGACCGCCGCATCGGCCGGGACGCCCTCGTCGGCGGGGCGGGCGGCGCTCATACGGCGCCCCCCGTCTGCTCCCGGTCGCGCAGGCGCGCGGAGTACCAGTCGGACAGGCGGATGAAGGGCCAGCTCAGCACGACGAACAGGAGGCCCGCGACGACGTAGGGCGTGAAATTGTAGCTGACGGCCTGCTGGATCTGGGCGGCGCGCACGGCGTCCACGGCGCCCAGCACGGAGATCAGCCCGACGTCCTTCTGCATCGAGATGAAGTCGTTCATCAGGGGCGGCGCCACCTTGCGGACGGCCTGGGGGATGATGACGCGGCGCAGGGCGCCCCAGTGGGACAGGCCCAGGGACCGGGCGGCGGCCCGCTGGGAGGGGTGGACCGCCTCGAGGCCCGCGCGCAGGACCTCCGCCACATAGGAGGAGTACGTGAGGATCAGGGCGATCGTCCCCAGGATGGAGGCGGGGATGACGGAGTCCGTGAGCCCCAGGGCGGGGACGCCGAACCCGACCAGGTACAGGACGATGAGGAAGGGCACGCCGCGGAAGATATCGGTGTAGGCCGCCGCCAGCACGCGCAGCGGGAAGAACACCGGTCCCCGCAGCGACCGCAGGGTGGCCAGCAGGGTCGCGAGCACCCCGACACCGAGCACCGCGACCGCGAGGATCCGGATGTTCAGCCACAGGCCCTCGGCGACCTTGGGAAGGGCGCGGAGGAAATACTCTCCGGAGAAGAAGGTCTGTCGGGTGACCTGCCAGCCCGGGGAATGGGCGAGGACCAGCCAGACGACGCCCGCGAAGGCCAGCGTCGAGGCCAGGGAGATGCCGACGGACCGGGCGGTCTGGCGCCGCCGGTAGGAACGGCGGCCGAGCTCGATGTCGCTGACCCGGTCGAGGTCGTCCGCCGGCCGGCCGGCCGGGCCGGCGTCGGGGTCCCGGCGGGCAGCGTCGTCCTCGCCGATCGAGAGGGGGCCGGGTTCGGGCGTCACGTAGGCGAGCCTACGCGGTCCGGGTTCTCTCGCGGGAACGGGGGACGTCACTTGAGGACGGGGACGTCCACGGAGTCGGACAGCCAGGTCTGCTGCAGCCGGTCCAGGGTCCCGTCCTCCCGCAGGGCGTCCACGGCGTCGCTGACCGACGCGGTGAGCGGGGACCCCTTGGGCAGGACGATCCCGAACTGGTCGCCGCCGGAGGTGTCGGAGAACTGGCCGACGACCACGCCGTCGTCCAGCTCGGCGGAGACCAGGTAGAGCGCGGTGGGCAGATCGACGACGATCGCCTGGACCTGGCCGCCCTTGAGCGCTTGGACGGTGTCCGGGTTGGAGTTGAAGAGGAGCGGGTCGGAGGACAGGTCGACGGAGTCCTCCAGGACGGACAGGCTGGTCGTGCCCGTCTGCACCCCGAAGCTCACGTCCGCCAGGTCCGCCAGCGAGCCGGCGTCGGCCGCCGGGGAGCCCGCGACGGTGACGACGGCCTGGGCGGTGGTGTAGTAGGGGCTGGAGAAGTCGACGGCCTCCTTGCGCTCGTCCGTGATGGAGAACTGCTGGAGGTTGAGGTCCCAGTCCTTCGCGCCGGGGGCGATCGCCGAGTCGAAGGTGCTGCGGGCCCACTCGACGTCGTCCTTGGCGTAGCCCAGCTGTTCGGCGACGGCGTAGGCGACGGCGGCCTCGAAGCCCTCGCCCGAGGCCGGATCGTCGTTCTCGACCCAGGGGGAATACGCGGGCTCGGCCGTGGCGATGGTGAGCTTTCCCGGGGTGACGGTGTCCAGGTCGGCGGGACCGGCCCCCGACGCGGGCTGGCCGGAGGCGTCTCCGGAGGCGGAAGACTCTGCCGACCCTCCGGACGAGCAGCCCGCGAGCCCCAGGGCCAGCGCCAGCGCGGCGCCGCCGACGACGAGTTGGACGCGGGATGAACGGGCCATGAGAACCTCCGGGGACGGCGCGCTGGGACGCGCGGTGTCGGTCGATATGTCTGCCCCGAGGCTATACCGGGCCGCTCCCGGCCACATCGGGGTCCCGCCGGGCGGACCTGTGTGACGCGGGTGCCGGATGCGACAATCGGGTCATGGCGATCACCCCGGCTCCGCAGACTCCCCCCATCGATCCCCGTACCTGGCCCGCGCCCGAGGACGCCGACGTCCGTCTGGTCGTCACCGATATGGACGGCACGCTGCTGGACGCCGACGGCCGCCTCCCCGAGGGGATCTGGCCGGTGCTCGACGCCTTGGAGGAGCGCGGGATCGCGTTCGTCCCGACCTCCGGGCGCCAGTCCGTCACGCTGAGCCGCATGTTCGCGCCCACGGGGCGGGAGATGACGGTCATCGCGGAGAACGGCGCGGTCATCATGCGCGGGGACGACCAGCTCTTCGCCGCGCCGCTGGACCCGGAGTCGGTCGCGCAGGCGATCCGCGCCGTGCGGGAGCGGCGGGATCGCGGCGAGGACATCGGGATCGTCGCGGCCTGCGCGCGCACGGCCCTGGTCGAGCGCTCGGATCCGCGCTTCCTCGAGGCGGCCCGCCCCTGCTACAACGAGGTCGCCGTGGTCGGGGACCTCCTGGAGGCGCTGGGCGCGCCGGGGGCGCCGTCCCCGGTCAAGCTGGCGCTCTTCGATTTCACGGATGTCTCCGGGCCGGCCGAGGAGGTCCTGGGCCGTTTCCGGGGGACCCACCAGGTCGTGTTCTCGACCCGGAACTGGGCGGACCTCACGGCGCGAGGCGTGGGCAAGGACCGAGCGGTCGCCGTGCTCCAATCGCGTCTGGGCATCGGGGCCGCTCAGACGGCAGCTTTCGGCGACTACCTCAACGACGTCGGCATGCTGGGAGCCTCCGGCCTGTCCTTCGCGATGGCGAACGCCCATCCGGACGCGCTGGCGGCCGCCCGTTATGTGGCGCCGCCCAACACGCGGGGCGGGGTCCTCACCGTCCTGCGAGCGATCCTCGGGCTGAGGGACTGACCACCGTCGGGGGCGAGGGCTCAGTCCCCGGACGGCTCCCCCGCCGTGTCCTCCTCGGCGCCCCCGGCGGCCTTCTTGGCGGCGCTCCTCGCGCGGCCCGCCTTCCGGGTCGTCGCGGCCTTGACGGCCTGCGCGGCGTCCTCGGCCACGTCTTTCGCGTCCTCGGCGGTGTCCTTCGCAGCGTCCGCCACGTCCCCAGCCGTCGCGGCAGCCGTGTCGGCGGCGTCGGCGGCAGCGTCCGGGATCTCCCCGGCGGCGTCGGCCACCGTGTCCTTCGCCTTCTCCGCCGTGTCCCTCACGGCGTCGGCGGCGTCCTCGGCCGTCTCCGCGGGGGAGTCCGGAACTGGGACGTCCGTCTCGAGGTCGGCCCAATACTCCTCCGCCCACGGATCCTCGATGGGCCGGCTGCGCTTCCACAGCAGATACCCGACCCCGGCCGCAGACAGACCCAGCGTCGTCCAGCCCAGCGCCTTGGCGGCACGATGCCTCTTGCGCGGCTTCGGACGCGGGGTCGGCGTGGTCAGCGCCTTCGCGGTCTCCTCATAGGCCTGGCGCGCGCGGTCGGTCAGATCCCCCTCTGCGGTGGCGGCGGAGGTCACCGCGGCCGCGGCCTTGTTGACCCGCGGCAGGTAGTCCTCGACGACCTGGCCCTGGATGTCCTCCAGATACGGCTTCGCCCGGTCCGCGGCCTCCTGCGCCCGCCCTGCGGCCTCCTGGAGGTACGGGGTCGCGTGCTCGACGGCGGTGTCGTAAGCCTTCTGCGCTCGCGGGGCCGCCCACTCGAGCCCCTGCTCCGTGAGGTCGACGGCCTTCACCGCAGCCTTTCCGGCCTGCTCGGCGACAGTGTCGCGGAGCTTGAGGGCGCTCGCCTTCAACTGCTCCGGATCGATGTTCGGGGTGGTGGCCATGGTCCCTCCGATTGATGGTGGTCGGGCGTTCACGTGTCCCTCGTCCGCGGACACGTATTCACACCCCATTGTGCACCGCCTTGATGTGACGTGCAGCCCATCGGGGCGCCCCCGGGGCTGCCCGGGGGTGCCCCGGCGCCCCGGAGATGGGAGCATGGAGCCATGGAAGCTACCCTGCACACCACACTCGGTGACATCACCGTCGAGCTCTTCCCCGACCACGCGCCCAACACCGTCGCGAACTTCGCGGGCCTCGCCCAGGGAACGCGGGAGTGGACGCATCCCGCGACCGGCCAGAAGATGCAGACCCCTCTGTACGACGGCGTCATCTTCCACCGCGTCATCCCCGGCTTCATGATCCAGGGCGGGGATCCCCTGGGACAGGGCGTGGGCGGGCCCGGCTATGAGTTCAACGACGAGATCCACCCCGAGCTCACCTTCAACGAGCCCTACATCCTGGCCATGGCCAACGCCGGGAAGCGCAACGGCCACGGCACCAACGGCTCCCAGTTCTTCATCACCGTGGCCCCCACGCCGTGGCTGATGGGCAAGCACACGATCTTCGGGCGCGTGAGCGACCAGGCCTCAAGGGACGTCGTCGACGCCATCGCCGCGGTGCGCACCGGCCGCAACGACAAACCGATCGAGGACGTCACGATCACATCGGTCGACGTCGTCGACTGAGACCGCCGGGATCGGCGAGGGCGGGCACGCCGGCCGCGGGCCGGCGCCGTCCTCGCCGCCGGGAAGGCACACGACCACCGCGTGAGGATCCGATGAGCGACGACATGCCCCGTTACGGGCAGCGGTCCGACCCCGGCGCCGCGCCGGACTGCCCCCGCCATCCCGGCGTGCGGGCGGTCGACTACTGCAAGCGGTGCCACCGTCCGATGTGTGCGCAGTGCCGGGTCCCCACCGAGGTCCGCGCCATCTGCGTCGACTGCGCCCGCGAGAACCGGCTGCGGCGCACGACCCGAACCCCGGTGGTCACCTACGGCATCATCGCCGCATGCGTCGTGCTCTACCTCGTCGGGACGGTCTCGCAGCAGGCGGAACGGGCCTTCGTCTTCGCGCCCGTGCTGGGATACGAGCAGCCGTGGCGGTTCCTGACCACGGCGTTCCTCCATGCCTCGGTGCTCCACATCCTGTTCAACATGCTCGCCTTGTACTGGGTCGGTCGCGCGATCGAGCCGGCGCTGGGGCACTGGCGGTTCGCCGTGCTCTACCTGCTCAGCGCCGTCGGAGGGTCTGCGGCGGTGCTGGCCTGGTGCTTCGTGCAGCCCGCGACATGGATGACGGCGACGGTGGGCGCGTCCGGCGCCGTGTTCGGGCTGTTCGCGGCCGTGTTCGTCCTCCAGCGGACCAGCGGGGCGGACACGACCTCCGTCCTGGTGCTGCTGGCCGTCAACCTGGTGTACGGGTTCATCCAGTCGGGGATCTCCTGGCAGGCCCACCTGGGCGGGCTGCTCACGGGACTGGCCGTCACCTGGGTCTTCGTGCGGCTGGCGCGTCCGCGTCGCGGAGTGACGCTGCGGCGGCAGGAGCAACGGGCGGGCATGGTCGCCGCCCTCATGGCCGTCGCCATGGTCTCCCTGGTGGCCGGGGTGTACACGCTGCTGCTCGCCTGAGGCCCGTGTCGCGGCGCCCGGCGCGAGGCTCGACGCCACCATCCGGCCAGGAGGGGGTCAGCGCGCTGCTGAGCCTCGCGCCCGGCGCCGACTCCGCATGGGCGGGCGGATCCTCACCGCCATTTCAGGGTCATGAGGAATCCGGCCATCATCACGCCGATCCCGATGAGGATGTTCCAACCGTGGATGTTCGGGACGGGGAACTGGCCGCCCGAGATGTAGTAGACCATCAGCCAGATCAGGCCCAGGATCATCAGCGTGATGAAGGTCGGCGCCCACCACCGCGGGCTCAGGGGGATCCCGTCGGTCCAGTTCTTGATGTCGGTGTCCTCGGAGGCGTCCTTGCCGTCCTTCTTCCGCTTCTTCGACTCGGCCACGAAGTATCTCCTGAACAGTCTCGTCGGGACACCGTCCCCGGTCTTTCCGCACTGGTGCGGTGAATGCTGTCCTAGCGTAGTCTCGGAGTCTGGCCGGGCCAAAGCGAGCCCACGGGCTGAAGGAGGGCGCGGTGAGGGGACGGAGACATCCCGCCCCGCGGGTGATCGCCTCCGTTCTGGTGGTGACGGTGGCCTCGGGAACGCTCTTCTCGATCTCCGCCTCCACGACGCGCGACCATGCGGTCCAGGTCGACACGGACCTCGTCGGCCTCGTGCGGCGCGAACAGCAGCTGGTCGAGTCGATGGAGTCCGACAACGAGGCGCTGCGCGCCGACGTGAAGTCCGCGCTCCAGGCGGCCCAATCGGGACAGGCGGCCCAGCAATCGGGGACGCCCTCGTCGGGCGCGGCGGTCCCTCCCCTCGGCGCCTCGACGGACCCCGCTGCCCTCACCGTGACGGGACTGGCGGACATGCCCGTCAACGGGCCCGGCGTGACGGTGACGCTCACGGACGCGCCGGCGGGTTCGGCCGCGGACGACGTGGATCCGGACTGGCTCGTGGTCCACCAGCAGGACATCGAGGACGTGATGAACGCCCTGTGGTCGGGTGGGGCCGAGGCCATGACGGTGCAGGGCGCGCGGATCACCGCGGGGACGGTGGTGCGGTGCATCGGCAACGTCATCCTCATCGACGGACGGTCGTACTCGCCGCCCTACGAGATCGCCGCGATCGGGGATCCGGACCAGTTGGATGACACGCTGGAGGCCGATCCGCGGATACGGATCTACAAGGAGTACGTGGCACGCTACGGTCTGGGGTGGTCGGTGAAGTCCAGCGACCATCTGGAGTTCGAGGCGGCCTCGCAGGAGCCCACGGTGCAGTACGCGCAGGTGATGGAGGATCATGGCTGAACACGTCCGGAACCTTGAGTCCCGGCGCCGATCGGGCGGCGCGGGCGTCGCCGCGGTCGGGGTCGTCGGGGAGCTGCTCATCACGGCGGCGATCGTCCTGGGCCTGTTCGCGTTCTGGCAGCTGTACTGGACCTCATGGCAGGTCGAGGGGCCCCGCGACCAGGCTGTCCAGCAGTTCGAGCAGGACAATCCCGCGTCCTCCCGCACCGTGGGCGAGCGGCACACCGACGCCCCGCCCGTCATCGACCAGCCCGCGGACGGCGCCCTCTACGGCGTCATCCACGTGCCCTCCTGGGACTGGATGAAGATCCCGCTGGCCGAGGGCACCAGCGATCAGGTCCTCGACCAGGCCTTCGCCGGACACTACTCGGAGACCGCCCAGGTCGGGGAGATCGGCAACTTCTCGGTGGCCGCCCACCGCCGCACCTACGGCAACAACTTCCGGCACATCGACCGCCTGGTCGCCGGCGACAAGGTCGTCGTGGAGACGGCGGACACTTACTACGTCTACACGGTCGACAACCACGAGATCGTCTCGCCGGACGCCGCATGGGTCATCGCGCCGGTCATCGGCGACCAGACCTTCTCGCAGGTGCCCACCGAACGCTGGATGACGATGACGACGTGCCATCCGGAGTACGGCAACTCCGAGCGCTACATCGTCCACCTGAGGTTCGAGTCGTGGACGCCCAAGGACACGGGCGTCCCCCAGGAACTCGCGGACGAGCCGGCGTCCTGACCCTGGCCCGCGTCTCACGATCGGAGGAGTGCGCAATGTATGGATGGATCTTCCGCCACCTGCCCGGCCCGACATGGTTCAAGGCGGTCGAGGCCCTGGTGCTGGTCGCCGCGGCGGTCCTGGTCCTGTTCCAGTGGGTCTTCCCGTGGGCGCAGGCGTACTGGGACCTGGGGGGAGCCGGGGTGTCCGGACAATGACGCGGATCCTGTGCGTCGACAACTACGACAGCTTCGTGTGGACGATCGTCGGCTATCTGCGCCACCTCGGCGCCGACGTCGACGTGGCTCGCAATGACGCGGTCGACGCCCGCTGGTGGGATGGCGCGGGCTCGGCGGGCGCGGGCTCGTCAGATGCTGCCGGGGACGAGGGCGGCGCCGCGCCCGCGTCGGAATGCCCCTATGACGGCGTGCTGATCTCCCCCGGGCCCGGCGACCCCAAAGGGGCGGGCGCCTCGCTGCAGGTCATCGCCGACTGCGCGGAGCGCGGCATCCCGATGCTGGGCGTGTGCCTGGGCCATCAGGCACTGGGCGAGCTCTTCGGCGCGACGGTCGCCCACGCCCCCGAGCTCATGCATGGGAGGACCTCGCAGATCACCCATGACGGCCGGGGCGTGTTCCGCGGCGTCCCCTCGCCGGTGACGGTGACGCGCTACCACTCGCTGGCGGTGGACCCCGCGACGGTCCCCGATGACCTGGAGGTCAGCGCCGCCACCGACGCGGGCATCGTCATGGGTCTGCGCCACCGGACGCTGCCGCTGGAGGGGGTGCAGTTCCACCCCGAGTCCGTGCTCACCGAGCATGGGCATCTTATGCTGGGCAATTGGCTCGCGCGGTGCGGAGACGCGGCGGCGCCCGAGCGCGCCGCCGCGCTCGCCCCGATGGTGGCGGATCGCCGGCCCCCGAGGTGACCCGTTCGGATTCCTAGCTGTCGGAGTCGGAGGTCGGGGTCGGCGAGCTGGGCCGCGGCGACGGGGTCGACGGGCCGGAGCTGACCGTGACCTGCACCGTCGATCCCTGGGCGACGGTGCCTGCGCGGGGCTCCGTGCCGAGCACGGTGCCGGCCTCCGCGGCGTCGGGGACCTCCGTCCAGCTCACGGACAGGCCGAGGTCGCTGAGCGTCTTCTCCGCGTCCGACTTCGTCATCCCCGCGAGGTCGGGCAGCTGGACGTAGCCCGAAGAGATGTTGAGGTTCACCTCGGAGTCCTTCGTGACGGCCGCCCCGGCGGCGGGATCGGTGCTGACGACCAGGTCCTTCGCGCGGGTCGGGTCGTCGACCGTGGTGACGTTGCCGACCTTGAGGCCCTGGGCCTCCAGGGTCGCCTTCGCCTGCTCCTGCGTCATGCCGGAGACGTCGGGGACCTGGACCTCGGCCTTCCCGGTGGAGACGCGGATCGTCACGGTCCCGCCGGCCTCGATCGAGGCGCCCTCCTTCGGCGAGACGCTGGAGACCAGGCCCGCCTCGACCGTGTCCGAGGACTCCTCGTCCCCGAGCTCCCACTTCAGGCCGGCGGCTTCGATCTTCGCCTGGGCGCTGTCCGGTGAGGAGTTCACCAGGCCCGTGGGCACGGTCGTGTCGGCGGGGCCGGAGGACAGGTGGACGGTGACGGTGCTGCCGATGGCCGCCTGCGAGCCCGGCGCGGGCTCTGAGGAAGCGACGAGCCCCTCGGCGACATCGTCGGAGGGGACCGTGTCGCCCTCGGCGTAGACGAGTTCCACGGCCTCCAGGGCCGCCCTGGCGTCGTCGGGCGCCATCGAGACGAGGTCCGCTGGGACGGTGGCCGTGCCCGGTTCCCGGTTGAGGGCCCAGACGCCCAGCCCGGCGGCGATCGCGAGCACCGCCACGACGATGGCGATGATGAGGGTGCGCTTCTTCTTCTTTCGCCGCGCGGCCTCGGCCTGCTCCTCCTTGGCGGCATCCGCGCGGCCGCCTGGCGCGGCGGCGAGGGCCGCGGGCGCGTAGGTCCGGGTGCGGTCGGCCGTGTCCGCCCCGGGAGGCGGCGGGGGCGGCGCCATCTGCATGGTCTCCGTCGCGGCGCCGGCCCCCACCGCCGCGGCCCACACGGAGGTAGCCGGCGCGTTGACATCGGCCCCGCGCGAGGCGCGGATGAGATCGGCGCGCATCTCGGCGGCCGAGGAGTAGCGGTCTTCCCGGTTCTTCGCCAGCGCCTTCATGACGACGCGGTCCAGCTGGTCCGGCACGTCGGGCGTGACCGACGAGGGCGTGGGCGGCGTGGCCGAAACATGCTGGTAGGCCACGGCCACGGCGGTGTCCCCCTTGAAGGGAGGGCGGCCCGTCAGCAGCTCGAAGAGCACGACGCCGGTGGAGTACAGGTCGGAGCGCGCGTCGACCTGCTCCCCGCGAGCCTGCTCCGGAGAGAGGTACTGGGCGGTGCCCACGACCGCGTTGGGCTGCGTCATCGTCGCCTGGGAGTCGGTGAGGGCCCGGGCGATCCCGAAGTCCATGACCTTCACCTTGCCGTCGGTGGTGAGCATGATGTTGCCCGGCTTGATGTCGCGGTGGACCAGGCCCGCCGCGTGGGAGTACTCAAGGGCGGAGAGCACGCCGGAGACGATCTCCACGGCCTCGTTGATCGGCACCGGCGTGCCGTCGGAGAGCAGGTCCTTGACGGTGTGGCCCTCGACGTACTCCATGACGATGTAGGGCACGGAGACGCCGCGCCCGTCCGCGCCCGTCACGACCTCCTCGCCGGTGTCGTACACGGCGACGATGTTCGGGTGGTTGAGCGAGGCGGCGGCCTGCGCCTCGCGGCGGAACCGCGCCTGGAAGACGGAGTCGCGGGCGAGGTCCTGGCGCAGCATCTTGATGGCGACGATCCGGGACAGGCGCGCATCGAAGCCCAGATGCACCTCAGCCATGCCGCCGCGCCCGATGAGCGAGCGAACCTCGTAGCGTCCACCTAGACGGTGGTCCATGGAGCTGTCCATGTTCCGGCCTCCTCAGCGATGTGGGCGCCCGCTCCGATGATGGAGGAGAAGGAGCCGAACCTGTTCTGGATCGTGGCGAAGATGACGAGAAGGACGGTGAGGGTGATCACTGCGATGACCACCCCGCGTCCGATGCGCTGGCCCACGGAGACCGGCGGCGCGACCTTCGAACGGTTGAAGCGGGTCGGCGCCGGGACCGGCGCCGTGTCCGTCCGCGGCAGGTTGTGACGGGTCACAGCCTTCCATGGGCGTCCCCCGGCGGCCTCGCGCCGCGCGGATGGGGCCGCTGCGCGGGAGGGCGCCGTGCGCGGCTGCAGGGCGCTGCGCCGTGGAGGGGCGGCGCTGGCGCGCGGGGCTGCGGATCGGGCGTCCTCGCGGTCCCGGCGCTCGGCGCGCGACTGCAAGCGCTGCGCCAGTTCGGAGCGCGCAGGAGAGCGGTGCCCGTCGGGATCGGGGCTGCTCCCGGCAGCCGGTTCCGGGGAGCGCATCGACGTCGGGATCCGGGTGACCGGGGGGATCGTGGAAGCTGTCGGCCGCTCATCGGCGGGATGCCCGGCGTGGCGGCCGTGGCGCGCGCTCGGCGCGCCGTCCTCGTCGAGCGGGACGGGGGCGAGGAGCGAGGGCGGCAGGGAGCGCCGCGGTGTGTGCTCGACCGGGGGGACGACGGGATGAGGCGCCGTCTCCTGGGTGGCGGCCGTGCCAGGCGGCGCCGGGAGCGGGTGGGGAGCCACCGGCAGCCCGAGGGCGTGGGCGGCGCTGACCAGCTCCCGGGCCAGGGCGGCCCCGCTGGCCGGGCGCCTGGCGGGGTCCTTCTCCATGAGGTGCATGACGACGGTCGCGAAGGGGGCGGGGACGTCGGCCGGCAGGTCGGGGACCTTGTCGTTGACGTGCGCGAAGGCGATGTCCACCTGCGTGGCGCCGGTGAAGGGGCGGTGCCCGGCGACGCACTCGTAGGCGATGACGCCCAGCGCGTACAGGTCTCCCGCCGAGGTGGCGGTCTCGCCCATGGCCTGTTCCGGAGGGAGGTACTGGGCGGTGCCCATCACCATGCCGGCCGCCGTCAGCGTCGCCTGGTCCAGGGTGCGCGAGATGCCGAAGTCGGTGAGCTTGACCACCCCGTCGTCGCGGATCAGGATGTTCGCTGGTTTGATGTCGCGGTGGACCACCCCGGCCTCGGCCGCCGCATTGAGCGCCATCGCGACCTGCATGAGCAGCGGGATGAGGTCGCGGACCGCCAGACGGGCCCCGCCGCGCAGGTAGTCGGTGAGCGGGCGCCCCTCGACCAGCTCCATGACGATCCAGCCCCGGCCGTCGTCCTCGCCGTGGTCCAGGACCGCCGCGATGTTGCGGTGCTGGACCCGCATCGAATTGCGCGCCTCCAGGCGCAGACGCGACAGGGAGTGCTCCTGCCCGGACAGCTCGGGGCGCATGACCTTCGCGGCGACCAGATGGCCGGTCTGGCGGTCGCGGGCCTTCCAGACCTCGCCCATCCCGCCCTGGGCGATGGGCGTGAGCAGCGTGTAGCGGCTCCCCAGCAGGGTGCCCGCCGCATTCCGGTTGATGTCCTGGGTCATCTGAGCCCCGCCTCCAACAACGCGCGGGCGACCGGCCCCGCCACCGTCCCGCCGTGGGGGACCGGCTGGGAGTCATCGCCCTCGACGATGACCGCGAACGCGATCTGCGGGTCCTCCGCGGGCGCGAAACCGACGGCCCACGCGTTGGCGTAGCCGGTGTCGCCGAACTCGGCCGTGCCCGTCTTCGCCGCGACCGTGACCCCGTCGATCGCCATGGACGTGCCGGACCCGTAGGGCTGGTTGACCACGCCGACCATCATGTCGGTGATCTCCTGGGCGATGTCCGCGCTCACGGGCGTCGCCCGCTGCGTCGGCTCGGTCGTGGACTTGACCTGCAGGTCCGCGTCGACCACCTGGTCGATGAGGTAGGGGGTCATCATCACCCCGTCGTCGGCGATCGTCTGGGCCACCATGGCCATCTCCAGCGGAGTCACCTGCACGTTGTACTGGCCGATCGCCGACATCGCCAATTGCGCCGCATCTGTCTGGTCGGGGAAGACCGAGGGCGTGACCGCCAACGGGATGGACAGGTCATCCCCGAACCCGAAGCGGTTGGCCACATCCGCCAGCTCATCGTGGGTGAGCTTCTCCGAGGCGAGGACGAAGGTCGTGTTGCAGGACCGGGCGAAGGCCTCGGCCAGGGTCGGCGTCCCGTCGCCGCACTCGGTGGACTCGATGTTCGAGATCGTCGTCGCAGTGCCCGGCAGCGTCGCCTCCACGGGGGAGTCCATCGGGGTGTCGGGAGTCGCCACGCCGTTCTCCAAGAGGGCGATGGACGTGAGGATCTTGAAGGTGGAGCCCGGCGCGTAGCGGTCCCCCGCGATCGCGCGGTTGACCAGCGGGCGGGACGCGTCCTGGTCGAGGGCGCTGAACGCCTCGTTGGCCGTCGACGAGTCGAATTGCGCCAGAGGGTTCGGGTCGTAGCTGGGTGAGGAGTACAGCGCCAGCACGGCCCCGGTCTTCGCGTCCAGCGCCACCACGGCGCCCTTGCGGCCCCCCAGCTGCTCCGCGGCCGCCTTCTGCATGTCGGGGTCCAAGGTGAGGACGACGCCGCCGCCCACGCGCCCCTGGCCCGTGAAGAGGTTCCTCAGGCGCTGGCCGAGCAGGACCTGGGAGTTGCCCTCGAGGATCGACTCGGCGGCGTCCTCCAGGCCGGTCGCCTGGTTGAACACCGATGAGAAGTACCCGGTCACCGGGGCGTAGAGCGGGCCGTCGGAGTAGGTGCGCTGGTAGCGGCTGTCGTTCTGGTCCTTGACCGAGGAGGCGATGGCCGAGCCCGCCACGATGATGGGGCCACGATCGAGTTCCGCCGCGTGAAGAATGGTGCGCGCATTGCGGTCGTCGGCGTTGAGCGTGGGCGCCTGGACGAACTGGATGTTCGTGGCGGCCAGCCCCAGTGTGGCGAACATCAGCACGATCACCATGAAGAGCCGTCTGACCTGCGCGTTCATCGGGTCTCGCCTCCTGTGCGCGACCCCCGGGCGGCAGGACCGCCCTCGTCGACGCCCCGAGTCCACCCGGCGACCGTCTCCTGCGAGGAACCGGCGGAGGGACGGGCGGGGCGCGAAGAGGCGGGGACCACCGCCTCGATGGCGGCCTGGACGCCTGTGGTCCACGGGGCGGGGGAGGCGGCGGGACGGCGGGCGGCGTCCGAGATGCGCACCAGGACCGCCACGATCAGCCACGACGACACCATCGACGAGCCTCCCGCCGCGAGGAACGGCGCCGTCAGGCCCGTCAGCGGGATGACGCGGGTGATGCCGCCGAGCACGACGAAGACCTGCAGCGCCAGGGAGAAGCTCAGGCCCGAGGCGAGGAGCTTGCCGAACCCGTCCCGCACGCCGATCGCCGCGCGCAGCCCCCGCTCGATGAGGACGAGGTAGAGCATGAGGATCGCGAGCAGGCCCGTCAGGCCGAGCTCCTCGGCCAGGGAGGACAGGATGAAGTCGGAGTTGGCCAGGGGGACGAGCTGGGGGTAGCCGCGCCCCCACCCGGTGCCCATGAGCCCGCCGGACGCCTGTCCGAACAGGCCCGTGACCAGCTGGTTGGAACCGCCCTGCGCGTCGTAGACATCCTGGTCCATCGCATGCAGCCAGGTCGTGAAGCGTTGCTGGACGTGGGAGAAGACGCGCACGGCGACCAGCACGGCGGGGGCGAACAGGGCGATGCCGATGACCAGCCACGACACGCGGTTCGTGGCGACGTAGAGCATGGCGACGAACAGGCCGAAGAAGAGCAGGGACGTACCCAAGTCGCGCTGGAGGACCAGGATCGCGATGCCGATGAGCCACACGACGAGGATCGGGCCGAGGTCGCGGGCGCGCGGCAGCCGCATGCCCAGGATCTTTGGGCCCCCGATGGCCAGATTGTCGCGGTGGCCGACCAGATAGCCGGCGAAGAACACCGCCAGCGTGATCTTGACCAACTCGCCGGGCTGGAGGCTGAGCGGCCCCAGGTGGATCCACACGCGGGCGCCGTAGCTCTCCGTCCCGATGCCGGGGACCATCGGCAGCAGGAGCAGGATCAGCGAGAGCACGCCGAAGGTGTACGTGTAGCGGCGCAGCACGCGATGGTCGCGCAGGACCAGCAGCACGACCGCCGCGCACGCCAGGCCGATGCCGACGAACATCAGCTGGCGCAGCCCGACGGTGGGCCGGTCCAGGGCGGCGTAGGAGAGGTCGAGCCGGTAGATCATCGCCAGGCCGATGCCGGTGAGCGCCACGGCGACCGGCAGGATGACGGGATCGGCGTAGGGAGCCAGTAGGTGCATCCCGACCTCGGCGATCACGGCGACGCCGACGAGGACGGCGACGTGCCGGCCCAGGTCGGACGGGACCTCACCGGTGCGGTTGAGCGTCGTCAGGGCGTACCCCCCGATGCCCAGCGCCAGCGCGAGGACCATGAGGAGTATCTCCGCGAAACGGTGCGGACGCACCGGGGCGATCGACACGGTGGCCATCAGCCCTCACCCCCGTCCGTCGCGGGCGTGGTAGAGGGGGAGGAGCCGCCCGACTGGCCCGAGGGGGTCGGGACGCTGGAGGACGAGGGCGACGCCACCGGCCTGCCGGTCTGCTCCGACTGCTCGAGCTGGAGGACGTAGTCGTCGATCTCCTCGCGCGAGGAGCGGACGACGGGCTCGACCAGGCGCTCGCGGTCGACGTCGCTGAGCGCGGACAGACGGACGTCCGTGACCTCGACAGGGTGCGAGAACGACCAGTCTCCCAAGGTTTGGGGGATCCCCTGGAAGATGACGACGGACCCGTTCTGGCCGATGACGTAGTACTGGGTCTGCGTCCAGGCGTAGCCCAGCCATCCCCCGCCGGCGACGAGGATCACGGCCAGCAGCGTGACCAGGGGGATCCACCACCGCAGCCGCCCGTCGCGGGTGTCGGCGCCGTCCTCGTCCTCGTCGCCCGCGGGCCCGGAGCCGGAGCCCCCCCGCTGGCGGGCGTCCGACGTCAGGGCCGCTGCGCGGGCCGCCGCGCCGCCGCCGCCGCGGCTCGGGGCGGACCGGTCGACCGCGGCCGCGCCGACGACCTCGGGGGCGGTCTGGCCGTACTGGCCCGCCGGGACGATGTCCGCGACGACGCAGGTGATGTTGTCGGGGCCGCCGGCCAGGAGGGCGAGGCGGATCAGCTCTTCGGCGCAGGCTCCGGGGTCGTCGACGTCGGAGAGGACCTTCCCGATCGTCTCGGGGGAGACGAGGCCGGACAGGCCGTCCGAGCACAGCAGCCACCGGTCTCCGATCACGGCGGAACGCACGGTCTCGTCAGGGGTGACATCGGAGCTGGAGTCGCCCAGGACCCGCAGGACGACGTGGCGCTGGGGGTGGTGCTCCGCCTCCTCCGGCGTGATCTGCCCGGTGTCGACGAGATACTGGACGAAGGAGTGGTCCGTGGTGACCTGGGTGAGCGTCTGGCCGCGCAGGAGGTAGGCGCGCGAGTCCCCGATGTGGACCATCGCCAGCTTGTTGCCGGAGCGCATGATCGCGATGCAGGTGGTGCCCAGGCCCCGGAGCTCGGCATCGTGGCGCGAGCGCTCGGACAGCTCGTCGTGGGCTTCCATGATGGCGCGGCGCAGGAGCGGCAGCATCGCCTCGGCCGGGTGGCTCTCACCGTCGAGGGGGACCAGGTGCGCGAGCGCCACGGAGGAGGCGATATCCCCGCCCGCGGGCCCGCCCATGCCGTCGGCCAGCACCAGCAGGTTCGGCCCGGCGTAGGCGGAGTCCTGGTTGCTCTGCCGGACCAGGCCCACATCCGAGCGTGCGGCATAGCGGAACTCGACGGATTCGCCGGCCATCAACGCACCAGTTCGAGTGTGGTCTGCCCGATTCGGACAGTGGTTCCGGGATGGAGGGCTCGGGGCTCCGTGAGGCGTTCGTCGTCGACGAAGGTGCCGTTGCGCGAGCCCAGGTCCTCGATCCACCAGGCGTCGCTCGAGGGGGACAGGCGGGCGTGGCGGCTGGAGGCGTACTCGTCCTCGAGGACGAGGGTCGACGACGGAGAGCGTCCGATGACGATCGGGGAGGATCCGAGGGGCAGCATCGTCCCGACCATGGGGCCTCCGGTGATGAGGACGCTGTGCGGGCGGGTGTCGGCCTCCCTGCCGCTGTCCGCGCGCCGCCCACGTCTGGACTGCTTGCGCCGTTCCACAGCGGATCGGCGCCCCTTCCCGCGCGGGGTGACCACGGTGCCGAAGATGTCGCGCCGCAGGGTGTGGACGGCGCCGATGACGGTGAGCCACAGCAGGACCAGATAGCCGATGCGGAAGACGGTGAAGGCGAGATCGCTGGTCATCACCGGTCCTGTGTGGGATCGGAGGCAGGATGGGTCCAGAACAGGATGCGGGTGCGTCCGATGACGATCTGGTTGCCGTCGACCAGGGTGGCCGCGTCGATGCGGTGGCCTTCGACGAAGGTGCCGTTGGTGGAGCCCAGATCGGTCGCGATGACGCCGGTGGGCGTGACGCGCAGTTCGAGGTGGCGTCTGGAGACCCCCGAGTCGGGGACGACGATATCGGCCTCGCTGCCACGTCCGATCACGGTGACGGGCTCGGTGAGCAGCCATTTCTCGCCGTCGATGTCGATGATCGGGTGCTCGGGGGAGGCGGCCACCGCCGTGGCGGGGGCGGCGGCTCCGCGCTTGGTCGCGCACTCGACCTCGACCTGGCCGGTGAGCTCCGCGTCGTCGCGCTCGAAGAGGACCTCGACGGGGCCCAGCAGGACGTAGTCGTGCTCAGCCGCGTACTGGGTGGTCTGGCGCTCGAACTCGTCGCGGAGGACGTCAAGGTCCTCCGACAGCGCGTCGAAGTCGGACGGGGAGATATGGAGGGCGAAGCTGTTGGGGGCGATCGTGCGGTCGGCGGCGAACTCCTGGAGGTTGTCCTCGATGGCGCGCCGGATCGCGGTTGTGACGTCCACAGGTTTCAGGCCCGAGCGGAAGACCCGGGAGAAAGCGCCGTTGATCCCCTTTTCGACGGCGTTCTCGAACCTGTCGAAGATGCTCACAACGTCCTCCTTCCCCGTCTCGCGCGTCGTCCCGTCTGGCCGGGAAGCACCTGGTGCAGGGTACTCACCGACGACAGTCTAGCGGCGGCGCTCCCGCTGGCTCCCGAGATGGCGGGGAACGTCGGCGATGAGGCGGCCGGGGCGGTCTGGGGAGCCCGGCGAACGCGCCCGCCCGGTTTGACTCGACCCCCGGCTGCCCCGTACAGTTTCCTTGCTCCGGGCGCGTTCGCGCCTGGGATGCTGCTCGAGTGGCGGAATAGGCAGACGCGCACGGTTCAGGTCCGTGTCCCAGAAATGGGGTGGGGGTTCAACTCCCCCCTCGAGCACCGGATGCGGGTCGCTGGCCGGACGGCTGGCGGCCCGTCTTTTATTGCGCGTCATCGCGCGCGTCCTGACAGTGGTGCGCGTGGGTGGCTCCGGGCGCGGGGTTCGATGCGTTCTCGGAGCGTCTGGGGATCTGTCCTGGCGCCGAACCTCGCGCTGGGCGTCACCGGCGCGAGCGAGCCACGCCCCCAGCGTCGCCGATCTCCAGCCACTCCATCGGTGCCATTGGGGGCGAGCATGCGAGACGGCACAGAATGTCCGGAACGCTGGACGGACGAACTCCCCTCCCGCACCGAAACACGCAGGTCACAAGGGATGTGCGGGCGATCGCCGAGGCGGCCCTCGCCGGCATTGTGTGCTGTCGGGGAGCGATGTGCGCCTGGCCCGGCCTGGACGGCGGCCGCAGCGCGCCCCGAGGAAGACCGATCGAACCCGGGACTCAGACCCCCGTCATCACCCGGGCAGCCACCCAGCCATCCACTCCGGCCACCCATGGGCGAACGCGATCGCCGCCCACACGGCCGCCGCTGTCACGGCGACCGCCGCCGCGTCCCGCCACCCCAGGCGCACGGGTTCGCCGGGCACCGGGGGCACGCCGCCGCGCAGCGTCATCGCGCGCCCGGTGTCGGAGGCTCGCCGGGAGGCTGCCGACAACGAGGCGGTGACGATGTCGATGACCGTGTGCAGGGCCTCGGTCCATGTCGTCGGCGGATGTCCGCCCGAGCGCAGCTTGACGGCGTCCGTCATCGCGGAGGTCTGTTCGACCATCGTCGGCAGTCCCCTCAGGGCGAGGACCATCGAGGTCGCCCACTCGTCGGCCGGGATCCGCAGCCACCGCAGCGGCGCCATCAGGGTGCGCAGCGCGGGCGCGAGGCGCCCGAGCGGCGTCGTCCACACCAGCAGCGACGATCCCCAGACGATGAGCCCCGCGACCAGCAGCGATCGCACGAAGATCCACAGTCCACCGCCCAGGGCCGCACCGATGCACCCGCCCGCCACGCCGCTCCAGAACCAGACGGGCAGCCGCGGCAGCGCGGAGGCGGGCACCCGTGCGACCAGCGAGCCGATGAGCAGCGCGGCTCCCACCGCCGTCACGGCCGCCCACCGCGGCCACAGCAGCAGGGCCGTCGACAGGGCGGTCAGGCACAGCATCTTCGTGCCCGGCCACAACCGGGTCATCCCGGAGTCCCACGGCAGGCGCCTGGGCAGTCCGCTGGACGACGAGCGCCGCGGGCGCCGACGGGGACGCCCTTGGCTGCGGGGGGTCTCGGGGCGTCCGGGTGCCGGCCGCCCCGGCATGGGCGAGGCCGGACCTGCCTGCACGGGCGTGCCGGTCATGACAACGTCCCTTCTGCGAGCGTGAGCGAGCGCTGGCACAGGGCGTCGAGGCCGTCGGTGTCGTGGCTGATGACGACGATGGCCAGGCCCCGCCGGCGCCGGCGCTCCAGCGCGTCGATGAGGAGGAGCCGGGAATCGGCGTCCAGGCCAGCGAGCGGCTCGTCCAGGACGATGACCCGGGGCTCCGAGGCCAGCAGGCCCGCCAGCGCGACCCGGCGCATCTGCCCGCCGGAGAGTTGGTCGATGCCGCGCCGCTCCAGTTCAAGGGGCAGCCCGACCTCGTCCATCGCGGATCGCACCAGCCGGTCCTGCGCCGGGCGCGACGCGGTGTCGTCGGTCCGCCTCCCGCGGCTCCTGACCCCGGCGTCCGCGCCGTTCCCCGTCCCCGCTCTCGCGGCCGCGAGGATGTCGAGGCGAACCGAGGGCCGTTGGAGTTGGAGGCGCGCGAACTGCATGGACATCGCGACATCGCCGACGCGCTGGGCGACCGGCGTCCCCCCCAGCGTGCAACGCCCCCAGGTCGGGGCGATGAGGCCGGTGAGGAGGCGCGACAGCGTCGTCTTGCCGGAGCCGTTCCCGCCGGTGATGAGCACGGCCTCGCCGGGGGAGACGATCAGCGACACGTCGCGGAGCACCACGTGCTCCCAGGGTGTGCCGACGTCGTAGGCGTGCGTGATGCGGTCCGCCCACAGGTGCTCGATGCTCCATCCGGCGGCCGGCGGCCAGGGCTGCTCCGGGGTCGCCTCGACCGGCGCCGGGGGCTCCGCAGGCGCGCGGGCCCCGCGAGGGGCGGGAGCGGGGACGCCCTCGTCGGTGCCGGAGGGGGCGTCGGATGAGGCGACGGGTCCGTCGGAGATGACACGGCCCGCCTCCATGCGGATGAGGCGGTCGGCGCCGCGGGCCTCCACGGGATCGTGCGTGACGTGGACGACCGTGGTGCCGCGGGCGGGCAGGGAGCCCAGGATGCGCATGAGGTCGGCGCGGCCCGCGGGGTCGACCATCGCCGTGGACTCGTCGGACAGCAGCAGGCGCGGGCGGCGCGCGAGGGCGCCGGCCAGGGCGAGACGCTGGAGCTGTCCGCCCGACAGGTGCGAGGTCCTGGCCGCCCCCAGGCCCTCCAGTCCGACCAAGGCGAGGAGGTCCTCGACGTCGACCTCGGCTCGCTCCTCGGGGGGCAGGCCCCACACGACGTCCTCGGCCACGGTCTCCCCGAGCATCTGGAGCTCGCTGCGCTGGGCGAGCAGGGCGGTGCCGCCCCTCCGTCCCAGTCCGACCGGCCCGGGGCGTTCGACGCGGCCGGCCGAGGGCTCGGCGCCGGCCAGCACCAGGGACAACGTCGACTTCCCCGAGCCGTTGGGGCCGACGACGACCGTGAATTCCCCGTCGCGGACCTCAAGGTCGACGTCGCGCAACGCGTCGGCCCCGGCCGTGTCGGGGGCGCCCGGATAGCGGTAGCGCACGCCGCTGAGCCGGATGGGCAGCGGATCGGGGGCGGAGGCCGGGTCATCACCGGATCCGGTCGGGCGCGCGGCGCCGGCCTGGCGGTCCAGCACAACCTGGAGCGGGTCCCAGTCGGAGCCCAGGCGCAGGCGGGCGAGCACGATGCGCAGGATCCAGAAGGCGAGGACCACCATGCCCGCCACGCCCAGCAGCACGCCGGCGGGCACGACCACGTACCACCAGTCCAGCGCGAGGGTGACCAGGCGGGTCAGCCGGTCGGTGAGCGGCGTGAGGACGCTCCAGCGCCCGAAGAGGTCGAGGTAGCCGGTGACCGAGACGCGCGCGGACTCCAGGACCAGATCGCGCAGGTCGGCGAGGACCCAC
>JALCNR010000016.1 GCA_022649165.1 Actinomyces sp.
GCGGGGAGGCCTGCGCCTCCCCGCCACTCGGCCTCGGAGCACAGGCTCCTCGGCAGGACCCGGCCGGGTGAGCCGCCTGCATCGCCCGGCCGGGACGTGTGTCAGGCGCGGTCGCCGGAGCGACGGCGCGTCACCAGGTAAGCGCCGCCGCCGAGCAGCAGCAGGGCCGCCCCACCGATCGTCATCAGCAGCTCACCGTTCGCGCCGGTCAACGGCAGATTCGGGTGATCCTGCTGCGGATTCGGGATTGTGTAGGCAGCCTCCGCCGACTCGCCCGCCGTGACGGTCACCGGGATCGGCGTCTCATCGAGGACGTATCCGGGCGGGGCATCGGTCTCCACCAGCCAGTATTGCTGCTCGACGTCGTCGTTGTTGCCGACGAAGAGGACGATCGAGGCCGTGCCGTCGGCGCCTGTCGTCAGGGTCGCCACGGGCGTGGGAGCCGGAGTGCTCGCCGGGTCTGCGGCATAGACCGCGAACACGGCGCCCGCCAGGGTCGCGGACTCATCCCCCTGCGCGTGCTTGAGGATGTCGAGGACTCCCCAGTTCGAGGAGGGCTCATCGGTCTCGGACTCCTGGTCGTTGACATTGACGAGCGCCGTGTTCTCGATCGTCCCGTCCCCCTGGGAGGTCACCGTGGTCACCAGGGACACGGACACGGTCTGACCGGCCTCCAGCTTGCCGAGCCCCGTCTCCGTGAAGGTGACGGTCACCGTCTGGCCACTCACGGCGATCGCGTAGTCGGTTCCCTCCTCGAATCCCGTGACGCTCAGAGAGGTGTAGGTCAGCCTCGGGTCCAGGGTGTCCGTGACGACGAGCTTTGAGAGCACGTCCTCCTCGTTGATCGCCGGAACCGTCGCCGAGATGGTCCACGTGACGGAGGAGCCGAGTACCGGGGCGGCGGGATCGGCGACCGTCTTCGTCGGTTCATCGAGCAGCTGGTTCTTCGGGTAGACGTGGACGTCGTAGAGCCAGGAGCCCTCGCCCTGGGGCAGGGGGAGGGTGACGAGGAAGGGAGCCGCCTCGGACACGATGGGATTGGCGCCGTGTCCCGTCTCCTGGACGAGGTAGAGCCCGATCGGGAGGGTCGTGAGCTCGGCCTCGCCGAACTCGTCGGTGGTGACCGTGGTCGGCGTGCCGAACGTGTACCCCTTGGTCGTGTCGAGGATGTCCTCGACGGTGACGCCGTCGATGAGGTCCCACCCCGCGTAGGTGGCGAGGTCGATGGCGTCCGCGCCGAGCCCGGTGACCGGGGTGACGGTGAACTCCACGCCTTCCAACGGCTCGTGCGTCGAGGTGTCGATGGTCTGCTCGGTGCCGTCGCCCTGGTCCCCTTGCAGACCCGCGTACTTGTGGATGGTGAGGATGCGGGGCTCCTGGTCGTCGATGTTCCCGTCGGCCGCCCGGGCGGCCGATCCGGCGGACACTCCGATCAGTGCGAGGGTGAGGGCGCCCGCGGCGCCGATGAGGCGCCGCGCGAGCGTGTGTCTCGTCGTTGTCATGGGAGGGGTTTCCTTTCGGTGCGCGCCGCCATCGGGCGGCGGACAGGGAGCAGTGCTGATGGGGTCGTCGGGTCGATGGATGGATGTGGTCGCGTCGGAGGCACCGGCGCGCATGCGCCCCAAGGGGATCGGGGCAGGCCGGCGGGCCGGCTAGAGGCTCCTTCGCATGGCGACGGCTCGCCGGATGCGCGACCAGCCGCCGAGGGCGACCGCGACGGCCAGGATGGAGCCGCCGATGAGGGTGAACAGGTCGGAGGCCATCCCGCCGGTCAGGGGCAGGCTGACCAGCGGCACGTCCGCGTTCACGAACCGGTAGACGTCGTGGACGTTGTCCTCGTTGGGGACCTCGACCGAGGCGGGATCCACGTCCTCCCACAGGCTGTCGTCATCGTGGTCGACCGACCCGTCCGGCGCGACCTCCCCCAGATACCGCTGGACCTTGACCTGGAAGTAGGCCGGGTCTCCTCCCCCGGCCGGCGCCTCCGAGATCGAGTAGCCGTGCAGGGGGCGCACCGTGAACGTGTTCGCCTCCGTCACCTTCTCGTCCCCTGCGACCGACGTCGCGCCGAGCCCCTCCACCCCCGGGTCGGGCGTGGCCGTGAGGCTCCACTCGTCCGCCGAGAGCGTCCCCCCGTGGTCGTTCTCGACATGTTTGAGGAGCGTCACCTCGCCGGTCAGGTTGTAGGCGATGCACGAGACGTGCGTTCCCAGGGCGACGTCCGCCCCTCCGTTGAGACCGTCGTTCCACTCGTCGACACGGGTGAGGCTGTCGTCCACATGGGTGCAGTCCCACGACCCGGTCGACAGGGGGTTCGTCTCCTGCTGGGTGTCCGGGTCTCCCCTGAACTGCTGGTAGTACCAGGCCGGGCCGTCCGCCTCGGCGAACTGGTAGGTGCCGGGGTCGATCGCGCTGGTCACACCGAAGCTCCCGTTGACCTGCTGGGTCAGCGTCGCCCCGTCGAAGGGGGCGACCGGAGATCCGGCGCCCGGGTCGTCCGGCACGGTGTAGACCGTGAAGGTCCAGTCGCCGGGCTCGGCCTCGCCGCCGACCACCTGCTTGAGCAACGTCAACGTCGTCTCGCAGGTCACCGTGTTCGTGATCGTGAACGTGTTCTCGCCCACGGCCAGACTCGGCCGGTAGAGCTGGTCTCCCGAGATGTCGACGTCGACCGCCTGCCCGTTGGCCTCGCTCACGCGCTGGGAGTCCAGCGTGCACCCGACCATGACCGGGTCGATCGTCGTCGTCTCGTCGATCGAGGGCGTCTCGCCCACCGCGTATCCCATCCGCTCGGAGCCCCACGGCTGCGGCGAGGGCGAGGCCACCCCGGGGCCTTCGAGCACGAGGCCGGCCGAGAGGCCGCCAGGCTGATCGCCGTTGGCGTAGTCCGTCCCGTTGACGACCCAGTGCTTGTCCACCACCACCGAGGCGCTCTGCTCGACCTCCCGGTTGTAGACCGTGCACGAGATGTTCGAGCCGCCGTCGACGCCCGCGATCGAGAATCCGAGTTCTCCCTGGTTGGTCACGTCGACGCTCTGGCCGCCCTGGAGGTCGACGCACACCGCGTTGCGGCCGCCCTGGGTCACCAGCGAGTACTTGTCCTGCTGCTCGGCGCTCGGCTGCTCGACGAAGGCGAGGTCCGTGGACTCCGTCCCCGTGGCGAACGCGAGCGGGAAGTTGACGGCGCCCGTTCCGGTGCTGGTCGTCCCCGAGGCGGCGAGCGTGACGTCCGGATTGGAGGAGGCCGCCCCGAAAGTCCACCCGCCTGCGGGCGTCGCCCCCGTCACATCCTCTCCGGTCGTGCCCTCGGGCACCACCTGCTTGACCACGGTGACGGTGCCCGCGCAGCTCTGTGAGATCATCTCGCGCAGGACGGCGGCCGCCTGGTCGTAGTCCGTGGTCTGGAAGTAGTCGCTGCCCGCGGCGGGGCCGGAGATCGAAGCCAGGTTCAGCCCCGAGGCGGTCGAGTCGACTCCGCTGCCCACCCCCAGGGCGACGACCCGCGCGCCGTCGTCCTTGATGGCATTGGCCGAGAAGATCCCGTTCTCGAGTTCGCGGAACCGGGTGTAGTTCCCGTATCCCTCGACCGGCGAGGCGTAGTAGGTCGGATTGCCGTCCGTGATGACGATCGCGACGTCGTAAGCGTTGCCGCTGGAGACCACCGACCACATCCCGCGGTCCCAGTTGGTCCCGCCGCTGGCCGTGAAGGTCGCGTCGCCGTCCGCGTCGCTGTACCACGACTTCACCGTCTGGGCCCCGGCCGCCGTCGACACGCTCTGCTTGGCGGGGTGGTTCGGGACGCTGCCCGCCGGCGAGTTCGTGGCGAAGGTGTACAGGGACACGCTCGAGTCGGTTCCGGTCAGGGCGGTGACGAGGGTGTTGGCCGCGCCCGCCAGATCGTCCTCGTATCCTGCGATCGACCCCGAGAGGTCCAGCACCAAGGCGACGTCGAGGCCGCACTGCTGGACGACCGGGTTGTCCCTCACGAACTGGAAGACGCCGCCCGACGCGGTGCCGGTCTGGCCGGTGCCGAGCATGAAGTCGGCTCCCTGTCCGCTCGAGGTGTAGACGTTGCCCGACCTCAGCTGCGTGCCGCTCCCCACCCGGAACCCGTAGGTCGCGGGCGTGACCGTCCCTCCCACGCCGAGCCTGGCTGCCAGGTACTGCGTGTACCCGGAGGGCGCAGACACGGCCTTGACGTAAAGCTCGCGGTCGCGGTTCGCCTGGGGATTCACGAACGACCCGCCGGTCTCCGGGATGATGAAGGTGCAGTCGCCGTCCGCGTCGGACACGCATGTCGCCCAGGCCTCGCCGACCGGCGATGTCGCGGACAACGAGGCGAACAGCCCCAGCGTCGCTCCCGCCAACGGCGAGATGACTGTCGACCCCGTGCGCAGGCCGCCCACCTTCACGCTGACAGCGGCCTCACCGGGTCCGAGCGAGCCGGGCGCCGGAACGCTCATCGGCGAGATCGCCCCCGGTTCGTCCTCGACCGCATCCGCCGCCTCAGAGGACTCATCGGGCGGCGGCTTCTCATCCAGTTCCTCCCCCGCCCCGGTTCCGGCGGGGTCGCCCGAAACGGCGGCCTGATCGGAGTCGGCAGCGCCCTCTCCCCGTCCGGGATCGACGGCCGCCTCCTCCTCGGGCGCCGCAGGCTCGGGGGACGCCGCAGGCTCGGAGGGCGTCGTCTGGTCTCCGGACTGCCCCGCCTCGTCCGGCGGCTCAGAGGCCCGGGTCGCCGCCGCCGTGCTCCCCGTGAGGTCCTCGTCGCCCGCAGCGAGGGCGACGCCGGTGAGGGAGCCGAAGACCAGGAGCGCGGAGAGACCGGCTCCAGACACGGTCCGCGCTCGCGACATGGTGCGGCGCGCCCGCAGATGCTGGGGGCGCTCGCTGGTGGATGGTGACGTCACGGTCTGCTCCTGGGATAGGCGGGACCACGGCTCGTCGCACGTTCCGGGCTCTCAGGCGCGTGGCCTGTGCGCCGCTGTGTGGCGATGGGCATGTGGCGTTGATGTGATTATCCATACAGACATCTCCATTCGTCAACCATGTCGTCCATGTCGATCTGATTTATCAATTATTTTCGGCCATATGAAGCCAATCTCTGGAGCGTCGTGACGGAATCTGTGTCAACTTGACATCTGAGGCTAGCGACGTTTGTCCTACCGATCATCGGTCTCTATCACGTATAATGTCGCGCTTCCGACTCGCCGGGCCGGGAAGCCGGCCTCGGCGGGACGCGGCTCCCCCGGTCCGCGCCCCGGCGCGCGCGTCCGGGCAAAAAGAAACCGCCCCGCCGCACCAGATGGTGCGGCGGGGCGGTCCCCGTCAGTCAGCCGGCCGATCCCAGCGGGATCGGCGCGGGCTCACTTCTCGATCTCGGTCACACGGCCTGAACCGACCGTGTGCCCACCCTCGCGGATGGCGAAGCCGAGGCCCGGCTCCATGGCGATCGGGTGGATGAGCTCCACATCGATCTCGGTGGTGTCGCCGGGCATGACCATATCCGTGCCCTCGGGCAGCGTGATGACGCCCGTGACATCCGTCGTGCGGAAGTAGAACTGCGGACGGTAGTTCGTGAAGAACGGCTTGTGACGGCCGCCCTCGTCCTTCTTCAGGATGTAGACCTGCCCCTTGAACTCCGTGTGCGGGGTGATCGAGCCGGGCTTGGCCACGACCTGGCCGCGCTCGACCTCGTCGCGCTTGGTGCCGCGCAGCAGCAGGCCGCAGTTCTCGCCGGCCCAGGCCTCGTCCATCGACTTGTGGAACATCTCGATGCCGGTGACCGTGGTCTTCTGCGTCGGGCGGATGCCCAGGATCTCGACCTCGGAGTTGATCGGCAGCTTGCCGCGCTCCACGCGGCCCGTCACGACGGTGCCGCGGCCCGTGATCGTGAAGACGTCCTCGATCGGCATGAGGAAGGGCTTCTCCATGTCGCGCACGGGCGTGGGGATGTAGTCGTCGACCGCGTCCATGAGGACCTCGATCTGCTTGACCCACTCCGGATCGCCCTCGAGGGCCTTCAGCGCGGACACGCGGATGATCGGGGCGTTGTCGCCGTCGAAGCCCTGCGAGTTGAGCAGATCGCGCGTCTCCTCCTCGACGAGCTCCAGCATCTCCTCGTCGTCGACCATGTCCGCCTTGTTGAGGGCGACCAGGATCGTCGGCACGCCGACCTGGCGGGCGAGCAGGACGTGCTCGCGGGTCTGGGCCATGGGGCCGTCGGTGGCCGCCACCACCAGGATCGCCCCGTCCATCTGGGCGGCGCCGGTGATCATGTTCTTGACGTAGTCGGCGTGGCCCGGGGCGTCCACGTGGGCGTAGTGGCGCTTCTCGGTCTGGTACTCCACGTGGGAGACGTTGATCGTGATCCCGCGGTCGCGCTCCTCGGGGGCGTTGTCGACCTGGTCGAACGGGGTGTACTCGTTCAGATCCGGGTACTTGTCGTGCAGCACCTTGGTGATCGCTGCGGTGAGCGTGGTCTTGCCGTGGTCAACGTGACCGATCGTGCCGACGTTGACGTGCGGCTTGGTGCGCTCGAACTTGGCCTTCGCCACTTGTGTCCTCCTGGACTCGGGTAGATGTTCTCAGCCGTGGGCTGCGTGTCACTCTAGCATCCACAGGGCGTGAGATCCCTACTGGTTTTCTGTTGATGTGGGGCGGGATTCCGCCGGTCCACCGGTGCCCGGACCGGCGTCCTCCCGCCTCGTGGCACTCACTCGCCCCGAGACTTCCCGATGATCTCCTCCGCGACGTTCCGGGGAACCTCGGCGTAGGAGTCGAACTGCATCGTGTACACCGCGCGGCCCTGGGTCTTCGACCGCAGGTCGCCGACGTAGCCGAACATCTCCGACAGAGGGACGTTCGCGCGCACGACGCGCACCCCGTGCTGCTCGTCCATCGACGAGATGGATCCGCGACGTGAGTTGAGGTCGCCGATGACGTCGCCCATGTACTCCTCGGGCGTGCGCACCTCGACATCCATGATCGGCTCCAGCAGCACCGGCTTGGCCTTCTTCGCGGCCTCCTTGAAGGCCATGGAGCCGGCGATCTTGAACGCCATCTCCGAGGAGTCGACCTCGTGGTAGGCGCCGTCGAGCAGGGTCGCGCGCACGTCGACCACCGGGTAGCCGGCGAGCACGCCCGACTGCATGGCATCCCGGATGCCCGCGTCCACGCTGGGGATGTACTCGCGCGGCACGCGCCCGCCCGTCACCTTGTCCACGAACTCGTAGTCCTCCTCGGAGTCCGTGGGGAGCGGCTCGAGCGCGATGATGACGCGGGCGAACTGGCCGGAGCCACCGGTCTGCTTCTTGTGGGTGTACTCGAACTTCTCGACCGCCTTGCGGATGGTCTCGCGGTAGGCGACCATCGGCTTGCCGACGTTCGCCTCGACCTTGAACTCGCGGCGCATGCGGTCGACGATGATGTCGAGGTGGAGTTCGCCCATGCCGCCGATGATCGTCTGACCGGACTCCTGGTCGAGCTCGACGGTGAAGGTCGGATCCTCCTCCGCCAGCTTCTGGATGGCCAGGCCCATCTTCTCCTGGTCCGCCTTCGACTTCGGCTCGACGGCCACGTGGATGACCGGCTTCGGGAAGGTCATGGACTCCAGGATGATCGGATGGGCCAGGTCAGACAGGGTGTCGCCCGTCGTCGTGTCCTTCAGGCCGATGACCGCGTAGATGTGGCCCGCGTGGGCCAGGTCGACGGGGTTCTCCTTGTTGGAGTGCATCTGGAAGATCTTCCCGATGCGCTCCTTCTTGCCCTTGGTCGAGTTCAGGACCTGGGAGCCGGCGTCCACCCTGCCGGAGTACACCCGGATGAAGGTGAGCTTCCCGTAGAAGGGGTGCGCCGCGATCTTGAACGCCAGCGCCGCGAAGGGCTCGTGCTCGTCCGCCTTGCGCGACTCGGTCTCGCCCTCGTCCTCGTGCCCGGGGCGGAAGCCCGTCGTGTCGGGCATGTCCAGGGGAGAGGGGAGGAAGTCGATGACGCCGTCGAGCACGGGCTGGACGCCCATGTTCTTCAGGGCCGTCCCGCAGTAGACCGGGAACGCCTTGCTGGCGATCGTCAGCGCGCGCACGCCCTGCTTGATCTGGTCGACCGTGAGCTCGCCATTCGTCAGGTACGCCTCGGTCAGCTCGTCGCTGCCCTCGGCCGCGGCCTCCATGAGCGCCTCGCGGTACTCCTCGGCCCTCTCGACCAGGTCGGCGGGGATCTCCCCCTCCTCGACGACGGCGCCGAGCGTCGGCTGCCCGCCCGCGTCCTTCGCCGGCCAGTGCAGGGCCTTCATCGTCAGCAGGTCGATGGTGCCCTCGAAGTCGTTCTCGGCCCCGATCGGCAGCTGCATGACGATCGGCGTCGCGTGGAGGCGGTCCTTGATCGTCTGGACCGAGTAGTAGAAGTCGGCGCCCATCTTGTCCATCTTGTTGATGAAGCAGATGCGCGGGACGTCGTACTTGTCGGCCTGGCGCCACACCGTCTCGGACTGGGGCTCCACGCCCTCCTTGCCGTCGAAGACGGCCACGGCGCCGTCGAGCACCCGCAGGGAGCGCTCGACCTCCACCGTGAAGTCCACGTGGCCGGGCGTGTCGATGATGTTGATCTGGTTGTTCTTCCAGAAGCAGGTCACGGCCGCGGACGTGATGGTGATGCCGCGCTCCTTCTCCTGCTCCATCCAGTCGGTCGTCGAGGCGCCGTCGTGGGTCTCGCCGATCTTGTAGTTGATGCCCGTGTAGTAGAGGATGCGCTCCGTCACGGTCGTCTTGCCGGCATCGATATGCGCCATGATGCCGATGTTGCGGACCCTCCGGAGGTCCGTGAGCACCTCGTGCTGTGCCACTGAGTAATCCTTCGTGTGAAGTTGCGTGGATGGGTGCCCCGCCCCTCCGGGGACGAGGGCGTCCCGGCCTGTCAGCCTGCGGTCGCCCTCGTCCCCGGAAAGAGGGGAATCACCAGCGGTAGTGGGCGAACGCGCGGTTCGACTCGGCCATCTTGTGCATGTCCTCGCGCCGCTTGACGGCGGCGCCCAGGCCGTTGGAGGCGTCCATGATCTCGTTGGCGAGACGCTCGGTCATCGTCTTCTCACGGCGCTGGCGCGAGAAGTCGACCAGCCAGCGCAGCGCGAGCGTGGTGGCGCGGGCGGGCTTGACCTCGACGGGGACCTGGTAGGTCGCGCCGCCGACGCGGCGGGACTTGACCTCCAGGGCGGGGCGGATGTTGTCCAGCGCGCGCTTGAGCACGACGACCGGGTCCTGCTCGGTCTTCTCGCGGACGCCTTCGAGGGCGCCGTAGACGATGCGCTCGGCGACCGTCTTCTTGCCGTCCAGCAGGACGCGGTTGACCAGCTGCGTGACGACCTTCGAGCCGTAGACCGGATCGTCGACCAGCGGGCGCTTGGGAGCGGGGCCCTTACGAGGCATTACTTCTTCTCCTTCTTCGCGCCGTAGCGGGAACGGGCCTGCTGGCGGTTGCGCACGCCCTGGGTGTCCAGGGAGCCGCGGACGATGCGGTAGCGCACGCCGGGAAGGTCCTTCACGCGGCCGCCGCGGACGAGCACGATCGAGTGCTCCTGCAGGTTGTGGCCCTCGCCGGGGATGTACGCCGTGACCTCGATGCCCGAGGACAGGCGCACGCGCGCGACCTTGCGGAGCGCCGAGTTCGGCTTCTTCGGGGTGGTCGTGTACACGCGCGTGCACACGCCGCGGCGCTGAGGCGAGCCCTTGAGCGCGGGGGTCTTGACCTTCGCGCGCTTCGAGCTGCGTCCCTTGCGGACGAGCTGCTGAATGGTAGGCACTGGTTCTCCAGTCTGTCTCTGTTGCCAGTCGGTTCGGGACGCGGACGTCCCCTGTTGCAGTCAGCCGGATGAACGGGGTCCTCCGCCCCGTGCGGACGCGCGCGGTCCGCCACAGGGCCGGCGCGCCATGACTGGAAACCCCATCCCATCGGCCGACGGCCGAGGACCTGGGTTCAGGAGGATGACGCCCGGAGCTCCGACGGATCGGGAGCCCGCGTGCCCCCCGAGGCCGCGACGGGATCGGGGAACGGGATGGTGGACCCGGTCGCCCGGGTACCGCCATCTAGTTTAGTGACCGGCCGTTTTCGGCGTCAACGCGCGCCTGCGTGACATCGGGCGCACCGGCCGGGAAGCACTCGGCGGGGGCGGCCCGCTGAAAGAGGAGCGCTCGACGGCCGACGGGCCGCCCACCGCTCGTCGGGCCGCCCCAGGTCTGTGGACCGCGCCGCCCGGGGTAAGCTGGTCCGCGGTGCGCCGGGAAGCCTGGTCGGCCGCCCCGCCCGCGCGGGGCGTCGCGATCCGTGATGTCCGGCCCCAGGAGCTCCCATGACGCCCTTCCTCCCCTCTCGCGGTCTCCGAGCGCTCCTCGGCAGGGAGACCACGGGCGGCCTCCTCATCCTCCTCGGCGCCGTCGCCGGCCTGGTCCTGGCCAACGCCCCGACCCGTGAGGCGTTCGAGGCCGTGTCCTCGGCGAGGGTCGGCCCCGCATCAATCGGCCCGCTCCCCCTCCACCTGGACCTCACCGTCGGCCAGTGGGCCCAGGATGGGCTGCTGACGGTCTTCTTCTTCACCGTCGGCCTGGAGCTCATCCAGGAGTTCCGCGTCGGGAGCCTGCGCCGCCCTCGCCAGGCGGCCGTCCCGGTCCTCGCCGCGATGGGGGGCGCGGCGGCGCCCGCCCTCGTCTATCTGGCGGTCGACGCGCTCGCCGCCGGCGGGGCCCACGCCCACGGGTGGGCGATCCCCACCGCGACCGACATCGCCTTCGCGGTGTCCGTGCTGGCCCTCTTCGGCCGGGGGCTGCCCGGCGCGCTGCGCAGCTTCCTCCTCACGCTCGCGGTCGTGGACGACCTCATCGGCATCCTCCTCATCGCCGTCTTCTACCCCGCCGAGGGCGGCATCTCGCCCCTGGCTCTGATCGGCTCGCTCGCGATGGTCGCCGTGTTCGCCGTCCTCGCGCGGCGGAGGCGGATGCGATGGTGGCTGATGGCCCCCGTCGCCGTGGCCGCCTGGGCCCTCATGCACGCCTCCGGCGTCCATCCCACGATCGCGGGGGTCGCGCTGGGGCTCGCCGTGCCCGCCGGCTCCGGGACGGAGGGGACCGGGTCCGGCGCCGCGGCGGGGCTCTCGCGCGCGACGCGCATCGACCTGGCGCTGCGCCCCCTGTCCAACGGGATCGCGCTGCCCGTCTTCGCCGTCTTCGCCGCCGGCGTCCCCCTCGATCCGGTGGGCGGGCCCGGCCGGTCCGGGCTGCTCGCCCAGCCGTTGGTCTGGGCGGTGTCGGCCGCCCTCGTCCTCGGCAAGCCCCTGGGGGTCCTGCTCACGACGAAGGCGGTCACCGCGTGGACGCGCCTGCGGCTGCCGGACTCGATCGGGGTGAGGGACCTCCTGCCGGTGGGGCTGCTCTGCGGGATCGGGTTCACCGTGTCGATGCTCATCGCTGGCCTGTCCTTCGAGGACCCCTCGCTGGTGGAGGAGGCCCGCGCCGCCGTCCTGGTGGGATCGACGGCCTCCGCCGCCCTCGGCGCGGCCCTCTTGCGCCATGACGCCCGGGGAGTCCGTGGCTCCGACATGAACGAGGACGGCGCCCCCGACCGCGACCGGCGCATCATCCGCTGACGCTCCGCCGGCCGGAGGATGGCACGCGGGACGGGAAAGGGCCCGGACCGCGACGGCGCACCGCCGGCGGTCCGGGCCCCTGGTCCCGCTCACAGGCGGGCGCCCCGCGGGATCACTCCTGGAACGGCATCCCGAAGTCGATGCTCTCCAACGAGTGGAGGAACTCGGGGGACACATCGCCGTCCTGGAAGTCCAGCTCGGAGTAATTCGAGTTGGCCAGGGCCTCCGGCGTCGGCTCGACGTTCACGTGGTTGTACCGCGCGAGCCCCGTGCCGGCGGGGATCAGCTTGCCCAGGATGACGTTCTCCTTCAGGCCGACCAGCGAGTCCGACTTGCCGTTCATCGCGGCATCGGTCAGCACCTTCGTGGTCTCCTGGAAGGACGCCGCCGACAGCCACGAGTCGGTGGCCAGCGACGCCTTCGTGATGCCCATGAGCATCTGGCGCCCCGACGCGGGCTGCCCGCCCTCGGCCGCGACCCGGCGGTTCTGCCCCAGGTAGGCCATGCGGTCCACCAGCTCTCCGGGCATGAAGTCCGTGTCGCCCGGCTCCAGGATGGTGATCTTGCGCAGCATCTGGCGCACGATGACCTCGATGTGCTTGGCGTGGATGCCCACGCCCTGGTCCGCGTAGACCTTCTGGACCTCGTCGACGAGCTGCTTCTGGGCGACGTTGCGGCCCATGATGCGCAGCACCTCCTTGGGATCCAGCTGGCCCTCCGTCAGCGGCGTCCCCGCATCGATGTGCTCGCCCTCCTTGACGAGGAGCTTCGGCCGGCGCGACACCTCGATGACGAGGTCCTCCTTGCCGTCGTCGCGGGTGATGACCACCCGCCGCGTCGACGGGTCGTCGTCATCGATGTGGACGCGGCCGGCCGCCTCCGTCATCTTGGCCTCGGCCTTCGGGGACCTGGCCTCGAAGAGCTCCTGGACGCGGGGCAGGCCCTGGGTGATGTCCGAGGCCGACGCCGCGCCGCCCGTGTGGAACGTCCGCAGCGTCAGCTGCGTGCCGGGCTCGCCGATCGACTGGGCCGCGATGATGCCCACGGCCTCGCCGATGTCCACCGTCTTGCCGGTGGCCAGGGACCGCCCGTAGCACTTCGCGCACACGCCGACCTGGGACTCGCAGGTCAGCACCGAGCGCACGGAGACCTCCGGGACGCCGGCGGCCACCAGCTCGGCCACCTCCTCGTCCCCCAGGTCGGAACCCGCCGCCTTGACGACGGAGCCGTCCGCCCCGATCGCGTCGCGGGCGAGCGTGCGGGCGTACACCGAGGTCTCGAGGTCGGCGGCTGGAACCCACCGGCCCTCGTCGTCCTGGCGCGCCACCGGCACGCGCACGCCCTGCCGGGTGCCGCAGTCCTCCTCGCGGACGATGACGTCCTGGGAGACGTCGACCAGGCGCCGGGTGAGGTAACCGGCCTCGGCCGTGCGCAGCGCCGTGTCCGCCAGGCCCTTGCGGGCGCCGTGGGTGGCGATGAAGTACTCGAGGACGGTCAGGCCCTCGCGGTAGTTCGCCTTGATCGGGCGCTCGATGAGCTTCTGCTTCGGGTCGGAGACCAGGCCGCGCATGCCGGCGATCTGCTGCACCTGGCTCCAGTTGCCTCGCGCCCCCGAGTTCACCATCCGGTACACGGTGTTGCGGGCGGTGAAGTTGCTGCGCATGTCCTGGGCGACCTTGTCGGTGCACTCCAGCCAGAGGTTGACCAGCTCCTCGTACCGGGTGTCCTCCGTGATGAGGCCCATCTCGAACTGGTCCTGGATCTCGGCGGCCTTGGCCTCGTAGCCCGCGAGGATCTCCTCCTTGCGGGGGGACGCCTGGATGTCGGAGAACGCGATCGTGATGCCCGACCACGTCGACCAGTAGAAGCCGTAGGACTTCAGGGCGTCCAGGCACTCCGCGACCAGCACGTTCGGGTAGCGCTGGGTGAGCGTGTTGACGATGTCCGCCAGCTTGCCCTTGTCCACCACCTCATTGACGTAGGGGTAGTCGACGGGCAGGGTCTCGTTGAAGATCGCGCGGCCCAGGGACGTCTCGAGCAGGATCGGGTCGCCCTCCCTCCAGCCCTCGGGCGCCGTCCAGCCGGCCGGCGGGACGATGTCCGTGAACCGGATGACCGCGCGGGCGTTGAGATCCAGGTCCCCGTTGTCGAAGGCCATCCGCGCCTCCGCCTCCGAGGAGTAGGTCGGGACGACCTCGTCGCCCTTCTCGTCGCGCGCGACCGGCACCTCCGGGTTCGGGTCGGAGGAGAGGTGGAACAGCCCGATGATCATGTCCTGGGACGGCATCGCCACGGGGCGACCGTCGGAGGGCTTGAGGATGTTGTTCGTCGACAGCATGAGGATGCGGGCCTCGGCCTGCGCCTCGGCGCCCAGCGGCAGGTGGACCGCCATCTGGTCGCCGTCGAAGTCGGCGTTGAACGCCCCGCAGGCCAGAGGGTGCAGCTGGATGGCCTTGCCCTCGATGAGCTGCGGCTCGAAGGCCTGGATGCCCAGGCGGTGCAGCGTCGGGGCGCGGTTGAGCAGCACCGGGTGCTCGCGGATGACGTCGTCGAGGACGTCCCAGACCTCCGGGCGCTGGCGCTCGACCTTGCGCTTGGCGGCCTTGACGTTCTGCGCGTAGTTCTTCTCCACCAGGCGCTTCATGACGAAGGGCTTGAACAGCTCGAGCGCCATCTGCTTGGGAAGGCCGCACTGGTGGAGCTTGAGCTGGGGGCCGACCACGATGACCGAACGGCCCGAGTAGTCCACGCGCTTGCCCAGGAGGTTCTGGCGGAAACGCCCCTGCTTGCCCTTGAGCATGTCGGAGATCGACTTCAGCGGGCGGTTGCCCGGCCCCGCCACCGGACGGCCGCGCCGCCCGTTGTCGAAGAGCGCGTCGACGGACTCCTGGAGCATGCGCTTCTCGTTGTTGACGATGATCTCCGGGGCGCCCAGCTCCAGCAGGCGCTTGAGGCGCGTGTTGCGGTTGATGACGCGGCGGTAGAGGTCGTTGAGGTCCGAGGTCGCGAAGCGCCCGCCGTCGAGCTGCACCATCGGGCGCAGATCCGGGGGGATCACCGGGATGTTGGTGAGCACCATGGACTCCGGCTTGTTCCCGGTGGACACGAACGCGTTGAGGACCTTCAGGCGCTTGATGGCGCGGGACTTGCGCGGACCGGACTCGTTCGCGATGGTCTCGCGCAGAGCGGAGACCTCCCCCTCCAGATCGAAGGTCTGCAGCCGCTTCTGGATCGCGGCCGCGCCCATGTCGCCCTTGAAGTAGGTGCCGTAGCGCAGCACCATCTGGCGGTACAGGCGCTCGTCGCCCTCGAGGTCGCCGACCTTGAGGCCCACGAAGCGCTCCCACACCTTCTCCAGCTGGTCGAGGTCCTGGTCGAAGCGGCGACGGATCTGGCCCATCTCGCGCTCGCCGGACTTGCGGGCCTTCTCGCGCTCGGCCGCCTTGGCGCCCTCGCCCTCCATCTGGGCGAGGTCCTTCTCCAGGCGCTCGGCGCGGTCGTTGATGGCCGTGTCGCGCTGGGACTCCAGCTGCTTCTTCTGGACCTCCAGCTCGGCGCGCAGCTCCGGCAGGTCCTCGTCGCGTCCCTTCTCGTCGATCTCGGTGATCATGTAGGCCGCGAAGTAGATGACCTTCTCCAGGTCCTTCGGGGCGAGGTTGAGGACGTACCCGAGGCGGGAGGGCACGCCCTTGAAGTACCAGATGTGGGTGACCGGGGCGGCCAGGTCGATGTGGCCCATGCGCTCACGGCGCACCTTGGAGCGGGTGACCTCCACCCCGCACTTCTCGCAGACGATGCCCTTGTAGCGGATCCGCTTGTACTTCCCGCACGCGCACTCCCAGTCGCGGGTCGGTCCGAAGATCTGCTCTCCGAACAGGCCGTCGCGCTCGGGCTTGAGGGTGCGGTAGTTGATCGTCTCGGGCTTCTTCACCTCACCGTGGGACCAGCCGGCGATGTCGTCGTTGGTGGCAAGGGTGATTCGCAGGCTGTCGAACGTCTTGGCGTCGAGCAATTTCTCGTATCTCCTCAGATCGCGTCGATCGTGGCAGCGGCGTTCGGACGGGCGTCCAGGGTGATGCCCAGGTCCTCGCGCACGTTGTAGTCCTCGTCGTCCTCGTCGCGCAGGTCGATGGCGTTGCCGGCCGCGTCGAGGGCCTCGACGTTCAGGCACAGCGACCGCATCTCCTGGATGAGCACGCGGAAGGACTCAGGGATGCCGGGCTCGGGGATGTCCTCGCCCTTGACGATCGCCTCATAGACCTTGACGCGGCCCGACGTGTCGTCCGACTTGATGGTCAGCAGCTCCTGGAGGGCGAAGGCGGCCCCGTAGGCCTCCATCGCCCAGACTTCCATCTCGCCGAAGCGCTGGCCGCCGAACTGGGCCTTCCCGCCCAGCGGCTGCTGCGTGATCATCGAGTAGGGACCCGTGGAGCGGGCGTGGATCTTGTCATCCACCAGGTGGTGGAGCTTCAGCGTGTACGTGTAGCCCACCGCGATCGGGTACGGGAAGGGCTCACCGGACCGTCCGTCGAAGAGCCTGGCCTTGCCCTCCTCGTCGATCAGGCGGTCGCCGTCGCGGTTCGGGTTCACCGAGCGCAGCAGGCCCTTGAGCTCCTCCGGCTCCAGGCCGTCGAACACGGGCGTGGCGACCAGGGAGCCCGGGGCCACGACCACGCCGTCCTCGGGCAGGTGCTTCGTCCACTCCTCGCCGGCCTCGACGGCCGCGGACGCGTCCCAGCCCTGGTGGGCCAGCCACCCCAGGTGGTATTCGAGCACCTGGCCGACGTTCATGCGGCCGGGCACGCCCAGCGGGTTGAGGATGATGTCCACGGGGGTCCCGTCCTCCAGGAACGGCATGTCCTCCGCGGGCAGGATCTTCGAGACGACGCCCTTGTTGCCGTGGCGTCCCGAGGTCTTGTCGCCGACCGTGATCTTGCGGCGCTGGGCGACGTAGACGCGCACCGTCTGGCGCACGCCCGGGTTGAGATCGTCCTCCTCGTCGTTGAACTCCCGCACCCCGATGACGATGCCTTCCTCGCCGTGGGGCACGCGCAGCGAGGTGTCGCGCACCTCGCGGGCCTTCTCGCCGAAGATCGCGCGCAGGAGGCGCTCCTCGCTGGTCAGCTCCGTCTCCCCCTTCGGGGTGACCTTGCCCACCAGCACGTCGCCCGCCACGACCTCGGCGCCGATGCGGATGATGCCGCGCTCGTCGAGATCCGCCAGCGACTCCTCGGAGACGTTGGGGATGTCCCGGGTGATCTCCTCTTCGCCGAGCTTCGTCTCGCGGGCGTCGACCTCGTACTCCTCGATGTGGATCGAGGTGAGGAGGTCCTCCTCGACCACGCGGCGCGACAGGATGACCGCGTCCTCGTAGTTGAGGCCCTCCCACGACATGTAGGCGACCAGCAGGTTCTTGCCGAGCGCCACCTCGCCGTGATCCGTGGCGGGGCCGTCCGCGAGGACCGTGCCGACCTCGACGCGGTCGCCCTCGTCGACGATGGTGCGCTGGTTCGTGCAGTTCCCCGGGTTCGAGCGCTCGAACTTCTCCAGGCGGTAGACGTCGCGCCCGCCCTCGTCCGTCGTGACGACGATGAGGTCGGCCGAGGCCTCGGTGACGACGCCCGCATGCTCGGCGATCACCATCTCCCCGGAGTCCGCGGCTGCGCGCCGCTCCATGCCGGTGCCCACCAGCGGGGCCTCCGTGCGCAGCAGCGGCACGGCCTGGCGCTGCATGTTCGCCCCCATGAGGGCGCGGTTCGCGTCGTCGTGCTCGAGGAAGGGGATGAAGGCCGTCGCCACCGACACCATCTGCCGGGCGGAGACGTCCATGTAGTCGACCTCGTCGCGATGGACGAGGGTCGGGTCGTCGCCGGCGACCCGGCATAGGACCTGCTCCTCGGCGAAGGTGCCGTCGGGGTTCAGGGGGCTGGAGGCCTGGGCGATGAAGTGCCCGTACTCGTCGTCGGCCGTGAGGTACTCGACCTCGTCGGTGACCTGGCCGTCGCGCACGACCCGGTACGGGGTCTCGATGAACCCGAAGGGGTTGATCCGCGCGAAGGTCGCCATGTTGCCGATCAGGCCGATGTTCGGACCCTCAGGGGTCTCGATGGGGCACATGCGCCCGTAGTGCGACGGGTGCACGTCGCGGACCTCGAGGCTCGCGCGGTCGCGGGACAGGCCGCCGGGGCCCAGCGCGGACAGGCGGCGCTTGTGCCCCAGGGACGACAGCGGGTTGTTCTGGTCCATGAACTGCGACAGCTGGGAGGTCCCGAAGAACTCCTTGATCGCGGCGACGACGGGGCGGATGTTGATCAGCGTCTGAGGCGTGATCGAGTCCGCCTCCTGCGTCGTCATGCGCTCGCGCACCGTGCGCTCCATGCGCGCCAGGCCCGTGCGGACCTGGGCCTGGATGAGCTCCCCCACCGCGCGGATGCGGCGGTTGCCGAAGTGGTCGATGTCGTCGGTCTCGACGCGCACCTCCACCGGCTGGCCGGCCCTCATCCCCGCGAACGCCTTCTCCCCCTGGTGGAGGGCGAGGAGGTACTTCAGCGTCGCGACGATATCCTCCAGCGTGAGAGTCGACTCCTTGGGGTCGGCCTCCAGCGCGAGCTTCTTGTTGATCTTGTAGCGTCCGACCTTGGCCAGGTCATAGCGCTTGGGATCGAAGTAGAAGTTGTTGAGCAGCGCCTGGGCGGCGTCGACCACCGCCGGCTCGCCGGGGCGGATCTTGCGGTAGATGTCCAGGAGAGCCTCCTCCTGGGTGTGCACCGTGTCCTTCTCCAGCGTCTCCAGCAGGACCGGGTAGTCCTTGAAGGTCTCGCGGATCTCGCCCTCGGTCATGCCGATGGCCTTGAGAAAGTGGGTGACGGGCTGCTTGCGCTTGCGGTCGATGCGCACGCCGACGGCGTCGCGCTTGTCGATCTCGAGCTCCAGCCACGCGCCGCGGCTGGGGATCACCTTCGCGCCGAAGACGTCCTTGTCGGAGGTCCGGTCGCTGGTGCGTTCGAAGTACACGCCGGGCGAGCGCACGAGCTGGGAGACCACGACGCGCTCGGTGCCGTTGATGATGAACGTCCCGCGCTTCGTCATCAGCGGGAAGTCCCCCATGAAGACCGTCTGGGACTTGATCTCGCCGGTGTTGTAGTTCATGAACTCGGCGGTGACGTACATCGGGGCCGAGTAGGTGTAGTCCTTCGCCTTGCACTCCTCCACGGAGTACTTCGGCTTCTCCAGGCGATGATCGCGGAACGACAGCGACATCGTCTGGGCGACGTCCTCGATGGGGGAGATCTCCTCGAAGATCTCCTCCAGACCCGAGACGTCGGGGACCTCGTAGAGTCCCGACGCCTTCGCCGCCTCGACGCGAGCCTTCCACGCGTCGTCGCCGAGCAGCCAGTCGAAGCTCTCGGTCTGCAGGCCGAGCAGGTTCGGGGCCTCGAGCGGTTCCTTGAGCTTGGCGAAAGAGATACGGGTCCTGGGCTGGTGTGCAGTGGGGCTACTGACAGCCAAAGGGGGTCCTTCCCTGCGATTCGTGATGCGCTGGGCAGCCTGCGGCCCCTATCTGACGCTGTCCGTCACGCTCAGCGCGGGTTTCGGCGTGTGGGTACAGGTCACCTCGGGCACAATCAGGCGCAAATACACATGATATGCTCGCCCGCTCCCCCCGGCAAGGCGGGTCCCGCTTTGTGGGCGGATTCACGAGGGCGTCGCCGCCGGTGAACTCAGCGCAGGAGGACCGAGAGGCGCCCCGCCCCGTAGCCCCGCACCTCGCACGCCGCGTCCAGGCGGGGGACGTACCCGCGCAGCCAGCGGTCGATCTCCGCGGGCAGCGGGGCGCTGGACGTGTCGTAGAGGCCCTCGATGAGGCGCACGTGGGGCGCGTCGCCGACGTTGAACAGGGAGCCCGCGATGTTGAGCACCTCGTAGGCGTTGTCCAGCAGGTCGTCGGACAGGTAGCCGTCGCGCACCGCCTCCTGGGAGACGGCGGGCGGCACCAGGCCCAGGGCCGCCCCCAGGTGGGCGGCCAGCGGGAGGTCCAGGGCGATCAGGGCGACGCTGTGGCCCAGATCGGTCACGTACTCGGCGACGACGGCTCCGCCGGGAGCGCCGGGGTCCAGGCCCTCGCCGTCCACCGTCAGGCTGACGTCGCGCCCGGCGGTCCCGATGAGCAGGTCGCGCACGGCCTTCGCCTCCGGCAGGCGCGTCTCGGGCCCGATCACTCGAGCACCTGCTCGATCTCGGCGCGGAATTGCTCCGCGGTGAAGGGCTTGGCGATGAGGAACAGCGCGCCCTCCTGCCGCGCGAGCTCCCGCATCTGGGGCGAGCCCTCGGAGGTCACGAGGGCCACCGGCACGTCGCAGCCGGCCCGGCGCAGGCTGCGCAGCATCTCGATGCCGCTCAGATTGGGCATGTTCCAGTCGGAGAGCACCAGGTCGGGCTGCTCCGCCATCGCCAGGTCGCGCGCCTGGACCCCGTCCTCCGCCTCCAGGACCTCCCAGTCGTAGCCCGCCTGGCGCAGCGTCCTCGCCACGATCCTGCGCATCACCCGGCTGTCATCCGCCACGAGCACTCTCATCGGTTCCGCTCCTCCGTCTCGTCATCGGTCAGACTCCACAGGCTCACGAGGATCGGGGCGCCGCGCCACCGGAGCCGGACCTCCAGCCGCCGGGACCCGCGCCCGGGAGGGGGCGCCGTATCCGCGCCCGGGGGCGTGAGCCTGCCCGCCCCCGGCATGAGGGACTTCACGTTGCCCCCGATGATGTTCGCCACCTCCCGCATCGCGTCGAGGAGGTCCTCCTGCTCCAGCGGGTCGGCGTCGCCCAGCCCCAGCAGCCGCCGCGCGAGTTCCCGGCAAGTCCCCTCCCCGGCCGAGACCAGCGTCCGCGTGCCCGCCTCCCCGATGGCATCCACCCAGGCGTGCAACGGGGCCTCCAGACCCGGCATGGGCCCGGCCCAGGGCCCCAGGCCGTCCGTCCCCCCGTCCACCATGGCGGCGAACAGGTCCTGGGCGATACCCAGCACCTGCTGCTCCTCGCTGGGAGATCCCGTGTCCATGACGGCCCCTCTGCTCACAGCGACTCCTCGTCCGGCAGGAGCCCGAGCAGCGCGAGCTTGTCGCGCAGCGCGTCGGGCGTGAACGGTTTGATGAGGTACTCGTGCGCGCCCGCGGCGAGCGCCCGCACGATCTGGTCGCGCTCCGACTCGGTCGTCACCATCATCAGGGTGACGCCGCGCCACTCCTTGCGGGCGCGGACGGCCGTCACGAAAGACAGTCCGTCCATGACCGGCATGTTCCAGTCGACGCAGGCCAGGTCCACGGCCCCGCCCTCGTCCTGCTCAGCCAGGACCTCCATGGCCTCCCGGCCGTTCCCCGCCTCCACCACGGAGAACCCGAGCCCGCGCAGTTGGCCGCCGACGATGCGGCGCATGACACGTGAGTCGTCGATGACGAGTGCCTTCATGATCGATCTCCTGAGAGCTGGTAGACCGGGCCGGCGGCGGTCCCGACCCGATGCCACAGCGGCTCCGCGCCCCACGGGGCCTCCGCCGAGCCGAGGAACAGGAAGCCGCCCGGGCGCACGACCCGCGCGATCTTGCGCAGGATCGCCGTTTTCGTGGGCGAGTCGAAGTAGATGAGGACGTTGCGCAGGAACACGACGTCGAACGGCCCCCACTGCGGGGGCTGATCAAGGAGGTTGTGCCGCATGAAGGTGACGCTCGATCGCATGGGGATGTCGATCCTCCACCGGGACCCCTCCCGCGAGAAGTAGCGCACCAGCAGGGCGGCGGGCAGGCCCCGGTTGACCTCCAGCTGGGAGTACACGCCCGCGCGAGCCCGGTCGAGCACCTCGCCCGACAGGTCGGTGGCGAGGATCGAGAAGTCCCGGATCCCGGTCTCGGCCAGGGTCATCGCGACGCTGTACGGCTCCTGCCCGGTCGAGCAGGCGGCCGACCAGATCCGGATCCCCGGTCCCGGCCTGCCCGCCGTCACGGCCGGCAGCACCGTCTCTCGCAGCGTGTCGAAGGGGACGCGGTCGCGGAACCACGATGTCTCGTTGGTGGTGAGGGCCTCGACGATCCGCTCCAGGGCCGCCGGGTCCCCCGGCGCGTGGCGCACGAACTCATCGATGGCGGCCGGCCCGGTGAACCCCGCGGACCGCGCCACCGGCAGCAGGCGGTTCTCCACCAGGTACTCCTTGCCGGGAGGCAGCTGGATCGCGCTCCGGGTCCGCACGAGGTCGCTGACGAAGGCGAAGGACTGCGGGGACACGCTCATTCGCCGGCCCCCGATGCCCGGCGCCCGATGGCGGCGGCGACGGCGTCCAGGGGGAGCACGGCGCGGGCCAGCCCGGCGCGGGCCACCGCGCCCGGCATCCCCCACACGACGGATGTGTCCTCGTCCTGGACGAGGACGGAGCCTCCGGCCTTCACGATGCGCCGGCACCCCTCCAGCCCGTCCGACCCCATGCCGGTGAGGACGACGCCCAGCACCGCGCCGCCGACGGCGGCCACCGCCGAGTCGAAGAGCACGTCGACGGAGGGGCGCACGTAGTTCACGGGCGGGTCGTCCCTCAGGCCCGCCTCCAGGGCCCCGCCTCGGCTCACGACCGCCATGTGGCGCCCGCCCGGAGCGATGTGGATCGTCCCGGCCCGCAGGGCCTCGCCCGCGCCCGCCTCGACGACCCTCGCCGGTCCAAGCCCGTCGAGGCGCTCGGCGAACTGCCGGGTGAAGACCGGCGGCATGTGCTGGACCACGAGGACCGGCACGGGGAGCGGGCGCTCGAGCGCCGCGACGACGGTGGACAGGGCGTTGGGCCCGCCCGTCGAGGATCCGACGACGATGAGGCGGGGCACGGCGACGGCGGGCGGCGGGGCCAGGCGCGTCGCCGGACGCGCCTCGCGCGGGCCGCGCCTGCGGACCAGCCCGTGGATGCGGGGGAGCAGCTGGGAGGACACCCGCCGCAGCGACTCCTCCAGGCTGCCCGTCCCGGCGGGCTTCGCCACGTAGTCGCTGGCGCCCGCGGCGAGGGCGTCCAGCGTCGCCGTCGCGCCGCGCTCGGTGAGCGTGGAGAACATGATGATCGGCATGCGCAGGCCCTCGGCGCGCAACGCGCGAACGGCCTCGATCCCGTCCATCACGGGCATCTCGACGTCCATCGTGACGACGTCGGGGCGCAGGCTGCGGGCCCGCTCGATCGCGATCCGCCCGTTGGCGGCGGTCCCCGCGACCTCGATGAGGGGGTCCTCGTTCAGCGTGCGGACGAGCAGGCGCCGCACGACGACCGAGTCGTCGACGACGAGCGCCCGGATCGGCCGCGGGGCGGAGGCGTCCGCCCCGCGACCCGGAGTCCTGGTCTCCCCCACGTCAGAACTTGAACCGGGAGATCGTCTGGTTGGACTCGCCGGCCATGCGGGCGAGCTCCGCCAGGGCGTCCGCCGACTGCCCGAGAGCCTCCGTGGCCTCCGCGGCGTTCGTCGCCACCTTCCCGACGTTCGTCGCGATCTCGCCGGAGCCCGAGGCCGCCTCGGTCACGCTGCGGGACATCTCGTTCGTCGTGGCGGTCTGCTCCTCGACGGCGGAGGCGATCGTCATCTGGAGGTCGTTGATCTCCTGGACGGTGTGCGAGATCTCGCCGATGGCGTCCACGGCGGTGACCGTGTCGTTCTGGATGGCCGTCACGCGGCCCGCGATGTCCTTCGTCGCCTTGGCGGTCTCCTGGGCGAGGTCCTTGACCTCGCCGGCCACCACCGCGAACCCCTTGCCCGCCTCGCCGGCCCGGGCCGCCTCGATCGTCGCGTTGAGCGCCAGGAGGTTCGTCTGCTCCGCGATCGAGGTGATGACCTTGACGACGTCTCCGATCTCCTGGGAGGACTCCCCGAGGCGCGCCACCTGCGTGTTCGTCTGCTCGGCCTTCTCTGCGGCAGAGGTGGCGACCTTGGCCGCGTCGCTGGCGCTCTTCGCGATCTCTCGGATCGAGGCGCTCATCTCCTCCGCGCCGGCGGCCACCGACTGGATCGTCGAGGTGATCTGCTCGGTCGCCGAGGCGACGACCCCCGCGTCGGCGGTGACGGCCTGCGACCCGGCCACCGCCTGGTGGTTCGCGGCGGCCAGCTCCTCCGCCGAGGAGGACACGTTGTGGATCAGCTCGGCCAGTTGCGCGGTCATGTTCCGCAGGTGGCCCCGGGCGATCTCGAGGGACGCGGCGACCTGGCCGAGTTCGTCGCGCGCCTTGAGCCCGACCGGCGTGCGCAGGTCGCCGTCCCCGATGCGGTCGACGGCGGCCCGCAGCATCCGGAGGTGCCCCGAGATCTGGCGCATCGTCGTGCCGACGATGATGAGGACGAGGACGGTGCCCGCCAGCGCGATGCCGACCATCATCCACCGCGAGGTCGCGGACTCGGCGCGGGCGCTGGCGGTGTCCGCGCCGGCCTGCTGGATGACCTTGTCCTCAAGGGTCTGCACGTTGTCCCCGATCTGGGTGACGAGGTCGCGCACCTGGGAGACGTAGGCGGCGTGGTAGGCGTCCGAGCCGCGGTCCGCCGCGGCCTCGATGGCGTCCGCGGCTCGCTGGTAGTCGGAGAAGCCGTCCTTGAGCGCCTCGTAGGCGTCCGCGTCGAGGGCGTAGGGCGCGAAGGCGTCGATGTTCTCCTGGGTCTTCGCGTCGTAGTCCTTGCGCTCTTGGGTGACGTCCTCGCGCTCCGACTCCCCGACCATGCCGTACTCCAGGACCCGCGAGCGGCTGGCCTGGAACCAGCGCTGGGTGTTGAGCAAGTAGGTCTGCGGGGTGATCGCCCGGTCCTCGAGGTTCGCGATGGAACCGCTGAGGGAGCTGATGCGCACGATGGACAGGGCGCACACGATGGCGACGACGACGATCGAGACGACGATCGTCAGGATCATCTTCGTGCTCACGGCGATGTCCTCGGTGCGGAACCGGCGCTGGCGGTCCCCGTCCGCGGAGGCGCCGGGATCGGGCAGGCCAGAGGGGTCGGGCCCCGGTGTCGGGAGCGAGGAGGTGGTGGATGCGGCGGTGACAGCAGTCATGTCGGGACTCGATTCGTGGATGGCGAGAGTGTGTTTCAGCGGGAGGTCACGGCGTCGACGTCAAGCGCGAGCAGCAGCCTGTCCGTCAGCTTGTACGCCCCGAGCACGAAGGGCCGGAGCTCGGCTCCCAGGGTTCTCGGCGGGTCGTCGAAGTCGGCGTCCTCGACCTCGACGACCTCCCCGATGCGGTCGACGACCAGGGAGATGGGCTCCGCGGCGCGGTCGACGACGATCATCATCTGCTCGGCCGGGGTCCGCTCCCCCGGGATGCCGAGCCGGGTGCGCAGGTCCAGGGAGAGCACGACCTGCCCGCGGAGGTTGACGAGCCCGGCGATCGTCTCGTCGGCCCGCGGGACCCGGGTCGTGACGTGGACCGGGAGGACCTCCCTGACCGCGTGGACGTCGAGGCCCCAGGTGTGGTCCCCGACCTCGAAGGTGACGAAGGTGGCGGTCATGTCAGGCTCCCATCCTCTCGAGGTCGAACGCCTGGACCGGCTCCGCCGAGCGGATCAGCGCGGGGAGGTCGAGGAGCTCGGTGACCTGGCCGTCGATGACGGTCGATGCCACCAGGGCGGTGTCGCGCACCTCGGATCGCTCGGAGGGATCGTGGTCGACGACGTCGAGGATCTGGTCGACGGCGAGGGCGAGGCTCCCTCCGCGGCCGGTGGCCACGACGACCACGGGCAGGTCGTCGGCGTCCCCGGCCGACCCCGTCCCCAGGACGTCGTCGAGGCGGACCAGCGGGACCAGCGCCCCGCGGTATTGGAGGACCTCGCGGGCGCCGACCCTCTCCACGCTGTCGGCGGGCAGGCGCTCCAGGCGGGTCACGACCTCCAACGGCACTCCGACCCGGCGCCCGCCGGCGGCCCCGACGACCAGGAGGCGCTCGAGCCGCGTCTCCGCGGCCTCCGGCGGGACCGTCTGCGGGGACCGTGTGCGCACGAGATCGCCCGCGTCCGTTCCCAGCGCCTGGCGGGCGACCGCCTGGAGGTCGAGGATCAGCGCCACGGTCCCGTCCCCCAGCACGGTCGCTCCGGAGAACAGCCCGAGCTGCTTGACCCGCGAGGACAGGGCCTTGACGACGATCTCCTCCGTGTTCAACACCCGGTCGACCATGAGCCCGAAACGCTCGTCATCGACCTGCATGACGGCGATGACCAGGTCGTCCTCGCCCGGGTCGAGGCCCAGGACGTCCGCCAGGGGGACCAGGGGCAGCAGGGACCCGCGCAGGCGGAAGACTGGGGCGTCCCCGACCCATTCGATGCGGGGGCCCTCCTCGCCCGAGCGGATGGCGACCAGTTCGAGGAGGTTCACCTGGGCGATGGCGAAGACCTCGCCACCGCACTCCACGGTCAGGGCCGGCATGATGGCCAGCGTCAGCGGGATCCGCATCCGCCACGTCGTGCCCGCCCCGATGACGGACTCGACGTCGACCGACCCGCCGATCCCCTCGACCTTGGAGCGCACGACGTCCATGCCGACGCCGCGCCCGGAGATGTTGGTGACCTTCTCGGCCGTGGAGAACCCGGGCTCGAAGAGCAGGCCGAAAAGCTCGGACGTGCCCATGGACCGCACCTGTCCCTCGGTGCGCAGTCCGCGCGCGACGGCGGCCCGCCCGACGGCGTCGGGATCGATGCCCCGTCCGTCGTCGGAGATCTCGACGACCACCTGCCCGCCGGCGTGGAAGGCCCGCAGCGTGACCGTCCCCTTCCTCGGCTTCCCCGCCGCCGCCCGGTCTCCGGGAGGCTCGATGCCGTGGTCGACCGCATTGCGGACCAGGTGGGTCAGGGGGTCCTTGACGGCCTCCAGCAGCCCCCGGTCGAGCTCGGTGTCCCCGCCCTCCATGACGAGCCCGACCTCGCGGTCCAGCGTCCGGGACAGGTCCCGGATCAGCCGCGGCATCGCCGACCACACGTGCTCGATGGGCTGCATGCGCGTGCGCATGACGCCCTCCTGCAGCTCCCCGGCGATGAGGTTCAGCCGCTGGACCGCGCGCTGGACCTCCGGGTCCGCGTCGTCCCGGGAGAGCCGATCGATCTGGTTGCGCACGAGGACGAGCTCGCCGACCTCGCGCATCAAGGAGTCGAGCAGCCCGACATCGACCCGCACGGAGCTCTCCGCGATGCTGTGCGGGGAGTACTCGCCCGCCTCGTCCGCCGCCTCCGCGCGATGGCCGGCGACAGGGGCCGGGGCGGTGTCCCCGGGCGCCGGCTCCCTCTCGGGTCGCGGGGGCGCGCCGCCCGAGCGGATCGCCTCGATGGCCGCGAGCGCGTCGCCGGCGTCGATGTCGTCCCCGCGTCCGCGCTCGATCGAGGCGAGCATCCCGCGCAGCCGGTCGACCAGGAGCAGCAGGGCGTCGGCCGTCACGCGGTCCATCGCGCGCTCGCCGTCGCGCAACTCGGCCAGCAGGCTCTCGCCGGTGTGGGCGAGGTGCTCGAGGTGGCCGAGGCCCAGGAAGCCGGCCGTGCCCTTGATGGTGTGGACCGTGCGGAAGATCCCCGACAGCAGGTCGCGCGAGGACGGGTCCGTCTCGAGCGCGACCAGGTCCTGATCCAGCTGATCGAGGTTCTCGTAGCTCTCGACCAGGAAGTCGGCGACGATGTCGCCCATGTCGTCGGTGTCGTCCACCGGTCCACCCTCCATGGCTCCTGCTGGCACCTCCTGTGCCCAGCCGGAGAATCGGCGGGGGGACCGCGATTGTGAGGATTCCCCGGTTGTCACCGCGTGAGCGCCCGCCCACCTGCGGGATCACAGGCCGGGGAGGCGCGGCGCCAGGCCCGGACGGCCTCAGCGGCGCGGCGAGCCCGGATGGAGGCGCCGCAGCGACTCCACCGCGGCGTCGTCGAAGCGGACCGAGGCGCCGTTGGCCCGGGCCACGGCCTCGCGGGCCTCGGGACGGTTGACGGGAACGTCGCGGGGAGCCTCGATCCCCAGCCGCACCGTGTCACCGCGCACCGCGACCACGGTGACGACCACGTCGTCGCCGATCATGACCTTCTCGCCCTCGCGGCGACTCAGTACCAGCACTCCGCGATCCTATTCGCGCTCGGGCGCCGGCGCGCCCCCCGACACCTGCTGCGCGTGGATCCCCACCACTCCCGCCGTGTCGATCGGCACGCGCGTGGTCGCGACCTCCGCGTAGGACAACACCGGGAGATGGGGGGCTGCCAGCACCGTGAGGCGCCGCAGTGCCGGGCGGATCGTGGGCGAGCACACGAGGGCCGCCTGATGGCCCTGCTCCTCCACCGAGGCGACGCCGCTCCGCAGGGACGCCATGAGGGCCTCGATCTGGTCCGGGGGAAGCGAGATCTGCGACCCGCCCTCCCGCGTGCGCAGGCCCTCGACCATCAGCTGCTCGCTGGGCGGGTCCAGGGTGAGGACGCGCAGGACGCCGCCGTCCGTGCATCGCGAGACGATGACGTCGCCCAGGGCCAGCCTGGCCGCCTCCGCGAGATCCTCCGTGGCGGTGCCGGTCTTGGCGCGCATCGACAGGGCCTCGTAGATCCGCCCGAGGTCGCGCACCGGGACCTGCTCCTCGAGCAGGGCCTGGAGCACCCGCTGGATGTCGCCGAGGCCGAGGACGGCGGGCACGAGCTCCTCGACGAGCGAGGGGTCGTCCTCCTTGAGCCGCTCATTGCGCACGCGCACGTCCTCCCGGGAGAGCAGGGAGGCGGCGTGGTCGGTCACGACCGACGACAGGTGGGTGACCACCAGGGAGACGCGGTCCACCACGGTCGCCCCGGAGGCCTCCGCCACGTGCCCGAGCTCTTGGGGGATCCAGCGTCCGGGCAGTCCGAAGACCGGCTCGACCACCGGGGTCCCCGGCATGTGGTCCAGCCCCTCCCCCAGCGCCAGCACGCGGCCGGGAGGCGCCTCGCCGCGGGCGGCCTCCACCCCGTGCAGGTGGATGACGTAGGTCGAGGGCGGGAGGTCCACCGAATCCCGGGTGCGCACCGGCGGCATGACGAGCCCGAGGTCCAGAGCGACCTTCCTCCGCAGCAGGCGGATGCGTCCCAGGAGGTCGTTGTCCGCGTCGCCGCGCACGAGCGACACCAGGTCGGGCGCCAGCAGCACCTCCAGGGGCCGCACGCCCATCTCCTCCACCAGCGCCTGCGCGGCCTGCTCGGGCGAGGGCGCCGCCGCAGGGGCGGCCTCCTGGCCCTCCGCGGCCTCCTGCCGGTCCCGGCGCGCGGCGATCTGGGCGCCGCCGAGCAGGAGCGCCCCGACGACGATGAAGGGCAGTCTGGGGATCCCCGGGATGATGGCGATCACCAGGGCCGCCGCGCCGGCGATCGTCATCGCGGTGCGCGACTGGGTGATCTGGCGCGCCGCGGCCGTGCCCATATCCTCGTCCGCCGAGGCGCGCGTCACCACCAGCCCGGTGGACACGGACATCAGCAGCGCGGGGATCTGGGTGACCAGCCCGTCCCCGATCGTCAGCATCGAATAGGTCTCCAGGGCGTCGGAGGCGCTCATGCCCTTCTGGACCATGCCGATGACGAACCCGCCGATGAGGTTGATCAGCGTGATGACGATGCCGGCGATCGCGTCGCCCTTGACGAACTTCGATCCGCCGTCCATCGCCCCGTAGAAGTCGGCCTCCGCGGCGACCTCGGCGCGGCGCCGGCGTGCCTCCCTCTCGTCGATGAGCCCCGAGTTCAGGTCCGCGTCGATGGCCATCTGCTTGCCCGGCATGGCGTCCAGCGTGAAGCGGGCCCCCACCTCCGCGGAGCGTCCCGCGCCGTTGGTGACCACGACGAACTGGATGACGACCAGGATGAGGAAGATCACGAGCCCGATGACGATCGACCCGCCCACGACGAAATGGCCGAACGCGGAGATCACCTCCCCCGCGTAGGCGTCGCGCAGGACCAGCCGGGTCGAGGCGACGTTGAGCCCCAGGCGGAACAGGGTGAAGACCAGGACCAGGGAGGGGAACACGGAGAAGTCCAGGGGCTTGCGGATCGCCATGGTCGTGAGCAGCACGAGGATCGTCAGCGAGATGTTCAGCGCGAGCAGGACGTCCAGGAGCGCGGCGGGGATCGGCACCACCAGCAGGAACACGATCGCGACGACGCCGATGGGCGTGGCGATCTGCTGGATCCGTACGTTGCGTGTCACCGGTGTTCCTCCTGGGTGGTGGATGTCGGCATGCGGTGGGTGCCCGCCGAGGCGCCCCGCCGGCGCAGGGCCATGACGAAGGCGAGGACGCGGGCCACGTCGGTGTAGAGGTCGGGCGGGATCACGGATCCCACCGCGCACGAGGCGATGAGGGCGCGCGCCAGGGGGATGTCCTCGACGACGGGCACATGGTGCTCCGCGGCCTGCGCCTTGATGCGCTCGGCGATGGCCCCCTTCCCCTGGGCGACCACCCGGGGCGGCCCCTCCCCCCGTCGGTAGCGCAGGGCGACGGCCAGGTGCGTGGGGTTGACGACGACGACATCGGCGTTCGCGACCTCGGCGATCATGCGGTTCCGGCTGAGCGCCCGTTGCCGGGAGCGGATCTCCTGTTTGACGGCGGGGTCGCCCTCGGAGTTGCGGTACTCGTCCTTGACCTCGCGTTTCGTCATGCGCGACTGCTTCTTGTTGCGGCGCATGACGACGACCACGTCCGCCGCCGCCACTACGATGCCCGCGATGACGGCGGACCACATGAGCGTGGTGACGTGGTCCTGGGCGACGGCGAGCAGCTGGCGCAGGGTGAGCAATCCCGAGCTGCGGATCAGGGGGATCATCGAGGAGGCCGCGGTGTACAGGACCATTCCGATGACGACGGTCTTGAGCAGGTCGGTCACGCCCTTCCACAGGGCTGACAGGCCGAAGACGCGCCGGAACCCCGACAGCGGGCTGACGCGCTTGAGCTGCGGCCGCACCCGTTTCGCGGCGGCGTGCACGCCGCCCTGGGCCACGGAGACCACGACGGCCGTCATGGCGACGACCAGCAGGGCGGGCAGCAGGATCCCCGGGACCTCCCCCATGGCCCGGACGAGCGCCCTCACCGCCTCCCGCGGATCGGGGTCCCGGATGAGCGGCCCGATCGAGCCGACGATGGTGAGGACGGCGTTGTGCAGGTGCGTGAGGACGCCCGGCAGCATCGCGGCGGCGGCGCCGACGCCGACCCATGTCTGGAGGTCCTGGGACTTGCCGAGCCTGCCCTCGGAGTGGACCTTCTTCATGTGCTCCGGGGTCGCGTCCTCGGTGCGCTCCTGCCCGCCCTCGCTCATGGCTGCCCCAGGATGAGGTCGACGGCGCGGGAGGCGAGGGCGGAGACGACGGAGGGCAGAGCGACCAGCGCGACGACGCCCAGGACGAGGGTGAGCAGGATCTTGAGGGGGAAGCCCATCGCGAAGGCGTTGAGGGAGGGCGCCACCCGGGTGAGCAGACCGAGCCCCAGATCCGCGAGGAAGAGCACGGCGACCAGCGGGCCGGCGATCTGGATGGCGGCGAGGAGGAGCTGCGGGACCTCCCGCGAGAGGGCGTCGCTCAGCCCCCGCACCTCCAGCGCCGTGCCGGGGGGCACCGCCGCGAAGCTGCGCGCGAAACCGAGGAGCAGCATCTGGTAGCCGTTGGAGGCGAAGAGCAGGACGGTGGCGAGCATCTGGTAGAAACGCGCGTAGGGGCCGCTCGAGGCGGAGGTCAGCGGGTCGAAGGCCTCGCCCAGCTGGAACCCGCCCTCCAGGTCGATGATGTGCCCCGCGCTCTGCACCGCGGAGAGCACCGTCGAGGCCAGCAGCCCCATGCCCGCTCCGATGCCGACCTCCGTGACCACGCCGGTCACCAACTCGAACGCGCCGTCGGGCGCCGTCTGCCCTGGGGCCAGGCATACGGCGAGGAGCACCGCCAGCATCGTCTTGACGGTCATGGGGATGCCCCCGTGGGCGAAGGGCGGCGCGGTGAACACGAACGCCGTGGTCCTCGCGCAGACGAGCGCGAAGGGCGTGAGGGCGGCGACGACGTCCATCCTCACCCTCCCAGCAGGTCCGGGATCCGGCTGAACAGCAGCTGGGTGGAGGACACGAGCTGTGTCAGCATCCAGTCGCCGGCCAGGACGATCACGACTCCGACGGCGATGAGCTTGGGGACGAAGGTCAGGGTGACGTCCTGGACCTGCGTGAGGGACTGCAGCAGCGAGATCGCCAGGCCGACCGCGAGCGCCGTCACGAGGATCGGGAGGGCCAGCTTCGAGGCGAGCGTGAGCGCCTGAGCGGCGATGTCCATCACGTCCGAGGTCGTCATCAGTAGCTCGCCACCAGGTTCGTGATGATGAGGGACCAGCCGTCCACCAGGACGAACAGGAGGATCTTGAAGGGCAGGGAGATCATGACGGGCGGCAGCATCATCATGCCCATCGACATGAGGACCGAGGCGACCACGAGGTCGATGACGAGGAACGGCACGTAGATGACGAAACCGATGATGAAGGCGGCGCGCAGCTCGGAGAGCATGAAGGCGGGCACCAGCGTCTGCATGCCGACGTCGGCCGGCGTCGCGGGGTTGGCGATCCCGGCGGCGCGGGTGAGCAGGGCGATGTCCTCCTGGCGCGTGTGGGCGGTCATGAAGTCGTGGAGGGGCCCCACGGCCGCCGTCAGGGCGTCGGAGAAGGGCACCGCCCCCGAGAGGTAGGGCTGGATCGCCGCGTCGTTGATGTCGGAGAGCACCGGCGCCATGATGAACAGGGAGAGGAACAGCGCCAGTCCCGCCATCACCTGGTTCGGGGGGACCCCCTGCAGTCCCAGCGCGTTGCGGGTCAGGGAGAGCACGACGAAGATCTTCGTGAAGCTCGTCATCATGAGGATCAGCGAGGGTGCGATCGCCAGCACCGTGGTGGCGGCCAGGACGACCAGTGTCGTGGACGGCGAGCCCGCGACGCCGTTGATGTCGACGCTCACGGTCGGCGGCGTCGGATCGGTGGGCGGAGTGGGGTCCGTGGGGACGGCCAGGGCCGCGCGCACGGACACGAGGCACAGCCCGCCGAGGACGATGGCCAGGAGCGCGATCCGGCGCAGGTGCCGGCGGGTCCTCGCGGCGGCCTCCGCCGGATCGTCCCGTCGGCTCCGGCGTGCGCTCATGCCCGGTGTCTCCCGGAGGGGGCCGAGGCGGACGACAATGCGGTCCACGCCTGCTTCCAGGTCGTGGACGAGAGCACGGAGCCGCTCAGCGCGCTCTCGTGGCCCGGCGCCGGGCGAGGGGATTCCCCCGGGACCGTCGCTGCGGGCGGGCGGGGCGGCTCCTCCGGCGACGAGGGCGCCACCGGCGGCTGCGAGGCGCTCGCGAGGGCGCGGTCCCAGTCGGCGTCCGCCCCGAGCTCGGACACCAGCGAGACGCCGGCGTCGCCGACGCCGAGGAGCAGGCGGCGGCCCTCGACCTCGACCAGGGCGAGGGAGGACCGGCGGGTCAGGGGCAGCCGGGCCACGACCCGCATGTCGGGCGCCTCGCCGCGGCGCGAGGACTGGAGTCTGCGGGCGGCCAGCCAGATCAGTGCGACGACGACCAGCAGGGACACGATCACTCGCAGTCCCAGCAGGAGATCGTCTCTCACGGGGCGTCCTCCCCCTCCGGCGAGAGAATCTCCGTGACGCGCACCGCGTAGTCCTCGTCGACGACGACCACCTCGCCGCGCGCGATGATGCGGCCGTTGACCAGGATGTCGGCGGGGCTGCCGGCGCTGCGGTCCAGCTCCAGGACGGCGCCGGGCACGAGGTTCATGATGTCGCGCATGAGCAGGCGGGTTCGCCCGATCTCCACGGTGAGGGAGAGTTCGACGTCGTAGAGGACCTTCATCGATCCGGCCGGCAGGGGCGCGGACGGCGCCTGGGTGGGCCCGTGGTGCCGGCGCGCCCAGAACCAGGCGTGGGGGGCGCCCTCGGCCTCGAGGACGTAGGCGTCGGAGTCCCCCGGGGTGATCTGCTCGATGGGCATCTCCTCGACGGGCCCGAGGACCCCGGGCCCGGAGTCGCGGACCGCGCCCTCGATGACGGAGGCGAGCGCGTCGGCCACGGTCGCGCGGTCCAGTCCCGAGAGGGCTTCGAGCACGTCCGGGGCGACGGCCAGGACGATGTCGAGCCCCTCCGCCCCGACGTAGCTGGCCCGCCAGGCGCGCGCGCCCTCGACGGGTCGGTCCGCGATCCCCGCGGGCCGGGCCGCCAGCGGCGTCCGGGAGGGCAGGAGGACCGCCAGCTGGGAGGCGGCGGAATCGGTCGTGGTCGTCATGAGTTCTCCTTGACGGTGACGATGAGGGCGGCCAGGCGCGGCCCCTCCGAACCGGGCGCCGCGTGGGCGAGCAGCTTGTCGCCGACCACGACCTCCAGCGGCTCCGACGCGGACTGCTGGAGCGCGATGAGGTCGCCCGCCCGCAAGGCGGTGAGCTCGCGGGCGTGGACGCGCTTGGGCCGGAAGCGGACGGAGACCTCCACCGGGATCTCCTGCGCGGTCCGGTCCAGGGCCTCGCGCTGGCTCCTGATCTCCTCGTCCTCCTCGGGCTCCTCGGCGGCCTGGTTCTCGCGCAGCGCCGCGGTGACGCCCTCGGCGGGCAGCATGACGGAAGCCGCGCACTCGCGCCCGTCGACGTCGATGGTGAAGCGGGCGACCAGCACGGGTGCCGATGCGGCTGCCGCCTGCACCATCTGCGGCGCGTATTGGATGGACTTGATCGTCGCGTCCAGGGTGAGGAGGGTCGAGAAGGAGTAGCCGAGATCCTTGAGCGCCCGGCCCATCAGCAGCCCGACGAGCTCGCCCTCGATGTCGGTGAGCTCGCGGTCCTCCACCGCGCCGGGCGTCCCGCGCCCGCCGAGCATCCGGTCGATCCATTCCAGGGCGGAGCCCAGGGGGAACTCGACCAGCGCGGTGCGCCGACCGCCCTCGATGCCGCAGACGAGCAGCGTGGTCACCTGCGGGAGCGAGGAGATGTACTCGTCGTAGGACCGCATCTCCAGCGTCTCGAAACGGACCTGGACGGTGGTGCGCAGGCTCGCCACCATCTGCGTCGCCCAGTGCCTGGAGAAGGTCTCGAACGCCATCTCCAGGACGCGGGAGTACTCGCGTGGCAGCGTCATCGGCTGCCGGAAGTCATAGGGAACCGGCGGCCGCCGACCCTGCGCGTGCTGCGTCGAAGGGAGCGTCACCTTCTCCCTATCGGCCGGGCGGCCGCGGCGTTGAGGATTCCGCGCGGAAACGCTCGCCGGCGTCCACCGGCGAGCGTGACCCGCCGTCAGGCGGTCCGCTCCCTCCCCTCACTGCGTGACGAAGTCCGTGAAGTACACCTCCATGACGTCGCCGCCGTAAGCCTCGGACAGCTGCCGGACGAGCTCCCCACGGAGGTGCTCGCGCTGGTCCCCGTCCGCCAGGTCCTCCGCCTTGCGCCCCGAGTAGAGGGCGATCACAGTGTCCTGGGCGCGCGCGGTGTCGACGCCGTCGCCGGCCTCAGCGGTCATCTGCATCGAGAACCCGACGCGGAGGTAGTGGCCGTCGGCCAGGTTGACGCTGACCGGTTCGACGGCGACCACCGCGCCCTCGGCGGGGGCGCCCGGATCCCCGGACTGGGCGGACTGGTCCCCGCGCGCCAGGAAGAAGACGGCTGCGGCCAGCGCCAGCGCGACGACGACCAGCACCCCCGCCAGGACGGGCACGATCCCCATGCCGCGTCCCCCGCCCCGCTTCTCCTGAGGGGGCGGGGGCTGCGCCTGGACGGACGCGCGCGGGATCCGCGCTCCCGCGGACCCGACGATTCTGCGATCAGGCATTCGTCACTCCTCTCCCGCCGACGCCAGGATCTCCGCGATCTCCTCGCGCACGGCGGCGCTCGCCTTCGTCTCCACGACGATGTCCACCCGCCTGTTGGCGGCCACCGGATCCGCCTTCGGGTCCGCCACGGGGTGGGCGTCGCCGAAGGCCGCGGCGCTGATCCGCGCCGGGTCGATGCCGCCGGCCTCGACCATCCGGCGCAGCACCTTGACGGAGCGGTCCGCGGAGAGCTCCCAATTCGTGGGATAAGGCTGGGTGTCCTGATATGTGTTCGCGTAGCCCTCGATGACAAGGTCGTTGTCGAGCCCGGCCAGCCGCCTGGCCACCACGTCGACGACCTGCTGCGTCGTCCCGGACAGCTCGGCGCTGCGCGCCTCGAAGAAGACGTCCTGGGTGACCAGCCCGATGACCAGCCCGTGTTCGGTCATCGTGAAGGACACGGCGTCGGCCAGGCCGGAGGCGGCCAGGTCGCTCTGGAGAGCCGAGCGGAGCCGGCCCATCTCGTCGACCTCCGCCTGGGCCTCGGCGCGCGTCTCCTCTTCCGTCTTCTTCTGCGCGTTCTCCTGCGCCTGGTCGGCGTCCTCGACGCCGGTGATGCCCGGGGAGCCGTCCAGGCCCTCGCCCTCGGCAGGCGCCTGGTCGGTGAGGACCCCGTCCCCGCCGGCCACCACCGTGACCGTGGAGGCCTCCGAGCCCAGGGCCGCGCCCAGGGAGTCGGCCAGCGCCTGCAGGCGGTCCTGGTCGACCTGGCTGATGGCGAACAGGACGATGAACAGGCACATCATGACGGTGACCATGTCCATGTAGCTGACGGTCCAGCGTTCGGTGACGTCCGGCTCCTCCTCGGCGCCCTTCGCCCGTCGTCTCGCGGACCCGCTCCTCATGCCGCCTGCTCCTCGGCGCGGGCGACGCCGCCCGGGAGCATGGAATGCAGCCTCTCGCCGACCATGCGGGGGTTGGCCCCGGCCTGCAGGGCGAGGACACCCTCCATCGTCAGCTCCATCTGGTCGCACGCGATCGAGGAGAGCCGGCGCATGCGGCTGGCCAGCGGCAACCAGATCATGTTCGCGCTGAGGACGCCCCACAGGGTGGCGACGAAGGCGCTGGCGATCATCGGCCCCAGGGAGGCCACGTCGGTGAGGTTCTCTAGGACGTGGACCAGGGACACGACCGTCCCGATGATCCCGATGGTCGGGGCGTACCCGCCCAGCGCCTGGAAGAAGCCGGCGGCGCAGCGGCCCGTCTCGCGCGCGGAGGCGATCTCGTTGTCGAGCAGCTCCCGCAGGTCCTCCGCGTCCGTCCCGTCGATCGCCGCCCCCAGGCCGCGGCGGAGGAACGGGTCCTCGATCTCCCGCATCGCGTCCTCGAGCGCCAGGAGCCCTTCCTTGCGGGCCCGCTCGGCCAGGGAGACGAGGACCGCGATGATGGGCTCCGGGGAGGGGACCCGGCCCATGAGGGCGCGGGGCACGTTGGAGACGGCCAGCTTGACGTCGTTGAAGGTGGATCCCGCGATGCCCGCTCCGATGGTCCCGGCGAACACGATGATCATCGGGCCGGGCAGGAAGATCGCGGAGACCCCCGTGCCCTCCACGAGCATCAGCGCCATGACGGCGCCGAGCGCGAGGACGGTACCGAGAATGCCGGAAGGATCCATCTTCATCGTCAGGCGTCTCCAAGGCTCGAGTCCGACACGGACACCAATCGGAGGGCGTCCTGCCCACGGCCTCGGGGGCAGGGTCCGGGTGCGGGGAAGTCCAGGGCGCGCGAGATCACGCGCGCCCGGAAGTCGCAGATCAGGTCGACCGTCTCCTCGATCGTCTCCGACACGATGTGCCGGCTCCCGTCGACCATCACGAGGATGGTGTCGGGCGTGCACTCGACGCGCTCGATGAGCTCGGAGTTGACGGCCATCTTCTGTCCAGACAGCCTGGTGACGATGATCACGGTGAGTCCATTCCTGTCTCGGGGTCCATCCGTGGACCCTGCATCGTTCACATCGGCCGGAGAGGCTCTCGCTTGAGGAAGTCCGGGGGCGGACCGCCCGCCGGGGGCCCGGCCCCGGAACGCCGCGGCCCCGGGGCGGCGGCGTTCCGGGGCTGCGCGCGCTCACCTCACGAGGTTGACCAGCTCCTCCAGGACCTGGTCGGAGGTGGTGACGACGCGGGAGTTCGCCTGGAATCCCCGCTGGGCGATGATCATGTTCGTGAACTCCTGGGAGAGGTCGACGTTCGACCCCTCCAGGGCGCGGCCCGTCAGGGAGCCGCGGCTGCCGGTGTCCGCCACGCCGATCTGGGCGGCGCCAGAGTTCGCGGAGGCTCTCATCATGGAGGATCCGGCGTCCTCCAGGCCGCCGGCGTTGCCGAAGGAGGCCAGGGCCAGCTGGCCGACCGTCTGCTCCTCCCCATTCGAGAAGACGCCCACCAGGCTGCCGTCGGAGTGGAGCGAGAACGACGTCAGCCGGCCCGCGGCCATGCCGTTCTGGCTGGAGATCTCCGCGGTGGACAGCTTCGCGAAGCCGGTGAGCTGGCTCAGGTCCACGGTGATGGCGCCCGCGGTCAGGGTCTGCGGGCCGGTGAGCGCGCCCGTGTCCGCGTCGAAGGTGAGGTCCTCGGCGGGCAGGCCGTTGGCGCTCACCGTCCAGCCGGTGTTGGCCCCGGCGGCGTCGAGAGTGGGGGTGAAGGTGAGGGTGAGGGTCGAGGCCTTGCCCACCGCGTCGTAGACGTCGATGGTCCGCACGAGCGTCTCGGTCCCATCGGAGGGGACGTTGCCGCTGACGACGGCGCTGGTGGTCTGGCTGGCGGGCCGTGTCGCCGACAGGGGGAGCGACAGCCCGCCGATCGCCCCGTTCGTGTCGACCCGCCCGTTGACGGCGGCCCACCCCTGGACGATGGCCCCGGTCGAGGTGACCAGGTTGCCGTTGCCGTCCAGGCCGAAGGCGCCGTTGCGCGTGTAGAGCTGCTCGCCGCCCGACCGCACGATGAAGTAGCCGTCGCCGTCGATCATCATGTCCAGGTCCCGGGAGGTGACCTGCGTCGGCCCCTGGGAGAGGTCGGTGCTGACGGCGGCGACGCGGGTGCCCAGGCCGACCTGTGACGGGTTCGTGCCCCCGTTGCCGTTCCCTCCGGCCGAGGGGTCCTGGAGCATCTCGGAGAGCGTGGACTCGAAGATGGCGCGTGAGGCCTTGAATCCGATGGTGTTGACATTGGCGATGTTGTTGCCGGTGACGTCCAGCATGGTCTGGTGGGCGCGCAGTCCGGAGACCGCGGTGGTCAGTGAGCGCAGCATGTGGGTTCCTTCGTGATGGCGGTGGCGGGCGTCCGGCCCGCGGGGATGGTGTGCGTGGGGCGAGAGGGTCAGTCGGTTCCCTCGGCGGGCGCGGGGGCGGGCGTCGTCGGGGACGACGAGGCCGGGGTGACGGTCGCGACGTCGCCCAGCCCCACCTTCGTGCCGTCGATGACGAGCATCGGCGCCGTGCCGGAGAAGTCCACCGAGGAGACGACCCCGGTGGCCCTGGACCCGTTCTGGGCGAGGTACTCGACGGTGGTGCCGACCAGGTCCAGCGCGACGCCCTGGACCTGCAGCGAGAAGGACTGCCCCGCGAGGGTGGTCAGCTCCTGGAGCTGCTCCATGGAGGACAGCTGGGTGGACTGCTGCATCAGCTCGCTCGTCGTCATGGGCTCGGTGGGGTCCTGGTACTGCAGCGAGGTCACGAGCAGCTGGAGGAAGTCGTCCTTGTCCAACCCGGAGGCGGAGGTCGACGCCGCGGAAGCGGCCTGGGCGGCCGAGTAGTCGGCCGGCAGGCCGGTGACGGGGGTGGTCATGGTGCTCCTTTCGGGAGGATCAGGCGATGAGGTCGAGGGCGCCGGACCCCGTGCGGGGAGGCGCGGCTGGGGGGTGGAGGGCCTGCCGCCGGCGGGCGGGAGGGTCCTCGCGCCCGCGCTCCGCCGGCTCCGGGCCGGGTTCGGGGGTCTGCCCGCTGCCGGCGCCGGACGCGTCGGCGGTGTCGGCGCCCAGGTCCAGCTGGGCCTGGATGCCGGTGTCGGCGAGCTCGCGGCGCAGGTCCCCCAGGCTCATGCGCAGCGCCTCCCGCGAGGCGGGCGTGAGGCCCGCCAGCTCGATCCGGGAACCGTCTGCCCCCAGGTGGGCCGTGATGCGGATCGGGCCGAGGTCCTCGGGATGGACCCGCAGGGTGAGCACGTGGACGCCCTCGCCGGCGTCCCTCAGGTGGGACACGGCGGTGGCGACCTGTTGCGGGAGCGCGGGGGGCGTGCGGGCCGGCTCGGGAGCGGCAGACGGCCGGGCCGCGGAGGCGGCGGCCGCCGCGGGCGGCGCCGACGCCGAGGGGACGGGCGGGACTGCGGCGGGATTGTCGGCCGGGGTCGGCGCCTGGGGGGCCGCCGGTGAGCCGGAGGGAGCGGGCCCATCCGTCCGCGTCTGCGGATCCGGCGCGCCCGCCGCCGGGGAGGCGGAGGAGGCCGGGTCCGCCCGGGCATCGGTCTGGTGGGGGGCGGCTGCTCCGGCGGGCGGGGCCGGGGATCCCTTCGGATCCGCTGCGGCCGGGGCGGTCTCCGGCGTTCCTTCCACCGCGCCCGCTCCCGGGGCCGGGCCGACGGCGGTCGGGACAGCGTCGGCGCCGGCGGTCCCGGCCACTGCGTCGGGGGCAGGCCCGGAGACGGCCGGAAGACCGGAGCCGCCGACCGGGGCGACCGGCGATCCGGCGGCCGCCTGCGGCGCGGGGCCGCCCGCCTCCGCCCCTGACCCCGACCCCGGGGTCGCGGGAGGCGAGGGCGTTCCCTGCTGAGGAGGGGCGGAGGCTCCCCCGCCCGGCGCGACGGAGGCTCCCGACTCGGCGGCCGCGGGCGCGGCCGCGGCGAGGGCCGCCGGGGCGGCGGCTGTCGAACCGGCGGGAGGCGTGTCCGCCGCCGGGCCGAATGCCCCGGGGTTCCAGCCCGCAATGGCGAGCGCGCCGGCCCGCGCCGCCGCGTCCGCCGCGGGAGCGACGTCCGCCTCCGATGGCCCCGTCGGGGCCTCCCCGGCGGCTTCGTCCGCCGGCGTCGGAGTGCCGTCGCGCGTCCCGGTGCCGGCGGGGCGCGCCGTCGCCGTCTGGTCGATCATCTGCTGCAGCGCGTCCCCGAAGGCGGGGCCGCCCTCGTCCCGGGAGGCGCGGGAGGCGGGCGCCGGTCCCTGACCCCGCCCGGCGGCCGGCGCGCCCGCCAGCGCCGTCATCGCGCTCGTCATGCCGCCCCCAGCGCCAGCAGGGCGAAGTCCCCGGCGCGCGTCCCCGTCAGCGAGGATCCCAGGGCGCTCGCCGTGGCCTGGGAGGACTGCGCCGAGAGGACGCGCTCCAGCAAGCCCGCCATGGCCGTCGAAGTCGACGTCTGGACCGCCGCCATCTCCTGCTCGGACGGGAGCACGCGGCGGATCGCGGTGGGCGTCTCGTAGACGTCCTGGATGCGCACCGAGCTGCCCGGAGAGGGCGCGTGGATCATCTGCCCGCCGCCGATGTAGATGCCGATGTGCGAGCCCCCGTCGAAGACCAGGAGGTCCCCGGGCCGGGCCTCGTCGAGGGAGGCGACCGCCGTGCCCATCGCGGCCTGGTCGGCGGCCACCCGCGGCGCGCTCACGCCGAGGTCCGCCAGGGCCCGCTGGACCAGGCCCGAGCAGTCCAGGCCGTCCGTCGTGGTGCCGCCCCACACGTAGGGCACGCCGAGGTACGCCTCGGCGGCGGACACCAGGTCCTCGCCGGTGGCCCCCGCGGCGTCGGCGCCCGACAGGCCCAGCGCCACCGCCAGCTGCGGGTCGAGCGCGTCCTCGAAGGAAGCGCTCCCGGCGGCCTGGCTCGACGAGGCCGAGCGGGCCGAGGACACTGCCGTCGTGGCGCCCAGGGAGTCGAGGGTGGCCTGGATCTCGGCGGTGCGCGCCATCACGGCGCTGATTCCCGTCATGCGGGCTCTCCTTCCTCACGCAGCGTGGCGGAGCGGATGGCGATCTCATCCAGGCTCGCCTGCTCGCGGCGAGCTTCCTCGTGCCGCTCGCGGCGCATGTGCTCCTCGGCCAGCTTGCCCAGGCTCGTCGCGCGCATCCGCGCCTCGCTCCACTGCCCTTCGGCCTCGGCATGCTCCTTCTCGCGCTGCGCGCGGGCCGTCCGAGCGTCGCCCAGGGAGCTGGTCGCCGCGACCCGGCACAGGGTGGCGAGGCGCCACTCCTGCGCTCCGGCGCTCCCGTCCAGGTCCTGGTCGGACAGGGCCCGCTGAGCGGCGGCGACGCGCTTCTCCGCCTCCTGCCGCTCGATCGTGCGGGCCGCCAGCTCCACGGCCGCTCGGTCCTCCTCGAACCTGCGGACCCGCAACAGCCCGCCCAGCCTGAACGCGGTCATGGCAGTACCCCCAAGTCCTCCACGAGCCGCGACAGCGCCTCCCACGACGAAGACGCCCGCGACACCTCGCCGATCGGCTGGCGCAAGAAGGCGTCGATCTGCTCGCCGTGGGCGACGGACGCGTCCACCAGGGCGTTCGACCCGGGGACGTAGGCCCCGACGTCCAGGAGGTCCTGCGCCTGGCGCCGGGCCGCCAGGACCGAGCGCAGAGCCGTCGCCAGCGCGCGCTGGCGCGGCGTCGTCACCCGGGAGGCCACTCGCGACACCGAGGCGACCGCGTCGACGCTCGGATAGTGGCCGCGGATCGCCAGGTCCCGGTCGAGCACGACATGCCCGTCCAGCACGGAGCGCGCAGAGTCGGCGATCGGCTCGTTGTGGTCGTCACCCTCCACGAGGACCGTGTAGATGCCGGTCACCGACCCACGCTCGGCCGTCCCGGCGCGCTCCAGCAGCTGGGCCATCAGCCCGAAGGTCGAGGGCGGGTATCCGCGCGTCGCGGGCGGCTCGCCCACGGACAGGCCGATCTCGCGCTGGGCCATGGCCACACGGGTCAGCGAGTCCATCATGAGGACGACGTCCGCTCCCCCGTCGCGGAAGAACTCCGCGATCCGCGTGGCCGTCTCCGCGGCGCGCAGGCGCAGCAGGGGCGGCTCGTCGGAGGTGGCCACCACCACGACGCTGCGGGCCAGGCCCTCGGGCCCCAGATCGTCCTCAAGGAAGTCGCGGACCTCGCGTCCCCGCTCGCCGACGAGGGCGATGACGGACAGCTCGGCGTCGCATCCGCGGCACACCATCGACAGCAGCGAGGACTTGCCCACTCCCGACCCGGCGAACAGGCCGATGCGCTGGCCGCGGCCGATGGTGGTCAGCGTGTCCAGGACGCGCACGCCCGTGTCCAGGGGCTGTGTGATGCGCTGGCGGTCCAAGGCGGCCGGCGCCCCCATCGTCACGGGAACGCGCTGCGTGCTCCCCAGGGTGCCCAGGCCGTCGATGGGGACGCCGTCGGCACCCACGACCCGTCCCAGCAGGCCTGGGCCGACGTCGATCATCATCGGCCCGCCCGTGGACCGCACCTGCGCTCCGGCGCGCAGGCCCTCCATGGAGGACAGCGGCATGCAGCGCGCGCGGCGCCCGTCCAGCGCCACGACCTCGGCGGGCACGGACCCCCCGCCGTCCTCCACCCGGACGAGGTCGCCGATGGCGACGTCCAGGCCGACGGCCTCCAACGTCAGCCCCCTCATGGCCCTCACGCGGCCGAACCTCACCGGGGCCGCGCCGGCGCAGGCGCCGCGCAGCCGCTCCGTGCCCGCCAGGACGCTCATCGGGGCACCCCCAGCGCCTCCCGGGCCCGCGCCATCGCCTGCCCGAGCCGCGCGTCCAGCACGCCGTGCTCGAACTCGCCCACCGCGTCGCCTGGCGACAGGTCGGGGTCGGGGACCAGGTCGACGCCGGCGGGCAGCACGAGGCCCGCCTCCGCGTCCGAGGCCGCTCCTCGCAGCAGGTCCAGGTCCGCGGGGCACAGGTGGATGCGCACGAGCTCTCGCGAGGGGTCGTGGGCCAGCGCCCGGCGCAGCGCGGTCCGTGCGGCCCGCGCGCCGTCGCGGAGCTCCTCGCCCAGCGCCGCCTCCGCCAGTTCGGCGCTGGCGGCAACGATCTCCTCGGCGGCCTCCTCCAGCACCGGGGCCACCCGGGCGCGGGCGGCCTGGGCCGCCGCGTCCAGGACGCCGAGGGCCCTCTCGAGCCTGCTGGCGGCCTGGGCGCGCGCCTCGGCGGCCAGGCGGGCCTCGTCCTCGCGTTGGCGGGCCGCCTGCTCGGCCGCGGCCCGCGAGGCCGCCGACCATCCCGCGGCGTACCCCGCCGCATAGCCGCGCGCGGAGGCGTCGCTCTGCTGGCCGGCGGCGCCGGACAACGCCGGCGCCCAGGCGCGCTCACTCGACATACTCGTCCTCCCCCTCCCGGTGGATGACGATCTGCCCGCTCTCCTCCAGGGTGCGGATCACCGTGACGATCGTGCCGCGGGCCTCCTGCACCTGCGACATGCGCACCGGCCCTTCGGCCTGCTCTTCCTCGTGGAGGTCCTCGCGGCGGCGTTCGGACAGGTTCGACTCGATCTTGCGGCGCACCTCGGGGAAGGAGCCCTTGAGCGCCGTCGCCAGGACGCGGTTGTCCACGGAGCGCATGACGAGCTGCACCGCCAGGTCCTCCAGCAGGAGGATGTCGTCGAAGGTGAACAGCTGGCTGCGCACGACCTCCGCCAGCTCCGTGTCGCGCTCCTCCAGCTCCTCGAGGACCTGCTTCTCCGTGCCCGGGTCGGACCTGTTGAGGATCTCGACCAGGGGCTGGATCCCGCCGACCGAGGCGTACTCGCCGCTGGTCAGCATCATCGTCGCCCGGCGCTGGAGGTTATCGGCCACGAGCGAGACGACCTCCGGGGAGGACTGGTCCATCGTGGCGATGCGCAGCGCGACATCCGCGCGCAGGCCGGGCGCCAGGTTCTTCATGATCGCCGACGCCCGATCCGCCCGCAGGTGCGCGAGGACGAGAGCCACGGTCTGCGGGTGCTCCCCGGAGATCAGGGACTGCACCTGCGCGCCGTCGGCCTTCTGCAGGAAGTCGAAGGGCTGGCCCGCCAGGAGGACGGAGAGGCGGTCCATGAACTCCTCGGCCCGGTCCGCGCCCAGGGACTCCTCCAGGAGTCGGCGGGCCACTTCCAGCCCCCCCACTCCGACGGGAGCCGAGCCCCCGAAGGCGCGGTCGTGGAACTCGCGCATGACCTCCGCGCTGAGCTCCGGCCGCACGCTCTCCATCCGCACGATCTCGGCCGTGACCTCCTCCACCTGGGACTCCGGCATCTCCGCGAGGACCCGAGCGGCGGACTCATGCCCGAGCTGCAGCAGCAGCACGGCGGCCTTCTGGACGTTCGTCAGCCCGCCGCTCACTTGTGGACCGCCAGCCACTCGCCGAGCGCGGACGCCACTGCGGCCGGGTCCTTCTCGGCCAGCTCGGCGATGTCCGTGCGCATCTGCTCCTCCGGATCCCGGCGCTGGGGCGTGAGCACGCTCGTGCGCACCAGATCCGACTCGTCCTCGTCCGCCTCCTCGGGCGGGAGAGTGGGCACGGGGGCGAGATCCTCCTCCAGGGGGTACTCCTGCTCGTCCAGTTCCTCGCGGCGGCGCCGGCGCCGGCGCACGCGCAGCGCGAGCGCCACCCCCAGGAGGACGAGGACCGCGATGGCCCCGGCAATCTCCGCGATGAGGACGCGGTCGCGGCGCGCCGCCTCCTCCGCGGCCTGCTGCTGGGCGAGGGCGTCGTCGGCCTGCTGCGCGGCCGAGGCGTCGAAGTCGGCCTTCACCACGGACAAGGTGTCCCCGCGGTCCTCGTCGATGCCGGCGGCGGCGGCCACCATCTCGTTGAGGGTCGCGTCCGACAGGCCTGCGGCAGCGGCCCGGTCCACGACGACGGACACGGACTGGCGCCTCACGCCGCCGGGGGACACAGTGGTCTGCTCGGTCACCTTGTTCACCGAGTTGTTGACCGTCTCCTCCTCGGAGGAGTAGTTGCCCGCCCCGCTCTGGCTGTCGGGGACCGCGATGTTGTCCGTGCCCAGGACGCCGCCCGCGCTGCCCCCGGTCCCCGTGTAGGTCTCGGTGCTCTTCGAGGACGACAGGGGCGGCACGTCGTCCGCTGCGCTGTAGGTCTCGCTGGTGCGCTCCGTGGAGTCCGTGTTGACGTCGGTGGACACCGTCACGGTGGACCGGCCGGAGCCGAGGACCTGGTCGAGCATGGCCTGTACCTTGGAGGCGATCGCGGTGTCGCGGTCCGAGGCGGCCCCCGTCGCGTCCGAGGCGGTCAGGGTGAGGTCGCGGCCCTGGTCGTCCACGACGCTGACGTCGGAGGGGTCGAGGTCCGGCACGGAGGAGGAGACGAGGTTCGTCACCGCCCGCACCGACTCCCCGCCGAAGGTGGCGCCGGGCTTGAGCTCGAGGAACACCGAGGCCGTCGTGTCCGCCTTCTCCTCGGTGTACACGGACTCCTCGGGGACGGCCAGGTGGACGGTGGCCGAGGAGACGCCGTCGATGGAGGAGATCGTGGATGCCAGCTCCCCTTCGACGGCTCGCTGGTAGGTGACCTCCTGCTGAAACTCCGAGGCCCCCACGCCCATCTGGTCGAGCAGGGCGTAGCCGTCGGAGTCGCTGGGGATGCCGTTGGCGGCCAGTTCGAGGCGCACGTTGTCCACCTGGTCGGAGGGGACCAGCACCGTCGTCCCGCCGGCGGCGAGCTGGTACTCGATGCCGTCCGAGTCGAGCTGGGCGACCACCGCCGCGGCGTCCGTGTCCGACAGGTCGGTGTAGACGGCGCTCATCGTGGGCTTGGCCAGCCAGCCGGCCAACGCGACGATGCCCGCCGTCAGCGCGACGAGGGCGATGAGCGCGAAGGTCCGCTGGGGCACGGTGAACGCGTCCCAGAAGCCCTTGAGCCGCTGGACCAGGGATCGGACTGCCGTCGGCATCTCAGGCCTGCATCCTCATGATCTCGTTGAACGCCTCCACGGCCTTGTCGCGCAGCGTCGCTGTCAGCTCGAGCGCCACCTGCGCCTGAGTGGCGGCGATCGTGTAGTCGTGGGCGTCGTCGAGCTGGCCCGTGACCGCCTGGACGGCCAGATCGTCGGCGGTGCTCTGCTGGGCGGCCAGGCCGTCCGCCACCTGGCCGAGGATCGCGGCGAAATCCCCCTGCACGGGCGAGCTTCCCGCCGACTGGGTGCCGGCGGCGGCCGAGGTCCGGGAGGCCTGGCTGACGGCGTCAAGGGCGCCCACGGCCGCCGTTCCAGGTCCGCTCACGCCCGCGACGGCCGCCACCGTCTCGAGCGCCATCAGGCCTGCCCGATCTGGAGGGCCGCCCGGTAAGACTCCGTCGCCCGATCCACGACCGCGGCGTTGGCCTGATAGGAGCGCTGGGCGACGATGAGCTGCGTCATCTGGGAAGCCATGTCCACCGAGGGGTATCGCACGTATCCGTCCTCATCGGCCAGGGGGTGGTCCGGTTCGTAGACCAGCCGGCCCTCGGCGGAGCCGAGCTTGATGCCCTGGACCTCGACGCCGCCCTGGCCGGAGCTCAGGGGGCGCGCGACGACGAAACGCTCCTGGAACGCCGCCTCGTCCGTGGAGGTCACGTTGTTGACGTTGGCGATGTTGTCGCTGATCGCGTCCATCCACTTGCGGGTGACCGTCATACCGGTCTCCGCGATGCCGATCGCGCCGAAGATCGTCATGGTCACCGCCCCATCGCCGTGCGGATGCTGGTGAAGGTGTGCCCCACTGCCTGCGTGGCCAGCTGGTAGCGCAGGTTCGTGTCGATGTTGAGCAGCGTCTCCTCGTCGAGGTTGACGTTGTTCCCGTCGGTGCGCGCCGATTCCAGCGAGCGGGCCACCGTGATGGGCGCCTCCCCCGATCCCCGCGCGTAGCTGGACGCCAGGGCGTCCTCGAACTTCACCCGGCTCGCGGTGAACCCGGGGACCGCGATGTTGGCGATGTTGTCGGCGATGACGCGCTGACGGGCCGAGAGGCCGTCAAGGGCCGTTGTCACGGCCTGAAAGGCCGCAGAATCGAACACCGAGGGAGCCCTCTCTTCTTGACACCGGCCGATCCATGGCCCTCAATCCGAGCGTTCCATGCTCGTCGTTTGCAATCGGCAGCCCGAGCGATCTTGTGAGAGTTCTCCCCGTCGGGATTCTCCCTCACCCGGTGGTGTCGATGTAGACCGGACCCGCCGGGCCCCTCTCGTCCAGTTCCCGAACGGCCTGGAGATGGCGGGCGTTGGACGCTTGGGCCTGCTCCAGCCGGTCGATGAGGGCATGCTGGCGTTCCTGGAGGGCGCGGGCCCGCGCCGCGAGCTCCGGGGGCATCGACCCCTCCTCTGCGGGCCCGGACCACGTGAGGACCGGCAGGTCCCCGCCGTCCCCGCCTGCGCCGTCGAGCTGCGTCTCCAGCCGCTCCGTCTGGCGCTCCAGGTCGTCGAGGACCCCCGCCCAGCGGGCGACGCGCGCGCGGTGCTCCTCCACGACGGTTATGCCACCCCGAGGTCGCCCGCGCGCGCGGCGGAGGGGGGCTGCTCCCCGCCCGGGGGCGGGGCGGCGGCCTCCAGGGCCGCTTCGTGCCAGGTGTCGCGCAGGGGCTGGGCCACCTCCCGGCATGCGCGCACCAGGTCGGGGTTCCCCGAGACGTTCGCGCGCACGAGCGTCACCGCCAGATAGTCGTAGAGCGAGGCGAGCCCCGCCGCCCCGTCCCAGGCGGACACGTCCAGGCTGAAGCGCAGCTCGTCGACGATGCGCTGGGCGTGGGTCAGCGCCTCGCCCGCCTCCTCGCGCGCCTCCCGCTCCAGAGCGGCCTGGGCGCGCTCGATGTCGACGACCAGGCGGTCGTAGAGCAGGACGACCATGCGTTCTGGGGTGGCGGTGGCCAACGACTCCCCCCGCATCCGCGCCAGGGACCGCGCCATGTTCATCGGTTCCCCCCTCAGGACTTCGAGCCGGAGTAGTTCGTCATGAGGCCGGCCAGCTGCGTGTCGAGCCAGCTGGAGGTCGTCTTCAGCGTCGCCAGCGTGGTCTCCATCGCGTTGAACTTCGCCAGGAGCGAGGCCTTGCGCTCCGCGATGCGGGTGTCCCACTCGGAGATCCGCGCCTCAAGGTCCGCCGACAGGCTCTGCTGGCCGGCGATCTTCGTGGTGATGAGCCCGGAGATGGGGTCGGAGTAGGTGGTCCCCACCTGGGCGACGCGCGCGGACAGCGCCGTCGCGAAGGCCTGCGTCCCCTCGGGGTCGGCGGCCAGCGAGGCCGCCAGGACGGACTCGTCGATCGTGATCGCACCGTCACGACCGACGGAGATCCCCAGCGTGCTGGCCGGCGAGCGGCCGTCGACGGGGCGGGTGAAGGCCTCGATGAGATCCTGGGAGAGGGCGCGGACCGCGGAGTCCCCGGCGTAGACGCCGCCGGAAACCACCGTGTTCCCGTCGTCGTCGGTGGAGGTGGTCGTGGCCGTGCCCGCGCTGATCGCGGAGAGCACGTCGGTCACCTTCGCGACCAGGTCGGTGACCAGCGCCGACTGGGCATCGGTGTCGGTGCCCACCGTGATCGTCACGGGCTCCGCGCTGACGGCGGAGACCGTGATGTCGGTGCCGGCGAGCAGGTCCGCGAAGGTGTTCGTCGCGCTGGTCACGCGCCGCTCGGCGCCGGTGCCGGCCCACAGGACCACCTCGGCGTCCCGGGCCGTCGTGATCGCGGAGGAGGCGGAGGCGATCTCCGTGTCCCCGGCGCGCACGCTGAAGGCACCCGCCGCGCCGGTCGCCCCGGTGAGCTGGAGGACGAACTCCGCGTCGTCGCCGCTGCCGCCGACCCGCACCAGGGCCGCCGAGATGCCGATGCCGGCGGCGTTGATCGCCTGGGCGGCGCTCGCGGGGGAGTCGCCGTCGATATCCACCGTCGTGGCGGTGCCGTCGGCGGCGGAGAAAGTCAGCGAGGTCTGTCCGACGAGCGCCGCGGTGTCCACCAGGCTGACCTGGCCGCGTGCGAGCGCGGCCGTGGTGAGGGACAGGGACGAGGACGCCGCGCCGGCGCGCGCGGTCACCGTGACCGCCGACGAGGACGACGTCGCCGTGTAGGCCTGCCAGGAGCTGGCCTTGGCGCTCGCGGTGGCGGCATCCGCCAGCGAGGCGAGTTTCGTGTTGAGCGATTGCAGGGAGGTGACCAGCTTCGAGACGGAGGAGGATCGGCTCGCCAGCTGCGTCCTCTCCCCGGACTCGGCCTCGACCAACTGGTTGATGAGACTGGTCGTGTCGAGGCCGCTGATGAGCCCGTCGATGCCGATGGCCATGGTTGTCCCTTCTGGGTTCCGTCGCGTTGATGGCCCGCCGGAAGCCGGGCGGGCCCCACCTGCTAGGGCGGAGCGGGTGGGGCCCGCCGGTCCCGGTCAGACGCCAGGCGTCACTGGAGCAGCTGCAGCACCGTCTGCGGGATCGAATTCGCCTGGGCGAGCATCGCGGTGCCCGCCTGGGAGAGGATCTGCGCGTTGGTGAAGCTCACCATCTCGGAGGCCATGTCCGTGTCGCGGATGCGGGACTCGGAGGCGGAGAGGTTCTCCATGGTGACGTTCACGGAGTTGATCGTGTGGTCGAAACGGTTCTGGTAGGCGCCCAGGTTCGCGCGGGCCGTCGAGATCTTGCCGATCTGCGCGTCGAGGGCCTTGATCGTCGCCTGGGCCGCCGTGTTGTCGGTCACGGAGAACCCGCCGGTCGTCGTCACCGCGACGGACGCGCCCGCCGAGTCGGAGACGCTGTCCAGCGCGGTCGCCGTGCTCGCCAGGGTGATGTTCCCATCCCCGTCGACCGCGGCCGTGATGTCCGTGGTCGCGCCGAAGACGCCCTGGATGGCGGTGTTGATGTCCGCCGCGGAGGCTCCCGCGGCGAAGGTGATCTCCTCGCCGTTCACCGTGAAGGACGTCGATGTCGCCGTCCCCACCGTGCCGGTCGAGTAGGCGGTCGGTGTGAGCGCCGCCGCGACATCGGAGACGTTCGCGCTGGACAGGTCCACCGTGATCGTCGAGGACTCCTCGCCGGCGGCGCCGACCTGGAAGACCAGCTTGCCGTCGCCGGCGCCTCCCGCGGTGCCGTCCAGGAGCTTGGTGCCGTTGAAGTTCGTCGACTCCGCGATCCGGCCGAGCTCGGAGATCAGGCTGTTCGCCTCGGTCTGGATGTTGGAGCGGGCGTCGGCGCTGTTCGAGTCGTTGCCGCCCTGGACCGCCAGGTCGCGCAGACGCTGGAGGATGGAGTGGACTTCCGTGAGCGCGCCCTCAGCGGTCTGGACGACGGAGATGCCGTCCTGCGCGTTGCGCGCGGCCACCTTGAGGCCGCCCACCTGGGAGCGCAGACCCTCCGAGATGGCCAGGCCCGCCGCGTCGTCGGCCGCGCGGTTGATCCGCACGCCCGAGGACAGGCGCTCGAGCGAGGTGCTCAGCTTGTTCTGGGTCGTCGACAGGTTGCGGTAGGCGTTGAGCGCCGTGATGTTCTGATTGATGGTGAGAGCCATGAGTGCTTCCTCCTGAAGGGACGTGCGCCGCCCATCCGTGGGCAGCCACTCTGCAGATCGGCACGCGCGCTCCCGAGTTGAGGCAACTGCGGGATCCGCTGTCCGGCCCGCTGGGACGCCCTCGTCCCTGGGCCGGGCCGCGGGAGCCGGGTCAGGCCGTCTCCGAGGACTGGCCCGCCGGGCGCCCCACGGCCAGGGCGGCCCGATCCGCCACCGCGGAGAGATAGGCGATCCGGCGTCTCTCGGCGATGCCGGGGCGCTCCTCGGCTGAGGCGATCGGCGCGTCCGACTCGAGGACGGCGTCCATGGCCCCCCGGAGGATCTCCAGCGCCTGCGAGCGCAGCTGGGAGATCCGCGACTGGCTGACGCCCAGCTTGCGCGCGAGCTCGGAGGGCGTCGTGTCGTGGAAGAAGAGCTCGACGACGACGGTGCGCAGGCGATCGGGCAGCTCGTCGACCGCGATGCGCAGCACGCGCAGGCGCTCGCGCAGCAGCACGTCGTCCTCCGGAAGAACGCCCTCGTCCTCCACCCATTCGGCCGTCAGCGGGTCCGCGTCCAGGCTGACGAGGCGCGTCTGGGCGGCGGCCTTGATGTCGCGGACGCTGGCGACGTCCATCCCGGTGGCCTGGGCGATCTCCTCGTCGTCGGGCGCGCGCCCCAGCTGGGCGGCCAACTGGTCGCTCAGCTCGTCGATGCGGCGCGCCTTCTGCCGCCCCCCTCGCGACATCCAGTCCATCGAGCGCAGCTCGTCGACGATCGCGCCGCGGATCCGGATGGCCGCGTAGCGCGCGAAGGGCACGCCGAGCGTCGGATCGAACGCGCGGGCTGCCTGGACCAGCGCCACCGACCCCGCCGATGCCAGATCCTCGCGCCGGACATGGGAGGGGACGCGGGCGATCATCTGGCTCACCTGGTAGCCGACCACCGCCAGGTTCTCGACCACCAGCCGATCGCGGGCCTGCGGATCCAGTGATTCCGGACACGTCATGGACAGGCCTCCCCGACTCTGTGGCCCATGTGTGGGACCCGCTCGCGCACCACGTTCTCCAAAGACTCGATATCCCGCGTGATGAACCGCAGAAGCGAACCGAGGATTTCTCTCCCCCGCCGTTTCCGGCATGGGGTGGGACCGAACCCTCGCAGCCTCAACCAAGACATGACATTACATCCGACCCCATTATTCGCGAAACCGGCGAAACCCCTCCCAACCCGGCCTCCCACCTGCGATGGACGTGGATCGGGACAACCGTGTCCACCCGCCTCCCATGCTATTCCGGGTCCATTCGAATATGTTGCCGAATTCGTCTCGCCTACCGATATCCGCCGGTTCGCCGATATGCCACGACAATGCCCCGACCGGCCACCTTGGAATCAATACGTCCACTTTGTCAACCTCCGTTCGATGAATCCGGGCGGACGCCTCATCAAGGTCTGACAGAGTGGCGACGTGGCGGCGGTCACCGTACGCTGATCGGCAACATCTCCTCCACAAACCGCCGGCCCGGCCGATAGGGAGGGGTGAGACCCACCCCAGCCGATCGGACGGCGCCACACAGGCTCCGAGAGAGTTTCGCGCATGACCCTTCAGACCTTGTCCACCTTCCTCTGGCACGAGCGCGACCTGCTCGACCAGCTGCTCTACCGTCTCCAGGTGGAGCGGCTGGTGCTGGACGCCGGGCTCGCCGACCGCCTCCCGATGGCCACGCGCGACGTCGAGGACTCCCTCGCCCGGATGCGCACGGCCGAGCTCGGACGCGCCACGGCCGTGGACGACGTCATCCGGGACCTCGGGCTGGCGCCCGAGGCCACTCTGGCCCAGATCGCCGATCGGGCCGACAGCCCCTGGCAGGACCTCCTGCGTGAGCACCGCGAGGCTCTCGTCGCCCTCGCCGCCGCGGTCCGCGACGCCGCCCACGACAACCAGGAGGTCCTCGCGGCCGCCCACCACGCGGCGCAGGAGACCCTGATGTCGCTGCAGGAGTCCCTGGGGACCTATGACGAGCACGGAGCCTCCCAGACACCGCCGTCCGCCGCGCAGATCGTCGACACGTCCATTTAGGGGATGCCATGAGTTCGTTCTCCACCCTCAACACGGCGTTGACCGCGTTGAACGCCCAGCGCCAGGCCATCGCCATCACCGGCCAGAACCTGGCCAACGTCAACACCGACGGCTACACCCGCCAGCGGGTGTCGATGTCCGCCATCCCCAGCTCCTCGCCCGCGACGCTGGCGCACGGGGCCTCGATCGCCTCGGGCGGCGTGGTCGCCACCTCGGTCGAGCGCCTCGGCGACACCTTCCTGGAAATGCGCCTGCGCCAGACCACCTCCTCCGCCAGCGCCCTGTCCGAGGTCGGCTCCGCGTGGTCTGTGCTAGAAAAGGGCTTGAACGAGCCCGCAGACGGGCTGTCCAAGACCCTGGGGGCCTTCTTCGACGCCTGGCAGGACCTGTCCAACAGTCCGGACAGCACCCCCGTGCGCTCGGTGCTCCTCGAACAGGCGGGCACATTGACGAGCTCCCTCGCCGAGGCCTATGGCACCGTCGAGGCGCAGTGGGAGACCGCGCGGGCGAAGGCCGACACGACCGCCACCGCCGTCAACACGGCGGCCGCCCAGGTCGCGGACCTCAATCGCCAGATCACCGCCATCACCGCCTCCGGGGGGGCCGCCAACGAGCTCATCGACACCCGCGCGACCCTGCTGACCCAGCTGTCCGGCCTGGTGGGGGCCGAGGCCAAGGACCGCGCCGACGGTACCGTCGACGTGATGATCGGCGGCAACGCCCTCGTGCGCGGCTCCGCCTCCTTCGAGGTCGAGGTCCGCGGCACCACGGACTTCTCCGACGTCTCCGGCCTGTCCGATCCCTCCTCGGCCGCCGACCCCGTGCGGCTCGTGTGGTCGGCGGATCCCGCCCGGACCATCGAGGTCCCGGGAGGAGCCCTCGGCGGCATCCTCGAGGTCGTCTCCGCCGACGGGCCGCTGGCCTCCCTGGCCCAGACCTACAACGCCCTCGCCGAGGACCTGGCCTCCACCGCGGCGGGCAGCATCAACGCCCTGCACTCCTCCGCGTACACGGCCTCCGGCGCCCAGGGCGGCGCTTTCTTCACCCTCGACGGCGCGGAGCCAGACGCACCGGCCGTCAAGCGGCTCACCCTGGCGATCGCCTCCGCCGACGGCATCGCGGCGGCGGCCGACGGCGGCGGATCCGGCAGCAAGGACGGCAGCGTCGCCGACGCGATCTCCCAGATCACGACGTCCACGGATCTGTGGTCGGCAGCGGTCGCGGCCATCGGCGTCCAGTCCGCCCGCGCGCAGTCCCTGGCCGGCACCTCGGAGGCCTCACGGGCCTCCGCCCAGGAGCAGCTGCTGGCCGGCACCTCCGTCGACGAGTCCGAGGAGACGACGAACCTCATCGCCTACCAGCGTGCCTTCCAGGCGGCGGCGCGCCTCACCACGGTCGTCGACGACCTGCTCGACACCCTCATCAACCGCATGGCTCTGTAAGAAAGCAGCCGCTCATGATCTCACGTGTGACCCGTTCGTCGATGCAGTTCACGGCGCTTCGCCACCTCCAGGCCAAAGACGCCACGCTCGCGGCGCTGCTGGAACGCCAGTCCTCCGGGAAGACCATCACCGTGCCCTCAGACGACCCCGCCGGCACCGTGGACGCCCTGCGCCTGCGCTCCGAACAGCGGGCGAACGCCCAGTACACCCGCAACACCAACGACGCCATCGGCTGGCTGTCGACCTTGGACTCGACGCTGCTGTCGACGTCCTCGCAGATCATCTCCGTGCGCGACCTCATCGTCCAGGCCGGCAACGGCGCGCTCTCGGAGACCCAGAGGATCTCCATCGCCTCCCAGTTGGAGGCCTCCTCCGGAACGCTCCTGGGGCTGGCGAACACGACCTACATGGGCCGCAACATCTTCGCCGGCACGAGCGCCGCCGAGTCCGCCTTCACCGACAACGGCGACGGCACATACACCTGGAACGGCTCGGCGGGCTCCGCCGTCGAACGCCGCCTCGGCGACGACACCACGGTCCAAGTGGACTCCGACGGAGGAGGCGTCTTCGGGAACGGCGCGACCTCCCTATTCGCCGTCATCGACTCCTTCGCGACTGCCCTGCGCAACGGCGACGCCCTCGACGTGTCCGCCGCCCTCAACACGATCGACGGCTTCCACTCCGCGGTCCTCAGCGAGTCGGCGTCGGTGGGCACCCGCTACAACCAGGCCAAGGCCGCCCAGTCCACCCAGGAGTCCCTCACGGTGACGCTCAAGCAGCAGCTGTCCTCCGTCGAGGACGCCGACCTGGCCGAGACCGTCATCCAGGTCTCCATGCAGCAGGTCGCCTACCAGGCCGCGCTGTCCGCCACCGCCCAGGTCCTCCAGCCGAGCCTCCTGGACTTCCTCTCGTGAGCGGCGCCCCCGACGAGCCCCGCGGCGCGGAGGAGCGCGACGGGGCCGATCTCCGCTTCGTCGAGCCGCTCCCCGGGCTCGGCGGGCACACCCGCTTCCGGCTGACGCCCCTCCCGGGCGCCCCCGGGCTCCATGCGCTGCGCGCCGTCACGGACGACGGGGACGGCCCCCGCCTCTTCGTGGCCGACGCGCCCGCGCTGCGCCTGGGGTACGAGCCCGATCTGCCGGCCTTCGCCTGCGAGCGGCTCGGGGGCGGCGACGCCTCCTCCCTCAGGGTCCTCGTGGTGCTCCACCCCGCCGACGAGAACGGCCCGCTGACCGCCAACCTCTTCGCCCCCATCGTGGTCGACCCCGCGACGGGCGCCGCCCTGCAGGTCCTTCTGGAGGGCAGCCCCTGGCCGCTGCGCCTCCCCCTCATCGACGAGGGCAGGGCCTCCTGACGGGTGTCCGGGGCGGGCCGCGCCCCGGACACCCGTCAGCCCCGCTGCCAGGACCTCCACAAGGAGGCGTACTCGCCTCCGGCGGCGACCAGCTCGTCATGGGCGCCGAGCTCGACGATCCTCCCGTCCATCATGACGGCGACGCGGTCCGCGTCGTGGGCGGTGTAGAGCCGGTGCGCGATGGCGATGACGGTGCGCCCCCGCAGCGCGAGTCCCAGAGAGCGTTCCAGCGAGCGGGCGGCCGTGGGATCCATGAGGGACGTCGCCTCGTCGAGGACGAGCGTGTGCGGGTCCATCAGCACGATACGGGCGAGCGCGAGCTGCTGGGCCTGCGCCGGGCTGAGCGGGATGCCCCCCGCCCCGACCCGCGTGTCCAGCCCGTCCGGCAGCGCGCGGACCCACTGGTCGGCCTCGACGGCCGCGAGCGCGTCCCACATCTCCCCGGTATCGGCCTCCGACCTCGCCAGGCGCATGTTCGAGGCGACCGTGCCGACGAAGACGTGGTGCTCCTGGGTGACCAGGACGACCTGGCGCTGCAGGACGTCCTCGTCCAGGTCGGTGAGTTCCACGCCCCCGACCTCGACGGACCCCGCAGTGGGCGGGTGGATGCCGGCGAGCATCCGCCCGAAGGTCGACTTCCCGGCGCCCGAGGGCCCGACGATCGCCAAGGTCTCCCCCGGACGCAGGTCCAGGTCCACTCCGTGCAGGACGTCCTCCCCCGCCCGGTAGGCGTAGCGGACCCCGCGCACGCGCATCTCGCGCCCCGACGGGCGCCCGCCCGTCGGGGCGCGGTCCGGATCGACCAGGTCGACCCCGAAGATGCGGGCCAGGGAGGCCTCGGAGGACTGGATCTGGTCGACCCAGAAGGTGACCTCCCAGACCGGGCCCCGCAGCTGGTAGGCGTACAGCGTCATCGTGGTGACCACGCCCAGCGTCGTCCATCCGGCCCCGATGGCCCAGGCGCCGACCAGCGCCATGAGGAGGACGGGGATCAGCACGGCCAGTCCCAGGCAGCCGACGAGGACGACGCGCATCCAGGCGCCGTAGCGCTCCAGCCGCCAGATCTCGCGGATCGACCGGTCGAGCCGGGCGGCGCGCAGATCCGCCAGGCGCGCCGCGTCCACGGTCTCGGCCTGGTCGATGGTCTCGTTCGCCACGCCCGACAGATCGGCCCAGGCCGCGGCCCCCGCCCGGTAGGAGGGCACGGTGCGCGGCAGGTACCACCGCATGAGCGCCCCCACCGCCGGGACCTCGACGACGAGCACCACCGCCAGCAGCGGCGAGGTCGCCACCGCGGCCACCACGGTGACGACGATGGTGGTCGCCAGCACCATGATCGAGGAGATCCCCTGGCGCACCATGAACTGGACGCGCTCGACATCGTGGGTCGTGCGCCCGAGCAGATCGCCGGTTCCCGCGCCCTCGACCGTCGACAGGGGCAGATGGGTAACGGTCTCCACGAGGTCCTCGCGCAGCTTTGCGAAGACGCGCTCGCCCAGCACGCGCGCCTGGTATTCGGCCAGGAACGAGAGCGCGGCGCCGACCGCGACCAGCACGACCGTGCCGATCATCACCCGGCGGACCCATTCCAGCGTGGTGCCCGCCTGGATCTGGTCGACGACCCGGCCCATGACCCAGGGCAGAGCGATGCCGGCGAAGGCGGCGCCCAGCTGGAGGACCAGCACGCCGGCCAGCTGGCCCCGGTAGGCCAGGACCAGGCCGCCGAGCCTGCGCCTGATGGTGCGTCCGTCTGCGATGGGGAGTTTCACGCCTCTCCCGCCTCCCGTCCCACGACCGCCCGGTAGGCCCGCGCGGCCTCGTCGCCCCTGGCTGCCGCCAGGCGCAGGTCCTCGTGCGTCCCGCGTGCGAGCTCGCGGCCGTCCGCGTCCAGGAGGACCACTTCCTCGCAGTGCTCGAGGACCAGCGGGGACGCGGTGACGACCACCGTCGTGCGCCCCCGGCGCGCCTCGGCCAGCTTGCGGGCGATGCGCGCCTCGGTGTGGGAGTCGACCGCCGAGGTCGGCTCGACCGCGATGAGCACCGGCGCGTCCGCCGCCACCGCGCGCGCCAGGGCGACGCGCTGACGTTGTCCGCCCGAGAGGTTGCGGCCCTTCTCGGCGACGACGCCGTCGAGGCCGCCGGGCAGGGAGTCCAGGACGTCGTGCGCGTCGGCGACCTCCAGCGCCGCCAGCAGCCGGGCGTCGGCCTCGTCGGGCTCCGGGTGGAAGAGCACGCCCTCCGCTCGAGTCGCGGCCTCGATGACCTCGCGCTGGACCAGCTCGGTGACGCCGCGGGCGGGCCGGGCGCGGGCGAGCGCGCCCTGGACCTCCTCGCGCAGCGTCCCCGAGTAGAGCTGCGACTCAGCCCCGGACAGGAACACCCCGCGGCGCACCTGCTCCAGGGGGACGGTGCGCAGGTCGCGTCCCGCGGCGAGGACCTCCTCGGCGTCGTCGACGCGCCCCAACCGGGTCGCGACGCCCGCCGAGGCATCCGGGTCGGCGCTCACCAGCGCCGTCATCCGGCTGGGGTGCACGGTGACCCCGGTTCGCGCGTCCGTGAGGTCGGCATCGCCCAGGTCGGCGGGATCGAGGCCCGCTGCGGTGTGCGCGCGCGAGTCGTCGACCAGCGGGGGCACCTGGAGGATGCGGGTCATCTTGCGCACCCCCACCCACGCGCGGGTGAATTCCTGGATGACGTTGGTGGCGACGTTGATGGGGTTCCGGAGGAATGTCGTGTACCCGAAGAACGAGACCATCTGCCCGGCCGTGATCGTCCCGTCGAAGGTCAGCACCGCCCCGTAGCCGATGACGACCGCCGTGAAGAGCATCGGCACCGACTGGCGCAGCATCGTGAGCAGCGCCGAGGTCGAGGCGACGGTGATCCCGGCGTCGCGCACCCGCGCGGACTGCTCGCGATAGGTCGCCGTGAAGACGTCCTCGCCCCCGATGCCGCGCAGCACGCGCAGGCCCGAGACCGCGTCCGTCGAGATCGTCGTCAGGCGTCCCTGCTCCTCGCGCGCGACCGCTTGCCGGCGCTGGAGCGGGCCGACCAGGAACGTCAGCGCGATGATGACGACCGGCAGCCCGATGATGACCAGCAGCCCCAGCGGGGTCGACGTGGTGAGCATGAGGACGCACACCAGCGCCGTGGCGACCACGGCGGCCACGACGTCCGGGCACCACCCGAACGCGGCTCCCAGGTGGTCGGCGTCGGTCAGCAGCGCGGTGACGATGTCCCCCGAGGGCATGTCGCGGCGGACCGCCCGCCCGTTGCGCGACAGCCGGTGGCTGATGGAGCGGATGGCCCCCATCTGGGCGCTCAGCCACAGGGTCGTGTCCGTGGTCTGTCCCAGCCCGTCGCCCACCGCCATCAGCGCGACCACGGCGAGGAACATCAGGGAGGGGCCGACCAGGTGCGGTCCCAGCCCGCGATCCAGCCCGGCGTCCAGCAGATTGCCCATGGCCCAGGAGATCAGCACCGAGCCGATGTAGTCGGCCAGGCGCACGGCGATGGCCGCCAGCATCACGGCCCACGAGCGCCGGACGAGGGTCCCGACGAACGCGGGCATCCTCGAGGGAAGCTCCGGGGCGGGCCCGGGCACGGCGCGCCAGGGGCCCCACCAGGTTCGGGGGGTGCGGCCCATCGGGGGAAGGTCGACGCCGACCTCCTCCGCGCGGCGGCGCAGGAAGGAACGGACCTCGGGATCGGGGATGTCAGCAGACGGGTGCCTGCGCGACGGGAAATTCATGGGACCTCGCAGAGCGAAAGGAGGCGAGCAGGTGGGAAGACCGGTGGGTCAGGACGGAGACGGGCCTCGACCCGAGGACGGGGAGGCGTTCACCCAACAGGGTGCGCGACAGCGGATCCTGTCACGACGTCGTTGCGGATCTGGAACATGCCGGCACCCCCTTCTTTCCTCATCTGCGCAGCTCGCGCGCGCATCACATGCTGGTAGGCACAGTACCCCGTCGAGTCCCCGGACAACAAATCGCCCCTCACAGCTGCGGCAGGATGTCGCGCCACACGGCGCGCAGGATGTCGTCGATGGCCCCCTCGAAGTGGGACGTCAGGGTGACGCAGGCGTCCTGCTCGGGCAGGACCACCGAGAACTGCCCGTACTTGCCGTCCGCGCGCCACGCGCCGGGCACCGTGCAGCGCCAGACCTGCAGGCCGTATCCCTCGCCCTCGGGATCGACCTCGCGATCGGGCCGCCCGAGCCTGGTGTCCACCCAGTCGGCGTGCATCGCGTCGACGAAGCCCCTCGGGATGACGCGCGTCCCGTGGAAGGAGCCGCCGTCCAGCAGGGTCTCGCCCAGCCTCGCGAGCTCCGAGGTGGTGAGGAACAGGCCGGAGGCCGCCAGCGAGTGGCCCCTCGGGCAGCGGTGCCACTGCGGGTTGGCGATGCCGAGCCTGTCGAAGAGCCGCGGCACCAGGTAGTCGCGCAGGTCCTGGCCGCTCCGGCGCTCGACGAGCCGGCCCAGCGCGTATGTGCAGGCGTTCGAGTATTCGAAGAACGTGCCGGGCTCGTGGGCGAGCGGGGTGGCGAGGAAGGCGCCCAGACGGTCCTCGGCCTCAAGCTGTCCGGGCCTGAACCAGGTGTCGGGGCTGCCCGCGGTCATGGTCAGCAGGTGGTGCACGGTGATCGCCCCGACGCCCTCGCCCGCATGGTCCCGGTATTCGGGGAAGGCATCAAGCAGGCGGTCCTCCGCGGTGAGCAGGCCCTCGCCCATCGCGATGCCGACGCCCGCCGCCGTGAAGGTCTTCGACGCCGAGTAGAGGCACACCCGGTCGTCGGAACGGAACCGGTGTTCCTCCCCGATTCGCCGTCCGCTGGAGGCGTCGCGGTGGAGGACGTGGACGCCGGACACGCCCAGGTGCTGCTCGGCGACGGAGAGGCGGAAGGGCGAGAAGTCGATCACACCTCCAGCCTAGGCTCCGTCCGCCCGTCCTCGCCCCCCGCGCCCGCCCGGCCGGGCATCGCGCCTCAGTGGGCGAAGTGGCGCGTCCGGGTCAGGTACATCGTGATGCCCGCCCCGCGCGCGGCGGCGATCGACTCCTCGTCCCGGATCGAGCCTCCGGGCTGGACGACCGCCTTCACGCCGGCGTCGATGAGCACCTGGAGCCCGTCGGCGAAGGGGAAGAACGCGTCCGAGGCGGCCACGGCCCCCCGGGCACGCTGCTCCGGCGCCTGCGCGAGGACGTCCTCGGCGCGCGCCCCGCCCGCCGAGTCCACCGGCGCGGCCGCGTCCCCGCTCTCGCGCGCGCCCAGGGTGTTCGCGCGCTCGACGGCCAGACGGCAGGAGTCCACGCGGTTGACCTGCCCCATGCCCACGCCCACCGACGCGCCGTCCTTGACCAGCAGGATCGCGTTGGAGCGCACGGCGCGCACCGTCCGCCAGGCGAAGGCGAGGTCGGCCAGGGTCGCCGCGTCCGCCGCGCCGCCGGAGACGAGCTCCCACGCCGCCGGATCATCTCCCGCCGCATCCAGCGCGTCGCGGTCCTGGACCAGCAGCCCGCCCGAGATCTGGCGGAAGTCCGTCCCGGCGCGCTGGGGCGGCGTCACCTCCAGCACCCGGAGGTTCTTCTTGGCGGAGAGCACCTCAAGCGCCCCGTCCTCGTAGGAGGGGGCGAGGACGACCTCGGTGAAGATCGGGACGATCTGCCGGGCCAGGGCGGGCGTCACGGGGCGGTTCACCGCGATCACCCCGCCGTAGGCGGAAACCGGGTCGCAGGCGTGGGCCTTGCGATGGGCCTCCTCCACGGTCGCGGCGACCGCGATGCCACAGGGGTTGGCGTGCTTGATGATCGCCACGCACGGCTCGTCGTGGTCGAACGCGGCGCGCAGGGCGGCGTCCCCGTCGGTGTAGTTGTTGTAGCTCATCGCCTTGCCGTGCAGCTGACGGGCGTTCGCGATCCCCGGAGCGGGCGCCGCGGGGGCGTGCGGAGAGCCGGCCTCCCGGTACACGGCGGCCGACTGATGGGGGTTCTCGCCATAGCGCAGGGCCGCCACCCGCTCGAAGGCGGCGCCGGCGAACCGCGGGAACGCGCCGTCCCGCTCCCCTCCGGGTTCCGTCTGCCCGGCGAACCAGGTGGCGATCGCGAGGTCGTAGGCGGCCGTGTGGGCGAAGGCCTCGGCCGCCAGAGCGCGGCGCTGCGCCAGCGTGAATCCGCCGCCGCGGACGGCCTGGACGACCTCGTCGTACCGGCCGGGCGAGGTCACCACCGCGACCGAGGGGTGGTTCTTCGCCGCCGCGCGCACCATGGACGGGCCGCCGATGTCGATCTGCTCGACGCACGCGTCGAACCCGGCGCCCGACGCCACCGTGTCCGCGAAGGGGTAGAGGTTGCACACGACCAGGTCGAACGCCTCGATGCCCAGCCGCCCGAGCTGCTCACGGTGGTCGGCCTTGCGCTGATCGGCGAGCAGCCCCGCGTGAATCGCCGGATGCAGGGTCTTGACCCGGCCCTCGAGGACCTCGGGGAACCCGGTGACCTCCTCGACGGGGGTGACGGGGATCCCCTGCCCGGCGATCGCCTGGGCCGTGGAGCCGGTGGACACGATCCGGACACCGGCGTCCGTCAGCGCTCGGGCGAGCTCCGCGAGGCGGGTCTTGTCGGAGACCGAGATCAGGGCCCTCCTGATCGGGCGGACGTCCAGGGTCTCGAGGTTGTCAAGGCGAACGGTCATCATTCCTCCGGAGGTGTCGACGGCTGCTGAGCCCCGGCGCCCAGGCGGGCGACGCCTCACGGGAGAACCCGGCCGCTCCCCGGTGGTATCCCACCCTCGCCAGTCGCGGCCGCCCTCAGGATACCCGCTCTCGCTCCCCCACGACCACCCGCCGCCCGCGCAGCGTCCAGCCGCCGCGCACCATGCGTCCCACGATGTCGACCAGCTGGGCCCGCTCCGCCGCCTTGATGCGCTCCAGCAGGGAGCCCACCGTGTCCTCGTCGGCCACCGGCACCGCGACCTGCGCGGTGATCGCGCCCGTGTCGGTGCCGGAGTCGACCAGGAACACCGTCGCCCCGGTGATCCGGACGCCCGCGGCCAGCGCGTCCGCCGGCGCGTGCGTGCCGGGGAAGGCCGGCAGCAGCGAGTTGTGCGTGTTGAGGATGCGCCCTCCGAAGCGCCCGAGGAAGGCGGGCCCCAGCAACTTGAGGAACCCCGCGCAGACCACGAGGTCGGGGTCGAAGGCCGCGACGCGTTCGGCGAGCTCGCGGTCCCACTGCGCGCGGACGGCCTTCCGATCGGACGGGGCGCCCGCGGCCGGCGCCAGAGGGTGGACGAAGACCGGGGTTCCCCGACCGGCCGCCCAGTCGATCCCGGCGCACGGACGGTCCGCCCCCACCGCGACGATCTGGGCGCCGAAACCGGGATCGGCCGCGGCCCCGGCCAGCGCCCTCATATTCGAGCCCTCTCCGGACACCAGCACGACCAGGCGGGCCGGCGCCAAGGGGGGCTGACGGACGTCGTCGGTCATGGGATCTCCTGCGAGTGGTCGTCATCGGTGCCGTCCCCGGTGCCGGGGGCGTCTCCTGCGCGTCGGCCGGAGACGTCCAGCCTCTCGGTGGACTCTCCGTCGGAGGGGGCCGCGTCCGCGGGAGCCGGGTGGCCGCCACGGGACGTGACCTCCCCGAGTGTAGGACGGGCCGCGCGGGCGGGTCTGTCCTCGTCCACCGGCGCGGGCTCCGCGGACGCGAGGACGGGACGCGGCGCCCCCGCTCCGGCGCGCACGCGGGCGCCCAGCCTCCCCGAGGCCGCACCGACACGGGCCCCCAGCGCCCTCAGGCCGCGCCGGGCCAGGGCGACGGACGCGGGATGGGCGGCCAGGGCGACGATCTGGGCGGTGACGACGACCTCGAGGGCCACCATCGCGGCCCCTGCGAGCACGCGGGGCCCCAGGAGCGCCATGCGCTCGACCCCGAGGTGCAGGACGGAGAGCCAGAACCATCCGGCCACCACTGCGCCGGACACGACCAGGCACGTCAGGCCCGCGAGCGCTTGCGCCCCGAGATCCTCGGCACGGTGCCTCCACCGCACCCAGGCGCCCACGGCCGCGCCCAGGAGGATCAGGATCAGCGCCACCTGGTTGCCCGGGGCCGTCGAGGGCACGGCCCCGAGGAGGGGAATCGCGGGGATCGGCAGGACGGGGGCGGCGCCCGGCGCGTGCAGGGCGTCCGTTCCCACGTGGAACCCGGGGCCCGCCAGCCAGGACAGGGCCCATGCCATCGCGGTGGGCGTGAAGAGGAGCTGCGCGAGGACGAGGACGGCCGTGTCGACGCCCGACGCCAGCAGCAGATCCTGGATGCCGGCGACCGCCTCGCGCGAGGCCCACAGGGAGGCGACCAGACCCGCGAGCCCCGCCGCGGCGGCCGCGATGACCGCGCCGCGCGCCTGGAGCAGTCCCTCGCGGGCCCAGGGGGCGCGGGCCGCCCACGACGGGCGCCACTGCGTCTGCGAGGCGACCGCCCACAGGCAGGCCGCGCCCGCGACGGCCACGGCGCCGGGGATCGCTCGGAACCAGGCGACGTGGTCGGCGGTGGACGCGACCAGCCCCAGGGAGGTGATCGCGAAGGTCGGCGCGGCCGTCCACTGGGCGGCGGCCGGGAATCGCCGGCCCGGGAGCAGGAGGATCCGCAGCATGATCACGCTCAGCAGCGTCATCAGCGTCGGGACCGCGCGGTAGGCGACGCCCTCGACCTCGACCGGGCAGCCCAGCGCCGCCGCCCACACGTCCCCGCCGACGCCCATCGCCTGGGACCATGTCGCCTGGCCCAGCCAGGCGTTGTCCGAGACGCCGAGGTAGCCGACCAGGGTGAGCAGCATCATCAGCCCCCAGCCGATGAGTGCGGCCTCGATGCCCGCCAGCCCCGAACGGGCCCACCCGTCGGGCAGGGAGATGCGGATGGTCGGGCGGGGTCCGCCCGGCCGAGCCCCCGCCGCGGGACCGGTGCGCGGGCGCGGGGACGCCGGGGATGGGGAGGGGGCGGCGGACGAGCCGGGGGTCGGCGCCGCGGGGCGCTGTCTGCGGGAGCACGGATGTGAGTCGGTCATATCGCCTCCATCGTCGCGCACGCGGATGCGCCGGGCCCGCCGCAGCGCCGGGGACCGCCGACTTCCGCGCGCCGGGGCCCGTGGCCTCAGCTGCGCCCGGACCGGGCCTCCTGGAGGATCTCCCGGGCCAGGCGCGCGGTCTGGGAGGGCGTGCGCCCCACGCGGACGCCCGCGGCCTCGAGGGCCTCGGCCTTCGCGGCGGCCGTGCCCGACGACCCGGAGACGATGGCGCCGGCGTGGCCCATCGTCTTGCCCTCCGGCGCGGTGAACCCGGCGACGTAGGCGACGACGGGGGTCGACATGTTCTCCTGGATCCACGCGGCCGCCCGTTCCTCCGCGTCCCCGCCGATCTCGCCGATCATGACGACGAGCTCGGTGGCGGGATCCTCCTCGAAGGCGGCCAGCGCATCGATATGCGTGGTCCCCACCACCGGGTCGCCTCCGATGCCGAGCGCGGTGGAGAAGCCCAGGTCGCGCAGCTCGTACATCATCTGGTAGGTGAGCGTGCCGGATTTCGAGACCAGCCCGAGGCATCCCGGCCCGGTGATGTCGGCGGGGGTGATGCCGACGTTGGACTGGCCGGGGGTGATGATGCCCGGGCAGTTCGGGCCGATCAGGCGGGTGCCGCGCTCCAGGGCGCGGGTGACGAATCGCACGGAGTCGGCCACCGGGATCCCCTCGGTGATGACGACGACCGTCCCCACTCCGGCGTCGATGGCCTCGAGCACCGCCTCCCTGGCGAAGGCCGGGGGCACGAAGACCACGGAGACGTCGGCGCCGGTGGACCTGCGGGCCTCGGCGACGGTCCCGAAGACCGGGACCTCGACCGGCCCGTCGGCGACGCCGTCGGCGCCCGGCCCGTAGCCGTGCACGTCGAAGGTCACGGAGGTCCCGGCCTTGCGCGGGTTGACGCCGCCGACGATGGCGGTGCCGGCGCCCAGCATGCGGGCCGTGTGCTTGCGTCCCTCGGACCCGGTCATGCCCTGCACGATGACGCGGGAGTTCGCGTCGAGGAAGATGGACATCTCTAGTTTTCTCCTGTCTGGGTCCGGGGTCTCAGGGACGAGCCGGGGTGGTGGCCGGGTCCGGGTCGGGGGTGACCCCGCCCTCGTCGACGGCGCCGGCGGCGAGCCGGGCGGCCAGGCGGGCGGCGCCGTCCATCGTGTCGGACATGTGGATGAGGGGGTGGGCCGCTTGAGCGAGGATCGCGCGCCCCTCCTCCACCTTGTTGCCGTCCAGGCGCACGACCAGCGGCTTGGTCGCCTGGTCGCCCAGCAGGTCCAGCGCCCCCACGATGCCGCGGGCGACCTCGTCCCCGGCGGTGATGCCGCCGAAGACGTTGACCAGGACGGCCCGCACCTGCGGATCCCCGAGGATGACCTCGAGGCCCTTGGCCATGACCGCCGCGGACGCCCCGCCGCCGATGTCGAGGAAGTTCGCCGGGTGCACGCCGAACTCCTCCCCCGCCAGCGCCACGACGTCGAGGGTGGACATCACCAGGCCCGCGCCGTTGCCGATGATGCCGACCTGCCCGTCCAGGCGCACGTAGTTGAGGCCGGCCTCCTTCGCCATCGCCTCGCGCGGGTCCTCCGCCCGGGTGTCGGCGAAGGCCGCGTGGTCCGGGTGGCGGAACGCCGCGTTGTCGTCGAGGGTCACCTTGCCGTCCAGCGCCACGATGCCGCCGTCGGCGGTCTGGACGAGGGGATTGACCTCGACCAGGGTGGCGTCCTCATCTCGGTAGACCTCCCAGAGCCTCGTCAGCACCGGGGCGGCGCGCCGCGCGGTCGGGTCGTCGAATCCGGCGGCGCCCAGGATCGAGCGGGCGACGCCGTCGTCGATGCCGGTGACCGGGTCCAGGGGGATGCGGGCGAGGGCCTCGGGCCGTTGCCTGGCCAGAGTCTCGATCTCCATGCCGCCCTCGCGGGAGCACATCGCCAGATGGCGCCGGTTCGAGCGGTCGAGCAGGATCGAGAAGTAGTACTCCTCCGCGATGTCGGCGCCCAGCGTGACCAGGACCGAGCGGACCGTGTGCCCCTTGATGTCCATGCCCAGGATGTCCCTCGCGCGGGCCTCGGCCTCCTCCGGGCCGTGCGCCAGCTTGACGCCCCCGGCCTTGCCGCGTCCCCCGGCCTTCACCTGCGCCTTGACGACGACCAGGTCGGCGCCGAGCGCCTCGGCGGCGTGTCGGGCCTCCTGGGGCGTGGTCGCCAGCTCGCCCCGCTGGACGGGGACTTCGTGCGCGGCGAACAGCTGCTTGGCTTGGTATTCGTACAGGTCCATGCCCGTCCTTCCAGCGTCTGATCCGTTTCCCGAGTCCAGCCGGATTGCTCGACATCGAGACATCTGTGAGACAGCGTACCCCGCGTATGGGCCGTCAGTCCTATCTCCGGGGGCCTTCCCCTTCCCGTCCCGTCTCCGCGGGGCGGTCCCCCGGACGTCAGAGCCGGGTCAGCGGTGCCATCCGGACCAGGAGGCGCTTCTCGGAGGAGGCGAAACGGACCTTCGCCACCAGGCGCGGCCCCGCCCCCTCGGTCGCGACGACGACGCCCGCCCCCAGGGTGGCGTGCGCGACCCGGTCCCCGACCGCGAGCTGGAGCGTCTCCCGATCGGCGCCGTCGCGGGCATCCCGCGCCCCTGGCGGCGGCGTCGCGTGCCGCGGCGCGCCCATGCGCACCGTGCGCCCGAGCCGCGAGCCGCTCATCGGGGTGCCGTTGCCCGGACGCCCCGCGCCGATGACCGGCCCCGTGTCGTCCCCGTCCCCATCCGGGCCGCCGCCCGAGCGGCGATGGCCGGCGCCCCACCCGCCATCCCACCCGCCGCGTCCGCGCGCGCGGTCCTGGGCGGTCACCGACCGGCGGATGTCGAGGAGCTCCGGCGGGATGTCGTCGAGGAACCGCGACGGGGGCATCTCCTGGGGCGTCCCCCACCCGCCGCGCACGGCGGCGCGCGTGAGGTACAGCCTCTCGCGGGCGCGCGTGATGGCGACGTAGGCCAGCCGGCGTTCCTCGGCCAGCTCCTGCGGGTCGCCCAGCGAGCGCTGATGGGGGAACGTGCCGTCCTCCATCCCGGTGACGAAGACGATCGGGAACTCCAGCCCCTTCGCCGTGTGGACGGTCATCAGGGTGACCTGGCCGTGGCGCTCCCGGTCCCCCGGCACCTGATCGGAGTCGGCCACGAGCGACACGCGCTCGAGGAAGTCCACCAGCCGCCCCTCGGGCGCCTGCGCGTGGAAGTCGGCGGCGACGGAATGGAGCTCCGCGAGGTTCTCGACCCGGGAGGCGTCCTGAGGGTCCTCGGAGCGCCGCAGCTCCTCGAGGTAGCCCGTGTGGTCGAGGACCTCCTCGAGGATGCGCGCCGGGGACTCCCCCGCCGCGTCGAGACCGCGCAGGACCTCCAGCAGTCCCCAGAACCCGGACACCGCGGCGGCGGCCCGGGGAGCGAGGCCCGCCACCTCGGGCGCGGCCGCCTCCGGTTCTTCCTCCGGCTCCGGCACCGGGCTCGGCTCCGCCACGGCCGCACCCGTCGCGGCCCCCTGTCCCGGCTCCCCAGGCTCGCCGGGTGCCGGTGCCGCAGGGCCCGAGGGGGCCTCGATCCCCGCTCCCTCCCCCGCGGGGCGCCCCTCCGCGATCCACACATGGCGCAGCGCCCCCCCGAAAGAGACGCCATGGCGGTCCGCATGGGCGACCAGGGCCTCCTCCGCCTTGGCGCCGAGGCCGCGGCGCGGCGTGTTGAGGACCCGGCGCAGGGCGACGGTGTCATCGGCGTTGGCGACGGCCTGCAGGTACGCCAGGGCGTCCTTGATCTCCCGGCGCTCGTAGAACCGCGTGCCGCCGACGACGCGGTAGGGGACGCCGGAGCGGACCAGCATCTCCTCGAGCGCCCGGGACTGGGCGTTGGTGCGGTAGAAGACCGCGATGTCCCCCCAGTCGGCGCCCTCCGAGGTGAGGCGGTCGATCTCGCGGACGACGAAACGCGCCTCGTCATGGTCGGAGTCGGCGGCGTCGACGGTGATGAGCGGCCCGTCCCCGGCGGAGGTCCACAGGTTCTTCGGGCGGCGGCCCTCATTGCGGGCGATGACGGCGTTCGCGGCGGAGAGGATGTTCTGGGTCGAACGGTAGTTCTGCTCGAGGAGGATCGTGGTCGCGCCCGGGAAGTCGCGCTCGAACTCCTCGATGTTGCGGATAGTGGCGCCGCGGAACGCGTAGATCGACTGGTCGGAGTCGCCGACGACGGTGAGTTCAGCGGGCGCCACCCGGTCCGCGCCCGATCCCACGAGGGAGCGCACCAGCACGTACTGCGCGTGGTTCGTGTCTTGGTATTCGTCGACCAGGATGTGGCGGAACCGGCGGTGGTAGTGCTCGGCGATCCCCGGGTTGTCCCTCAGCAGTTCGACGGTGCGCATGATGAGGTCGTCGAAGTCCAGCGCGTTCGCCTGCCGCAGGCGCCGCTGGTACTCGGGATAAGCGGCGGCGACCACCCGCGACACCGGGTCGTTGGGCGCGGCCTCCGCGAACTCCTCGGGCGTCACCAGCTCGTTCTTCTGATCCGAGATCCGCAGAGAGACTGTTTTCGGCGTGAAGCGCTTGACGTCGACGCCCTGGGACTTCAGCACCATCTGGATGAGGCGCTGGGAGTCCTGCGCGTCGTAGATCGTGAACGTCGAGGTCAGACCCGCCGCACGGTGCTCCGCCCGGAGGATCCGCACGCATGCGGAGTGGAAGGTCGACACCCAGATGCGCCTGGCGTTGGGGCCGACGAGGTCCGCGACGCGCTCGCGCATCTCCGCGGCGGCCTTGTTGGTGAAGGTGATGGCCAGGATCTCGCCGGGACGCGCGCGGCCCGTGGCCAGCAGGTGGGCGATGCGGTGGGTGAGGGCGCGCGTCTTGCCGGATCCGGCGCCCGCGATGATGAGCAGGGGCCCGCCGTCGTGCGTGACGGCCGCGCGCTGCTCGGGGTTGAGCCCGCTCAGCAGCTCCTCGGGATCACGCCGCGCGCCCGCCCCCGTGGTCTCCGCCATCGACGAGGGCGGCACCGCCGCCCGGTTGAGGTCGGCGCCGTCCCACGGGTCGCCGAACCCGTCCCCCCCGTCATCCGGCGGACGGTCCGCCGGGACGTAGGAGTCCTCGTCCCACACCGGCAGGTCGCGCGGGCCCCCGACGGGACCCGCGATCGGGGGAAGCGGCTCGAGGGCGCCCAGGTCCGGCAGGGCGGCGGAGGCGTCGGCCGGACGGGGGGAGACGGGAGAGGAGGCGGTGTGCAGATCCATGGCCCCACCACTGTAGGCCAGAGCGCCGCCGCCTCGGCCGAGATCTCGCCGGCCAGGCCGGCGGCGCCGCCCTCGCGGACGGGCGCGGGATCCGGCCGGCGCTGTCCCGGGACTCAGGCGGCGGCCGTCCCGCCCCGTCGGGCCCTCTGGAGGAGCAGATAGAGCTCGCATCCCAGGCAGTACCCGAACGCCGCGTTGAGGAAGGAGGCGATGAATGCGAGGGCCGCCGCCGCGACCAGGCCCCACTGGAGGCCGATGAGGCCAAGGACCAGGCCGATCGCGGAGATGACGAGGCCCACCAGCTGGGCGAAGGTCGGGGGCTCGGGGGCCTCGAGCTCGGCGGGCGCCCCGAGGCGCGGCCGCACGAGGGCGCGGAACAGCCACCCGTAGGGGTGTCGCCGGACGCCGGCGAACGCGCCCCACGCGAACACGGCGGTGATGAGGGCCAGCAGCCAGACGGCTGCGGTGGACCCGCCCCCGCCGGCGGAGCCCAGGACGATGTCGACGCCCAGCAGCAGGGCCGTCACGCCCGCGGAGAAACGGGTGCCGCGCGGGTCGACGCCCTCGCGGGTCGCGGGTGGAGGGGCGGGGCGCGCGCCGGGCGCTCCCGGCTCGGGCGCGGATCCGGGGATTGGTTCAGGCATGGTTCGTCATTCCTTCCGGGACAGGGGGTTCTCGTGGTCGGCTTCGCCTCCCCAGGACCCGGTCCGGGCGGCGAGCCCGTCCACAACAGCCCTCAGGTCGGCTGCGCGCACCGGCCCCTGGACCCGGGCCCTTTCGGCGCCTGCAGGGTCGACGACCAGCGTCGTGGGACTGCGGGTGAGCCGATGGGCGCGCACGATGTCCGGGCGATCGGTGACATCGACCTCGACGTGAGCCACGGTTCCGCCGGGGTACGCGGCGGCCAGCCCCGTCAGGGCCTGGGCGGTGCCCCGGCAGGAGGCGCAGTACCGGGTCGAGAACTGGAGCAGGGTGAGCGGCGCGGGATCGGGACCGAGGAGGGCCGCGGTCGCGGCGCGTGTCCCCGCCGGCGATCCACCCGGGTCCGCGCGGGGGAGCACCCGGACCCGGCCGGCGCGATGCCGCGACAGCAGTCCGACGACCATCGAGATGACGATCCCGGCCCCGAGCACCGCGACTCCGATCCACGCGCCCATGGGGACGACGCTACGTCCGGGAGCGGCATGCCTCCACCGGCGACCGACCGTCAAGACTGTGTGACGCGATGCCGGGGGCTCGCGCCCCGGGCCCTCACACGATATGGCGCCGGACCGCCCACCGGGTGAGCTCGTTGCGGTTGGACAGCTGGAGCTTGCGCAGCACGGCGGACACGTGCGTCTCCACCGTCTTGATGGAGATGAACAGCTC
>JALCNR010000017.1 GCA_022649165.1 Actinomyces sp.
AGCCGATGCGCTGGGTCGACGGCATCCAGGAGGCCTGGCGGGCCAAGCCGCTGGTGACGCGGCTGGTGGCCCTCATCATCGTGCTGCTCGCGGCCGGGCTGGCGCTGGCCGGGACCGTGATGATCGGACTGCTCCAGCGACACCTTATCGCCCAGGTCGACGACCAGTTGGAGAACTCGGCCCGCAGCCTGGTCGCCGACACGTCCGGACCGGTGAGCACCCAGCCGAACGTGCCCACCCCCTACTACATCCGCCGGACCCTGGCCGACGGGTCGACCTCCGTCCTCGTCTCCGCCGACACGCTGCAGCGCTCGGGCACGCCGATCATCCCAGACCTGCTGGGCCTGGGGGAGGTGGCCGACACCGACAGCCTGTGGACGCATCCCGTCACAGTGCGATCGACCCAGCCGGGCTCCACCTGGCGGGCCGTCGCGATCCCGCTGGTCTACGAGGACACGACCACCCCGGCCGGCGTCATGACGATCGCACTGCCCCTGGGCGACGTCCAGCGCACCCTGGCCAACACCGGCTCCTACTTCCTCATCGCCTCGGCCGTCATCGTCGCCGTCGGCGGCTCGCTCGGCCGATACCTGGTGCACCGCTCCCTGCTTCCGCTGCGCAGCATCGAGTCCGTCGCCGGCAAAATCGCGGCCGGCGACCTCACCCAGCGCGTCGACGCCGAGCCGCCCACGACGGAGGTCGGATCCCTGGGGCTCTCCCTCAACACGATGCTCAGCCAGGTCGAGCAGTCCTTCGAGGCCCGCGAGCAGTCCGAGCGCAAGATCCGCCGCTTCGTCTCCGACGCCTCCCATGAGCTGCGCACGCCCCTGGCGGCGATCCGCGGGTACGGCGAGCTCTACGAGATGGGCGGCGTTCCCCCCGAGCGCGTCCCCGATGTCATGGGGCGCATCCACTCCGAGGCGACTCGCATGGGCAGCCTCGTGGAGGACCTGCTCACCCTGGCTCGCCTGGACGAAGGCCAGCCCCTGGCCCTCACCGAGGTGGACCTGGTCAAGCTGGCGGACAACGCCGCCTTCGACCTGCAGGCGCTGGACCCCACGCGGGGCGTCCGCGTGATGTCGCTGAGCGGGCACAAGCCCCCGATGACCCTGGTCGTCACCGCCGACCGCGACCGGATCCAGCAGGTCTTCACGAACCTCATCGGCAACATCGACCGGTACACCCCGGCCGGCTCGCCCGTCGAGCTGGCCCTGGGCGTCCAGGACGGCCAGGCGGTGGCCGAGTTCCGCGATCACGGGCCCGGCATCGCCCCCAAGGACCAGGACCGGGTCTTCGAGCGCTTCTACCGCGCCGAGGACTCCCGGGCACGCGCGACCGGGGGCACCGGCGTCGGGCTGGCCATCGTGGCCGGCATCATGTCGGCCCACCACGGGGCGGCCTCGATCTCGCGCACGCGCGGAGGCGGGCTGACCGTGCGTGTCGCCCTGCCGCTCACTCAGCCGGCGGCGCCGTCGTCGCCGTCACCAGCGGCGACGCGCCCGGAACCGGATTTCGCTCCGATCCCGGGCGAGACCGGCGCGGCGGGAGAGGACCAGAGGCCCCGAGGGGGCCGCCAGTGAGGCGCGCCATGTCATGTGACGGGGCTCTGCGACCCGGCTAGCATGGGCCGGTATGACCCCTGACAGGAGCGATCGACATGGGTACTGAAGCACCTCAGTGGCTGTACCGTTCGTTCGTTGACGCCATGCGCGAGATCGGCGCGACGGCCCCCGACGCGGAGCTCCTGACCGAGGCCCGGGACCTCATCGGCCGGTGGAACGAACCGATCCGGCACCTCCACAACATCCACCACCTCATCAACGTGCTCGCCCATGTCGATGAGCTGTCGGCCACCGCCCACGACCCCGACCTGCTGCGCGTGGGCGCGTGGTACCACGGGGCGGTCCTCAACACGGCCGTCGAGGCGGCGTTCGCCGGCTCAGACGCCGATGAGGTCGCACGGCGTTGCGCCGGCTTCACGTCCCAGCGGCTCTCCCGCCTGGGCGTGGGGCGGGAGGCGAGCGAGCGCGTCGCCGAGCTCATCCGCGACGTCGCCCTCCACGTGGCGCCCCGCGACGATGTCGACGCCCAGGTGCTCGTGGACGCCGACCTAGCGACCCTGGCGTGCAGCCCGCAGGAGTACAAGAAGTACCGGCAGACGCTCCGCCAGGAGTACTCCGACCACGACGAGCTCGCGTTCCTGCGGGCACGCCGGCGCGTCGTGCGCCACCTGCTGTCCCGTCCGGCCCTGTTCCAGTCGCCGCGCGGCCAGGCCTGGGAGTCCCGGGCGCGGGAGAACCTCGAGGCGGAGCTCGCCAAGACCGAGGAGACCATCGCGAAGCTCGACCCCGGCGACCCGGAGGCCACGACCGTGGAGCGCCCGGACCCCGATGTCGAGGTCGTCGCCGGTCCGACGCGCTCGGGCCAGGACCCCGACGAGGCCCTCACCGCCACCGGCACGCTCATCATCCGCCGCCGCCACGTGCTGCGAAAACCGGGCCCGGGCGGCTCCGACACCGCTGCCGCCCCGGTCACCGGGGACGAGGCCGGCGCCTCCGCGGAGCCGGACCGCGGCTATGAGGCGCCCCAGCGGCGCCTGCCCGACCTGCGGCCCGACCCCGCGGAGGAACGCCACCCGGTGGAGGATGAGGAGGACGCCTCCTCCCTGGAGACCGCCATCGACGCCCTGGACGTGCCCTCCCGGCCCGCCGAGCGCTGAGGGGCCCGGGGCACCCGCGCCAGGCGGCGTCCACAGGCCCGCCCCGGGGCGGCATCTGAGTCCACAGCCCTCCGGACCGCGCATCGACGCCCAGTCCGCATCCTCGTAGCGTCGTCCCGACGGGCTCCGCCGGGGAGCCCCGTTCGAGAGGATGACCACGATGGCGACCTTCACTGTGAACTCCGATGAGGTCGCGGCCTCGGCCGCCCGCACGACCGCCACCGGCGAGAGGATCCGAGCGGAGGCGGCGGCCATGATGACGGACCTCCTGGCGCTCCAGGGCTCCTGGGGCGGCGTCGCGGCGGCCAGCTTCGCCGACTGCGCGGCCCAGTGGCGGGCCACCCAGGCGCAGGTGGAGGCCTCGCTCGAGGCGATCGCCTCCCAGCTGGCGGCCGCGGCCGGCGTCTACGCGGATGCCGAGGCCCAGTCGGCGTCGCTGTTCTCCGCCCGCTGACCGGAGCGCCGCGAAGACGGGGCTGCCCCCGTCCCGGATGGGGGACGGGGGCAGCCCGACGGCGGGCGGGAGCCCGCGGTCAGGGTCTCAACCGACAGGCGAAACCGGCTGGGCTCAGTACATGCCCATGTCGTCGCCGCCGGCGGCCGGGGCCGGAGCCGGGGGTTCCGGCTTGTCGGCCACGACGGCCTCGGTGGTGAGGAACATGCCGGCGATCGAGGCCGCGTTCTGCAGGGCCGAACGCGTCACCTTGACCGGATCGGCGATGCCCTCCGCCATCAGATCGGCGTACTCGCCCGTCGCGGCGTTCAGGCCGTGGCCGGGGACCATGTCGGCCACACGGTCGGCGACCACGCCGCCCTCGAGCCCGGCGTTCTCCGCGATCTGCTTGAGCGGAGCGGACACGGCGATCCGGACGATGTTGATGCCGATCTCCTCGTCATCCTTGGCCTCAAGGCTCTTGAGGGCCTCGTTCGCGGCCTGGATGAGGGCGACGCCGCCGCCGGCGACGATGCCCTCCTCCGAGGCAGCGCGGGCGTTGCGCACGGCGTCCTCGATGCGGTGCTTGCGCTCCTTGAGCTCGACCTCGGTGGCGGCGCCGGACTTGATGACGGCGACACCGCCGGCCAGCTTGGCCAGGCGCTCCTGGAGCTTCTCGCGGTCGTAGTCCGAGTCGGTGTTCTCGATCTCGGTCTTGATCTGGCGCACGCGGCCGTCGATGGCGTCCTTCTCGCCGGCGCCCTCGACGATCGTGGTCTCGTCCTTGCTCACGACGACCTTGCGGGCGCGGCCGAGGAGATCCAGGTCCGCGTTCTCCAGGGACAGGCCGACCGTCTCGGAGATGACCTGGCCGCCGGTGAGGATGGCCATGTCCTGCAGCATCGCCTTGCGGCGGTCCCCGAAGCCCGGGGCCTTGACCGCGACGGACTTGAAGTTGCCGCGGATCTTGTTGACCACCAGGGTGGCCAGCGCCTCGGCCTCGACGTCCTCCGCGACGATGAGCAGCGGCTTGCCGGTCTGCATGACCTTCTCGAGCACGGGCAGCAGGTCCTTGACCGAGGAGATCTTCGACTCGACGAGCAGGATGTAGGCGTCCTCCAGGACGGCCTCCTGGCGCTCGTTGTCGGTGACGAAGTACGCCGACAGGTAGCCCTTGTCGAAGCGCATCCCCTCGGTGGTCTCCAGCGTCGTGTCGAAGGAGTTCGTCTCCTCGACGGTGACGACGCCCTCGGCGCCGACCTTCTCAAAGGCCTGGGCGATGAGATTGCCGATCTCGGGATCGTTGGCGGAGATGGAGGCCGTGGCCGCGATCTGCTCGGTGGTCTCGATCGGCTTGCCGTCCTTGTGCAGCTGGGCGACGATCGCCTCCACCGCCCGGTCGATGCCGCGCTTGAGGGCGATCGGGTTGGACCCGGCGGCCACGTTGCGCAGGCCCTCGTGGACCAGGGCCTGGGCGAGGACGGTCGCGGTGGTCGTGCCATCGCCGGCGACGTCATCGGTCTTCTTGGCGACCTCCTTGACCAGCTCGGCGCCGATGCGCTCGTACGGGTCCTCCAGGTCGATCTCCTTGGCGACGGACACGCCGTCCTTCGTGATCGTGGGCGCGCCCCACTTCTTGTCGAGAACGACGTTGCGGCCCTTGGGGCCCAGCGTCACCTTGACCGTGTCAGCCAGGAGATTGAGGCCGCGCTCCATGCCACGGCGAGCATCCTCGTCGAACTTGATGATCTTCGTCATGCTGTCTGCATTCCTTCCGCGGTGCGGATCGGGTCCCGGCGCCCGCGACGGACGATCGCCTCGGTGACGTTCTGGTCACGCCCCCGCAGCGACCTCACCGGATCCCTGGGTTGTTATCACTCTGCCTTGGCGAGTGCCAACACACAGTTTGGCACTCGCCCCCCAGGAGTGCAAGACGTGGGACGCCGAACGACGCGACGGGCGGGATGCCCGTCCGCATCCCGCCCGTCCCCATGGCCTCCGCCCGCGCCGCTCAGCGCAGCAGGACGATGATGTCCGCTCCGCCCAGGTCGGCGTCGTCCGCCGTCGACACCGCGCCGACGCCCAGGACCCGGGCGACCTCGTTGGCCGTCGCCTCGAGATCGGGATCCGAGTAGTAGACGACCGAGCTCTGTGACGCCCAGTCGCCGGCGTTGGCCGCCGAGGTGCCCGGGAAGCCCGCATTGTTGAGCTGCGCGGCGGCCTCAGCCGCGTATCCCTGGACGGTCGTCCCGTTGAGGACGGAGATCACGACGTTGTAGTCGACGCTCTGGGTCGGTGTCGGCGTGGGGGTCGGAGTGGTCTCCTCCGGCGTCGCCGACTCGCTCGGCTCCGGCGTCCCGCTGGGTGACGCCTCGCTGGAACTCTGGCCACCGGAGGACTGGGAGGACTGCGCCGGCTGGCTCGTCGGCGCGCTTGTGTCCGACTGGGCGCCGCCCAGCCCCTGCGAGGTCAGCAGATGGCTGGCCCCCCATCCCAGGAGCGGGACGACGACGAGGATGACCAGGAAGGGCAGGACCGAGCGCCACCGGGACGGCTGAGGCCGGTGCATGCCGACAGGCATGTCCTCGCCCGCGCGGTCGAATTCATCCTTGGGGTACTGAGAGCTCACGGGGACAGACTAGCGGCAACGTGCCGCCCGCGGGCCTCCCGCGCCCCTCGCGCCGCCTGCCGGTGGCCCCGCGATCCCTCCTCCCCCGACCCGCCGCCCGTCTAGGCTGGGCCCGTGACCACTCCGTCCCCGTCCCCTGCCCCCGGCGTCCATCCCCTGTCCGAGATCCTCGACCCGGGTTGGGCGCGCGTCCTCGCCCCGGTCGAGGACCAGGTCCACCACCTGGGCCGGATGCTCCGCGAGGAGATCGCCTCCGGCAACGGCTACCTTCCGGCAGGCACGGATGTGCTGCGCGCGTTCACCTATCCCTTCGACGGCGTCAAGGTCCTCATCGTCGGCCAGGACCCCTATCCCACCCCCGGCCACGCGATGGGGCTGTCCTTCTCGGTCGCCCCGGGCGTGCGCCCGCCGCGATCCCTGGAGAACATCTTCACCGAGCTCGGAGACGACCTCAGCGTCCCCCGCCCCAGCTCGGGCGATCTCACCCCGTGGGCGCGCGAGGGCGTGTGCCTGCTCAACCGGGTCCTCACCGTGCGCCCCGGAGCGCCCGCCTCCCACCGGGGCCGGGGCTGGGAGCAGGTCACGGACTGCGCGATCGACGCGCTCGTGGCGCGCGGCCGCCCGTTGGTCGCCATCTTGTGGGGCCGCGACGCCCAGACCCTGGAGCCGCGGCTCGGCTCGACTCCCGTGATCAAGTCCCCCCACCCCTCGCCGATGTCGGCGCGCTACGGGTTCTTCGGGTCCCGCCCCTTCTCCCGCGCCAATGAGCTGCTGGCCGCCCAAGGCGCCGAGCCCGTGAACTGGGCGCTGCCCTGATCCGGCCTCCGCGCACCGGACGGCGGCTCAGTTCTGCTGGATGGCGCCGCCCGCCGCATCCGCGCTGAAGAACGCCGACCGATAGCCGCCGGTGATCCCCGTCGCCATCCGCACCGGCCCGCCGTCGGCCGTGGGCGACCGTTCGACGTGCACCAGCCGGACCTCCTCGTCAAGCTGGTCGGCGCGGATCGCCACCTCGTCGAGGGCTCGGACTGGATCGTCCCTGGTTGGGAACCCGGCCAGGGCGGGCGCCCGCCCGCGTCGGCACCGGGGGATCCTCGACGAGGATGATGTCGGGCGCGTCCGCTCCGAGGCGCACGATCGCGACCAGCGCGAAGAGGACCGGCCCAGCGACGAGGGCCGCGACACCGACCCGGCCGGGGGCCCGTGAGAGCGTCGGGCGGGAAGGGGCCGTTCCCACAGACCTGGAGCCACCTGCGAGATTCGAACTCGCGACCGTCCGCTTACAAGGCGGGTGCTCTACCAGCTGAGCTAAGGTGGCGGGCCCCCACAGTGTGCCATGCGCCGGAGGGCGAAACCGAATCGGGTCCGCGCAGCGGCCGGCCCGGCGGCGCCCAGCCCGATCCGCGGTGCCAGGCGGCGGTCACTCGCCCGAGGAGCTCCCCGACTGGTCGCCCGACCCCGACTCGGGGGCGGAACCGCTCATCCCCTCGGTGAGGGAGCCGAGGATCTCGTCGGCGCTGGTGCCGCTCAGCGTGATGACCGACGTGCCGTCCCTGACGAACTCCGGGGTGCCGAACTGCTCGACCCGCCCCTCGGGGTCGAGGGCGATCCAGGCGTTCGTCGTGGTGGTCAGGTAGGCGTCCACGGCGTCCTCTGTGAAGGTGGAGATGACGTCCTGGGACACGCCGGCATCGGCCGCGATGGACTTGACCTGCGCGAAGGACGCGTCCAGATCATTGATGACGGTGCCGTCTCCCCCGTTGTACTGGGTCTGGAAGTACGCGAGCAGCGCGTGGTGGAAGTCCACCCAGTGCTCCGGGTCCTTCTGGGCGACGATCAAGGAGGCGGTGGTCGACGGCTTCTGGTACTCCATGCCCACCGTCGTCACGGGCTGGTAGGCGATGTTGAACGCCCCGGACTCGGCCTTCTCGCTGAGCTGCGGCCCGACCATGACGTCGACGTTGGCGCACACGTGGCACGTGTAGTCGAAGTACTCCGTGAGCGTGGGCAGCGACGGATCCGAGGTTCCCACGCCGTCGGGCCCCAGCAGCACCGGCGCCCCCGAGGCGAACGGCCCCAGGACGGCGGCGGCCTCGCCCGACTGCTCGCTCTGCGCGGCGTCCTGCGCCTTCCTCTGATTGACGATGACCAGCGCCACCGCCACGACGATGGCGACGACCAGCACGGCGACCACGCCGATGATGGTGTTGCGCGTGCGCCGGTCCTTGCGCGCTTGCTCCTCACGCATGCGCTGAGCCTTCAGACGCGTCGCGTCGGTCGCGGTCGTGCTCTTCTTGGCCATGGAGGTCCTCCGCAGGATCGATGATGGTCACAGCCTAACGACGCTCGCCCTCAGCCGCCTCCCGCGCCCGCGTGAGGCTGCACTCCCGTCCAGGGGATCACAGCCCTCCGGTGGTGATCAGCCAGGTGCCCGCCAGGACGGCGACGATGATCGCGCAGAACGCGATACGCGCCCACAGCGGCCCGAGCAGCGTCCCCACGACCAGTCCCGCGCCGTCGCGCAGGCCCGTGCTGGTCGGCATCGCCCAGGCGACCGCCAGGACGAGCAGCACGAGCCCCCAGGCGAGGGGCTGGAGCACCGGATCCAGGATCCGGGCGCCCGGATCGTAGTTCGCCGACGCCCGGAAGAGCGCCTCGAGGGGCCAGGCCAGGGGCGGAGGGTCCGCGAGCGAGGGCCGGGCCCCCAACCACACCGCTGCGGCTGCGCCGCTGCCGACCGCGAGGCCGAGGATGAGCTGGGCGAGCGCACGCAGAACGTGCAGCGGCGCGGCCGCCAGCGCCATCGCCGTGTCCGAGCGGCGAGGTCCCCCCGCCCGCTCCCGTCGGCGCTCCCGCCAGGAGAATCCCTCTCCGAGCGCGGCGAGGACGGCGAGGGCGAGGAGCGTCGCCGCCGTGCCCCTCGATGCGGCCAGCACCGGCGGGACCGCGAGCGCCGCCAGGAGGACCAGCCCGACGACGGGCACGCGCCGGGGCCGCCGGCGCAGGTACGGCACCGGCAGGACGCCCGCCTCCGGCGGCGCCCACGAGGAGGGGAACGCCGCCGCGGGATCGGCCCCCATCATCGGCGAGGGCGGCCACTGCTGCCCCTGCCACGCAGACGCCTGCTGGAGGGGCATCGTGCGGGTGGGAGAGGTCAGCGCCCGAGTCTCCTCCCCCGCCTCCCCCGGCAGGCCCGCGGGGAGCACGGCGGTCCCGGACGGGCCGGTGGGACCGCCCGAGGCCTCCATCACCTGTGTCGCTCCCGGATCGGCGACGGGCGCACCGTTCCATGCAGCGGGATCCTCCAGCAGCGCGCAGAGTCGATCGGGCCCCGTCCGGCCCGCCGGATCGACAGCGAGCGCTCGGGTCAGCGCCGCGGCCACGGGGCCGGGCAGTCCCTCGACGTCGGGGCGTCCCTCCAGCACGCGCACCGCGATCGCCGCGGGCTGCCCGGGTCCGAAGGGCGGGCGCGCCGTGGCCGCGTCAAGCAGGGTTGCCGCCCACGCCCACCAGTCAGTGGCCTGGGAGGGCCGGCCGCCGCGCAGCAGCTCGGGGGCTGCGAAACCCGCGGTGCCGGAGACCATCCCCGTGGCGGTGAGCCGGTCATCCCCCTGCTCCTGGGCGATGCCGAAGTCGATGAGGACGGGGCCGGTGGGGTGGAGGATCACGTTGGAGGGCTTGACGTCGCGGTGGACGATGCCGGCGGCGTGGACGGCCTCGAGGATGCGGCGCAGGGCCTCCGCCAGCGCGGCGACCTCGCGGGCGGACAGGGGTCCCGATGCCAAGCGCGTCGCCAGCGTCGGGCCCTCGATGAATTCGGTGACGACGAAGGGCTGGGTGGCGTCCGTCTCGACGTCGACGACGTGGGCGACGCCGGAGGAGCGGACGCGGTTGACGGTCGTGGCCTCGCGGGTGAGACGGGTGCGGGCCTGCTCCGTGTCCGCCAGGGCCGGGTGCAGGAGCTTGAGGGCCACGCGGACGCCCCCGCCGTCCTCCGCCAGCCACACGGTTCCCGCCCCGCCCGTCCCGAGACGACGGATCAGGCGGTACCCCCCGAGCCACTGGTCCTGCATCACCGCCCCAGGGTATCCGGGGGCGAGACGTGACGCCGACGACACCGGCGTGATACGTTGACTCCGGTTCCTCGTCCGAGGCCTGGACGCCGAACCGGCGCCGGTGAAGCAGCCGGCGTCACCGCTCTCTACTCGGATCGTCCGGCACGTACCTGCCGGTGGAGGAGATATCATGGCAACCGTCACATTCGACCACGCGACCCGGATCTACCCGGGGTCCGACACCCCCGCCGTCGACCAGCTCAACCTTGAGATCGCCGACGGCGAGTTCCTGGTCCTGGTCGGCCCCTCCGGCTGTGGCAAGTCCACGTCCCTGCGCATGCTCGCCGGCCTCGAGGACGTCAATGCGGGCCGCATCTTCATCGGCGACCGCGACGTCACCGACGTCCAGCCGAAGAACAGGGACATCGCCATGGTGTTCCAGAACTACGCGCTGTACCCGCACATGACGGTGCGCGACAACATGGGCTTCGCCCTCAAGATCGCCGGGCGCCCGAAGGACGAGATCCGCAAGCGCGTCGACGAGGCCGCCAAGATCCTGGACCTCGAGCCCTACCTCGACCGCAAGCCGAAGGCCCTCTCGGGCGGCCAGCGCCAGCGCGTCGCCATGGGCCGCGCGATCGTCCGCAAGCCCCAGGTCTTCCTCATGGACGAACCTCTGTCCAACCTGGACGCGAAGCTGCGCGTGCAGACCCGTACCCAGATCGCCTCCCTGCAGCGCAACCTGGGCGTGACCACGGTCTACGTCACGCACGACCAGACGGAGGCCCTGACGATGGGCGACCGCATCGCGGTCCTCAACCTCGGCGTGCTCCAGCAGGTCGGGACCCCGGAGGACATGTACGACCGCCCCGCCAACGTCTTCGTCGCCGGATTCATCGGCTCCCCCGCCATGAACCTGGGCACCTTCGACGTCCAGGGCAGCTGGGCTCGGCTGGGCCCGGCCCGCGTGCCGCTGTCCGACGCCACGGTCGCCTCGCTCACCCCAGAGGACAAGGGGCAGATCACGATCGGGTTCCGCCCCGAGAGCCTGCAGGTCGTCTCCGCCACGGCGGAGGGCACCATCCCCGTCGAGGTCGACTTCGTGGAGGAGCTGGGCTCCGACGCCTATGTCTACGGCCACCTGGCGGGCGTGGAGCAGGGCCACGGCCTGGGCTCCGGGTCCGAGGGCGGCGCCGAGCAGCTCATCGTCCGCGTCCCGCCGCGCACAGCCCCCGAGACGGGCTCGGTGCTCCACGTCCAGGTCAAGCCGGGCGAGCAGCACAACTTCTCGGTGGCCACCGGCCTGCGCCTGCCCCAGTGACGCACCGGCACGGCTCTCGCCGCTGAGACCGCATGCCGCCCCGCCCTCGTCGATCGAGGGCGGGGCGGCCGCATACGGAGCGGGCGCCGTTCCCCGCACCCGCCCACGATGACAGAATGGACCCATGCCCCAGTCGTTGGAGATCACCGCGGCGAACGTCGATCCCGCACTGCTGGACCTTCCCTGGGAGCTGCCCCTGGAGGAGTGGCCGCGGAGCATCCTCGCGGCGCTGCCCCGCGGCCTGTCGCGCCACATCGTGCGCTTCATCAACCTGTCGGGCCGCGTCATCGCCGTGAAGGAGATCGGCGAGTCGGTCGCCCACCACGAGTACGAGATGCTGCGCGATCTCTCGCGCCTGGACGCCCCCTCCGTCCTGCCCACGGCCGTCATCACGGGACGGCGCGACTCCTCCGGCGAGGAACTCGCCGCCGCGCTGGTCACCGAGCATCTCCAGTTCTCCCTGCCCTACCGCGCGCTGTTCAGCCAGTTCATGACGCCGGACACGGCCAAGCGCCTCCTCGACGCGCTGGCGGTGCTGCTGGTGCGCCTGCACCTGCTCGGCTTCTACTGGGGGGACGTGTCCCTGTCGAACACCCTGTTCCGCCGCGATGCGGGCGCGTTCTCCGCCTACCTGGTCGACGCGGAGACCGGGGAGCTCCATCCCTCCCTGACCGTCGGCCAGCGCACCTACGACGTGGACCTGGCCCGCACGAACATCATCGGCGAGCTCATGGACCTTCAAGCGGGCCGCTACTTCCCCGAGGACGAGGACCCCCTCGCGGTGGGCGACCGCATCCGCTCCCGGTATGAGGACCTGTGGCGCGAGCTGACGGCCCCGGAGTCCATCGAGGCGGACCAGCGCTGGCGGGTCGCGGCGCGCATCGAGCGCCTCAACGAGCTGGGCTTCAACGTCGGGGAGCTCCAGATGGTCTCCGACCTGGACGGCACTCGCCTCACCATCCAGCCGAAGGTCGTCGACTCCGGGCACTACCACCGCCAGATCATGCGTCTGACCGGCATGGACGTCGGCGAGAAGCAGGCTCAGCGCATGCTCAACGACCTGGAGACCTACCGCACGATGACGGGCCGGGCCGATCAGCCGATCGAGATCGTGGCGCACGAGTGGATGCGCGATGTCTTCGAACCCGTCATCGAGGCCGTGCCGCCGTCCCTGGCCCGCAAGCTCGAACCCGCGCAGATCTTCCACGAGTTCCTCGAGCACCGCTGGTTCCTCGCCCAGAAGGCCGGCCGCGACCTGCCCCTGGACGAGGTCATCGACTCCTACGTCCGCAACGTCCTGCCCGCCAAACGCGACGAGGCCGTCCTGCTGGACCCGGGCCCGCAGGACACCTCGGAGATGTCCGCCATCGACGCGGGCGACCCGAAGGCCCCCCGCCCGGGATCCTCCTCCCTGTGGGGAGACGCCGCACACACCGAAGGAGCATCCGCCAATGCCTGAGTTCCCCCGCGTCTACGCCCACCGCGGCGCCTCGTCCCTGGCCCCCGAGAACACGATGGCGGCCTTCGTCAAGGCGATGGAGGTGGGCGCCCGATGGTTCGAGTTCGATGTCGACATCATGGGCGACGGCACGCTGCTGGTCATCCACGACCAGACGCTCGACCGTACGACGAACGGCTCGGGGCCCTACTACGACCTGGGGTTCTCCGACCTGCGCCGCCTGGACGCGGGAGCGTGGTTCTCCCCCGCCTACCGCTTCGAGCGCATCCCGGAGCTGGCCGACGTCATCGAGTTCCTCAACCGCTACCCGCAGATGGGGGCGAACCTGGAGATCAAGCCGTGCCGTGGCGGGCGCGACCTCCGGGACCGGCTCGTCGGCTCCGTCGCGGTCGCCGTGGACGCGCTGGAGGACCCTTCCCGGCTCCTCGTCTCCAGTTTCGACCATGACGCGCTGACCCGCTTCCACGCGGCACGCCCGGCCATCGATCTGGGGTGGCTGATGGACCGCGACGGCCGGCCCGGCCCCGATTGGCGCTCGGGGGCGTCCGAGCTGGGCTGCCGGGCCGTCCATCCTGACGACACGGGGCTCACCGAGGCCGGCGTCGCGGAGATGACGGCCGCAGGTTTCGAGGTCAACGTGTGGACCGTCGACGATCCGGACCGCGCGCGGGAACTGGCCGGCTGGGGCGTCGCCGGCGTCTTCACCAACCGTCCCCAGGACTTCCCGGCCTCCGCCCTGGCACGCTGACGCGGCGGGGCGAGCCCCGGTCCGTCAGCGGTCGGCGTCCCCGCGATCGCGGCGGCGCCTCTCCGCGCGCAGTCCCAGGTACTTGGCCAGGGAGACCTCGGCGACCGAGTCGACCACCAGGAAACCGCCCAGCACGCCGCCGAGCCTCGTCCATCCGGAGCGCGGGGACTCCGCGCGGATCGCCAGGGCCAGCAGCGTGGCGCCGACCGCCGCCTCGACGGAGGCCCCGATGCGGACGATCCAGGGCCGGTCGACGGCCGTGGCGTGATAGGCGTCCCAGATCGGGAACGAGGGCGAATCCGGCTCCTTGAGCATGATGTCGACGCTGCGGCCGATGGCGTTGGAGATCCCGCGGGCCAGATGCATCTCCGCGCCGGGGACCTCCTCCAGCGGAGTGCGTCCGAGCAGGAAGTCCGCCGTGGCCGCGGGCAGGGCGAGCGCCTCGACGACCGCGCGCACCGCCTCCTCCCCCCCGAGCCGCGTCGAGGCGTACAGCGCGTCGGCGTTAGCGCCGGGGACCTGGGCGGCGATGGCATCCGTCTCGCTCCGGTCGCCCACCAGGTCCGCGATGTCAGCGGGCAGGGCTTCCGCACTGCCCAGGGCCCCGGGGACCAGTACGCGCAGCATCGCCCAGTTGTGGGTGACGACATGCTCGATGTGCTCGTCGGTCACCAGGAAGGCCTGGAACTCCTCGTGGGACATCGACAGGGTGACCAGGGGGAGCTCGCCGAAGTTCCAGCCCAGGCGCTCCGGCGGCAGGACCGCCAGCAGGGCGCGCCCGCCGTCTCCGAGGGCCATGTCGGCCAGGTCCACGCCCTCCAGGGCCGCCAGCAGGGGAACCGAGGAGGCCGGCGTCCGGCCGATCTCGACGATGCGCGAGGTCCCCGCCGCGTCCAGGTCGTCCTCCTCCTCGGCCTCGGCGCGGGCGTCGTCCTCGGAGAGGGGCGACGCGCCGGCGGGCAGGTGGTCGGCCTCGGCCTCGCCCAAGCGCACGTCCGCATCGAAGGCAGCGGCCAGCGACTCCGCGAGGTCCGCGACGGTGGGGCCGGGCACGGGCTCGCCGCCGCCCGCCGCGACCGTGGCGACGCCCTCCGCGCCGCCGGCCACGCAGATGCCCAGCAATTGCGGGGAGCGCTCAAACCACTCCAACTGCGCCAGCACGCCCCGCGACCCGAGGTCGGCGGCGACCTCCTGCGGATCGAGCTCACGCGCGACGATCATGCCCTCGATGCGCTCCCACTGGTTCGCCGTCATGACTGTCCTCCCAAGTCGTTGTGCCCCTCCCATCATGCCCGCATCGGCCGCGTCCTGTCCTGGGACCCGCGGATGCGCACAGACGTGCGATGGGTCCGCCGCGGGGCGATCCCCGCGGCGGACCCATCCGTCGTCCCCCTCTGCCCGGGTCGATCCGGGCGGGCGGCGATCAGCTTCGCCGCATCCGGCTCACTTGATCTTCGTGCCGACGGCGCCCAGGCGCTCGGCGGCCTCGACAACGCGGGCGGCCATGCCGGTCTCGGCGGCCTTGCCCCAGGCGCGCGGGTCGTACTGCTTCTTGACGCCCACCTCGCCGTCGACCTTGAGGACGCCGTCATAGTTCTTGAACATCCAGTCGGCCACCGGGCGGGTGAACGCGTACTGGGTGTCGGTGTCGACGTTCATCTTGATGACGCCGTTGGCGACGGCCGTGGCGATCTCCGTGTCGGTCGAGCCCGATCCGCCGTGCATGACCAGGTCGAAGGGACGATGGTCGAGCTTGTAGTGGGCCTGCACCTCCTCCTGGATGGTGCCGAGGATCTCCGGGCGCAGCTTGACGAATCCCGGCTTGTAGGCGCCGTGCACGTTGCCGAAGGTCAGCGCCGTGATGTAGCGGCCCTTCTCGCCCAGGCCCAGGGCCTCGACCGTCTTGATGGCGTCGGCGGTGGTGGTGTAGAGCTTGTCGTTGATCTCGCCGGTGACGCCGTCCTCCTCGCCGCCGACGGCGCCGATCTCGACCTCGAGGACCGTGTGGGACCGGACGGCCAGGTCCAGCAGGCGCTGGGCGATCTCGAGATTCTCATCCAGCGGGATCGCGGAGCCGTCGAACATGTGGGACTGGTACCACGGCAGGCGCCCGGCCTTGACCTCCTCGACCTCCAGGCCCATGAGCTGCTCGGTCCAGGACTCGAGATTCTGCTTCGCGCAGTGATCGGTGTGCAGGGCGACGGTCACGGGGTAGTTCTTGGCCACCTCGCGGGCGTAGGCCACCATGGCCAGCGAGCCCGCGATCCGGTCCTTCACCGAGGAGCCCGACCAGTACTCGGCGCCGCCGACCGACACCTGGATGATGCCGTCGGACTCGGCGTCCGCGAAGCCCCGGAGGGCCGCGGTCAGGGTCTGCGAAGAGGTCACGTTGATCGCGGGGTAGGCGAATCCGCCGTCCCGGGCGCGATCGAGCATCTCGTTGTAGACCTCAGGGGTTGCGATGGGCACAGGAGCCTCCTAGACGAGTGGATAGTGTCCGCATCCGATTCTCCCACACCGCGGGCGCCGTCCAGAAGCGAACTTGGTCCCAGGTCGGCGGCCCGCCGGCCCCGTCCCAGCCGTCGCGCCCGCCGACGCGCGCCCGGTCACCGGGCGCGCGTCGTCCACGCCCACATCGCGATGGCCGCGGCATGCCCGACGTTCATCGAGCGCGTCGAACCGCGCTGGGTGATGTGGAGGATCCGCGCGCACTCCCGCCGCATCTGAGGGCTCAGCCCGCCTGACTCCTCGCCGAAGACCAGGCACGCCCGTGACGGCAGCTGCGCCTCCTCCAGGGGCAGCGAACCCTCGACGTTGTCGATGCCGATCAGCTCCAGACCGCGCGCCCGGCACTCCTGCGCCAGGCCGCCCGCGTCCTCCAGGTGGTCGACCGGCAGGTACCGGTCCGTCACCATCGCCCCGCGGCGGTTCCACCGGCGCCGGCCCACGATGTGGACGCGTGAGACGCCCAGGGCGTTCGCGGTGCGCACGATCGACCCGATGTTGAAGTCGTGCCCCAGGTTCTCCACGGCGACCTCGAGGCCGAGCGCCCGCCGCGCGACGTCGGAGCGGATCGCGTCCATCGTCCAGTACCGGTAGCGGTCCTCCACGTTGCGGTGGTCGCCGTGCTCGAGCAGGTCCGGATCCAGCCGCGGATCGTCGGGCCAGCCGGGCCGGCCCCCCGGCCACGGCCCCACGCCCGCCCCGCCCCGGGCGCGAGGGGGGCCGTCCTCGTCCATCGAGGGCATCGGCGAGGGCGCCTCCCCCGAGCATGCGGTCACGCGGCCACCCTACCCGCCGCACGTGCGAGCGGATCGGGCGCCCCCTCCACGCCGCGGCGTCTAGATTGGAGGCATGACGAACACAGCAGCACCGATCCCCCTGGACCAGATGCCACCGGTCACGGCGTGGCTGTCGGACATGGACGGCGTCCTCGTCAAGGAGAACCGCGCCCTGCCCGGCGCCCAAGACTTCTTGGACGCGCTGGAGCAGCACGGCATGCCCTTCCTCGTCCTGACGAACAACTCGATCTTCACCAACCGGGACCTCTCGGCGCGCCTGGCCAACTCGGGGCTCACCGTGCCCGAGGACCGGATCTGGACCTCGGCGAACGCGACGGCCGCTTTCCTCACCCAGCAGTCGCCGAACTCGACGGCCTATGTCATCGGCGAGGCCGGGCTCACCACAGCCCTGCACGGCGCGGGCTATGTCATGACGGATATGGACCCCGAGTTCGTCGTCTTGGGCGAGACCCGCAACTACGACTTCAACGCGCTGACCCGGGCGATCCGCCTGATCGAGGGCGGCGCCAAGTTCATCGCGACGAACCCGGACGTCACCGGCCCCTCCGACCAGGGAACGATGCCGGCCACCGGGGCGATCGCCGCCATGATCAAGGCCGCGACCGGACACACCCCCTACTTCGTGGGCAAGCCGAACCCGGTGATGATCCGCGCCGGGCTCAACCGCATCGGCGTCCACTCCGAGGACGCCGCCATGGTCGGCGACCGCATGGACACCGACATCCAGGCCGGGGTGGAGGCGGGGCTGCGCACGCATCTGGTGCTCTCCGGATCCACCCGCCGCGAGCAGGTCGCGGACTACCCTTTCCGCCCCTTCGGCATCCACGCCGGCATCGGCGACCTCATCCCCCTGGTCGAGGCCTCGCGAGGCTGAGGACCGCGGGCCCCGCCCCGTCGCGGAGACGGGATCCCCGCGCCCGGGAGGGTCAACGCGTCGGCGGGGGAGGGAGTTCGCCCGAGCCCCGCGCGATGACGCGGACGGGCAGGACCAGCGACACCGGCGCCCGGTCGGGATCGCCCAGGCGCCCCAGGACCAGGTCCACGGCCCGCCGGCCCATCTCCCCGGGCTCGTGGGCGATGACGGTGAGGCCCAGGACCTCCGCCCACTCGACGTCGTCGAATCCGACGATCGCCGGGCGGCTGGCGGGCTGCGGGAACCTGCTGACCAGCTCCTGGAGCACCGCCAGGGACGAGCGGTTGTTGCCCGCGACGAACGCCGAGGGCGCCCGCGCCCCGGAGAGGAGGTCCTGGACCGCCTCGCGCGCGCCGGGCACGTCGTGCGCGCCGGTGCGCACCAGGTCCCGCCACGGGCCCGCCTCCGACCAGTCCATCGCGCGGGCGAATCCCTCGAAGCGCTCGCGCTGGGTGGGCAGCCAGTCATAGTCCCCGATGTAGGCGATGTCGCGGTGACCCAGGGCGAGCAGGTGCTCCGCCGCCAGTTGCCCTCCCCGCACGTTGTCCAGCACCACGGAATCCGCCTCCACCCCGCGGGCGGGACGGTCGACGAAGACCACGGGCATCCCGGTGCGCTGGAGCTCCCCGTAGCCGGCGTGGTCGGACATGGAGGACACGACGATCAGCGCGCGGCAGCGCTGGTCGGACAGGCTCCGGGCGAGTTCCCACTCGGTCTCGGGCGACTCCCCGGAGCTTGAGAGGTTGAGGCGCAGGTGGTGGACGCGCGTGCTCTCCTCGATCTCCTGGGCGAGCGCCGCGTAGAAGGGGTTGGTGAGGTCCCCGGTGATGAGCCCGAGGTAGTCGGCCCGGCGCCCGCTGGCCAGGAGGCTCGCCGCCGTGTTGCGCTGGTAGCCCAGCGACCGGGCGGCGGATAGGACGCGTTCGCGGGTGGCCGAGGCGACATGGGGTTCCCCGCCCAGGACGCGCGAAGCCGTCTTCAGGCTGACATCCGATGCCCGCGCGACCTGGGCCAGGGTGACCCTCCGTGCGAGCGGGAGCGCGGCCTGCGGCGCCGCAGGCGAGGGCGTCCCCGCCGCGCGGGCTCCGCCGGGCGCGGCCGGCTGGGGCGAGTGGGCCGCCGGACGGCCGCTTCCCGAGGTGTGCATGGCTTCCATTGTCCGTGAATGAACGGGTTCTGCGAAGTCCGATCGGATGCTAGGCTCGTCACCGTCTGTGACAGCGATGTCATCACGGGAATCCCCGTGACCGATCCGCAGACGATCCCGACACCACGTGTGCGCATCAACGATGACGACAGCGAAGGAGACACACGTCCATGGCACAACAACACAGGACACGGGCCCGATCCGCGCCGGCACGCGCCGTCGCCGCGGCGCTCGCAGGAGCCGTGGGGCTCTCCCTGGTCCCGAGCCTGGCGCTCGCCGCCGATCCCCCGGCGGGGACGGCGCCGTCGTTCTCCTCCTCGTTCGAGGACGCCGGCGGCCTGAAGGAGTCCACGCCGTTCGGCGATGGGCCGTCGAACCTCACCGGCAGCCCCTTCGCCCAGGGGAGCCTGCTCGGCCTCGTCACCGACGTGACGGCATCCGGCAACAACGGGGCCGGCGAGAACGAGTGGAAGCTCGTCGACGCCAACTCGCGCAGCAAGTGGCTGACCAAAGACACCAAAGGGTGGGCGCAGTACCGCCTGTCGGAGCCGGCCGCGATCGACTCCTACACCCTGACCTCGGCCAACGACGCGGCGGGCCGGGACCCGAAGGACTGGACGGTCCAGGGTTCGAACGACGGGCAGGACTGGACCACCCTCGACACGCGCACCGGCCAAGCCTGGAAGACCTCCTCCGGAGACAACCGCTACCAGGCCAAGACCTTCACTCTCACCGCTCAGACGGCCCCCTACACGTACTACCGGCTCGACATCACGGCGAACAACGGCGAGCCGCTCACGCAGCTGGCGGACTGGGAGCTGGTCGACTCCGCCCGCCAGGAGCCCGCCACCGCGATGACGACTCAGCAGGCAGGCGGCCCCTCGACCTCCTCCACCGCGAAGACCGGCGTGGGGTTCACCGGGATCAGATCGCTGGCCTATGGCGGCCGCATCCTGGCCGACGGGGCGGCCTCCTCCACGAACGTCCTCTACGACGACGTCGACGTGGCCGTCACCGACGGCATGGAACTGACCTACAAGATCTTCCCCGTCCTCGACGACGGGATCACCTACGCCGCCACCTACGCCGCCGTCGACCTCGTCCTCGACGACGGGACGCGGCTGTCCGGCCGGGGCCTCACCGACCAGAACGGATTCGGCGCCGACGCCGCCTCCCAGGGAGCCTCGGACTCGCTGTGGCCGGACCAGTGGAACTCGATCAAGGTCGACCTGAGCGCGCTCGCCGGCAGGACCGTCACGAAGATCCTCTTCAGCTACGACATCCCCGCCGACGCCGAGGGCGCCCGGGCGGACACAGTCGTCGCGGGATACCTGGACGACGTCACGCTCGACCAGGCTCCGGTCCGCGACACCACGGACGGGCTGGTGTCCTACGTGGACACGAGACGCGGCACCAACTCCTCGGGAGGCTTCTCCCGGGCGAACAACTTCCCGGCGGTGGCCTGGCCCAACGGCTTCAACTTCATCACCCCGATGACGAACGCCGACTCCCAGGGCACGCTCTACCAGTACCAGGCGAACAACAACGCCGAGAACCGCCCGACCCTGGGCGGCATCGGTTTCTCTCACGAGCCCTCCATCTGGATGGGCGACCGCAACCAGCTGGCCTTCATGCCCGAGGCCACCGCCACACCGACCTCGAAGATTGAGGACCGCCGCCTGTCCTTCAGCCATGACAACGAGACCGCACGCCCCGACCTCTACCAGGTGGCCTTCGACAACGGAATCCAGACGGCCGTCACCGCCACCGACCACGGCGGTGTCTTCCGCTTCACCTTCGCCGAGGGCCAGGACGCCGGCAGCGTCCTCGTGGACCAGGTGGGCGGCAACGCGACCTCCTCGCTGACCGTGGGGGCCGACGGGTCCCTCACCGGCTGGGTCGAGGGCGGATCCGGCTACCCGGGCAAGACGCGCATGTTCGTCTCCGGCCGCTTCGACGCCACGCCGACGGCATCCGGCAAGGCGCCCGAGGGCAATCGGGGGGGCGCCCGCTACGCGGCGTTCGACACCCGTTCCGACAAGACGGTGGAGCTGCGCGTCGCGACCTCGATGATCTCCCTCGACCAGGCCGGCAGGAACCTCGACCTGGAGCTCGCCGGCCGCACGTTCGAGGACGTCCAGGCGGCCGCGACGGCCGCGTGGAACGCCCGCCTGGGCGCCATCACCGATATCGAGGGCGCCACCGACACCCAGCTCGTCAACGTCTACTCCGACCTGTACCGCATGAACCTGTACCCGAACTCGCAGTTCGAGAACACGGGCACCGCCGAGTCCCCCGTCTACCGGTACGCCAGCCCCGTCTCCCCGACGACCGGCTCCGCCACCGACACGGAGACGAACGCGAAGATCGTGGACGGCAAGATCTATGTGAACAACGGGTTCTGGGACACCTATCGCACCGAATGGCCGGCGATCGCCCTGCTGTACCCCGACCTCACCGAGGAGCTCGTGGACGGTTTCGTCCAGCAATACCGCGACGGAGGCTGGGTGGCCCGCTGGTCCTCACCGGGCTACGCGGATCTCATGACCGGCACCAGCTCCGACGCGGCCTTCGCCGAGGCCTACGCGAACGGGCGGCTGAGCACGCAGACGGCCCTGGACGCCTACGACGCCGCGCTGAAGAACGCGACCGTCCAGCCCGCCTCGAACGCGGTGGGGCGCAAGGGTCTGGAGAACGGGATCTTCCTGGGCTACACGAGCGCCGACACCCACCAGAGCGCCTCCTGGGGCCTCGAGGGCTTCATCAACGACTACGGCATCGCCCAGATGGCGCGCTCGCTGTCGGAGTCCGACGACCCGCTGATCACGGACGCCCGGCGCGAGCAGCTCGTCGACGATGCGGCCTACTTCGAGGCCCGATGCAAGGACTACGTCAACATGTTCAACCCTGAGGCCCGCACCTTCGCCAGCCGCAACGCGGACGGCAGCTGGATCGACGGCGCCGACATGGACAAGAAGGCGTGGGGCGGGGCCTTCACGGAGGCCTCCGGATGGACCTTCGCCTACCACGCCCCCTTCGACGTGGACGGCATGGCCGCCCTCTACGGGGGGCGCCAGGGGCTCATCGACGACCTCGACCAGTTCCTCACCACCCCCGAGAAGGCCGCCTACTCCGGCATTCACGAGGCCCGCGAGGCGCGCGACGTCCGCCTGGGGATGCTCGGCATGAGCAACCAGGTGGCCCACCACATCCCCTACGTCCTCACCGAGGCGGGCGACGCCTCCCAGGGGCAGGAGCTCATCTCCACGATCCAGGACCGCCTCTTCGTGGGATCCGACATCGGACAGGGGTACCCGGGCGACGAGGACAACGGCGAGTTCTCCGCCTGGTACGTGTTCTCCGCCCTCGGCCTCTACCCGCTGAAGGTCGGTTCCGGCGACTACACGGTCGGCAGCCCGATGTTCGACTCCGCGACCCTCCACATGGGCGACACCACGCTCGTCGTCAACGCCCCGGGCGCGTCCGAGGGCAAGGACTACGTCGCGAGCGTCGACATCAACGGAACGCCGATCACCACGACGACCTTCGACGGGGACCTGGTCCGCGCGGGAGGCACGCTCACCTTCACGATGAGCGATGAGCCCCAGACCTGGGGCGACAAGGACCTCAGCGAGGACCTCGCCGTGCCCGAGACGCAGATCGACGCCACGACCAGCGGATTCGGGACCCTGGCCGCTGAGGACGGCACCCCCGTCGCGGCGCTGACGGACAACACGATGAGGACCTCGGTCCCCTTCCCGGGCGACTCGGCCTCCCTCGTGTGGACGTCCGCCTCGGGCCCGGTGTCCGTCAACCGGTACACGTTGACCGGCGTGTCGGGCACGGGCGCTCCCAGCTCATGGACCCTGTCGGGGTCGATGGACGGCGGCGCCACCTGGACGGAGCTGGACAGTCGCGAGGCCCAGTCGTTCCCGTTCGGCACCCAGACACGGCCCTTCGGCGTCGACGCGCCCGCGGCCTACACGAGCTACAGGCTCGAGGTGGCGTCCGCCGGCGACAAGCCGCTGAGCCTGGCCGAGGTGGAGCTCTTCGCGACGGCGGAGGCCTCCGACGACCTGAGCGTCACACCCGCGGACGGACTCGCCGCGCGCGTCGGCCAGGAGGTCTCGGGCACCCTCGCCACCGTCATCGGACCCGACGAGGACGCCTCCGCCTACACCGTCAAGGTGTCCGCGGGCGACGGATCGGAGCCGACCGACGCCGCGCTCACCCCCAACGGGCTGGGCGGCTTCGCGGTGTCCGCGCCGCACGCCTACGCCGCGGCCGGCACCTACACGGCGACCGTGTCCGTCACGGACTCCGCCGGCCACGCCGCCCAGACGACCACCTCCGTCACGGTGGCCCGCGACACGACGCTGGCAGGCACGTTCAACAACACCTGCCTGGCCGACCCGGCCCACCCGGCGAACTGCGACGGGCAGTCCTCAGGATTCAAGCGCGAGGACCTGGCCGCCAGCGGCTTCGAACAGGGGACAACCGTGCCCGTGGGCGAAACCGGCTTGACGTTCGACCTGCCGGAGTTCGTTCCCGACGCGCCCGACAACGTCACCACAGACGGGGCGGTCATCGCCCTCGACCTGGGGGCGGGAGCGACCAGGATCAGCCTCATCGGCACCGCCACAGAACACGCGAAGGACCTCACGGCCACCCTCACGTTCTCCGACGGGTCGACTCAACAGATCCCCGTCCAATTCGGCGACTGGGTGGGGGCGTCCTCGAACCCGTCATACGGCAATGTGGTCGTCGGACGCTCCCAGGGCCGCTACATCGGCACTTCTCTGGAGGGGTCGGTGAAGAACTCGGCCGTCTACGCAACCACCCCGGTCACCCTGGACACGGCGTCCGGTGCCCCGAAGACGGCGGTCTCCCTGACGCTGCCGAAGGAGGCCGGCACCCTGCGCACGGACGGCCGCGCGCATCTCTTCGCCATCGCCTCCGACGGCGACCGCTCCCAGGCCCCGTGGCTGGAGATCACCCCGTCGGAGGGCCTGGCCGCCCAGGCGGGCGACGAGCTCTCCGGCGCGCTCGCCTCCCTCACGGGCGGCGTGGGAACGGCCACGGCGATAGTCAACTGGGGCGACGGCTCGGCGACCTCCCCCGCGGACGTCGCCGATGGCACGGTCTCCGGCACCCACACCTACGCGGAGGCCGGCGCCTACACCGCCATCGTGACGGTGGACGACGGGGTGAGGTCGGCCTCCACCGAGGTCGCCATCGCCGTGTCGGAGCCGCCCTCCTACACGCCCACGATCTCAGCGGATCCCGCCACGGCAGCACCCGGGGACACCGTGGGGATCTCGGGCATCAGATTCGCGCCCGGGGAGACGGTGACCGTCACGAGCGGCGGCACGACCCTGGCGGTCACCGCCGGTCAGGACGGCGGGATCTCCTCCTCCGTCACCATCCCCGAGGACGCGACCGACGGCGCCTGGACGATCACCGCGATCGGCGAGGTCTCCGCCGTCGCGGCCTCCACCGACGTGACGGTCAGGACCGTGGCGCCCGGACCGGTGGAGACCGGCGTCCACCTGGACGCCACGCCGTCGGACCCGGTGGCGGATCAGCAGGTCCGCCTCACGGCGACGGTCGATCCCACGGCGGCGACGGGAACCGTCACGTTCCTCGACAACGGGAACGCGATCGGGACCGCGCCCGTCGCAGGGGGCACCGCCTCGGCGGACGTCTCCTTCGCCTCCAGCGGCGGCCACGCCCTCACCGCGGTGTTCACCCCCGACGACGAGGCCGCCTACACGGCCTCCACCTCGCCGGTCCTCACCCTGACGGTGGGCGAGCCGCCCGCGGGCCGCGCCTCCATCGCCCTGTCCGACACCGAGGTGCAGGCCGGCGAGTCCCTGACGGTCACCGGCACCGGCTTCGGCGCCGGGGAGAAGGTGCTGCTCACGCTCGCCTCCGACCCGGTCACGCTGACCACGGCCACCGCCGCCCGGGACGGGAGCCTCTCGGTGGTCGTCACGATCCCGGCCTCGACGCCCGCCGGGGACCACACGATCACCGCCGCGGGCCAGAGCTCCGGGTTGACGGCCACGGCCGCGCTCGTCGTCTCGACGACGAGCACCGGCGGCAACGGTGGGAGCACGATCTCCACCGATCCCGGATCCCTGACCTCGACCGGGGCCCACGGGATCCTCTGGCTGGTCGCGGGCGCCGTGCTGCTGCTCGCCGCCGGGGCCGCGACCCTGGTGGCGCGCCGCAGGAGAGGAGGCGCGCAGGAGCGATAGCCGCCTGAGGCGGTGAGGCGGGGCCGGTGCCGACAGGGCGCCGGCCCCGCCCTCGTGCGCCCGCGCGACCAGACCAGCGGGCGGACCTTCGACGGGCCCGCCCCGCCGGGCAGGGCCAGCCAGAGGTCTCAGGGGTAGAGCCGCAGCCCCTTGGGCGTCTCGACGAAACCGGCCGCACGCAGCGACCGCGCCGCCCTCGTCGAACGCACGGGGGCGCCATCGGCCGTCTCGACCGTGAGCGGAGCCGCCCCGGCGGCCCGCAGGGCCCCCGCGAGCGCCTCCGCCGCCTCGTCCAGCGCGACGGGATCCGCCGTGAACGTGAGGACCGCGCGCCCTCCGCGACCGATCCAGGCCACCGCCCTCCCCTCCCGGATGACGACGAAGGCCCCGGCGCGCCGAGCGGGCGTCGCCGCGCCGCCACCGTCCCCGCCCTCCGGCGCACCGGCCGCGTCCGGCCAGGCCAGAGCCGATCCGAACGGATTCGCCGGATCCACCGCCGACAGGGCGACCGCGCCCGCCGCGCCCCGGCCCGCGTCCCGGCCCGCGAAGGAGCGCAGCCGGTCGATGGCGTCGCGCCGGGCGAACTGCGCTCCGCCCAGGCCGTCGACGAAACGGCCGCGCAGCACGCGCCCGGAGTCCTCCAGCACCCGCATCACGGGGATCACCGCGCTGAATCCCCCGGGCAGGTCCTCGACGACGGCATGCGCCCGCGCGACGACGCCGTACCGCTCCACCATCCCCTCGGCTGCAGCCAACGCCCGGGCCGTCGGCGTGGCCCCGCCGCGCGGGACCAGCGCCCACCGACCCCCGTGGGCGATCGGGGCGCGCAGCCGGACACGGGCCCGCCCGCGGCGACGCGCGGGCCGCGGGGCCCGGGCCGTCCTCCCGCCGGTGAGCGCCGCCCGCACCGGGGCGTACGTGTCCGCCGTGACGTATCCCGACCACATCAGCTCGCGCAGGCCGTCCCCCACCTCCGTCGACGAGGGCGGGGCCGCGGGCTCGTCCGGAGAGGGGGCCGCCGCGGACGGGCGGTCGGCCCCTTCGGACAGCAGCCGGGCGATCTGGTCGGGGAAGTAGGCGCCGCCGTCGGACAGGACGTCCAGGACGCGGGCCGGAAGACCGGCGGGGTCGGAGGCGGACGGAGTCGGGAGCGGATCCGGCAGGAGCTCCTCGGCCAGGTCGCTGGGGCAGAGGACGACCAGCCCGTCCCCGTCGCCCAGGCGTCCGGCCCCGCACCAGACGACGGCGCCGGAGGACACGAGCTGGTCCAGGATCGCGGGCCGGTACCCCGGGACCCGGGCGGGCAGGACGGCCGACTCCCACACGGAGGCGGGCAGGGCCAGGCCCGCCAGCTGGTCGATCGCCTGCTCCGTCGCCTCCACCGGGTCGACCGCGAGCCCCTCCCCCATGGGACCCGGCGCAGCGGAGAACGCTCCGACGCCCTGCCAGTCCAGGAGGAACCGCGTGTACGCGGCGCCGTCGACGGGTCTCGTCGCGGCCCGGGCGGCGGCCAGGGAACGGAGGCGCAGGACCCGCAGGATGCCGGCCGACACCCAGCCCCGGGCCGCCCCCGGCCCCGGCGTGGGGTCGCTCCCCGGACCGCCCGCCGCGTCGCCGTCAGGTGCTCCGCCAGGTGCCGCGTGGGCGATGCGGACGCCGACGACCTCCCCGCCCACGCGCAGCCGCTCCAGGAGGTCGCTGGCCACCGCGGTCCCGATCCCGAGACGCGCCGCCACGTCTGCCGCGGTGAAGGGCCCATGGGTGCGGGCGTACCCGCGCACCAGGTCTCCCAGCGGATCACCGGGACCGGGCCCCCGGAACGCCACGGGCACGGTCTCGGGGATCGGCGTCCCCAGGGCGTCGCGCAAGGCGGCCAGCTCCTCGACGGCGGCCCATCTCTGCTCGCCGCCGACCATGACGCGGACCGCCCGCCGTTGGGAGGACAGGGCCTCCAGGCATCGCTCCGCCTCCGCGGCCCCGGCCGGCCCCGGGTCCTCGTCCGCGTCGCCGTCCCGGTCCCCGGGGCTCCGCAGCCGGCGGCCGACCTCGTCCGCGGACAAGGGGCCCAGGACCCGCAGCAGATCCGCGACCCCCTCCGGTCCGCGCACCCGTCGTTCAGGCGTCAGCCGCTGGATCTCGCGTCCGACGCGCGCGACGACATCGGGGTCGAGGATCTCCGCGAGGTCCGACTCGCCCAGCAGCTCCGCGAGCAGCGCGGTGTCCAAGGCGAGCAGCGACGCCCGGCGCTCAGCGACCGGCGTGTCCGTGTCGTAGACGTGGTCCGCCACGTAGCCGAACAGCAGGGTCTGCGCGAAGGGCGAGGGCACGGGCGTCTCGGCCTCGACGATGCGGACCTCCCCGGCCTCCAGGGACCCCATCAGAGCGGACAGGGCGGGAAGGTCGTAGACGTCCTGGAGGCACTCGCGCGCCGTCTCCAACAGAATGGGGAAGTCCGGGTGGGCGCTGGCCACGGCCAGCAGCTGGGCGGCGCGCTGGCGCTGCTGCCACAGCGGCGTGCGTTGGCCGGGGTTGCGCCTGGGAAGCAGGAGGGCCCGGGCCGCGCACTCGCGAAATCGACCGGCGAAGAGGGCGGATTGACCGACCCCGTCGCGCACGATCCGCTGGATCTCGCAGGCGTCGAATCGGAACGCCTCGGCGCCGGGCAGGCGGCCCGTGGTGTCGGGGACCAGCATGACGATCCCGTCGTCGGCGGCCATCACCTGCGGGTCGATCCCGAGCTGCTGCCGCAGGCGGTGCCCCACGGCCAGCGCCCATGCCGCGTTGACGCGCCTGCCGAAGCAGGAGTGGAGGACCAGGCGCCAGTCGCCGGCCTCGTCCCGGCAGCGTTCGAGCACCAACGTGCGGTCGGTGGGCAGGACGCCCGTCGCGCCGCGCTGCTCCTCGAGGAGGGCCTGCAGGTTGCGGCGGGCGGAGCCGTCCAGTCCCGTCCGGGCCAGCCGGAGTCCCGCGGCGCCGTCCTCCGGGGCACCGGGCTCCCCGGCCTCGCGGATGAAGGCGCCCATCGCGGCTCCGAGCTCGGCCGGGCGCCCCGGACCGTCCCCGTGCCAGAAGGGCAGGCGCGAGGGCCGGCCGGGCGCGGGGACGACGACGACCCTGTCCGTCGTGATCTCCTGGATGCGCCAGGTCGCGGCGCCCAGTGTGATGACGTCGCCGACGCGCGACTCGAAGACCATCTCTTCGTCGAGCTCGCCCACCCGCTTCGCGCCGCGGGCCCCCTCCTCCTCGGGCAGGACGACGCGGTACGCCCCGCGATCGGGGATGGTGCCGCCGCTGGTCACCGCGAGCCTGCGGGTGCCGGGGCGGGAGCGGAGCGTGCCGGTGACGCGGTCCCAGACCAGGCGGGGGCGCAGCTCGGAGAACGCCTCCGAGGGGTAGCGGCCGGCGAGCATGTCCAGGACGCCGTCGAAGACGCCGCGCGGCAGATCGCGGAAGGGCGCCGCGCGCCGGACGGCGGCGAACCAGTCGTCGACGTCCAGGCCGGGCCCCTCCGGCGGCCCTCCCCCCGAGGCCGTCGCGACCCCGGCCACAGCCGGATCCGAGGCCGCCACCGCCGCCGCGACCGTCTGCTGGGCCAGAACGTCGAGGGGGTTGCGGGGGACGCGGAGTTCCTCGATGAGGCCGTCCTCCATGCGCTCGACCGTGACCGCGGCGTCGATGAGCTCGCGCCGCGTGCGCGGATAGACCAGCGCCTGGCTGGTGCCTCCGACCTGGTGCCCCGCACGTCCGGCCCGCTGCAGCCCCGAGGCGACGGAGGGAGGGGCGGCGACCTGGATCACCAGGTCCACCGCGCCCATGTCGATGCCGAGCTCCAGGCTGGAGGTCGCTACCACGCACCGCAGGTCGCCGGACTTGAGGTCGTGCTCGATGAGCTCGCGCCGCTCCTTGGAGACGGATCCGTGGTGGGCGCGCGCGATGTCCGGCACTGCGCCATCCGGCGACGGGGCGCCCGGGGGGAGGGCGAGATGCGCGAAGGTCCCGCCGGTCCTGGGCTCCCGCGCCGGTGAGTCCGCGTCGAGCGGGCGCGGGCCCGTCAGCTCGGGGTGGACGACGCGCTCGGCGTGGAGCTCGTTGAGGCGGGCGGTCAACTTCTCGGCGAGCCCCCGCGAGTTGACGAACACGATGGTTGAGCGATGCGCCATCACCTGGTCGAGGATCGCCGCCTCGACGTGCGGCCAGATCGACCCGGGTCCGCCCGCCTCTCCGCCCCCGGAGGGGCCGGCGGGCGTCCGGGGACCGCCCCGTCCGCCGCGCACCGCGAGGTCGGTCATGTCGGCCACGGGCACGACGATCCGGACCTCCAGGTCGGCCGCGGCGGGCGGCGCGACGATGCCGACCGGCCGGGCTCCGCCGAGGAAGCGCGCGACCTCCTCGCGCGGGCGCACCGTCGCCGACAGCCCGATGCGCTGGGCGGGACGGCCGGTCAGCAGGTCCAGCCGCTCCAGGCCGATCGCCAGGTGCGCTCCCCGCTTCGAGCCCGCGACGGCATGGACCTCGTCGACGATGACGGTGTCGACCTCGCGGAGGATCTCCCGGGCCCGCGAGGTCTCCATGAGGTACAGGGACTCCGGCGTCGTGATGAGGATGTCCGGCGGATGGCGCAGGAGCCGCCCTCGTTCCGAGGAGGGCGTGTCCCCGGAGCGGACTCCGACGCGCACGTCGGCGTGGGGGGCGCCGGAGGCCTCCCGGCGAGCGGAGATCCCCGCGAGCGGGTGGCGGAGGTTGCGGGAGACGTCGACGCCCAGCGCCTTCATCGGCGAGATGTAGAGGATGCGGGGGCCGCCGGTCCCTGAGGGCGCTGGCCCGGGGGCGGGGGCCGGGTCCTCGCTACGCGGCCCCGACGAGGGCGTCCCCGCTCTCGCTGGGTCCTCGCCGCCGCCCATCAGGCGGTCGATGGCCCACAGGAATGCGGCCAGCGTCTTCCCGGAGCCGGTGGGCGCGACCACCAGGACGTCGCCGCCGCCGGCGATCGCCTGCCAGGCCTCGGCCTGGACCGGGGTGGGGCCCTGCGGGAACGACTCCTCGAACCAGGCGCGCGTGGCCGGCGAGAAGCGCCCGAGGACGCCTCGTCCCCCCTCCGTGTCCCCCATGGCGCCATTGTGCCCCGTCCCCGCGGGACCGCGAGCGACCGCCCGCACGCGCCCATTCGTCGGGGACAGCGCGCCGCCCCCGGTCACTCCCAGCCGCGGCGCCCGTCGCGGCGGTCGGGGCGCGGCATCCGGCGGCGCCGCTCCCCTTCCCAGCCGTCGCGGCCACGGCCCGGCTCCCAGCCGTCGTCGAACGGGGCGCTCCCGCCGGCGTGCGGCCCACAGCCCCCGCCGTGGGACCGGTGCCCGCCATGCGGGCCGCCATGGTGCCTGCCGCGGGGACCGGGCCCGCCATCCGGGTCGAAGCCGCCGCGCCGGTGCGGCCAGTCTCTGTCGGACTCGGCGCCGACGACCTGCTCCAGCCCCTCGATGATGCGGTCGGCCATCGCGAGGAAGGTCGCGCGCTCGTCTTCGGAGAGGGGGGCGAGGGGGTCGATGCCCGGCCGCGCGGCCAGCTCCCTCGCCGCGGAGCGGCCGGCCTCGGTGAGCTCGACCAGGCGGGCCCGGGCGTCATCGGGGTCGGGGAGGCGGCGGACCAGGCCGACGCCCTCCAGCTTCGCCAGGAGCTCGCCCATCGATTGGGGGCGCACTCCCAGCAGGTAGGCCAGGTCGCGTTGCGCGATCGGGCTGTGGAGCGTGAGCAGGGCCAGGACGCGGCCCTGTCCGCGCGTCTCGTCGTGCGGGCCGGGCCCGCGGCGGCCTCCGTGGGCGCGCCGTAGGAGCCGGGAGAGAAGGTGGAGCCTGAGCTCCACGGCGTGCGCGTCCGTGTCCGTACCTGCCTCAGCCGGGGCTGACTCCTGCGCCGGGACCGGTTCATCGGGATCCGGTTGCCTCGCCTCGTCCGGCGGTGCCGCTGAGTCGGGTGTGATGTCGTCGTTCATGACGGCCTCCTTCAGATGTCTGTGATGCCCCTGTTCTTGAAGGAGCCTTCAGATCATACGAAGGTACCGAAAGATTGTCAACAGGTACCTGATTACTTGGCCCGGCCGCCGGACCTCAGTCCACGGGCGCGAAGGAGGCCATCAGCGCCTGGGTGAGGCCCGGCACCAGGTTCGCCCCCTGGCCGACCTGGTCGTCGGCGTCGAAGGCCCGGGTGCGCACCGCCGTCCACGTCTCGCCGCTGCGCAGGACCCCGACCGCCAGACGCACATCGGTACGCGAGGGGTGGGAGGAGATGAAGGCGAGGGCCTCGTCCGGATCCTCCGGCGCCTGAGCCTCGACCTCGGGGGGGACGATGATCCGCTCGACGGTCAGCGCCGCCCCGGCCACGGAGTCCGGCCAGGCCAGATGGCCAAGCACCTCCTCCAGCTCATCGTCGGGGAGATCCTCCTGGATGATCGCCGAGAGATGGAAGGGCGTGCCGTCCCATCCGCGGCGCAGTTGCCCGGCGACGTCGGAGGGCACCCCCTGCTGGCCGATGAGGTCCCGGGTCGGGACCAGGGCGTACAGCGAGGGCGCGTGGTCCCATCCCACCCGGGCAGCGGAACGCTCGATGTCGCGCACGACGACAGCCAAGGCTGAGGCGGCCGGTGAGGCCAGGGGATTGTCATCCATGCCCCCATGGTGTCACGTCGCCGCGCCGCGTCTCCCGCACCGGGGGCGTCGCCCTCGTCACGGGCGTCCCCGCCCCTCCCCCGGGCGGGCGCGGGACGCACAGGTAGACTGGTCGGCGTCCATGGACGCACAAGTGAGAGGACGACGCGGTGAGCGCCTTCCCGACAGCACGACCGTCACCACGGAACCCGAGGAGGGGTTCGGGCGCGGGCAGGCGAGGCCCCAACCCCTGGGTCATCACGGTGGCCGTCCTGGCGGCGATCGTCGCGCTGATCGCGGCCGCTTCCCAGGTGTGGACCGAGGTGCTCTGGTTCGAGCAGATGGACTCCACCCGCGTGCTCCTCACCCGGTGGGGAGCCGTGGCGGGGCTGTTCGTCGTGGGGTTCCTGCTGGTCTTCGGCTTCACGTCCTTCAGCATCCAGTACGCCTACCGCCACCGGGGCAGGACCGTCCGCGGCGAGATGGGCGCGAACCTCAGGCAGTACCAGGAGGCGATCGAGCCCCTGCGCGGCCTGCTGTTCTGGGGCGTCCCCGTGCTGCTCGGCCTCACCAACGGCGGCACGCTGGCCGCGAACTGGCAGACGATCCTCACCTTCTTCAACAGAACCTCCTTCGGCACCACGGACCCGATCCTGGGCAAGGACATCTCCTTCTATGTCTTCGTCCTGCCGCTCTTCCAGATGCTGGCGTCATTCGCCCTCACCCTGCTGGTGATCGGCCTCATCGCCGCACTGGTCGTCCACTACCTCTACGGGACGATCGGCGTCACGCCGCGCCCCTACGCACTGCGCCCGGCGCGTCTGCAGATCGGGTGGCTCGCCGCGGGCATCTCCGCCGTCATCGGTGTGCGGTACTGGCTGGGCCGATACTCGCTGCTCACCCAGCAGGGGGAGCCCGCCGACGGCGCCCTCTACTCCGATGTCAATGCGGTCCTGCCCGCCCACTCGGTCCTGGCCGTGATCTCCGGGCTGGTCGCCGTCCTGTTCGTCGTCGCGGCATTCAGGGGCACTTGGAGGCTGCCCACCACCGGAGTCGTCGTCACGATCGTGTCGGCGCTGGTCATCGGGGGGATCTATCCCGCGCTCATCCAGCAGTTCCGCGTCACCCCGAACGCTCGTGAGCTGGAGTCCCCCTATATCCAGAACAACATCGACGCGACGCTGACGGCCTATGGCCTGAACGATCTTGAGTACCAGACCTATGACGCGGAGACCGACGCCCAGCCGGGACAGCTGCGCGAGGACTCGGAGTCCACGTCCCAGATTCGCCTGCTCGACCCGCTGGTCATCACGAAGACCGTCCAGCAGCTCCAGCAGTCCCGCCCGTACTACGGGTTCACGTCGGGGATGGCGGTCGACCGCTACACTGTCGACGGCGAGTTGCGCGACACCGTCATCGCGATGCGCGAGCTCAACCTGGCGGGGCTCTCCTCCGAGCAACAGACCTGGGTCAACCAGCACACCGTCTACACGCACGGCTTCGGGGTCGTCGCCGCCTACGGCAACACCGTGACCTCCTCGGGGCTGCCCTCCTACTGGGAGCAGTCGATCCCGTCGGTCGGCGAGATGGGCGACTACGAGCCTCGGATCTACTTCTCCCCCTCTTCCCCCGACTACTCGATCGTGGGCGCCGAGGAGGGCGCCGATCCCCAGGAGCTCGACTACCCGGACGACGCGGCGTCGGGCGGTCAGGTGCGCACGACCTTCACGGGCGACGGCGGCCCGAGCGTGGGCAACGTCTGGAACAAGCTGCTGTACTCGATCAAGTTCGGATCGACAGACATCTTCTTCTCCTCGCAGACGAACTCGGCCTCGCAGATCCTCTACAACCGCTCGCCGCTGGACCGCGTGGCGAAGGTGGCACCCTACCTCACCCTCGAGCAGGAGCCCTATCCCGCCGTCGTCGACATGGACGGGGACCCCTCGACCCCCAAGCGCCTGGTGTGGATCGTCGACGCCTACACGACGTCGAACTCCTACCCGTACTCCGAGCACCAGTCCCTTGAGCAGTCCACCGTGGACTCGCAGGCCAATCAGGTCGGGCAGTACGTCCAGGCGACCACCGTCAACTACATGCGCAACTCGGTGAAGGCCGTCGTCGACGCCTACGACGGGTCGGTGCGCCTGTTCCAATGGGACCAGGACGATCCGGTCCTGCAGACGTGGATGAAGGTCTACCCGGACTCGGTGGAGCCCCTCAGCAACATCTCCGGCGACCTCATGAGCCACCTGCGCTACCCCGAGGACCTGTTCAAGGTCCAGCGCAATCTGCTGACCTCGTACCACGTGACGGACGCCTCCCAGTTCTACACGGGCGGCGACCGCTGGCGCCTGGCCCAGGAGACCTCGACCGCGGCCTCGACCTCGGAGAGCGGCGCCCAGCAGACCGACCTGTCGGGCAACACCGCGACGGCCTTCCAGCCGCCGTACTACCTCACGATGCAGATGCCCGGCCAGGACTCGGCCGCGTTCTCCCTGACGTCGGTGTTCGTCCCCGGTGGCACATCCCAGCGCGAGGCGATGGCCGGCTTCCTGGCCGTCGACTCGGAGACGGGCGACGAGGCCGGGAAGGTCGCCGACGACTACGGCAAGCTCCGCCTCATCGCCCTGCCCTCCTCGACGACCGTCCCCGGACCCGGTCAGGTGCAGAACGCCTACGACTCGAACCAGGACATCGCGACCGAGCTCAACCTGCTCAACCAGTCCGACTCGACCGTCATCAGAGGCAATCTGCTCACCCTGCCCGTGGGCGGGGGGCTCCTCTACGTCCAGCCCGTCTACGTCGAGGGCAAGGGCAGCGCCTCCTACCCGGTGCTGCGGGCCGTCCTCACCGCGTTCGGCGACCAGGTCGGGTTCGCGGACACCCTGGAGGAGTCCCTGGACCAGACCTTCGGCGGCGACTCCGCGGCCGAGGTCGCCGGCGAGCAGTCCGACGACACCGGAGGCGGATCGGACACTGGCGGCTCCGGGTCGGCCGCGCTGACGGCCCAGCAGAGGCTCAATCAGGCGCTCGTCGCGGCGAAGAACGCGATGACGGCAGCGGATGCCGCTCGGACCTCAGGGGACTGGACCGCCTACGGCAAGGCGCAGGACGATCTGGACTCGGCTCTGTCGGAGGCCCTGGCGGCCCAGCAGGAGCTCGGGCAGGACACGTCGGGCCTGGTGGGCGACCAGCAGTCCGGCGCCGCGGGATCGGGCGCCCAATCCGGGGACTGAGCCCTCGCCGTGTCCGGCGTCCGACCCCGGTCGGGCGGCGGACGCGGTCCGGGCCCGGCCCCGACGAGGTCGGCTCGGCCTGCCCGAACGGCCACGTCAAACCGGGAGTCCGCATCCGACCATGAGTCATGTCACCCGCGCTCCTGTTGAAGCGCGCCGGCCGAACAGGTAACTTTGTGGATGTCGACGCGGGGTGGAGCAGTTCGGTAGCTCGCCGGGCTCATAACCCGGAGGTCGCAGGTTCAAATCCTGCCCCCGCTACGAAGGTGGAGGACCCGGTTCCGGTTGGGACCGGGTCCTTCCTGTATACGGGCACGTAGGGCGCCGGGATCCAGCCGCCCTGGCCGGAGCTGGCCGCGCCGTCATCGCTTTCGTCCGGCACAGCACAGAATGCGCCGGACACCGGACACCGCCTTCCCCATGGGCGCCGCACAGATGCAGGTCACGACGGGTATCGAGCCGTGAGTCCGATTGACGCGCGCCGGCATTCTGTGTCGTTCGCCTCCAATTCGGCGTCGTCCGTCCCGCCCGATGAGGAACGCCGGGCGCGCCGGCCTCGTCAACGCGATCCCGCCCTCGTCGCCGGGGCCGCACGGCCGCGACCGGTCCGGCGACGTGAAGTGAGAGACTACTCTCTGTTGGGGTATCCTCTGCGAGTCATGTGCGGCGCGCCTCCTTCCCAGGAGGCGCCCGCGGGACTCTGCAGCGCACCTGGACGAGCCAGGCCGCGGAAACAGGTTGGGGACGAGTATGAGCACGGGCGAAGAACGGGCCGCGAACGGCGCGGTGCAGACGACAGCCTCGGGCGCGGTCGAATGGCACGCGCCCGTCCTCGTCCGCACGGACGAGTCGACCACAATCCCCCTGCTCCTGCGGCAGCGGGTCCAACGCTCCGCGCGCCGGGCGCTGGTGGAGGTCAAGCGGGAGATCGGCGGCGTGTGGACCCCGATCAGCGCCGCCGACTTCTACGAGCAGGTCCAGGATGCGGCAGCGGGGCTGATCGGGCTGGGCCTGGCGTTCGGCGATACCGTCGCCATCATGTCGCGCACGCGATACGAGTGGACGCTGCTCGACTACGCCTGCTGGTTCGCCGGCCTGGTTCCCGTGCCGATCTACGAGACATCGTCGATCGAGCAGATCGCCCACATCCTCGCCGACGCCGACGCGAAGGTCGTCGTGACCGAGACCATCACGATGGCCGAGCTCGTGCGGTCCGCCGCACAGGACCGCGAGCGCGATCTCCTCCACGTGCTGTCCCTCGACTCGGGGGCCATCCGGACCATCGTGGACGCCGGCGCGGCCACAACCCGCAGCGACGTGGAGGCGCGCACCCGCCGCCTCCGAGCCTCCTCGACGGCCACGATCGTCTACACCTCCGGCACGACCGGGACCCCGAAGGGCGTGGTCATCACCCAGGGGGGCATCGCCACGCTCGCCGTCAACGCGAACGCGTGGATGCCGGAGATCGCCATGGGCAAGGATTCGAGACTCCTGCTGTTCCTGCCGCTGGCGCACATCCTCGCCCGCTTCCTCGAGGTGTTCCAGCTCAGCGGCGAGGGCGTGCTCGGGCACACCTCGGACACGAAGAACCTCGTCTCCGACCTCTCCTCGTTCCGCCCCACCTACCTCCTCACCGTGCCCCGCGTCCTCGAGAAGGTCTACAACACGGCGGACGCCCAGCAGACGGGAGCCCGGAACCAGGTGTTCCGGTGGGCCGCGCACGTCGCCGTCGGCTACTCGATCGCGTCCGCCACCGCGGAAGGCCCCTCCCGGCGCCTGCGCGCCCAGCACGCCGCCGCGGACGTGCTGGTCTACCAGAAGATCCGCAAGCTCCTGGGCGGCAACGCCGACTACATCATCTCCGGCGGCGCCCCGCTGTCTCCGCGACTGGCCCACTTCTACGCCGGAGCCGGCGTGCAGGTCCTGGAGGGCTACGGGTTGACCGAGACGATCGGGCCGGCGTCCGTGAACACCCCGCGCCTGAGCAAGATCGGCACGGTGGGCCAGCCTCTGGCCCCCGCCGCCATCAAGATCTCCGAGCAGGGCGAGGTCCTGGTCAAGGGGCCCACCCTGTTCGCCGGCTATCACAACGATCCCGAGGCCACCGCGGGCGCTTTCACTCCCGACGGGTGGTTCCGGACCGGAGACCTCGGGCAACTCGACCGCGACGGCTACCTGCGCCTCACGGGACGCGCCAAGGAGCTCATCGTGACCGCCGGCGGCAAGAACGTCTCCCCCGCAGCGCTAGAGGACGACCTGCGCGGACACCCGCTCATCAGCCAGATCGTCGTGGTCGGGGACCAGAGGCCCTTCATCGCGGCGCTCATCACCCTGGACGCCGAGATGCTGCCCCTCTGGCTGTCCAACCACGGCCTGCCCGCCATGTCCGTCCGCGAGGCGGCCACCAACATCGAGGTCCGCACCAGCCTGGAGCGCGCCGTGGAACGGGCCAACCGCCACGTCTCGCGCGCGGAGTCGATCCGCAAGTTCACGGTCCTCACGACGGACCTCACCGAAGCCAACGGCATGCTCACGCCCTCCCTCAAGGTCAAGAGGAACGCGGTCCTCAGCTACTACGCCGACGTCATCGACGGCATCTATGAGTGACGGGCCGGGACCCGGCACGGGGCGGACCGGAACCGCGATGGCATGACCGGCATCGGTTCCGCGGTCCTCGCGTTCTTCGCCTACGCGTGGTGCGGATGGGCCCTGGAGTCCATCGTGCTGCTCGCGCGGACCCGCCGACGTGGCAACCCCGGGTTCCTCACCGGCCCGATCGTTCCGGTCTACGCCTGCGGGGCGGATGCCATCCTGATCGCCACGCAACCGGTCGGCGCGTCCCCCGCGCTGGTCTTCACCATCAGTGTGATCGTCTCCTCGGTGCTTGAGTTCTTCACGCACGTGCTGATGGAGCGCCTGTTCGGCCTCATGCTGTGGAACTACGACGGGCGCCTGGGCAACATCCAAGGGCGAGTCTGCCTGGCCAATTCCCTCGGCTTCGGCCTCGCCGGCCTCGCCGTCGTCTACGTCCTCGACCCCGCGCTCACCGGAATGCTGGCGGGGATCGACCCGACGCTGCGGGTCACGTTGGCCTCCGTCCTCATCGCCGTCGGCGCCTGGGACTGCTGGCGCTCCATATTCGATAGTAGACTATCGGATATGGGGGAACACCCGCGGAACGACCGAACGAGGATCGCCGAGACCACGCCCGCACCGGCTCCCACTCGGGGCTTCGCCAGATCGAGCGCCCTGGAGGCGCCCGAGCGGAGACGCGATCTCGCGCCCGCGAGCCGGAAACCGATGGCCGAGGATCGCAATCCCCGGCTCGGTATCGCCCTGGCCAGCGGCGCAGCCTTCGGCGCCGCCCATGCCGGAGTCCTGCTGGCCGTGGAGGAGGCCGGCCTCCGGGTCGACGTCGTGACGGGAGCCAGCGCGGGCGCACTCGTCGGAGGCGCCTGGGCCGCGGGGATGTCCGCCGGCGAGATCATCGACCGGCTTCTGATCGCCGGCTGGCCCGACATCGCCACACCGAGGCCGTCGCTGCGTCTCGGCCTCCTGGACACCCAGCCGCTGCGGTCCACTCTGAACGAGGTCGTGCGCGACGTGCGCATCGAGGACATGCCGGTGCGTTTCGGCGCGGTCGTCACCTCGCTCGTCACCGCTCGCCCCCAGGTGATCACCAGCGGTCCGCTCGTGGACGCGCTGCTGGCCAGCAGCGCCGTTCCCGGGCTGTTCCCGCCCGTCGAGGTGGATGGCCGCCCCTCCATCGACGGAGGCCTGCTCCTCCCCCTGCCGGCTCGGACCGCGCGCATGCTGGGCGCGCAGCGGGTGATCGCCGTGACCTTCAACAACCGGCCCCGATGGCGCCAGTACTACGAGTCGCACGCCTACAGGGCCGTGGATTCCGGCGATATCACGGTGAGCATCGACACCGAGGGCATGTCGCACTGGAGTTGCGCCAGCGTGCCGCAGTTGATCGACATGGGCCGCCGGGCCGGTGACGAGGCGCTGAGCGAAGGGATGGCCTCGGCCCTGCTCGAAGCCGTGTGACCGCGACGGAGGACGCCGCCGGGCCGCAACCGGCGCGGCCTTCAGGCCATCGACCTCGCGTCCCCTCCGTCGGTCGGGCGCAGCGAATCCAACAGGACGTCGATCATGCGCCGGCGCTGGACGTCGTCCTCGGCGACGAGCCCAGATCCGAGGGCGATGACGCCGAGCAGGCGCGCGAGCTCTCCTCCTCCCAGGTCCGAGCGGAGATGGCCGGCCGCCCGACCCCTGCCGGACAGATCACCGAAAAGCCTGTCGTGACTGCTGATGAGCGAATCCGTGAGGGGGCCGACGTCCTGGACCGAGGCCATGAGATTGTGCTCCCGGGTGAAGACCGCGCTGATGCGGTCCAGAATGTCCACGAGGCTCTCGTGGTCGCCATCGGTGTCCTCGAAACGCATCAGCAGCGGCACCACCGCTTGGGCGAACACGCGCTGATAGACCGAGCTGGCCAGCGCCCGCCTATTGGGGAAATGGCGGTAGAGCGTGGCGACGCCCACTCCCGCCTCCTCGGCGATCCGCGAGAGGCTGGCGACTCCCCCGCCGGCCAGCGCGGCGTGGGCGGCATCGAGAATGCGCGAGATGCTCGCCGCGGCGTCCGCGCGCAATGTTCCTTGCTGCATATCACTCCCCGGCCAGACGGGCCGTCGCGACCCGCCATCGGCCCCGCACCCATGATACGGGAGTCACCGGCCCGGACCGGCCCGCCCGTCGTCGGCTCATGGGCCACGCGCACACCGGCCGGGACCTCGATCCGCCCCGCAGACGCGATTCTGGCGCGCAATCCTCCGCCTCTGCTAGTGTGACCCACGTCTCAGGATGCGCGCCCCGAGGGGGTCCGATGGATCGTCAGCACCAGGCCGGACGGAACGGCCGCATCAGGCGGACGGCTGCGGCATTGCTCACACTGTGCCTGGCGACAGCGGGCGTCCTCGTCTCCGCCCCGCCCGAACGCGCCGTCGCCGTCCCCTCCGCGGGCGGGGCCTCCCCCGTCGGGAAGGAACGCGACGTCCCGTCCTTCCACGACTACCCCGGGGTCCAGGCGAACGAGGGCGAGGAGGTCTACAACCACTCGACGGACCCCGGCCGGATCTGGACCGACAAGACCGTGTTCATGTCGGACGGGGACCTGGCCGGCCAGGGCGAGAGCCCCCTGACCGTCGACGACGACGAGCTCGAGGTCGTGCTCTCGGCGCTCGGATCGACCCGGCAGATCCAGTCCACCCGGACGTCGGCCATCGATCTGGTCGTCGTCCTCGACAACTCGTACTCGATGAACCAGTGCGTGGGATCGTCGGCCTACTGCAACACGGCGAGCACGTACCGGAACTCCCGCGCCTACGCGATGGTGCAGGGCGTCAACACGGCCATCGAGGCCCTGGCCGAGGCCGATCCGAACCTGCGGGTGGGCCTCGCGAGCTTCGGCTCTCAGTCGGAGGTGCTCGCGCCCCTGAGCGCCCCGGTGCCCGCCGGCGGCGCCGGCACCGGCAGCTACCTCAAGTTCGTGGCGCCCACGGGGGGCTCCGCGCAGCTGCAGATCCGGGTCGGCGACCCGGCGGCCACGTTCACCGTGGGCGGCCCCGGCACCCAGTCGACGAACACGCAGCGCGGCATCGCTACAGGGATGGGCATGCTGGCCGCCCAGTCCACGGCGGAGGTGGCGGGCGACTTCCAGCGCGTGCCCAGCGTCATCGTGTTCTCCGACGGCGAGCCGACCCTGTCGGCCGCCTCGACCAGCTGGTGGTCCCCGGGGGCCTCCGGCACGAACCAGGGTCCCCAGGTGCCGGGCACGAACCAGTATTACGGCAACGGGTTCCTGGCGGCGATGACCGCCTCGTTCCTCAAGAACAGGATCACCGACGTCTACAACGACGAGGACTACAACGTCGCTCACGGGGTGGACGCCGTCGCGGCCCGGGTGTTCACCGTTGGGCTGGGAGTGGAGGCCCTGACCGAGAACGGCCGGCAGCTGGCGTACGCGACGCTGGATCCCTCGGGCCACTACGGGGATGCCAGCCACCAGATGTACAGGGACCTCACGAGCGGCTTCAACGCGTATCTCACGGGCTCCAGCGTGTCGGTGCCGGTCAGCGGCTCTCTCCAGGGCGGCTCCCCGAGCCCGAACCGCTACTTCACCGTCACCCACCCGACGGGCGCCCAGGACCTGGCCGACGATGTCACCGATATCCGGTACAACGACTCCTTCGACGACGCGGCCAGCGCCGACGAACTGGTCGAGGTCTTCCAGAAGATCGCCGGCGACGTCGTGGATCACGCGCCCGTGCTCCCCGTGGAGACCGAGACTGGCGATCCGAACGCCGACGGCTACGTCACCTTCACCGACCAGCTGGGCGCCTTCATGCGCGTCACCGGCGTCGACCGCATCGCCTACTGCGCGCTTCTGCCTGCGGACCCCGACCAGACGGAATGCGACCCCGTGGAATTCGAGGACCCGACGACGAGCTCGAACGGCGGGGTCACGCGCTACACCTTCCATGGCAGCTTCCAGGCCAACGACCTGTTCGACGCCACGGACGTGTCGAACATCGTCATCACGGTGCAGACCAGCCCGTCCCTGGTGGTCGGGGACATCGTGACCGTGCGGATCCCGGTGGCGCTGCTGCCCATGCGCGACACCCGCGTCACCGAGGACCCCGACGGCACCCCCACCCGGATGACCTGGTTCGCCTCCCACCCGGTGCACATCTACTACGGAACGGCGCCGAAGGCAGGGGTCGCGGCCGCGATTGGCGACCCCGCCCGGCTCGACTCCACGGGCGCCCCCGGCGACGGGACGGCGCTGGCCGACTACATCGCCGCGAACACGGTCGACGGGCAGGTGCGCTTCTATTCCAACGCCTTCACCGGGTCGGGCGACTCGGCGACGGCCACCACCACGGCGACGTTCCAGCCCTCGGACCAGAACGACTTCTACCGCTTCGCTCGTGAGGCCGTCATCTACTCCGATTCCGCGGGCACCCAGCCCCTCACCCGGGCGCAGTGGGACGCGCTTCCCGGGGACGCCACGGTCTACCGCCGGATCGTCGAGTACACCCTCGTCGACCCCGATGACGCGACCAGCGTGACCAAGACGGAACGGGCCGTGGGCGGGACGAAGGCCGAGTTGATCGCCGGCCAGCACGACGGCCTCGAGGTCCACGAGAAGGACGGGAGGATCGTGGCGCCTGCCGGCCTGTACAACATGGCCGCGCGCATCCACGACCTCGACATCGCCAAGTGCGGCACCGACGAGGGCGGGCCCGGCGACGACCTGTGGGCCAACGACGACATCGCATGGGCCGGCAACTCGCCGGTGTGCACGCAGGCCTCCCCGACCGGCAATCTCACGGGGACGGATCCGGGCAACCGCGTCACCACGGTCACGCCCGGTGCCGCGCAGCCGGTCTCCACGAGGCTCGGAAACAACGGCTGGGTCTCCTACGCGGTCCCCGGCTCCCTGGTCATCGGCAAGCGAGTGGACCATGCCAACGGGCTGGCACCCGACCCGGAGGAGGCGTTCACGGTCTCGGTCTCCCTCACGGGCGCGGACGGAGCGGGCCCCTTCGAGTACACGGTCCGCGCGCCTGACGGCTCCCCGGTGGAGGGAGCCGGAGGCGCCTTGACCGGCTCGGGCGGCGAAATCACCCTCAAGGCCGGTCAGGACGCACAGATCACCGGCCTGCCAGATGGCGCCGTCTACAGCGTGTCCGAGTCGGACCAGCCGCCCGGCTACACCCAGACATCCCTGGTCTACAGCGACGCCGCCCAGACGATCGCCGCCGGGGACGTGGACCGGGCCGACCTCGTCAACACGTACGAGGCGACCCCGGTGACGATCTCGGACGAGCCGTCGGCCCGCAAGGAACTGGAACCCTGGCCGGAGAGCTATGTCTTCACCTTCGACATGTGCCCGCTCGCCGACGCTCCCGTGCCCGCGGGCGGAGACCCGACCACCGGCTGCCTGACCTCCACGATCAGCGGCCAGAACACCGACGAGACGCCGTCGTTCGCCGGCAGCGCGGAGTTCACGGCACCCGGCGTCTACTCCTACACGATCACCGAGCGGGACCAGGGCCTCGCCGGCATCACATCCTCTCAGGCGGAGTACCTGTGGACCGTGACCGTCACGGACACCGGGGAGGGGGCGCTCGCTGCGAGCAGCGCGACGACGCGAGTGGCCGACGACGACGGCGAGGCCGTCTCGGAGCCCCATGACCTGCCTGCCACGTTCACGAACGCCTTCAGCGCGGGGTCGGCCATCCGGACCCTGCAGGCCCAGAAGTGGGTGGACGACGAGTCCCTGGGGCCGCCGAACCAGCTGCGCCCTCCGGCCGCCGTCCACGACTTCGTGTTCGCCGTCGTCGACCCCGCCAACCAGACTGGAGCGCCGCGCTTCGGCGGGGACCAGGACACGGCGACGGTCACCAACGCCATCGGCTCCACCTCGGTCACCTCCCCCGACCTCACCTTCACGGCCGAGGACGCCGGCGGGGCGGGCGTCTACTACTACCTGTCCTACGAGGACCCGGACGGCGCTGTGGTCGACGAGGACACGGTCACCCGGGACGACGCCGTGTGGTTCTACCGCGTCGCGGTCGACGCCCGGGGCGAGGGCGAGGCCGCCGTCGTGGAGACCAGCACGACCTATTGCCTGACAACGCTCGATGCCGTCGCGGCCACTGCGCCGTGGGGCGCGTGCGCCCCCGACACCTCCCAGACAGGCGACGGCTACTCGGCGCTGGCGGACCTGGGGGCCGACCCCGACTACGGGCCGTTCAGCGGCAGCCCACGTTTCGTCAACAACTACGACCCGGATCCCGTCGATGCGGTGCTCGCGGCGACCAAGGCGCTGTCGGGGCGCGCGTGGACGGAGGCCGACACGTTCGACCTCACCCTGGCTGCGGGCGACGGCGCCACCGAGCAGGCGATCGACGCCGGATGGGTCACAGGCGTGGACTGGGGCAGCGGGGAGACGGCCCAGGCTCGCGTGACGGCGAGCGCCCCGGGGGAGGGGAACGCCTCCTTCGGGCCATTGACGTTCACCCGGCAGGGCTTCTACTCCTTCCGCATCGCCGAACAGGCGCCGGCATCTGCGCAGACCGGGATGACCTACGACACGCACGCCCTGATCTACGACGTCACCGTCTCCGAGGTGCCCGACAGCCCGGACGACGCCACCGTGCCCGACGGAGACCTGGACGTGGCGGTGTCCGCGCGCACCGGCGACGGCTCGCGCACCTTCGTCAACCGGTACACCGCGACCGTCGTGTACCAGGGGGCGACGCTGACGAAGACCATGGCGGGCCGGGACCTCCGGGCCGGGGAGTTCACTTTCACGGACACCGCGGTCGACGCCACTGACCTGCCCGGCGGGGCCACCGCGGAGCAGGCCCGCGCCAAGGCGAACTTTGACACCACGCAGTACGCGCTGGTCAACCCCGAAGGCGCCCCTGACGGGGCGGCCTCGGTGGCGGCCCGCCAGCAGCCCATCGCCTTCACGCAGGACGACATCGGCATCACCTACCGTTACGAGCTCGCCGAGACGCCCGGCGCGCTCGGAGGCGTCACCTATGACGGCACCCTCTACACGGCCGAGCTCACCGCGCTCCACGACGACGCCACCGGCGACCTGTACGTGCGCACCCGCGTGGTCTCCTCCGATCCGGGCGACCCTGGATTCCCGCGGATCTGGGACAGCCGGGACCCCTCGGTCCCGCAGATCGGCTTCACGAACCGGTACGCCGCCGGACCCGGCCAGGCGTCCCTCTCATTCACCAAGGTCCTCAGCGGCATCGGATGGGACGACGACCTGGTCGCCGGCGGATTCGACTTCACCCTCACCCCGATCGACGCCGCAGGAGAGCCCCTTCCCGGCGGGCAGGTCCTCACCACCGCGGTGGGCCCGGGCTCCCCCGTGGCCGACGGGGTCGAGGACGGGCGCACCGGCGCGTTCCCGGCCGTCTCCTTCAACGAACCGGGCACGTACCGCTACCGCATCGCCGAGGTCGTCCCCCGCTCCCCGATCCCCGGCATGACCTACAGCACCCAGCAGGTGGATGTCACGGTGACGGTGAGCGATGACGGCTCGGGCGCGCTTGCCACGCGCGTCGACGGCGATCGGCCCGCCCGCTTCGACAACTACTACCGATACGACTGGCAGTACGAGCTGGTCAAGACGTTGACCGGGCGGGACATGGCTGCCGGTGAGTTCCAGTGGCAGGTCCAGGCGGCGGACCAGGCGTCCGCGGACTTCGCCGGCATTCCCGCCGATCCGGCCCTGCCCGCCGACTACTGCGTCACCCAGGCCTGCGCCTGGGACATCCCCGCCTCCGCCGACGGCGTGCCGCTGGTGTGGGAGGCGAAGGGACAGGTCCTCTTCAGCGAGGAGGAACTCTCGGGGCAGACCTACTGCTACTTCTACTCCGAGGTCATCCCGGAGGCTCCCGAGCCCGGTATCGTCTACGACCGCACCGTCTACGAGCTGTGCTCGACGGTGAGCCGAGCCGACGGGGTGAACACCGTGGTCACGGTCGGAACCGGGAGGATCGACGGCGAAGAGGTCTCCCGCCGGACCTGGACCACGCGGTCCGACGACGTTCCCCTCGTCTACCCCAGGGTGTCCTGGGACAACGTCTACGTGCCGTGGAATCTGGAGAAGACCTCCGACCCGTCCTCAGGCAGCCCGGTCGCGCCCGGTCAGACGATCACCTACACGCTGACGGCTCGCAACGAGTCCGGCGCGCAGACGCTGTCCGGTGCGTCCGCCGTGGACGACCTGTCCGGCGTCCTGGACCACGCCGAGCTGGCCGCCCCCCTGTCCGAGGGACTGACGCTCGACGGGAGCACCCTGACGTGGAGCATTCCCGACCTCGGCCCCGGCGAGCGGGTCTCCGTCTCCTACCGGGTGACGATCGACGCGGACGCCCGCGGGGCCACGCTGGGGAACGTCGCGGCGCCGGGGGACCCGTCCGGCGCGTGCGTCTCCTGCGAGACGCAGCATCGCACGCCCCCGGAACCCGAGTCTCCCGGGCCCGGATCTCCGGGGACGACCCCTCCGCCGTCCCCGTCCCCGTCCGGCGGGGCGCCGACGGGTCCGAACGCCTCATCCGCCCCGCCCCGCGGGGGCCTCACATCGACGGGGGCCGGCCCGGGCCTCCTCCTCTCCGGCGTCGCAGCGATCCTCGCGGCCATGGCCGGCGCGGGGCTGCTTCTCTCGGCGCGCCGCCGCGAGTAGCCCGAGTAGCCGATCGGGGCGTCCCCTGCCGCCGCGCCGGCGGCGTCCTCCCCCAGCGCCCGCCAGTGGATCCCGCCCCACGGCCGCAGACGGGACGCACGCATAGAATGCGTGACCGTGAACGTCGTCGAGCACGCTGTGATCACCGCGGAGGCCCTGTGGGCCCAGCGCCATGTGTCCCTGGCCCCGGAGCCTCCGGGGGAGCGTTCCGGAATGGCCGGCAGCACCGATCCGGCCGGGGCCGACACGCCGGGGACGCCGATGCGGCTGGTGGCCGTCGGCGACTCGCTGGTCGCCGGCTGCGGGGTCGGGAACCAGGCCGAGGCGCTCGTCCCGCGCATCGCCCGCCTGCTCGCCGAGTCCGCGGGAACGCCGGTGCAGTGGGAGGCCCACGGGCGTCTGGGCGCCACCATGCGGCGCGTGCGCTACCGCCTGCTCCCCGAGGTCGCCGGCACGCCCGACATCCTGTTCGTGTGCGCCGGCTCCAACGACATCATGGCCAGGCGCAGCCGCGGGGAATGGGTCGAGGACCTCACCGTCGTCCTCGAACAGGCCTCCCGGATGGCTCGGCGGGTGGTTCTGTGCAGCTCCGGCCAGCCCCACCGCAGCCCGGCGTTGCCTCCCCTGCTACGCCGCGAGCTCGGCCGGCGCATCGACGCCCAGACCGCCGACTCCGAGCAGATCTGCCAGCGGCTCGGCGTCGGATTCGTCGACGTCGCCCATGCCGAGCTGATCCCCGGATTCTGGGCCTCCGACCGTTTCCATCCCGGAGCCGCGGGCTACGAGTTCGCGGCCGGAAAGGTCGCGGAGGCCATGGTCGCCCGAGAGCGCGCGGCCTGAGTCCGCCGGCGGCGCTCTCAGGACCCCGCGGACCCCGATTGGGCGTCGGAAGCGGTGCAGGTCGGCAGCGTGTCCCCCTGGCCGGCCGCGATGGCCTTCACGGCTGACACCGCGTCGTCCAGGGTGGAGATCTTGACGACTCCCAGCCCGTCGGGGACGTGGCCGACCACCTCGTCGCAGTTCGCCGACGGGGCGAGGAACCATGCGGCGCCGTCGCGCACGGCGCCCCACATCTTCTGCCGGATCCCGCCGATCGCCTGGACCTGGCCGTCATAGCCGATGGCGCCCGTCCCGGCGATCGACTGGCCGCCCGCGAGGTCGCCGGGCGTCATCCGATCGATGATGCCCAGGGCGAACATCGTGCCCGCCGACGGGCCTCCGACCTTCTCCAGGTTGACGGTGATGTCCACGGGAAGGTCGACGTCGGCGCTGAGATAGACCCCCAGCTTGGAGCCCTGGGAGCCGTCGTCCCCCGCGGACGTCACGATCGGCACGGCGACCTGCTCTCCGTCGCGCGTCATCGTCGCGAGCACCGTCGAGCCGACGGGGACGTCACGCATCACGGAGAACGGGACGGAGGCCGAGTCGACGGCATGGACCTGCCCATCAGGCGTCGTCAGCGAGACCAGGACGTCGCCCTGGCGGACCTTCCCCTCGGCGTCGGATCCCGCCACCGCGCCCTCGACGGTCATCGTCGCGGGGACGTCCCATCCCAGGTACTCCAGGGCGGAGACCTCGGCCGTCGACTGCGAGCTCTCCATCTGCGCCTGCCCCGCCCGGGTGACGTCCTCCTGGGTGACGTCTCCGGGATAGGCCTCGTCGTAGGGGACGACGACATCGCGCCGATCCAGCCGGGCCTCGATGAGCTGGACCAGGTTGAGACGCTGGCCGGGACCGCCCTGCTCAGAGACGGTCACCATGCGCAGCTCGCCCGTCCCGTCCCCGGCCGTGCGCACGGGGTCCAGGGAGACCGCCTGCCCCGTGGACGGATCGGTGCCCGAGATCTCGATCATCGGCGTCCCGTCGGAGGATCCGGTGACGTCGAAGGTCGGGCCGGGTCCCTCCACGACATAGGGCATGGGCACGGTGAACGCGGCGACCAGCGCCGCCGCCAGGACGGCCATCCCGGCCAGGCCCGCCAGGCGGCGGGCCCGTCCCGGCCGGCGGCGCGCCGGCCGCCCCTCGCCGGCCGGCGCGGCCTCCTCCGGCCCTCCGGGTGCCGTCGGCCCCGGCCTGCCGGGGTCGCCCTCGTCATCGCGCGGGAGGATCGGGGACGGCGAGGGGGACAGCGGCGGCTGGCCGGAGGAGACGTCATTCACCCGTCCATTGTGGCCCGCGGCGAGGGCGCGGTCGCGCCCAGACAGGCGGGCGGGGTGATTTCCCCGTCCGCTCTCAGCTCACTTCCGGTCTCCGCCCAGCCCGGAGTCCGATTCAGACAGTAGAGTCGGGACATGAGCGACTCAGGGGACACCCCGACCGACGGGCCGACTGATGCGTTCGAGGAATTCCTGCGCCGGATGCTCGGCGACCAGGCCGGCGCTGAGGCCGCGCGGTCCATGCGCGAGCAGGGGTTCGACGTGTCGCCCGTCAACGCCATGTTCGGCGACCCCGCCCAGATGCAGGCCGCCTTCACCCAGTTCCAGTACCTGTTCAACGCGACCGAGGGCCCCGTCAACTGGCAGATGGCCACCGATCTCTCCAAGCAGCGCGCCTTCCAGGCCGGGGATCCGTCACTGACGGCGGCCGAGGCGCAGCGCGCCCGCGACGCCATGGTGGTGGCGGATCTGTGGCTGGACGCCGCCACCGACTTCGGGCCCGGTCAGGTCCAGCGCGCCGCCTGGACGAGGTCGCAGTGGATCGATGAGACGCTTCCGATGTGGAGGCGCATCACGGAGCCCGTTGCCTCGAATGTCTCGCGCGCGCTGTGCGAGGCGCTGTCCTCCCAGTTGGGCGACCAGGACCCAGGGCCTCTGGGCGACGCGCTGCCGAAGGGGCTGCCCCCCGGGATGGCCGACATGCTGGGCCGGACCACGCAGATGATGCCGAGGCTGGCCGCCATGATGTTCGCCATGCAGATGGGGCAGGCTCTGGCGGCGCTGGCGCAGGAGGCCATGGGCTCGACGGATGTCGGCCTCCCCTTGGCCGACGGACACACCACGGCGCTGGTCGTCCACAACATCGGCGTCTTCGGGGAGGGGCTGGAGATCCCCTACGAGGAGGTCCAGCAGTTCATGGCCGTGCGCGAGTGCGCTCATCAGCGGCTGTTCGCCTCCGTCCCGTGGCTCTCCCACGACCTGGTGCGGGCCGTGGAGAACTACTCGTCAGAGATCGCCATCGACACCGACGCCATCGCCGACGCCGCCCGCGAGATCAATCCGACGGATCCGGCCTCGCTGGACTCCGCGCTGTCGCGAGGCGTGTTCTCCCCGGAGCCGACGTCGCGCCAGCAGGCGGCGCTCGAGCGCCTTGAAACGCTCCTCGCGCTGGTCGAGGGATGGGTCGAGGTCGTCGCCGCCCGCGCCGCGGCCCCCTATCTGCCTCACGCCGACCAGCTGCGCGAGATGATGCGCAGGCGCCGCGCGGCAGGCGGCCCCGCCGAGCAGGTGCTCGGCCAGCTCATCGGCCTGCAGATGCGCCCGCGGCGTGCGAGGGGCGCGGCCCGGGTGTTCACCCTGGTCGAGGACGCCCGCGGCCGTGAGGCCCGTGAGGCGCTGTGGCAGCATCCCGACATGGCGCCCACAGCCGCCGAGCTCGACGCGCCGGACAGCTTCCTGGACAGCCGGGACGCCTCCGCCTCCCAGGACGCGGAGATCGACGCCGCGCTGTCCCAGCTGCTCGACGGGACGCTCGGATGGGCCGACGGGCTCTCCCCCGACACCGATCCGGAGGCCGACAGCCTGCGCCGGGCCGGGTTCCTCCCCGATGACGGATCCGACGGGGAGGACGGGGCGAGCCCGGAGGACAGTCCACACGATCCGACGGACCCGGAGGACACGCCGGGTACGCCGAACGCTCCCGCCTGACCGCCGGACCCTCCGCGCCGCGCCGCCGGCCTGTGGACCGTCCGTCCACAGATCCCCGCCGGGGCCGTCCGGCCCCTCCCCGCCGCCGCACAATGGCGCCATGGCATCTCGGCGAGGGGACGCGCGTCCCGGGAGGAAGCGGGTGGAGCTGGCACCCGGGACGGCGGTGCTGCCGCGCGGGGCCGAGGGCGTGCAGATCGGGGCGGACCCCGACCATCATCTGGTGCTCACCGGGCTCACAGCGCCCCAGAGGGCCTGGCTGTTGCGGGCGGCCCGCGCGGCGGTCCCGCCCCAGCCCGGCGCCACGGATTTCCCACGGGCGGCCCGCGTGGACGCGCCGCCGCCCGGAAGCGACCACCTCGTCGCCCTCATCGGCGCGGCCGGCCTGCTTGCGGCGGGCCCCGAGCCGCACGCGCGTCCGCCGTCGGTGCGCATCGACGGCCTCGACGGGGTGACGGCTCCCGCCGCCGTCCTCCTGGCCCGTTCCGGCGTCCGGTCCTTCGACCTGGTGGATCCCCGCCGCGTCGACCTGTCGATGCGGGGAACGCTCCCCACCGCCATGTTCGCCCTGCCGCGCCCCCGCGCCGTGCGGGACCTGCTCGCCTCCGTCGACGCGCAGACCCTCTGCGGCCGGCTGCCCGCCCCCGATGTCGTCGTGGTCTCACGCCCCCGCCGCCTCGATGACGCCGTCGCCGGCATGCTGCTGGTCGAGGACCGCCGCCACCTGCTGGTCGTCCAGCACGAGCGCAGCGTCGTCGTCGGCCCGCTGGTCCGCCCCGGGATCACGGCCTGCGCCCAGTGCCTGGACCTGCGCCTCGCGGACGCGGACCCGTCGTGGCCGATGCTCACCCGGCAGATGGGCGACTGGCCGCTGCCCGCCCCGCCCGCGGCCGCGGCCCATGTCGCCGCCCTGGAAGTCGCCCGGTGCGTGCTCGCCCGGGGCGCGGGGCCGGAAACGGGTTCCTCCGCGCTGGGACCCGCCCTGGGCGGGGACCCGGGACGCACCCGCGCGCACATCGACCCATCGGGTCGCGTGAGGTTCGAGGCGGTGAGTCCCCACCCTCGCTGCGGGTGCGGCGCCGCGGGGCGGCCCTTCGCATGAACGAGGCCGACGCTGCGGGGCTCACTCCTGTCCGGGCTGCTCCACCGCGATGTCCTCGCCCCGCACGATCGCCAGCACCTGGGCGCCGTAGCGGTCCAGCTTGACGGCCCCGATGCCGCGGATGACGCCCAATTGCCGCAGCGTCCGAGGGCGGGCGATGGAGACGTCGCGCAGCGTCTGGTCCGCCAGGACGGTGTAGGCCGGTTTCGAGGCGGCCCGGGCGACACGCGACCTCCACTCCTTGAGCCGGGTGAACAGTTCGATGACCTCGGGGGGGTTCTCCTCCTCGAACTCCCGGGCGCGGGCCCTGGCCTGGTGCCGGGGCGACCCCTGGTCCGGTGCGCCCGCGCTCCTGCGCGGCCCGGGCGCCTCCTCGGGCCAGATGCCCTCAAGGAAGCGGCTGCGCGTCCGCGACCCGCGTCCGCGACCGGCGCTGCGCGCCCGGGCCCATGAGATCTCCAGGTGGTCGCGGGCGCGGGTGATGCCGACGTAGAGCAGGCGGCGCTCCTCCTCGCGGGCGGCCCCCGTCTGCGCCATCGAGATCGGCAGGAGCCCCTCGGAGACTCCGATGAGGAAGACGGCGTCCCATTCGAGGCCCTTCGCCGCATGCAGCGTCGAGAAGGTCACGCCGGCGACGGCGGGGGCGGCCTGAGCTGCCGAACGCTCCTCCAGTTCCGCCACGAACTCCGCCAGCGACAACGGTCCTCGCTCCCCCGCCAACTCGACGAGCGCATTCAGGTTGTCCCACCGCTCCCGGAGGGCGCCCGTCCCGGAGGGCGGCTCCGGCGTCCATCCGGCGACGCCGACGATCTCCTGGACACGGTCCAGGAGCGCCGCTCCCGCGGCCTCGCCCCCGTCCGGAGGGGCCTCCCCGGGCTCGCCCGCATCCGCCTCCGATCCGGCGGCGGCCCGGGGCCGTTCGGCGAGGGCCTCCCGGCGCAGGAGCAGCATCGCGCGCCGGATCTCGTCCCGATCGAAGAAGCGCGCTCCGCCCCGCACGACGAAGGAGACGCCGGCGTCGGAGAAGGCCTGCTCGAGCGCCTCGGACTGGGAGTTCGTGCGGTACAGGACCGCGATGGAGTGGATGGGGACCCCGCGGGCGACCAGCTCGGCGGCCCGGCCCGCGACGCCCGCGGCCTCCGCCTGGTCGTCGTCGTAGGCGCGGAAGGACACCCCCGGCCCCATCGGCCGCTGCGAGACCAGGTGGACCACCCCGTCCGGCGCCCCTCCCCGGGCGGCGGGCGCTCCGCCCGATCCTCCGGCCGGCGCCCCCGCCGCCCGGCTCATCACCTGATTCGCGACCGACACGATCTGGGGAGTCGAGCGGTAGTCCCGGTTGAGCCGGACCAGGTTCGCCCCGGGATGGCGCTTCCGGAAGCCGACGAGATGGCGGGGATCGGCCCCCGCGAAGGAGTAGATCGTCTGGGCGACGTCGCCGACGACGCAGATGTCGTGGCGTTCCCCGATCCATAGGTCCAGCAGATGCTGCTGGAGGAGCGAGACGTCCTGGTACTCGTCGACGACGAACGTCCGGTACTGGGAGCGGACCTGGCGGGCGATGTCCTCGCGGTCTTGCAGGATGCCGCACATGAGGAGGAGGACGTCCTCGAAGTCGATGGCTCCGCGGTCCTGCTTCGCCCCCTCGTAGGCGTCCATCACGCGGGCGAAGGCCTCGGAGTCCAGGCCTGCCGGCGGGTCGCGGCGTTCCGCCCTGGCGCGCTCGGCGTACCGGGGGGCGTCGGTCATCGACACCTTCGCCCACTCGATCTCCGCGGCGATGTCGCGAACCGCGGCGCGATCCACCGTGATGCCGGTGCGCGCCGCGGCGGCCGCCACCAGGGAGGCTTTGTGCTCGACCAGATGGGGCACCTGGCCGCCCACCGTGCGCGGCCAGAAATAGCCGAGCTGGCGCAGGGCCGCCGAGTGGAACGTCCGCGCCTGGGCGTGCGGCACGCCCAGGTCGCGCAGGCGCTGCCGCATCTCCGCCGCCGCTCGGGAGGTGAAGGTCACCGCGAGCACCGTCGTCGGGTCGAAGGCGCCGACCGCCGCCCCGTAGGCGATCCGGTAGGTGATCGCCCGGGTCTTGCCCGTCCCCGCTCCGGCCAGCACCGCCAGGGGCCCGCTGACCTGCTGGGCGACCGTCCGCTGCTCGGGATCCAAGGCGTCCAGAAGCTCCTCGGGATCACGCAGGCGGCGGGTCGGCGGTTCGGGATCGGAGGTCGAGGCTGAGGTCATGACCTGATTCTCCCAGCCTCCACCCCGTCTGCGATCCGCAGCGACCCAGGGGACCAGAGGTCTCACCGACCGTCCGCAGCGCTGTCGCGCCCTGAGTCATCCTATCCCGGTGGCACGCGGTGCCGGGCGAATGCTCATCTGCCGACAGCGATCCAGCACTCCAGAACGACAAGCGCGATGAGGAGGTCGACAGGCCATTGCACCGAGAACAAGGGGCTGGCCAGGAAGGAGCACGCGCCCGCGACGAAGACTCCGACGAACTCGACCAGGCCCTCGACTCGTTGACGACTCACGCCGCGTCGTCCGACCCACCCCGGCCCGAGGCCGACAGAACAATTCGACGAACGATGGATCTCCAAAGCCTGGCGACCAGAATTCCGAGGACGAGCGCCCAGATCAGCGGGTGCGGGAGGAACCTGAAGGACAGATAGGTCGTTGCCATGACAAGGATGACAGAGAGGTCGCCCAGTAGCTCCTCACGCGACATCCGCACGGTACCGTTCCTCCGGTGTCGGCAGCGACTCGACCACAGCGGCCTTCAAGTTGAATACCTTCCGGCAGATCGCTTGAATCGTCCCGATAGTAATCGGGCACGCCACGGGATGGGTACTACAAAAGCTCTCCATCGCGTTGTCGAGGCGAGTGAAGGAGTCCCAGGCGCTGGGACCCTGGGAAGCACGGAACGACGCCAGATTGATGGAGCCCTGGTAGCGCCCGTCCATGTACGTGTACAAGGTGCCGTAGCACCCCTTCGGGTTGAGGATGACGTGCTGTCCGGTCCCCTCGTCGCAGAAGTAGTCAGGCACCCCGTCTGGATGACGACGACTGAGTCCGAGGACGATCCGTCAGGTTCTGGATCGTCAGAGACGGGAGCGGCATTCGCCGCCACCCCGGCCGTCAGCGACATCGCAACGGTCACCAGCGCAGCAGAGATTCGAGACATGACGTGACATGACACGGTGGAGCATCGTCTTCTCCTTTGAGACGACAGAACAGATTCTGGCCACGCCTCTGGCGTGACGGAGTCGGATGAGATCCGCGCACAACTGCCTCGCAAGAAACACCGTATGTCTGGCCTCATACCCTGTCAAGCAACGCTGACAAGAACATCCGATATTGATGGCTCCGCAACCTTTCACCTTCTCCGCAGGGCATCGATGCTCCGCGGCGACGCCGGGAGCGTTCCCCCGAACCAGTCCTCCAGAAGGTATCGGGCGATCGCGGTGGGGCCGGGCGGCTCCACCTGCCCCGAGCTGATCGCCTCGGCCAGCTCGGCCCGGGTGAAGAAGCGGGCGTGGTCGATCTCGACACCGTCGGGGTGCGGCTCGGCGTCCGACCCCGGCTCCAGTCGGGCGGTGTAGCCCAGCATGAGGGAGCGCGGCATCGGCCAGGGCTGGGCCGCGAAGGGGCGGACGTCTCCCACTCGCAGCCCGACCTCCTCCAGGACCTCCCGGCGCACCGTGCGGTCGGGAGACTCCCCGGCCTCGACGAATCCGGCCAGGACGGACCAGAACCCCTCGCGCCAGGCCGAGTTGTGGGCCATCAGTACCCGGTCCTGGTCATCGACGACCGCCATGATGACGGCCGGGTCCTGGCGCGGGTACTCGATGGTCCCGCAGCCCGGGCACATCGTCGCCCACCCCGCCGAGATCGTCCGCACCGCCTGCCCGCACCGCGAGCAGAAGCGGTACTGGGCGTGCCAGCGCACCAGCGCGACCGCCTGGAGCGCCAGCGCCGAGTCGTCGTCGGACAGCAGGTGCCCGCACCACCTGATGTTCGCCCAGGTGACCCCCGGACGCTCGACCGGCCCGGGCACGCGCACGGCGACGTGGACGGTGCCGTCCGCCGTGCGCCCCATCAGCATCGCGCGCTCCGCGTCCGCGCCATCCACCCCAGCTCCATCGGCCCCATCGGGGAGACCCGCCAGCTCCAGCGCCTCGTCAGCGGACGGCCGCCACAGAGCGAGCGTCTCCGATGAGGTCGCGAACGGGGTATCCGTGTCGGCCCCCTCACGCGACCCCGGACGTCGGGCGGGCAGCGTGTCCGCCGCCCCGCCCGGCTCCACGATGGCGACCAGCCCGGAGGGCTCCACCAGGAACGCGCTGACGCGGCTCCCCGGCACCCCGGACAAGGGCCTCGGCACTGCGGCGTCCCCACGCAGCCCGGCCACGCGGGCGCCCTCGTCGATCATCCCGCGCCCACCCCGCAGGAGATCCAGGGGATCCACGCTCTCCCGGGCGGCGGGCATCGAGTCCAGGATCCCGCGGGCGAAGGGCAGCGCAGACGTCATGTGACCACGGTATCCGCCGCCGGGTACGGTGGCACCATGACATTCGCACCGACTGCCCCCGTGCCCCCCTCCGCGTCCCGCGCCGATGGCCGTGCCGTCGACCAACTCCGCCCCGTCTCGATCATCCGGGGATGGGCGGGCACCGGCGAGGGCTCCGTCCTCATCGAGTCCGGCAACACGCGCGTGCTGTGCGTCGCCTCGCTGACCGAGGGCGTCCCCCGCTGGCGCAAGGGCAGCGGCCAGGGCTGGGTGACCGCCGAGTACTCGATGCTGCCGCGCGCGACGGCGGAACGCTCCCAGCGCGAGTCCGTCAAGGGCAAGATCGGGGGGCGCACGCAGGAGATCTCCCGGCTCATCGGACGCAGCCTGCGCGCGGTCATCGACGTCTCCGCCCTGGGGGAGAACACGATCGTGCTGGACTGCGACGTCCTGCGCGCCGACGGCGGCACGCGCACCGCCTCCGTGACCGGCGCCTACGTCGCCCTGGCCGACGCCGTGTCCTGGGGGATCGCCCACCGGCTCATCGCCGAGCGCCCCGGGCGCCCCGTGCTCTCCGACTCGGTGTCCGCGATCTCCGTGGGCATCATCGACGGGACCCCGATGCTGGACCTGCCCTATGTCGAGGACGTCCGCGCCCAGACCGACATGAACGTCGTCCAGACGGGGGCGGGCACCTTCGTCGAGATCCAGGGCACCGCGGAGCATGCGCCCTTCGACCGCTCGGAGTTGGGGGTCCTGCTGGACCTGGCCGCCGCCGGCAACGCGCGGCTCGCCGACCTGCAGCGGCGCGCGCTTGAGGCGCCCGAGGGCCGGCCGGTCGCTCTGGAGGCATGATGCTGGCCCCGCGGCTGGTCTTCGCCACCTCGAACCCGCACAAGCTGACCGAGCTCGAGGCGATCCTCGCGCCGATCCTCGGCGAGGACGCGGTGAGCGGCCTCATCGCCCCCATGAGCGACTTCGCCGTGGACTCGCCCATCGAGGACGGCGCCACCTTCACGCAGAACGCCCTGATCAAGGCGCGCGCGCTGTGCGAGGCGACGGGTCTGCCCGCGGTCGCGGACGACTCCGGCCTGGCGGTGGACATCATGGGCGGCGCTCCGGGGATCTTCTCCGCCCGGTGGTCGGGGCGCCACGGCGATGACGCGGCGAACCTCGACCTCCTGCTGGACCAGCTCCGGGACGTGCCCGACGCTCTGCGCGGCGCCGAGTTCGTCGCGGCAGCCGTCCTGGTCCGGCCCGATGGCCGGGAGTTCACCGAGGAGGGGCGGGTGCGAGGGCGTCTCCTCGGGGAGCGGCGCGGCGGCGGCGGATTCGGCTACGATCCGGTGTTCGTCCCCGAGGGATCGACCCGCACGACCGCCGAGATGCCGTCCGAGCAGAAGAACCGGATCAGCCACCGGGGCATCGCCTTCCGCGCGCTGGCCCCCCGCATCGCGGAGGTCCTCCGGGTCCGCTGACGAGGGCGTCTCCGACTCCGCGCCGGCCGTGCCAGAGCCGCCGGATCCCGGTCAGATCGTGTGGATCTCGCCGGCATGGACGACCCCGAGGGGACCCGGCCACGTGGTGCGCGCCTCGGCGACGGGCACCGCCGGGTCGGTCCAGGGCTGGATGTGGGTGAGCAGGACGCGTCCCACGCCCGCCAGGCGGGCCGTCTCCCCCACGCGCGCCCCGGTCATGTGGATGCCGCGGACCGTCTCCTGCTCCGTGAACCCGCATTCGGCGAGCAGCACGTCCGCTCCGCGCGCGCCGGACGTGATCGTGTCGCACTGGTCCGTGTCCCCGGTGTAGAACAGGCTGGCGCGGCGGCCGGGATCACCCTCGGAGGGGCCTTCGACGCGGACGCCGAACCCGGGCACCGAGTGCCACGCCGTGGCCGGCGTCACGGTGAGGGGGCCGATGCGCAGCGCTCTGCCGGCGACCAGGGACTGTTCGCAGAACTCGCCCTCGTAGGCCTCCTCCGGACCGACACCGTCGATCTGACGGACACGGTCGAGGACGCCCTCGGGCCCGGCCAGGACGATGGGGGCCAGGCCGCGCCCGGGGCCCCACCGGCGATGGACGTGCAGCGAGATCACGTCGCCGATGTGGTCGGCGTGCCCGTGGGAGAAGACGACGGCGTCCAGGTCGCAGGGGTCGACGTGGGTCCACAGCTGGCCGAAGGCCCCCGGGCCCATGTCCAGAGCCACGTTCCAGGTCCGCGTGGCGCCGGTCGCCGGATCCGGCCCCTCGGCCTGGACGAGGTAACAGGACGCCGCCGACCGCGGTCCCGACATCGATCCGGTGCACCCGACGATGCGCAGTCTCATGGGATATCCGCCCCTCCGGCCAGAGCCACCTCGCCCGCCTGCTCCACCTCTGGCCCCAGGAAACGGCGGGCCAGCTTCCTGAAGGTCGCCGGCCCCCCGGTCGTGAGGAAACGGTGACGCGGGAGGTCCTCCGCCCCGCGCGGCTCGTGGAGCAGATCGCGGTCCACCAGCTCGTTGTAGGTGACGTTGGCGGTCGACTCCGAGGAGGTCACCAGCGCGACGCCCTCGCCCATGACGCGCCCGATGGCGCCGGTGAGGAGGGGGTAGTGCGTGCACCCCAGGACCAGTGTGTCCACGTCCGCCTCGCGGAGGGGATCCAGGTAGTCATGGGCGACGGACTCCAGCTCGGACCCGGTGGTGATCCCGGCCTCGACGAACTCGACGAACCGCGGGCAGGCCCGGGAGACGACCGTGAGCCCCGGCACCGCCGCCAGGGCATTCGTGTAGGCCTCCGACTGGATGGTGGCGATCGTGCCGATGATGCCGATGCGCCGGTTGCGCGTGGTGACCACGGCTGCGCGTGCGGCGGGGGTGATCACCTCGACCACCGGGATCCTCTGGTCGATCCAGTACCGTTCCCGGGCATCCGACAATGCGGCGGCTGTCGCCGTGTTGCACGCGATGACCAGGACCTTCACACCGCGGCGGACGAGCTCGTCCAGTCCAGCCAGCGCCAGGGAGCGCACCTCGGCGATGGGGCGGGGCCCGTAGGGCGAATGGGCGGTGTCTCCGAGGTAGAGGACCTCCTCGTCCGGCAGCTTGTCCATGACCGCCCGCGCGACCGTCAGCCCTCCGAGCCCGGAGTCGAAGATCCCGATCGGCGCATTGTCCATGTCTGGGACCCTAGTGCGCGCGCGTCCCCTCCCGCACCGCCCGCAGCAGTGAATCCTGCCACCACGTCACGGCCACGTACATCACGGAAGCCACCCGCCGCCGCGCGTCCCCGGAGGCCAACCCCTGGGCCATTTCGCGCACCCTTTCGGCATCACGGTCCGATCGGATCCCGAGCTCTCCGGCCAGGGCGAGGCGGAGGTCGTTGAGGGCCGCGAGCCAGCTCCACGCCTCGCCGCGGCCCACCAGGACGCAGCCGGGGTTCGCGCTCTCGGTCGCCTGGAGCGCGAGGGACAGGCGGCGCAGGCGCGCGGACTTCTCCGAGCGCAGGAAGTCCTCGGTGAGCGCGCGCAGCTCCGCGGCCTCGGGCGGGTCGTCGCTCATCGGGGGCAGCAGGTTGGTCAGCGCCGGGTCGCGGGGCTCCGCCCGCGAGTCCTCGAGGTCGGTGGCCGCGCGCACGAAGGAGGTGAGGTCGCACGGCTCGTCGAGGAGCACCAGGATCTCGCGCACCAGCTGCTGGAGGAGCCGGTTGTCCTCCGCGTCCACCTCCGCGCGGTAGCCGTCGCCCCACGCCTCGAACCCGCCGATCATTCCACCCGCTCCAGGGTGGCGCGCAGCCCGTAGGAGTGCATGGCCAGGACATCGGCCTCCATCCGCTCGCGCAGACCGGTGGAGACGACCGCCCGCCCGCGATGGTGGACCTCGAGCATGAGCGCCTCGGCATGCGCGCGGGTGTAGCCGAAGTGACGCCGGAAGACCTCCGTGACGTAGTCCATGAGGTTGACGGCGTCGTCCCACACGACCGTGCGCCACTGCGGGAGCATGGAGGTCGTCGTGTCCGCCCGCTGCGAAGGTGCGGGCGACGGGCGCGCTGGCATGCGTCCAGCGTAGGCACGCCGTCCCGGTGGCACGCGGATTTCGGGGCCGGTCCCCGGCAGGACGGCTCCCAGGTCATGGCCGGCAGGGTGTTTTAGCGAGAATCCGGCTGAAACCGGGGGCCAGCCATGACATGGGAACCGACGCCGCGGGAGCCCGCCCTGTCCTAGGGTGTGTGTATGCCTGCGTCTGTCTCCACGGCCCTGCTCACCGACATGTACGAGCTCACGATGCTCGACGCGGCCCTCCACCACGGGACCGAGGGCCGACGCGCCGTGTTCGAGGTCTTCGGCCGCCGCTTCCCGGCCACCCGCCGATTCGGGGTGGTCGCCGGCACCGGACGGATCCTGGAGGCCCTGGAGCGTTTCGAGTTCTCCTCCGATCAGATCGACTGGCTGCACGACCAGCGCATCGTCTCCGATGAGGCGCTGGACTATCTCAGGGGCTTCCGCTTCTCCGGCAGCATCGACGGCTACGCCGAGGGCGAGTGCTACTTCTCCGGGTCCCCCCTGCTCACCGTCGAGTCGACCTTCGCGGAGTGCACGCTCCTGGAGACGCTTCTGCTGTCCATCCTCAACCATGACTGCGCCGTGGCCTCGGCCGCCTCGAGGATGACGATCGCCGCGCATGGAAGGCCGTGCGTGGACATGGGCGCCCGGCGCGCCCACGAGCGCAGCGCCGTCTCGGCCGCCCGAGCCGCCGTCATCGGGGGATTCGGAGGCACCTCCGACCTCGAGGCCGCCAAGCGCTACGGGATCCACCCGATCGGCACCGCCGCCCACGCCTTCACGTTGCTCCACAGCTCCGAGCGCGAGGCCTTCGACGCCCAGATCGCCCTGCTGGGAACCGGCACCACCTTGCTGGTCGACACCTACGACGTCACCGAGGGCGTGCGCAACGCCGTCGAGGCGGCGCGCGCCGCCGGAGGCGAGCTGGGATGCGTCCGCATCGACTCCGGCGACCTGGTCGCCCAGGCGTTCAGGGTGCGCGGCCAGCTGGATGCGATGGGCGCGACGACCACGAAGATCACGGTGACCAACGACCTCGACGAGTACGCGATCGCGGCGCTCGGCGCCGCTCCCATCGACTCCTACGGAGTCGGCACGCGCCTCGTGACGGGATCGGGCGTGCCCACGGCCGCGCTGGTCTACAAGATGGTCGCCTGCGAGGGCCCGGACGGGCGGATGCGCGGCGTGGCCAAGAAGTCCGAGTCGAAGTCGACGGTGGCGGGGCGCAAGACCGCTGGGCGCGTGTTCGATGCGGACGGGTACGCCTCGGAGGAGCTGCTGGTCGCCGGCGGCACGCCGGAGGAGGGACTGGCCGAACTCGAGCGCCAGGGGGCCAGGCCGCTGCAGGTCCCCCTCGTCCGCGCCGGGCAGATCGATGCCGCGGCCTGGAGCCCCGAGGCGCTCCAGACGGCCCAGGAGCGTCACCTGCGCTCACGCAACGAGCTCCCCTACCAGGCCTGGCGCCTGTCCGAGGGCGAGGCCGCGATCCCGACCCGGTACGCCGCCCTGTCCTGAGGACGCCCCGGTCCGGGGACCGGCCCCGCCCGCGCCTCACCCGCGGCCGGCGAACCACTCGCGCAGCAACGCGATGCGCGCCTCGATCTGCTGGGTCGTCGCCTCGGCCACGGACGGCCCCCCGGTGCGCTGCCTGAGCCGGGTGTGGATGACGGCATGGGCGTCCCCTGAGCGACGCGACCAGTCCGAGACCAGGCGCGACAGTTCCTTGCGCCTGGCGGCGCGCAGCCGGTGGTCGGAGACGCCGGAGTTCTCCTCGCGGGCCTTCGCGGCCTCGACGGAGCGGGCCTGATGGCGCACCTGCTCGGCCTGGCGGGCCCGCAGCAGCGTCGTCACCTGGTCGGGGTCCAGCAGGCCCGGGATTCCCAGGTACTCCTGCTCCTCGACGGAGCCGACCTCCGCGCCCGTGCCCCAGGCGGCGCCGTCGAACAGGACGGAGTCGAACTCGGCGTCGGCCCCCAGGGCCTCGAAACCGGGCAGCAGGTCGGAGGACGCCTTCTCCTCGCGATTGGCCTGGGCGACCAGCGCGTCCTCCGGGGAACCCGGGTCGCCGTCCGCGTCCTGGCGTGCCGGGCGGTCCAGGGCGTGGTCGCGCTCGACCTCCATCTGGCCGGCCAGCTCCAGCAGGGAGGACACGGAGGGGACGAACACCGTGGCCGTCTCCCCGCGGCGCCGCGCGCGCACGAAGCGACCCACGGCCTGCGCGAAGAACAGGGACGTCGAGGCGTTCGTCGCGTAGACGCCCACCGCCAGACGCGGCACGTCGACGCCTTCGGACACCATGCGCACCGCGACCATCCACCGATCGCGCGAGGAGCGGAACTCGTCAATGCGGTCGGAGGCGTCCGCGTCGTCGGAGAGCACGACCGTGGCCGGATGGCCGGTGATCGCGCGCAGGTGGCGGGCATAGGCGCGGGCGGCCTGCTGGTCGGAGGCGATGACCAGCCCGCCCGCATCGGGGATCTGGCGTCGGACCTCGGTGAGGCGCTGGTCGGCGGCCGCGAGGACCGAAGGGATCCACTCCCCCTTCGGGTCCAGCGCCGTCCGCCACGCCTGCTTCATCAGGTCCTTCGTCAGTGGCTCGCCCAGCCGGGCGCTGAACTCCGCGCCCGCCGAGGTCCGCCAGCTCATGTTGCCCGAGTAGGACATGAACAGGACGGGGCGAACGACGCCGTCGCGCAGGGCATCGCCGTACCCGTAGGTGAAGTCGGCCTGGGAGCGGCGCACGCCTTCCCCATCCTCGGCGTAGCGCACGAACGGGATGGGAGAAGTGTCGGAGCGGAAGGGCGTGCCGGTCAGCGACAGCCGCCGCGCGGCGTCCGCGAAGGCCTCGCCCACGCCGTCGCCCCAGGACAGGGAGTCCCCCGCATGGTGGACTTCATCGAGGACCACCAGCGTCGGCGTGGCCCGTGTGCGCGCCGCGTGCAGAGCCGGATTGGCCGCCACCTGCGCATATGTGACGGCGACGCCGTCGTAGTGGGATCCGGCGCGCCCCTGGGCGTTCGTGAAGGCGGGGTCGATGTGGATGCCCACGCGCGCCGCCGCATCGGCCCACTGCCCCTTGAGATGCTCCGTCGGGCACACGATCGTCAGTTTGGAGACGCGCCCCGATCCCAGCAGCTCCACGGCGACGCGCAGCGCGAACGTCGTCTTCCCCGCCCCGGGCGTCGCCACAGCGAGGAAGTCGCGCGGGCTCTGCTCGAGGTACGTCCGCAACGCGGCCGCCTGCCAAGCGCGCAGGCTGCCCGCCGTCCCCCAGGCGGCGCGCTCCGGGAACGCCGGGGGCAGCTGCTGGGCTGCGGAGGAGGAGACGCGCGCGGGTCCGGCCGAGGGGCCGTCACCGCCGCGCGTCACCGCTCAGACCCGCCCGATCCGTCCGAGCCGCCTCCGGATCCGCCAGACCCGTCGGAGAACGGCCAGTTCCTCCCGTTCTTCCCCATCCCGTCGCGCAGCGCCTTGCACTTCGGGCACACCGGGTACTGGGAGGCGTCGCGCGAGGGGATCCAGACCTTTCCGCACAGGGCGACCACGGGCTGGCCGGTGACCAGGGAGGCGTCGACCCGGTCCTTGCGCACGAAGTGGGCGAACCGGTCGCCGTCGCCCGGCGACTTCTCGCGCTCGGTTTCGGTGCGCTCCAGGAGCCCCACCGAGGACTGCGGGTCCGCCGGCGGGACGCCGGGGGACTGGGGGACGCCGGGTCCCTGGGGTTCGTCCAGTGCTCGCATGCGGACCATTGTAGGTGCCCCCGGCGGACGCGCCCGGGCGGAGGCGGGACCGGGCGTTCCGCCTGGCCCGCCCGGCTCAGTTCCGCTCGGCGTCCCAGATCTCGCGGTAGTAGTCTGCCCGGTCCAGGCGGGCCGCGGCCCCCTCGTCGACGAGGACGAGGGCGTCCGGGTGGAACTGGAGGACCGTCGCGGGCCATGACGCGGAGACGGCCCCCTCGACCATCTGGCGGACGGCCTCGGCCTTGTTCCCGCCCGTGGCCACGAGGACCAGGGAGCGGGCCTCCATGATGGTGGCGATCCCCTGGGTGAGGCACTGGGCGGGCACCTGGGAGATGTCCCCGTCGAAGAACCGCGCGTTGTCGCGGATCGTCTGGGCGGTGAGGAATCCGCGGTGGGTGCGCGAGGCCAGCGATCCCCCGGGCTCGTTGAAGGCGATGTGGCCGTCCGCGCCGATGCCCAGGATCTGCAGGTCGACGCCTCCCGCGTCGCGGATGGCCCGCTCGTAGTCGGCCGCCGCCGCGTCGAGGTCCTCGGCCCAGCCCTCGGGGCCGCGTACCGCGCCCTCGGGGAAATCGACGTGGTCCGCGATCGAAGTGCGGATCACCTGGCGGTAGGACTGCGGGTGCTGCGGGGACAGACCGACGTACTCGTCCAGGGCGAAAGCGCGGCCCCGGGCGAAGGAGATCCTCCCCGCCCGGTGCCGGGCGATCAGCTCCTGGTAGATCGGAAGCGGCGAGGAGCCCGTGGCAAGTCCCAGGACGGCCTGCGGTTTGCGGGCGTAGAGCCGTTCCACGGCGTCCGCTCCGATACGTCCGATCGCAGCCTCGTCGGGCAGGATGGCGACCCTCATCATCTCTCCTTGATCTCGGGGCCGGTCGCGGTCCTGTGGTGGACCGGGATCCGGCTGACCCGCGGAAATCTCCCACCAGTGTAGAGAGTCCACCTTCTGACGAGACAACGCTGTCAGGCCAGGTCCGGCGGGATCCCGGAACGTGGGAGGGGGCGGGGGCCGGCACCCCCGCGCCCCCCCCCCCAA
>JALCNR010000018.1 GCA_022649165.1 Actinomyces sp.
CTCATTGGACGCATGCTCGACATCATCGAGGATCCGGCGGAGGTTGTCCGTCACTGTGGCCAGGAACAACTCGTCCATGGTCGAGAAGTTCGAGTAGAAGGCGCCGCGCGTGAACCCGGCCTGCGCCGCCGGCCCGGTCTTCCGCCGTTGCCCGCCCTGGAGGCCGCCCTGCAGAACCGCCTCGTCGGCCCCATCGGCTCGGGCGCGGGAGGCAGCGTCGCGATCCTGGTGGCGTGGCTGGCGGTGAGCGCGGTCGTGGCCGTCATGGGCGTGATGCGCCGACGCAGCACGACCGTCGCCGAGATCCGCTCAGCCATCGCCCACGCGTAGTCGGCTCCGGCGTCCGGTCGGGGCTCGTCAGAACCGGCCTCCGCCGCCCCCGCCGAAGCCGCCCCCGCCGAAGGAGCCCCCGCCGCCTCCGCCGAAGCCGCCCCCGCCGAAGAATCCGCCGCCGAACCCCCCACGTCGGGGCCCGTCGTCGCCCCAGCCGCCGTGGTGCCCTCCTCCGAGGTTGCCGAGCAGGATCGACCACAACAGGGCGTCGCCGACAGAGGGCCCCTGCGATCCGGAACGGGGAGGCTCGGGCGTGCCGGAGCTGAGGATGCCCCGCGCGATCGACTCGGCCTCCTCCGCGCTGCTCATCGACGCCGCTGGGTCGGAGTCGAGCGACCGGCGGGCCTGTTCCAGGGACTGTGTGGCCCGGGAGATCTGTGAGCGAGATTCCAGGGGCATCAGCCCGCGGCGCGACTGGATGAAGGTCTGAGCACTGGCCACCCACTGCTCGGCCGAGCGGATCCTCTCGGCGGCGTTCTTCGAGGCCTTCGCCCGCTGGTCCTCGGCGGAGCGCAGGTTCGCCAGAGCCGCGTCGAGGGCGGCCTCCGCGTTGGTGAGGTCCTCGAGGGCCTGCAGCGGATCGCCGTCGCCGTCGCGGGCCCGGCGGGCCTCGGCGACGGCCTTCTGCGCGTCCTCGACCAGCGGCGCGAAGGCCGTGGGATCGGCGCCCAGGCGGGTGACATCGCTGAGATCGGAGGTCAGGGACGCGATGGCCTGGGTCAGCCTGCCGGAGGCGTCAGCGAGGTTCTTCTGGGCGTCCATGATCGCGCTGGTCTGAAGTCGGGCCATCGCGACCGCCCGCAGCCCGGTGTCGATGGCCTCGACGGCGCGGGCGCGATCCCCGCCGTCGAGCGCCGCCTGGGCCTGGTCTGCGGCCGTCGTCGCAGACGAGAGCAGGGCGCGGGCCTGGTCCGGGTTGTCCATGAGGGAGGCGATCACGGTCTGGGGGTAGGCGGCGGACAGAGCCTGCAGCTCCGTCTGGGCGCCGTCGATGGATGCGGACGCCTCCGCGATCCGCTCGCGCAGACCCGCCAGCTGCTCGTCGGCTCCGGCCTCGGAGTCGCGCAGATCGTGGAACTCCTTCTGTTGGGCGGCCAGCGGGTTCATGACGGAGTCCAGGCGGGAGAGGATCCGGTCGGCGGCCGCCCCTCGGGAGGCGTCGTCGTCGGCCTCGTTCATGGCCCGCTGGTCGGCGAACGATTGATCGACCCCCTCGCGGGCGGCGGCGACGGCGGTCGCATAGGCGTCGGTGCGCGTGGCGCCGAACTGAGCGCGCGCGAATTCGAGCTCGTCGGAGGCGCTGCGGACCATCTCATCCGCCTCGAGCAATCGCCGGTTGGCGAGATCCGCCTTCTGGGCCACCGACTGGGCCTGAGCCCGGTCCGAACGGGCGATGCCCTGGCGGGTCCGGCGCTGGCCCCGCCAGATGACGACGCCGATGACCACCGCCGCCAGGACGATGAGGAGGAGGACCACGGAGCCCGCGGAGATCCCGGAGCCCGAGGGCGACCCGCTGGAGGCTCCTGCGTCGGAATCCCCTCCGCCTGAGTCACCGGCGCCCTCGACCATGGTGTTCGCGAAGGCGACGATCGCCTGCGCGGCGTCGTCGGGCTGGAGGGGATCGGACTGCGAGAGGTGGTCGCGGGCCGCGGACCTGGCCTGGGTGAGCGTGGAGTCCGAGACCGTGGCCTGCCCGTCGTTGCCGCACCATCCCTCGGCGCGCTCCTCGTAGGCGATGACATAGACGACGGACGTGGGTGACAGGCCCGACGCCTCGCCCGCTGCCTGGCACCAGTCCACGACGTCCTCGCCCGACAGGTCGGGGACCGTCACGGCGTAGAAGTCGATGCCCGCCCGGCCGGCCTGCTGGGCCGCGTCTCGGATCTCCTGGACATTGGCATCGGAGAGGTAGCCCTCCGGGTCCGTCACGACGTCCCCGATGCTCACGGGCGCTGTGGCCAGGGCGGTGCCCGCGGCCAGCGCCAGCGATCCTGTCGCAGCGGCCAGAGCCGCCGCCAGCCGGTGGATGGTTCTCACGTCGTCCCCCTTCGCAGGCGCCCTTGAGGTGGGCACTGACAGCCTAGACGAGCGACAGGGATCGCCCTCGACGGGCGCGGGAACTATCATGGATCGGAGGCCCACGAGGGCCCTTGAACGCAAGGAGTGCACTGTGCCCACCGGCAAGGTGAAGTTCTTCGATGCCGAGCGAGGCTTCGGATTCATCGGCGGCGATGATGGCGTCGAAGTGTTCCTGCATGCGTCGGCGCTGCCAGAGGACGTCCCCGCGCCCCGGCCCGGGACACGGGTGGAGTACGGGGTTGCGGACGGGCGCAAGGGGCCCCAGGCGCTGTCCGTGCGCGTCCTCAGGGACGCGCCCTCCGTCTCGCGCGCCCAGCGCCGCAAGCCGCAGGCCATGGTGCCGGTCGTCGAGGACCTCATCAAGATGCTCGACCACTCGTCCAACACGCTCCGGCGAGGCAAGTACCCCGAGAACTCGCACCAGGTCGCGAAGGTCCTGCGGGCGGTCGCGGAGGACTTCGATGCCTGAGCGGCCAGTGGACACCGAGGCCCGTTCCTCTGACGACGCCTCCGCCCGGCGCGCCCAGCGGGCCCGGAAGCCCCGAATCGACGCGGTGCTGGACCAGGCCGTCGGCATCGCCCGCCGCGCCGCCGAGGACGCCGCCCGCCCCGGATCCGTGGGCGACCACATCGGCTCGCGCATGGAGCAGGAACGGGTGCTCACCCACTTCTTCGCCTCCCGGGACCCCGGCTACACCGGCTGGATGTGGGCGGTGACGCTCGCGCGGGTGCCGCGCTCGAAGACGGCCACCGTCGACGAGGTCGACCTGGTCCCCGGCGAGGGCGCGCTGCTGGCGCCCCCGTGGGTGCCGTGGAAGGAGAGGCTGCGGCCGGGAGACGTCTCCCGTTCCGACGTGCTTCCCTACCAGGCCGACGACGAGAGGCTGGAGCAGGGGTTCGAGGGCACCGGCATCCGCGACGGTGATGACCCAGACCTGCCGATCGTGCGCGAGTTGGGCCTGGGCCGCCCCCGGGTGCTCTCCCGCGCGGGACGCGACGAGGCCGTCGAGCGCTGGTACCGCTCGGAGCGGGGCCCGTCCGAGGGCCGTCGCCCGCGGGCGACCTGCTCGACCTGCGGGTTCCTGGTCAAGATGTCCGGGTCGATGCGCATGGTCTTCGGCGTGTGCGCCAACGAGTGGTCGCCCGATGACGGCTCGGTGGTCAGCCTGGACCACACCTGCGGATCACACTCGGAGACCGATGTGGCGCCCGGTGGGCCCGAATGGCCGGTGAGGCCCTCCCACCTCAACGAGTTCCTCGTCGACGCCGAACGCGCGGACTGACTGTCCGTCCCGATCTGCCGCGCCGTCCTCGTCGCGCGGCGCTTCCCTCGACCCGCGGAACCCGGTAAAGGGAATTCCAGCGTTCGGACAAGTCTACACAAGCCCGCTCGTCCCCCGGGCGGCATCCCCATCCCGTGGAACGGGCTTGTGGAGGCGGGACCCGTGCGGGCACGATTCGTCCGTGAGAACAACGACCGAGCGTCCCCGCTCCTCCAGCACAGTCCCACTGAATCCCGTCGACAAGTTCTTCCACATCACGGAGCGCGGCTCCACCGTCGGACGCGAGGTCCGCGGCGGGTTCGTCACGTTCTTCGCGATGGCCTACATCCTGGTGATCAACCCGATCATCCTGTCCTCCGCCCTGCCGGAGGACGCGACCTTCACCACGACCGACATCGCCGCGGGCACGGCCCTGGTCGCTGGTGTCATGACGATCCTCATGGGTGTCGTCGCGAACTACCCGCTGGCCCTGGCCGCGGGCATGGGCCTCAACGCCGTCGTCTCCTTCACCCTGGTCCTGGGGTCGGGCCTGACCTACCAGGAGGCCATGGGCCTGATCTTCTGGGAGGGCGTCCTCATCACGGTGCTGGTGCTCACCGGCTTCCGCGAGGCCGTCTTCAAGGCCGTCCCGCGCCAGCTCAAGACCGCGATCTCGGTGGGCATCGGCTTGTTCATCGCCTTCGTCGGCCTGATCAACGCCGGCATCATCCGCCCGGGCGGCACCCCCGTCCAGCTGGGCATCAACGGGTCGCTCGACGGCTGGCCGGCACTCGTGTTCGTCGTGGGCCTCTTCCTGACGATCATCCTGTACGTGCGCAAGGTCAAGGGCGCGATCCTCATCTCGATCCTGGCCTCCACCGTGCTGGCCGTCGTCATCCAGGCGATCACGCATCTCGGCGTCCAGTCCGACGACCTGCCCACCGGGTGGGGCCAGACCGTTCCGGAGATCACCGGAGCGCCCGTCGCGCTGCCCTCCTTCGGATCGCTGCTGCAGGTGGACTTCTTCGGCGCCTTCTCCAAGCTCGGCCCCCTCGCGGTGATCCTGCTGATCTTCTCGCTGATGCTGGCGGACTTCTTCGACACGATGGGCACGATGGTGGCCATCGGCGCCGAGGCCGACCTACTCGACGAGCACGGCAACCCCCCGAAGTCGAAGCAGATCCTCCTCGTCGACTCCCTGTCGGCCATGGCCGGCGGCCTCGGCGGCGTCTCCTCGAACACGTCCTTCGTCGAGTCCTCCGCGGGCGTCGGCGAGGGCGCGCGCACCGGGTTCGCCTCGGTCATCACGGGCGTGCTGTTCCTGTTGTCGACCTTCCTCGCGCCCGTCGTGGAGCTGGTTCCCACCGAGGCCGCCTCCACGGCCCTGGTGTTCGTCGGGTTCCTCATGATGACGCAGGTGCTGGACCTCGACTGGAAGAGCCCGGAGATCGCCATCCCGGCCTTCCTCACGATCGCCTTCATGCCCTTCGCCTACTCGATCTCGGTGGGCATCGGCGTCGGCTTCATCGCCTACACGGTGATCCAGATCGCTCTGGGCAAGGCGCGGAAGGTTCATCCGCTGATGTGGCTGATCTCCGTGCTGTTCGTCCTCTACTTCGCGCTGGGACCGATCCAGAACGCGCTGGTGGGCTGACCGGCGTGTGGCCGCGGGGCGCCCCCCCCCCCCGGGGGGGGGCCGCGCCGAGCCGTTCTCCGGCGGGTCGGGGCGCGGACGTCGCCCGCCGACGAGGGAGACGAGGGCGTCCCGAGGTCCTAGAGCCGCGGGAGCAGCCAATCGATGGAGGCCAGCAGCGCCTCCACATCCGCGATGTCGGTGGCCGGGAACGTCGCGATGCGCAGCTGGTTGCGGCGGAGCTTGCGGTAGGGCTCGACGTCGACGATGCCGCTGGCGCGCAGCGCCCGGGCCAGGCGGGCGGCGTCGACCTGCGGCGCGAAATCAAGGGTGACGACCACCGGCGAACGCCACCGGGGCTCGGCCACGAAGGGCGTCGCCACCTCGGACCGCTCCGCCCACCGGTAGAGGAGGTCCGAGCAGGCTCTGGATCGGGCCGCCGTCGCGGGCAGGCCGCCCAGATCCAGCATCCAGCGGATCTGCTCGCGCAGCATCACGAGCGTCGCGATCGCTGGGGTGTTGAGAGTCTGGTCCTTCTCGGAGTTCTGGATGGCCAGCTGGAGGTCCAGGAACTGCGGGACCCAGCGGTCGGGCGCACCGTGCAGCTCCCGGGCTCGTTCCCGGGCCGCGGGGGAGAGCAGCGCGATCCAGAGCCCGCCGTCGGAGGCGAGGCATTTCTGGGGCGCGAAGTAGTAGGCGTCGGTCACCGACACGTCGACGTCCGCTCCCGCCGCGATCGAGGTGGCGTCGACGAGTGTCAGGGCGTCGCCGGGGGCGCCGGCGGGGGCAGACGGGCGGTACACCGGTGACAGCGTGCCGGTCGAGGTCTCGTGGTGCGGGTATGCGAAGACGTCGGGGGCCGGTCCGTCGGCGGAGGCTGCGCCCTCGTCCCCGCTGAGGACCGCGACGGCCCCTGCGGGGGCGCTGACCTGTACTGAGGGAGAGAGGAAAGGCGCGGCGCAGGTCTCGTCGGCGAACTTCTGGCCGAACTCGCCGAAGACGGCGTGGGCGGCGCGGCGGCGCACCAGAGACGCGGTTGCGACGGCCCAGAACGCGGTGGTGCCGCCATTGCCCAGAACAACGGTCCAGCCCTCGGGGAGGGAGAAGAGCTCGGCCAGGCCGCGTCGGATGCCGCTGACGACACCGCGCACGGGGGCCTGACGGTGCGAGGTCCCCATGAGGAGCGGGGACGACAGCGCCTCGATCTGCCTCTCGCGGATCCGGGAGGGGCCGCATCCGAAGCGGCCGTCGCGAGGACGCAGATGGGCGGGGACCACGGGCAGATCGGAGGTCATGGGGGCAATGTAGCGCGATGGCTGCGGGGGAGGCCGCCGGCGTCCGGACGGCGGGTTCGCGGCCAGCGGAGGGCAGCCCGGCCCGCACGCCCCGCCCGGCCAGACACGTGGTCATATCCTTGGGGCAGGCAACAGCAGCGCGCGTGCGCGGCGGAGAGGGGCGATGTCGTGGGCGACCTCATCGACACCACTGAGATGTACCTCAAGACGGTCTACGAGTTGGAGGAGGACGGGGTGACGCCCCTGCGCGCCCGGATCGTGGATCGGCTGGGGCACTCGGGTCCCACGGTGTCCCAGACGGTGGCGCGCATGGAGCGCGACGGGCTGCTGCACGTGCTCGGCGATCGGCGTCTGGAGCTGACGCCGGAGGGCCGTGCCCGCGCCGTCGAGGTCATGCGCAAGCATCGGCTGGCTGAGCGGCTCCTCCTGGATGTCATCGGGCTGGGATGGGGCGAGATCCACGACGAGGCCTGCCGGTGGGAGCATGTCATGTCCGACCAGGTGGAGGCCAGCCTGACGACGCTGCTCCATGGGCCGAAGGTGGATCCGTTCGGCAACCCGATCCCCGGTACCGGCGCGGAGTTCACCGGGCAGTCGGCGGAGGTGGCGAGCCGCGCGGGGGACGAGGTCGACGTGAGGGTCGTGCGCATCGGCGAGCCCATCCAGGCCGACCTCGCTCTCATTCGGGAATTCGAGCGTGCCGATATTCGACCGGGGACGTCGGTGCGGATGGTGAACGCCCAGGGTGAGATGTGGCTCACACCTCTAGATGGGGAAGGGGGGCCGCTCGACGTGGCGCCGGTGGAATTGCCGGGCGCGCTGCGCCCCCACCTGTTCGTCGAGGCGATCGGCTGACGACGAGGGCGACACCTCCTGTCCACCGTTCTGTTATCGAGACGTGACATTCGGGGGACGTTGACGCTAGTGTGGATCCCGGTTGCAACGCAGCCAGCCGACCACCGGCCACCGAAGCCGGACCACGGTGGACCCGGCTCAGAGCGGTCCGGCGCGGGGGAACCAATAAGGCGACCAACTCTTTGGTCTCGGGGTGAAGTCCGGGAAACCGGACCGGGCGCTCCTGCCCGAACCCGACAGCTGACCTCGCAGGTTAACAGGGAGCTCGCAAAACAGGTGACAACAGCGAAAACTGCGCCGCGGCACCGCAAGGCCCGCCGTCCCATGGCGCCTCTGAACGATCTCACTAGCACACTGACCTCTTTGAATCTCACATCGACGCGGGGAACGGCGGTCGTCTCCGTCACGGGGCTCGCAATCACCGCCGCCGTCGCGGGCGTCGCCCAGGCCGCCCCGACGGCATCGACGGATCCGGCGCTCCTCTCGCCCGCCGCGAATGTCACGAATCTGCCGACCACGGTGTCGGTGCCCGACATTTCCTGGTCCGCCGACGTCGAGGACGTCGAGGACATCGCCGCCACGGCCGAGGCTCCGGCCCCGGAGCCGGTGGCCGCCGAGGAGACGACCACCCAGGCGGGAACGGCCACAGCGACGGCGGCCACCGCCACCACTGCCGCCACCGCCTCTGCGGCGATCCCGGCGAATGTCTCCTCCTCGTCGATCGTGGGCATCGCTTACTCGCTGCTCGGCATCCCCTACGCCTACGGTGGCTCGTCACTGGCGGGCATGGACTGCTCGGGCTTCACCCAGTACGTGTACGCGCAGGCCGGCATCTCGATTCCGCGCACCTCCTACGCCCAGGAGGCGGGCGGCACGATCATCCCCGCCTCCGAGGCGGTTCCCGGCGATCTTCTGTCATGGGGCTACCACGTCGCCATCTACATCGGCGACGGAATGATGATCGACTCCTCGACGCCGGGCACTGTCACGTCGGTGCGCGCCATCTGGGGCTCACCGGTCTACGTGAGGTACTGACCGTCGTTTTCCCGGCGGCCGGACGGCCGTTCGGAGTTGGCGTGTGGGGTGGAGCCGGGGAATCCGGCCCCACCCCACACGCTGAATTGCTCTATGACCTGCGCAACAGTGCGCGGTCAGGGCACAATGGAGCCGAGACCTCGTCTGAAGGAGGAGATCATGGCTTCCACCGATGTGATCCTGGTCGGAGCGGACGGCTCGACGGAGAGCCTCGCAGCGGTCGCCTGGGCGGCCGACAGAGCGGTGCGCACAGGGGCGCGGCTGCACATCATCTGCACGTACGCGCTGGCGTCCTATTCCGCGGCGGCGCTGGACGGCGGGTATGCGGTCCTCGATGACGAGGCCCTCCGCCAGGGCGCCCAGCAGGTCGTCGATGAGGCCATCGCCCACGCACGCGCCCGCGGTGACGTCCGCGTCGGCGGATCGATCGAGCCGGGCGACCCCGCTGCGGTGCTGGTCGAGATGTCCCGCGAGGTCGGCATGATCGTCGTCGGCTCCCGGGGAGGCGGCGGATTCGCGGACCGTTTGCTGGGCACCGTGTCCTCCGCCCTTCCCGCGCATTCGAAGTGCCCGGTGGTCGTCGTACCGCGACGGACCTCCGGCAAGGCGTTCACACCGGTCGAACGGATCGTCGTGGGCACAGACGGCTCCGATGTGGCCTCCTCGGCCCTGCACCGGGCCATCGACGAGGCCATTCTCTGGAAGGCTGACCTCACCGCCGTCTCGGCGATCCCGATCGCCTCGGGTGGCGGCATGATGTCGTGGCTGCCGACCTCCGTGGATCGCGACGCGCTGTTCAAGGAGGTCCGTCAGGGCCTGAACGCCGCGGTCGACAAGGCCTTGGACGGCCGTGACGTCGAGGTGGCGCGTCATGTGCTGGACGGCAATCCCTCTTCCCTGCTCATCGAGTTCTCCACCGCCGTCGACCTGGTGGTCGTCGGCACGCGCGGGCGCGGGGGATTCGCCGGCGTGCTCCTGGGGTCGACCTCGCAGATGGTGCTGAGCCACTCGACGTGCCCCGTCATGGTGGTGCCCTCCGCCCACAAGGACCGGGCGCCCGACCCCGGGGCGCGATGGGAGCGCCGCTGAGGGCAGCCCCTCAGCGGCGTCCGGGGCAGGCGCGGTTCGTTTCGGGCCGGGTGCTAGGCTGTTCTCTGCGTTCTGCGGCGACGGCTCTGCCGGCCGCGGTCTCGCCCTCGTAGCTCAGGGGATAGAGCACCGCTCTCCTAAAGCGGGTGTCGGACGTTCGAATCGTCTCGGGGGCACAACCAACTTTTCGGCACTATGGTGCGGGAAAGTCACTGTCACGACACGCCCCCCGCAGTACCGCCCAACATGCCAGTGTGCCGAGTTTCAGGGGTCCCGGCAGGCACAATCTGGCTGAATGCTGCGGCAATTCGGGTCTGCCGGATTGTGCCGGAGAGCCCCGCCAGGTACCGCTCCGTCGTATCGAGGCTCGCGTGCCCCAGGAGAGTTTGGATATCGGCCGGGCCGAGCACGTCCGTCATTTGGGCCCACTCGACGGCAGCCGTGTGCCGGAGGTCATGCCAATCGTGACCAGGGGCGATGTCGTCCCAGTGGACATCCCGGCGAGCATTCCGAACCGAAAACAGCCCCCCGCCAGGCGCGGTCAGCAGGTGAGCGTCGAGGTCCCGCCCGCGAGCCAAGCGAACGACCACCGGGAGGACAACGCCATCGAGGGGGACCTCGCGCGAACGGCCGGATTTCGTGGCGGTCTCAGACCGAGCGTTCTCCGGATACGACCGCGAGACGATAAGTCTGGGATAGGGCACCTGGCGAAAATCCCCCACACGAAGCGCTCGGAGCTCCCCAGCTCGAACGCCCGTATGGGCAGCAATGAGCGCCGCGTCTGACACGTCAGGACGGTGAGGGCGAACCGCCGCCGACAGGGCGTCCACCTCAGCCCACGAGAACGGGCGCGGCTGCCGACCAGCATCGGTCGCCACCACAGGAACGTCCCGCGCAGGGGAGGCATTGAGACGACCCGTCCGCACGCACCGCGTGAAAAAGGCCTGTACGGTCGTCCTCACGCGGCGGCGAGTCCCAGTCCCACCGGGCCAGTCGGCCACGACTGTCAGCACGTCGCTCGGGAGGACATCCACCAGCGACAGGCCGAGGAATGCCGCCGGAAGCCTCCTCACAATCTGCTCGTCACGCGCCAGAGCCGTTGCCCGGACCATCCTTGGGCGGTCCCCGGTCAGACACTCGCGCAGGGCCTCGGACACATCCTCGTCGCGCAGGGACTCCGAGCGTAGATACGCTGTCGCTTCAGCCAGAGTGTCGAACCGGCGCGGTCGCCGGGACCCGTCCGTGGGCCGGGCCTGAAAGCGGTCTCCGACCCGGGTCACCCCCACCGGCAGGCCGCGGCGATTCCCCATCGGTCAGGCCTCCACCAGGCCGGTCGAGGTCCGCAGAGCGCCACGAACCGCCAGCACCCAAGTATGCCGCACGCCCTCGGGCAGAGCCGCCCACGCCTCATCGGCCCCAGCAGGCGACACCCACACCGTGTCATGTCGATTCTCACAGGCAAATCGCGGGTCGTCATCCCCGTCTCGCCGCGTGGATGCTCTGACAGGAACGAGTCCAACCCCCAACCGGAATGCCCAGGATCGACCCGATCGCCGTGAGGGAGATCTTGTCATCCTCAATCAGAGACTTGAGTTCGTCGCGTGGGTTGAAAGCCTCGCTCGCCACCGTCGCTCCTCGTCGGTTCGCAGGTCGGTAGACATCAGCAATGATCCCATTGAGCCAATTCTCCACCCATTACCACGTTCAAGAGGTCTTGTGAACTCCTCTTTGGTGTATCACGTGGCCGATTCCGCGCCTATAGCGTGGAGTAGTCCACTGATTGAGTCTGAGGGCATCGGTCATGATGGGTGTACTCAGGCTCAGACGGGACCACCGATCGTGCCGACATGACGCGGGGCAGGTGGATCGAACGAGAGGAGAAACACATGTTCAAAAACGCATTGCGAAGAGGCATTGCAGCGACTCTTGGAATGCTGCTGACGTTTACCGTATGCGGCAGCGCACTGGCCGCACCAGCGCCCGCCAGTGATATCGCACCTGATCTGACCGATCAGCAGATCGAGGAGCTGAGCGCCTTCCTCATTGAGTACGGTGTCGCCGAGGACGTTGCGAGCGACCTCATCGCTCAGTTCGACGAGGGCACTCTCTGGGACTCTATGGATGACGGGGTCAAGCCTGTCTCCACAGTCACCGAACAACTGGGGAACACCAACCGTACCATCGAGACGTACGCTGATGGGTCCATCGCTGTCTCCGAGACGTCCGTTCCAACGGGGATTCCCGAGGGGTCCCCGGCACCGCGCAGCGTCTCCGCCTGCACTCTGAAAAGCGGAAACAATTACCAGAAGAACTATACGAACTGCCGTGCAGACGTGAATCTTGGGCTCATCCGCATGGGGTTCTATTTCGACTACACCTCGTACAATGGAGGAGGCGGCAAGATCACAGGTTATCGGAGCAGCTTCTATACTCTGATCGGTGGCGCGTTCGACAATCACCGCTTGGAGCGCATATCGCAGAGTGCCGTGCGGTACTCTGCCGACGCCAGCGTGGCCTTCAAGGGCTTCCCCGTGGGGTGGACTTGCTGGATGCAGGCGAACGTTGATGGAACACACGCCTGGACGACCCACAACTGAGCCGAGTTCCTGAAGACTCAATCCACACCGAGCATACATTTGGAGCATCACATGACTGCTGCTGCCGTAGCCGGATTCTCATCCGTGCTGCTAATTATTCTCTGGATCGGGACCATGATCAACATCGTCCGTACTCCGGCAATCGATACCAGAATGAAGGCGCTGTGGGTCGCCGCGTGCGCGGGTAGTCCGTTGATCGGAGCTGTCTGCTGGTTTGTCTGGGGGAGGCGTCAGTCTGAGTTGACTTCGGCCCGCTGACTTGGGCGAGGGCAAGCGCTTCGTTCGCACATGTCGTGGAGGGCCTCGGTGTTGCCGAGGCCCTCCACGCGCTTTTCAAACCTCATAATTGAAGTTCCGGTATCGGCTGGGTTGACGGGACCTCGATCAGGTTCCAGGCACTATACCGGATCGTGCAGTTCTGACCGCAAGCTGTGTCCTCGACTCGCAGGCGGTTCTCGCGAGGATCTCCGACACGTAGACTTTGACCGTTGCCTCGCTCAGGTGGAGTCGTCGGGCGATCTCCCGATTGGTGGCGGCTGCGGCAAGGAGTTCGAAGACGCTTCTGAGGTGATCCGGCATCGTGGACACTGCCCTCTCCAGATCGCGATCCCGATGATGGCGCAGCGCGATCGTCCCATACTCGGCTCTGAGCAGGTCCGCTGGGCGCGGACTGATCGTCATGTTGCCTTGCATCACCCCCTGTAGGATGGCAGCGATCTGGTCAACGGGGGTGTCCTTTGTGATGAATCCCCGTGCCCCGGCATATAGCGCTCGGGGAAGAAAGTCGTCGCGTGCGAACGCCGTGAGGATCACCACTGCGATCTCCGGGTGTTCCTTGCCAATGCAGGCGGTTACCTCGATCCCGTCCATGCCCGGCATCTCGACGTCGAGCAGGGCAACATCGATGTCTCGGCGCGCAATAGATCGAAGCGCCTGGTCCCCGGTGTATGCAACGTCGACGACCCGGATGCCCCGGCACTCTGAGAGACCAGCGGCTATCGTCGCACAGAGGAGCCGATCATCGTCAGCCAGAAGAACGCGCACGTCATCCATCACGCATGCTCCTCTTGCGATCTGGGCCGCACGGGTACAGAGGCGGTGAGAAGCCAATAAGGACCGGACTTCCCAGCCATCACGCGACCACCGAGCTCTCGGGCTTGCCGGGACAGCATCGCTAGCCCGACTCCTCCCGACAAGAGAGGATCAGCCTCCCGGCCGCTATCGGTGTCGATCCTGCTGGTCATGGCTAAGGACACGCTGCCGTTGGCGGGATCCTCTATGGTCAGGTGCACCGTCGAGTGCTCTGTCGCGTACTTCAGGGCATTCGCCGACCCCTCACGCACCACCGCCTGGAGTAGCTCTGAGGCAGTCGGATCGACCGCGTCGTCCGGTGCGTCGGCGACGCTGGCATCGAGGATGATGTCTCTGCCGGCGAGCATTGTGCGGCAGGTCCACACCGTCGCCGCTACGGTGTTGTGGTCCTGCGAGCACCTGCCGTCAGCCATGAGCGCACGCAGGTTCTGCATCGCCATGCGGGTCGATTCGCCCAGAGCTCGCCCTTTCGAGGCGAGGTCAGGATCCGTGGCCGCACGAGTAACCGCATCGGCGAGCTGGATCGAACGACCAAGCTGGGCCGCAACCGAGTCGTGGAGATGTACCTTCAGGTCCAAACGGATCTTCGACTCCGCGGCCTCCGCGTTTCGACGCGCCTCCTCCGTTTCGCTCCGGGCCCGGGCCAGTCTCTGCGCGTTCCAGTGGATGACTGCTCCGAGCGTGACCGAGAAAACCAACCCTACAATCCCACCGACGATTTCGACCAACGGGGTCGGCGAGCGCAGAAGCCTGACGCACTCGACGGCAAGGGCGATGCTCACGCCCGGCATGATCCACTTTCTTGCGATCCAGTCGGCCGCGACGGCGAAGATCCCGAGGTAGGCCAGCGAGATCGAGACCATGTCGTTGGGCATCGCAGCGGCGGCCGTGGCCGCCAGCACATACAGGACGCCACCCGTGGCCGGCAGCCATCCCGCCAGTGCGAGCATGACGCAGCAGCCGAACGACCATTCGAGGCTGACGCGGTCGCCGGGACGCGCGGACACCAGCACCACAACGTCACCCAGGAACAGGAGCATCGCGGTTCCCGCGAAGAGATCTCGCTGAAGGTGACCAGCGATCGGCTGGCGAATGATGATCGCCCGAGTCGCGCTGAGTAGGCCTTCCTTCACTTCACGTCGCATAGCTTGGGGATGTGCACGACGATGCACAGCCAGTTCGGCCCCCCGGACACGGGCGTGGCTGCCGAGGATGCAGAGGCCTGCTGGATGGGCTGGGTGGCCAAGGGCGCCATGGCGATGAGGGCCGAGCAGACAGCGGCGAGTGCAACACGCATTGGGATTTTCCCTTCTGAATAGTCCACATACGTGATGGATGCGTTCGGTTCAAAAACGGTCGCTGACAGCGGCAATACGGTCAGCAGTGTCATTGGATGACAGTACAATCCTAACTCTGGTTCATGGGCGCTCTGCATAACTCTGCATAAACTTAGGCGCGATCTGCGCACCGATCACCGGAGAGTCGAATCTGCTGCGCCGTCGACGGAACGCCGAGCGGTATCCGGCCTGCACCGGGCCTTCTCAGCTGTGCCCGAAGGGATCTTCCTTGCATATTCAGGATCGCTCGATCAGCGTGAGAGAGATCTTGCCATCCTCAATCGGGACTCAAGTTCGTCGTGATGTCAGGGAGGGAGACCGTGGTCCGATCCCCCTTTCACAACTTCGCGAGTCACACGCGGCGAGTCGATGATAAGGGACGCTCGGGCTGAGCCCCGCTCGCGCGTTCCGCCTTGCCGCCGGCCTTGAGCGATGGGCTCGCCCGCCTCGTCGTAGTCGATGGAGATCCGCCGCGTTCCATCGCCTGCGAGCAGCGCCTGCATCTCGGCGACCGTCTGCGCGGCGGGAGTCCTTGAGACAGCGGACGATCCGCCTGACGGTATCCGTCCGATCAAGCGTGCCGACGCTCCGTTTTCACCCTCTATGTCGGCTGCGCCCGTCCGCGTCGGTGCTGAGTCTCCCGGTGCCTTCCGACGGTGTCCGCGGCGTGAGCGGCATGACTGCCACCGGTCGACTGTCGGTCCAGGAAACCCAGAGCCTGTCGGCGTCCCCTCGACGCAGGCCCGCGCCTCCTCCAATGACCCTTGGGAGAAGTCATCGCGGCGCACCACGAGCCAGGTGCCGTCGGCGACGGTGAGGATGCATGGGTTCGCCGTCAAGACAGCGGCCCATCGCGGCGATGACGAGGGCCATCGCGGGAGCGGCGTTCCGGCCCGCGGGAAGGCCGGGATCCCTCGGCCGTCCGTGCGAGCTGGATGACTGCCGCGACTGCGACGGCAGAGACGGCGACGCCGAAGAGGAGGCGCGGAGCGCCGCCGCGTCGAAACGCGGCCTTCTCCTGATGGCCGGCATATGGGCACCGACCCGCGAGGTCGCGGGACGCTGTCTGCGCGCGGAGTCGCACGTTCCTCGAGAAGTCATTCATGACAACGCACCGCGCGCCTCACCGCTGATGTCGGAGGGGGAGGGCGCATCGATCCCGAGGGTGATCTTCGGGGTGAATTCACCGAATCGGCTGGGGTCAGAGGGGGTTCGGCCGGTGACCGTGTGGTGTCCTGGCCCGGAATCCCAGCGAGTGATCGGTGCGAGCCGCCGGCATCCGCGCGCTCTGTGAACCTGAATAAGGAGACTCGACCGTGCCTCGACATGCTGCTGCGCGCCGGCGTACGCGCTTCGACCACAGCACGCGACTCGCCCGATGCGGAGCCGGGGCGATGAGCGTCCTGTTGGCCACCGCACTGGGGATCGGCGCCGTGACGGTGCCGGTCCAAGCCGCCGAGGGAGATCCGCAGTACCTGACCGTCGCGAAGACGGTGAACGGCGACGAGTCGAGGACACTGGAGCCTGGCGAGCCCTTCACCTATCAGATCGAGATGAACTGCTCGGAGGCCGACTGCGTCGATGCGGTGGTGGAGGACGCGCTGCCTGAGGAACTCGAGGGTTTCCAGATCACCGGCGTGGAAGTGACCTCCTCGAACTCGCCAGTCGCCGGGGAGGCGACGTGGACCGAGGGCGGGACGCCGGTCTCCCAGCCTTCCACGGTCGGTGCCGCGACCGCCCTCACCGTCGCGTTCAGCCAGTCGCTGGCATCGGGAGGCACCGGCCTGGCCATCGGCTCCACGGCCACGGTCAACATCACGCTGCAGGTTCCGATCGGCTTCTCGCCCGATGACGAGCGCAACGGCGAGGCAATCGTCAACACGGCTGTGACCTCGGCGGACAACTCCGCGGGCGACTCGGATGCAGCGACGGTCACGGTATCGGCCACGCAGGAGCTGGCCGCAGCGATCGACAAGACGTGGAGCCCGGCGAGCTCGGCGTTCGCGCCCGGTGCGGAGTCGACGATCACGCTCGCCGCGACGAACACATCGAACGTATCGGTGGACTCGATGACGGTCGAGGAGCCGGACGGCCTGGCCGACGGCGCGACGGCGCTCAGCGCCGACAACCCATTCCGGACGAACGACTTCGCGCGGTTCGCGGATGGCGCGACCCTGCCCAACGGCGCCACCTCGGTCCGGGTGGACGCGCTGGTCCTGGCCGGCGGCGTGTGGACGTGGACGGAGGGAGTCCCTGGCGACTCCTACGCGCTGCCGGCCGGCGTCGCCCCCGGGGACGTGGGCGGCCTGCGCCTCACCTACACGGGCGAGATCTCCCCGCAGGCTGGCGCGACGGTCCCGATCGCCCTCACCCAACGCGCGGCCGACCGCAACGACGCGGCCGACCTGTCGACCCAGAGCATCACCATCGACAACGTCGCTCGGGCGTGGACGTCGCGGGATGGCGCCTCCAGCGACGTCGTCACCGACACGGCCGCACGCACCGTCACTCCCGCGGTCGTGAGCACGGACATCGCGAAGTCCTTCGCGGACGCCGAGGTCGTCGCAGGCGGATCCACGACCGCCACCATCACGGCGAGGAACACCGGGACGGCCGTGAACACGTGGACGATCCGTGACGTCAGCGGTTTCTTCACCGATTCCATCTCCTTCGGCGGGTTCACCGGCGGGATCACCTACCCGGCGGACGCCGTGGGCGGTACCGTCGTCTACCACATGCTGGACGGCTCGCTGCCGGACGAGTCCGTGCCGTTCGGCTCGGGCACCATCCCGGACGCCCCGTCCGGACGCATCGCCGGCTTCGACCTCGTCTTCGCCTCCGCGGAGGGGACGAACGGCATCGCGGCGGACGCCAGCGTCTCGGCCTCGTTCACGGTCGACGCCGTCGAGACCGCGGACCGCGACACCACCTACACCAACACGGCGACATCGACCGTGACGGCGGCCAACGGGCAGGAGGGGGACGACTCGGCCTCCGCGACGCTCTCCGTGCCGGTCCCCAGCATCGACACGGAGCTGGCGAAGACCGTGAGGCCCCGCGGCGCCGTGGAGCCGGGGCAGAGCGTCCTCACCACGCTGACGTCGACGACGAGCACCAACAGCGCCTCCACGAAGGTGCGGACGATCCTCGTCGAGGACGCGTGGGACGGAGCCGACGCGACGAACTTCTGGAACGCCTTCGGCCTCACGTCGATCGCTCCCACCCAGGTGCTGGCCGGCACGGACCTGACGGTCCAGGTGCAGACGGAACCCGGTGCCTGGGTCACGCTGGACACAGCCGGCGCGCAGAACGACGCGCACTGGTACTCGCTGGACTCGGACGAACTCGCAGCGATGCTCGGGGCGCAGAGCCTGTCCACGGCCGCTGTGACCGGCATCCGCTTCACCTTCACATCCACCGCCGAGGACGGATTCGGCCTCACGACGACGTTCGCACCCAACCTGGTGTTCACGGCGCGCGCCACGTTGCGCACCGGCGGCCCCGTGGACACGGCCCAGGAGGGCGAGGGCGCGACGCAGGTGCCGACCTCGTACACGAACACGGCCACCACCACGGGCAGCGGGACGACCGGGGGCGGAGCGCCACTCAGCGACGGCGACACCGGCACCGGGATCGGTCAGGTCGTCACGTACCCGGGAGAGGGCACGGGCGTGCGCATCGACAAGGCGTGGAACGCGGACGTCGTGACCGCGCTCACCGACGCCCAGGCCTCGACGACCCTGACCTGGGGCATCCAGCCGGGACACGACTCGGTCACCCTCACAGATGATCCCTCCAGCAGCGTTCGGGAATCGGTCTTCGACGCGTTCAACCTGACGGCCGTCAAACCGGTCGGCTCCTCGACCGCCCCCTACACGAACGGGTGGTACCTGGCCTACGACACCGTCACCGCCGTGGAACTCTACGACGGCTCCGCGTGGGTGCCCGTCACCGCCCCCGACGGATCCTGGCAGGAAGCGGACGGCTCGTTCAAGGGCTACACGCTGTCCGCGGACGAGCAGACGCACGCCACCGGCGTGCGGGTGACACTGGAACCGGACGACGCTGCGCGGGCGGACGCGCTCGCGGCCGGCACCATCGCCCCCGAACCCGGCTCGGGCGTGGCCAGCGGCAACGAGCGCACGTTCACGCTGGACTGGAAGCTGCGCGACAGGACGAGGTCGTCGAACGCCTGGATCACGTCGACCACGGCCCTGAACACGGCCGACGGCGGCGTCGACCGGAACACCGCCGAGATCAGGGCCGGCGAGGGCTCGGACACGGACTCCGACACGATCGTCATCACAGGCGGGATCCCGAAGGTCGTCGTGGACAAGACGGTGGCCACCCCCAAGGTCCAGGTCCCCGCCGACGGCGCATCGGCCTCACAGGACTACCCGACGAACCGGTACACGCTGACGGCCCGCAACGGATCCACAGCGGGCGCGAACTACGTGCGGGTCGGCGATCCCGCGCCCTGCACGGACGAAAAGCTCATGGGATGCAGCACCGGGGCGACCGGCGGGGAGGCGCTGGCGGACCCGTTCACCGGCACGGGCGCGGCGACGGGAGTACTCGACGACGCCGTCCCGAACGCCTTTGAGCGGCAGGATCTCACGAAGATCACCATCGCGGCCGAGCAGGAGGACCAGGTCGACTGGGACGGCTCCATCGTCTGGCTGCTGCGCTACGACGCGGAGACCGGTGCCTACACGACCACGTCCACGACCATCGCGGCCGCGAACGGCCTCGCCGCCGGCGACCTGGCCGACGTCGTCGGCGTCTCCGTCACCTTCGCGGGCGCCGGGGCCTCGGAGGAGGAGGGCTCGATCACCCAGGACAACGACCTGACGATCACGCTGGACACCCGCGTGCGTCCGACGCTGCGCAGCACGGGCCAGGCGTTCTGGGAGAGCACCGACGAGGGCCACGCCTCCGACAACGGCGTCTTCGCCCAGTCCTACGACCTCGTCGTGAGCCCGGGCGTGACGACCGGCGACTTCAGCAACGCGCCCGTGTCCTACACGAAGGGAGTCCTGGAGGCCAAGGCGTCCAAGACCATCTCGGACGGCACCATCGTGGAGCCGGACCCGGACGAGAGCCAGACGGTGACGCTGGCGGGCAACCAGGGCGCATCCACCGTGTCGCCGACATCCGTGACGATCACCGACCTGCCCGACGGCGGGGACGGGGGGTCGACCGGCTTCTGGGAGAACTTCAGCTTCACCGGCCTGTCCTCCCTCACCGTGCCCGCCGGAGCCGACCGGGTGAGGATCGGGGTCTTCGGGACCTTCGACGAGGGCGGTGCCCCGGCGTGGCTGGACGGCGAGGTCCAGCCCACGTCCGAGGACGGGACCTACACCCTGCCCGTCGCCGAGGAGAGGTACGGCGACATCCAGGGCCTGCGGATCGTGTTCACACGGGACGACGGCGCGCTGTTCTCACAGTCCTCACCGGCCTGGAGCGCCCAAGCCGTCTACACGGTGGCGCTGCGCGACACCCAGCGCACGAGCGGCGAGGACGTGGCATGGCCCGGCACCGCGACCGACGCGGCGTCGGTGAGCAGTGTGAGCACCGGGTTCGAGCCGGCCTCGGCGACCGCGGCCGACGATGTCTCCTGGAACGCCGGCAGCGCGGTCCTGGCGATCGACAAGTGGGCGAACGAGGGCACCCGCACCGTGAAATCGGGAGCGACGATCCCGTGGGACCTCACGATCTCGAACGCGGGAACGGGCTTCCTGGACCTCACGTCGGTGGTCGACGACATGGACGAGTACCTCATCTACACGGGCGAGGGCGGAAGCGCGGCCCCGGATCAACCCATCCAGTTCACGCCGGGCACGCTGCCCGACGGGACCCCCGGGGCGGTCACCACGGCGCCCGAGGTGGAGGCGACCGGTGAGACCAACGGCACGATCACGTTCACGTGGCCGGGCGGCGCGCGGTTGCTGCCGGGCGAGACGATCACAATCCGGGTCTGGCTCGAGTTCCTGCCGGGCGCGAGCTCCGGGGAGAAGGTCAGCAACGCGCTCACGGTGAACACGGGGCAGCGCCTCGACGCCGTGACCCGGGCGCTGGAGGGGACGACGAACCAGACGCCCCGGCTCGACTCCGACGGCACATCCGGGACCACATCGGACTTCGTCCAGCCCGCCGAGGGCGAGAACGTGTACGTGGTCAAGGGCGTGCAGGGTTCGATCGCAGGCGCCGTCAACTCGGTGAATCCAGACCTCGAATGCGTGGCGTCGATGCCCAGTCCGTTGGACCCGAGCGACCGCTACTACCGCAATCCCTGCGTCGCCAACAGCACGCTCGGGGGCACCGACAAGTGGATGCTGCGCGCGGTCAACGGCGGGACGACCGACCTCACGCGCATGATCATCTTCGACCAGCTCCCGGTCGCCGGGGACCAGCTTCTGCTCTCGGGGACAGGACGGGGCTCCCAGTACCGGCCCGAGCTCACGGGCGCCCCTGTGGTCGTGGGCGCGCCGGACGGGACGACGACGACCGTCGAGGTGACGACCTCCACCGGCGTGTGCGTGGGCACATGGGCCGGGCTGGGCGGAGGCACAGTCGGCACGGCTCAGGCGCCGTGCGCGCAGAACGGCGAGGAATGGTCGCCAGCCGGCGAGGACACCGACTGGTCGAAGGTCACGGGGCTGCGCGTCACCCTGGACTTCACGGCATCCGATATCGGGGCTCTCAAACCCGGCGTCAACATCAACGTGATGTACTCGAGCGCCAACGCGCCCCAGACGGAGGCGGACTCGTCCCTGGCCCTGCGGGACGTCCCCGCAGCCGACCAGTACGCGTGGAACCAGTTCGGCGTCCAGTACTTCGGCGCGGGCCAGACGCCGCAGGCGAAGAAGATCACCCCGAGCCAGGTCGGCGTGCACCTGCGCACCGGCTCGATCAAGGTCGCGAAAACCGCGGCCGGTGACGCCCGGGCCTACGCCCCCGACTCCATCACTGCCACGGTGACGTGCGAAGCCGGCGGCGCCCCGCTGACGTTCGACGGCGGGGCCTCCTCGAAGACGGTGACGTTGACCCGGGACGAGGACGGCGCCTACGCGCCGGCGACGATCGACGGCATCCCCGTAGGCGCCAACTGCGAGGTGTCCGAGGACGGCGATCCGGGCGCGTTCGGCGAGACAGCGCGCTCGATCGAGAACCAGGCCCTCCAGGTCGCCACGGCCGATCCGGTCGACGAGGCGCCCGCAGCCCAGGTCGCGACGATCACGAACAGCTACCAGTGGGGCGCCCTGTCGGTGACGAAGCAGGTCGACACCGAGGCGGACGCGGGCCGATTCGGCCCCTTCGGCTTCGCCCTGGCCTGCACGACCGCCGACGGCCAGCCGGTGGACTTCGGCGAGGGCCGCACCGGGACGTCTTTCACGTTGCCAGCAGGCGGGACCTGGACCGCTCCGGGCTCGACGATTCCGGCCCGCAGCACGTGCGTGCTGACGGAGACCGACTCGTCCTCGGCGGACGCCACGGTGCTCACCGGCGACAACGTCACCGATAACGGGGACGGAACGGCCACCATCGTGATCGGCTCCGACGACACGGCCGTGGTGAGCGCGCTGGTGACGAACCACTACGATGCCGGCACGCTCACCGTCTCCAAGACGGTCGAGGGGCCGGGCGCCGCGACGTACGGTTCCGGACCCTTCGGGTTCCACTCCATCTGCACTTACGGGGACCAAACACTGTTGGACGAGGACTACACGCTGGAGCCCGGGGCGACGAAGACCTTCGGGGTCTTCCCCGCGGGCACGCAGTGCCAGACGGCGGAGACGGCCACATCGGGCGCCACTTCCACCGCGATGTCGCCCGAGGGCGGTGTCGCCACCATCGCCGCTCAGACCGGAGCGTTGCCCTCGTCTGTGGAGGTGAGGGCCACGAACACCTACGACGTGGGCGGACTGAAGGTCGTCAAGCAGGTGGCGGGCTCGGGCGCCGAGGCGTTCGGAGCGGGCCCGTTCACCGCTCAGGTCGCCTGCGCCTACCAGAAGGACGGGGAGACTGTCGCGGTGCCTTTGGCGAACGACGGCACGGTCGTCCTGGACCAGGCGAACGGGTATGAGGCGACCGTGGAGAACATCATCGCCGGCGCCGAGTGCACGGTGACCGAGACCGACGGCGGCGGGGCCGACGCCTCGGTCGTGTCGCCGGAGGACGGCGCCGTCACGGTGGGCGGATCGCAGGACGCCGCGGCCGAGGTGACGATCACGAACACGTTCGAGGCCGGCTACGTCACGGTCCTCAAGGCGGTGGACGGGGATGGGGCGTCGGCCTACGGCACCGGAGAATTCGGGTTCGAGGCGGTGTGCGACTGGCCGTCGGGCACGGGTGCGGCCGGCTCGGGCGGCTCTGAGACGACGGAGTTCACCCTCGCGGCGGGCGGGTCCCGGCGCCTGGGTCCCTATCCCGTGGGCGCGCAGTGCCGGGTCACGGAGACGGCCACGTCGGGCGCCACATCCACCACGATGTCGCCCGAGGGCGGCGTCGTCGCCGTCGAACCGTCGGGAGAGGCGGACACGGCGTCGGAGGCGACCGTGACGGCGACGAACACGTTCGACACCGCCGCGCTCACCATCGTCAAGAAGCGCACCGGGGCCGGGGCGGACGCGTTGGGCGACGGGCCGTTCACTGCGCAGGTGGCCTGCACCTACTCCAGCGACGGGCAGACGACGGACGTTGCCCTGCCCGACGGCGGTACGGTGGTCCTGTCGAAGGACAACCGCTATCGCGCGACCATCGGGGGGATCCTGGTCGGCGCGGAATGCACGGTGACGGAGACGGACGCCGGAGGCGCCGACGCCACGACCATCGACCCCTTGGGCGGTGTGGTGACCATCGACGCCGACGGGCAAACGGTGACGATCACCAACGAGTTCGCCACCGCGCCCTCGGGCGGAGGCACCGGGTTGAGCGTCACCGGCGCGGACGTCGGTTACCTGATGGCGGCGGCGATCGCGCTGGCCGTCGGCGGCGCCTTGGCGGCCGGGTCGAGAACCCGCAAGCGGAAGGGCCGGGCCCAGTATGTCCCGCGCTGACTGATGGCCGGGCGGTCGGTGCGTCGGGAGAGCAGGGCGGGACTGTGAGCGCGAGACGGGCGGACGCGCCGAGGCGCGCCACGCCGACACCGCGGGACGTCCATCACTCGATCGGCGTGATCGCGGAGGCGCTGACGTCCGGCCACGACGATCGCGCGCTCCGGATCGCCCGGGGTCTCGGCCCGGACGCCCTCGGCGCGGTGGCCGGACTCCCATCGGCGCAGGCCCGGGTGCGTGAGGCGCTGGCGGCGGCGGAGACGCTCTTCGTCGGCGGGTGCACCCGCGACGCCAGCACGTGGTGCGCCGCAGCCGAGTGGTCGGCGTCGGAGACGGACGCGCCGGAGCTCCTCGTGGAGGCGCGGGGCCTCCGGGCGGCGATCCTGGCGGTCAGCGGCGAGTCCATGGAGGCCGAGGGCGTCATCGCGGAGACGCGCCGCGTCCTGCGTGATCTGGAGCCGGCGGCCTCGGGCGTCGTCTCCTGGCCCCTGATCCTCGCGGAGGCCACGACGGTCATGAACCGGCGAACGGGCCGGGACGTGCGCTCGTTGATCGACGAGGCGCGGGACCTGGATCCCGCCCTTGACTGGATCGCTCCGGGCCTCGTGCGGCTTCTGGAGACCATGCAGCACATGCTCCATGGGGAACGCCGGCAGGTGGTCGACGCCTCCGAGGGGTGCCGCGGGTCCGGCTCTCCGGGATGCCCGCGCTATTTGCGCGATGTGATCCTCTCCCACACGGCCCGCTCGTACGTCGTGCTGGGTGATCCGGGCAGGGCGCTCGGCCTGCTGGCGGAGGCCGCGAGCCCGGGAGACCATCCTGTGTGCCTGTCGGTGGACCGTGCCAGCGCGTACCTGGCCGCCGGGCGCCCCGCCGAGGCGCTCGCGTGCACCGAGTCCTGCGTGCGGTCTCCCGAGCATATGCAGCGCCCGCTGAGGGCCCTGCACGTCCGGCGCGCCATCGCCCTGGAGATGCAGGGGCGCCCCGCCGCAGCGGATCGGGAGTTCGCGCGAGCGTGGTATTCGGCGATCGTCACCGGTTCGGTGAGGCCGGTCGTCGGCGTCCCGGAGAAGGAGTACCGGGCGCTGGAAGCGCGCTTCCGAGAGAGGCATCCGGACGTCGTCGACACGCTGGCCGACTACGCGGTCTTCGCGGAGGCCGTCCACCCGGTCGAGGGCGTCGGCGATCTCGGCATGCTCGGACAGCGCGAGAGGGAGGTCGGTGGCCTGCTCGTGGGCGGCGGGACGTCCGCGCAGATCGCCGCGACGCTCGGAATCTCGGTCAACACCGTCAAGACGCATATGAGAGCGATCTACGCGAAGCTCGGAGTGCACACGCGCACCGCGGCGGTCGACGAGCTCAGGCGTCTCGGACTTGGGGCGAGGGAGAGCAGCGGGGAGGGGAGGCGCTGATGGGCAGGAACGACGATCCGGACGCGGACGACGCGGTGTCCCAGGTGCTGGAGTCGGTGCTCCCGGGCGCGCGCTCCGTTCCGCGAAGCTCGTTGATCGCCGCCACCTCCTCGCCCGGCGACCGGCGTCCGATGTCGGCGGGGGCGGGACTGCGCCGGCCGTTCGCCAGGATCTGGGCGCTGATCTCACTCGGCCAGTTCGATCGCGCGCACGACGAGGCGCGGGTCCTGGACGCGCGATCGCTCGATGGCCTGTCGGAAGAGGTGCCCCTCCGCACGCGAGCAATCTGCGCGCTGATCCTCTCCGAGGTGTGTCTGTCCTCGAGCAGGTGCCTGGAGAGCGGGCGGTTCGCGTCCCGCGCCCAGCAGTGGGGCGAGGAGGCGGCCGATTCGCTCGTGGTGCTGCACGCCGTCAGCCTCCACGCGGCGAGTCTGGCGGTCGAGGGCAGGGGATGGGAGGCCGAGGAGCAGATCCGGACCGCCCGCGGGCTGTTCGGCGGGCTCGACGACGAGGCCCGGACTGCGATTCATAACCGTCCGGGCCGCGGGTGGAGCCTCGCGCTCGCGGAGGCGCTGTGCGTGTTCCGGAGGCAGGACGGCACCGCGCTCAAGGCCCTGGAGGACGAGCTCACGGCCGCGGAGATGCGCAACCGGGGTGCCTTCCGCTGGCTGATCCGGTTCTGCCGGATGCTCCGCGCCATCCTGGCCGCCGACTTCGATGCGGTGACCGCCCTCGCCGATCAAGCGCGCCGCAGCGTCGATCTGCCTCCCTGCCCGCCGCTCCTGCGCAAGAGCTTCGTGCGCTACGAAGCGTTGGCACTGGTCCAGACGGGAGACCCAGGCGCCGCGCTGGACCTGCTGGACGGACGGGAGTCCTCGTCCGACCACGCGGTCTGCTTCGAGACCGTCCGGGCCAGCGCGCACCTGCAGATGGGGCGCCCCGAGCTGGCGCTGGCGGCGACCGAGGGCTGCGCGCGTCTCGGCGTCCGGCACGCCCCGCTGGCACGCTGCGCCATGCTGGGACGCAGAGTCGTGGCGAACGACATGCTGGGGCGCACCGAGCTCGCCGACCGGGAACTCTCCCAGGCGGCGCGCCTCATCACGGGCCTGGGTCCGTTCGTGCCCCTGTGGGCGACTCCCCGGGCGGGCCTCGACGCGCTCAAGGAGCGGTTCCGCGCCAACGAACTCGCCTTGTACAAGCGACTGCAGGACGCGCAGCCCACGTGGAGCGAGATCCCCGACCCACGTTCCTGGGCGCCCGCAGGCGTCCATCTGAGCGACCGGGAATGGGAGGTCGCGCTGCGCCTGGCCTCGGATCTCACGATCCCGCAGATCGCCGGCGACCTGTATGTCTCCGTCAACACCGTCAAGACGCAGCTCCGCTCGATCTACTCCAAGCTCGGCGTGAACTCGCGCCGCGAGGCGGTCGCTCGGCTGGATGTCCTCGGCCTGCCGCGTTCCGGCTCGTGACCGACATGTCCGGGGCCGGCCTCGCCGTGTCCCGTGGCAGGCGGCCCCTGCCGATGAGGGGCGGCGCCGGAGCATCCGGCGGATCGTGCCGTTTCACCCGGCCCGATGCGGCGGAGGAGCGTAGGGTCGAAAAGGGAGAGGGACTGTCTCAGTCCGAAGCACGAGTCCGAAGGAGGAAGGATCCGATGGGGGACAAATCTCCGAAGAAGTCCGGCGGGAAGACGCCGGCGGCGAAGACGCTCAAGGAGAAGCGGGCCGAGAAGAAGGCCAAGGCCGCGGCCAAGAAGAACGCCTGAACCCGGCCTTCTCGCGGGTGCCGCGGGAGAGGCCATGGCCCCTCCGGACCGGTGGTCAGCGTCCGCGGAGCCGGCGTTCCTCCTCCGGGTCCTCCGGATCGAAGGGCCGCCCGGGCAGATGGTCGCTCCCGCTCCGATCCAGCAGTCGTCGCCGATCGAGATCGGGTCGCAGGACATGTGCTCGCGCATTGCGGGATTGATGGGATGGCTGGTGGTCGCCAGGCAGACCGCCGGGCCCATCATCACCCGGTCCCCGAGCGTGATGCGGGCGTCGTCGACGAACATGCAGTTCGTGTTGATGTCGGTTCCCCGGCCGATGCGGATCCTACGATCCGTAGCAGCAGCCGAAGGGCGGCTCGATCCAGAAGCCGGGGCGGGATGGAGGCTCGCGTGACGCGTCCCGCGCCCATCCGGCGCCGCGAATCCGCGCCACGGCGGCCCCGGGGTGAGGCCGGGCCGCCGCGTCGCCGATCGCGGGCGACCGCCGGCGCGGGGATCTGGGGGGGGGGGGGACTCGGCGCGCAACCACGCCAGAACGGCTCGCACGCGGCGATTGTCCTCGCCCGGGGGGAGGTCCAGTTTGAGGAAAATGTTCGCGACGTGCTTGGACACGGCCGGGGCGGAGACCGCGAGCCGGTCCGCGATCTGGGCGTTGGAGAGCCCCTGGGCCATGAGGACGAGGACCTCGCGCTCGCGGTCGGTGAGGCGGGCAAGCGTCCGCGCCTGGGCTCCCATCAGGTGCGAGACGACCTCAGGGCCGACGACGACGCCTCCGGCCAGCACGACGTCGAGGCTGCTGAGAAAGTCCTCGACCCGCCCGACCCGCTCCTTGAGGAGGTAGCCGACCCCGACCTCGGCATCGGCCAGCAGCCGGTCCACATAGGGGTCGGCGACATACGCGGAGAGCACGACGACGGGCAGGTCCGGGAACTCCCGGCGCAGGTCCAGGGCGGCCACCAGACCGTCGTTGGCCCCTCCCGGGGGCATGCGGATATCGGTGAGGACGATGTCCGGGCGCTCACCCGGCTCCCGGCTCCGGCGCGCGCATCCGCTCGCGCACGGCGGAGCGCAGGGCGTCGGCGTCGCCGACCGCGGCCAATACGCGGTGCCCGGCCGACTCCAGCAGGGCCGCGACGCTCTCGCGCAGCAGCGCGGCGTCGTCGGCGAGCACGATCCTCATGGATTTCATTGTCCTCCGCGCGTCCGCTCCCCGTCCGTCGGGTCCCCATTCACGAGGACGGCCCCGGCTGCGCCGGTGGGCGGGGCGCTGGCGGCGGACCTGCGGGCCGCGGGTGACCGGCCGCGGTCCGAGAGGCGGCGAGCCGCCCCGCGGGGTAGGGGGAGTTGCGAATAGCGAGACTCTGAGTGAGAATGATTCTCACTACGGAGGAGTGAGACCGGTTCCGACAAGGGGAAATGGTTGAAGAGGGACCAAGGGCCTCTGCCCTCATCTGGGTTATGGAGATTAGGCTAACCTAACTATCTGTGATCAGTCGCGCATATCGCGCGGAGAGGACGCCATCATGAGCTCGACCACCCGCTCGGAGGAGACCCCGGCCGCGGCGAGGGGACTGTCAGCACGCTCCCTCGTCACGATCGGGGTCTTCACCGCGATCTACTTCGTCGTCATGTTCGGGACGGGGATGCTCGGACTGATCGGCCCGGCGGTGCAGTTCGTGGGATTCCTGCTGGGCGCGCTCATCAACGGGACTGTCCTCATGCTGTTCATGGTGAAGACGCCCGTCATGGGGGCAATGACCGTCCTGGGAGCCGTGGTTGGACTCCTCATGCTCCTCACGGGGCACTTCTGGGCGACGCTCCTGTTCACCACCGTCCTCGGGGCGGCGGCCGACCTCATCGTCCGGTCGGGCGGATACCGGTCGCGGTCGCGCAACTGCCTGGCCTACGCGGTCTTCGAACTGTGGATGCTGGGCCCGCTCCTGCCGATCTTCTACGCCTCGGACTCCTACTTCGCCGACGTCGCCTCGAGCATGGGACAGCAGTACGCCGACGAGATGCAGTCGCTCTTCACGCCGTGGCTGATCGTCGTCTTCATGGCGGTCGTCTTCGTCGTCTCCCTGGTCTCGGCGTGGATCGGCACGCGCATCCTCGACAGGAACTTCGCGAAGGCCGGCATCCTGTGAGCGCTGTGCCCGCAGCCGTCCCGGAGGCGAGGGCCGGGACCGTCGACCTGGGCGCCCTCACGGCGCGGTCCCACCGGATCTCCCTGGACCCGCGGACCAAGCTCGCGCTCCTCCTCACGGTCAACGTCCTCGTCCTCGGCGGGGGAGGGACCCCGCTGACGGTGGCGGCGGGCGTCCTCGTCGCCGCGCTGCTCGCCGACGTCGTCCAGGGCCGAGCCTGGTGGTGCTACACGGGCGTGTTCCTGGGCTCGCTGGCCGTCCTCCTCCTGCTGCCCCTGCTCTGGAGGGGAACGGCGGCGGCCCTCGTCGTCGCCGTCGCCTTCTGGTTCGTGCGCTTCTCCGTCTCACTGGGCATGGCGGGATACGTCATCGCCGGGACGGGAGCCGGCGAGCTCTCCGCGGGGATGTCGCGCCTGGGGATCCCGCGACTCGTCGTCGTCCCGTTCTCCGTCGTCCTGCGTTTCATCCCGCTCGTCCTCTCCGAGTTCAGGGCGATCGCCGACGCCATGAGGATGCGCGGGGTCCTCCCCACCGCGGGCGGCGTCATGTCCCATCCGGTGCGCACCGCCGAGTACGTCCTGGTCCCCCTCCTCGCTTCGACGACCCGCATGGCCGACGAGCTCAGCGCCTCGGCGCTCATCCGGGGACTCGACTCGAAGGGGACGCGCACGAGCACCGTCCGGCTCGGTTTCACGGCAGCGGACGCAGCGGGGCTCGCGGCGATCCTCGGCCTCGTCGTCCTGAGGGCATGGGCAGGAGGAACACATCTGTGAACGCGACCGAATCCCAGGCCGGCAGAGTGACCCTGGAGGACGTTGCCTTCTCCTACACGACCAACGGCTCGGGGGGCTCCCCCTACGGTCCGGCCCCCGCCCGGCAGGCGGCTCCCGGGACGGCGGCGGTCCTGCGGCAGGTCGACCTCGAGATCGCTCCGGGAACACTCACCCTGCTGTGCGGCGCCTCCGGGTCCGGGAAATCGAGCATCCTCCGCCTGATCAACGGCCTCATCCCCCATTTCCACTCGGGCAGCCTCCACGGCCGCGTCGAGGTGGGCGGGGTCGACATGCCGCGCGCCGCCCTCGCGGACTCCGGGCGAGTGACGTCGACCGTCTTCCAGAACCCGCGCACCCAGTTCTTCACCTCCGACGTGCGCGGCGAACTCGCCTTCCGAGGGGAGAACTACGGCGTCGACCCCGGGGAGATCGAGCGCCGCATCCGCCGCGCCGCCGGGCAGCTGGGGATCTCCCATCTCCTGGGGCGCCGGCTGTCCCAGTTGTCCGGAGGCGAGCTGCAAAGGGTCGCGTGCGCCCAGGCCCTGGTCGCCGGGACGCCCGTCATCCTCCTCGACGAGCCCACCTCCAACCTCTCACCGCAGGCCGTTCAGGACATGACGGGAATCCTCGCGCGCCTCAAGGCCGACGGCCACACCATCGTCGTCGCCGAGCACCGGCTCCACTTCCTGCGGGGCCTCGCCGACCAGGTCGTCCTCGTCCGGGAGGGGCGCATCGCCAGACGCTGGACAGGGGAGGAGTTCTTCGCGTTGGGAGACGCGGAGCGCCGCGACCTCGGGCTGAGAACGCTCGAGACGCCTCCGGCCTGCGATGCCGTGCCCCTGCGCGCCCATGCCGGGGACGACGCTCAGACACCGCCATCCTCCGCCCGAGGCCTCGTCCTTGAGGACGTCAGGTTCTCCTACGGCCGCCGCCGCGTCCTCGACATCGACCGGCTCGGCTTCCCCGCCGGGTGCGTCTCCGCCCTCGTCGGCGTCAACGGCGCCGGAAAATCGACCTTGGCGCGCATCCTGTGCGGCCTCGCGGATCCGGAGCGCGGGGGAAGGATCGCCCTGGACGGTCGGCGGGCCGGCACACGGGCCAGGCTCGCCTCCTCCTCCCTCGTCATGCAGGACGTCCACCGGCAGCTCTTCAGCGCCTCGGTGCGCAGCGAGGTCGTTCTCGGGCTGGATCCCGGACGCGCCCGAGAGGTCGACGTCGACGCGCTCCTCGCGGGCTTCGATCTCGCGGCGGAGTCCGAACGCCATCCGCTCTCGCTGTCCGGAGGACAGAAGCAGCGCCTCGCCATCGCCGCCGCGATCGCCAAGGGAGCCCGCCTCCACATCCTCGACGAGCCGACGTCCGGCGTCGACCACCGCAGGCTCGAGGCGATCGCCGCCGCTCTGCGGAGCCTCGCCCGTGGCGGGGCGATCGTCATCGTCATCACCCACGACGCGGAGCTCATCGAGGCCTGCGCCGATCGCATCGTCAAGCTGCGCCGCCTCGACCCAGGCGGCGCGGCGAGCCCCCAGGTGGAGGTCATCCGCCCCCCAGCCGCCACTGCCACCCGCCGCATCGCCGATGCGGCCGGCCGACGAAAGGACGCGTGATCATGTCAGCACCACAGGCCGTCGCCGAGCGGGCGCCGGTGCCGCAGGACCGGGAAGGAGGAGACGCGCCAGAGGGCGGGGACGGGTTCGATCTCGCCGCCCTCGACGCCGACCCGCGCGCCAAGGACCGCGCGGGACGCGCCGCGATGCGCGAGCTCCTCCGGCCGGTCTCGGGCACCCTGATGCTCGGACGCGTCCTCTCCGGGCTCTCGGCGGTCCTCGCGGTCGCCCCCTACGTCGCCCTCGTCGACCTCGGGGCTCAGCTCCTGACGGCGTGGAACGCGGGGGAGGCCCCCAACTCGGCCCGTCTCATGCTCACCGTCAACATCCTGCTGGCCACCTTCCTGGGGCGGCTCGTCCTGTACTTCCTCGCCCTCGGCATCACCCATTTCGCCGATGCGCGCCTCGGGACGATCCTCAGGGACCGCATCGTCGCGACGCTCGCCCACGCCCCCCTGTCCTGGTTCTCCTCGACGAACTCCGGGCGCGTGCGCAAGGTCATCCAGGATGACACGCGCACCCTCCACACACTCGTCGCGCACGCCCCGGTGGAGACGACGTCCGCCACCGTGATGCCGCTGGCCCTCTTCGCCTACGCCATGTACGTCGACTGGAGGCTCGGGCTCCTGGCCGTCGCGACCTTCCCGCTGTACGCGATCCTCCAGGCGTACTCGATGAGGGACATGGCCACGAAGACCGCGGAGATGGACACGCGCCTGTCGAAGGTCTCCGCCATGATGGTCGAGTTCGTCAGCGGGATCACCGTGGTCAAGGCCTTCGGACAGGTGGGGAAGGCTCACCGGAGCTACTCGCGGGCCGCGGATGAGTTCGCCGACTTCTACCTCGCCTGGGTGAGCCCCCTCATGCGCGGCTCGGCCCTGTCGATGGCCGTGGTGGCGCCCTCGGTGCTGCTGCTCGTCAACCTCGCCGGCGGCGCCGCGATGGTCGGGGCAGGCTGGGTGGGGCCGGCCGACGTCGTGACGACGGCCCTCATCGCCCTCGTCCTGCCCGCCTCCGTCGAGGTCATCGGCACCTCCAGCTGGGCCTACCAGCTGGCCGGCGCGTCCGCCCTGCGCATCGTGGACATCCTGCGCACCCCGGTGCTGGCCGCCTCCGCCGGCCAGGTCGGCCTCGCCCGCCACGACGTCCGCTTCGACCACGTCCGATACTCCTATGGGGCCACGCTGGCTGTCGACGACGTCTCCCTGGTCCTCAAGGAGGGGACCACCACGGCCCTCATCGGGCCGTCGGGGTCGGGGAAGTCGACCCTGGCGACCCTGGTCGCCCGCTTCGACGACCCGGATGCGGGGAGCGTGAGCATCGGAGGGGTCGATCTGAGATCCCTCCCCACGGCCCAGCTCTACCGGACCGTCGCCTTCGTCCTGCAGGACCCGCAGCTCCTGAGGATCTCCGTGCGCGACAACATCGCCCTCGGACGCCCCGACGCGAGCGAGGAGGACATCCGTGCGGCGGCCCGGGAGGCCCAGATCGACGACTTCATCATGACGCTGCCGCAGGGCTACGACACGGTCCTGGGCGACGACACGTCCCTGTCGGGCGGCCAGGCCCAGCGCATCGCGATCGCCCGCGCCCTGGTGGTCGACGCCCCGATCCTGCTCCTCGACGAGGCGACGGCCTTCACGGACCCCGAGTCCGAGGCCGAGATCCAGCGGGCGCTCGACCGGCTCGTCGAGGGGAGGACCGTGTTGGTCATCGCCCACCGGCCGGCCTCCGTCATCGGCGCGGACCGCATCGTCGTCCTCGACCGCGGGCGCGTCGTGGCGTCGGGGACGCACGCGGAGCTCGCGGGAGAACCGCACTACGAGGCCCTGTGGGACCAGACCTCGCCGGGCGCTCGGCCCCGGGGGCCGGCCGGGGACGAGGGGACGGACCGGGCAGAGGGACGCGGCGGAGAAGGAGACCACGCATGAGCGCCACAAAGCCGTACCGCGACGAGGCCGGGACCACGGGTCCCGCCGAGGACGTGGAGCTCCCGGCCGGGCGCTCCCTGATCGCTTCCTTCTCCCGGCTGATCTCAGCCTCTGCGCGTCCCACGCTGGACAAGACCCTGGCGCTGTCCGTGATCTCCGGCACCGTTCGCGGCATCTCCCTGGTCCTCTTGCTGCCTGCCGCGGTCGCCCTGAGCACGGGCGGCGCGGCGTGGGGACTCCGACTCCCGGGATGGCTGGGCGTCCTCCTCGTCCTGGCTCTGGCGGGGGCGATCATCGAGTACGTCCAGGCGATGGTGGGATACTCGGTGGCCCTGGATCTCATCCGCACCGTCCACCGCAGGCTCGGCGACCGCCTCGCCCGCCTGCCGCTGGGGTGGTTCCGCGACTCCGCGGCCGGCCGGCTCTCGCGGCTGGTGTCCAAGGAACTGCTCTCCCTCGGGGAGGCGCTGGCCCACATGGTGGCGACCGCGACGTCTCTCGCGGCCTCCGCCGCCGTCATGATCCTCGGATCATGGATCTGGGACTGGAGGCTGGGAGTAGTCCTGACGATCTCCGTCCCCGTCTACGCCCTCGCGCTGTGGGCCGGGAAACGGGCGATCACCCGCGGCAAACGGATCAGCGATCCCGCCGAGGAGGAGCTCAGCGACCGGATCGTCGAGTTCGCCCGCTGCCAGGGCGCGCTGCGCTCGTGCGGACGCTCCACGGAGTTCACCCCGCTCGTCGAGGCCAGCCGGGAGGCCTCCGCCACCCAGCGCCGCGACCTGTGGTGGGGCATGCTGGCGAACCTCCTCCACGGGATGGCCGGGCAGATGATCGTCGTCGCCCTGATCACGGTCGCCGCCCGGCTCGCCCTCGGCGGGGACCTGGGCCCGGTCGAGGCCATCGCCTTCATCGGGCTGAGCCTGCGGTTCATGCAGACGCTCGAGGAACTCGGCGGGAAGGTCATGGGGATCGAGGAACGCCGGGTGATGATCGACCATGTCGATGAGATCCTGCTCAGCCCGGTCCTCCCCGAGCCGTCGGAGTCCTCCCCCGTCGCCAGGCCCGGACACATCGAGCTCGAGGACGTCGACTTCTCCTACGAGCCCGGCCACCAGGTTCTCCACTCCATCTCGCTCGAGGTCCCCTCCGGATCGATGTGCGCCCTCGTCGGGCCATCGGGATGCGGCAAAACGACGATCGCCAAGCTCGTCGCGCGGTTCTACGACGTCGACCGCGGGGTCGTGCGCGTGGGCGGGGACGACGTCCGCGACCAGCGCACGGAGGATCTCATGGCGCAGCTCTCCATGGTCTTCCAGGACGTCTACCTGTTCGACGACACACTGGAGGCGAACATCCGCGTCGGCGATCCGAACGCGAGCGGGGACGAGGTCCGCGAGGCCGCCCGCCTGGCCGGCGTCACCGAGATCGTCGAGCGGCTGCCGCGGGGATGGGAGACGCCCGTGGGCGAGGGCGGGCACGCGCTCTCAGGCGGTGAGCGTCAGCGCGTGTCGATCGCCCGCGCCCTGCTCAAGCGCGCGCCGATCGTCCTGCTCGACGAGGCGACCAGCGCCCTCGACCCGGAGAACGAGGCGAACGTCCTGGCCTCGATGGAGCGACTGCGGGAGACATCGACCCTGCTGGTCATCGCCCACAAGCTCGAGACGATCCGCACGGCGGACCAGATCGTCGTCCTCGACGACACCGGTCGCATCGCGCAGCGCGGCACGCACGAGGAACTCGTCGGGGCGCCCGGCCGGTACCGGGACTTCTGTCGGGCACGCGAGGCGGCGGCGGGATGGAGGCTCGCGTGACGCGTCCCGCGCCCATCCGGCGCCGCGAATCCGCGCCACGGCGGCTCGGGTTCGCGGCGCCGGAGCCGGTCTCCCACTAGCGTGGGAGCGTGGCAGCCAGTTTCTTCTCGCGTTCGTCTGCAGCGTCGGCTCGCGGACCGCAGCAGACGGCCGGCCGCTCGGCGCCCGAGACGGCGCCGGTCGAAGAGCGCATCAGCCAGTGGCGCCGCGAGCTGGCGGCCGTGGCCTCCTTCGACGGAGAGGACCAGGCGCCGCCGCGGCTCGTGCTCACCCAGGCCCACCCCGGGGGCCTCGCCCAGCTGTACGCCGAGCATACGACGCGCCTGTCCAGCCTCGTGCGCGAGCCGTCGGCGCACGCGCGCGCCCTGGAACGCGCCCGCGCGGTCCTCCAGCGCGCCCGGGAGCTCACCGCCGTGCACGGCGTGGGGCCCATCCACCTCGCCATCGGGCGGGCGCAGTGGGTCGACGGCGTCTCGGCTGTGTCGTCCCCGGCCATGCTGCGCCCCGCCGAGCTGCAGGAGGACCCGGAGGGGGACGTCCTCATCACGCTGAGGCCCGGGGCCCAGATCGGGGAGGGCCTCGCGCAGGCCCTGGCCCGCCAGCGGGTCGTCGTCGACGTCGAGGCCGTTCTGGCGGGCGCGCGCACGGTCCATGGGTTCTCGCCCTCGCGCGCGCTGGCGGCGCTGCGCGGCGCCGGAGTCTCCCTGGACCGTTTCGAGCTGCATGACGAGCTGGCGCTGGGCGTCTTCGAGCACCCGGCGGCGATCCTGCTGCGCGAGTACGACCGCACCGGGCCGTTGCTAGCCTCGGACCTCGTGCGCGCGCTGGGCGGGGACGCGGACGCGCGCGAGCGAACCACCCAGGCCCTCCCCCCGCCGAACCCCGCGGATCGAGATCCGTGGGAGGAGATCGGCGTCGGGGATCTCACGCCCCGCCAGCAGGACGTCGTCGAGGCCGTCTCCGCGGGGCGGTCGCTGGTCATCGACGCGCCGCAGGGCGCCGACGACCTGGCGGTGCTCGCCTCCCTGGTCGCCGACTCCGGCGCGCGCGGGCGCTCGACGCTGCACATCGCGGGAGCGCCGTCGCGGGCGGCGCGCCTGGAGACCCGGCTGCGCGCGCTGGGAGTGGACGAGATGTGCCTGCGCGTGGACGGCTCGCCGGAGTCGGGCGACCTGCTGCGCGAACGGCTCACCGAGGCCATGTCCGACACGTCCGCGGTCATGGACATCGCCGAGGTCGAGGCCATGCGCACGCGCCTGCGCGAGGTGCGCGGGGCGCTGTCCGCCTACACCACCTACCTGCATCGGCCGTTCAAGCACTTCGGCGTCTCCGCCTTCGACGCCCTCCAGGTGCTCACCGATCTCACGAGCGTCCACCCGAGCCCCCGGACGCGGGTGCGCCTCCACGAGGACGTCCTCGTGGAGGTGGCCCGCGACCAGGGGGAACGCACCCGCACCCTCCTCCACCGCGCCTCCGCGCTCGGCGTCTTCTCGCGCACCTCCGCGCATGCCGCCTGGGACGGCGTCGTGATCAACGCCCCGGAGCAGGTCACCGACGTGCTGGTGCGCATCATGCGGCTGGCGGAGGAGTCCCTGCCGCGGATGCGCGTCCAGATGAGCGCCGTCGCCGGGGAGACGGGCATCGTCCCCGCCACGACGGTCGCCCAGTGGGAGGAACAGCTCCAGATGCTCGAGGGCGTCCGCGATGTGCTGGACGTCTTCCACCCCTCGATCTTCGAGCGCTCCGCCGCCGACATGGTCATCGCGACGGCGCCGCGCCAGTGGCGTCGCGAGCATGGCATCACGATGAGCCATTCCCAGCGGATGCGCCTCGTCCGCCAGGCGCGGGACCTCGTGCGTCCCGGGCGGCACGTCGAGGACCTCCACCAGGAGCTCCTCCTGGTCCAGGAGCGGCGCGAGGTCTGGCGCCATCACTGCGACTCCGACGGCTGGCCGACGCTCCCCGAGCACCTCGACGAGGCGACGGCCCTGGCGGCTTCCGTGCGCGACGACCTCTCCCACCTGGCTCCCATGTTCTCCACGGCCTACCCGGACCTGGCCCGCATGGACATCACGGAGCTCGGGCGCCTGCTCGACCGGCTGTGCGCGGACACCGAGGGCGCGCGCGAGCTTCCCCAGCGCGTGGCCGTGCTCAAGGATCTCGCCGCCGCCGGTCTGGAGGGCCTCGTCACGGACCTGCGCGAACGCCACGTCGGCGACGACCTGCTCGACGCCGAGCTGGACCTGGCCTGGTGGGCGTCGATCCTGGGGCTCATGCTGGCCCAGGAGCCGCGCCTGGGCGGATTCGACCCGACGCGCCTGGAAGGGGTGCTCGAGGAGGGCCGCCTCCTCGACGAGGCTCAGGTCGCGTCGCTCGCCCCCCAGGCCCTGCAGAACCTCAGGCGCATGCGCCAGCAGGCCCTGGCGACCCGGCCCGAGCAGCAGGCGGATCTCCTCGCCGCGATGCAGACCCGCGCCCCGGCCTCGGAGCTGTACGCTCGCCACCCTCTGGTGCCGCACCTGGTCCCCGTCGTCCTCGCCGTCCCCACGCTGGTGCCGTGGCTGGTCCCGGAGGGCCGCCGCGTGGACCTGGTGATCCTCGACGACGTCGACTCCCTGCCGCTGGCCGAACTGGTCCCGATCGTCGCGCGCGCCCGCCAGGTGGTGGTCCTCTCCGACCTCACCACGGTCTCCCACCGCGGCGCGGTCGCCCAGCTGGCCCGGGCGCTTCCCGTCGCCCGCCTCGAGGTTCAGCCTGGACGGCTCAACGCGCAGGTCGCCCAGCTCCTCCAGCGCTACCGCACCGAGCAGACCGGCGTCCTGGTGCCCTGGACGACGAACTCGGCGCCGGTGGACGCGATCTGGTCGACGGGGTCGGGGATGCCCGCCCCGGGGGCCGTGTCGGTGGAGTCCTCCGCGGCGGAGGTCGGCGATGTCGTCGACGCCGTCGTGGACCATGCGGTGGAGCACCCCGACCAGTCCCTGGCCGTCATCGCGCTCAACGCGCGCCATGCCGACCGCGTGCGCCAGGCCGTGGCGCGGGCGGTGGAGGGCGCCCCGGGTCTCGCCTCGTTCTTCGCCCCCGACGTCTCCGAGCCCTTCCAGGTCGTCGACGCCGAGCACGCGAGGGGTCTCAGCCGTGACCGCATCCTCCTGACCGTCGGATTCGCCAAGACCCCTCACGGGCGGGTTCTCCACGATTTCGGCGTCCTCTCCACCCCTTCGGGCGTCTCGATCCTCACGGACGCGCTGCGGGCGGTGCGCGGAGACCTCACCGTCGTCTCGTCCATCCGCGGCGAGGAGATCGACCGTTCCCGGCTGTCCGCCGAGGGCGCCCACATGCTGGTGGACCTGCTCGAGATGGCGGGCGCCTCCTCGCGTTCGGGAGAGGGCGAGGCCGCTGCCGCCCCGGGGGCCGCCGGGCAGCCGGAGACCTCGACGCCCTCCTGGCCGACCCTGGACGTCGCCCCCGACCGCCTGCTCGTGGACCTCGCGGACCGCCTGTACGGGATGGGCCTGGAGGTCGTACCGAACGTGGGCGTGCCCGGCGGGATGAGGGTTCCCCTGGCCATCGGTCATCCGGAGGTCCCGGGCCGTCTGCTGGTGGCGCTGCTCACCGACGACCAGACCTACACCGCCGAACCGTCGTTGCGTGTGCGTGACCGGGTGTGGCCCGCGATGCTGGAGGCGCAGGGCTGGAGGGTCCGCACGGAGTTGTCGATGGCGGTCTTCACGGATCCGGAGAAGGAGGCCCAGGACATCGTCCAGCTGGTCCTCGACGCGGTCGACGCATTCAACGGGCCGGCCGGTGTCGTCGAGGTCCCCGAGGACGCGGCGGCCGAGATCGAGCCGGAACCCGAGCCTCTGGAGGCGCCCGTCGCGGATCCCGCGCTGGACGCCGCGGTCGCCCAGTCGGACCAGGCCCGGGCCCTCCACGACGAGCGCTCCGCGGATCCGGGTCTGGCGGGCCGGGAGGATGCCCCGGCTCCGGTCCCGGCCCCGGGCGGAGCGCAGGAGGGCGGCGGCTCCCAGGCGGGGAGAGAGCAGACGCCTTCGGCGCGGCGCGGGCCGCGGCCGGCGATCGCCAGGGGGCTCCCGCTGGCCGCATACGGGGACGACCAACTCGATGAGCTCGCCCAGTGGCTGCGTTCAGACGGCGGGGAGCACCCCGCCGACCGGCTGGTCGAGGAACTCCGCGAGGCGCTGGGACTCGCCCGCCGCGGCGCCCAGACCGACGCCGTCCTGGCGAACGTCGTGCGCCGCACGGCACCGCGGGCATGAGCGGGCGGGTCCGGCGGCGACGCGCGGTCTTCGTCTCCGAGGTCGACCGCCGCCTCATCGCGCAGGGCCTGCCGCCCTCGTGGGAGGACAGGGTGCGCGAGGAGGACCTCGCCGGCGGGGACGCCGACGGGACGGGCCACGCCGCTCGCGGCGACGGGGCCAATGACGCGCGGCTGTTGGCGAACGTGCCGCCGCACTCCCAGCCCCGCGCCTGAGGCGGCACCGGCCGTCCGGCATCGATGGGACCGTTCCCGGTCCCGGTCCGGAACGGGCACCCGGATCAGTGGCGCGGCGCCCCGGAGGCCGTGGGGGCGTCCGTGCCGCTGCCGGCCAGGAGGTCGCGGATCTCCGTGAGGAGACGGGTCTCGTCGGAGGTCTCGGGAGCCTCCTCCTCGTCCTCGCCGCTCCCGGCTCGGCGGGCGGCCAGCCTGTTCATGGGCACGACCAGGAAGAAGTACAGGGCGAGGGCGACCAACAGGAAGTTCACCAGCGCCGTGAGGACCACGCCGGGCTGGACGACGGCCTGGTTCGCTCCGGTCCCGAGCGTGAACTCGCCCCAATTGTCGAAGTTGGGCTTGCCCACGAGAGCGCCGATGAGCGGGTTGATGACCTTCTCCACCAGAGCGGTGACGATGGTGGAGAAGGCTCCGCCGATGATGACGCCGACCGCCAGATCGATGGCGTTGCCGCGTGAGATGAAGTCCTTGAACCCTTGGATCATGGGGGTGCTCCTGTCGATGGATGGTCCGCGGTCGCACCGGGTGCGCGCAGCACCAGGCTCAGCGATCCGCTTCCCGCGTGGCCCAGGACCACGTCGGTGTCGGCGGCCCGGAGGATGACGCCCACCCGGACGGTCTCGGAGGACGCCCAGCCGGACGCCTCCGGCGCCACCACTGAGGTTATGCGGACCTCAGAGGCGAGTAAAGAGGCTGAGCAAGGGTTCTCCTCGCACGACGGCGGGGGCGCCCAGAGATCGACCAGGTCGCCGGCGGCGATCCCCTGGGCCTGGTCGGCGCCGACGGCGAGCAGCACCTGCGCCTCGCCGGGGCGCAGCGCCCGGGAGGCCGGCGAGCCCGCGACGTTTGACTCGGTGAGCACCGTCCCCGCACGGATCGGAGAGGCCTCCCAAGTCGGCGGCAGCGACGAGCCGGCCTCCAGCGCGTCGGCCGGGCGAGCGCGTGGCGGGACGAGGACCGTCCAGACGTCGCCGTCGGAGAGGGGCTGGCCCGTGGCCACATCGTGGCGGACCACCAGGACGGGCACGCCCTGAGGGGCGGGCCGCAGGGCGAGCAGCACGCCGGCGACCAGGCCGGCCAGGGCGAGCGCCGCGACGACGGGACGCATCACGGGCCAGACGGGCGCGCGCGGGGGCCGTCGACCGGATCGGTGGGAGCTCATGGACCCCAAGCTCAGCAGGGACGTCCTCGTCGATCCACCCGGCCCCCATGGACCTGTGGACGGGAGCGGCGGGCCCTCCGGACGTGTGGATGACCGGCAGGGCCGGCGCCGTGGTCCGGGGCGGGCGCCGCCGGCCGGGACTCATCGCAGCACGAGGGCCCGCGCCGGTGTGATGACGGCGTCGACGGGATGGTCGTGAGGCTCCCGGGGGAGGGAACCGGACGGCAGGACCTCCTCATCGAGGACGGCCGCGACCACGGGCGCACCGGGCGCGATCCACTGCAGGGCACGGTCGTACCAGCCGGCTCCCTGCCCGACCCGCGTGCCGGAGCGGTCCACGGCCAGGGCCGCGACCAGGACCACCGTGGCGTCGGCCAGGGCCTCCGGCCCGAGGACCGCGCCCGACGGATGGGCCGGCAGCCGCGGGTGGGGGCGAACCCAACCGCAGCCGGGATCGCCGAGGTCCCGCAGCGCCCAGGCGGGCCCGGGCAACGAGACGCCCCGCTCCGAGACGACGACCGGGAGGAGGGCCCGGGGGCAGTCATCGAGGATCGCCCGGACATCGGGCTCGCCCTCCATGGGGTGGAACAGGGCGGGAAGCGCGCCGACGCGCCGACCGGGATCCCCCGGACCGGCAGGGGCGCCGAGGAGTGCGAGGATCTCCCGCCACGACTCCAGCAGGCCCGCGGCCTCGCCCGGCGCCACCCGCCTCAGGGCGCGGGCCGCCCGAACCCGGGCGCGGGCCGCCGCCTTGGGGACCGACATGACCGGTCACCTCCCCTGACTCGACTAATGTGGCCATCATGGCAGAACGCAACGCACCGGTCCGTCACGCCGTGATCCCCGCCGCCGGACGGGGGACGCGGTTCCTTCCGGTCACGAAGTCCGTGCCCAAGGAGATGCTGCCGATCGTCGACCGCCCCTCCATCGAATTCATCGCCAAGGAGGCGACCCAGGCCGGTATCGAGGACATGCTCATCGTCACCCGCACCGGCAAGGACCCCATCGAGGAGTACTTCGACGCGGACCCGGCCCTCGAGCACGCGCTGCGCAAGGCCGGCAAGACGGAATTGCTGGAGATCTCCCAAGAGTACCTGCACCTCGCGCGGATGCACTCGGTGCGACAGGGACACCCGCTCGGCCTGGGGCACGCCGTGCTCCAGGCGCGCCTGCACGTGGGGGACTCGCCCTTCGCGGTCATGCTGCCCGACGACCTCATGCACCCCCGGTCCCAGCTGCTGCGGCACATGATCGAGGTGCGCCAGACGATGGGCGGCTCGGTGGTCGCGCTGATGAGGGTGTCGCGCGAGCAGGCGACGGCCTACGCCTCAGCCGCGGTGACGCCGGTGGGCGTGCCCCAGGGCGTGGACCTGGCCCCTGGGGAGCTGCTGCGGGTGGACCGCGTGGTGGAGAAGCCGCCGCTGGACGAGGTGCTCTCCGAGTACGCCGTCGTCGGGCGCTACGTGTTCGACCCCCTGATCTTCGACAAGCTCGCCGGCCTGAAACCCGGGCGCGGCGGGGAGTACCAGCTCACGGACGCCTTCGCGGAGCTCATCGACGAGGACCCCGCCCGCGGCGGAGGCGTCCACGGCGTCGTCGTCTCGGACCGGCGCTTCGACACCGGGGACAAGCTGGGATACCTCGAGGCCAATGTGTCGCTGGCGCTGGAGGACCCGGATCTCGGCCCGCAGCTGCGCGAGTTCATCCTCCGCGAGCTCGCCCGCCCCGCGCAGCGGTGAGGGGCTGACGCCGATGCGCTCCGTCGCCGACTTCTACCGGGACTGCCTGGCGATCGTCGGGCAGCAGCCCGAGCTCGACGTCCAGCTCGCCGACGCCGTCGGCTGCGTCCTCGCCGAGGACGTCGAGGCGCCGTTCGACCTGCCCGTCGCGGACCTCGCGGGGTGCGACGGCTACGCGGTGCGCTCCGCAGACCTGGAGGGCGCCCGGCCCGAGGCGCCGGTGGTCCTGCCCGTCACCGAGGAGGTCCGCGCCGGCGAGGTCGACCCGGCCGCGCTGGTCCCCGGGGCGGCGATCCGCATCGCCTCCGGCGCGCCGATCCCCTCGGGGGCGGACGCGGTCATCGCGTTGGATTTCACCGACCACGGCCTGGCGCGCGTGGCCGTGCGCACCCAGCCGGCCATTGGCGAGAACATCCGCCGCAGGGCCGAGGACGTGGAGGAGGGCCGGATCGTCCTGCGCCGCGGGACGCGCGTCGGGGCGCGCCAGGTGGCGTTGCTGGCCGGGGTCGGGCGCTCCCGAGTGCTGGTCCACCCCCGGCCGCGTGTCGTCATCATCTCGATCGGCGACGAGATCGTGGAACCCGGGCGGCGGGCTCGTCCCGGGACCGTCTTCGACGCGAACGGCCATGCCCTGTCGACCGCGGTCGCGGATGCGGGCGCCCAGACGTTCCGCGTGGCGGCGGTCCCCGACGAGCGCCAGATCCTGCGCCAGACCATCGAGGACCAGTTGGTGCGCGCCGACCTCATCGTCACCACCGGAGGGATCTCCTACGGGTCGGGCGATACCGTGCGCGAGGTCCTGGGAGCGCTGGGAACCGTCCGCTTCGACAACGTGGCGGCCTGGCCCGGGCACATCCTCGGGGTTGGGACCGTCGGGACCTCGGCCTCCGGGGACCGGACCTCCGGTCCGAACGGGGAGGCTGGCGGCACGCTGACGGGCGGCGGCATTCCGGGCGGGGCCTCCGACGGGTCCGACGGCGAGGGGACGCCGATCTTCTGCCTGCCCGGCGACCCGGTGTCCGCCCAGGTGTGCTTCGAGGTCTACGTCCGCCCGGCTCTGCGCCACATGCAGGGGTGGTCGGTTCTCAACCGGCCGAGCGTCCAGGCCCGCGTGGACCGGTCGTGGTACTCCCCGCGCGGACGCCGGGAGTTCGTGCGGGTGCGGCTCAGCGGGGATCCGCGTTCCGGCTACCAGGCGAAGGTGATGGGGGCTCCGTCCTCGCTGTTGTTGTCCGCGCTGGCCGAGTCCAACGCGCTGGCCGTCGTCCCCGAGGACGTCACGAATGTGCGCTCGGGCGACGCCCTGCGGTGCCTGGTGCTGGACTGAGGCCCGGGCCGTGCTGCGGAGCGTGTGGGGGAGGCCCCCCTCGGAGCTGACCCTGCGGGTCGCGGACCCCGTCGACCGGGGCCTCATCCGCTCCGTCGCGTGGGCGCCGGATCCCGCGGAGATGGCGGTCCGCCCCTGCCTGGGCCGCGATCACCGCCGTGTGGACGAGGCCCGCCGCTCGAACCGGCTCTGGCTGAGCCCGTGGGAGGCGACGCTGCCGCGGGGCGCCGAGGAGTCGCTGCCGGATCTGTCCACCTATCGGCGGACCAGCGACCGTCAACAGCGCGAGGGCACGGGGCTCATGATGGTGGTCGAGCTGGACGGGTCGGTCGCCGGGTTGATCTCGCTGTCCGGCGTCCAGCGCGGCGCGATGTCCCAGGGGATGCTGGGGTACTGGGTGACGCAGGAGGCGGCCGGGCGCGGTGTCGGGGCGCTCGCGGTGGCGATGGTCATCGACCTCGTCATCGGCGAACTGGGCCTGCACCGCATCGAGGTGAACGTCCGGCCAGAGAACAGCCGGTCGCTGGGACTGTGCCGCAAACTGGGCCTGCGACGGGAGGGGCTGAGGACTCGGTACATGAACATCGCCGGGGAGTGGGCCGACCACGTGGCTTTCGCCATTGACGCGGAGTCGCTGCCTGCGGGCGGGCTGGTCCGCTCGATCTGGGGGCAGACGGTCGCCTGAGGCCGCCCTGCCTCTGGTTCGCATGCCCCTCTCCGAGCGGTTGGTCCGGGGATCCGTTGGCGAGGACGGCGTTGCCTCCACTCTGCTGCCCGATGAGCACGGGGACCACAGAGCCGTCGATTCCTGCATCGGACTGCCGTACGAATGTGGGCGCATCGAGACGGCTGGTGCGCGTGCCGAGCCGGTGTATCTCGGTGTGAGACGGGTGTGGCAACTGTGAATGAAGTGGCGCCTGTTGTTGGTGAGCCGCCAACCCTCTCGACGCGTCGGCGTGAATCGCCAACACACCGGCACCGCCGCGCAGACGAGTCCGCGCGTGACCCTAGCGTTGGCTCCATGGGATACGGGGGCTTGGTCGTGGCGGCGATGTTCGCCGTGCTCATCCTGCTCGTCTTCCCGTATGCGGTGGACAGACAGACGGCTCTCACCCAATCGCGTGAGTCCGATCGTTTCTCGCCGCGTATGCGGCTGCTGCGCGCCGAGGGCCCGCCCGCCTCGGCCCGCGGGGCGATCGAAGCCCATGGCGGGGGCCGGAGGTCGCAGCCGCTCCTGTCTGTCGCGCCCCAGGTCGCCCGCCAGGACCAAGAGGACCCAGGAGACATCATGACGTCGCAGGAGGATTCCGCGCGCCGCCCCCGCACGCGCGTCCATGCGGAGGATGAGGATGGCGCCCAGTCGCAGACCTTGCACGAGGTCACGCGCCTGAGAGCGCGCCGAGCCGCCCGACTGTCACGCGAGCGGGCGGCGGGTCGGCGCCGGATGCTGGCCTCGGCGTCGCTCGCCGCCGCGACCCTGGCGGTGGTCGCCCTCGCCGCCGCGACGCTGGTCGCGTGGGCATGGGTTGCTCTCCCTGCGGCCACGCTGGCGGCGGCCCTGGGCCTGTCGCGCGGTGCGGCCGTGCGCTCCGAGCGCGCCCAGCGGGCCGAGGACGTCGAGATGCGCGTGCTGCGCGAGAAGCTGCGCGCGCATGCCGCGGCGGCGCCCGCGCTTTCGGGGGCGCGTCATGGCGCGGAGGCCGGCGGCGTGTCGTCCCCCGGGCCGGAGGCGCGCGAGGCTGAGCCTGCCGCCACCGGCGCCTCTGTGGACGAGGCCGTCGCGGAGGCGGACGCGGCCCCCCGGACCGAACGCGCGGAACTCGCCGACGCCCCTCGCCGGACCGGCTCCCCGCGGCGCGAATGGAGCGTGCCCGACCTGCCAGCGCCCTCCTACGCCGTCCGTGGGCGCGTCGAGGGGCGCAGCATTCATCCCGACACCGACATCCGCGGCATCCCTCAGGTCGAGGCCTCCGTGCCCGCGCGGCCCGTGGCTGGCGGGCAGTCGCCGCGAGGAGTGCGCTCGACCGAGGAGGTCGTCGCCTCCCAGCCCGTCGCTTTCGACCTCGAGGCCGTGCTAGACGCGCGTCGGGCGGAGTGAGCCAGGCGCGGACGGTTGGCGCGCAGGCCGCTGCGGGCTCGGGAACGGCGATCGCGTGGTGATGCTCAACACCTCATGGCCTGCTGAGATGCAGAGCTCTTCGTGCACGTGGTAGCCTGGACCGGCAGTTGGGGCTATGGCGCAGTTGGTAGCGCGCTTCGTTCGCAATGAAGAGGTCGGGGGTTCGAATCCCCCTAGCTCCACCAAAGATGAGAAATTCGAAACTTGCCCCGCCTGATGGCGGGGCAAGTTCGTTTTTGTGCCCAGATTGGGCGGCTGTGTGGCCCTGGCTTGGGCAATTGTCACGCTGACGGCATCTGTGGGGACGTAGTCAACGTGGTCTTCGTCGTCGAGGATGATCTTGTCGAAGAGGGCTCGGTTGAGGATGCGGCGTTCAGCAGGTTCGCATCGGGCGTAGACGTCGCCGAGGTCGGTGAGGATGTCGGCGAGTTGGTCGAGGCCGTCGCGGGCGTCCTTGTAGCTGGTGGCGAGGTTCTCCAGCCGGTGTTCGATGGCGTCGAGGTTGGTGCGGATGCGGTCTTGTTCGGACTTGAGGAGGTCGAGTGGAATGGCGTCGGCGTAGTGGGCTTGGACGAGCTTGAGTCGCTCGGCGTCGAGCTTCTCCTTCTGCGTGAGGAGGAGTGAGCGTTCGTCGTCGGTGGTGGCTTCGAGCTGATCGAAGACGGTGCCGAGGACTTCGCGGACACGATCGGCTTCGGTGGCCGTGAGGCCGTTGGTGTTGTAGGTGGATTCGATCTGGTTCTCGATGTGGTCGGTGAGGATGGCGGACCTGGTGCAGCCGTTCTTCTTGCGGCGTCCGGAGCAGGTGAAGTACTCGTAGCGGTCACCCTGTTTGTCGCGGGGGCGTTCGATCATCATCTTGGCGCCGCACGAGCAGTACAGGGTGCCCTTGAGGTAGTGGTCGTACTTCTGGGGTCGTTCGCCGCGCTGGTTCTTGTCATCAAGCTGCTTCTGAACGCGCAGCCAGGTCTCGGAGTCGATCAGGGCCGTGTGGGTTCCGTCGTAGGTGACGCCCCTGAACGTGACGCTTCCCTGGTAATAGGGGTTGGTAAGGATCTTGTGTAGGGCCGTGGTCGTGATCGGCTTGGCCGGGCGCGCAGGAGTTGGGCGCGACGTGAGTCCGCGGGCTTCCAACTCGGTGGCGAGGGAGGAGAGGGTCCAGTTGCCGGTGGCGTAGGCGGTGAAGGCAAACTTGATGAGGTCGGCCCGCTCGACATCGACGGTGACGTCGCGGACTTCATGGCCTTTCGCGTCGGTGGTGCGCACGTTCAAGTATCCGAGGGGTGCCTTGGCAGGAGTGCCGCCCATGCTGGCCTTCTGGGTCATGCCTTTGAGGACTTCTTGAGCAAGGTTCAGGGAGTAGAACTCCGCCATGGAGGCGAGGATGCCGTGCATGAGCATTCCCGATGGGGTTTCATCGATGTTCTCAGTCACGGAGACCAGGCTGATGTTCGCGTCCCGGAGTGTCGCATGGATGATCGCGTCGTCGAGGCGGTTCCGGGCCAGGCGGTCGACCTTGTTGATGATGCAGTACTGGACGGGGTTCTCGGTGACGTAGTCGAGCATGTCCTGGAGGGCGCGGCGCTGCGCGGTCTTGGCGGACTCGCCGGGTTCGATGAACTCTTTGACGATGACGGCGCCAAGCTGGTCGGCCTTGCGCTGGGCAGCCTCCCGCTGGGCTGGGATGGACAGGCCTTCGTCGAGGCCGTTGCGGGTGGCCTGGTCCTTGGTGGAGACCCGCAGGTAACTGATTGCAGGCACCAGACCATCAGCGTTGTCTGGGGTCGAGGTGCGCTGGATCTGGGCGGCTGTGGCGGCGAGCTTATGCAGCTCGCCCATGTCGAGGCCAGAGGGTAGGGGTGCGAGTGTCATGGTGACCGCCTTTCACTGGACCCTGGTTAGGGTCTTGTGGGGCGCCGGATGGCGGTCACGTCAGTAAATAGGAAGAACACCCCGATTGCGGGGCTTAAGAGTCTGGTGCCAACGACGCCGGTTCGTTGTGCTTTGGGGGCCAGTTTACCGGCCTGACGTGAGAAGGTCACGAAGGTAGCTTCCGGCGTTGCCGGTTGTGGTGCCATTGCCTGCGGCACGCAGGGCGATGCGGATGAGGACTTCGGCGACCTTCTCGGCGTCGATCTGGTCGCGTTTGAGGTAGCGCACGCGGACCGGTCGGTTGGCGTCCGGCCGGTCCGTCGTGCGTTTGTAGGAGCGAACCATCAGGCTCACTCACCTTGGGGACTCTCGGAGCGGTCGTGGATCTCTCCGGTGTTTTCGTCGATGCTGGCGTAGAAGGCGTCTTCGGCCTGCTGGCGTGCCTCAACTTGGTCGAGAACGTACTGGACGAAGTCTGCATCCCGATCAGTGATCACGGTCTCCAGGGCGTGTTCGGCAGACGCTTCGCCGGGCCAGGTCGTTTGCCGGGTCGGCCGGTCGCGATCCAGCCTGGTGCCGGAGGAGGTGACCCAGTCGCGGAGGCGCTGGCGGGCGTCGGCGAAGTCGCGGTGCCAGCCCAGCGGTGCGGAGCCGTTCTGATCGGGGTCGTAGGCGCACAGCCAGTGCAGGTGGAGGGCGGAGAGTTCCCAGAGCAGTTCGGGGTGGCGGTGCCAGTAGGGCGGGACGACGGAGGCCGGGAGGCCATAGGTGTGGCGCAGCCAGTCGACCCACCGGTTCAGTTCCAGCAGTTCCTGTTCCAGATCGTCAGCCGTCAGCAGATTCCAGTTGATCGGGTGCGGAGGCTCGGCGACCAGGTTTTGCGTGTCGTCGTAGTCGGGCTCGTCGTCGATGCCTGGGGTGTGAATAGTCATGGTGCGCTCCTGTCCTTGTTCAGCGGCCGAGCATCGGCGTATTGGTGGTCGGCCGCGAGACTGGAGGGTCGAACGCACGCTCCTGCTCACGCTGCACGGTCTCCTGGGCGGCGACCTTGCGGGGAGCACGATCGACCTCGTAGCGGGTGCGGGCGGTGTCGTGGCCGATCTTCTTGGCCACGAACTCTTCACCCGACAGGCTCTGACCGTCCCGTTCGTAGGAGTACTCGTGGGCGTATCCCTCTGCGACGAAGCTGTCGCCCTTGGTGAACCGCTCGAAAGCGCGTTCGGCGGTAGCCCGGTACATGACGAGGTTGTGGAAGCTCGGCTCCAACTTTGTGAACGAGCCGTCCTCCTCGCGGTGGAAGTTCTCCTGACCGAACCTCGCGTAGAAGCGGGCTTCCCCGCGATCGGTCATCGTCAGCTGCGGGTCGGTGGCGATGAAACCAGAGATGGACTGCTGGGTACGGATAGCCATGGGACTGTCCTCCTGCCCTTCAGATTGGGGCGGCCCCATCGATCAGGACCGCTGTGCCAGGCAGGTGCACGCGGCTTCCCAGCGTTCAACTACTCGGCGCTGGGCGGCCGTTGCAGGAGGGCTTCGATGCCCGCGCGGTCTCGCGTGAGATGCGTGGCGTCGCCGCGCTTCGGCCAGGGCTTCAGGTCGGTGATGATCGGTGGTGTGGAGCGCAGGAGGATGACTCCGGTGCCGAATGGGAGGGTGCGGATGCGGTCGGGTGGCAGGATTGGCACCCGGCGTACGGAGCGCTGGTTTGAGCGGGTTCCGTGGTCGCCGAGGGTGATGGAATCGGTGTACTCGTCGCGCTCGCCGATGAGGGTGGCGAGGTCTTGAAGGTCTCGACTATTGGAGGCGCCGCCGAGGATGATCTTGACGATGCTGGCGTCCCAGATGGCTCCGGCCTGGTTCTCGCTCCACTTGTCCCTGGCTTGGGCCAAGGACTGGAGGACGGGCATGGTCGTGATCCCGGTACCTCCACCTTCCGCCATCAGAGTCGGCAGGGATGGGAGGGGTGCGAGGTTGCCGATCTCGTCCAGAGCGAGCAGGAGTGGCGGGTCAAGCCGAGCGCCCGGGTTCCGGGCGGCCATCCGCCGGGCAGTTTCGACGAGGTCTTCCACGAACGCGGCAACGAGGGCGGCACTATTGCCTGCCCCGGCTCCGGTGGCCAGTAGGTAGAGGGTGCCCTTGTTGCGGATGAAGGCTTCGGGGTCGAACTGCTCACCGGGCCCGGGGCTGACCGCGTCGAGGACGCGGGGGTCAGCCAGTGCTGCCAGCGCCAGGGAGACTCCTTGCCAGATGGAGTCGCGGGTGCGGGGATCGGCGTCGATCATAGCTTCCAGGGATTCGGCCCAGCCGGTTGCTGCGTGGGGCGAACCGGTGAGGATCGCGACGGCGTCGGCCGCGGCAGACGGGTCAAGGGTCCAACGGAACAGCTCGGCGGGCGTGCGGTGATCCAACGCGGCGGCATGAAGGAGAGCTTGGAGAGCCACGCGGGTCTTGCCTTCCCAGAACCCGCCACCATCCACCCCGCCGTCAGCGAGGCCGGTCGCGGTCGCGAGCCCGGTGGCGCGGATCATGGCCGTGAGCGGGTCATCGCAGCCGCGGATCGGTGACCAGCGCAATCCAGCGGGGACGCCTTCGGCGAGGTGCTGGGGGTCGAATACGGCGACGGGCCCGACCTTCTGTCGCGCGCGGAGTGTGACGGTGAGATTGTCGGGCCGAGTGCTGGTGGTGACCACGGCACCGGGCGCGTCGAGGATCGCCGGGATAACAATGTGTAAGCCCTTGCCGGATCGAGGCGGGCCGATGAGGAGGATGGAGTCCTCAACGCTGGCCCACACCTGCTTTCCCTTCGACTGCCCGAGCAAGAACCCCACATCGCGAGGTTCTGGCTCGACCAGGGACGGGCGGAGTGTCCTGGCGCGGTGGACCAGTGCTTTCGCCGATGCTGCTGTGGTGACTTCGTGGCTGGTGGCGGTCCCGGCCAGCCGGTGTGGGTCCACGTCGACCGCGCGGGAGTGACGTCGCCACTTCATCCACCCCCAGGCTCCTGCGGCTCCGAGGAAGCCGAGCATGAGTGTCAGGGTGGTCCAGTAGGCGATGGGGTTGAGCCCGTCGGCGTGGAGCGCGCCCGCTGGATCGCCGGGATTGAACAGGACAGCCAGGCCACCGGTGATGCCTGCTTGTGGCTGGTCGGCGCCGGTCACGAACGCAGCGACGGAGCCTGCGCCGCGGATGGCGAGGATGAGTCCGAAGAGGGCCGCGAGCCCGACCATGAGGATGTTCGTCAGCTCGTCACCCATCGAGCCGGACTGGCGCTGCGTGCTCATGGCACCCGCCGCGTCACGACCCGCGCCGAGGTGATGCCAACCAGCAGAATGTCCGCGCCGCCCGAGGGTAGTTCCCTGAGATCTAGTGTCACGCGGACGGTCCCCGCCGCAGTGGCTTCAACGGTGCTCCGGACGAGGGCGACCGTGACCTCTTCGCCCGGCTGGAATCCGGCTCCGGCCACCTCAGCGGTTTCTGGTGTGTGGCGGTGACGGGCCCGACGAGGCGTCGGTGGTCCGTCGATTGGGTCGGGGCGTGGGGTGCGGACGGCATGAATGATGTCAGTGAATGTGCTGCCGTCAGACTCGTGAATCTCGACCCGGATGGTTCGTGTGCGGTCTGCGGTGAGGACGTCGAGGAGTTCGCCGAACCGCGCCTTCGTCCACGGCGCGGTTGGCGAGGGCTGCGGGTAGTCGGCGCCGTCCAGGGTGACGGTGAGGACACCGTAGGAATCGACCGTGATGACGGCCAGCGGCAGACTGACTGGCGTCTCGGCGGGGTTGACGGAGTGGCTGTGGTGAATGCTCATGTCCAACAGGTGCACCGGATACCCCTCGGCTCAAATCTCCATCCACTCAAGTTTGTTCTGACGCCCCGGCTGGCCGAGGGATCTACTTCCCACGTGGTGCAAGGTTCTCCGTGTCAGGACGACAGCTCAAGTCCTGTGGTGTCATGCAGATGTCTTTCGTTTTTGGCCGTGTTGGTTGTTCGTTGTTTGTTGGGGGCTCTCACGCGGTGAGTAGCCGAACGGGGTCGGCACTGTTGACGAGGTGCTGCGCAGCGCCCAAGATGCGGAGGACTTCGAGCAGAAGCTCGTCGACGAGTACGCGCTAGCGATGACTGTTGCCGGGGCTCACCTCGGATTCGCCTGGACCTACACCCGGGATGCGCGCTGGATCGCGTCGCGCAGCTGCTCGATGGTCGGGACCTCGGCTGGACCGTCGGGAGTCCGGTAGAACCGGCAGGCGAGACCGACAACCGTGCTGACGTCGGCGAACGGGTCGATCCCACCGATCAGGACCGTCGGGGAGCCATGGAAGCCAACGAACGGCATCCTCGGGAGTCTCAATGTGGCTCTTCACAATCCAGGGTGTAGTCGTGGTCTGAATCCGCCGGTTTCGAGCAGGCTGCGGGCGATGTAGTTGGTGAGGTTCCGGAAGCCGAGGGCGGATCCGCGGAGGTGTTCGAGGCGGCCGTTGATGGCTTCGGTTGGGCCGTTCGAGGTTCCGGGACGGTCGAAGTAGGCCAGCACGTCGGCGGCCCGCTTTCTCAGGGTCCGGCCGAGGGATCGGAGCTCGATGAGCGCGGCGGGCACGCCGCTGCTGAGGCTGGCGATCAGCTGTTTCATCAAGTCCCGGCCCCGTGCGGGGTCGGGTTCTCGGTAGGCGGTGATCATGGCCTGGTAGGCGGCATGGGTGACCTCGACGGCGACGTGGGCGTCGTCGCTGAACAGATCCTCAAGGCGGGTCTTCTGCTTGTCGGTGAGCAAGCTCGTGCCGGTGTGCAGGGTCCGCCGGGCCGAATAGAGCGGGTCGCCGGCTCGGCCGCGGTGGCCGTGGAGGTCTTGCTGGATCCGGCGGCGGCACTTGTCGAGGGCGTCGCCGGCGAGCCTCACGACGTGGAAGGGGTCCATCACCGCGACCGCGTCAGGCAACTCTTCGCTCGCCGCGGTCTTGAAGCCGGTGAACCCGTCCATCGCGACCACCTCCACGGCGTCTCGCCACGCCTGGTCGCGTTCAGCCAGCCATGTCTTGAACACGTGTTTGGAGCGGCCCTCGACCATGTCGAGCAGCCGGGCTGGGTCGGAGCCGGTACGTGGTCCGGTGAGGTCGATGATTACGGTGACGTACTTGTCGCCGCGGCGGGTGTGACGCCACACGTGCTCATCCACCCCGATCGTGGTGACCCCGTCGAACCGGTGAGGGTTGTTGATCAGAACCCGCTTCCCTTCGGCCAGCACCGCATCGTTCGCCGTGTTCCACGACACGGCGAGTCCTTCGGCGATCCGGGCCACGGTGAGGTGGCCGACCACGATGCCTTCCAGCGCCCACCGCAGCCCGCGCCGGGACAGCCTGGCCTTGGGCTCGGCCGCCTTCGTCGTGTCCTGGCGCCACACATGGCAGCAGTCAGCGCACCGGTACCGCCGAACGCTCACCTCCAGCACAGTCGGGCGCCACCCGAGCGGCTCGTGAGCCAGCCGACGCACCACCGTGTCACGCACCAGCCCCTGCTGCCCGCAACGATGACACCAGTCATCCAGGGCAGCCACCCGACAGGCGATCACCGCCCGCCGGGCCTCGAGGCGCTGCCCGACCGCGACGAGCCCCAACTCGTCCAGCCGGCAGAAGGTGGTCAGATCCGGGGCAGCGAAGGTAGCGTCAGGCACGTCGAGGTCTTCTTGATGGGCGGCGTAGGAACCTCCATCATCGGAAGACCTCGACGCCTACCCAGCGACCGACGCGCCAACCCCACCCACACCGTCAACTGTGATGAGCCCTCAATGTTCTGATGGATGACCGTCACGTCGCGGCGGCCACGCAGTGTCTCCGCGAGCCGCTGGTCGAGCAGTTCCCGGTTCGGACAGCCCTCGAAGGACTGGATCGTGATCTTCAAGCCGAAGTTTCCTCTCTAGATCGTTGTTCGTGATGATGTGGGATCAAACCCTCGCCTGCGACGCGGAGTGCGACTCCGCGGGTGCAGCCAGCGCGACCTTCTCGGCGCGGGCTGCGCGCAGGCCGTTGGCGATGACGACGACCTCGGCGACCTCATGCACGAGCACGACGGCGGCCAGGCCCAGCACCCCGGTGATCGCGAGAGGCAGCAGCACGGTGATGATCGCGAGCGACAGCACGATGTTCTGGTTCATGATCGCCCGGCCGCGGCGGGCTTGCTGCAGCGCCTGCGGGATGAGGCGCAGGTCGTGGCCGGTGAAGGCGACGTCGGCGGACTCGATCGCGGCGTCGGACCCGGTCGCGCCCATCGCGATCCCGACCGTGGCCGAGGCCAGGGCCGGGGCGTCGTTGATGCCGTCGCCGATCATGCCGGTCGGCCGCTGCGTGACCGATGCCTTGACCTCTGAGGCCTTGTCCTCTGGGCGCAGCTCGGCCCGCACGTCGGCGATGCCAGCGATCTTCGCCAGGGCGTTGGCGGTGCGAACGTTATCCCCGGTGAGCATGACGACCTCGACGCCCTGCTCACGAAGCGCGGCGACGGCCTCAGGCGCTTCGGGCCGCAGCTCGTCGCGGACGCCGATCGCGCCCACCAGGTCGCCGTCGCGGGCGACCATGACGCAGGTCTGCCCCTCGGCCTCCATCGCCGAGACCCGGTCGGCCAGCACGCCGGGAGCGATCCATCGCGGGCTGCCTACTGTGATCTCGTGGCCGTCCACTTGCCCGGTCACGCCGTGGCCGGGCTCCTCAACCACTCCGGCCGCGTCGGGCACACTCGACGCCGCCTCGGTGATGGCGGTGGCAAGCGGATGCGTGCTTTGCTGCTCCAGCGCCGCGGCCCAGCCAAGCATGTCCTCGCGGGTGACCCCGGCGACTGTGGCGACGTCGGTGACCGCGGGCTCATTACGGGTCAGGGTGCCGGTCTTGTCGACCGCGATCCTGCGCAGAGAGCCCAGACGCTCGAACGCGGCCCCGCTCTTGATGATCACGCCAAACCGGCTGGCCGCGCCGATCGCAGAGACCACCGTCACGGGAACGGCGATCGCCAGCGCGCACGGCGAGGCGGCCACAAGCACGACCAGGGCACGGGTGATCCACGTCTGAGGGTCGCCGCTGAGCAGCGAGCCGAGCATGCCGACCAGCACGGCGAGGACCATCACGCCGGGCACCAGGGGCCGGGCGATCCGATCGGCGAGGCGGGCCCGCTGGCCTCGGTCCTGCTGCGCCTGCTCGACCAGTCCCACCAGGGTCGTCAGGGAGTTGTCCGCACCGTCGGCGGTCGCGGTGATCTCCAGCGCGCCGGAGGCGTTGATCGACCCGGCAGCGACCTGATCACCTACGGCGACGTCCACCGGGATCGACTCGCCGGTGATGGCCGAGGTGTCGAGGCTGCTGCGGCCCGACGACACGGTGCCATCGGTGGCGACCCGCTCACCGGGGCGGATCCGCAGGACGTCGCCGACCTTTACTTCCCGGGCGGGGACCTCAACGGCGGTGCCGCCCCGCATCACGGTGGCCGTCTCGGGCACGAGCTTCAGCAGTGCGCGCAGCCCCGAGCGGGCGCGGTCCATCGCCTTGTCCTCCAGCGCCTCGGCGATGGAGTAGAGGAACGCGAGCGCGGCCGCTTCCTCGACGTAGCCGAGGATCACAGCGCCGACGGCGCTGATCGTCATCAGCAGGGAGATGCCCAGCTTGCCCTTCGTGAACAGGCCCCGCAGCGCCCCGGGAGCGAACGTCCACGCACCCAGCAACAGGCCGACCCAGAAAAGCACCAGCGCCGTCACCTCGGCAGCGGCGCTCTCGCCAGCCGTCCACTCCGTAATAAGCCCAGCGAGGAAGAAGACTCCCGACATGATCGGGACGAGGATCGCGGGGTCGCGCCACCAAGGGCGCTCGGCTTCCTCGCGCTCCTCGGCAGCGTTGGGAGCGTCGTGCTCGCAGCCGCATGCCGCGCTCATGCCCCGGCCTCCTCGCGCTTGTCGCAGCAGCCCGGGACCGAGCAGGTCGGGTCAATGCACGGCGCGCTCTCGTCGACCGCCAGCGTCACATCCACAAGCGCGGTGAGCGCCGCGGCCAGATGCGGGTCCGCGATCTCGTAACGGGTCTGCCGACCCTCCGGCTCAGCGACCACGATCCCGCAGTCACGCAGGCAGGTCAGATGGTTCGAGACGTTCGAGCGAGTCAGCTCCAGCTCACGCGACAGCACGGCCGGATAGTTGGGACCGTCCAGCAGCGTCATCAAGATCCGGGAACGAGTCGGGTCCGCCATGGCCCGGCCGAGCCGGTTCATGACGTCGAGGCGCGAAGCAATAGTCAGCATACACTGACCGTACAGCAATCACTGAACAGTCGGCAACTGTCGAACCTCACGAGAGCGCATGCGCCTCCGCCATCGTCGGGTTCCGCGAGCTTTGAGTACGAGATAGCGCAAGCAGGGTATTGGCTGCTCAAGTTCCCGCGAAAAGCTCCAGTATTTCGACGAACTCTTAAACTTTGCTGGTCATGCGGGTGGTGGTGTCGAAGAGTGCGAGTTCGTCGGGGTGGAGTTGGTGCTGGCAGACGAAGGAGCGGTCTTTGATGCGCCACAGGCCTTGGCCGACGCCCAGCCCGGGTAGGAGC
>JALCNR010000019.1 GCA_022649165.1 Actinomyces sp.
CGGCCCGTCGTAGAAGACGAACTCGTTGTCGCCGTGGCGCCCCGCGGGCCGCTCCTCGACGGACTTCGCGAAGGTGTCGTCGGCGTCCCAGTAGGCCAGGGTCTCGCGCTCCATGTCCGGGAAGGAGGCTGCGGCCCGGACCTCGCCGTCACGGTGGCGGGGGTAGAACCCGTGTGTGCTCATGATGTCCTCGGTGTCGTCGACCTGTCACAGGGACGACTCCCGGCCTGCGCCGAGACCCGCGGTACCACCCCGCTTGCCGCGCCGCTGCCCGGCCCCGGGGACCGGGCCGCCGTGCGGCCTCTCGTCATGGGCTGTGTCGGGCCCGCCCGTCCGGGTCTAGTGGGGGCGCCCGAGGGCGGCCTGTTCTTCCGGAGACTCCCCGGCGATGCCCCGTCCCCTTCTGGAGGGGGACGGGCCGGATCTGCGTCGGGGCCCATGATAGCCGACGGAGCGCCCGCCCTGTCCCCGCGTGGCCCGAGCCTCAGGCGAGGGCGGCGATCTCGCGGCGCACCCGCGCCAGGTGCTTCCCGCGGCGCTGCGCTCCCCCGCCGGAGATCCGCCCGAGGTTGAGCCAGCGCCTGCGCCGCACGCCGAGCTGGCGGAACGTCGAGCCCAGCAGGACGCTGCCGATCGGGTTGCCACAGGCGGCCCGCAGGTACCAGGTGGGCGAGGTCGAGGTCGTCAGCACCGTCACGGAGCGGATCCACGTGCCCAGCACGCCCCGGGTGCCGGTCGCGGTGGGCTCATAGGCCCATTTCTGCTTCATCACCTTGTCGATGAAGCCCTTGAGGATCGCCGGGATGTCGTTCCACCACACGGGAGCGATGAGCACGAGGGCGTCCGCGCGCTCGAGGAGGCGCTGGTAGCGCTCCACCAGGGGATCCCGCGTCCCGCCCTCGTGGAAGAGCGCGAGCTCCGACTCGTCGTAGGCCGGGGCGAAGCCGTCCGCGCACAGGTCGATGACCTCCGTCTCTCGGCCGGCGTCTGCGGCGCCCGCCGTGGCGGCCTCGAGCACGGCGCGGGAGAAGCTGCCCGGGTAGGGATGGGCGTAGACGATGACGGTGAGCGGCGTCGGGGGCGCGGATGTCTGACCGGTCATGGCCAGGGGTCCTTCCTGGCGGGGGTCGTGGAGAAGTGCTCGATATAGGCGTCGAGGCCGTCGGAGAGCAGTCCGGGGTCCGCCCCGTCGACCCCGCGTGCGGCAAGTGCGCCGGCCCCCTCCACGGTGGCCCACACGAGGGCGAGGAACCGCTTGGGCTCGACGTCGAGCCCGAGGCGCCCGCGCAGCTCCTCGATCGAGTGGCGCACCACGCCGAGGAGCGGGAACTCCCAGCCATCGCCGGGCTCCGCGCTGGCGCGCAGGGCGAGGGGGCTGTGGAGAAGGAAGTCGTGGAGGCGCGGGTGGTCCCGCGCCCACCGCATCATCCAGGCGCCCACCGACAGCAAGGTCCCGCGGGGGTCCTCCCGGCCCGCTTTCGTCGGAGCCTCCCCCGCCCACCCCGCGTCGGCCGCGGCCCGCGTCGACAGCTCCCGCAGCGCCGCGAGCAGCAGGGCGTCGCGGTCCGGGAAGTGCTTGTACATCGCGGGCGCGGAGACCCCGCAGGCGCGCGCCACATCGGCGGCGGACAGGGAGGCGTAGCCCACCCGGTCGATCCGGTCGATCGTCGCGTCGATCAGTCGCGCGCGCGTGTCCGTGCGCCGGGCATCGACGGCTTTCCCGCTGCTCACAACACATAGGTTAACATGATTAACCTATGTGGTCCACGGGCCTCTCCGGCTCCTCGGAGGTCCCGCCCGTGCCGCCCGCCACGCCCGCCCGCCCTCGGCGGCGGCGAACGGCCAGCGTCACCGGCACGGCGACGACGGCCGCCAGCAGCGCCCACGGCAGGACCCACACGACGGCCTCCCCGATCCCGCGCATCCCCGCGACGAACGCATCCCAGGAACGCTGCCAGACCGAGCGGTCCGGCTCCGCGGCCTCGGCCCGCCGGTCGAGGGAGACCTCCAGCGTCGAGAAGGCGACCTGGTCCGCCAGGTACGCCCGCTGGCTGGTCAGGGAGTCCAGCTCAGACTGGCGCGCGGTGAGCTCCTGCTCGGCCTCGAGCAGGTCCTTCGTGGTCTCCGCCTGCTCGACGAGCTGCGTCAGCCGGTCGATCGACGCGCTCAGGGCGTCGGCCCGGGCGTCCAGGTCCGCGACCTGCTGGCCGACGTCCTCGGTGCTGGTGGACAGGTCGACCACCTGGCCCAGGTCCGACAGCGAGTCGGTGAGCCGCTCATAGGCGTCGGTGGGCACGCGCACCTGCGCCCGCGCCGAGGGCACGGATCCCCCTCCCGTCACGGTGGAGGAGGCGACGCGCCCGCCCAGACCCGCCACCGTCGCGGTGAGGGCCGCCAGCGCCGCCTGCGGATCCTCCACACGCACCGAGGCCGATCCCGTGACCACGACCTTGCCCTGGTCGGGATCGACCTCGCTGCCGGCGGCCGAGGCTCCGGCGTCGGCGGAGTCGGCCGCGACCCCGCCGGCCTCCTCGGGCGCGACCTCGACGGAGGAGAGCCCCGACAGATCCGTCCCGGTCGATCCGGTCCTCGCGGACCCGTCCTCGGAGGAGGAGCAGCCGGCCAGCGCGAGCAGCGCGACCAGGGCGAGCGACGCCGCTCGCGCCGTGATGTGTCTCATGTCCCACATCCTGGCGGATCCCGCATCCCCCGTCACCACCCGGGGAGAGATCGTCACGGTTTCGTGACATGCCCGGCCCCGCCCGAGCGCGGACGCGCACAATGGGGCAATGACCGCCCGCCCCGACCGACCCCGTTCCCCCGTCGCACAGCTGGCGCTGCCGGTGTACGTCCCCTCGCTGATCTGGTCCACGGGATCGGGGGCCCTCGCTCCCGTCATGGTGCTGGCCGCCCTGTCCCTGGGGCTCACCGAGTCCGGAGCCTCCCTGGTCGCCGCCGTGTCCGGCCTGGCAGGGGTCCTGACGGGGCCCTGGGTCGGCCGTTGGATCACGCGGGTCGGCGACCGCGCGGCGTTCGTCATCGGCACCGCGCTGGCCGTCGTCTCCCTGGCCGGGGCCCTGGTCACGCTGGCGCACCCGGGCGTCGCCTGGTCGCAGGTCCTCTACGTCGCGGCGATCGCCGCCCTGTCCGTCTCCGCAAACATCTGGTCCCTGGCCCGCCAGTCCTATGTCGCGGAGTCCGTGCCCGTCTCCTGGCGGGCCCGGGGCCTGTCCATGCTGGGCGGGATGCTGCGGATGGGGCAGGTGTTCGGACCCGGGATCGGATCGCTGGCGCTCGCCCTGTGGAGCTATCCCGGCGCCTTCTGGCTCCAGATCGCCACGACCATCGTCGCCCTGGGGTTCGTCCTCGCCTTCGTCCTGCCCTCGCCCGAGCTCCTCGAGTCGGCCGCGGAGGCACCCTCGTCGGAGGCCCCTTCCGAGGCCCCCGCGCCCCCCTGGCGCGAGCGCGCGGACGCCCGGGCGACGGTTCTGCTCGCCGTCGGCGTGATCCTCCTGACCATCGTGCGGGCGAACCGCGCGGTCATCGTCCCCCTGTGGGGCCACCAGCTGGGGATCTCCGAGCACATGATCTCCCTGACCTTCAGCGCCTCGGCCGTGCTGGACGCGGCCGTGTTCTATCCGGTCGGGAAGGTCACGGACGTGCGCGGACGCCGGTGGGCGCTCGTGCCGACGATGGTGATCATGGGCGCGGGGTTCATCGGGCTGGCGATGTGGCAGACGACGGTGGGCTTCGTCGTGTGCGCATGCCTGATCGGGCTGGGCAACGGATTCGGCGCGGGCATCGTCATGACGATGGGGGCCGACCTCTCCCCCGATGTCGGGCGCTCGCGGTTCCTCGGGCTGTGGCAGTCCGTCCAGCAGGCCGGCATGACGGCGGGACCGTTCCTGGTCTCGGCCTTGGTCCAGGCGTTCGGGGTCGGGGTCTCGGCGTGGGCGACGGGCGCGCTGTCCCTCTTCGGCGTCGTATGGTTCCTCGCCACCGTGCCGCACGCCTATGCGAGGCTCGGCATCGATGACAGGGGGCGTCCCCTGGCCCGCTGACGCGCCGGCGGCCTCGTCGCCTCTACCTCCGGATCAGACGCACCCGCCACTCGTCGGGCCCCTCAACGACGTACTCCATATCGACGCCGCCCGGGAAGCGGCCGCGGATCTGGTCGAGCAGCGGCGTCGGGTCGTGGGGCTCGACGACGATCATGGACAGTCCGGGCGCCAGTGACTCGAAGGCGCCGATCACGGCGCCGTGGCGAATCGCCTTCGGGATCGATTTCGCGACCAGGACCGGCGCGCCGGCGTCGACCGCGGCCTGCGCCTCAGCGCGGTCGCGGTGGAGGCTGAGGGTTTCGGGAGCATGCTCGTCTGGCGTCATGCGGCCACGCTACTCCGAGAGCGGTCGGAGGGGAACAGCGGCGATCGGCCGCAACCGCAGGCCCGGTCCGCGCGGGCCGGGTCCCTCACTCGGCGGCGCGGGCCACCAGGGTGTTCGTCGCCTGGGCGAGGGGGCGGATGACCATCGAGTCGATGTTGACGTGGGCCGGGCGCGTGAGCGTCCACACGATCGCGTCGGCGACGTCCTCGGCCGTCAACGGCTCGGCGACACCCTCGTAGACCTTGTCGGCGGCGTCCTTGGACCCCAGCCGGTTCAGGGAGAACTCCGGGGTCCTCACCATCCCCGGCGCGATCTCGATGACCCGGACCGGCTCGCCGACCAGCTCCTGGCGCATCGTGTTCGCGATGATGCGCTCCGCGTGCTTGGCCGCCACGTAGCCGCCACCGCCGGGATAGGTGTCATGCGCCGCGGTCGAGGTCAGGAACACGACGTCGCCCCCGCGCTCGCGCAGGCCCGGCAGGAAGGCGCGGGTGACCTGGAGGGCTGTGATGACGTTCCGGTCGAACATCTGGGTCCAGTGCTCCGTGTCGGCCCCGGCGATCGAGTCCACGCCCAGCGCCCCGCCAGCCACGTTGACGACGGCGTCGACCGGGCCGAGCCCCAGGACGTAGTCGGCCATCGCCTGGACCTGCTCGTCGTCCGTGAGGTCCGCGGCGAAGGACGTGCAGCCCGTCTCCTCGGCGAGCTTCTTCAGCCTGAGGACCCGCCGCGCCACGGCGGTGACCGCCCACCCCTGGTCCCGCAGCCGCCTCACCGTCGCCTCGCCGATGCCCGTCGAGGCTCCCGTCACCACTGCCCGCCGCACACTCCTGGTCTGCATGCCCCCATTATGGCCGTATCACCGCCCCGCCGGGCTACGCGGCGTCGCGGAGAAGCAAGCTCGTCCCCACCCGTCCCAGGGAGCGGGAGCGCCACCAGATCATGCCGGCGGCGGCCAGCGCGATGCCGGCGGGCAGCCACCACGGCAGGGAGAAGTCCGCCTTCATGATCCCGATGCCGCGCAGGACGGCCACGAGCGCCGGGTTCTGCAGGAGCGTGCCCGCCGCCGCCCCGAGCTGCGCGATGTGTCTTCGCGCGTCTTCGACATCTGCGAGTTCCTGCTCGCGCTGCACGACCGCGGGGAGCTGGACGAGGACTTCCAGCGCATGGAGCTCGTGCCCGGGGTCCACGTCGTCGAGTCCGGTCAGCCGTGCTGCGGCATCGCCGGCACCTACGGCCTGAAGAAGGAGAAATACGAGGTCGCCCAGGCGGTGGGCAAGCCCGTCTTCGACTTCATCAAGGAGACGAACCCGGAGTGGGTCCGCCGGAACCGCGCGAGGCCGTCCTCGGTGAACCCGGAGAGGTCGGAGCCGGCGAAGAGGACCCTTCCCAGGGGCGGGCGCGCGATCCGCAGCGCCTTGGTGCGGATCACCCGCAGCCGCGCCACTCGGCGCGGGTCGTCCTCGTCCACCTCCAGGAGCTCGGCCGCCGCCGAGATGCTCGCCGCCGGAGTGCCGAGGTCGTGGCCGAGCTGGGCGATGACGGTGCGGTGCTCGCGCGTGAGCCGGTCCTCTCGCTCGCGGAAGGCGGCGAGTTCGGTGCGCATGAGGTCGAAGCTCTCGGTGAAAGCGCCGAAGGCGTTGCCGGGGACCATCGCGAGCGGGCCCTCCAGGTCCCCGGCGGCGGCGCCGCGGCCAGCGGAGGCGAACCGGTCGAGGAGCCTGCGCACCTTCGCCAGCAGCAGGGCCAGGGAGAACGGCTTCGTGAGGTAGTCGTCTCCGCCGATGCCTAGGGCGAGGATCTCGTCGTCCTCGCCGCCGCGCGCGCTGATGAAGACGATCGGGCAGTCCGAGGTGGCCCGCAGCTCCCGACACAGGTCGAAACCGGAAGAGCCGGGCAGGTTGACGTCGAGGAGCACGAGTGAGACGGGGCCGGCCGCCAAGTGGAGGCGCGCCTCCCCCGCGGAGCCCACTGCCGTCGCCCGGATGCCCGCCGCGCGCAGATACTCCGCGCAGGCATCGGCGAACGCCTCCTCGTCGTCCACGATGAGCACCTGTCCGCCCACGCCCGCCCTCCCGGCCCCGTGCCTGTCCTCCGATCCCCCCATCCTTCCCCAGACCCCGTCCCGTCCCCGATGTCACAGACGGGCGTGGAGGAGGTGGTCGGGCCGCGTGCTAGCGTTGACTCCGGCGGTGGTGCACACCGCCCGCGTCGTTGAACGCTTGACGGGTCCCGCGCCCTGCGCGCGGGCCGCCCCTCCCGCTCCCCCGCCGGTTCCCGGTTCGCGAGGGCGGCCACTGCTTTCGGACGGCGAACGGATGCGCCTGTCGGCGCCTTCGCCCCCTTCGTGCCCCGGGACTCTCCGTTCCGTGCGGCACCGACACGCGGGCCGTGCACGCCCGCAGGAGTTGACATGTCCTCGATCCATGACCGCCAGCCGGTCTCGCCCGCCTCCGCTCTGCTGGGGGGCGGCGTGCCCGCCTCCCCCGACCGGAGGCCCCGCAGGCGGGCGTCTTCGGCGCCCGCGCGGCGCCCGACACCTGACACGCCTCGTGAGGCGAATCCCGCCTTCCAGGAGCTGGGCGTCCCCGCGGAGCTCGCCGGCGTCCTCGCCTCCGACGGGAAGGCCCGGGCGTTCCCGATCCAGGCGGCGACTCTGCCCGATTCCCTCGCCGGCCGCGACGTGCTCGGACGCGGACGCACCGGATCGGGCAAAACGCTGGCCTTCGCGCTGCCGTTGGTGGCCGGCCTCGCGGCCGCCTCCCAGGCCGGGGCCCGTGCCAATGTGCCGGGCCGCCCGCGCGGGCTGGTGCTGGCGCCCACCCGCGAGCTCGCCACCCAGATCGCCGAGGTCATCGAGCCGTTGGCCCGCGTCGAAGGGCTGCGCGTGACGACGATCTTCGGCGGCGTCAAACAAGCCCGCCAGGAGGCCGCGCTCGGACGCGGCGCCGACATCGTCGTCGCCTGCCCGGGCCGTCTGGAGGACCTGATGGGCCAGGGGATCGTCCATCTATCCTCCATCTCGATCACCGTCATCGATGAGGCCGACCTCATGGCCGACATGGGCTTCCTGCCCGCCGTCACGCGGATCCTGCGCGCCACCCCCGAGCGCGGGCAGCGTCTGCTGTTCTCCGCCACGTTGGACAACGGTGTGGACGTGCTGGTCAAGCGCTTCCTCCACGATCCCGTCCATCACTCGGTGGATCCTGCGGAATCGCCGGTGGAGCGCATGACGCACCACGTCTTCGAGGTCGCCGACGCGGACGCCAAGAAGGCCCTCATCGACCGGCTCGCCTCCGGGGAGGGCCGGCGCATCGTGTTCTTCCGCACGAAGCACCGCGCCAAGCGCACCGCCAAACAGCTGACCGCCTCCGGGATCCCCGCTGTGGATCTGCAGGGCAACCTGTCCCAGAACGCGCGGGACCGCAACCTGGCCCTGTTCCAGTCCGGCGAGGTGCGGGTGCTCGCCGCCACGGACGTCGCCGCTCGCGGCGTGGACGTCGATGACGTCGCACTGGTCATCCACGCGGATCCCCCGCGGGAGCACAAGGAGTACCTCCACCGCTCCGGGCGCACGGCGCGCGCCGGGGCCGCGGGCGACGTGGTGACGATCTGCCTGCCCGAGGAGCGTAAGGACCTGGCTGATGTGCTGAGGAAGGCGAAGATCCGGGTGACCCCCGAGCGCGTGACGGCCGCCTCGCCGTCGGTCGCCGAGCTGGTCGGCACGGTGGCCCCCTTCGTGGCGCCAGCCCCGGTGGCCGCGCCCGCCCCTGCCCGGTCGCGGCGAGGCGGGCGAGGCCCGCAGGGAGGCGCCCAGACCTCGCAACGCGGCGGCCGGCGCGGCGGCCAGGCGTCGCAGCGGAATGCTCACTCCGCGCAGAGCACCCGCGGGTCGGGAGCCGGTGCGGAAGAACTCACCGCCGGCGGATGGATCACCCGCGCGAGCCAGGGCCGCGCCACGCATTCGGCGGCCGCGGTCTCGGCTGCCCGCCAGCCTCGCCGCGGCGGGACCGGCTCCTCGCGCGGACGGCGCGGGACCGGCCGCTGACGCGGCGGAACCGGGCACGGGACGGGGAGACGCGCCCACCTGGCCTGCGGGAACGCCCGCCAGGCGGGCCGCTCAGCCGCCGATCTCGGGAGCGATCGCGAGCCGGGTGCGCCAGGGGTCCTCGACGCGCAGCGTGCGGCCGTCGTCGACGGCTGCGATGCCATGGCCGCGCAGCCGCTCCTCAATCGACTCGACGTCGTCCCTGGTGGGGACCAGTATCCGCACGTCACCCAGCCCCAGGGAGGCCGCGCGGGGCCCCGCGCCCCGGCTCTGCCACGTGTTCATGCCGATGTGATGGTGGTAGCCGCCGGCCGAGACGAACAACGCGGTCCCACCGAGCTCAGCGGTGACGTCGAAGCCCAGGACACCGACGTAGAACCGCTTCGCCTGCTCGATGTCGCCGACCTGGAGGTGGACGTGCCCGACCACCGCCGACACTCCCGCATCCCCCGGCTCCGGGTCGAGCCACTGGCGCAGGAACCGGTTCGGATCCAGCGGCAGCGTCGTCATGTCCACCCGGCCGTCGGCCCCGACGTTCCACTGGCCGCTCGGCCGGTCGTGGTACAGCTCCAGGCCGTTGCCCTCGGGATCGGTGAAGTAGAACGCCTCGGAGACCAGATGGTCCGCCGATCCGATGAAGGTCTGCGGCGCCCGCTGGGCCATCGACAGCACCGCCGAGGCGAGGCGGCGCTCGTCCTCGAAGAGGATGGCCGTGTGGTAGAGCCCCGCGCCGCCGTGGTCGAAGGAGGGGAGATCCCTCGCCTGCCGCAGCTCCACGATCGGCGTCCCGCCGCGTCCCAGCGTCACCGCGGGGCCGGACTGGTCGAGCACGTCGAGGGTCACCGCCCACCGATAGTAGGCGGTCATTGCATCCAGATCGCGCACGAGCAGCTGGACCGCGTCCATCCGAGTGCCGTCCGGCGCAGCCCCCGACGTCGCCGTCGGGAGACGGCTCCACCGCGGGATCGCCGAGGCGCGGCCCGCCCTCTCGGAAACCTTCGTATCCGCCATCGCCGATCAACCTCCAGGTCTTGAGCCTTCGACCGCCGACAAGAAGTGTGCCAATATTTAGTTGACTCGTCAATCACAACTTGCGCGGACGGCGGTGCGCCGGACGCCCGGGCTCACTGCTCGGGGACGATCACCTGCCCGTCGTCGACCCACGCGCGCCACAGGTGCGCAGTGCTGAACGCCACCACCGCCTCGCCGTCCGGGCGCACCGCGATGATCCCGCCGCCGTCGCCCAGTGGCGGCACGAGGTTCTCCGAGATCGACGCCGTCACCGCCTCTTCGAGACCGGCGCCGCCGTAACGCAGCCGCGCCCAGATGTCGTGGGCGACGACGCCGCGGATGAACCCCTCGCCATAGCCCGTGCAGGACACGGCCACGACGCCGTCGCGCGCGAACGACCCCGCCCCCACCAGGGAGGTGTCCGAGACGCGGCCGGGCAGCTTCCCGTGGCTCAGGCCCCCGGTGGACGTCGCCGCCGCCACCGCCCCTCCCGCATCCACGGCCACCGCGCCCACGGTGCCGTGCCCGCCGCCGGGTCCGCCGAACCGCGCGCGGTCGCGCCGGGCGTCCTCCAGGCGCCTCGGCGTGAGGAAATAGCCCGCGTCGGCGCGCTCGACCCCCCACTGCGCGAGCAGTTCGTCGGACGGATCCACCATCAGCGCGTGCGGCGTGCGCTCCATGACAGCGCGCGCCCCCAAGATCGGGTTGCGAATGGACCGCGCACAGGTCACCGCCCCGGCGCGTCCGTCCCCGGCGATCAGGCACGCATCCATCTCCGCCGTGAGATCGGTGGTCAGGGCCGCGCCGCGCCCGGCGTTGAACAGCGGGAAATCCTCGAAGACGACCACGGCCGCGCACACCGCATCCAGCGCCGCTCCCCCGCCGTCCAGGACCTCCTGCCCGGCGCGCGCCGCCCGCTCCAGCGCGTCGAGACAAGCCCGGTGCTCCTCCGGGCCGTACGAGGCGGGAACCCCGCCCGCACCCGCATGGACGACGATCCTGACCGGGTTCCCCTCACCGCCGAGCCGCGTGACCTGCACCACCGACCATCTCCTGTCCGCATCTCCGAGACAGGGCGAGCCTAGTCCGGTGTCCCGCGCGCCCATCCCCGCAATCCGCCCATCGACCGCACCGGGGCCTCCTCCCCCGACTCCAGGACCGCGATCGCCAACTGGACCCGGTTCGCGGTCCCGGTCTCGGCGAAGCTCCGCCACCTCCCGCATGGGTCGCGGTCGCGGCCCAGGTCCCGGTCTTCGCGGCCGGGCACGACTACGGGTGGAAGGGGCTGCTGGACGTCAGCGTGTTCGCGCTGGTGACGGCCTGGCTGACGGTGCGCAGCGGCGGACCGGAGTCCGGCATCGTCCTGCACACGGTCGGCAACCTGGCGGCCTTCCTCGCCGGCGCGCTCGGATGGTCCGATCCCACCAGCGACGATGTGGCGCTGAGCGCGCTGGTGCTCGCCCAGATCGCGACCGTGGCCTATGCGGTGGCCGTCGACCGCCTGATCCTCCGGCGCCGCCCTCGCCGGTGGCGCTCCCTCGCCCCTGGGAGGCGCGGTCTCCCCGCAGAGTCAGCTGCGCAGGCCGTAGGCCTCGTGGATGACCTCGATGGGGTGGATGACGTGGGCGCCGCTGCCCTTGCGCAGCTGCCAACGGCAGGTCTCCGTGTCGCACACGGCGATCTCCGGGTTCGTCTCCTTGATGAAGTCGAAGACGGGCTTGCCCACCGCCTGGGCGACCTCGTATTTCTCCTTCTTCAGGCCGTAGGTGCCGGCGATGCCGCAGCACGGCTGACCGGACTCGACGACGTGGACCCCGGGCACGAGCTCCATGAGCTGGACGGCGGGCAGCCCCATCCCCGCGCTCTTGAGCTGGCAGGGCGCGTGGTAGGGCAGGGTGACGTCCATGCGCTGGAAGTCCTCGTCCAGCTCCCCGCGGTCGTGCAGCGCGAGCAGGAACTCGCAGATGTCGAAGACGCGCGAAGACACATCGCGCAGCTCGGGGGTGTCCATCTCGAGGATCTCGCGCGCCTCGTGCTTGAGCATGCCGCCGCACGAGCCCGAGGACGTGACGATCGGGGCGTCCCGGTTCACGGAACGCAGCTGCTCGGTGAGCCGCGACACGTACTTGCGGGAGTCGTCGTACAGGCCGTTGGACTGCAGCGCCAGTCCGCAGCACCCGTGGTGGGGCACGAGCACCTCGTACCCCAGGTGCTCGAGGACCTCCACCGACCGGATCGAGGTCTGCACCTCGAAGTATTCCCCCGCGCACCCGTGGAAGAAGATCACCTGGCCGCGCGTGCCGGACTCCGGCTGGGGCGTGTGCCTGCGGAACCATGCCTCGAAGGAGCGGCCCTCCGCCACCGGCATCGGGGCGTCCGCGTGCACCCCGACGACGCCCTCGACGATCTTCCGGATCGGCTTGTTCGCGAGCGCCCAGTTCGCCAGCGGCGCCACCGGCGTCATCACGGCTCCCATGAGAGTGGTCCGCGAGATCAGCTTGTCGCGCAGGGGGATGCCCTGCTGCTCCTTCATGGCGGTGCGAGCGTGGTGGTTGATCTCGGCGACCTTGACGCCCTCGGGGCACACGAGCGTGCAGGTGCCGCACGAGGAGCAGTAGTCGATCGAGTGGTCGACCGAGATGGCGCCCCCGCGGTAGCGCTCGCCCTGCGGGCCGACGAACTTCGGCCCGGGGAAGAGGTCCGTGACGCGCGCGACCGGGCACTGGGTCTCGCAGATCGTGCACTTCACGCATGCGTCCAGGCTGGCGCGCAGTCCGAACTCCTCCAGATCCAGGATCGTCTCGCTGCTCATTCCTCACCCTCCAGGATCGAGTCGGCCGCGCGCAGGGCGCTGGCCAGGGCGATGCCGTCGCCCGACTTCTCATGCCACCGAGTCGCCCCGGCCAAGATGCCCCCCGCCGCGCGCACATGTGCATCGACGAGGGCGCCGCCGCCGTCGAGGACGCGCATCTGGTCGTCGACGGCCAGGCCGGTGCGGTAGAGCGGCTGGTCAGCGCCCCAATAGTCGCCGGCCGTCAGGCCCTCCCCGTCCTCCGCGACGCCCTCGGGCAGGCGCACCGGCAGGCCCAGAGCGGTCTCGGTGACGTGCCCGTAGGAGTCCAGCCACAGGGCGCCCGACTCCAACCCGCCGCTCGCCAGGACGACGTCCCGGGTCTCGATCAGCGTGTCGTGCCCGGCGGTCGCCACCCGGACGGACAGGCCGAGGCCGCCCTCGTCCCCCAGGCCCTCGATGCCGGTGACCCGCGATCCCAGCACGTAGCGCGCGCGGCGCCGGGCCAGCTCGGTGAGGCGCTCGTTCAGGCGCATTCCCGGCACGGAGGGCGGCGGCAGCGGCACCTCGAAGACGTCGTGGCCCAGCCGCGCCGCGATGTCGCGCCACGCACCGGTGTCGGCGAGCCCCAGGACCGCGGGGAGGCCCACGACCTCCCCGTCGCGCAGCTGCGGGACGATGGCCCGGCACAGCCGCTCGCGCGCCTCGGGGCGATCGAGCGCGCGCGCCCAATTCACCCCGGAGGTGTCGACCTCGCCGGGGCGCGCCTCGACGTCCACCCACACGGCCCGCGCGCGGATCGGGGCCCCGTCGGCGCCCGCGTCCGGAGCGCTCTGGCGCTGGAGGTTCCCGGCGACCAGGTCGGGGTAGAAGTCCTTGAGGCGGCGCAGCCCGACGAAGACGTACTCGCGGTCGGACCGGATGACGCCCGCGCGCATCGAGGGCGGGATCAGCGCCGTCGGGCGCAGGGCGCCGACGGCCGTGGGCAGGCAGACGTTGGCCACCGTGAGGCCCTCGGGGGCCTCGAGCAGGTCGGGGCCCGCCACGCCCGCCAGCCAGGCGAGCGCCTCGCGGACCTGCTCCCCGGAGAAGCGGGCGTAGGGGTGGTCCGCGTGGTCCGGGTCGTCCCCGGTCCAGGAGTCGACCGCGGTGAGCGGGTCCTCGACGCGGCGATCCCCGTCGTAGCCGAGGACGTCAATCGTCCCCTGGCCCAGCTGCAGCCCGCCCAGGCCGCCGGTGACCAGGGTGACGGCCCGCCCGCGCTCGGCCAGGCGCAGCGTCGCGGCCAGGCCCGCCAGCCCCGCTCCGATAACGACGGCGTCCCTCATCGCACGACCTCCTGCGTCGGGGCCGGCAGGTGCTCGAGGTCCAGCGTGCCCCAGTAGATCCAGTAGTCCAGCGCGGTCTCGCGCGCCTGTCCGCCGAAGAGGATCGGCCACAGCCCGATCCAGCGGTTCTTGAGGAACATGCGCAGCAGCTCGGTGGCGCGCTCGGCTCCGACGTCCCCCCGCTGCTGGGCGATGCCGGCGGCGCGCGAGGCGCAGAAGCCCCCCTGGCACGGCCCCATCCCCAGGCGCATCTGGCGGCGGACGTCGTCGAGGGTGTAGTCCTTGAGGCCTTCCATGGCCCCTTCGAGCTTCTCCCGGGTGAGCAGCTCGCACTCGCAGACGATCTGGCGCCCTCCCGGGGCGTCGACGGTGCCGGGATCCGCGGTGGGCTGCTCGACCTCGTGGAGGCGGCGTCCCAGGGTGTAGAGCGTCCCGGACTCGGAGCCGACGACCGGTTCCTCCGCGGTGCGGCAGGGGCGTTCCTCGCCCATCTGCTCGCACATCTCGTCGACGATGCGCTCGGCCATGAGCCGGTAGGTCGTGAGCTTCCCGCCGCCGATGGTGAGCAGGCCGGCCACGCCGTCGCGCTCGAGGTGGTCGACGACGCTCATCCCGCGGCGCATGTGCCGGGTGTCATTGGCGGCCACCGACGTGTCCCGGATGAGCGGGCGCGCGCCCGCCCAGGCGTGGACCGCCCGCATCCGCCGGAAGCCCGGGATCATCTCCTCGCCGGCGTCCAGCATCTGCTGGACCTGGTCGTGGGGGATGGACAGGCGGTCCGGGTCGTCGGTCTTCTTGTCCGTGGTCCCGATGATGGACACGGTGTGGGCGGGCACGACGATGTCCCCGTCGGCCGGATGGATGCAGCGGTTGAGGACCTCGTGGTTGAGGCGGTGGTTCATCGCGATCATGATGCCGGCGCCGGGCACGACGTCGACGCCGTGGCACTCCGCCATCGCCGCGATCCTCCCGGCCCACGGCCCCGCGCAGTTGAGGGCGAAGCGGCATTCGATGCGCACCTCCTCGTCCGCCCGCAGATCGCGGCAGATGACGGCGCGGACCTGGCCGTCGGCGTGCTCGATGCGGGTGACCTGGTGGTAGGTGAGGATCCTCGCCCCGTAGGCTTCGGCCGACCGGGCCGCGCCCCAGACCAGCTTCCAGCCGTCCACGGATCCGTCCTGCACCTCGAAGGCGCGCTTCGTGCCGGGGTTGAGCCGGGGTTCGCGGCGCAGCGCCTCCGAGACGGGGATCTCCTGGCAGGGCACGCGCGCCGCCCGGCATGCGGCCTCGAAGCCGTCGGCGAAGGCCTCGTCGTCCACTGGCGCCGTGACGAAGAGCCCGCCCGTGTCCTCGCAGGCGTCGGCCTGGATCCTCTTGAGGATGGCGTTCTCCTGGGCGCATTCCGTGGCCGACTCCGGATCGGAGACCACGTAGCGCCCGCCGGAGTGCAGCAGGCCGTGGAAGCGCCCCGTGGTGCCCTGGCCGAGGTCCGCGCGATCCACCAGCACCGTGGGGAACCCCCGCATGGCGGTGTCGCGCGCGACGCCCGCACCCGTGGAGCCGCCGCCGACGACGACCACCTCGCTGCGTATGGTTCTCATCCGTGTCCCTCCCTGCCCCGGCATCCACGCCGGCCGGTCACCTGGCGTCTGCGCCCAGCGCTTGTCTCGATGCCATCCTCACACCTGCCGACCCCTGTGCGCGCCACGTTCAGCCTCCGTGCACAAACGTGCACACATTGGAGGTGACATCGTGACGTTTCCCGGCCCCTGCCTGTGGCCCGGGCCACTCCGGCCGGTAGGATCGGCCCCGGACGCGCGCAGCCAGCCTCGAACGCGCGGAGAACAGTGGAGGAGGCCCGGATGGCCGACATCGACGTGGTTCCCGTCGCCCTCATCGCGGTCCTCGGCGTCCTGGCCATCGTCCTGGGCGAGAAGCTGGCCCCGCGGCTGCGCGTCGCCACGCCCCTCGTCCTCGTGGCCCTGGGAGTGGCCGTCTCCTTCATCCCCGCCGTTCCCGCGATCACCGTGGACCCCGACCTCATCCTGGCCGGCGTCCTGCCGCCCCTGCTGTACGCCTCGGCCGTCAGGCTCCCCGCCATGGAGTTCCGCCGCGACCTCACCGCCATCGGCGGCCTGTCCGTGGTCCTGGTCATCCTCAGCTCGCTGACGCTGGGCGCCGTGCTCGCCGCCGTGGTCCCCGGCATCCCCTTGTCCGTCGGCATCGCGCTCGGCGCGATCCTCAGCCCCACCGACGCGGTGGCGACCACCATCATCCGCCGCCTCGGTGTCTCCCCGCGCATCGTGACGGTCCTGGAGGGGGAGAGCCTGTTCAACGACGCCACGTCGCTCGTCATCATGGGCGTCGCCATCTCGGCGGCCGGATCCCCGGACACGGTGTCGGCCGGCGGGATCGTGTGGAAGCTCGTCTACTCCATCGTCGCCGCCCTCGTCATCGGGGCCCTGGTGGGCACCGGCGGCCTCCGGTTCCGCCGATGGCTGCACAACGCGCCGCTGTCCACCCTCGTGTCCTTCACCGCGCCCTTCATCGCCTACCTCGCCGCCGAGGAGCTCGGGACGTCCGGGCTGGTCGCCGTCGCGACCGCGGGTCTCGTCGCCGGCAACGGAGCCGCCCGGCAGCTGGACCCCACCGACCGCATGGCCGAGGCGCCGACCTGGCGCTCCGTCTCCCTGCTCCTCGAGGGCGGGGTGTTCCTGGCTATGGGCCTGGAGCTGTTCGGACTGGTCGAGGAGGTCCGCCGCGTCCACGAGAGCCTGTGGTCGGCGGCGGGCCTCGCAGCCCTCGCCGTCCTCGTTGTGCTCGCCGTGCGCGGGGCCTTCATCGGCGCGCTGCTCAGGATGCTCGGACGCCGCGCCCGGCGCCGCGCCGCGCGCCGCGAGCGCGCCCAGGCCGCCGTCGACCGGCTGCGCGACCCGGACGGGAGCCTGTGGGAGCTCGGGCGCGACGCGGCGCCGCTGCCCCAGGCGCGGCTCGACCGGCTCCGGATGTTCCTCGCGCGCACCGCGGCCGACATCGACTACCTGACGGAGCAGCGCCTGGGGCCGCGGGAGGGCGTGCTGCTGGTGTGGGCCGGGATGCGCGGGGTCGTCACCCTGGCGGCCGCCCAGTCGCTGCCCACCGGCACCCCGCAGCGCGCCCTCCTGGTCCTTGTCGCCTTCCTCGTCGCCGCCGGCACGCTGGTCCTCCAGGGAGCCACCCTGCCGTGGCTGACCCGGCGTCTCGCGCTCACGCGCGGCACGGACGAGTTGGACGCCGAGCGCGCCGCGCTGCGTACCGAACTGGACACCGCCGCCCTGGGCTGCCTCGACGAACCCGGGCTCGCGCGCTCCGACGGCTCCGCCTACGACCCCGTGGCCGTCGCCCGGGCTCGGCGCGACCTCTCCAACGCCCAGGCGATGCACGCCCAGGCCGTCTCCACCACGCCCGAGCGCTTCGCTCAGTACCGCGAGCTGCGCCTGCGGGCCATCCAGGCCGAGCGTGAAGCTCTGACCCGCGCCCGCGACGCCGGGAGGGTCTCCTCGCGGACCCTGCGCGAGGCGCTCGCCCAGCTCGACGCGGAGCAGATCGAGATCCGCGCCCGACGTGGTCCCGTCATCACGACCGAGGACGAGGAGGACGACGCCGACGCCTGACCCGCCCGCCCGTCTCCGGAGCGTCTGTAGGGTTGAGCCATGACTGAGCAGACACTCGAGGCCCGCGTCCTGGATCCCTCCTTGATGGATCGCGACGTGCGCCCCCAGGACGACTTCTTCCGGCACGTCAACGGCACCTGGCTGCGTGAGCATCCGATTCCCGCGGACCGCCCCACCGACGGGGCGTTCTACCTGCTGCGCGACCTTTCGGAGGATCGCGGGCGCGCCATCGTCGAGGACGCGGCCGCCGGGCGCCTCGAGGATCCCGACGCTGAGCGCATCGCCATCATCTACCGGCAGTTCATGGACGAGGACGCCGTGGAGGCCGCCGGCGGCGCTCCCCTGGCCCCCGAGCTCGACGCCATCGCCCGGGCCGGCGACCACGGGGCGCTCGCCCGCGTCGGCGGCTCGCTCTCCCGCGGGACCGTCTCGCTGTTCTTCTCCCCTTACGTCAACAACGACGTGCGCGACGCCTCGCGCTACATCGCCTACCTCCACCAGGCCGGGCTCGGCCTGCCCGACGAGTCCTTCTACCGCGAGGACCACCACGCCGCGACCCGCAGCGCTTACACGGGCCACGTCGCGCGCGCCCTCGTGCTGGGCGGGGTCGTGGACGAGGGCGCCGCCGCCGAGTCGGCGGAGCGCGTCATGGCCTTCGAGACGGAGCTCGCCGGCCACCACTGGGATTCCGTGAAGAACCGCGACCCGCAGCTGGCGGACAACCCGCGCGCCTGGGCGCAGATCGTCGAGCAGAACCCCGGGTTCGACTGGAACGGGTGGGCGCTCGCCGCCCGCTTCGACACGACGGCCATCGACACCGTCAACGTCGACCAGCCCGACTTCCTGGCCGCCGCCTGCGCGCTGTGGGAGCGCACCGACCTCGACGTCCTCAAACTGTGGCTCGCGCGCAAGGTCATTGACGCGCGCTCGCCGCTGCTGGCGCGCGCCTTCGTCGAGGAGAACTTCGACTTCTACTCCCGCACGCTGGCCGGGACGCAGGAGTTGCGCCCGCGGTGGAAGCGCGGCCTCGCCCTCGTCGAGGGCACGCTCGGCGAGGCGCTCGGGCGCCTCTACGTGGCCCGGCACTTCCCTCCGGAGTCCAAGGCCCGCATGGAGGACCTGGTCGCCCGCCTTCTCGGCGCCTACCGCGACTCGATCACCCGCCTCGACTGGATGGGCGAGGAGACGAAGGCGCGGGCCTTGGAGAAGCTCGCGAGCTTCACCCCGAAGATCGGCTACCCGCCGAAGTGGCGCGACTACTCGGCCCTGGCGGTCTCCGCTCAGGCGACGCTGGTGGACAACGTGCGCGCCGCGGAGACCCACGAGTCGGACTACGAGTGGTCGAAGCTCGGCCGGCCCGTGGACCGCGACGAGTGGTTCATGACCCCTCAGACGGTCAACGCCTACTACAACCCGACGATGAACGAGATCGTCTTCCCCGCCGCCATCCTCCAGCCCCCGTTCTTCGACCCCGAGGCCGACGACGCCGTCAACTTCGGCGGCATCGGCGCGGTCATCGGCCATGAGATCGGACACGGCTTCGACGATCAGGGCAGCCGCTTCGACGCCGCCGGGAACCTGCGGAACTGGTGGAGCGACCGGGACCGAGCGGAGTTCGAGGCCCGCACGAGGGCCCTCATCGCCCAGTACGACGCCTGCACGCCCGCCCAGCTGGAGGGCCGCGGCGGCGGCCTCCATGTCAACGGCGCCCTGACGATCGGCGAGAACATCGGGGACCTGGGCGGCTTGGCCATCGCGTGGAAGGCGTGGGCGGCGACCCTGCGGGACCGCGGCATCGCCTCCCCGGCGGACGCGCCCGTCATCGACGGCCTGACCGGACCGCAGCGCTTCTTCCTCTCGTGGGCGCGCATCTGGCGGGGGAAGTCGCGTGACGAGTACGCCGTCCAGATGCTCTCCGTCGACCCGCACTCGCCCGTCGAGTTCCGGTGCAACGGGGTGCTGCGCAACCTGGACGCCTTCGCCGACACCTACGGCCTGCGTCCCGGGGATGCCCTGTGGCTGGAGCCCGAGGAGCGCGTGCGCATCTGGTGACCGCCGGGCCCGGCGCCCCTCGGCCCGCCTCCGGCGCGGAAGCGGTCACGAGGGCGGGGCCGGCGAGGCGGGCAGGGTCGACGCCCCGGGATCGGGCACCGGAGTGGTCTGGACGGCCGGGCGCTGGTCGGAGGGCCTCTCGGCGATCTCGCATGCCGACATCCCGATCGCGCAGGCTCCCGCCGCGAGGGCGGCGAGGAGGCGGCCGGGCAGCCCCTGGGCGCGTCGGGTGCGTGCGGTCATGGGCGTGCTCCCTGCTGGTGCGGTTGTTTCCCCGGGGTTCCGGCGGGGCGATCGCCACTGATTTTCGCACGCGGCATCACGATCCGTCGGCGCGCACGTGTGTTTCGCGCGCTGACGTGGGAAACTGGAGGCCGGTGCGCCCTCGGGCGCGCGGTCCCATCATCCCGTTAGCCCAGGAAGGCCTGTCGATGCCCGGTCTGAACCTCACCCGTGACGAAGCCGAACAACGAGCCGCTGCCGTCACCGCCACCCGCTACGACGTGGACCTGGACCTGACGACCGGGGACCGCGACTTCCGCTCCGTCACGACCCTCTCCTTCGACGCGCAGGAGGGGGCCTCCGCCTTCGCGGACCTCGTCTCGGCCAATGTCCGCTCGATCACGCTCAACGGCGCGGACCTGGGGGTCGGCGCGCACCGGGACAACCGCATCGCCCTGGAGAGCTTGGCCGCGCACAACACGCTGGTCGTCGACGCGGACTGCCAGTACATGCACACCGGGGAGGGCCTGCACCGCTTCGTCGACCCCGCCGACGGCCAGGCGTACTGCTACTCGCAGTTCGAGGTCCCCGACGCCAGGCGCGTGTACGCCACCTTCGAGCAGCCCGACCTTAAGGCCGTCTTCGCCTTCACGGTGACGGTGCCCGCGGGGTGGAGGGTGTTCTCGAACGCGCCGACCCCGCAGCCGGAGAAGGGGCCCGAGTCCTGGACGTACCGCTTCGACGCGACGGACCCGATCTCGACCTACATCACGGCGATCGTGGCGGGGCCGTACGAGGGGACCGCCTCGGCGCTGACCTCCACGGACGGTCGGGAGATCCCCCTGGGCGTGTGGTGCCGCGCCTCCCTGGCGGAGCACCTGGACGCCGGGGCGATCCTGGACGTCACCCGATCCGGCTTCGCCTTCTTCGAGTCGCAGTACGGCATCCCTTACCCCTTCGCGAAGTACGACCAGATCTTCGTGCCCGAGTACAACGCCGGCGCCATGGAGAACGCGGGATGCGTCACCTTCCGCGACGAGTACATCTACCGCACGCGCCCCACCGCCGCCCAGCTCGAGACCCGCGCGAACACGATCCTCCACGAGCTCGCCCACATGTGGTTCGGCGACCTCGTGACGATGAAGTGGTGGAACGACCTGTGGCTCAATGAGTCCTTCGCCGAGTTCATGTCCCACCTGGCGCTGGCCGAGGGCACCGAGTGGACGCAGGCCTGGACCGGTTTCCTGCTGCGCAAGGACTGGGGGCTCACGCAGGACCAGCTGCCCACGACCCACCCCATCAAGGCGGAGATCCGGGACCTGGCCGACGTCGAGGTGAACTTCGACGGCATCACCTACGCCAAGGGCGCCTCCGTGCTGCGCCAGCTGGTCAGCTATGTCGGGCGCGAGCCCTTCTTCACCGGGCTCCACGCCTACCTCTCGGCGCATGCGCACGGCAACGCCACGCTGGACGACCTGCTCGGCGAGCTGGAGAAGGCCTCCGGCCGCGACCTCGCGGCCTGGTCGAGGGTCTGGCTGGAGGAGGCCGGGGTCACGCTGCTGCGCCCCGTCGTGGAGACGGGCGGGGACGGCGCCATCACGCGCCTGTCCGTCGTCCAGGAGCCCTTCAGCGAAGGATCGTCCCTGCGCCCCCACCGCCTCGCCGTGGCCGGGTACGCCCTCGACGAGGACGGCGCCGCCGTCACCCGGACCTTCCGCGAGGAGCTCGACGTCGACGGCGCCTCGACCGATGTCCCCTCCGCGCGGGGCCTGGCCCGCCCCGACCTGGTGCTCGTCAACGACGGGGATCTGGCCTACGCGAAGATCCGCCTGGACCCGGAGTCCCTGGCCTTCGCCGTCGACCACATCACAGCCTTCGCGGACTCACTGACCCGCAATGTGATCCTGGCCTCGGCCTGGGACATGACGCGCGACGCCGAGATGGATGCGCGGTCCTACCTGGATCTCGCCATCTCCGCCTTGCCCGTCGAGACGAACATGGCGATGCTCAACCTGACGCTGCGCCACATCGCGCAGGCGTCGCAGACCTTCGTCGCGCCCTCGGCGCGCGAGGCCGAGCTCGCCGCCATCGGCGACCGGCTGCTCCTGCTGGCCCGCGCCGCCGCGCCCGGCTCCGACCAGCAGCAGATCCTGGTGCGCGCCGCGGCGCGCGCGGTGGTCTCCCCGGCGCAGTTCCAGGCCATTGAGGCGCTCCACACCGGCACCGACACCCTGCTCGGGCTGGACCTGGACGTCGACCTCCGGTGGGACCTGCTCACGGCGCTGGTCCGCGGCGGGGTCGCCGACGAGGAGCAGATCGCCGCCCTGGAGGCGGAGGACCCGACGATGACGGGACGCCAGAACGCGGCCCGCGCACGGGCCGCCCGCGGCGACTCCTACGTCAAGGCCGAGGCGTGGGAGCAGGTCCTGCGCGACCCGTCCCTGCCCAATGACACGCGGTGGGCTATCGCCTCGGGGTTCTGGGCGCAGGCCCCCACCCGTCCCGAGCTGTACGTGCCCTTCGTCGCGGACTACTTCGAGTCGCTGGAGGCGATGTGGGCGGACAACACGTTCCACACCGCGGAGGATCTGGTCACCCTGATGTTCCCCTCCGCTCTGGCCGGCTACGCCGCCGATCTGGACGTCGCGGCCCTGGGCCGCGCCTGGATCGGCTCCCACCCCGAGGCGTCCGCGGCGCTCGTGCGCATCCTCCGCGAGCGCATCGCCGTGGTCGAACGCCAGCTGGCCGCCCAGCGCGCGGACGGGGCGACGGAGACACTGCTGCTGGACCTCTGATCCGGGCTCTCCCGGGGGCGCGTCATCCCAGGCGCAGCAGAGGCTCCCCGGCCCTCACCCGCCGTCCGGGTTCCGCGAGCGCTGTGAGGGCCAGGCCGGCCGACTCCAGGACGATCACGGGGACGACGGGGTCCAGGCCCCGCCCTCGGATGTCCGAGGGCGACCAGGCGACCACGGCATCGCCGGCGCGCACCTTCTGCCCCTCCTCGCACAGCAGGGAGAAGCCGTCCCCCGCGAGCAAGACGGTGTCAAGTCCGAGGTGGACGAGCACCGCCGGCGAGGATGGCGCCGCGATGACGAAGGCATGCGGGTGCAGCTTGACGATCGTCCCGCCGATGGGGGCGAGCGCCGGGAGCCGCCCCTTCCGGGTGGGGATGATCGCGAGCCCCGGCCCGACGATCTCGTGGGCGAACACGGGGTCGGAGACGTCCGGCAGGGCGATGACGCGACCGGCGACCGGCGCTCCGACCTCGAATGTCAGCGCAGGTCCTCGATGTCCGAGACGATCGCGTCGGCCTGGGGGCCCATGACGACCTGGATGGAGGTGCCGACCTTGACGACGCCGAAGGCGCCGGCCTGCTTGAGGGCGGCCTCGTCGACCAGGCTGTCGTCGTCGACCTCGACGCGGATCCTGGTGATGCAGGCCTCGATGTCCTCGATGTTGTCCCATCCGCCCAGCGCGTCGAGGACTGATTCAGCTTGACTCATGGTGTGCTCCCTCACGCTCGTCGTGGTCTGGCCGGCTCGCCATGTGATCGAGAGTAACACGGGGCACACCACCGCCAGAGGGCGATGGCGCAGGCTGACAGGCCTATGCGCGGACCTGCCCCATGATGTCGAACAACGCGGTGAGGCGCGGGTCGGAGGGCAGGTCCTCCAGGGCGACCTCCCTCCCCTGGGCGTCGCACAGCGGCACGCACCAGTTCGGGTACTCGCGGTTGGTGCCCGGCAGGTTCTGCGGCCGGGTATCCCCCACGGCGTCCACGAGAGAGGCGGCGACCAGCCGGGAGGGCGTGCGCACGATGTAGCGGTGGAGGGCCTCGACGATCTGGCGCGTCGAGGGCTCAGCCTGGTCGGCGCCGATCAAGCCGTACTCACGCAGCCGCTGGAGCATCCGCTCCCGCTCGACGCGGTCGGCGGCGCGCACAGTCTCCACGTCGTCGACCAGCAGACCCAACCGGTCCCGCAGCGTCGTCTGGACGCCGTCGAGGTATCCGGCAGTGGGGGGCAGGTCGTGGGTGGTGACGGTGGCCAGGACATCGCGCCGGTACCGGTCGGCGGGCAGCGGCCATCCCGAGTCCTCCTTCTCGAACCACAGGACGGAGGTGCCCAGGATGCCCCGGTCCGCCAGGTAGCCGCGGACCCAGGGCTCGACGGTGCCCAAGTCCTCCCCGATGACGGCGGCGCCGGCACGCTGGGCCTCGAGCAGCACGACCCCGACCATGGCCTCGTGGTCGTAGGAGACGTACGTCCCCTGTGCGGCCGGCGTCCCTCTGGGGATCCACCACAGGCGGAACAGCCCGAGGATGTGGTCGAGGCGCACGGCACCCGCATGGGCGAGGGCCGCGCGGACCATGTCGCGCAGGGGGCGGTATCCGGAGCGTGCCAGCGCCCGCGGCGACCATGGCGGCTGGGACCAGTCCTGTCCCTGCTGGGAGTACATGTCGGGAGGGGCGCCCACGGACATCGACCGGGCGAACATGCCGGGCTCCGCCCACGTCTCGGAGCCGTTGCGGTGGACGCCCACAGCCAGGTCCCCCATGATGCCGATGCCCATGCCCAGGCTCGTGCACACCCGTTGGGCGTCCCCCATCTGGAGGCCGACGATCCACTGGCACCACATCCAGAACTCGATACGGTCCGACGCCTCGGCGCGGGCCGGGCCGACGCCGGGGGCGTCGGCGCGCGCGCAATCCGGGGACAGGCCGGCTTCCCCGGCCCGTTCGACCAGCGCGCACCACAGAGCGAATCCCTCCAGATCCGGGCCGCCGCGGGCGGCGAAGGCACGGAACTCGGATTCGCGGTGGTAGGAGCGCGGCACCCGGTACAGGAGCTCCAGGGCCTCGCGCTTCGCCCCCCACACGCGATCGCGGTCGATCAGGGGGGATCCCTCTGGGCCCCGGGCAGCCTGCCGGAGCTCCTCGACGCGCCGTCGCTGGTCGTCGGGAAGCGCGGCGTACTCCTCGACCGCCTCTGGGCGGATGTAGAGGGGGTTGACCCATCGCCGCGTGACGGGAAGGTAGGGAGAGCGCTCCATGGGGAGGGCGGGCGACGAGGCGTGGACGGGGTTGATCAGCAGGAAGTCCGCTCCGTGATCGGCGCACAAGGCCGCCAGGTCGGCCAGGTCCACGGCATCGCCGATGCCCCACGAGCCCCGGGACCGCACGGAGTACATCTGGGCGCTCACCCCCCAGTGGCGGAGGCCGTCGGAGAGGGCGGCCGGCTCCAGGCGCTCGGGCACGACGATGAGGGGTGCGCGGTGCTCGCTCCCGCCCTCGACGGTGGCCACCAGCCGGTGCCACCCCAGGGGGAGCCAGTCGGGCACCAGCATCGTGGCGCGCCCGACCAGGTGACCGTCGATCTCCCGGGGCGGCACCCATCGATCCAACTGGACCAGGTCCCCACGGGATCCGTCCTCCAGGACGTAGGACACGCGCACCCAGTCCCCGTGCGGGACGTGGACGGGGATCTCGCGGGCACTGCCCTGCCTCACGACGACGCAGTCGGGCAGGGTCGAGCGCCACTCCCCGTCCTCGGCGCGGGCGAGCGCGGCGCGGACCTCGTCGACGGTCGAGCCGCGGCCGACGGGCACGTCGAGAGCCTCCAGGACGGCCAGCAGGGAGTCCGCGGACACATCGCGGCGCCTCCCGTACCAGTCCCAGAACCCCGTCGCCACGCCGTTGGATTCCGCCAGCCGCCGCAACGACTCCATGTCACCCGCAGCGGGGGCAGATCCGCCCATCCGTCGCTCCCCTCGCCGCGCCGACCTTGACCCGACCCATCCTAGGAGGTGGCGGCGTCCATCGGCGCTGACCCGCCGGCGCCCCGCGCCGCGGACAGCGACCGCGCGAGGGCCGCGGCGGCCTCGTCCGCCCCGCGCCCGACGACGAGCTGGACGACATCGCCCGAGCGCACCACGGCGAGCACGCCGGGCCGGCGCAGGCCGGGTTCGTCGACGAGGAACGGGTCGCGCACCTCGATGCGGATGCGCGGGGAGCAGGGCTCGACCTCGGTGACGTTGCCGACACCGCCCAGGGCGTCGACCAGCACCGCCGCGTCCTCCACCCTGGCCTCCCTCCGCCCGTCCGCAGCCGAGTGCGGACCACACCACATGGTAGGGACCCTGCCGGTGGCCGGCAAAGGGCGGACCCGGGTCGCGCCGCCCGGTGGCCGACGGACACAATGGGGTCCATGACCCTCCCCGTCGACGTCCCCGTGATCTCCGATGAGCCCGTCGCCTCCGTCCTGCGCATCCTCCGGCTCCGTGAGAGCGGCGACGACCTGTTCGAGGCCCTCTCCCTGCCCCAGGTGCGCCGGGTCTATGGCGGGCAGGTGATCGCCCAGGCGCTGCTCGCCGCGCAGGCGACTCTCGAGGACCCCTCCCGGCTCCCCCACTCGCTCCACGCCTACTTCCTACGCGGCGGCGATCCGGGCGCGCCCTTCCAGCTGCGCGCCGAGCGCCTTCGGGACGGCCGGTCCTTCTCCGACCGGCGGGTGACGTGCCGCCAGGACGACCGGGAGATCCTCTCGATGCTGTGCTCCTTCCAGGGGACCGAGCACGGCCTGAGCTTCGAACCCGCCGCGCCCGAGGTCCCGGATCCCCGGGACCTCCCCTCCGCGCTGGAGCTGTTCCGCTCGATGAACCACCCGGTCGGCCGGTTCCTGGGGAAGACCGCGGCCTTCGACGTGCGCCACGTCCAGCATGAGCTCTACACGCGCGCCGACAAGGCGCCCTCGGCCCGCCAACAGCTGTGGATGCGCCCCCGCGCGGAGATCCCCCCGGCCGCCGCCCAGGTCGTCCATCGCGCTCTGCTGGCCTACGCCATCGACCAGGTGATGATGGAGCCCGCGATGCGCGCCACCGGCGTGTCCTGGATGACGCCGGGCATGTCGGCGGCCTCCCTGGACCATGCGATGTGGTTCCACCGCGACATCGACATCAACCAGTGGCTGCTCTTCGACGGTGTCTGCTCCCAGGTGGGCAACGGCCGCGTCCTCACCCACACCCGCGTGTTCGCCCCGCAGGGGCGCCTCGTCGCCGAGGCCACCCAGCAGGCCATGCTGCGCATCCCCCTGGAAGGGCACGGGGGATCCGGGCGGTGGGGATTCGGCGAGGACGCCGGTCCGGCCGCGGCGCGGTAGCGGCCCGGACGTTCGCCGGGCCGCCGCCCCTCGGCTCGGCCTGCGCTCAGCCGCGTGTCAGCTTGCGGTGGGTCACCCGGTGTGGACGCGCGGCGTCCACGCCCAGCCTCTCGATCTTGTTCTTCTCGTAGGCCTCGAAGTTGCCCTCGAACCAGTACCAGCGGGCCGGATCGTCCTCCGTGCCCTCCCAGGCCAGGATGTGGGTCGCGACCCGATCGAGGAACCAGCGGTCGTGGGAGGTGACCACGGCGCACCCGGGGAACTCCAGGAGAGCGTTCTCCAGGGAGCCCAGGGTCTCGACGTCGAGGTCGTTCGTCGGCTCGTCCAGGAGCAGCAGGTTCCCGCCCTGTTTGAGCGTGAGCGCGAGGTTGAGCCGGTTGCGCTCGCCCCCGGAGAGGACCCCCGCGGGTTTCTGCTGGTCGGGACCCTTGAACCCGAAGGCCGAGACGTAGGCGCGCGAGGGCATCTCCACGGATCCGACCTCGATGAAGTCGAGCCCGTCGGAAACGACCTCCCACAGCGTCTTGTCCGGGTCGATGCCGGCGCGGTTCTGGTCGACGTAGGAGATCTTCACCGTCTCGCCGATGACCAGTTCCCCGGCGTCGAGCGGCTCCAGACCCACGATCGCCTTGAACAGCGTCGTCTTGCCGACCCCGTTGGGGCCGATGACGCCGACGATGCCGTTGCGCGGCAGGGTGAACGACAGGTCGTCGATGAGGCGGCGGTCCCCGAAGCCCTTGCGCAGGTGGCGCGCCTCGATGACGACGGATCCCAGGCGCGGCCCCGGCGGGATCTGGATCTCGTCGAAGTCGAGCTTGCGGGTGCGCTCCGCCTCGGCGGCCATCTCCTCGTAGCGCTCCAGGCGTGCCTTCGACTTCGCCTGGCGCCCCTTCGCGTTCGAGCGGACCCACTCGAGCTCCTCCTTGAGGCGCTTCTGGAGCTTCGCGTCCTTCTTGCCCTGGACCTGCAGGCGCTTCTGCTTGGTCTCCAGGTAGGTCGTGTAGTTCCCCTCATAGGGGTAGAGGTGCCCGCGGTCGACCTCGGCGATCCACCCTGCGACGTGGTCGAGGAAATAGCGGTCGTGGGTGACGGCGATGACCGCACCGGGATAGGCGCTCAGGTGCTTCTCCAGCCACTCGACGGACTCGGCGTCGAGATGGTTCGTCGGCTCGTCGAGGAGGAGCAGGTCGGGGGCCTCGATGAGCAGGCGGCACAGGGCGACGCGCCGGCGCTCCCCTCCGGAGAGCTCGGCGACCGGCTGGTCGGCCGGCGGGCAGCGCAGCGCGTCCATCGCCTGGTCCAGCTGGGAGTCGATGTCCCAGGCGCCCAGGGCGTCGATCTCCGTCTGGAGGCGGCCCATCTCCTCCATGAGGGCGTCGAAGTCCGCGTCGGGGTTCGCCATCTCCTCCGAGATCCGGTTGAAGCGGGCGAGCTTGCCGAAGGTCGCCTGGGCTCCCAGCCTCACGTTCTCGATGACGGTGAGCGAGTCGTCGAGGCGGGGCTCCTGCTCGAGGATGCCCACCGTGTATCCCGGGCTCAGCCGCGCCTCCCCGTTGCTGGGCTGGTCCAGCCCCGCCATGATCTTGAGGATCGAGGACTTCCCCGCCCCATTGGGGCCGACCATGCCGATCTTCGCGCCCGGCAGGAACGACATGCTGACGTCGTCCAGGATGACCTTGTCCCCGTGGGCCTTGCGGGCCCTGATCATTTGGTAGATGTACTCCGCCACGTCTCCCCAATCCAATTCCGGATCGCGCCCATGTTGGGGGCGGTGCGCCCACCCCCGATGTCGCGTCCATGGTAGTGGAGGGCGGGCCGGGGGGCCGGGACGTCCTCGCGCGGACGAACGGCGTCGACCCCGTCCTCGCGCCCGCGACACGCCCGCAATCTCGATCCATGACGAAGATCACACTGACCACCGGGAAACCCCCGCTCCCCGGAGAGGCCCACGCGATGGACGGCTCTCCCGGCGCTTCGCCTCGACCGCCCTCCGGGACGGGACCCGGGCCCAGCGACGCCGCACGCCGGTATACTCCTGACGTTGTTTCAGAATGTGAAGAGTCGACACGGCGCGAGAGGTTCCTGACCCTCCCGGTCGACCATCGGCCGCACCCGGCACACACCCGGGCCCCACACACACATCGCACAGGACGGGAGGGAGGGCAACACCTATGCTCAGTTATACAAACTTTGTAGAAAATGGGATGTCGCGGCCGTCGCGCGCCCCAGTCCTCCGCGTCGACCGCACGACCTCGACCAACGACCTGGCGGCGGTCCTGCTCCGCGACCCCGACGTCGCCACCCCGCCCTTCACCACCGTCATCGCCGACGCCCAGGTCGCCGGACGCGGGCGGCTGGGACGGACCTGGACCGCGCTGCCCGGCCGCTCGCTCACCGCCTCGACCCTCGTGCGCCTGCCGAGCACCCCCGCGATGCGCGGCGCCATGGCCTGGGCCCTCCTGGCCGCCGCCCTGTCCGTGCGCGAGGCCGTCGACACGCGCCTGGCGGGCACCGGGCGCAGCGTCGGTGTCAAGTGGCCGAACGACGTCGTCGTCGACGGCTCCCGCAAGATCGCGGGCCTGCTCGGCGAGGCGGCCGGCGACGTCGACGGCGACGGGCTGTGGGCCGTCATCGGCGTCGGCCTCAACATCGCGATGGAGCCCGCCGAACGCCCGACGCCCCAGGCCACCGCCCTGTCCCTGGAAGGCGACGAGACGGCGGGCCCGGACCCGCGCGAGGCGGCCCAGGAGATCCTGGGGGCTCACCTGGCGGGCCTGGAACACCGGGTCCGTGCCCTCATCGCCTGCGACGGGGACGCCCGCCGCGCCGGCGTGCTCGACGAGCTGCGCGGCCACTGCGTGACCCTGGGACGCCCCGTCACGGTGCGCGCCCCCGACGGCCGCGGGGACCTCCCCTCTGACGGGGCGGTCGCGCGCGCCATCCTGCCCGACGGCTCGCTGGTCGTCGGCCTGCCCGACGGCTCGACCAGGACCGTCACCGCCGGCGACGTCGAGATGGTGTGCCCGCCCTGACGGCCGCCCGCCCCGCCCCCAGCCCCGACCCCCACGAACCGAGGCCACTTCGTTGCGAACCCTCCACAAGATCCTCATCGCCAACCGCGCCGAGATCGCGCTGCGCGTCATCCGCACCGCCACCGATCTCGGGATCGACACGGTCGCCGTCTACGCCGACCAGGACATCGACGCCCCGTTCGTGCGCGCCGCCACCGAGGCCTGGGCCCTGGGGGGGACCACGACGGGGCAGACTTACGCCAGCGCCTCTCGGATTCTCGACCTCGCCCTGCGCTCCGGCGCCGACGCGGTCCACCCCGGATACGGATTCCTCTCGGAGGACCCGGGCTTCGCCCGCGCTGTCGCGGACGCGGGGCTCGTGTGGCTCGGCCCGGACGCGGAGGTCATCCGGGCCCTCGGAGACAAGATCAGCGCCCGGAGGATCGCCGAGGCCGCGGACGTGCCTCCCGTGCCGGGGTTGTCCGATCCGCTCTCCTCGCGCACCGAGGTCGAGGGCTTCATCGCCGCCCACGGCTTCCCCGTGGTCCTCAAGCGGGCCGACGGCGGCGGCGGGCGGGGCATCTCCGTGCTCGCCAGCCCCGCCGACGTCGATCTCTTCTTCGCCCGCCACGCGGACGACGACGTGCTGGGCGCCTGTTTCATCGAACGCTTCATCGAGGTCGCGCGCCACGTCGAGACCCAGTGCGCCCGCGACGCGCTGGGCAGCTTCCGCGTGGTGTCCACCCGAGACTGCTCGATCCAGCGGCGCAACCAGAAGCTCATCGAGGAGGCCCCCGCCCCCTTCCTGCCCGCCGGCGTCGACGGACGGCTCGACGAGTGGTCGCGCCGCCTCTTCGAGCGCGTCGGCTACGTCGGCGTCGGCACCTGCGAGTTCCTCCTCGAGCCCGACGGCCATGTCTGGTTCCTCGAGGTGAACCCCCGCCTGCAGGTCGAGCACCCGGTGTCGGAGGAGGTCGCGGGCGTGGACCTGGTCGAGGAGCAGATCCGCATCGCCCGTGGACTGCCCCTGACCGTGCCCCCGCCCCCGCGCGGGCACTCCTTCGAGTTCCGCATCACCAGCGAGGACCCGGCCCACGGGCTGATCCCCTCCGCGGGGCGCGCCACCGGTGTGAGCTGGCCCTCCGGCCCGGGCGTCCGCCTCGAGCTGGGACTCGCCGAGGGCGACGAGGTCCAGACCGCCTTCGACTCGATGCTCGCGAAGATCGTCGTCACCGGCGCGACCCGCGAGCAGGCGCTCGCCCGGTCCCGACGCGCGCTCGACGAGTTCTCGATCACGGGGGTGCCCACCCCCGTCTCCGTCTACCGCGACATCCTCGACGATCCCGCCTTCACAGGCGAGGACGCCGGGTTCTCGGTGTCGACCCGCTGGCTCGAGACCCGCTTCCTGCCGGCCCACGACTACTCCGGGGACACCGAGGCCGCCGCCCTCCCCTCCGGCGCCGCCCACGCCGATCCCGCGGCCCAGCGCCGCGCCTACACGATCGAACTGGACGGGCGCCGACGGACCCTCACACTTCCCCAGGGCCTCCTCGCCGCGGTCGGCGCCGGAGGGCACGCCCGGCCCGCCCAGCCGCTGCGCGCCGCCCGCCAGGCCCCCCGCGCGGCCGGGGCCGCGGCCGGCCCGGACGCCGCCCTGCGCGCCGACGGCACGCTCGTCGCCCCCATGCAGGCGATCGTCGTCCACGCCGTGCCGGCGGGCACCCACGTCGAGGCGGGCGACCTGGTCGTCGTGCTGGAGGCCATGAAGATGGAGAAGCACATCCAGGCCCCCTGCGCCGGAACCGTCACCGAGATCATCGCCGACCCGGGCGCGAGCGTCGCGCCCGGGGACCCGCTGGCCCGCATCACGGCCGATGGGCCGGGAGAGAAGGAGGAGTCATGAGGTCTCTCTCGAGACTGCTGAGGGGCCGCGCAGGCCGGTCGCCCGGCGCGGACCCGCGTCCCACCCGCGAGGAGGACCTCGCCCTGTACGAGCGGACGGCGGCGGACGCGGAGGCGCGCGCCGCCCAGCGCCAGCATGAGAAGGGCAAGAGGACGGCGCGCGAGCGCATGGACGCCTTCTTCGACGACGGGCAGTGGACCGAGACCGGGCAGTTCCGCGGCGGAGACGTCCACCAGGGCGTTCCCGGCGCCGCCGTCGTCACCGGGTACGGAAAGGTCCAGGGACGCCTCGTCGCCGCCTACGCCCAGGACTTCTCCGTGCACGGCGGCACGCTGGGACGCGTCGAGGGCGACAAGATCGCCGGCCTCATCGAGGACGCCATCCGGCTGCGCATCCCCGTGGTCGGCATGCAGGACTCCGGCGGCGCCCGCATCCAGGAGGGGGTCGTCGCGCTGTCCCAGTACGGCCGCATCTTCCGGGCCTCGTGCCGCGCCTCGGGGCTGATCCCCCAGATCTCCCTGATCCTCGGACCGTGCGCGGGAGGGGCCGTGTACTCCCCCGCCCTCACCGACTTCATCATCATGACGCGGGAGAACTCACACATGTTCGTCACGGGGCCCGACGTGGTCAAGGCGACCACCGGGGAGACCGTGACCTTCGAGGAACTCGGCGGCGCGGCCGTCCACAACTTCCACTCCGGCGTCGCCCACTACATGGCCGACTCCGAGCAGGAGGCCGTCGACTACGTCCGCTCGCTGCTGGCGTACCTGCCCTCCTCGTGCCTGTCCCCCGCCCCCCGCTACGACTACGAGACGGAGGAGTCCGACCTCGTCTCCGCGCGCCAGGTCGGCGACCTGGTCCCCGCCTCCCCGCGCCTGCCCTACGACGTCGTCGACGTCATCGAGCACCTCGTCGACCACGGCGAGTTCGTCCAGATCCAGTCGCTTTTCGCCCCGCGCATCGTCATCGGACTGGCCTGCATCGACGGCCGCTCGGTGGGCATCGTCGCGAACCAGCCGATGGTGGACGCCGGCACGCTCGACGTCGACGCCTCGGAGAAGGCCGCCCGCTTCGTCCGCTTCTGCGACGCCTTCGGGCTGCCGATCGTCACCCTCGTCGACGTCCCCGGGTACCGTCCGGGCACCGAGCAGGAGCAGGCCGGCATCATCCGGCGCGGCGCGAAGCTCATCGTCGCCTACGCGAACGCGACGGTGCCGATGGTGACCGTCATCCTGCGCAAGGCCTACGGCGGCGCCTACATCGTCATGGGCTCGAAGTCCATCGGCGCGGACATGGCGTTCGCATGGCCGGGGGCGGAGATCGCCGTCATGGGCGCGGAGGGAGCCGTCTCCATCCTCCACCGCCGAGAGCTTAAGGCCATGGCCCGGGCGGGGAAGTCCGCCAAGGACGTGGACGCCGAGAGGGAGCGCCTCACCGAGGCCTACCGCCGGGAGTCCATCGGCCCCGACCTGCCGGTGAGCACCGGCGACCTCGACGGGATCATCGCGCCCGAAGACACCCGTCGGGTCCTCATCGACTCCCTGGAGCTGCTCGCCTCCAAGGACCGCCCCGCCGATCACGCCAAGCATCACGACAACGGGCCGATGTGATGCCATCCATGACCACCGAGACCACCCGCGCGCCCCTCCAGAATCGAGATCTCCACATGACTGCTTCCCCCGCGTTCCTCACCCGTCTGGCCGAGGAGCCCTACGCCCTGCTCTTCGCCGGGCAGGCGACGCCGTGGCGCGACGCGCTGGCCGAGGCCGGCGCTGACGCCTCCCTCGCGGCTCCGCTCGCCCGCGCCGTGGACGCCTCCGACGCCCTGCTCTCCCCCGTCCGCCTCGACCTGGCGGGCCTGTCGGCCGCCGCCCTGCCCTTCTCCTTCGCCGCGCCGGGCGCAGAGTCCCCCCAGGGGGCCGGGAACGAGGGCGGCGCCGCCCCGCGCGCCCGCGTGTCCTCCGCGCGCGAGAACGCCCCCGAACTGTCCGTTCCGGGCATCGTGCTGGCCCAGTACGCGAGCGTCCTGGCGTTGGCGCTGGACGGCCTGGACACCCGCACCGTGGAGCCCGTCGCCGTCGAGGGGCACTCCCAAGGCGTGCTCGGCGCCGAGATGTGGCGGGCCTGGGCCGGAGGAGAGCCCGGCGCCGTCGACCGGGTCGTCGCGCTGGCGCGCCTCATCGGGGCGGCCGCCGCGCGCACGACGCGGCGCAGCGGCCTCCATCCCAGCGGGGAGGCCACGGCCATGCTCTCCGTGCGCCGGTTCCCCGAGTCACTGCTCGCGCGCATCCTCGAGGGGGACCTGGGCCTCGCCCACCCGGTGAGCGTCGGCGTGCGCAACGACCGGCGCACCCACGTGCTGTCCGGAGACCCCGCCGACCTGGCCCTCGTGGCCTCCGCCATCGGGCGGGCCGCCGACCGCGACCGCGCCGAGCACACCGCCCACCGCCGCGGCGGCGCCCCCCTGAGCCCCGTGTCCGAGTTCCTTCCCGTCCTCGCCCCCTTCCACTCCGGGCTGCTTGAGGACGCCGTCGCCCAGACCCTCTCCTGGGCCGCCTCCTGCGGGCTGGACCGTGAGTGGGCCGAGCCGCTCGCCCGGCGCGTCCTCACCGACCGCGTCGACTGGCCCTCCCAGATTTCCGACGCCGTCGTCGCCTCCGGCGCCCGATGGCTCCTCGAATGCGGTCCAGGCACCACTCTCACCCGTCTGACACGTCCCCTCGTCGAGGGCGCCGGCGTGGGCATCGTGCCCGCCGGCACCGCGGAGGACCGCGATCACCTGTCCACCCCCGGCTGGGAGCCGCCGGCCCCCTCCGACTGGAGCGGATTCCAGCCCCGCCTGGCCACCCTGCCCGACGGAACGACCGTCGTCGACACCGCGTTCTCGCGCCTCACCGGCTGCTCGCCCGTCCTGCTGGCCGGCATGACGCCGACCACCGTCGACCCGGAGATCGTGGCGGCCGCCGCGAACACCGGGTACTGGACGGAGCTGGCGGGCGGCGGCCAGGTCACCGAGGAGGTCTACTCGCACAATCTCACGCGGCTGCGCGAGCTGCTGGAGCCGGGGCGCACCGCGAAGTTCAACGCGATGTTCCTCGACCGCTACCTGTGGAATCTCCAGTTCGGCGCCCAACGCATCGTCTCGCGATCCCGCGCCCAGGGAGCCCCCCTGGACGGCGTGGTCGTCTCCGCCGGCATCCCGGAGCTCGACGAGGCCCTGGACCTCATCACCCAGCTGCGCTCCGACGGCTTCCCCTATGTCGCCTTCAAGCCGGGCACCGTCGACCAGATCCTCAGCACCGTCCAGATCGCCCGGGCCGTGCCCGACGTCCCGGTGATCATCCACATCGAGGACGGCCATGCCGGCGGCCACCACTCCTGGGAGGACCTGGACGACCTGCTCCTCCAGACCTACGCGACGCTGCGGGCGACCCCCAACATGGTCGTGTGCGTCGGCGGGGGCATCGGCACGCCCGAGCGCGCCGCCGACTACCTGTCGGGCCAGTGGTCGCTGCGCCACGCCCGCCCCCTCATGCCCGTCGACGGGGTGCTCGTGGGCACCGCCGCGATGACGGTGAAGGAGGCCCGGACGACGCCCGAGGTCAAGGCCCTGCTGGTCGCCACGCCCGGCGTCGGCGTTCTGGACGAGCAGGGAGGCTGGATCGCCGTGGGCGAGTCCCGCGGCGGCATGACCTCGGGGCTGTCCCACCTGCGGGCCGACATGCATGAGGTCGACAACTCCGCGGCCGCCGCCGCCCGGCTCATCGCCGAGATCGGCGGGGATGGCGCCGCGGTGCGGGCCCGCCGCGAGGAGGTCGTCGCGGCGCTCGACCGGACCGCCAAGCCCTACTTTGGCGATCTCGCCACGATGACGTACGCCCAGTGGGTGCGCCGCTTCGCGGACCTGTCCTTCCCCTGGGCGGACCCCACTTTCGCCGACCGCTTCCACCGGCTGCTCCAGCGGGTGGAGGCTCGCCTGTCCCCCCTGGACCACGGTGACGTCCCCACCCTGTTCCCCGACGTCGAGGACGCCCGGGACGCCCCCCGCGCCGTCGAGCGGCTGCTGGCCGCCTACCCTCTGGCCGAGACCACCGAGGTCACCGCCATCGACACGGCGTGGTTCCCCACGCTGTGCCGCTCCTTCCCCAAGCCCATGCCCTTCGTGCCCGTCCTCGACGACGACCTGCTGCGCTGGTGGGGCCAGGACGGTCTGTGGCAGTCCCAGGACCCCCGGTACCCGGCCGACTCCGTGCGCATCATCCCGGGCCCGGTGTCCGTCGCCGGCATCGACCGTGTCGACGAGCCGGTCGCCAGCCTCCTCGGCCGTTTCGAACAGGCCGGAGTCCGGCGCCTCGAGGAGGCGGACGCCCCGGTCCTCGCGGCCTGGTCGCGCCTGGGAGCGGGGACGCCCTCGTCGACCAGGGAGGCGTATCTGCGGGCGGTGCCCCACATCATGTGGACGGGGCACCTCATCGCCAACCCCGCGCACATCCTGCCCGGAGAGAGGGTGGACGTCCTCGACCATCCCGGCGAGGACGGGACGCCGGGAGCGGACCTGGTCCTGCATCTGGACACCGCCTGGGACGACGACCCGGAGGGCGCCTCGAAGCACGCCGTGCGGGAACTCGTCGTGCCCCTGTCCCTGCCGGACGCGACGGCGAGGGGCGGGGTCCCCGTGGTCGACGAGTCCCGCCTGCCCGCCCACATGGACGCCCTGCTGGCCGGCATCGCGGGCGTCGGCTCGACGTCCACGGCGGGCGACCGCATCGGGGCGCTGCCGCAGATGGCCCCCTCCGGCGACTCCCCCTTCGGAGAGGCGCGGACGCGCTTCACGCTGGCCCCGGCCCTGGGGCCCGACCACGCCGCCGTCACCGCCGACGCCCTGCCCGACGGCTTTGCCCCGGCCGGCTGGGTGCCTGACGCCTTGCTCGGGCCCTGCTGGCCGGCCATCTACGCGGCGCTGGGCTCCGCGGTCCATGACGGCTACCCCGTCATCGAGGGCCTGCTCAACGCGGTGCACCTCGACCACATGATCGAGCTCCCAGAGACGCCCGAGCAGTTGCTGGCCCGGGGCGTCACCTCGATCGACGTCGTCTCCCACGTCGCCGCCGTGGAGGAGTCCTCCTCCGGGCGCATCGTCACGGTCGCCCTCCGGCTGACGGCCGAGGGGCAGGCGATCGGCTCCACACGGGAGCGCTTCGCGATCCGCGGGCGGGCCTCCGGCGACACGCCTCCCGTCGAGGCGCCCGTCGCCGGGGGAGCGCCCCGCGCCGTCCGCGACACCCCCCGTTCCGTGCTGCGCCGCGTCACGGTGCGCGCCCCGCATGACATGACGCCGTTCGCCATCGTCTCCGGCGACTTCAACCCGATCCACACCTCCTCCACCGCGGCCCGCGTCGCCGGCATGGACGCCCCCCTGGTCCACGGCATGTGGCTGTCCGCCGTGGCCCAGCACGCCGTCTGCGCGAGCGTGTCCGGCTCCCGCCGCGAGGTCCTGCGCGGGTGGACGTATGAGATGTACGGCCCCGTCGACCTCGACGCCACCGTGGAGATCGTCGTCGAGCGGACTGGCCGCGTGGTCGGCGGCGGGCTGGCGCTGGAGGTGACGTGCCGCATCGGTCGCGAGATCGTCTCCCGCGCCACGGCCACCACCCTGGCGCCGGCGACTGCCTACCTCTATCCCGGCCAGGGCATCCAGGCGCGCGGCATGGGACTCGACGAGCGCGCGAAGTCCCCCGCCGTCGACGAGATCTGGACGCGCGCCGACCGTCACACGCGCGAGGCGCTGGGCTTCTCGATCCTGGCCATCGTGCGCGACAACCCGACGCAGATCACGGCCCGCGGCGTGACCTACCGCCACCCCGACGGCGTTCTCAACCTCACCCAGTTCACGCAGGTGGCGCTCGCGACCCTGGCCTTCGCCCAGACGGCCCGCCTGCGCGACGAGGGCGCGCTGGTGGAGGGCGCGTGCTTCGCGGGGCACTCCCTGGGCGAGTACGACGCACTGTCCGCCTACGCGCAGGTCTTCCCCCTGGAAACCGTCCTGGAACTCGTGTTCCACCGCGGGTCGACGATGCACCACCTCGTGGAGCGCGACGCCGAGGGGCGGTCGAACTACCGCATGGGCGTCCTGCGCCCCAACCAGTTCGGCGTCGACGACGCCCACGTCGTCGACTACGTCGCCGGAGTCGCCCGCCGGTGCGGGGAGTTCCTGGAGATCGTCAACTTCAACCTGGCCGGCCAGCAGTACGCGATCGCCGGGACTCTGGCGGGCCTGGACGCCCTGGCGGAGGACTCCCGCCGCCGGTCGGCCGACGCGGGGGGCCGGAACCCCTTCATGTTCGTCCCCGGCATCGACGTCCCCTTCCACTCCTCGGTCCTGCGCCGCGGGGTCCCGGAGTTCCGCCGGAAGCTGGAGGAGCGCATCCCGCGCGACATCGACGCGGACACCCTCATCGGGCGCTACATCCCGAACCTGGTGGCCCGCCCCTTCGAGCTCACCCGCGAGTTCGCCGCCTCGATCCTGGAGGTCGTGCCGTCCGAGGCCCTGGCCCCCCTGGTCGCCTCCGAGCAGGCCTGGGCGACGGCCGCCGAGGATCGCCCCGGGCTCGCCCGGCTGCTGCTCGTCGAGCTGTTGAGCTGGCAGTTCGCCTCCCCGGTGCGCTGGATCGAGACGCAGGACGCGCTCCTGCGCTCGCCCCGCGACGGGGGGCTGGGCGTCGAGGAGGTCGTCGAGATCGGGCTGGGCGCCTCGCCGACGCTCGCCAACCTGGCCGACCGCACGCTCCGTCAGCCCGTCTACGCGGGACGCTCCGTCGCCGTGCGCAACGTCCAGCGCGACGCGGCCGCCGTCCTGCGCACCGATGTCGCCGTGGCCGAGGCGCCCGAGGCGGACGAGGGCGATGCCCCGGTCCCGGTCGAGGCGGCGCCGACTCCCCCCGCGGCGCCGTCCGCCCCGATGCCACCGGCCCCCGAGCCCATCCCGGCGGGCGGCCCGGCGGACGGCCCCAGCGGCGCCGACGTGCCCGACCTCCGCTTCGGCGCCTCGGACGCGATCCGCGCCCTACTGGCACTGGCGGCCCGCGTGCGCCCCGAGGAGGTCGGCGACCACGACACGACGGAGTCCCTGACGAACGGTGTGTCCTCCCGGCGCAACCAGCTCCTCATGGACCTCTCCGCCGAGCTGGGGCTGTCCAGCATCGACGGCGCCGCCGAGGCCGACGTCACCACGCTGTGCGCGACCGTCGACCGGCTCGCCCACAACTATCAGCCCTTCGGCCCCGTCCTCACCGATGCGATCCGCGAGCGCATCCGCCGGCTCTTCGGCTCCGCCGGCGTGAGAACGTCGCACATCGCCGAACGCGTGGCGGGCGTCTGGCAGCTGGGCGGCGGCTGGGCGGCGCATGCGACGATCGCCCTGCTGCTGGGCACTCGCGAGGGCGCCTCCACCCGCGAAGGCGATCTCGCGACGCTGGGGGCCGAGGCCCCCGCCGATGCCTCGGGCGTCGACGCCCTCATCGACGCCGCCGTGCGGGAGGCGGCCGCGCGCCACGGCGTGTCCGTGTCCCTGCCCTCGGCCCCGGGCTCGGGCGGAGGCGGTGTCGTCGACTCCGCCGCCCTGGACGCCCTCGCGGACAGCGTGACCGGGCCAGACGGGATCCTCGCCTCCACGGCCCGCCACGTGCTGGCCCAGCTGGGCCTGGACGTCCCCGCTGAGCCCGCGGACGGGGAGGGATCCCCCGCCGCGGTTCTCGACGCCGTGTCCGCCGAGCTCGGCCAGGGATGGCCGGACCTGGTGGCCCCGCGCTTCGACACGCGACGCGCCGTGCTGCTGGACGACCGCTGGGCGTCGGCCCGCGAGGACCTCGCGCGCCTCGCCGCCGGAGAAGAGCTGCCGGGCACCGCCGTCTTCACGGGCGCCGGGCGGGCCGTCGCCGACCAGGCCTCCTGGCATGCGCGCCGCGCCGAGGCCGCCGGCGACCCGGAGCTGGCCGCCCGGTTCCGGTCGCTGGCGGCGGAGGCCGCGCGCACCCCCGATGCCGCCGACCCGGCGGCCCGATTCGCGCGGGACGTGGCGGTCGTGACCGGGATGGCGCCGTCCTCCATCGCCGGCGCCGTCGTCGCGGGGCTCCTGGCGGGCGGGGCCACGGTCGTCGCGACGGCCTCCGCCGTCGACGCCGCGCGTCTCCAGTTCGCCAAGGAGCTCTACCGCTCCCACGCGGCTCCGGGCGCCAAGCTGTGGCTCGTCCCCGCGAACCTGGCCAGCTACCGCGACGTGGACGCCCTGGTCGACTGGGTGGGCCACTCGCAGTCGAAGTCCGTGGGCGGCACGGCCCAGGAGGTCAAGCCCGCGCTGCTGCCGACCCTCTTCTTCCCCTTCGCCGCGCCGCGCGTGTCGGGGACGCTGGGCGACGCCGGCCCTCGGAGCGAGAACCAGATGCGCCTGCTCCTGTGGAGCGTGGAACGCACGCTCACCGGGCTGGCCGCGATCGGGGCGGACACCGTGGTCGATCACCGCCTGCACGTGGTGCTCCCGGGATCACCCAACCGCGGGATGTTCGGCGGGGACGGCGCCTACTCGGAGGCCAAGTCCTCCTTCGACGCGATCGCCTCGCGCTGGCACTCCGAACACGATTGGTCCGATCGCGTGTCGATCGCCCACCCGAGGATCGGCTGGGTGCGCGGCACCGGGCTGATGAGCGCCAACGACCCCCTGGTCGACGCCGTCGAGCGGGCGGGGGTCCGCACGTGGTCCACGGAGGAGATGGCGGGCCGGCTGCTGGACCTCTGCGCGCCCGAGGTGCGCGGGCGCGCCGCCCTGTCTCCCGTCGACGCCGATCTCACGGGCGGCCTGGGCGCTGACATCGATCTGGGCGCCCTGCGAGCGGAGGCAGCGCACGCCGCGGGGGCCTCCCCGGCGGGCACGGCGTCGCCCTCGTCGCCCGCAGTGGTCTCCGCCCTGCCCTCCCCCACCCAGGTGCGTGTGCCCCACGTCGATCCCGATGCCTGGGGCCCAGTCGGGGCCACCCTGGAGGACACGGTCGTCGTGGTCGGCATCGGCGAGGTCGGGCCGTGGGGCTCGGCGCGCACGCGGCTGGAGGCTGAGCTCGGCATCCGTTCCGATGGCACCGTCGATCTCACGCCCGCCGGCGTCCTCGAGCTCGCGTGGATGACCGGGTTGCTCACCTGGCGGGACTCGCCGGTGGGCGGCTGGTACGACGCTGACGACCAGATGGTGCCCGAGTCCGAGATCTTCGAGCGCTACCGCGACGAGGTCGTGGCCCGCTCCGGGGTGCGCACCTTCGCCGACGACGGGCCGCTGCACGCCGGCCACACGCCGGAGGACGCCGCGGTGTTCCTCAACCGCGACATCAGCTTCGCCGTGGCCGACGAGGCCGAGGCGCGCAGCTACCTGGAGGCGGATCCGCGCTTCACCCGGATCTCGCACGAGGAGGCCGGCGGGGAGTGGACCGTCACCCGCCTGGCCGGCGGGCGGGCGCGGGTGCCACGGCGCGCCACGCTCTCCCGGCGCATCGGCGGCCAATTCCCCACGGGCTTCGACCCGGCGAAGTGGGGCATCCCGGCGTCGATGATCGACTCCATCGACAGGATCGCCGTGTGGAACCTCGTCACCGCTGTCGATGCCTTCATCTCGTCGGGTTTCAGCCCGGCCGAGCTGTTGAGCATCGTCCACCCGGCCGACGTGGCCGACACGCAGGGCACCGGGTTCGGCGGGATGACGAGCATGCGCAAGCTCTTCGTCGATCGTTTCCTCGGCGAGGGGTACCCGCAGGACATCCTCCAGGAGACCCTGCCGAACGTCGTCGCCGCCCACGTCATGCAGTCCTACATCGGGGGCTACGGCGCGATGGTCAACCCCGTCGGGGCATGCGCCACTGCCGCCGTGTCGATCGAGGAGGGGCTGGACAAGATCGCCTGCCGCAAGGCGGATGTCGTGGTCGCCGGCGCCATCGACGACATCCAGGTGGAGTCCATCGAGGGCTTCGGATCGATGAACGCCACGGCCGACTCCCAGGCGATGCTCGACCAGGGCATCCCCGAGCGGTTCGTCTCGCGGGCCAACGACCGCCGGCGCGGCGGATTCGTCGAGTCCCAGGGCGGCGGCACCGTGCTCCTGGCCCGGGCCTCGGTCGCGGCCCGAATGGGCCTGCCGGTCCTGGGGGTCCTCGCCTACGCCCGCAGCTTCGCCGACGGGGCGCACACGTCGATCCCCGCTCCGGGGCTCGGCGCCCTGGCCGCGGGCCGGGGCGGGGCCGGATCTCCGCTGGCGCGCAGCCTGCGCGACCTGGGGCTGAGCCCCGACGACGTCGCCGTGGTCTCCAAGCACGACACGTCGACCAACGCGAACGACCCGAACGAATCGGACCTGCACACGCGCTTGGCGCGGGCGCTCGGGCGGACCCCGGGCAACCCTCTGCTCGTCATCTCGCAGAAGTCCCTGACGGGCCATGCGAAGGGTGGCGCCTGCGTGTTCCAGGTCAGCGGACTGACCCAGCTGTTCCGAACGGGGACCGTCCCGGCCAACGCGTCCCTGGACTGCGTCGACGAGGAGATGGCGCGCTATCCCGATCTGGTGTGGCTGCGCCGGCCCCTGGACGTGTCGGCGGCCGGACCCGTGCGCGCCGCGTTCGCGACATCCCTCGGGTTCGGGCATGTGTCCTCCCTGGTGGCGCTCGTCCACCCGGCGGCTTTCGAGGCCGTGCTGGCGGCCTCCGCGGACACCCCCGATGAGGGGCTGCGCCTGCTGGCGGAGTGGCGCGAGCGTTCCGACGCCCGCCTGCGCGCCGGCACCCGCCGCCGCGAGTCCGGCATGCTGGGGCACGAGGCCCTGTTCGAGCCCATCAAGTCCCGGCGCCTGCCCGAACCGGGCGCCGAGACCGGGATGGGGGGCGCGTCCGGCGTGGATCCCCATGAGGTCGAGGCCGCGATGCTCCTGGATCCCCAGGCCCGTCTGGGATCCGATGGGGTGTACCACCGGCCCGGGGGTTCGCAACGGTGATCCTGGGGATCGGCGCGGACCTGGTGGCTCTGCCTGCCCTCGCGGAGCAGATGGGGCGGCCGGGTTCGCGCTTCCTCGCCGGTGCGCTCACCGCCCGCGAGCGGCGAGCCGTCCGTTCGCGCGTCCTCGCCCGCGGGGCGTCGCCCGAGGATCCGGCGGAGCTGGCTCCCCATGTGGGAGCGCGGTGGGCCGCGAAAGAGGCCGTCGTCAAGGCGTGGTCCGCGGCGCTGGCTGGCACCGCGCCGCCGATCGCCCCGGAGTCTGTGGACTGGCATGACATCGAGGTCGTCCAGGACCACTGGGGGCGTCCCTCGGTGGCCCTGCGCGGGCATGTCGCGGCCGAGGTCGAGCGCACGCTCGGCGGCGGCCTGGCCTGGCACCTGTCGGTGAGCCACGACGGGTCGCTCGCCCAGGCCGTCGCCATCCTGGAGCGGCCGGGAGCGGGAGCGGAGGCCGCGGGATGCTGAGCGCCAGGCGCGGTGCCCGCGCCGCCCCGGAGCCGGGAGCCCCCGGGCCTCAGAACATCCGTCCCCTCACGGAGGCCGCCACGGCTCCCCCGCCCAGGACGAGGACCATCAGGCCCGCCATGGCGATCCGCGCCGCTCCACCCGCTCCGGTGGCCGCCAGACGCGGCCCCGGGGGAACGGACCCGGGAGCCGACGCCGTCGGCCCCTCGGGCGTGGGGGACGGCGGCGCCGGCGGGGGTGACGGTGTGTTGGCGAAAGGCCCGAGGTTCACGGTCACCCCGCGTTCGGCCACCTCGAACCCGTGCGCGAACCCGTCCAGGACGAAGCCCTCGGGGGCGGCGGTCTCCCGCAACCGGTACTCCCCCGCCGCCAGGCCCTCCACCCGGAACGCTCCGGGCGCGGGATCGGCGTCCGCCGCCGCGCCGCCGCCCTCTCCCGTGTTGTCGGAGACGGACATCGACCATCCTCCCGGCCCGGCGATCTCCCACTGCGAACCGGCCAGCGCCGATCCGTCCGGATCCGTCTTCGTCCACGCCACGTCGCCGGTCACCGGCGCCGCCCCCCAAGACACGGCCGCCGTGGAGTCCGCGCGCACCGGCGTCGCGTCCACCAAGATGAGCGTCTGCCCGTGCCCGCCCGAACGATCACGTGTGACCAGCAGCGACCCCTGGTTCTCCAAACCCTTCACGGTGGCAGTGAAGGTCGCGGATCCCGCCGGCGCGTCGATCGGCACCCGGACCCACAGCTCCTCCCCGTCCCCGACGGCCTCCAGGTCCACCGCCTCCCCGTCGGCGCCGACCACGAGGGGTTCCTCCGGCGTCCCCGGCCCCGACTGCTGGTCGAGGGACGGGGAGGTCTCGACGCGGACCGCGACGGACTCCTGGTTCGTCGACACGACGACGGGACCCGCCAGGGTTCCGGCCGTCGCGTCGCCGCCCGGCGCCGCCAACTCCACGGTGGGGCGCACCTGGTCCTCGGGCAGGCCCGTGTTGCCGGGCCCTGTGAGATAGGCGTAAAGGGCGGACACATTCGCCGAGTTCGCCTCCCCGATCTGCCGGTCGTCCGTGAAATGCCAGATCGCGCCCTGGGTCGCGGCGATCGCCTGTTCCTCTGTCAGTCCCTCGGCACCGGCGGCCGCCCCCAGCCGGTCGAGATCGACGCGCGGATGGCTATGGGTGAGGATCCAGCCGACCTTGGCGCGCACCTCCGGCTGCGTGAATCGATTCGAGCCAGGGAACTCGTCCCATCCCACTCGCTCCGCCTCCGTCATGAAACGCGCATCGACGCGGGACTCGACGCAGTAGGCGTAGACGTCGGGGATCTCCCGATCCGCCCGCGTGCGCACCGGGAACAGCTTGGTCGCAAGGCTCCCCCGGTCGAAGGAGAAGCTCTCCCCGGGCCGGGCCTCCCCGGCCGCGCCGATCCTCGGCGCATCCGCCGCCGCGGGCGGAGCCGGTGCCGTCTCCGCCGGGACCGCCGCGCCCGCAGGAGCCGCCGGGGCCGCGAGGACGGCCAGGACCGCGACCGCCCGGGCCCACCGCTCACAGCGCCTGCCCCGCATCGGGCACCCCCGCATCGGCCAGCGCGCGCTCATCGGAGTCGAGGCTCCCGAGCTCGTCAGCCGCCTGTTCCTCGGCCGCCACCGCCGGGTCCTCGTCGCCAGACCGCGCGCGCGTGTCCCAGCGGTCGTGGACGCTGCCCGGTGCGGACGCCTCGGCGTCCCCCGGCGTCGCGGCGGCGTCCTGGCCCTCCGCCCGTCCCGTCTCCCCGCCCGGTTCCGGGGCGCTCCTCCTCTCGGGCCGGATCAGGGTCCCCCGCCCATAGGCCAGGTCGAAGCCGACGCCCTGCGCGGTGACAACCAGCTCGCCGCGCGCCTCCCCGCCCGAGTCGATCCAGGCGTTGACCCCCGCACGGCC
>JALCNR010000020.1 GCA_022649165.1 Actinomyces sp.
TCCTCTCGGGCCGGATCAGGGTCCCCCGCCCATAGGCCAGGTCGAAGCCGACGCCCTGCGCGGTGACAACCAGCTCGCCGCGCGCCTCCCCGCCCGAGTCGATCCAGGCGTTGACCCCCGCACGGCCGGTCACGATCAGGGGATCCCCTTTTTGGACCGAGATGAGGACATTGCGCGCCAGCTGATCCCAGCACCGCACGGTGTACCAATGGGCCTCGCCCTGGACGAACTGGTTGCCGTCCGTCATGCGCCACGTGGACACCGCGAACCGGAACCGGACCGTGACTGTCCCGGCGCGGGTGTCGTAGGCCTTCGGGATGCTGCCGACCCTGCCGCGCAGGGTGATCGTTGTCTCGCTCATCGCGCGCTTCTCCATCCGTCCCCATCCGGCCTCGTGCCGGATGTGGGGACCAGGATGGAGCGGACGCCGCGTGTCAGGACGTCGAGGGAGGGCGCACCTGTGGACGACCCAACCGCGCCTGGCCGGCCTGTGGATGGGTGGCCTGCAAGCCGCACCTGTGGACGGGACCAGCCGCACGTCTCTCGCCTGCGAAGACTCCGGCGCGCGCAGCGCCGCCCTCGTCCGCCGCGGGAGAGGAGGAAGCGAGCGGGCGCGGTGGTCAGGCTCCAGGCGTCACGATGCCCAGATCCTTGACCTCCTGGGCGATGCGGCGCGCGTCCGAGCGGGACGGGCCCTTCCCCGCCGGCGGGAACAACGCGCGGCGGTAGTACTCGAGCTCCTGGATGGACTCCAGGATGTCGGCGAGCGCGCGGTGCCCGCCGTGCTTGTCGGGGGACTCGTAGTAGGCCGCGGGGTACCAGCGCTTCGCGAGTTCTTTGACGGAGGAGACGTCGATGAGGCGGTAGTGGAGATGGTTGATGACCTCGGGCATGCCCACCTCGAGGAACATCTTGTCGGTTCCCACGGAGTTCCCGGCGAGCAGCGCCTTCCCCGGCTCGGGGACGAGGCGCCGGATGTAGGCGAGCACCTGGCGCTGGGCCTCCTCCAGGGTGAGGCCGTCGGCGAGCTCGTCGAGGAGGCCCGACGTGGTGTGCATCGTGCGCACGAAGTCGTCCATGTGGTCCAGGGCCTCCCGGGGAGGGGCGATGAGGACGTCCAGGCCCGGATCGGCGATCCGCAGGTCGGCGTCCGTGACGACGACGGCCACCTCGATCAGCGCGTCCCTCTGGATGTCCAGGCCCGTCATCTCGCAGTCGATCCACACCAGCGGTTCGCGCAGGGGGCGCGGCGCGGGGGTCCCGGACGCGGCACCAGTCTCAATAGTCTCACTCACGCCCTCGAGTCTAGATGGATGAGGCGGGGTCACCGTCCTCGCCCTCACGGACGGATCAACGGCCACACCCACAGCGACCAGATGACCCACGTGACGACGAGGCCACCCGCGTACGCGCCCGACGTGCGAGCGAGGCGGCATTGCCACGGCATGCGCAACGCCTTTCGCTCATCCCTGAGGAGCATGCCCACGGCGAGGAGAACCGGTGCGTGGACGCAGAGGAGCACCAAGGGCGCTGGCCAGTACGACGTGCCCTGCGCGTGCCGGGTGACATCGGTGGAGGAGTACGCGGTCACCTCCCACCAGATGGAGAACGCTGCGGTCAGACAGCGCAGGACGAGGAACCACCCGCAAGCCACTTGCCTGCCGACGGACGTGCTGAGGGCGCAAAGAGGGCCGAGGAATCCGACCAGCGCGATGAAGGCCACGGTGAAGAGCATGTCCCACATCGAGTGCGGGCCGACGAGCGGGAGCCCCTCGATGATCGGATCCCCCGTTCCGGGTACATCGGATGGCATCCTGGAGGCGCACCACAGCCCCACATATGAATACGGGATCACCGACATCGAGAAGAAGCATGCCAGGCAGGGCAAGGCAGCGGCCGCCAGCTTCCACAGCGCCCCGAGGAGGAACTCCCCGAGGTCCGCGGCCACCGCCCGCCAACGGGTCACGACCGGGAATCCATCTCGGCCATCACGGACGCGTAGGCGCGTCCGAGGTCTCTGACCTGGTCCTCGTTCGGCATCTCCTTGGCGTCTGCCGCTGCCTGATACAATCCAGCGCTGACCCCATCCGGAATGGGGATTCCCCCGACCTCCAGATCGGTCATCAGTGCGTAGAACGTGTCGGAAACCCTCTCCGGGGATCGGCCAAATCGTTGTTGGTAGAAGTCCCCGACGCGCTGGTAGGCGTTGCGCGTCATCATGGCGCGCAGATGGTCCGACAAATACCGGCTCCCACCGGCCAGCACGGTCTGGGCGATGAGACACGCATCCGCGTCGGCGATGATGTCGTCGCGCGAGAACTTCCCTCCGTCCGAGCCAATCGAGCCGCTCGCCCAGTCGTCGAGAGGAGTTGACCCTCCCGCGGAGGTGTATCTCTCGTAGTCGCCCCACACGGAGAGGAGGTCGAGAGCCCAGCCGGCCAGGTCGCCCAGCAGATAGGCCTGGTTGGTGGAGTACGGGTCCAGGTCGATGTAGCCCAAGAAGGTCGCGGCGAAGTGCGGGGCGTCCAAGCCGATCTGGTCGAAATTGGAGCGTATCCTGAACGGCTGCCCGGTCCACGTTTCACCCGACGGCACCAGATGGTCGTCGAAGTCGCCAATGGCATCGATGCTGCCTTGGAGGAAGTTGTCAGCGCCAATGAGCGATGCCGGATACGGGGTGATGGCCTTCCACAGGAGAGCCTTCTCGCCCACTCCATTCCAGTACTCCAGTTTTCTCAGGTAGTGCGCCACGACCGGTCCGATGTGAGACGTCGGAGGGATCGTCAAAGTACCGGTCTGCTGTTCGCACAGCGTCTCCGCCCGGCAGCACCATTCGTACATAATGTCGAACCCGGTGCCAAAGACGTCGGTGGATGTTCTGTTCTGCGGGGGCGTGGTCACCTCGGCGAGGGCCACCGACTCCGCGCGGCGGGAGACCCTGACGCGGTCGACGTTGATTCCTGCCCGCATGACATCGACCTCGATCTGGTTGTACTGCCAGTTCTCGGGCATCGGGTACCCCATGTTCCCGGAGTACCCCCACGACGCGCCGGCTACATAGGACGCTTCAGAAAGACCCGCGTCCGCGACGGCCTGACATACCGCGCGCGTCCCGTAGACACCGACGCGGATCCTCGAGGTCAACGCGCCATCGGCGGACGCCTTGACGCCACTGAAATAGCTGAGAACAGCTGGCATCTGGTCAGATGTCGCATCCAAGTCGACTGCGAAGAACACGAGCTCGCCGTCCGGGAGATTCAGCGTTCGGGCCCGCTCCAGAGCTTCTAGGCCCTGGGCCACACCATTGGAAGAGGTGAAGTCGCCGATCTGGTTGTTCCAGCGTTGGTAGATCGGGACCAGACGCAGCCCCGCCGCCCGCATCCCATCGAGATCGCCGATGGAGATGAAGCCGGTTCCGCCCACCAGGTAGCGGCCGCCAATGTTGAACGGGGCCGCCGCCAGCGCGCGCGCCGAGCTCACAGTGAGCTGAGCGTTCGTGTCGAAGGCAGCACAGTCCAATCCGGTGTCCCCGCAAGAGACCAGCAGGCCGCACCACGTCGAGTAGTCGCCGCGGCCGGTCACGTTCATCTCCATGAAGCCCTGGAACTCTTCGGCCAACGCCGCAGTCGCCGAGTCGAAGGAGCCCGTGAACGGAGCACCCGAGTATCCATTGCACCGCAGCAAGCCCTGGAACAGCCGCACAAAGTGATGCGAACCGTCAGAGTCGCCCGGGCCAACGGGGGCATCGCTTCGCAGCCCCGCGCGGGTCCCGGGTCCGTAGTTGCCGTTGGCAGTTCCGTCCGTCATCCCAATCTCGTACTGGACGCCGTACAAGAACGCTGTGAGAACCTGGCGCGAGAAGACGCCGTCGGCCGGGCACAGCGGAAAATCCTGGCGTGCGGCGTACTGGCCGTTGAGCCACTGCTGGACCGTCCTCACCGCTGCCACACCGCCGTAGAGCGTGAGCAGGGTCGGCGAGTCCATCGACAGAAGGAACATCATGAACTTGAGATCCACATAGGGCCCCGCCGACCCCAAACCCAACAGCCCCCGGATGGTCGACAGTGAGTCCTCCAGATCGGCGAACGTGACCGGCCCCGCGATATCACGAGCCCCCGCATAGCCCTTGCACCACAATGATCCCGAGATGATCCTCAGGACGTTCAGCGGCGTACTACTGGAGGCATCCACTCGACCGATCTGGGTCCTGAACGCCTCCTGAGTCTGCTCCCCGAAACCAGAAGCCACCGGCGAGATTCCTAGTTCATGCTGCAGACCACGTCGCAGACCGAAGATCGTGTTCCACCCGGTCACGTTATCCTCGACGAGGCGTACCCCACCTGGAACCGAACCGTACGTCTCGTTCAGCCAACGCTGAACAGACCGAATCTCGTCAGACATCTAAGAATCTTCCCATTATCAGGCCTCCATCCGGAATCCTGCGAACTTGCAGAGACCCTGACGTCGGAGCGACGGCTGCCACTTATCGGCGGACTCATTGCTGACAGGATGTGGTCAACACATACCTGGCGAACTCGACGTCCCCGGATTTGATTCGAGGAACGAGAGCTTCACGATCGACGTCGCCCAGTTCAGGGTTGTACTTTCGAACAACGTCCAGATCTGGGAATCGGCTGATTTGACGAATAGCTTCATCTTTTCGACTGACGTCATTGTCTTCCGAGGCCGACACAAATTCTCCGATCCACGCGCATTCCCAATTGACTGCCGCCAAAATGGCCACGTCGCCTTCCTTGGTCACAATTACGGCGCCATTTCCTCTGGTCGCACCCTCCGAAGAGCCCGGTGAACCTATCATCTCCCGTGTCTCTGGATTCTCCTGCGTCGAGCGGTAGACGATTTCCCCATCTTGTTGAGAGACGACCTCGGCGCCCACGGCCCAAGGGAGAAGATCGGCAACGGTGGGAGGAGTCACTCCCGGGGGATAGACTTCCTGAAACTCAGTGAGTTCTGTGTCGAGCGCCGAGATCTCGGGAGGTATCGCAGCGTGCCTTTGATATACCTGCATCGACTCGCGCTTCGGCGTCGGTTCGCCCGCCTCCGACTTCGGCGCTAACGTATTGACCGACAGAACCGCACCCCCAACGCACAGCAACACGGATGCCGTGACGACAAATAGCGCTTTCGATGAACGCCGCATTTCCACCCCTTTTCCCTCAATTATCCTCAAGATCAGTAGTGAATCGTTCCCCAGACGTATCGCGCGGTCTCATATCGCCCAGCTCCGCACGATCCCTGAATCTGAAATGCCATAACAAATTTACGATAGTCGTAGCTAGACGATGGAAACGATTTCCAGGAATAACTTGTCGGAGAGAAATAGGTGGTTGCCCAAGCGCTTCCGTTTTCCGGATAGCGAAGTTGGACCTTGTCTCCGGCAGCCCCACCACAATAGGTCGACGACGTCGTGCCGTCACTCCGATACGTCGTCCCTCCGAGGTTCTCCCACGAAATCGCACCGGAGTAGTGTGCCCGCACTGTCGTGAAAACTGTCAGATCGCGGTAGTATGTCGCGCTTGTGCTTGCCGAAGCAGCGGCGGTCGGGTCGCTCGCACCCGCCACGACTCCGACAGACATGACGAGCGCAGCCGCAACCAACGCGAGACGTCGAAACTTGCCACGACGAGCGTTCACCGTCGAACTTCCTTTTGCAGGGCTTCTTGACAAACATTGTTCATCTGTCGAACGACGGAGCGGGAACAACCTCGGACAGAACCAGCACCTGTAGCCTCAGAGCCATGGTATCCGTTACCCCTCAGTCAGATCAACCCCATATCCACCGTTCTCCGGACAGTCCCCACTCAAACCGATCTACCAGGCCGTGAACGAGGACGCCGCGCTCGAGGCGCTGACCGAGTTCGCCGACTCCGACCTCGGCAAACGCTACCCGTCAGCGGTGAAGACGTTCCAGGACGCGTGGGATCGGTTCACCCCGTTCCTCGCGTTCCCGCCCGAGCTGCGCCGGGTGATCTCTCCCCCGCACGCGGGGTACCCCCTCCACCAACGCGATCGAGTCGCTGAACTATCAGCTGCGGAAAGTGACCAAGTCCCGCGGCCACTTCCCCCAACGACGCCGCCGCGGTCAAGCTGCTGTGGCTGGCGATCTGCAACATCGAGGACAAACGAGCACGCGACCGACTCAAGGAACGCGGCAAGCCCTCCGATCAGCGACGCGCCGAACCCCGCCTCGTCGAGGGCGCCGTGACGACGAAATGGAAAATGGCCCTCGAACAGTTCGCCCTGGCCTACCCCGACCGCATCGAACCCTACCTGTGATCAAACCGATACCAAGCCGCTTACACAAAAGCCTTGACACCCTCTGTCGGCGCGCACCTGGCCGATCAGGGCGGAGTCGGACGTGTTGCCCGGCCAGGACCACACCCGTACCGGGATCCCCTCACGGGTGACAGCCATCCCGATGATGACCTGGGGCAGGTCCTCACGGGAGTCCTTCGACTCGCCCCAGGTGCGGAACCTGACCGCCTTGACCGCCCCGCCCGGCACACCGCCCTCGCCGCCGCAGATGCCGTCGCCCTCGTCGCCGGTGACGGCGTGGCCGTGGTCGTCGCGCCAGACGGGCTCGTCGGCGGTCTCGGTCTCGAAGGACGTCGAGGTCGTGTCGAAGAACAGCACGTCGACCTCGAGGTTGAGCAGGTCGGTGACCTGGTAGTACACCCGCTTGGCGAAGGTGGCCTCGACGTCGTGAAGCCAGTCCATCGCCCGGTAGCAGGCCTCCTCCTCGACCTGCCCGGCCGCGCCGGCGGGGCCGGGGATGAACACGTCGTGGTTCATCCACTCCGCCGCCGCGAACTTCGAGGACGGGGCCAGGGCCCGGTTCGCGACCAGGGAGAACACCGCCCTCGACGTCGAGCGCTTCCGGAGCGGGTCCCACGTGTTGTGCGCGAGCTGCACGTACGTGTTCTTCCCACTCTTCACTGTCCGCACGAACATGACTAATACGCCCACCAGCCGCACAATCACCCAACGACACGACGCGATCGTGTATCTATGGCAACTGGAGCCGGACTATCCACAACCACACCCGACCTGCGGCATTACCCCACAGGCGTACCTAGAACAGCCGAATTACGCGGAACGCCTGTGTTCGATGACGACCATCTGATCGCGGCCGACGCACGGCCCACCGTCATGGGCTCGGTTGACTCGGCAGAGCCGTGCATCCGTATCCTGGCGGCAGAATGGGCCGACACGCACGAATGCGCCAGAGGGGAGGAACGCGAGCACACCGACGCGGCATAGCTCCACCACCACAATCAGCATCGACCCCACACTGGCATCAACGACCAGACACCCTCAAGCCGCGTTCACGCTCATGGGGAAATACAGTGAGCGTGGGTCGCGAAGATCTCCCCCTCTCAGCTCAACCGTTCGCAACGTCCCGAGAAAGTACCCCGAATGCCCGACATCTCCCTGCCCGTCACGCCTGCCGACGTGCAGGCGGCCGCCTCCGCGCTTGACGGCGTTGTGCGCCGCACCCACCTGGGCCGCTCCGAGCGACTCACCGATGCGATCGGCGTCAACGTCCTCCTCAAACGAGAGGACCAGCAGAAATGCAGGTCCTTCAAGGTCCGCGGCGCCTTCGCGCGCATCTGCGCCCTCGCCCCGGAGGAGCGGCGGCTCGGCGTCGTCGCCGCCTCGGCCGGCAACCACGCGCAGGGCGTCGCCTACGCCTGCTCCCACTTGGGCATCAACGGCACCATCTATCTGCCGTCGAACACGCCGCGGCAGAAGCGCGAGGCCATCGCCGCCATCGGGCGCGGCCGGGTCGAGCAGGTCATCGTCGACGGTCCCTTCGACCGGGCGAACGCTCTCGCCCAGGAGACGGCGCGGGCGACCGGCCGCGTCTACATCCACCCCTACGACGACCCGGTGACGATCGCGGGCCAGGGGACGATCGGGGTCGAGCTGGCCGAGCAGATGCCGGAGAACGCCTCCTGCGTCCTCGTCCCGTGCGGTGGGGGCGGTCTGCTCGCCGGCGTCGCGACATGGCTCGCCCACGCGCGCCCGGGCCTGCGCATCCTGGGGGTCGAGCCGGAGGGGGCGGCGTCGATGCGCGCCGCCCTGGACACAGGAGCCCCCGTGGCCCTGGAATCGGTCGACCCCTTCGTCGACGGCACTGCGGTGGGAACGGCCGGCCGTCTCCCGTTCGAGGTCGTCCGCCGCCTGGTCGACGACGTGCTCACCGTGCCGGAGGGCGCCGTATGCACCGAAATGGTGAGCCTCTACCAGTCCGATGGCATCATCGCGGAACCGGCCGGGGCGCTGGCGAGCACCGCCGCCCGCCTCCACCTGTCGAGTCAGGGGGACCGCGCGCGGATCCTCGGTCCGGACCTGGCCGATGGTCCGATCGTCTGTCTGGTGTCCGGGGGGAACAACGACCTCACGCGCTACGCGGAGGTCATGGAGCGCTCGCTGCGCCATGAGGGACTGCGGCACTACTTCATGGTGACGTTCCCCCAGCAGCCCGGGGCCCTGCGGATGTTCCTCGACGACGTCCTGGGCCCGGGCGACGACATCGTCCATTTCGAGTACACGAAGAAGAACAATCGCGAGTCCGGGCCGGCGCTGGTGGGCATCGACCTCGGCGCCCGGGAGGACATCGACGGCCTGCGCCGACGCATGGAGGCCTCGCCCATGCACGTCGAGGAGATCCCGGCCGGCTCGGCCGCCTACCGGCTGCTGATCTGAAGCGCCGCCGGCCCCGCTCCTCCCCCGGTGTCAGTGGCGGAGGAGGAGCACGGGGTCGCCGGCGGAGACCGTGGCGGCCTCGGTGGGCGTCACCGCGGCGAGGTCCGTCCCGCCCAGGACGACCACGATCGTGACGGGGTAGTACCCGGCGTCGCGCACGGTCGCGAGGTCCACCGTGGCCAGGAGGTCCCCGGCCGCCACCCGGGCACCCTTCTCGACCCGGGGAGTGAAGCCCCTGCCCTGCAGTCTGACCGTGTCCAGGCCGATGTGGACCATGACCTGCGTCCCGTCCTCCGCGACGATGCCGAAGGCGTGGCCGGTGGGGAACGCCGTGGCCAGCGTGCCTCCGACAGGGGCCCGCACCTCCCCGGAAGTCGGTGCGATCCCCACGCCCGGGCCGAGCATCCCGGAGGAGAAGACCTCGTCGTCGACCTCGGCGAGGGGCACGACGGTGCCGTCGACGGGGGCGAGGACCGTGTCGCCGGGCGCGGGCGCGATGTCCGCGGGGCCGGTGCCGGGGCGGTGGCGCCGCACGATGCTCATGGGGTTCTCCTGTCTGTCTGCTCATGGGAGGGGCGCTCTGTCGCGCCGGTCGGCGAGGCCGATCGAGGCGACAACGCCAGACGCTGGTTCCCTCCGGCCAGGTCGACCAGGCGACGGCTGGCGACGGGGACGCGGCCGAGGACGGCGACCCACGGGTCGCCCGGCAGGTCGGCGCGGGTCAGGGCGATCTCCCCGCGGTAACGGCCCGCGGCGTCGAGCTCGACGGTGAGGGATCCCCGCGGCCGCGGCTCCCCTCCGCGCAGGCCCGTGAGGTCCACGTCCCTCAGCCGGGCGCGCGAGCCCCGGAGGCGGACGAGGTACTGGGCGTCATCGGGGCGCGTGGCGTCCGGGGCGGCCAGCTCCGCCGCGAGGGCCGGGCCGATGGGTTGCCCGGCGTCGAGGACGACGGGCACCTCGAGCACGCGCTGGCGGATCCACCGGCCGATGCGCCGCCAGGTGCCGGCGGCCAGCGCCGGGTCGCCGACGAGCACCTGGTCGCAGCCGCAATCCTCCAGGACGAGCAGCTGGACCAGGGGGTCCGCGTCGCGGAGGTCCTCGATGGTCGGCAGTCCGGCGCGCAGGGGTCCACGGCGTCGCGCGTCGCCGGAGAGGAACGCGCCGACGAGCTGGCCGGCCTCATGCCAGTCGCGCGCCGAGTCCCTCACCGCCTTCTCGGACAGTCCGGTCCAGGTGCGCGGGTAGTAGTTGTGGAGCGCCAGCGCGGCGGAGGGGTCGTCCGGGTCCGAGGGACGCGGCTCGGCGCTTCCCCCGGTCCCCGAGGCGGGGCGTGACCCGGGGACGGCCGCCTGCGCGGCCTGCGCGGGGACGACGGTCGAGGCGTTGAACGCCACCGGGAGGACGCGGGCGATGCGCGCCGACTCCTCCAGGGTGTAGCCGTTGTCCAGGCGCACGCGGGTGACGCCGAGGTCGCGCAGGACGGTCCAGGGGTCGTCCCCGAAGGCGGCGGTGACGCGGGGCTCCACGTCGGCGATGAGATTCATGCCCCGATCGCGGGCCAATCCCGCGATCGCGGCCGCACGCTCGCGGACCATCGCGGGGTCGTCCTCGGGGATGTGGAGCGAGGTGAAGACGGTGCCGGCGCCGGCCTCGGACGCCGCCGCGAGGGTGCCGCGGGCGACGTCGAGCTCGGCGGGGAAGACGCTGACTCCCAGTGTCATCGCGCGGCGGGAACCGGCCCGGCGTCGGAAGCCACGGGATCCGCCTCCGCCGGGAACGAGGAGGCGACCTCGGCGACGACGGTGTCGGAGACACCGAAGAGGCGCGTGGCCAGGTAGCCCGCCAGGTAGGCGGCCAGCAGCCCGGCCCCGTAGCCGGCGGCGGCGCCCGGCCACCCGTGCGAACCGGTCAGCAGCGGGAACAGCGACAGGTCCGACACGCCGATGGCGACCGCGCCCACGGTGACGCCCAACTGGTTGAACAGGCCGACCGTGAGGCCGCCGAACGCCCCGCCGACGCACGCGGTGATGAATGGGCGCCCCAGGGGCAGGGTGACGCCGTAGATCAGCGGCTCGCCGATGCCGAGGAACCCGGCCGGCAGGGCGCCCTTGATCGCGCGGGTGAAGGTGCGGTTCGCCCGGAAGCGCTGCCACAGGGCCAGGGTGGCGCCGATCTGGCCGGCACCGGCCATGGCGAGCACGGGAAGGAGGATCGTCATGCCCTGCTGCTCGATGAGCGTGGTGTGGATCGGGGTGAGCGCCTGGTGCATGCCGGTCATGACGACCGGCAGGAACAACCCGCCCAGGACGAAGCCGGAGATCGCGCCGCCGTGTGTGAGCAGCCAGGACACGCCGGTGCCGATGGCGGAGGCGAGCCAGCCGGTGACCGTCATGATGACGAGGACCTGCAGCAGGCCCGCGATGACGACGCTGACCAGCGGGACGACGATGATCGCGATGACGTCGGGGCACCACGAGCGCGCCCACCTCTCGACGTGGGCGATGAGGATGCCGCCGACGAGGGCGCCGAGCACGCCTCCCTGGCCGGTCGCCAGCGTGACGCCGAAGACCGTCACATTGGCGACGGCGGCGGAGATGATGATCGCGCCGATGACGCCGCCGAGGATCGGCGTGCCCCCGAACTCCTTCGCCGCGTTCATGGCGACGAAGAGGGGCAGGGCGCCCATGAATCCGGCGGAGAGGACGCCGATCAGCGGCGTCCAGGCGGCCAGGCCGGGCGCGGCGCCGCTGGTCACCAGGTTGCCCAGGATGCCGTTGATGCCGGCGATGAGGCCGCAGGCGATGAGCGCGGGGATCAGGGGCACGAAGATCGCGCTGATGCGGCGCAGCAGGCGCGTGGCGGCGTTGTCGTTCTTCGCGCGGGTCTGCGCGTGGACCTCCTCGGACCGGGCCTTGAGGTCGATGCCGCCGGAGGGCGCGGCCGGAGCGCCCATCTCCTTGGCGACGCGGTCGACCAGGCCCGGTCCCAGGACGATCTGGAGGGAGTCCGCCTGGACGACAACGCCGATGACGCCGTCGCGGGCCTTCAGCGCGGGGACGTCGACGGAGCCGGGGTCTCCGACCGTCACGCGCAGGCGAGTCATGCAGTTCTCGAGGTCTTCGATGTTGGTGTCGCCACCGAGCAGCCGCTCGATGTCGTGGGCCAGTGCCCTGGCGTCGGTTGCCATGGTGTGTCCTTTCCTGGGGGAGGGGTGGGTGGGGAAACGGATCAGTGGGCCAGGGAGGGATCGGGGCCGAGGGCGGCCCGCAGGCTTCCCTCCGCCGATCTCAGCCGCTCCCGGGCGGCGAGGGCGTCCACGCCGGCCATCAGCATGAGGGCGGCGGTCTTCGCCTCCCCGCCGGCCTCTGCCAGCGCGCGGCGGGCGGCGCCCAGGTCGACGTCGGCGATGTCGGAGACGATCGTGACGGCGCGGGCCTCGAGCTTCGCGTTCGTGGCCCGGACGTCGACCATGCGGTTGCCGAAGGTCTTGCCCAGCCGCACCATCGTGGCCGTCGAGATCATGTTGAGGACGAGCTTCTGCGCCGTCCCGGCGCTCAGCCGTGTGGAGCCCGCGACGACCTCGGGACCGGTGACGACCTCGAGGGGGATGTCGGCCGCGTGCGCCAGCGGCGATCCCGCGGTGCACACGAGGGCCGCTGTGGCCGCTCCGAGCTGGCGGGCGCGGCGCACGGCCGCCACCGTGTAGGGCGTGCGGCCCGACGCCGCGATCCCCACCACGGTGTCGGATGGCCCGACCCCCAGGGCGGCGACGTCGGCGGCCCCCGCCGGCTCGTCGTCCTCGGAGCCCTCGACGGCGGTGCGCAGCGCGGCGTCGCCGCCTGCGATGAGGCCGATGACCGTGGACGGGTCCGTGCCGAAGGTCGGCGGGCACTCCGAGGCGTCGAGCACGCCGAGGCGTCCCGCCGTTCCGCAGCCCGCGTAGACCAGCCGTCCGCCCGCCCGCAGGGAGGCGGTGGCGGCGTCGACGACCTGGGCGATCTCGGGCAGCGCGCGGGCGATCACCGGGGGGATGGTCGCGTCCTTCCTGTTCATCGTCGTGACGATCTCCAAGGCGGACATGCGGTCCAGGGCCGCGAACTCGGCCGAGACCTTCTCCGTCTCCAGACGGGCGATGTCCTCGGGCGTGGGGCCTGTCATCGGGGTCCTCTCCTCTGTCTCTTCTCTGCGGATGTCGGATCGGGGTCCCGCCCTCGTTCAGTGGAGCGGGTCGACCACGGCCCGTGTGGCGGCCAGCAGGGCGCGCGAGCGGGCCGGATCGACGCGCATGACGGCCAGGCACAGGGCGTCCGAGGCGAACATCTGGCCGATGCGCGAGGAGGTCGCGCCGGGCCGGACGCCCGCCTCCTGCCCCTGGGAGGTGCGCAGGACGAAGTCGCACAGTCCGGCGAGCGCGGTGTGCGACCGGGAGACGAGGCCGATGACCGGCACCCCCCTGTCGCGCATCGCCCGCGCGACCTCGAGCACGTCCTCCGTGGTGCCCGAGTGGGACACGAGGACCGCGGCGTCGTCGCCGGACAGAGCCCCGGAGATCGCGAGCGCGTCATGCCGGTCGGCGCTGACGTGGGACAGCACGCCGATCCGGTCGAGCTTGGCGGCGAGGTCCCGGGTGACCAGCTGGGAGGCTCCGACGCCGAACATCACCAGGCGGCGGGCCGCGTGGATGCGGGCGGCCACCGCCTCCAGCAGGTCGGGATCCAGCAGCCGGGAGGCCTCCGCGAGGGTGCGGCGCTCCTCCGCGGCGAGCTTGCGCAGGAGGTCGGCGGTCGTGTCGGACCAGGAGATCCCGGGCAGGACCACGCCGTCATCCGCTCCCGGCCCGCGCCCCGTGCCCGTCGGCAACGTCGCGAGGGCGACGCGCAGCTCCTTGAAACCGGATAGGCCCAGGCGCCGGGCGAGGCGTGTCACCGAGGCCGTGGACGTCCCAGTCGCCTCGGCGATGGAGCCGATCGTCTCGGTGGCGTGGGAGTCGGGTGCGCCGAGGAGGTACGTCGCGACCCTGGCCAGGGAGGAGGGGCCGCTGGTGGCGACCTCGCGCAGGACGGCGGCCAGCGCGTCGGGTGCTGGTCGGGTGTCCATGGTCGCTCCTTGTGCCATCCGGGGGCTCCCCGCGCCGGCCCGGTCGGACCGGTCGCTGCCCGGAACGGCCGGGCGATCGGGTCGATCTGCCGGTTCTCGCGGGCGGGCGCCGTGGTGGTCTCCGGCACAGTATGACCCAGAAATTCATCTGATGGAAGTCAAACTGAAATTCTTCTTCACATCCGGTGTCCGGATTGTGACGTCAGGACGCGGCCCGCTGCGGGGACCCGTACCCGTCGGGCATCCCTTGCTGTCGCAGGATCTCCGCCATGTCTGCGCGCAGCCCCCGAGGATGGTCGGAGCAGGGCCGCATCAGCGCGGCTCCCGGCCTTCTTGGGGCGTCAGGCGGCGAGGGCGTGGCGACGGGTGCGCACGACGCGCACCCCGGGGGCGGAGTTGAAGCGGTAGCCCTCTCCGCGCACCGTGGTCAGCAGATCGGCGACGTCGAGCTTGCGGCGCAGGCGGCGGATATGGGCGTCGACGGTGCGGGACTCCGCGTCCAGCCCGCGGTCGCGCCACACCGTGGAGAACAGCTCCTCACGGGACACCGTGCGGTCGGCGTTGCGGGCCAGGTGCGCCAGGAGCGCGAACTCCTGCCGGGTCAGGTCCACGAGGCGGCGGTCGATCCGCACCGTGTTCTCGTCCAGGTTCACGGTCACCGCATTGGAGAGACGGAGGTTGTCCAGGACGGCGAGGAAGTCGTCCAGGGAGTCTGCGGCCTCCGATGTGGGGGCCGCCGGAGGGCGGGATGTGCCGGAGACGGGACGGGCAGGGGTGTCAACGAGAGCCATGTGAGTATCCGATGTGTCGGGCCGCGCACCCACTCGTCATGGTGGGCTCACTCAGGCGGCAGTCTGATTGGGGTCTGGGTTTCCAATCAGCGGCACATTCGCGCACACATGCCACCCATGGGGCGGCATGTCATCAGCGCGAAATCACTCACAGGTCAATGCTCCCCGCCGGCCGGACCCCGGTCAACGTCTGGTCCGCATCGTGGGACTGCGTGAACGCAGGCCTGCGGGCAGCGGCGGCGCCGATCCGCTCCCGCACCGTGCGGGCCGCCTGCACCAGGTTGCGCAGGGTCGCCTCCGTCTCCGGGTAGGCGCGGGTCTTCAGACCGCAATCCGGGTTCACCCACAGCTGGTGGACGGGCACGGTGCGCGCAGCCGCCCCGATGAGGCCTGCGAGCTCCTCGGCGGACGGCACGCGCGGGGAGTGGATGTCCCACACGCCCGGCCCGATCCCTCGGGCGAACCCGTGTGAGGCCAGCTCGGGGAGGACCTCCATCCGCGAGCGCGCCGCCTCGATGGACGTGACGTCGGCGTCCAGGCCCGCGATCGCGTCGAGGATCTGCCCGAACTCGGAGTAGCACAGGTGCGTGTGGATCTGCGTGTCGGGCCGAACGCCCGCCGTGGCCGCGCGGAAGGCGCCGACGGCCCAGGCCAGGTAGTCGGCGTGACGCGACGCCTCCAGGGGGAGGAGCTCGCGCAGAGCCGGCTCATCCACCTGGATGACGGGTGTGCCCGCGTCCTCCAGGTCGGCGACCTCGTCGCGCAGCGCCAGCGCGATCTGGTCGCCGACCTCGGACAACGGGATGTCCTCGCGGGGGAAAGACCAGGCGATGATCGTGACCGGGCCGGTCAGCATCCCCTTGACGGGGCGGGCGGTGAGCGACTGGGCGTAGGCGGTCCATGGCACCGTGATCGGCTCCGGCCGCCAGACGTCGCCCCACAGGATCGAGGGGCGGGTGCACCGCGAGCCGTAGGACTGCACCCAGCCCTCCCGGGTGACGGCGAATCCGGCGAGTTGCTCGGCGAAGTACTGGACCATGTCGTTGCGCTCCGGCTCGCCGTGGACGAGGACGTCGAGGCCGATCTCCTCCTGGAGGGCAATGACGCGGGCCACCTCCGCCTTGATGCGCGACTCATAGGCGGCATCGTCGAGCTCGCCGCGGGCGTGGGCGGCGCGCGCCCGGCGGATGTCGGCGGTCTGCGGAAAGGATCCGATGGTGGTGGTGGGCAGGTCCGGCAGTCCCAGCCGCCGCGCCTGGGCCGCCTCGCGCACCGGGTAGCCGACGCGAGTGCGATCCGCCTCCGTGAGCGAGGCGACGCGGGTGCGGACGGCAGGCACGCACACCCCGGGGGCCTCGGCCCGCTCGGCCAGGACCTTCTGCGAGCGGGCGATCTCGGAGGCGATCGCGCCGCGTCCGGCTCGCAGTCCGCGCGCCAGCGTGGTGACCTCCCCCACCTTCTGGTCGGCGAAGGCCAGCCAGTCGTGCAGCGCCGTGTCGAGGACCGGGTCCTCCCAGTGCTCCAGCGCGGTGTCGTGGGGGACGTGCTGCAGCGAGGTCGAGGTCGCCACGGCCGTGCCCGACGCCCCTGATGACTCCGCCACCCGCCGGAGCGCCTCCAGGCGGTCCGCCGCCTCCGCGAGATCTGCGGCCCAGATGTTGCGCCCGTCGACGACGCCGCCGACCAGGGTGGTGCCCGCGAGCGCGCGCGGTCCGGGCGCCTCGGGCACCCCCGCTCGCACGAGGTCCAGGTGGATCGCCTCCACCCCGGCCGCCGCCAGGGCGGGCAGGGCCGCTGCGCCGTCCCCGTAGGGCGTGGTGACCAGCAGCGCGGGCCGGGGCCCGGCGTCGGGGGCGGCGAGCCGCCGGTAGGCCCGACCCGCGGCCTCGATCAGGAGGCCGCGCGGCGTCGGCAGGTTGTCCGAGACCAGCGCCGGTTCGTCGAGTTGCGCCCAGGGCGCGCCGGCCTCGGCCAGGAGGGCGAGCGCCGCCCGGTAGGCGGCGACGACCTCGTCGAGACGCTCCAACGGCGACCATCCCTCCGGGGACCCGTCGGCGGCCTTGGCCAGGGCGAGGAGCGTGACGGGCCCGACCAGCACGGGGCGCGTGGTGACTCCCCATCCGAGCGCCTGCGCGAAACGGTCGACCACCGTGCGGTCCGTGAGGCGGATCGGAGTGTCCGGACCGATCTCGGGGACGAGATAGTGGTAGTTCGTGTCGAACCACTTCGTCATCTCCAGCGGCGCCACCGTCGCGTCGCCGCGGGCCAGCGCGAAGTGGAGGTCGAGGCCCTCCCGGCCGGCGAAACGCTGGGGAACGGCGCCGATGAGGGAGATCGCGTCGAGCACCTGGTCATAGAGGGCGAAGGTCTCCGGGATGGAGGCGTCGTCGCGCCCCAGGCCCAACTCGATGAGCCGTTCGTGGGTGGCGTGGCGCAGTTCGGCCTCCGCGGCGTGGAGCCCGTCCGCGTCCAGCCGCCCGGCCCAGTGGGCCTCCACCGCCCGTTTGAGTTCGCGTCCGCGTCCGATGCGCGGGTAGCCCAGGATCGTCGCGGCGGGGAAGGGTGTGGTCGTGGTCATCGTGGTTGTCCTTGCGTGGTCGGTGGTGCGGGCGGGGGGACGAGGGCGCAGCGGCGGCACGCTCATGGAACCGGGTCGAGCAGCCCCAGCCGTTCGAGGAGGAGCAGCGAGGGTTCGGCCTTGTTGAAGGTGTAGAGATGGAGGCCCGGCGCTCCGCCGTCCAGGATGCCGCCCGCCAGGCGGGCGCCCTCGTCGACGCCGAGGCGCAGGGCGTCGGTCCCCTCGGCGGCGGAGAGGGCGTCGAGGAGGGCGCGCGGGGCCTCGATGCCAGTGAGGTCCTGGGTTCGGCGCAGGCGGGAGGGATCGGTGGGCGGGAGCAGACCCGCCACGATCGGGATGGTGACGCCGCTGGCGCGGGCCCGGTCGACGAAGGAGAGGTAGGTGTCGGCCTCCCAGAAGAGCTGGGTGATGGCGAAGCTGGCACCGGCCGCCTGCTTGACGAGGAGCCGCTCGACCTCCTGGTCGGCGGTGGTGCCGGCTGCCGGATTCCCGGCGGGGAACGTGGCGACGGCGATGGTGAGCGGGCGGACGGCGGCGCGCAGGGCCGCACCGGGGTGCTCCTCGCAGCGGCGACGCTCGAGACGGCGGATGAGGGTGACGAGTTCCGTGGCGCTCGCGACCTCGCCGGAGGCGGGCCTCCAGTGGGGGTCCCCTGCCGGCGGGTCGCCGCGCAGCGCGAGGAATGCGCGCACTCCGGCGTCCAGGTAGTCGGAGACCACCCGGGCGATCTCGCCTGGCGACGTCCCCACGCAGGTCAGGTGCGCGATGGGCGGGACGGGCGTGGAGGTGACGAGTTCGGAGACGACGCTGCGCGCGCTCGCGCGGTCGCGGCCGGCCGCGCCGTATGTGACGGACATGAAGTCGGGGCGCGCGGCCACGAGGCGGCCGACGGTCGCCCAGAACCTCGGGGCGGCGTCGGGGTGGCGCGGGGGCATGACCTCGAAGGAGACGGTGGTGGGCTCGTGCCCACGGGTACAGTGCGCGTTGGTCATGGGGTGTCCGATGTGCGGGGCCGGGCGCGCGAACACCGTGCAGACCGGCCGAAGGACGGGGGGAAGAGGATCCTCAGGCGCACATTCGCATTCGCACGCGCACGTCGCCGCGCACAGCGGCGGTGGGGGCGGTGCGAGCGGTCATGGGCCAATGGTGGACGACGGCCGCTGCGCCCGGCAGGGGTGTCCACCAGATGGGACCATGTAACGTCGTGAGGGAGGACTCGCCCGGTTGGGGCGCGCCGGGCAGCCGGGATATCCTTGTTCCCGGTCCGGACGCATGTCCGTTCCGCGCCTCCGTAGCTCAATGGATAGAGCACCGGCCTTCTAATCCGTAGGTTGCGAGTTCGAGTCTCGCCGGGGGCACCCACCGCACAAGTGAGCTTGCCCGGGTTTTTCGGGCACCTGGTGTAGCGGCACCGGGTGGTCTTGCGGAAAGGTGTTGCTTGTGAGTGCGGGAGCAAGCAAGGCGTGTAGCGGTCAGCGTCGCAAGTTCACCGCCCAATACCCTCACGAGGCGGCCCGCCTGGTCATTGACTCGGGGCGGACGATCGGTGCGGTCGCCGCCGAGCTGAGGGTGCCACCAGCCGGGCTGCGAAGCGTCCGGTAAAGGACCTCTTGGCGGACGACCTCCGCCGTCACCGGAACGTCCGATGAAGAGTCCCTCAGAGCAACCAGGCGCACCAGCGCATCCCCAAGTTGCGCCGTGAGAGGGGTCAAGTCCTGTGGTGTGGTGTGGTGTGGCGGTGGGTGGTCCTTCTGGTGTTGGTTAGGCGGTGAGTTCGAGGTCGGGGTCGGTGCTCGCCTCGCTTCCGGTGTCGGGGATGAGGGTGAGTTGGCTCTTGGCGAGGATGTCGAGGCTGGGGTATCGGCGGCCCTCGGCCCATTCGTTGGTCTGCTCGGCGAGGGCGGCGCCGATGAGGCGGGTGATCGCGTCGCGGTTGGGAAAGATGCCGACTGAGTCCGTGCGGCGGCGGATCTCCCGGTTCAGTCTCTCGTTGGGGTGGGGGTACCTCCCGCTTGCGGGGGAGTGGACCAGATCTGCTGCCAGAGGCCTTCGGGGAACCCGGTGAACGCGAGGATGTCCGCGCGGGCGGTGTCGAGGTGGTCGTGCGCGTCGGGGAGTTTCTGGTCGACGTAGTCCAGGAGCCGGTCGAACTGGGCGTTCACGCTCTTCGCGTCGGGTTGGTCGTAGACAGAGTGCAGCATCGCCTTCTCCGCCGGCCACATGGCCTTCGGGGTTACCGACATCAGGTTCGCTGCGTAGTGGGTGCGGCAGTGTTGCCAGACCGCTCCGGGCAGGTTCGCTGCGATGGCCTCCACCAGGCCCTGGTGGGCGTCGCTGGTGACCAGGCGCACCCCGTCCAGGCCGCGGGCGACGAGGTCGGCGAAGAAGGAGTTCCAGGCCGGGCCGGTCTCGCTGGTCGCGACCCGCAGGCCGAGGACTTCGCGGCGTCCGTCGCGTTCACGCCGGTCGCGACCAGCACGACCGCGTTGATCACACGGCCGCCTTCGCGGACCTTCATCGTCAGCGCGTCGGTGGCCACGAAGGCGAACGGGCCCGCGTCGCCGAGGGGCCGGTGGCGGAACTCCTCGACGTGCTCATCGAGCCCGGCCGACATCCGGGAGACCTGCGACTTCGACAGCGAGTGGATCCCGAGGGTCTTGACGAGCTTGCCCATCCGGCGGGTCGAGACCCCGGCGAGGTAGCAGTCCGCGACGACCGTGATCAACGCGGTCTCGGCCCGCTTGCGGCGCTCCAGCAGTCACTCCGGGAAGGTAGGTGCCCTGCCGCAGCTTCGGGATCGCGACGTCGATCGTCCCGACCCGGGTATCCAGGTCGCGGTGTCGGTACCCGTTGCGCTGCGCCACCCGGTCCGGGGACGCCTGCCCCCATTCGGCGCCGGCCACGGCGTCCGCGTCGGCGGACAGCGGCGAGTTGATCATGGTCTGCAGCAACTGCCGCATCAGATCCGGCGACGAGTCAGCGAGGACTTCACCGAGCAAGCGGGCAGGGTCGACAATATGAGGTGCGGTCATCGTGAAAATGCCTTTCGAGTGGGATGTAAGAGTTTCCTCGAAGGATCACACGGTGACCGCTCTCACGCCGCAAGCGACCAGCTGGCCACCAAGGGCCACACCACCCCAAAGGGGCACGACTGAAGGCCGACCTGCTCGGGCGTGAGGGCAGCCCGCCGCGAGCGCAGGAAGGCTGCGAATTCGCCGCTCCAGGCAAAACTATCCTTGCCAGTACCAGTCAGAGCCGGGCCTGTTTTGGCATTCCACGGGGCACGGGCGAGTGATGTTCTAGATAGGTAAGCCCCGACGCCACGTCGGGACGGACATCCACCGATCCTCGTGTCAAGGAGCTCTTCTCATGACAACTCAGATTTCTCTTCCTCTCGACGGCCGCGTCGCGGTCGTCACCGGCGCCTCCAGCGGCATGGGTGAGGCCACTGCCGAGCACCTCGCGTCGCTCGGCGCGAAGGTGGCCGTCATCGCTCGCCGCGCTGACCGTCTCGACGGGGTCGTCTCGCGCATCCAGGCCGCCGGTGGCGCGGCGCTCGCCCTCGCCGCTGACGTGGCGGACATCGCGGCCATTCAGGCCGCCGTCGACCGCGTCGACGCAGAGTTCGGCGGTGCCGACCTGCTGTTCAATAACGCCGGCGTGATGCTGTTCAACGCCGCCGAGACCCTCGACGTCCAGATCGCCCAGCGCGAGCTCGACGTCAACGTTACCGGCGTCACGAACGTCATCGCCGCCTTCACCCCGCAGCTGATCCGCTCCGCCGAGCAGCGCGGTGTCGCCGACATCATCAACACCTCCTCGGTGGGGGCGACCTCCGTGCTGGCCGCGTTCTCCGTCTACGCCGCCTCGAAGGCGTTCGTGTCGCACCTGTCGCGCAATCTGCGCGCTGAGCTCGGCGCAAAGAAGGTCCGCGTCTCGGTCATCGAGCCGGGCCTGGTGGACACCGAGCTGTCCGAGCACCTCGGCAACGACCAAGCCAAGGCCGCCGTGGAGGAGTTCAAGCAGGTCATGTCGCTCAAGCCGCAGGACATCGCCGAGACCGTCGGGTTCATCGCCTCGCTCCCGGCCCGGGTCAACCTACCTCACGTCGGCATCATGCCCACCGGCCAGCCCGCCTGACCCCGCGCGCTATGACGCCCGGGCGCGGGTGGCCGCTCGCGTCTCCGCGCGGTCACCCGCCCCCCGGGCCACGCTGCACCCATCCCTCCCACGTTCTTCCTTCGGAGCAACTCATGACAGCTTCTCTTCCTCTCGACGGCCGCGTGGCGGTCGTCACCGGCGCCTCCAGCGGAATGGGTGCGGCCTCGGCCGAGCGCCTGGCCGCGCTCGGTGCCCGCGTGGTCGTGATCGCGCGTCGCGCTGATCGCCTCGACGGCCTCGTGGCACGTGTCCAGACGGCGGGCGGCACGGCGCTGGCCCTGGCGACCGACACCACCGACACCGCGGCGATCGAAGCCGCGGCCGCCCGTGTCCAGTCCGAGCTCGGCGGCGCCGATCTGCTGTTCAACAACGCCGGCGTCATGCGCTCGACCCCCGCGACCGGCCTCGACGGGTCGCAGTGGCAGCATCAGATCGCGGTCAACGTGAACGGGCTGGTGAACACCCTCGCCGCGTTCACCCCGCAGCTGGTCGCTTCCGCCGCCGAGCACGGCGTCGCCGACATCATCAACACGTCCTCCGTCACCGCGAACCAGGTCGAGGGGGCTTATCCGGTCTATGCCTCCACGAAGGCGTTCATCTCGCACCTGTCCCGCAACCTTCGAGCCGAGCTGGGCGCCAAGAAGATCCGGGTCACTGTGATCGAGCCCGGCCTGGTCGACACCGAGATGGTCGAGAGCCAGGCCACCAACGAAGGTGCTCACGCCTTCTTGGAGGCGGCCAGGGCGCAGTTCGACTGGCTCGCCCCGGACGACATCGCCACCGTCGTCGGCCACGTCGCGACCTTGCCCGCGCACATGAACCTCCACCGGATCACCGTGATGCCGACCGGCCAGGCCTGAACCGGCAGCCGCGCTCCGTCACCACTCCCACCCCGCCCGCTCTGGGCACCAAGGACGATTCTCGTCTCGGTTTCCCGGGCCAGCCGGGGTGTGCTCATCGTAGAGGCGCAGCAGCGCCTGGTAGGTGTCCCGCATCGAAGGTGCCGGGGGCGGCGGTAACCCCCCTCCCGGTGAGCAGAACCCTGACCGCGACCGGCAGTTCTCCTGGCCACCATGGGCAATTCCTACAGGCCGTTGACACGGGAACAGCTCTGCCTGGACGCATCCGCGAAAACGGTCGGCCTCGAACTCGACAAACCTCATCGTGGACGGGTGCCTCGTGAAAGCGTCCTGCGACGGCGAAGCCACAGGCAAGTTCCCAACAGACCGCGGCAAACAAGGCACGACACGTTCCCTCGGTCGGAGGCCAAGGGCCTGCCCAGCCGGATCGCGATTCACCTGGACGCCGGCCACGACTCGAAGAAGACCCGAGATCTACTGGGCACTCTCGAATGCGACGACATGCTCTCCGAAAAGGGCGAGCCCCTCCACACAGGCACGCGCCGAATGGTGAAGCGCACGAATTCATGACACAGCCGAGGCTTTCACAGACTGTCCTACCGCACCGAGCATCGCACCCGCGTCATCGCCGCGTTCATTCGTCTCGCCACCACCATCATCACCACCCGACAACTCACCCACCGAGCCTGGACCACCCACAACCATGACCGACCGGCGGAACCTCCAAGTGACGTCGGAAGGCGGAGCGCGCAAGGACATCGATCGACGCGCCTGCAGAGTTGATGAGCAGATATCCGACCGCGTGGAGTTGTCAATACCGGAGGCGCTCAACCTGGTCGCTTCCTTGAGCGCGGGCGTCGCCACTCCAAGAACGCCCGCCGCGGGACCATGACACCCATGGTCGCCGCAGAAGCCCCTGCTGGCCGTCGTCGTCCTCGTCCTGGGCGTGACGTCGTGACACTTGCGTCGGGCGTCAGGTGAGTTGCGCGACGAGGTTCCGGACACGGGTCTCGATGCCGTCCCGGATAGCGCGCACGGCCTCGAGGGACTGTCCGGCGGGATCCTCGAACTGCCAGTCCTCATAGCGCTTGCCGGGGAAGACGGGGCAGGTGTCGCCGCAGCCCATCGTGATGACGACATCGGCCGTCCCCACGGCGTCGGGGGTCAGCAGCGCGGGGCGCTCGCGGGCGAGGTCGATGCCGATCTCGTTCATCGCGGCGATCACGGCCGGGTGGAGCCTGTCGGCTGGTTCGGTCCCCGCCGACTTCACGTCGATCCGGCCGTGGGCGAGGTGGTCGAGCATGGCGGCGGCCATCTGCGAGCGCCCGGCGTTGTGGACGCAGACGAACAGGACGCTCGGAATGGTGTCGGCCATGGCCCCTCACTCGCTGCGGGAGCGGATCGGCGGAGAGCTGATGCCGTTCCATCTTCGCGCCGCCGTCCCAGAACAGCAAGGCCCAAGCCGGGGGCGAGGCGGGGTGTCCACCGACGCGCATCCGCTCAGCGCTTCCCGGGCCGCCTCACCGCCAGCAGCGCCCCGGCCGCGAGCAGCGCGGCCGCGGCGAGCGCGAGGGCGCCCGCGCCGGTCCCCGTGTCGGACAGTCCCCCGCCCCCGGCGGCGCCGGAGGTCGAGGAGCTCGGAGACGGGGCGGGGGACGACGTAGGCGTCGGGGTCGGCGTGGGACCGGGGGCCGGGGCCACGGTGTTCGTCACCGTGATCGCCGCCTCCCCCGGCTGCTCGGAGGCGGTCACCGACACTCCGAGATCGGGCTCTCCGTCCCATTCCAGACCCGGGCCCGGAGGTCCGGGCTCGTCCTCGCCGAGGACGACGCAACTCGACGTGCGCGGGATGCCCGCATCGCCCGCCGACGTCCACGCCTGCCCCGCGGGGACGGGACCCCACGCACCGGTGGCCGTCTCGTCGTCCGAGGTGCCGGTCACGGCGTCGGGCCCCGGATAGACGCACCGCCACTGCCCGGCGAAGGTGAGGGACGGGTCAGGGGTCCCCTCGCCCGCGATGGCCTTGGTGACCGTGAAGCCGCCATACAGGCGCGTCAGCCGGTTCGTCACCGTGATGACGCCGGTCCCGCCCTCCGGGATGGTCACCGGCCCGTCGGGGTCGACGACCGGGGCCTCCCACTGCCAGGAGCCGTCGGGCACGGGAGGCAGCTCGTCCTGGGTGATCGTGCACGCGGAGCCCGCTGGGACGTCGAAGGGACCGGCGGACTCTCCGAACGCCGCCGACCAGTCGCCCCCGGCCGCCTCCTCTCCGTCCAGGGTGCACGAATAGCGGCCCTCCACGACGATGTCCTCGGCCCAGTCGGGAGGGTCGCCCCCCTCGTACTCCTCGTTGACGACCAGCTGCCCCAGGGACCTCGTCGCCGTGTTCGTCACGGTGATGGTCGCCACCTGGTCCTTCGCGACCGTGACGCGCCCGGACGCCGGATCGTAGCTCTGCTCGCCCCACGTCCACGAGGCGTCGGGGAGCCCGCCTGCGGGGGTGCCCTCGACGGCGGTGCACTCGCTGCCCGCGGGGATCCGGTCGGGGGCCTCCGAGCCCTCATCGGGACGGAGGCCGGCGGGCCCGGTCCCGGTCACGCTCCACGTCCCCGACGCGACGGTCGCGTCGTTCAGCCGGCACGAGTACGTCCCGGCGAACCGGGTCTGCGTGCCGGAGGGGACGGAATCGTCGTAGGCCTTGACGATGGCGAGCGCTCCCAGGGACTGCGTGGCCGAGTTGGTCACGGTCAACGTCGTCGCCCCGGCGATCGGGACGCCGCCCGTGCCGATCGTGTGCCCGCCCGCGGTGTAGACGGCCGGCTCCCACTGCCAGGAGGCGTCCGGCAGATCGGCCGCATCCGGGGCGTCCTCGGTGACGCGGCAGTAACTGGTGACGGGGATCCGGGCGGCATCGCCGCTGGTCTGGATGAGCACCGCCTCACCGGATCCGGTGACGCTCCACGTGCCCTCGGCGACCACGGCCGGTCCCGTGCCGAGCAGGCAGGTGTAGGCGCCGGTGTAGGTGACGTCCGGGGGAGCGCCGTCTCCCAGTGCCTTCTCGATCCCCAATGAGCCGAATGACTGGACCGCCGCGTTCGTGACGATGACGGAGGCCGTGTCGCCAGCCGCGATGGAGACGACTCCGCCTGCGGGGAGGTATCCGGGATCGCTCCAGTTCCATGACCCGTCGGGAAGGGCTCCGGCGGAGGGCGTCTCCTCCACGACTGTGCATTCGCTCCCGGCGGGGATGGCGTCGGGAGCCGGGCTGCCGTCGGCGGCGGTGAGGGCGGCCTCGCCGGTCCCCGTGACGCTCCATGTGCCGGACGCCGAGGGCTGCCCGCCGTAGGCGCACCGGTAGGAGCCGGTGGAGGAGGCGTCGGCCGCCCAATCCGGGGCCGCTCCCGACCATGCCTTGGTGACGGCCAGCGCGCCGGTGAGGTGGGCGGCCGAGTTCGTGACGGTCACGGTCGTGGGGTCGGTGGAGTCGGGGATCGCCACGCTCTGGGAGGGCGAGTACTCCGGATCCCCCCAGGTCCAGCCGGCGGGGAGGTCGCCGGAGGGAGCGGTCTCGGTGATCGTGCATGAGGCCCCCTGGCGCACCGTGATCGGCCCGTAGGCGCCGCCGGCGGTGGCGGACCACTCGCCGGACCGGGTGGTCCCGTCGAGCGTGCACGCCCACGTGCCGGTGAACACCTTGCCGTTGGCCTCGGCGGGCTCGGCCCCTGAGAAGGCCTTGTGGATCGTCAGTGTGGTGAGCGCCTGGTCGACCGCGTTCGTCACCCTCAGCACGAGGGCGTCCGGGTCAGAGGTGTCGAAGTCGATCGACGGCGTCCCCCAGTGCCACGAGGAGTCGGGCACGGCGTCCGGCGCGGGCTCGTCCTCGGTGGCCGTGCACGCGGCGGCCGCATCGATGGGGCCGGGCGCCGGGGCCAGCGTGGCCGCGCCCAGGCCCGTGACGGACCAGGTCCCGGTGGCCTCGACGGTGTCCCCGATCATGCAGGTGTAGGTCCCGGTGAAGGTCGTGTCGGCAACGAAGGAGGGGATGGAGCCGGTGAACGCCTTGACGACGGAGAACTGCGCGGTCGAGTGGGAGGCCGTGTTCGTGACCGTCATCGTCCGCGTCTGCCCGGCGGCGATGACGACGCTCCCGGCGCGCGTGCCACCGACCGCGAAGTCGGGCGCCCCCCACGCCCAGGCCGCGCTCGGGAGATCGCCGGCGGCGGGCGCGTCCTCGTCGATCACGCACGTGGCGCCCGCCACGATGGCGTCCGCGGCCGGGCTCCCCGCATCCGGGGCCAGCGTGGCCGGGCCGGTGCCGGTGACCGACCAGGTGCCCGAGGCGACGGCCTCGTCGCCCAGCCTGCACACGTAGGTCCCCGTGAAGACGACGGAGCCGAGGGTCGACGGCTCCTCACCCGTGTAGGCCTTCGTGATGGCGAGGACACCGGTGGGGTCGTCGACGACGGCTCCGAGGCTCACGTCCGTCTGCGAGGGGCCAACGGAGAAGGTCCGTGTGCTGGTGGAGCTGATCGCGTAGCCGGGCGGCGGGACCGTCTCCGCCAACGTGTAGGCGCCCCACACGAGCCCCTCGACGCGGAACGCCCCGTCGTCGGGATCGACGTCGGGCGCGGTGTTGTCGGCGACGACCAGATCGCCGCCGGGGCCGGTGAGCGTCCAGGTGGATCCGCCCAGCGCTTCGCCCTGCTCGTCGGTCTTCTCCCAGGTCGTCGAGCCGGCCTGCGGCGTGTTCGTCACGGAGCACTCGACCCGCTGCCCGTCCGCCAAACTCACCTCGCCGCCGGTGACGGGCACCGTCGCGCCTCCTTCGGCCCGGCAGGTCCATCCCTGGGCCGTGGGCGCGTACCCGTCCGGGCCTGCCTCCAGGAGCGTGTAGTCGCCCGAGGCGAGGGCTCCCGTCACGCCGGTGGCGCCGCTGAGGGTCTCCGCCCCCTCAGCGGTGAGCGTCCACTGGCCGGCGTCCTCCAGCGGCGTGTCCCCGGCGACGCCGTCGGGGTCAGCGACGGTCTTCGTCAGCGTGAGGCGGGGGCTCGCCGCGTCCGTGTTGGTGAAGGTGCACTGGATCGCACGGGCGGTGCTGGCGATCTCGGAGTCGCCCTCGTGGGGTGTCAGCGTGACGCGCCACTGTCGGGACCCGTCGGTGGTGGCGACCGGGGAGACCGCCGGCTCGTAGCTGCTGTCGAGCAGGTCGACGCACGCCATCGTCGTGTCGTAGTCCCCCAGGTCCGCGCCCGCGCCCGACTCCGAGATGAAGTAGTCGCGCGAGTCCTGCACCGTGGTGCCCTCGACCGTGCGCACGAGGATCGGGACCGGGCCGACAGTCGCCTCCTGGACTCCGGTGGCGGTCCCGCTGGTCGTCGCCGGCTCGCCGATCTCCGGTCCCGTCGCGCTGTTGTCGCGGATCGCCAGGAGCGTGAACTGGTCGTCGGGCTGGTACCTGTGCTCGATGTCCTTGACGACCGTCAACGAACTCGGGGTCGCGCAGCTGGCGAGATCCGTCGTCCGCCCTCCCCCGCCCAGCGGCACGGACCCGATCGTGGTCGTCGTCTCCCCGGTCGAGGGGTCGATGCGGTTGAGCGTGCCGTCCGTGTAGGACAGGTACAGGTACCCGTACTGGCCGAAGGCCAGGCCGACGGCGTTGCCGCCGGCCTGCGCGGGTGCGAGTCCCGCGACCGCCTTCCCCACCAGGTCGGAAGACTGCCCCGGGACGTCCGGCATCTGCGCGCGCGGCACGGTGAAGACCGAGCCGACGGAATCGGTGCGGCTGATGACGAAGACCAGGTTGCCGTACTGGTCGAAGGCCATGTCCCCGCTGTTGCCTCTCACGCCGGGCGCGGTGATCGACCCGGCGAGCCACACGTTGTGCGGGTAGTCAGGATCCGGCGATCCGTCCGGGAGCGTCGGATCCCCCTCCGGGGCCTCCGGGTCGTAGGCGACCAAGTCCATGGTCTCGGTCGCCAGATCCGCGTCCTGGACCGAGGTCGCGAAGTAGTAGATGCCGGTGGCGGGGTCCACGGCGCCATGGCGGGCGATGTGGTCGGCGCCCGGGTCCCACACGTTCCACGGGATCCGCACCGACTCCAGTGTGTCGCTCAGGAGGTCATAGACGTAGATCCTGCGCAGCGAGTCCTCCGAGTCGATCGTCTCCCCCGCACGGCGGTCGATGCTGTGGGAGACGAAGTAGAACCGTTCCCCGTCGCCGCTGATGCCCAGGCCGTTGAGCTGCTGGGTGAGCCGGTCGGCACCCGTCGAGAGGTCGACCGCGACCGCTGTGGCGCCCGTCGTCACGTCCACCCGCTCGATGCGGTTGCTGCGTCCCGTGGGGTCGTCGGTGCCCGAGGGCGACCCGTTCTCGCTGTGGAGGTTGTAGATGAAAGGGCTGTCCGGAGCGCAGTTCGCCACGTCCGCCGCGGCGGCGTTCGCCGGCGGGTCCCCGGCGGCGACGTCGAGCACGGCCGTCCCGGCGATCAGGGCGAACACGGCGATGGACGCTCCCAGTTGTTGTCTCACCTGGCACCTCCGTCAGCGCTTCCGCGGAGGATCGCCGCGGCACTTGAACGGTCACGTTGTCGATAGTGATCCTAGACACATCTCGGCTGTTGAGGCCAGCGCCCGGGCCCGGACGGCCGGCTCAGGCGCTGCCGCCAGAAGGCACGCTCCTCGCCCGCGAATATGCCCCGACGCTACCGGCGCTTCCGCGCCCATTCGCCGTAGGTGCCGCCCTCCCAGGTCCAGGCCGTCGGCCCGTTGCACGAGTGCCCGATGGCGATCGCGCCGGCACCGGAGGGCGTGGTGAAGGCGATGTCCCGGGTGAGGCGCCCCCGCCCGCGCTCGACCAGGATCGAACCGTCCGCGACGAAACCGTCGTACTGGGCCTTGTAGGCGGCATAGGACCGTTTCGTCGCGGCGGTGCGCCCGGTGTTCTCCCATTCGGGGACCACCCGGGATCCTGCGAGCAGCACGAAGTCCTCCCCCTCCACCCGGGCGCGGGCGTCGACGCCGCGGCGGGGATCGACCAGGGAGAAGACCGGCGACGAGGGCGTCCCTCCTGTGCGGGGCGGCGGAGCCTCGACGGGCGCCGGCCCGCGCCGCGCGGCGATGGCGGTGATCCCCAGGACGGGCAGGATGATGCGGAGCTGGTCCAGGAAGGCCTCGACGTCGGAGACCTGCGCCTCGGGGATAGGAGGCGCTCCGGGGACCAGCGTGCCGGCCATCAGCGTCTCGTCCGCGGCGGCGGCCCGTTCCACGAGGCGCGCCTGCAGGGAGGCCCAGTGAAGGTCGGTGAGGGCGTCGTCCGCCGCGGTGACGAGGACCATCCGGTCCCATGGCCCCCCGCCCGGCAGGCCCGGTCCCGCGCCCCCGGAACCGCCCGTCAGCTCCGAGATCGGGCCGATCCCCCAGCACGACTGGCCGGATGGGTCCCCTGGCGGGCCTTGGCGGTCGCCGACCAGCAGATACAGACCGGCGCCGCGCGCCTCCGGGCGGCGCAGCGCCTCGTCGAGGCGCTCGCGCGGCGCCACCAGCACGCAGCCCGTCCACCCCGCGACGCGCGCGGTGGTCATGCCGCCGGGCACGCCGTCGACGAGGAACAGCTCGATGCGCCTCCCCGTCATGACGGCGACCCCGTCGGGCGCGCCGGGCGCGCCGTTCCCTTGCCCTGTGATGACACGTCTCGAAGTATCCCACGGGTGACGTGCGGCTTCGCCGCCCCCTCTCAGGCGCCGGGCGTCCCCATCCAGGCGGTGAGCCCCTCCCCGACCTGGAGGCCCGCCCGGCGGTGCAGGCGGATCGACGCCCCGTTGCCCGCCTCGATCTGTGAGCATGCGACGGGCGCCCCGGCCAGCACGCGGGCTGTCATGCGGGTGAGGAGCATCGTCCCGAGACCCCGACGGCGCCAGCCGGGCAGCACGTGGAGCAGACCCATCGAAGCGTCGTCGTGCAGTCCCACGAACCCCGCGGTCGCTCCCTCCAGCTTCGCGGCCCACAGTGTGCCGTCCCGGGCGCGGGCGCGGGCGTAGGCGCGCCCCGACTCCGGATAGAGGTCGAGATCGGGCGAGGACGGACCCACCGGGGAGATCTCCGCCCCCGCCACGGCGGGGGCTTGCGCCCGCCAGCCCGTGCGGGCCACGGCCATGACGTAGTGGGCATCGGCCTTCAGCCCGAACCGGCGTGCGATGGCGGGCTCCCCCTCCGCGGGGAACACCTCGCACTGGCTGACGCCGTGCAGCCCAGCGACCAGGGGATCCACCGCGTCCGCGTCCCGAGCCATGACGAACCACGTGTCGCTGGGCAGGTCGTGGACGACGACGCCCCACGGTCCCGCGGCCTCGATCCAGCCGTTCCCCCGGCGCAGCGATTCGATCGCCTTCGCGTGGTCGAGGGGGTTGCGGGCGAGGAACGCCTGCGCCTCCTCCCGGCTGCCCGCCGGCGCCGACCGCCCCATGACGGCCAGTGTGGCACGTCCCGGCACCGCCGCCCTCGTCCGGGAGTCCCGCCGGGGAGAGTCGGCTCGTGTCACGCGGCGTCGGATGCCGGGCACGGGCGCGCTCCCCGGCGCCCGGTGGCCTACCGTGGTCCCCGACGGGCGGCCGTCTCCCTGCCCCGTCCTGTCCTCGTCCGTCTCTATCCCGTTTCCCGAAGGAGTCCGCCATGACCCAGCCACCTGTGACCTATGTGATCGCCGGATCCGAGGCGACCGGGGGCGCCGGCGTGCAGGCGGACCTGCGCACGCTCCAGGAGTACGGCGTCTATGGGGCGGCGACGCTGACCTGCCTGGTGTCTTTCGATCCCGAGGACGGCTGGAACCACCGCTTCGTCCCGGTCGACGCCCAGACGATCCGCGACCAGGCCCAAGCGACGCTGGCGGATTGGACGCCGGCCAGCGTGAAGATCGGGATGCTCGGCACCGTGGAGACCATCCGGACCGTCCGCGACATCCTCTCCGCCGCGAAGCTGCCGAACGTCGTGTGCGACCCCGTGCTCATCTGCAAGGGGCAGGAGCCCGGTGCCGCGCTGGACATCGACACCGCGCTGCGCGCCGAGGTCCTGCCGCTGGCGGATCTCATCACGCCGAACTACTTCGAGACCTGCACGCTGGCGGGTGTGGAGTCCATCGACTCCCTCAAGGCTCTGGGGGACGCCGCCAAGCGCATCGCCGACGAGTCCGGCACTGCGGTCCTGGCGAAGGGCGGGCTCTCGATCCCGGGCGACGACGCCGTCGACGTCCTGTGGGACGGGGCCGAACTGGTGCGCTACTCGCGTCCGAAGGTCGCGGGCGCCTCCGTGTCGGGCGCCGGGGACTCCCTGGCCACCGCCGTCGCGGCGGGGCTGGCCTCCGGGGCCTCCCTGCGCGATGCCATCGAGTCCGCCAAGCAGTTCGTCACCGACGGCATCCGGCGCAGGATCTCGGCGAAGACGCCTTTCGACGTCGTGTGGCAGTCCGCCCGTTGACTCGGGGGCGAGGACGGTGGCGGCGGCCCCATCCCCGGATGCCGGCCCCGCCTCGAACGGGGTGCCGCCGGCCTGGCGCCCCAGGCGGTCGACCCTCAGCCGCGCCGGTCGCGGCCGACGCGCCAGTATCCGCAGAAGCCGATGTCGTCCTTGTCCACGCCGCGCTCGGCCACCAGATGGCGGCGCGCGCCCGTGGGGAGTTGCTGTTCGCCCGCGATGAACGCGTAGAACGGCCCATCCCCTTCCGGCAGCTCGGTCGACGCGAGCGCCTCGGCCGCCGCCCGTCCGGGGACCTCATGGGGGTCGTTCCGCACGATCCACCGCACCTCCAGCCCCTCGGGCCGGGCGAGGTCCTGGGCGTCCTCCCGTGCGGGTATCTCGACGAGGGCGGAGCCGCGGGTCCCGCCGGGCAGTGAGGCGCAGATGCCGGCGATGGCCGGAAGGGCCGTCTCGTCCCCCACCAGCAGGACGCGCTCCGGGGGCCGGCGGGGGTTGAAGCCCGTCCCCTCGTCGATGAGGGCGACGTCCTCGCCGGGCTCGGCCGCGAGCGCCCATGCGGGTGCGGGCCCCAAGCCGCCGTCCGGAGCGCGGTGGATGACGAAGTCGACATCGATCTCCGCGCCCCCGGACTCCCCCAACTCGCGGAACGCGCGCACCGTGTAGCTGCGCATGACGGGGCGCTGTTCCTCCGGGATGCGGAGGAGCTTGAGATAGCCGAGCATCTTGTTCGCCTTGGCGGGAACCCGTTCCAGTCCGTCCCCGCCGTGGACGGGCAGGAAGAGTCGGAACCACTGGTCGAATCCCATCGGGGTGAAGCGGGCGATGTCCCCGCCGCCCAGGGTGACGCGCATCCAGTGCTCGGACAGGCGGCGCGTCGCGAGCACCGTGAGCCGGAGCAGGTCCTGTGTCTCAGGCAGAGCCCGTCGACTGTGGTGGGGCATCGGTGGTCCTTGTCGCTCGGCGCGTGGGGGCGGCGCCGCCCTCGTCCCGGGCCGACACCATGGGAAAGCTTAGCCTTACCTCATTCCCAGCACCAGGGCGGGTCCTCTCCGCCGATCCCCGGCACGGATCGGCGGGCACGGGCACGGAAAAGGCCCGGCGCCTGACAGGCACCGGGCCGCGACCGCGATCGGGACGCTCAGTCCTCGACCGTCAACAGCCCGTTCTTGTATGCCTTCGCCAGGCGGCGCGGCACGCGGATCTCCCGGCCGGCGACCTTGACGGTGTTCAGCTCGGTGAGATCGGCCTTCCATGCGGACCGGCGAGTGCGGGTGTTGGCTCGGGACATCTTGCGCTTGGGAACTGCCATGGCCCTACCGCTCCTCTACTCTCGTGGTGGACGTGACGACTTGCCGATGTCCAACTCTGCCACGCAGGAATGTCCGCGGGCCAGCTCCCGGGCCCCTGGGGCCTGTGAGATCGCTCGCGCACCGGCAACCGGAGAAGTCTATCACTGGCAGGATGGACGCCGATGGCCTCCCTGACGACTCTGCGCGCCGGTACGCAGCTCACCCACGAGATCGAGGTGCGCCGATCCCGTTTCGCCGCCACGCTGGCACGGACCGACACCGTCGCCCAGGCGCGCGCCCTGGCCGACTCCGTGCGCGCGGCCTCCCCCGGTGCGCGCCACCACTGCACGGCCTGGATCGTCGCGCAGGAGGACGCCCAGCCGGCCACTCACTCCAGCGACGACGGCGAACCCGCCGGCACCGCCGGCACGCCGATGCTCGATGTCCTGCGTTCCTCAGGCCTGTGCAATGTCACCGCCGTGGTGACGCGGTGGTTCGGGGGAGTCCTCCTGGGCACGGGAGGCCTGGTGCGCGCCTACTCCTCCAGCGTGTCGGAGGCGCTCGCCCGAGCCCCGAAAGTCCTGCTGCTGGATCTGCCCGTCGTCGTCGCCCGTCTCTCCCCCGCCCAGGCGGGCCGCGTCGAGGCCGAGTTGCGTGCGTCGGGAGCGCGCATCCTCGGCGTCGCGTGGGGCCAGGACGTCGTCCTGCGCGCCGCCCCCGGCGGCGGCGCACCGGGATCCTCCGGCCGCCCGGTCGACGAGGACGGCGCCGCCCTGCGCGCCCGCATCCTCGAACTCACCGGCGGCGAGGCCCGGTGCGCCCTCGGAGAGCGGGCCGTCTGCGAAGTGGACGCCGCCGCGCCCCGGCCGTAGGGTGGATTCGTGACCACGACCATCTCCGCGCCGCGTCCACGTCGGACGCGGTCCTGCGCGCCCGTGGTCCACCTGTGTGTCGTCTGTCTCTAGGGCGGATGGCCTTCGCGACTCGTCTTCCGTCATCCGCCCCGTCGCGCCCGCATGCCGAGTCGATCCGTTGTTCCCTTCTTCCCGTTCCCGACAGGAGACCCTCATGACTTCCATCGCCGCCGACGTCACCCAGCTCATCGGCCGCACGCCCCTCGTGCGCATCAACCGCCTCACCGACCCTGCCGCCACGGTCGTCGGCAAGGTCGAGGCCACCAACCCGGCGGCCTCCGTCAAGGACCGCATCGCGGCCGCCATCATCGATGCCGCCGAGGCTTCCGGACAGCTGGCCCCCGGCGGCACCGTCATCGAGGCGACGTCCGGCAACACGGGAGTGGCCCTGGCCATGGTCGGCGCCGCGCGCGGATACAAGATCGTCATCGCGATGCCCTCCTCGATGAGCGTCGAGCGGCGCATGCTCATGCGGATCTTCGGGGCGGAGCTGGTCCTCACCGATCCGAAGGACGGCATCAAGGGCGCTGTCGCCGCGGCGGAACGGATCCGCGACGAGCGGCCCGGGTCGATCATCGCCTCCCAGTTCACGAACCCCGCGAATCCCGCGATCCACCGCGCGACCACGGCCGAGGAGATCTGGGCCGACACCGACGGCGGCGTCGACATCGTCGTCGCTGGCGTGGGCACCGGCGGCACGATCTCCGGGATCGGCTCGGTCCTCAAGGAGCGCAAGCCCGGCGTCCAGATCATCGCCGTCCAGCCCGCCGAGTCCCCGATGCTCACCGGCGGCGCGGGCGCCCCCCACGGGATCCAGGGCATCGGCCCGAATTTCGTCGCCGAGACCTACGACCCCTCCGTCGTCGACGAGGTCGTCGATATCGACACGCCCTCGGCGCTGGCCTTCGCCCGCCGGGCCGCGGCCGAGGAAGGGCTGCTGGTCGGCATCTCCTCCGGCGCGGCGCTGGCCGCCGCCGCCCGGGTGTCCGCCCGTCCCGAGAACGCCGGTAAGACGATCGTCGTCATCCTCCCCGACACCGGAGAGCGCTACCTGTCGACGAAGCTCTTCGACGACCTGCGCGACTGATGTTGCCCAACCCTCTCCGGGCCTGGAACGTCCTCCGGGAGGATCTGGAGACGGCCAGGCGGCGCGACCCCGCCGCCCGCTCGAAGGTCGAGGTCGCGCTCACCTATCCGGGGGTCCATGCCCTGTGGAGCCACCGCGTGGCCCACTCGTTGTGGATCCGCGGCGCGAGGCTGCCGGCGCGGGTCCTCTCGGCGGGCGCCCGGGTGCTGACGGGAGTCGACATCCACCCGGGCGCCCAGCTGGGTCGCCGCCTGTTCATCGACCACGCCACGGGCGTCGTCATCGGCGAGACGGCCGAGGTCGGCGAGGACGTCGTGATCTTCCACGGCGTCACGCTGGGCGGCGTGTCGATGAGTCCGGGCAAACGCCATCCCACCGTGGGCAGCCACGTCCTGCTGGGGGCCGGCGCGAAGGTCCTGGGACCGGTCGTCGTCGGCGATGACGCGAAGATCGGCGCGAACGCCGTCGTCACGAAGGATGTTCCCGCCGGCTCGGTCGCGCTGGGCGTGCCTGCGCGCGTGCGTCCGACCTCGCGCCCCCAGGAGCCCGACGCCGACCTCATCGTCGACCCGAACCTCTACGCCGAGGATCCCTCGCTGTACATCTGAGTCCCGCGAAGCCCGCCCCGATGTGTCCCACATCACCTAGTCTGGGATCATGACTCAGCGAACGTTACGGGCGCGGCTGGAGGCGCTGGCCGAGGCCGAGCGGCCCCCGGGCCTCGAGCTGGCGACGCTGACGCGCTACGACATCCCGGCCCTGGCCGCCCTGCACCTGGTCGCCTACGACTCCCCCGAGATCGCCGAGAACCTGTGGGAGGCCACCGACGAGCTGCGCATGGCGTTCGACGGAGCCTTCGGCGCCCCCCGCGACGACTCCTTCATCGGGGCCTGGCAGGATGGGGAGCTGGTGGGCGCGGTCCTCTGCGTGACGGAGGCCGACCTCGAGGACGCCCCGCCCGGCCCCTACATCATCGACACCATGGTCGCACCGGACCACCGACGCCGCGGCATCGCGACCGCGCTGGTCCTCGAGCTGGCCAGGCGCTGCCGGGCGTGGGGCTACGAGGAGGTCGCGCTCAACGTCGACATGCGCGCCGCCCCCGGCGCGGCCAGGCTCTATGAGCTCGTGGGCTTCGACGACGACGCGCCGGCGGACCAGGGAGCGACGGACTCCGGGACGCCCGGCTAACGCTGGCAGGACGGGCACCAGAAGAGGCGCCGCCCCTGCATGGCCTGCTCCCGCACGGGCGTCCCGCAGCGCAGGCACGGCCGGCCGGTGCGGTGGTAGACGTACCAGCGCGACGCCTCGGGATCGCCCGGCAGAGGCGGCTCGGGCGCGTCCCCGGGGTCCACGGTCTCAATGCGCCCGGCCTCCAGGCCGTGCGCCATCAGCCGGCAGACGATGTCCCAGAGCGCGCCCAGCCTGGTCGGGGACACCCGGTCGCCGCGCCTCAGAGGGGAGACGCCCGCCAGGAACAGCGACTCTGCCCGGTAGATGTTGCCCACGCCCGCCACGATCGACTGGTCCATGACCAGCTCACCCACCGCGCGGCGACGGGCGCGGACGCCGTCGACGAAGCGCCGCCGGGCCGCCCCGTCGGTGGAGGCGCCCGGGGCCAGTGGATCCGGGCCGAGCGCCGCCTCGACGGACCGGCGCTCGGCGTCCGAGAGCAGTTCGCACCGCGTGGGCCCGGAGAGGTCGGCGACCCCGTGGTCCGTGGACAGCCTCACGCGGACCTGGCCGACGGGCTCGGGCGGGCGCCAGGCGCCCTCCCTCGGGGAGACGGCCTCCACCGGCACGCGGGGCGCCCCGATGGAGGGCGGCGCCGCGAAGTCCTCGTCGCCCGCGAAGCGCCACGATCCGTACAAGCCCAGATGGACGTGCAGCCAGAGCAGCTCCGCCGGGGGCGCCCCCGCGAAGCCGACGAAGAGGTGCTTGCCCACGGCGTGCGCCCCCGCCACCGTCCGCCCGTCGATCCGGGCGGCCGAGGCCGCGAACCGTCCCTGCGGGGAGGACACACGGCATGCGCGGCCCGCGAACTCCTGGTCGAAGGTGGCGGCGAGCCGGTGGAGGACGTCTCCCTCAGGCATGCGGCGGCGCGGCTCTCACGCCTGCGGGGGGACGACGTTGACGAGCCTCGGCGCTCTCACGATCACCTTGAGGGGATCGCGCCCGTCCAGGATGCGGCGCACCGGGTCCGTCGCCAGGGCGAGCCCGCGCAGCTCCTCCTCGCCGATGGAGGGCGCGACCTCGAGGCGGGCGCGGACCTTGCCGCCCACCTGCACGATCGCCGTCACCGTCTCCTCGACCAGCAGGGACTCATCGGCCACCGGGAACGGCTCGCGCGCGAGCGAGTCCCCATGGCCCAGGCGCGACCACAGCTCCTCGGCGATGTGCGGGGCCACGGGGGAGACCATGAGCACCAGCGGCTCGATCGCCTCCCTCGGCACCGCGGACAGCCCGGTGAGGTGGTTGTTGAGCACGATGAGCTTCGCGATCGCCGTGTTGATGCGCATGTGCTCGTACTCGACCGTGACATCGGCGATCGTGCGGGCCAGCAGCCGGCGCGTGGCCAGGTCGGCGGGCTCGTCGGTGACGGTGACCCGGCCCGTTTCCTCGTCGAGGACGTTGCGCCACAGGCGCTGGAGGAAACGCTGGGAGCCCACGGCCGCGCGCGTGTCCCAGGGGCGCGAGATGTCCAGCGGCCCCATCGACATCTCGTAGACGCGCAGGGTGTCCGCCCCGTACTGGTCGGCGAAGTCGTCGGGGGTGACGATGTTCTTCAGGGACTTCCCCATCTTCCCGTACTCCTGGGTGACGGGTTCGCCGTGCCAGGTGAAGCCGGTCCGGGCGTCGCCCTCGACCTCCTCGGCGGGCACATAGGCGCCGCGCGCGTCCCGGTAGGCGTAGGCCTGGATGTAGCCCTGGTTGAACAGCTTGTGGAACGGCTCCGACGCGGAGACGTGTCCGAGGTCGAAGAGGACCTTCTGCCAGAAGCGCGAGTAGAGCAGGTGGAGCACCGCGTGCTCGACGCCGCCGACGTAGAGGTCGGTGCCGCCGGAGGCGCCGGGGGTGCGCGGCCCCATCCAGTAGGACTCGTTCGCCGGGTCCGCGAGCCGCTCGGCGTTGTCGGGGTCCGTATAGCGGATCTCGTAGGAGCACGACCCCGCCCAGTTCGGCATCGTGTTCGTGTCGCGGCGGTAGGTCTGCAGGCCCTCCCCGAGGTCGAGGTCGACGGTCAGCCACTCCGTGGCCCGGGACAACGGCGTCTCGGGCGTCGAGTCTGAGTCCTCCGGGTCGAAGGTGCGCGGCGAGAAGTCGTCGACCTCGGGCAGCGTGATGGGGAGCATGTCCTCGGGCAGGGCGTGGACGCGCCCGTCCTCGCCGTAGACCACGGGGAAGGGCTCCCCCCAGTAGCGCTGGCGGCTGAACA
>JALCNR010000021.1 GCA_022649165.1 Actinomyces sp.
GACGACGATGACGTGGCTGATGAGGGGGTGGGTCTGGAGGGCGTCCTCGAGGATCTCGGGGGAGACGTTCTTGCCTCCGGCGGTGACGATGAGCTCTTTCTTGCGCCCCGTGATCCGCAGATGACCGGTGTCGTCGATGCTGGCGAGGTCCCCGGTGCGGAACCAGCCGTCGGCGAAGGCCTCCGCTGTGGCCTCGGGCAGGTTGTGGTACCCGGAGGTGACCGAGACGCCCTGAAGTAGGAGCTCCCCGTCCTCGGCGATCCTCATCCGGTTCCCGGGCCAGACGAAACCGACGGAGTCGGGCGGAAAGTCGGAGGGGAGCTCGACGGCGATGGGGCCGGTGGTCTCCGACAGCCCGTAGCCCTGCAGCAGCGTGATCCCGATCCCGCGGTAGAAGTTGGCCAGGTCGATGGCCAGAGGAGCGCCTCCGCTGATGATCGTCGTGAGATTGGGCCCCAGGACCTCGCGGACCCTGTGGAGCACCAGGGCGTCGGCGACCTCATGGCGCACGCGCAGTCCGAAGGGCACACCGGGGGCGTCCTCGTCCTCGCCTATGTCCCCGGAGGCGGTGGCCTGGGAGAGGGCGCGCGCCTGGTGGGCCGCCCAGGAGAACATGAGCCGCGACATGCGGCCCGACGCCTTGGAGGACGCCAGGTTGTAGACGGTCTCGAGGACGCGGGGCACGACCAGGAGCATCGTGGGCTTGAAGGAGCGGATGTCGGAGACCAGGTTGTGGGTGTTCGGGGAGAAGGCCACGCGCCCCTGGCCGGTGAGCAGGGCGTACATGACGAAGCGGGCCAGGACGTGGGCGACGGGCAGGAACAGCAGGGACCGCGAGGACGGGTCGTCGATGAGCTGGGGGAGGAAGTCGTAGGCCTGGACGAAGCTCTCGATGAAGTTGCCGTGGGTGAGTTCCACGCCCTTGGGCACCCCGGTGGTGCCCGACGTGTAGATGATCGTGGCCACATCGTGGATGCCCACGGCGTTCGTGCGGGTCTCGACCTCGACGGGGGCGACGGAGCGCGAGGCGCGCAGGATCTCGCGCTCGGCGCCGCGGTCCAGGGAGAAGATGCGGCGCACGGAACCGGTGCGCACGGACTCGACCAGGTCGGCCTGCTGGGAGGTCGCCGTGACCACCATGACGACATCGGCGTCGGTGAGGATGTGGCGGATCTGGGCGGCGGAGTCCGTCTCGTAGATCGGCACCGTCACGGCGCCGCAGGACAGAGCCGCGGCGTCGAGCAGCGCCCACTCGTAGGAGGTGGGCGCGAGGATCGCGAAGGACTCCCCGGCCTGGAGCCCCAGGCCGATGAGCCCTCGCGCGGTGTCCTCGATCGTGCGCACCATCTCGTCGATGGTGACGCGCCGCCAGGCGCCGACGGCGGTACGGCGCTCGACGGCGACCTGACCGGGGTGGTCCGCGGCCCGCTTCGCCAGCATCCGGGGAATGTTCATCGTCGGGTCGACATCGTAGAGGGCCGGGTTCTCCCAGCTCCCGTCGCTCAGCCGGCGCACGGGCATGGCGCTCCGCCTTCCTGCCGCATACGCGCGGCCCCATGATTGGTCCAGACCACTGTACCCGCGCTCACGAGGGGTTCCGGTCCCCGGAGCCTCCGCGGCGCGGGGTGCGGGAGCGGCGCCTGCCGGTGAGTTGTCCGGCGGCTTTTTCGGCTTCTCCTTGGGCGTACATGGTGTCGATCTCGGGGGCGAGGTCGCGCAGGACGGCGTTGCGTTTGAGTTTGAGGCTGGGGGTGAGGTAGCCGTTCTCGACGGTGAAGACGGCGTCGACGATGCGGAAGCGTCGGATGGACTCGGCGCGGGAGACCTGTTTGTTGGCGCGGGCGATGGCGCGGTCGAGGGATTCGCGGACCTCGGGCATGTCGGCGGCCTGTGCGGCGTCGACGACGGGGAGGTGGTGGGCGGTGAGCCAGACGGGGAGCATCTCGGTGTCGAGGGTGATGAGGGCGGCGATGTAGGGGCGGGCGTCGCCGACGACGATGACGTGGCTGATGAGGGGGTGGGTCTGGAGGGCGTCCTCGAGGATCTCGGGGGAGACGTTCTTGCCTCCGGCGGTGACGATGAGCTCTTTCTTGCGCCCCGTGATCCGCAGATGACCGCGACGGTCGACGCCTCCCAGGTCGCCCGTGTGGAACCAGCCGTCCTCCAGGACCTGGGCGGTGGCCTCGGGCAGGCGGTGATAGCCGCGCATGACGGACACGCCGGAGAGCAGGATCTCGCCGTCCTCCCCGATCCTCACGGCGTTCCCGGGCAGGATCTGCCCGACCGTGCCCACCGGATTGGCCCCGAGGCGCTGGACGGCGATGGGGCCGGTGGTCTCCGACAGCCCGTAGCCCTGCAGCAGCGTGATCCCGATCCCGGAGAAGAATCCGCCCAGGTCCTCCGCCAGCGGCGCGCCGCCGGAGACGACGACCCGCAGGCGGGGCCCCAGGACCTCGCGGACCCTGCGGAGCACCAGGCGGTCGGCGATGCGATGCCGCACGCGCTGGGCCAGCGACGGGCCGAGGAGCGTGTCCCGGGCGGCGGCCTGGCGGCGCGCCTGGCGGGCCGACCAGGAGAAGATCCGCCGCCGGATCCCGGTGCCGGCGCGGGCGGACGCGGCGTTGAGCACCTTCTCCAGGACGCGGGGCACGACGATGAGGACGGTGGGCTGGAAGGCCTGAAGATCAGAGAGGAGTGTGGAGACATCCGAGGAGAAGCCGAGCCGTCCCCGTCCCGAGAGCACCGCGTGCATGACGAAGCGCGCGAGGACATGCGCGAGTGGCAGGAACAGGAGGAGACGGGTGCCCGGGGAGTCGACGACCTCGCCGAGGACCTGGCGAACGGCCTCGGTGGTGCCGACGAAGTTGCGGTGGGTGAGTTCCACGCCCTTGGGCACCCCGGTGGTGCCCGACGTGTAGATGATCGTCGCGAGGTCGTCCGCGCCCGCAGCGGAGAAGCGGGCCTCCAGATCGGCGTCGGAGACCTGCTGCGCGGCGCCGGTGAGAGCCCGCAGCGCCCCGCGGTCCAGGGAGACGATGGTGCGCAGCCGCCGGGCGCGCACCGAGCGGACGAGGTCGGCCTGCTGGGAGGTCGCCGTGACCACCATGACGACATCGGCGTCGGTGAGGATGTGGCGGATCTGGGCGGCGGAGTCGGACTCGTAGATCGGCACCGTCACGGCGCCGGCGGTGAGGATCGCCAGGTCCAGGACCATCCACTCATAGGACGTCGAGGACAGGACGGCGACCGAGTCGCCGGGCCGCACGCCCAGGGCGATGAGCCCGCGCGCGGCGTCGTCGACCTGGGCCCGGAGCTCCGCGGCCGTGACGGGGCGGCTGGCGCCCACACCGCTGCGGCGTTCGGCGACGACGTCTCCGGGACGGGCCTGGGCGCGCCGGCGGAGCATCCCCGGGATCGTCGCGTCGTCGGAGACGGTGTAGCGGGCCTTCTCGGTGTACGACCCGTCGCGGCGCTTCCTCATCTGTCCTCCGTGGCTGGAGTGGAATTCTCAATATTTGTACCACTCTACCGTCCGGGCGGTGCCGAGGCGGCACCCGGGCCGAGCGTGGGGCGCGCGCCGCCCTCCGACGGGACAGACGAGGGCGTCCCCGCGCGGACACCGCTGCCCGGCGGGGACGCCCTCGTGGAAGGACCCGGAAGAGGACTCAGATGTTGTAGTACAGCTGGAACTCGTAGGGGTGCGGGTAGGCGCGCATGGGCGCGACCTCGTTGGTCTCCTTGTAGTCCAGCCAGGTGTCGATGAGATCCTGAGTGAAGACGTCGCCCTCGGTGAGGAACTCGTGGTCGCCGCGCAGGGCCTCCAGGGCGGCCTCCAGAGAGCTGGGGAGCTTGGCGATGTCCTCGTACTCGGCGGGCGGAAGCTCGTAGAGGTCCTTATCGATGGGCGCGGCCGGCTCGATGCGGTTGCGGATGCCGTCGAGGCCCGCCATCAGGCAGGCGGAGAAGGACAGGTACGGGTTGGCCGAGGGATCGGGGACGCGGTACTCGATACGCTTGGCCTTCGGCGAGGTGCCGGACACGGGGATGCGGATGCACGCCGAGCGGTTGCGTGCCGAGTAGACCAGGTTGACCGGGGCCTCGAAGCCGGGAACCAGGCGGCGGTAGGAGTTGACCGAGGGGTTCGTGAAGGCCAGCAGCGCCGGAGCGTGGCGCAGGAGACCGCCGATGTACCACCGGGCCGTGTCCGACAGGGAGCCGTAGCCGCGCTCGTCATAGAACAGCGGTTCGCCGCCCTTCCACAGGGACTGGTGGGTGTGCATGCCCGATCCGTTGTCTCCGAAAATCGGCTTGGGCATGAAGGTCGCCGTCCTGCCGAACTCCCAGGCCGTGTTCTTCACGATGTACTTGAACTTCATCATGTCGTCCGCGGCCTGCTTGAGCGTGGCGAAGCGGTAGTTGATCTCGTGCTGCCCCGCGGAGCCGACCTCGTGGTGGGCGCGCTCGATGTCCAGGCCGGCGGCGATAAGGTTCGTCACCATCTGGTCCCGCAGGTCGACGGAGTGATCGTTGGGCGACACGGGGAAGTAGCCGCCCTTCGTGGCGAGCTTGTACCCGAGGTTGCCGCCCTCCTCCTTGCGCCCCGTGTTCCAGGCGGCCTCCTCTGAGTCCACGGAATAGAACGTGGATCCCGGGCCGACCTGGTAGCGCACGTCGTCGAAGAGATAGAACTCGGCCTCTGCGCCGATGAAGCACTGGTCCGCGATGCCCGTGGAGGCGAGGTAGGCCTCGGCCTTGGCGGCCACCTGGCGGGGGTCGCGCGAGAAGGGCTCGTCGGTAAAGGGGTCGACGATGGAGAAGTTGACGACAAGGGTCTTCGCGGAGCGGAAGGGGTCGACGAAGGCTGAGGTGGGGTCCGGGATGAGCTTCATGTCGGACTCGTGGATGGCGGTGAATCCGCGCACCGATGAGCCGTCGAACATCACCCCGTCCTCCAGGGCGGAGCCGGTGAACTGGGCCGCGGGGATCGTGAAGTGCTGCTGGACGCCCGGAAGGTCGCAGAAGCGGACGTCGACGTACTGAACGCCTTCGCGGTCGATGAAGTCCACGACCTCGTCGGAGTTGGTGAACATGAAAGGTCCTTCCCGTGTGGCAGAACGGTGACAGTGAGGATGACGTCCGCACCCCGCAGGAATGCAGACCCGTCAAGATTACGTAAACCACTGACAAAGTCCAGTGTACCGGCCGCGCTGGGCGGATCCGGACGGCTCGTCCGCATGCTGGTCGCCCTCGCGCGGGGTGTCACCCGTGGCGGCATCCTTGATATCCGCCGACACACCGTTGACGGCGCTTTGAATGGGGGATGACCGTGTTCGTCCGCCCCGCAGCGTGCATCATCCCCTGTCCGCGCGTTCCTTGAGGGGGACCTATGAACGATCCAATTGGTGGTCGCACCCAGCCGGACGGCCATCTGGGCCTGTACGACCCGGCCAACGAGCACGACGCCTGCGGCATCGCCTTCGTGGCCACGCTGACGGGACCCCCGACCCACACGATCGTGGAGCAGGGCCTGCACGCCCTCGAGAAGCTCGACCACCGGGGGGCCGTGGGCGCGGAGGAGAACTCCGGAGACGGCGCGGGCATCCTCATCCAGATCCCCGACGGTTTCTTCCGGGAGGTCATCCGGCCCGATCTGCCGAGGCCCGGCGCCTACGCGGCGGGGCTCGTGTTCCTGCCCGGCGCCCACGAGGGGCGCGTCGAGCTCTCCCGCGCGGTCGCGGCGGTGGAGAGGATCGTCCGCGAGGAGGGGCTGCGCGTGCTGGCCTGGCGCGACGTCCCGGTCAACGACGCGCCGGTCGGCCCCACGGCGCGCGGCTCGATGCCGACGTTCCGCCAGCTGCTCGTCACCGACCAGCAGGGCGGACGGAGCGGGCGCGCGCTCGACATCGCCGCCTACCGGGTGCGCCGGCGGGCCGAGCACGAGGCCGGCGTCTACATGACAGGCCTGAGCACGAGCACCTTCATCTACAAGGGCATGCTCACCACGATGCAGCTCCCGGCCTTCTTCGAGGACCTGGGCCATCCGGCGCTCACCTCCCACTTGGCGCTGGTCCACTCCCGCTTCTCGACCAACACATTCCCCTCGTGGCGGCTGGCGCAGCCCTTCCGCATGGTCGCCCACAACGGGGAGATCAACACCGTGCGCGGCAACCGCAACTGGATGAGCGCCCGCGAGGGCCAGCTGGCCAGCCCCCTTCTGGGAGACATCGCCCCGCTGCTGCCGGTGACCACCGACGCCGTGTCCGACTCGGCCTCTCTCGACGAGGTCCTCGAGCTCCTGGTGCTCGCGGGGCGCTCGCTGCCGGAGGCCATCGCGATGATGATCCCCGAGGCGTGGGAGAACGACACGCGCATGGACCCGTCTCTGCGCGCCTTCTACCAGTACGCCTCCACGATCATGGAGCCGTGGGACGGGCCGGCGGCCGTGACCTTCACGGACGGCACGCTCATCGGCGCAGTCATGGACCGCAACGGCCTGCGTCCGGGGCGGTGGATGGTCACCGAAGACGGCCTGGTCGTCCTCGCCTCCGAGACCGGCGTGCTGGACATCCCCGAGTCCCAGGTCCGCGCGAAAGGCCGCCTTGAGCCCGGCACGATGTTCCTCGTCGACCTCGGCTCCGGGCGGATCGTCCCGAACGCGGAGATCAAGCAGGGGCTCGCCTCCCTGCGTCCCTGGCAGGAGTGGCTGGACGAGGGCCTGGTGCGGCTGACCGACCTCCCGGTTCGCGAGCACACCGACCACTCGCGCTCATCGGTGCTGCGCAGACTCCAGGAGTTCGGCTACACGCAGGAGGACCTCGACGTCATCCTCACGCCAATGGCCGTGAGCGGCGCGGAGGCGCTGGGCTCGATGGGGTCGGACACGCCGGCGGCCGTGCTGTCCTCGCGCCCGCGGCTCCTCTTCGACTACTTCACCGAGCTCTTCGCCCAGGTGACGAACCCGCCGCTCGATGCGATCCGGGAAGAGCTGGTGACCGCCCTGGGGACGACGGCCGGTCCGAAGCCCAATCTCCTGGAGGACGGTCCGGGGCACGCCCGCAAGCTCGTCATCGACGCGCCGGTCGTCGACTCCGACCAGCTCGCCCAGCTGGTCCACATCGGCTCCGCCCGCGCCGGCAAGGGCTTCACCTCCCGCGTGCTGCGCTGCCTGTACCGCGTCTCCGGCGGGGGAGAGGCGCTTGAGGCCGCCCTCAAGGACCTTTTCGCCCAGGCCGACCAGGCGATCGAGGAGGGCGTGTCATTCCTCGTCCTCTCCGACCGGGAGTCGAACGCCGAGATGGCTCCGATCCCCTCGCTCCTGGCCACCTCGGCCTTGCACCACCACCTGCTGCGCCGCCAGACCCGCACCCGCGTCGGCCTCGCCGTCGAGGCCGGCGACGTCCGCGAGGTCCATCACGTCGCGCTGCTCATCGGATACGGCGCCTCCGCCGTCAACCCCTACCTCGCGATGGAGGCCGTGGAGTCCCTCGCGCGCCAGGGGATGCTCGACGCCACGACGCCGGCCCAGGCCGTCCAGCACCTGCTCAAGGCGTTCAGCAAGGGCGTCCTGAAGGTCATGTCGAAGATGGGCATCTCCACGGTCTCGTCCTACTGCGGGGCCCAGGTGTTCCAGGCGATCGGCCTGGACCAGGGCCTGGTCGACCAGTACTTCACCGGGACGTCGAGCCCGCTGGGCGGGGTCGGCCTCGACGTGATCGCCGCGGAGGTGGCCTCCCGCCATGAGGTCGCCTATCCGCCTTCCGGCATCTCCCCGGCCCACCGCACCCTCGGGGTGGGCGGCGAGTACAAGTGGCGTCGGGAGGGTGAGGCGCACCTGTTCAACCCCGAGACGATCGCCCGCCTCCAGACGGCGACGCGCACCCAGTCCCACCAGGTGTTCCGCGCCTACACGGACGGGGTCGACGACCAGTCGAGGCAGCTCATGACGCTGCGGGGGCTCATGCGGCTGCGCACGGAGGACGTCGAGCCGGTGCCGCTGGAGGAGGTGGAGCCCGTCTCCTCCATCGTCCGCAGGTTCGCGACCGGCGCGATGTCCTTCGGGTCGATCTCGCCGGAGGCGCACGAGACGATGGCGATCGCGATGAACACCCTGGGGGGGCGCTCGAACACGGGCGAGGGCGGGGAGTCCGCCGAACGGCTGCGCGACCCGCTGCGCAATTCCGCGATCAAGCAGGTGGCCTCCGGTCGTTTCGGGGTGACGGCCGACTACCTCACCCATGCCACGGACATCCAGATCAAGATGGCCCAGGGCGCCAAGCCGGGCGAGGGCGGCCAACTGCCGGCCCGGAAGGTCTACCCGTGGGTGGCGGAGGTGCGTCACTCGACGCCGGGCGTCGGGCTGATCTCGCCGCCGCCCCACCACGACATCTATTCGATCGAGGACCTCAAGCAGCTGATCTCCGATCTCAAGAACGCGAATCCCGAGGCGCGGATCCACGTCAAGCTCGTCTCCGAGGTCGGGGTGGGCACCGTCGCGGCCGGCGTGTCGAAGGCTCGGGCTGACGTCGTCCTCATCTCCGGGGCGGACGGCGGAACGGGGGCGGCCCCCCTGACCTCTCTCAAGCACGCGGGCGCCCCCTGGGAGATCGGCCTGGCCGAGACCCAGCAGACGCTGGTCCTCAACGACCTGCGAGACCGCATCGTCGTCCAGGCTGACGGGCAGCTGAAGACAGGGCGCGACGTCGTCGTCGCTGCGTTGCTGGGGGCGGAGGAGTTCGGCTTCGCCACCGCTCCGCTGGTCACTGCCGGATGCGTGATGATGAGGGTCTGCCAGAAGGACACGTGCCCGGTCGGGGTCGCCACGCAGAACCCGGAGCTGCGTGCCCGGTTCACCGGCAAACCCGAGTACGTCATCAACTTCTTCACCTTCATCGCCGAGCAGGTCCGCGAGCTGCTGGCCTCCCTGGGGCTGCGGTCCGTGGAGGAGGCCGTGGGCCGTTCCGACCTGCTGGACGTCTCCGACGCGATCAGACACTGGAAGGCGAAGGGCCTGGACCTCACCCCGGTCTTCCAGCGCATCGAGCCGCGGCCCGGATCCTCCCTGCATCAGGTGCGCCCCCAGGACCACCAGCTCGACTCCGTCCTGGACCGCCGGCTCATCACGCTGGCGGCTCCGGCGCTGGAGAGAGGCGAGCCGGTGGCCATCGAATCGGAGATCCACAACACAGACCGCACCATCGGCGCGATGCTCGGCCATGAGATCGCGCGGCGCTACGGGGACCACGGGCTCGCCGCGGACACGATCTCGATCCGCCTGACGGGGTCGGCCGGGCAATCGCTGGGCGCGTTCCTGCCGCAGGGCGTCTCGATCACGGTCGAGGGCGACGCCAACGACTATGTCGGCAAGTCCCTGTGCGGTGGGACGGTGGCGGTGCGTCCCGCGCGCACCGCGAAGTTCGCCGCGGCGGAGAACACGGTGGCCGGCAACGTCCTGGGCTACGGCGCGACCTCGGGGGAGCTGTTCGTCTCCGGCCGGGTGGGCGAGCGCTTCGGGGTCCGCAACTCCGGGGCGACGCTGGTGGCTGAGGGGACCGGCGACCACGCCCTGGAGTACATGACGGGCGGGGAGGCGCTGGTCCTGGGATCCACCGGACGCAACGTCGCCGCCGGCATGTCGGGCGGGATCGCCTATCTGCTGGACTTCGACCGCGACCTGCTCAATTCGCAGGTGGCGGAGGAACTCGACGTCTCAGGCCTGGACGATGCCGATGGGGAGCACGTCACCGAGCTGCTGCGGCGCCACGTCGAGCTCACAGGCTCAGCGGTCGCCCAGGGGCTCCTCGACGACCTGCCCGCCTCGCTCGCCCGCTTCACCCGGCTGGAGCCCCTCCAGTTCGCGAGGGTGACGACCGTCCTCGCCCAGGCCGAGGCCGAGGGCGTCGACGCGGGCGATGCGTCCGTGTGGAACAAGATCCTGGAGGTGTCCCGTGGCTGATCCACAGGGTTTCCTGAAGATCCGGGAGCGCGAGCTGCCGGCACATCGTCCGATCCCGGTTCGCATCCGGGACTTCCACGAGGTGTTCGAGGGCCAAGACATCGGCGTCGTCGAACGCCAGGCCGGACGCTGCATGGACTGCGGGACCCCCTTCTGTCACGCGGCCTGCCCTCTGGGCAATCTCATCCCCGAGTGGAACACGCTGGCCTGGCGCGACGACTGGCGCGACGCCGTCGAGCGGCTCCACGCGACGAACAACTTCCCGGACTTCACCGGCAGGCTGTGCCCCGCCCCCTGTGAGGCGGCCTGCGTGCTGGCGATCAGCCAGCCCGCCGTGACGATCAAGAACGTCGAGCACACGGCCGTCGACCACGCCTGGGACCAGGGCTGGATCACCCCGCAGATCCCGCAGCGCCTCACGGGGCTCACCGTCGCGGTGGTCGGCTCGGGGCCAGCTGGCCTGGCCGCCGCCCAGCAGCTCACCCGCGCGGGCCACACGGTCGCCGTATTCGAACGCGCGGACGCCGCCGGAGGGCTCCTGCGCTACGGCATCCCGGAGTTCAAGATGGAGAAGGCGGTGCTCGACCGGCGCCTGGAGCAGATGCGGGCCGAGGGAACGCGCTTCCATGTGGGCGTCGACGTGGGCTCCGAGCTCACGGGGGAGGACCTGCTTGAGCGTTTCGACGCGGTGGTCCTGACGACGGGCTCGACGGTGCCGCGCGACCTGCCGATCCCCGGACGGGATCTGGCCGGGATCGAGCAGGCGGTGGACTACCTCACCCGCTCGACGAGGCACGTGCACGGCGTGGACGCCGCTGACCCGTCGCAGTGGATCAGCGCGGAGGGCAAGGACGTCGTCATCATCGGCGGCGGCGACACGGGCGCGGACTGCCTGGGCACCGCCATCCGGCAGGGCGCGGCGTCGGTGACCAGCCTGGAGATCATGCCCCAGCCGCCGAACGAGCGCTCCTCCGCCGACCCGTGGCCGACCTATCCGCGTCTGTTCCGCGTGGCGAGCGCCCACGAGGAGGGCGGTGAGCGCCTCTACGCGGTGTCCACCGTCGAGTTCCTCGGCGACGGGGACGGCCACGTCGCCCAGCTTCGGCTGGTGGATGTGGAGATGGAGGGCGGGCGCCCCACACCCGTGGAGGGAACAGAGCGGCTCATCCCCGCGCAGCTTGTGCTCCTGGCGATGGGCTTCACCGGGGTGGAGCGGCAGGGCCTGGTCGAGCAGCTGGGGCTGGAGGTCGACGGGCGCGGGCGCATCGTCCGCGATGAGCGTTTCACGACGTCGCATCCGGGCGTCTTCGCGGCCGGGGACGCCGGGCGCGGGCAGTCGCTCATCGTGTGGGCGATCGCCGAAGGCCGCTCCGCAGCGGCCGCCGTGGACGAGTACCTGCGCGGGCGCACGGAGCTTCCCGCTCCGATCCGTCCCGCGGACGCCCCCTACCGTCCCTGAGTCCGGCCTCCCGTCGCTCCGGCCGACAGCCGGATGGCCGGGCGGGCCAGGCCGAAGGCCTCCTGCTGTGCGGCGGCCAGAGCGTCGGCGTCGGTCGACCGGGTGAGGATGACGACGCGCGCGCCGGCGAGCGCCAGTGCCGCCACCGCCCCTGAGGCCAGGGCGGAGAGGGCGGCGCGCGGCTACTCTGTCCTGCGTGGCAGACCCCAGCACCTACCGGCCCCGGACGGGCGACATCCCGACCGATCCGGGCGTGTACCGCTTCCGCGACGCGGAGGGTCGGGTCATCTACGTCGGCAAGGCGAAGAACCTGCGCAACCGCCTGACCAACTACTTCCAGGATCCCGCGAACCTCCATCCGCGCACCCAGCAGATGGTCTTCACGGCGGCGAGCGTCCAGTGGACCGTCGTGGCGACGGAGGTCGAGGCCCTGACCCTCGAGTTCACGTGGATCAAGGAGTTCGACCCGCGCTTCAACGTCATGTACCGCGACGACAAGTCGTATCCGTACCTGGCGGTGACAATGGGGGAGCAGTACCCCCGGGTCCACATCACCCGGGAGGCCCGCCGCAAGGACAGTCGATACTTCGGGCCCTACACGCAGGTGTGGGCCATCCGCGAGACCATCGACCTGCTTCTGCGCGTCTTCCCCGTGCGCACCTGCTCGGCGGGCGTCTTCCGCCGGGCGGAGGCACAGGGTAGGCCCTGCCTCCTCGGCTACATCGACAAGTGCTCGGCCCCGTGCGTGGGCCGGATCTCCGAGGCCGACCATCGGAGCCTGGCCGAGGATCTCTGCGAGTTCATGGAGGGACGCACCCGGCCCGTCATGCGCCGGCTCGAGGAGGAGATGAGGGAGGCGTCGGCGGCGCTGGACTTCGAACGGGCGGCGCGCCGCAGGGACGACCTCGCGGCCCTGGAGAAGGTCCTCCAACGCAATGCGATGGTGCTGGACGACGGGACGGACGCCGACGTCTTCGCCCTGGTCGCAGACGAGCTGGATGCCGCCGTCCACGTCTTCCACGTGCGTGGCGGGCGCATCCGAGGCACACGCGGATGGGTGGTGGACCGCGCCGACGACACGCCGCCCGACGCCCTGATGGCACGGCTGCTCCAGCAGGTCTACGGAGACATGCCGAAGGCGCCGCGGCCGCTGCGCGGCCGGCCGACCGGCCAGGCGGACGCGACCTCGGTCGACGACGTGGCCCACACGCCGACCCAGGCGATCCCCCGGGACGTCCTCGTCTCCGTCATGCCGGAGGACGGCCCGGTCATCGAGGAATGGCTCTCCGGCCTGCGCGGCGCCCGCGTCCGCCTGCGCGTCCCGCGCCGCGGGCCCAAGGCGCAGCTCATGGGCACGGTGCGCGAGAACGCGGCCCAGGCGCTCCAGCTCCACCGCACGAGGAGGGCGGGCGACCTCACGCAGCGCTCCCGCGCGCTGGAGGAGCTCGCGGAGGACCTCGACCTGCCCGCCGCCCCCCTGCGCATCGAGTGCTACGACATCTCCCACACCCAGGGGCAGGACCAGGTCGGCTCCATGGTGGTCTTCGAGGACGGAGTCCCCCGCAAGGACGCCTACCGCACCTTCAATCTGCGCGGTCCGGACGGGAACGGCGTCCCCGACGACACGGCGGCGATGGACGAGGTCCTCCACCGCCGCTTCGCGCGTCTGCTCGCCGAGGAGTCGGGCCTCGAGGGCGAGGACGAGGACGGCGTGGCTTTCCAGTCGGGTCCGGTCGACGCCGGGACGGGACGGCCCCGGCGGTTCTCCTACCGCCCCGACCTCGTGGTCGTCGACGGCGGCCTGCCGCAGGTCAACGCCGCGCGCACGACGCTGGACGGGATGGGCGTGGACGTCGCGGTCATCGGTCTGGCGAAGCGCCTGGAGGAGGTGTGGGTGCCCGGCGAGGAGTTCCCGCTCATCCTCCCGAGGTCCTCGGCCGCCCTGTACCTCCTGCAGCATCTGCGTGACGAGTCGCACCGATTCGCGATCACGAAGCACCGCAGGCGCCGGGGCGCCCGGCAGACGCGGTCCGTGCTCGACGACATCCCCGGGCTCGGCCCCGCGCGACAGAAGGCGCTGCTGCGCCATTTCGGCTCCGTCAAGCGGGTGAGGGCGGCGACGGAGGAGCAGATCGCCGAGGTGCCCGGGATCGGGCCGCAGCTGGCGGCCTCGATCCGGGCGCGGCTGGGGGACGCCCGCACGTGACGGGCCGATCAATGGCATCCTTGGGGACATGACGAACGAGGACCCGCAGACCGTGCCGAACGGGATCCCGCTGCTGGACTCACTGCCCGGGGCGGCCACGTCGCCGACGAATGAGGTGCTCATCATCACCGGCCGATCGGGGGCCGGGCGGTCCCAGGCCGCGCGGGCGCTGGAGGACCTCGACTGGTACGTCGTCGACAACCTGCCTCCCTCGATGCTGCCGGCGCTGGTGGGGATGATGTCCCCCGGCGGGGAGGCGGGCGTCCACCGTCTGGCGGTGGTCGTCGACGTGCGCTCCCGCGCCTTCTTCATGGATCTCTCCGCCACGCTGGACGCGCTCCGGGCCCAGGGGGTCCTCTACCGGATCATCTACCTGGAGGCCGACGAGGCGACGCTGGTGCGCCGGTACGAGTCGAACCGGCGACCCCATCCCCTCCAGGGCGACGGCACGGTCCTAGACGGCATCCACGCCGAGGACGTCCTGCTGGCGCCCCTGCGCCGCCGCGCCGACGAGGTCATCGACACGACGCGGATGTCGGTCCACGACCTGTCCCGCCACATCCGCGACGTCATCGCGGGAGAGGGGGAGCGCCCTCTCCAGCTCACCGTCGAGTCCTTCGGCTTCAAGTACGGCCTGCCGCTGGACGCCGACGACGTCCTCGATGTGCGTTTCCTCAAGAACCCCTACTGGATCGACGAGCTGCGCCACCTCACCGGACGCGACAAGGCGGTCGCGGACTACGTGCTGGACCAGCCCGGGGCACGCGACTTCGCCTGCGGCTACGCGGACCTGCTGGCGCCCATGCTCGACGGCTACCTCACCGAACTCAAGCCCTTCGTCACGATCGCGGTCGGCTGCACGGGCGGCAAGCACCGCTCGGTGGCGGTGGCGGAACTCGTCGCCGAGCGGTTGCGCGAACGCGGGTTCCCCGTGAGGGTCCTCCATCGCGACCTGGGGAGGGAATGATGTCCTACCTGGACGCGGAGGGATGGGCCCAGCGCGGCGAGACGGGCCAGGAGGTCGTCGCCCTCGGAGGGGGGCACGGGCTTTCGGCGACCCTGCGGGCGCTTCGCCACATCACCCATGTCCTCACCGCCGTCGTCACGGTCGCGGACGACGGCGGGTCCTCCGGCCGCCTCCGTTCCGAGATGGACATCCTGCCCCCGGGCGACCTTCGGATGGCTCTGGCGAGCCTGTGCGAGGAGACCGAGTGGGGGTTGACCTGGCGGGACGTCCTCCAGACTCGCCTGCGCACCTCGGGCGCGATGGACGGCCACGCCTTGGGGAACCTGCTCATCGCCGGCCTGTGGCAGTTGCTCGGCGATCCCGTCGAGGGGCTGGACTGGGTGGCGAGGCTGCTGCGCGCCCAGGGCCGGGTCCTCCCGATGGCCTCCGTGCCGTTGGACATCGAGGCGGAGATGGAGGACGAGGGGCGCGTCTACACGGTTCGCGGACAGGCCGAGGTGGCGGTCGCCCGCGGGACGGTGCGCCACGTGCGGCTCATCCCCGAGAACCCGCCCGTGCCGGCGGCCGTGCTGGAGGCGATCGGGCGGGCCGACTGGGTGGTGCTCGGGCCGGGCTCCTGGTACACGTCGGTCATCCCCCACTTGCTGGTCGCCGATCTGCACCGCGCACTGGTCACCACGGACGCCCACCGCGCGCTGGTGCTCAACCTCGCCCGTCAGCGCGGGGAGACGGAGGCCATGACGACGGCGGACCACGTCCGCGTCCTGCGCGAGCATGCCCCCGACCTCAAACTCGACGTCGTCGTGGCGGATCCCACGGCCACCGACGACATCGACGACCTCATCGACGCCGCCCAGCAGGTAGGCGCGCGCGTGCTCCTGCGACAGGTCCGGACGGGGGACGGCCAACCCCACCACGATCCCCTGCGCCTGGCGGCCGCCTTGCGCGACGCCTTCGACGGGTTCCTCGGCGAGGTCGGCCGTCCCGAGCCCTGGCTGGCCTGACCCGTGCGAGGTGGGAGGATGACGCCATGTCCCTGACGACCGACATGAAGGACGAACTGGCGCGGCAGCGCGCGGGATCCGCGGGCGTGGTGGCCTCCGAGGTCGCGGCGACGCTGCGGTTCGCGGGCGGGCTCCACCTGGTGTCCGGGCGCGTGATCGTCGAGGCGGAGCTGGACTCAGCGGTCACGGCGGCCCGCCTGCGCGCCTTCATCGCCCACCTGTACGGAGCGGAGTCCTCCGTGGTGGTCGTCACCGGGGGTGCGCTGCGCCGGGGCGACCGCTACGTCGTGCGCGTGGTCAGGGACGCGGACAACCTGGCGCGGATGACCGGCCTCATCGACCAGCTGGGGCGGCCCGTGCGGGGACTGCCCGCGCAGATCGTCGCCTCGGGCCCCGGCGAGGCCGCCGCCGCGTGGCGGGGCGCCTTCCTGGCGCGCGGATCGCTGATGGAGCCGGGGCGGTCGTCCTCCCTGGAGATCACCTGCCCCGGCCCCGAGGCGGCGCTGGCCCTGGTGGGATGCGCCCGGCGCCTCGGCGCGGCGGCGCGGTCCAAGGAGGTCCGCGGCGCGGACCGGGTGACGGTGCGGGACTCCGAGGCCATCGGGGTGCTCATCGCCTCGATGGGGGCCGCGCGCACCCACGAGGTGTGGCAGTCCCGGCGCGAGCGCCGGGAGGCGCGGGGGAGTGCGAACCGCCTGGCGAACTTCGATGACGCGAACCTCAGGCGCTCCGCCCGGGCGGCCGTGGCGGCCGGGGCGCGGGTCGAACGGGCCTTCGAGATCCTCGGCGGGGACATCCCGGCGCATCTGCGCGAGGCGGGCGACCTGCGCCTTCAGTTCCGCCAGGCGTCCCTGGAGGAGCTCGGCAAGCGCACGGACCCGCCCCTGACGAAGGACGCCGTGGCCGGGCGCATCCGGCGGCTGCTGGCGATGGCCGACAAGGCTGCTCACGAGCGCGGCATCCCGGACACGGAGGCCGTGCTCACGCTGGACATGCTCGAGGACGATTGAGCCCTTGGGCCCTGCCCGAGGGCGTCCCAGGGTGTAGATTTGAGAAGCTGGAACCGCAGGAACCTGCGGGCCGGGACCGTAATCCTTCGGACCCGGTTGCACTGATGAACGTGCCCCCTGCACGGGGCACAAGCAGGAGGACAATAGTGACCACCCGCGTTGGCATCAACGGCTTCGGCCGCATCGGCCGCAACTTCTACCGCGCCGCCCTCGCCCAGGGCGCCGACCTGGAGATCGTCGCCGTCAATGACCTGACCGACACCAAGACCCTCGCCCACCTCCTCAAGTTCGACTCCATCACGGGGCGTCTGAACGCCGAGGTGACCTACGACGACGAGTCCATCACCGTGGACGGCCACCGCATCGCCGTCCTGGCCCAGCGCGACCCGGCCGACCTGCCGTGGAGCAAGCTCGGGGTGGACGTCGTGGTCGAGTCCACCGGCTTCTTCACCGATGGCACCAAGGCGAAGGCCCACATCGACGCCGGCGCCAAGAAGGTCATCATCTCCGCCCCCGGCAAGAACGTCGACGGCACGTACGTGATCGGTGTGAACGACGCGGAGTACAACCCCGAGACGGACAACATCATCTCGAACGCCTCGTGCACGACGAACTGCCTGGCCCCGCTGGCCAAGGTCCTCGACGAGGCCTTCGGCATCGAGAAGGGCCTCATGGTCACCGTGCATGCCTACACCGGCGACCAGCGCCTGCACGACGCGCCGCACAAGGACCTGCGTCGCGCGCGCGCCGCGGCCCTCAACATCGTCCCGACCTCCACCGGCGCGGCGAAGGCGGTCGCCCTGGTGCTGCCCCAGCTCAAGGGCAAGCTTGACGGATACGCCATGCGCGTGCCGGTCCCGACGGGCTCCGTCGTCGACCTCACCTTCGAGCCCAAGAAGGCCGGCGTCACCGCCGAGGAGGTCAACGCCGCGTGCAAGGCGGCCTCGACCGGCGATTTCGCCCATGTCTTCAAGTACTCGGAGGACGACCTCGTCTCCACCGACATCGTCGGCGACTCCCACTCCTCGATCTTCGACTCCAAGCTGACGAAGGTCATCGAGAACCAGGTCAAGGTCGTCTCCTGGTACGACAACGAGTGGGGCTACTCGAACCGCCTCGTCGAGCTGACGGCCCTGGTCGGCTCCAAGCTCTGATCCACACGGTCTGGTGAGGATGGGCGCCCGCGCACGCGATCGGCGTGCGCGGGCGCTTCTCGTCCGCCACCGTTCCACCCCTCGTCGAAGGAAGACTCAATGAGGACCATCGATACCCTGGGCGACCTGCGCGGCAAGCGCGTCCTGGTCCGCTCCGACTTCAATGTGCCGCTCAAGGACGGCGTCATCACCGATGACGGCCGGATCCGCGCGGCTCTGCCCACGTTGGCGAAGCTCGTCGACGCCGGCGCGAAGGTCGTCATCATGGCGCACCTGGGGCGCCCGAAGGGGGCCGCCGACCCGGCGTTCTCCCTGGCGCCCGTCGCCGCCCGGCTGGGTGAGCTGATCTCCGCCCCCGTCGCCCTGGCGGCGGACACCACGGGGCCCTCGGCCCGCGAGACCGTCCGGGGCCTGGAGGACGGCCAGATCGCACTCCTGGAGAACGTCCGCTTCGATCCGCGGGAGACCTCGAAGGCCGACGCGGAGCGCGAGGCGCTGGCGCGCGAGTACGCGGAGCTGGGGGACGCGTTCGTCTCCGACGGCTTCGGCGTGGTCCACCGCAAGCAGGCCTCCGTCTACGACATCGCGAAGCTGCTGCCCTCGGCCGCGGGCCTGCTGGTGCTCAAGGAGATCGAGTCCCTGCGCCGGGCGACGGAGAACCCGGAGCGGCCCTACGCGGTCGTGCTGGGAGGCTCGAAGGTCTCCGACAAGCTCGGGGTGATCGCGAACCTCCTCACCAAGGCCGACATCCTGCTCATCGGCGGCGGCATGGCGTTCACGTTCCTGGCCGCGAAGGGCTACGGCGTGGGCACGTCGCTGCTCGAGGAGGACCAGATCGACACCGTCAAGGGCTACATCTCGGAGGCCGCCCGCCGGGGCGTCGACCTGGTGCTGCCCGTGGACGTCGTGGTGGCTCCGGCCTTCGCGGCTGACGCCGCGCCGACGAACGTCGCCGCGGACCAGATCCCCTCCGACCAGATGGGGCTCGACATCGGCACGGCCTCCCAGAAGCTCTTCGCGGAGAAGCTCTCGCGCGCGAAGACGGTCGCGTGGAACGGCCCGATGGGCGTCTTCGAGTTCCCGGCCTTCGCCGCCGGCACCCGGGCCGTCGCCGAGGCGCTGTCGGAGGGCTCGATGTTCTCCGTGATCGGCGGCGGCGACTCCGCCGCCGCCGTGCGCACCCTGGGCTTCGACGAGTCCACCTTCTCCCACATCTCCACCGGAGGCGGCGCCTCCCTCGAGCTCCTCGAGGGCAAGGAACTGCCCGGTATCGCAGTCTTGGAGGACTGATCACATGACACGCACTCCGCTCATGGCGGGCAACTGGAAGATGAACCTCGACCACCTCGAGGCGATCCACCTTGTGCAGGGACTCGCGATGGCCCTGGACGACGCCGGCTTCGACTACGCGTCGGCCGACGTCGTCGTCATTCCGCCATTCACGGACATCCGTTCCGTGCAGACCGTCGTCGAGGGCGACGGCCTGAAGATCGCCTACGGCGCCCAGGACGTCTCGACCCACACGTCGGGCGCCTACACGGGTGAGGTCTCCGCCACGATGCTGCAGAAGCTCGGCGTCTCCTACGTGGTCGTCGGGCACTCCGAGCGTCGGCAGTACCACGGCGAGTCCGACGCCCTGGTGGGGGAGAAGGCCCGGGTGACGCTCGAGGCGGGGATGACCCCGATCATCTGCTGCGGCGAGGGCCTCGACATCCGCAAGGCGGGCAAGCACGTCAGCCACGTGCTCACGCAGATCGACGGCGCGCTGGAGGGCATGACCGCGGAGCAGGCCGCGAAGGTCGTCATCGCCTACGAGCCCATCTGGGCCATCGGCACCGGCGAGGTGGCCACCCCGGCGGACGCACAGGAGGTCTGCGGGGCGATCCGCACGCGCCTGGGGGAGCTGTACTCCCCGGAGCTGGCCGGCGGCGTGCGGATCCTCTACGGCGGCTCCGTGAAGTCCTCGAACGTCAAGGACATCATGGCGCAGCCGGATGTCGACGGCGGACTGGTCGGCGGCGCCTCGCTCAAGGCGGAGGAGTTCGCGAAGATCGCGATGTTCCAGACGCTGTGACACGGTGAGGGGCGGCGGCGGGGCCGGTGAGTTGGCTCCCGCCGCCGCCTCCCCGTTAGACTGGGCCGCATGACATCCTCGCCGGGCGGCGTGCCCGGCATCCCGACTACCCCGAACGGACTTCTCACGTGACCGTGCTCAAGATCGTGCTGTTGGTGCTCATCGTGGTGACGAGCCTCCTGCTCACCCTGACCATCCTCATGCACAAGGGACGCGGCGGCGGCCTGTCCGACATGTTCGGCGGCGGGATCTCGTCCTCGGTCGGGTCCTCGGGCGTGGCCGAACGCAATCTCAACCGCATCACGCTGGGCGTCATGCTGGTGTGGGTCGTGTGCGTGGTGGGCTACGGCCTCATCATGAAGTTCGCGATCGTCTAAGCCGTCGCGCGGCCTCGCGGTCCAGCCACCAGGTGGTGCGCGGTCCGCGCAGGGCCGCAGCCGGGACCTCATGGGGGTCCGCCCCGCCGAGGGCGCGCTGGAGCGCCCCCGCCTTGGCGGCTCCCGCCGCGACGACCCAGATGCGCCGCGCCGAGGCGAGGACGCCGCGCGACAGCGTGATCCGAAGCGGCGGCGGCTTCGGCGAGGCCTCCTCGGCGAGCACCTCGTCGACGGCGTCGAGCTGCCCATGGCCGGGAAACAGGCTGGCGAAATGGCCGTCGGGCCCCATGCCCAGGACCGCGAGATCCAGGTGGCGGCCCGCCATCTCGGCCCGCCACTGGCCCAGGTAGGCGGCGGCGGCCTCGTGGAGCGGCCGATCACCGTCCGAGGAGGGCATGCGGCGCAGGTCGACCCCGTCGGTCCGGGAGAACAGGCGCCGCCAGGCGTCGGCGTCGTTGCGGTCCGGATCGCCGGCCGGCACATAGCGCTCGTCAGCCCACCACACGCGGACGCGTCGCCAGTCGGCAGCGGCGGGCCCGTCCCCGGCGTCGACGAGGGCGAGGACGCCGGAGGACACGAACCCGCCGGCCACGGCGATGTCCACGGGCCCGCTGCCGTCCGGGCGGGCTCGCGTGAGACCGGCGAGCAGATCGGTCAGCGCGGTGGCGGCCTCGCGGGAGAGCGCCTCCGCGTCGGGCAGGACGCGGATGTCGTCGGGCTGGCCGACGCGGGTCGTCACGCGGCGCCGCCCTCGTCGGCGATCTCGGCCCCGGGCGCGTCGGGCTCCGACGGGCCGCAGAAACCGGACTGCCGGCCCAGGCGGGGGATGTCCTCCTGCAGCAGGCGCCCGTAGAACTCGTCGGGGTCGAGGCGGCGGAGCTCCTCCATCAGGCAGTCCTGGACGGAGCGGCGCGCCAGGTTGACCTCGGCGGGTTCCAGCCCGCTGCGCGTCACATGGGCCACGGAGGATCCGGCGCGCCTGGAGAGGGCGACGTCGGTCCCGTCCTCGAAGGCGAAATGCACGCCCGTGATCGTGACGGCCTCGCGCTCGGTCTCCCGCCGGGTCGGGACGTGGAGGGCCCGCCCGAGCCAGGCCGCGACCAGGAAGGAGGAGGGATGGGTCGCGTTCCCGGTGACGAGGACGTTCGCTGGAGCCTCGCGGAACTGCTCGATGATCGTGGACAGCACGGCGCGCCACTGGGTGACAGAGGCCCAGGCCAGATCCGTGTCCCCCGGCGCGTAGACGCGGGAGAGGTGGACGAGGGTGCGCACGGGGCAGTCGGTGTTCCGCGAGTCCGTGATGCGGCGCACTGCGATGCGGCCCAGCGGATGCTCGGACGGGTTCTCGGGCGGCTGGTTGGGCCAGTAGGTGACGACCGGGGTGTCCGAGAGGAGCAACGGCATCACCAGGGTGTCGAGGTCCGTGCCGGCCTCCCCGCGGGGCTCGAGGATAATGACCTCGGAGGCTCCGGCGTCCCCGCCCACGCGGATCTGGGCGTTGAGGCGGGCGGGCGCCGGCACCTGCTCGGATTCGACGACGACGATGACGCGGCACGGGTGCTCGCGGGAGGCGGCGTCGGAGATCTCGATGGCGCGGTCCACGTCGATCATGTCGGAGACCACGACGATGAGGGTGAGCACGCGGCCGAGGGCCCCGGAGCCGCGCGACTCGCGCAGCTCGTTGAGGCGGGAGGCCACCTGCGAGGCTGTGGTGTCCTTGAGGGTGATGATCACGGGATCCTCCAACTGCGTCCGTCTAGGGCGAGCATCTCGTGGGCCGAGGCGGGGCCCCAGGATCCGGGCCGGTACTGTTCGGGGGCTCCGGAGCCGGCCCAGTGGGCAAGCACCGGATCCAAGATCCGCCAGGACAGCTCGACCTCGCGCTGGTGGGGGAACAGGGGGGCGGAGCCGACGAGGGCGTCGAGGATGAGGCGCTCGTACGCCTCCGGGGAGTCCTCGGTGAAGGCGTGTCCGTATCCGAAGTCCATCGTCACGTCGCGGACCTGCATCTCGGTGCCCGGCACCTTCGCGCCGAAGCGGATCGTCATCCCCTCATCGGGCTGGACGCGGACGACCAGCACGTTCTGACCGGTCTCGCCCATCTCGGAGTTCTCGAAGGGCACGTGGGCGGCGCGCCTGAAGACGACGGCGATCTCGGTGACCCGCTTGCCCAGCCGCTTGCCGGTGCGCAGGTAGAAGGGGACGCCCGCCCATCTGCGGGTGTCGACGAAGAGCTTGAGGGCCGCGAAGGTCTCGGTGTGGGAGTCGGCGGGGATGGAGTCCTCCTCGAGGAATCCCCGCACCTTCGCGCCCCCCTGCCATCCGGCGGCGTACTGGCCGCGCGCCGTGGAGGCGTCGAGGTCCCCGGGGAGGCGGACGGCGGAGAGCACCTTCTCCTTCTCCACGCGCAGCGCCTCCGGGGTGAACCGCACCGGCTCCTCCATGGCGGTGAGCGCGAGGAGCTGGAGCAGGTGGTTCTGGATGACGTCGCGAGCCGCGCCGATGCCGTCGTAGTAGCCGGCTCGGGTGCCGATGCCGATCTCCTCCGACATCGAGATCTGGACGTGGTCGACGTAGTTCGCGTTCCACAGGGGCTCGAACATCGTGTTCGCGAAGCGCATCGCGAGGATGTTCTGCACGGTCTCCTTGCCGAGGTAGTGGTCGATACGGAACACGTCGCGCTCATCGAAGACGCGGCTCACCGCCTCGGAGAGGTCCCGGGCGGAGGCCAGGTCGTGCCCGAAGGGCTTCTCGATGATGATCCGGCGCCACTCGTGGTCCGAGCGCACGGAGTTCAGCCCGGTGTCGGCGAGGTGCTGGCAGACGACGGGGAACCATGCGGGCGGGATCGAGAGGTAGAACGCGTGGTTGCCGCCGGTGCCGCGGGTGCGGTCCAGGTCGGCCACGGTCTCGGCGAGCTTGCGGTAGCCGTCCTGATCGTCGAAGGAGCCGGGGACGAAGCGCAGGCCGTCGGCCAGCTGGCGCCACGTCCGCTCGTTGAAGCCCGTGCGGGCGTGGCGCTCGATGCTCGCCCGCACGAAGTCCTCGAAGTCGCCGCCGCTCCAGTCGCGCCGCGCGAAGCCGGTGAGGGCGAAGGCGGGGTTGAGCAGGCCGCGGTTGGCGAGATCGTAGATGGCCGGCAGCAGCTTGGTGCGCGCGAGGTCGCCGGTGATGCCGAAGATGACCAGTCCGCACGGCGGCGCGATGCGCGGGAGGCGGCGGTCGTCGGGATCGCGCAGGTCGAATAGCGGGGAATCCACGGGATCAGCCTTGCACGTCCCGAAGGGTCTCGCGCGCCGCGGCGACAACGTGGGCCGTGTCGACGCCGTACTCGGTGAACAGGGCCGCTCCCGGTCCCGAGGCGCCGAAGCCCTCGATCGACACGGAGCGTCCGGCGTCTCCGACCCATCCGCGCCACGGCATCGCGATCCCGGCCTCGACGGACACGCGGGCGCGGATCGCGCTGGGCAGGACGGATTCGCGGTATTCGGCGTCCTGGGCGTCGAACCACTCCATGCAGGGCACGGACACGACGCGGGCGCGGATGCCCTCGGCGGCCAAGGTCCCGCGGGCGTCGAGGGCGAGGGCGATCTCGGATCCGGAGGCCATGAGGATGACATCGGGAACGGCGGGGCGCCCGTCAGCGTCGACGGCGTCGGCCAGGACATAGGCACCGCGGGCGACGCCCCGGGCGGAGGCCAGGCCCGTGTCGCCGCCGCGGGCCGGGTTGGGCAGGTTCTGGCGCGAGAGGACGAGGGCCGCCGGGTGGCGCTGCTCGAGGATCGCGCGCCAGGCCTCAGCGGTCTCGGCGGCGTCGGCGGGGCGCACGACCGCGAGGTTCGGGATGGCGCGGCACGCGGCCAGATGCTCGACGGGCTGATGGGTGGGGCCGTCCTCGCCCACGCCGATCGAATCGTGGGTCCACACGTAGACGACGGGCAGGTCCATCAGCGCGGCGAGCCGGACCGCGCCGCGCATGAAGTCGGAGAAGACGAAGAAGGTCCCCCCGTAGACGCGGCTGAGCCCGTCCGCGGCGATGCCGTTCATGATCGCGCCCATGCCGAATTCGCGGACCCCGAAGTGGAGGTTGCGTCCGAAGGGGTCACCGGGGAAGGCGGCGGAGGAGCGCTCCACGGGCAGGAACGACGGCCAGCCCTTCATAGCGGTGTTGTTCGACCCGGCGAGATCCGCGGAGCCGCCCCACAGCTCGGGGACGGTGGCGGCGATGGCGCCGAGGACCTGGCCGGAGGCGGCCCGGGTGGCGAGCGGCTTGCCCTCCTCGAAGGCCGGAAGGGACTCCTCCCACCCCTGCGGCATGCGCCCCGCCAGCACGCGGTCGAGCGTGGCGGCGCGGCTCGGGTGGGCGTCGCGCCAAGCCGCATAGCGCGCGTCCCAATCGGCGTGCGCCTCGCGGGCGCGGGCGGCGGCGCTCGCGCGGGCGTGATCGACGGCCTCCTGGTCGACGGCGAAGGAGGCGTCTGGATCGACGCCGAGGGCCTCCTTGAGGCCGCGCAGGGCGTCGGAGCCGAGCTTCGACCCGTGGATGCCGCCGGTGTTCTGCTTGCCAGGGGTCGGCCAGCCGATGATCGTGCGAAGCGCGATGATCGAGGGGCGCGCGGTCTCCTGCTCGGCGGCGTCGATCGCCTCGTCGAGGGCGGAGACGTCCTCGGCGTAGGAACCGTCGTCGGCCAGCCAGTTCACCCGCTGGACGTGCCACCCGTAGGCCTCGTAGCGGGCCAGGACGTCTTCGGTGAAGGCGATGTTCGTGTCGTCCTCGATCGAGATGTGGTTGTCGTCGTAGAGGACCACGAGGTTGCCGAGCTGCTGGGTCCCGGCCAGAGACGCGGCCTCGGAGGCCACGCCCTCCTGCATGCAGCCGTCGCCCGCGATGACGTAGACGCGGTGGTCGAACACGGACTCGCCCAGCGGGGTCTCTGGGTCGAAGAGGCCGTGGCTGCGCCGGGCGGACATCGCGAAACCGACGGCCGCGGCGAGCCCGGTCCCCAGGGGGCCGGTGGTGAGCTCGATGCCCCTGGTGTGGCGGAACTCGGGGTGCCCCGGGGTGAGGGATCCCAGCGTGCGGAGCCGCTCAATGTCCTCGAGTTCCAGCCCGGCTCCCGCGAGGTAGAGCTGGATGTACTGCAGCAGGGAGGCGTGCCCGGCCGACAGGACGAAGCGGTCGCGCCCCAGCCAGCGGTCGTCGGAGGGGTCCATGCGCAGGTGGCGCTGGTAGAGCAGATAGGCGGCGGGGGCCAGTGAGATCGGGGTGCCGGGATGCCCGTTTCCCGTCTTCTCCACCGCGTCGGCGGCGAGGATCTTCGCGGTGGTGACCGCCCGGTCGTCCAGCTCGTCCCACTTCAGTGTCACGTCGGCCTCCCACGGCTTCGGCCCCGCGCGCGGGGCAAGATGCGTACGTTCACATCCCATGCTAGCCGCCCGGTAGCATGCGTTCGTGGGGAAGGGCGACGAGATGGACGAGGCCGCCCGCGACTGGCTGGACCAGCTGCGGGTGGAGCGCGGGGCGTCCGTCCACACGGTGTCCGGCTACCGGCGCGACATCGAGCGCTACCTCGCCGATCTGCGCGGTCGCGGCGTCGCCGACCTCGACGCGGTCACTCCCGCCGACATCGAACGCCATCTGGAGGATCTGCGCTCGGGGGCCTGCACCGGCCGCCCACTGGCGCCGAGCTCAGTGACGCGGGCTCTCGCCGCGATCAGGGGCCTGCACCTCTTCGCCGTGCGCGAGGGCGTGGCCCGCGGGGATCCGGCGGCCCGCCTGTCGGCACCGAGGACCGGGGAGCGCCTGCCGAAAGCGCTCTCGGTCGACGAGGTCACGCGCCTGCTCGACGCCGCGCATGGAGGCGACGATCCGATATCGCTGCGTGACGCCGCGCTGCTGGAGGTCCTCTACGGCACGGGCGCCCGGATCTCCGAGGCCGTGGGTCTCGCCGTGGACGACATCGACCTCGATGAGGAATACCCGGTCGTTCGCCTCTTCGGGAAGGGGCGGAAGGAGCGGCTCGTGCCCCTGGGAGCCTTCGCCCGCGACGCGCTGTCCGCCTACCTGGTGCGGTCCCGCCCGGCCCTGTCGGCGCGGGGGCGGGGTACGCCGGCGCTCTTCCTCAACACGCGGGGGCGCCCGCTGTCGCGTCAGTCCGCCTGGGAGGCGTTGCAGAAGGCGGCTCGGGCCGCCCGCCTGGAGGCCCACATCTCGCCCCACACCCTGCGCCACTCCTTCGCGACGCACTTGCTGGAGGGCGGCGCCTCGATCCGCGACGTGCAGGAGCTGCTGGGCCACGCCTCGGTCCAGACCACCCAGATCTACACGAAGCTGTCGGCGACCACCCTGCGCGAGGTCTACCGCAGCGCCCATCCGAGGGCCACGGAATCCGCGGCCCGCCGCGCACGGCCTCCGGGTGGCGCGGGGCCGATGAACTAGGCTGGGCCCGTGAGCCATGACGAGCAACCCGCGCTGGTGGCGGACCTGGGCGCGGTCGACGATTTCCCGGTCCCGGCTCCCCTTGCCGGGCATGGGCCCGCCCGGGTCATCGCCATGTGCAACCAGAAAGGCGGGGTCGGCAAGACCACCACAACGATCAACCTCGGAGCGGCGCTGGCCGAGTACGGACGGCGCGTCCTGATCGTCGACTTCGACCCGCAGGGCGCGGCCTCCGTGGGCCTGGGCGTCAACGCCCTGGAGATGGACCAGACGATCTACTCGCTGATCACCAGCCGGCATCCCGATGTGCTCGGAGCGATCGTGCGCACCCGGGTCCCCGACCTCGACATCGTCCCGGCCAACATCGACCTGTCGGCCGCCGAGGTCCAGCTGGTCAGTGAGGTGGGCCGCGAGTCCGCGCTCAAGCGGGTCCTGCGCCCCGCACTGGACGACTACGACGTCGTGCTCATCGACTGCCAGCCGTCGCTCGGCCTGCTCACGGTCAACGCCCTCACCGCGGCTCACGGGGTCATCGTGCCGGTGGAGGCCGAGTTCTTCGCGCTGCGCGGCGTGGCCCTGCTGGTGGAGACCATCGAGACCGTGCGCGACCGCATCAACCCCCAGCTCACGGTCGACGGGATCGTCGCGACGATGGTCGATCCCCGCACGCTGCACGCGCGCGAGGTCCTGGAACGCCTGGACGAGGCCTTCGGGGACCTCGTGTTCTCCACGCGCATCCACCGCACCGTCAAGTTCCCGGATGCCTCCGTCGCGACCGAGCCCATCACGACGTACGCGCCGACCCACCCGGGCGCCCAGGCCTACCGCCGGCTCGCGCGCGAGGTGATCGCACGTGGTGACGTCGCGTGACCAGGTCGTCGACCTCGACCCCGGACAGGGGCGGATCGACCAGTTCCAGGTCAGCCTCGAGGTCTTCCAGGGGCCGTTCGACCTGCTCCTCCAGCTGATCTCCCGCAAGCGCCTGGACATCACCCAGGTGGCGCTGGCCGAGGTCACGGACGAGTTCATCGCCCACATGGCGGCCTTCCCGGACCTGTCGCGGACCACGGAGTTCCTCGTGGTGGCGGCGACCCTCCTGGACATGAAGGCGGCGCGGCTGCTGCCCCAGGAGGAGGCCGACGAGGACGAGGGCCTGGAGGATCTCGAGGCCCGGGATCTCCTGTTCTCCCGGCTGCTACAGTACCGCGCGTTCAAGGAGGCGGCCGGTGAGATCGCGCGCCGCATGGAGGCCTTCCGGGGGGCCTGCCCGCGCGACGTCGAGCTCGAACCCCATTTCGCGGCGCTCCTGCCCGAACTCGTGTGGACGACGACGCCCGAGCAGCTCGCGCGCTTGGCCGCCGAGGTCCTGTCCCAGGCTCGGCCGACCGTTCAGACGGCGCACCTGCTGGACCCGGCGGTGCCGGTCGCGGGGCAGGCCCGGCTGCTGGCCGCCCGCCTGCGCCAGCGGGGGAGCGCCACGTTCCACGAGCTGACGGCCGACGCGGGGACGACTGCCGTGGTCGTCTCCCGTTTCCTGGCCCTTCTCGAGCTGTTCCGCCGCGGCCTCGTCGAGTTCTCTCAGGAGGAGGCGCTGGGCGAGCTGGCCGTCCAGTGGGTGGGAGGCGACGCGGAGGGGGATATCGAGGTCGACGAGTACGAGGGCGGTCCCGCCGGTGAGGAGTCGCAGGGATGAGCACGGAGGAACTGGAGGGTCTGTTCGCCCCGCTGGAGGCGGTCCTCATGGTCACCGACCGTCCGGTGCCCGCCCGGGAGCTGGCCGAGGCGCTGGGCGTCGCCACGGAGCTCGTGGAGGAGGCGCTCGGGGCGCTGGCCCGCGAGTACCGGGGGGAGCCCTCCGGCAGGGCCCGCGGCTTCGAGCTGCGTTCGGTGGCCGGCGGATGGCGCCTGTACTCGGCGCCCGCGTGGGCGGACGTCGTGGGGCGCTTCGTCGTCGGGTCCGACTCCTCGCGCCTGTCGCAGGCGGCGCTGGAGACCCTGGCGGTCGTCGCCTACCGCCAGCCTGTGACGAGGTCGCGTATCTCGCATGTGCGCGGGGTGAACGTCGACGCGGTGGTGCGTACCCTTGTCAACAGGGGGCTGATCGAGGAGGTCGGGGAGACCGAGTCGGGCGCGCGCCTGTACGGGACCACCGTGGCGTTCCTCGAGCGCATGGGGTTCGACAGCCTGGACGACCTCGTGCCCCTGGCCCCGTATCTGCCCGCGAGCGACCAGCTCGACGACCTGGCCCACGACCTGGAGGAGACACTGTGAGGAACGACCCGTACGTGAGCGGCGGCATCCGGCTGCAGAAGGTGCTGTCGCAGGCGGGCATCGCCTCGCGCCGCGCCGCCGAGCAGATGATCCAGGACGGGCGGGTCGCCGTCGACGGGCAGGTCGTCACCGTTCTGGGGATGAGGGTCGACCCGGAGCACCAGGCGATCCACGTCGACGGCGAGCGCGTCATCCTCTACGAGACGAAGCACGTGGTCCTGGCCGTCAACAAGCCCGTCGGCGTGGTGTCGACGATGAGCGACCCCGAGGGGCGCGAGTCTCTGACAGACCTTATCGGGGATTACCCCGAGCGCCTGTACCACGTCGGCCGCCTGGACATCGACACCTCGGGCCTGCTGCTGCTGACGAACGACGGGGAGCTGGCCAACCGGCTCACGCATCCGTCGTACGAGATCCCGAAGACCTATGTCGCCCGCGTCCACGGGGAGGTCAAGGGCGGGGTCCGCCGACAGATGCTCTCCGGGCTCGAGCTGGAGGACGGGCCCATCGCGGCGGACGCGTTCCGGGTGGTCGACACCTTCGGGGACATCACGACCGTGGAGATCACGGTCCACGAGGGCCGCAACCGGATCGTGCGTCGCATGATGGACGCCGTGGGCTTCCCGGTCCGGGAGCTCGTGCGCACCCAGTTCGGCCCGATCCACCTCGACCATCTCCAGCCCGGGACCACGCGCCGCGTCAAGGGCAACGCACTGACGGCCCTGTACGGCGCCGTCGGGCTGTGAGCGCGAGCGTGCCCGCGCAGCCGCCCGGTCCCCGGGACGGGCGTCCCGTCGCCACATCCGGTCCCGTTCTCATCATCGGCACGGGGCTCCTCGGGACCTCCCTGGGGCTGGCCCTGAGCGGCGCGGGCGTCGACGTGTGGCTGTCCGACATCTCTCCGACGAGCCTCCAGCTCGCCGTCGACATGGGGGCCGGGCGGGCGTGTCCGGCGACGTCCCCCCCGACGGGCGAGGGCGTCCCCGGCGGCCGTGAGGACGCCGGCCCCAGCCTGGTCGTCGTGGCGACGCCGCCGGATGTGGCGGGGACCTGCGCCGCCGAGGCGCTGGCCGCCCACCCGGGGGCGGTGGTCACCGACGTCTCCTCGGTCAAGGAGGCGGTCGCCCGCGACGTTCTCGATGCGGCGGAGCGCTCGCATGATCCGTCGATGGCGGGCCGCTACGTCGGTTCCCACCCGATGGCGGGCCGCGAGCGGTCGGGCGCGGGCTCGGCGGACGCGGACCTGTTCTTCGGGCGACCCTGGGTCGTGGTGGCGCACCGCGGATCGGACGCGCGCGCCGTCCTCGCCGTGCGCACCCTGGCCACGGACGTCGGCGCCGTCCCCCTGGACCTGGACGCCCGGGCCCACGACCAGTCGGTCGCGCTGGTCAGCCACGTGCCCCAGCTGGTGTCGAGCCTGCTGGCCGCCCGGCTGGCCGAAGCGCCGTCGGCGGCGCTGGCGCTGGCCGGGCAGGGGCTGCGCGACATGACGCGGATCGCTGCCTCGGATCCGCGCCTCTGGACCGCGATCATCGGGGGGAACGCCGGGCCGGTGGCCGACGTGCTCCACGCGCTGCGCGCCGACCTGGACGGGCTGGTCGCCGCCCTCGACCGCGCCCGCGAGCAGGGACCCCTGCTCGGCGGGTCCGCGGGAGCCGTCAACCATGTGATGGCGGAGGGCAACCGCGGGGTGGCGCGGATCCCGGGCAAGCACGGTGGCGCACCGCAGCGCTTCGCCGAGGTCGAGGTCCTGGTGCCCGACCGGGCGGGCGAGCTCGGCCGGCTCTTCGGGGAGCTCGGCGAGATCGGCGTGAACATCGAGGACCTCACCCTGGACCACTCGGCGGGCCAGCGCGTGGGCGTCGCCCGCGTGATGGTGGATCCGCTGCGCGCCCGGGACGCGGAGATCGAGCTGGAGCGGCGCGGATGGCGGATCATCGCCCACGCCACCCGGGAGGAGGGGCAGTGATGGGCGGGACGGATCGGCGGACGCGTATCGGCCAGGTGGGCGTGACGATCGCCATCGACGGGCCGGCCGGGTCGGGGAAGTCGACGGTGTCGCGGAGGATCGCCACGGAGCTCGGCATCGGCTACCTGGACACCGGGGCGATGTACCGGGCGCTGACCTGGTACGCCCTGGATCGGGGGATCGACCTCGCGGATCAGGAGGCTGTCGTGGCCGCCGCGGGGCGCATGCCCCTGACGATGGACTCCGATCCGCAGGACCCCCACTACTTCGTCGGGGACATGGAGGTCACGGGCGCCATCCGGGAACCCCGCATCACCGAATCGGTTGCGGCCGTGTCCACGAACCTCGGCGTGCGCCGGTGGATGGCGGGGGAGCAGCGCCGGAGGATGCTGGAGGCCCGGGACCGGGGCTCGGGCATGGTGGCCGAGGGCCGGGACATCACGACCGTCGTGTGTCCCGACGCGGACGTGCGGATCCTGCTGGTCGCGGACTCGGAGGCGCGCCTCGCGCGACGCGCCCTGGAACTGTACGGGGACACGGCTCCCGAGCATCTGGAGGCCACCCGGCGTCAGGTCCAGGGGCGTGACGCCGCGGACTCGACGGTCTCGGAGTTCCTCACGCCCGCGCCCGGCGTGTCGGTAGTGGACTCCTCCGGCCTGTCCGTCGAGCAGGTCGTCGACGCGGTGCTCGCACTGGTCGACGATGACCTGGCGCGCAGGGGCGCCCTCGTCGATGAACAGTGAGCGGGACCCGGGCGACGCCTTCGTCGAGGGGCCGGACGGGCAGCGCTACTGGGGACGTTTCGGCGCCGCCGGGCTGCTCGCATGGGATCCCGCGCGGGGCGTGCTCATGCAGCACCGAGCGGTATGGAGCCACTTCGGGGGGACCTGGGGCCTGCCCGGGGGCGCGCGTCATGAGGGCGAGTCCGCGGTGGCCGCGGCGCTGCGCGAGGCGGGCGAGGAGGCGGGGGTGCCCGACGGCGCGGTGCGTCCCCGATGGGTGAGCGTCCTGGACCGGGGCGTGTGGACCTACACGACCGTCGTGGCCGATGTCATCGTTCCCTTCGAACCGGTGATCAGCGACGAGGAGAGCCTGGAACTGAGGTGGGTCCCGGCGGGGGACGTCGCCGGGCTCCCGCTCCACCCCGGGTTCGCGCAGTCATGGCCGGAGCTCCGGGCGCGGCTGTGAGGCTCCCGGACCGGGCGGCTCCCAGGAGGCTCCGCCGGGGCGGGTCCGCGGCCAGAGGGTGTAGCTGAGGGTCCACAGGGTGTCGGCCCCGAGGATGATCGCGAGGACGCGGAAGGAGCCGGTGAGCGTGGCGACCTGGTCGGGGTCGGGCGCGATCGAGATCAGCGCCCACAGCAGGCCCGCCGCGATCGCCACGGCGAGGAACGTCAGAGGGAGCCCCTTCCAGCACTCGATGGCGTACTCCCGTCCGTAGAGCCGCCTGGGCGCCGGTCCTCCGGCGAAACGGTGGGCGAAGCGCGCATCGGCCCAGGCGACCATCCGCCGGCCGTAGGCGACGGAGAACCCGAGATAGACGGCGGCCAGGGAGTGCGCCGTGCCGGCCTGGCCGCCCGAGCGCAGGTCGAGGGCCGTGGCGACGAGCAGGACGAGGTCCACCACGGGGGTGAGCGCCAGGAGTGCGGTCCCCAGGCGCTTGCGGCCCAGAGGATAGCGGGCGATCAGGCCTGCGGCGATGAGGACCCAGAACGCCGCCTCGCAGCCGGCGATGAGGGCGTAGATCATGGATGGGTATCCTCCCGATGAGACAGAATGGACTAATACGATCGTATTGGACTGTGGAGGGGATGATCATGCCACACCGTGACGGCGCCACGCAACGGCGCGCGCGGCTCGCGCGCGCCGTGTGGTCCGTGATGTCCGAACGGGGACTGAGCGCCGTGTCCATGCGCAGCGTCGCCGCGGCGGCGGGCGTCTCCGTCGGATCCCTCCAGCACACGTTCCCCACCCGTGAGGACCTGCTGGTCTACTCGGCCGATCTCATGGTCCAACGCGTGCAGACGCGCATCGCAGACGAGAGCCTGGACGGGGAGCCGGTCGAGGTCGCACTTCGGCTTCTGGCCCATCTGCTTCCGTTGACGCCCGACAGCCGGGTGGAGATGGACGTGAACGTGGCCCTCGTCGCGGAGAGCCGGGCGCTGCCGCGTCTGGCCGTCATCCGCGACGAGGCCCATCGCTCGATCGCCCAGGGATGCCGGAGGATCGTCGCTCTGCTCGCGCCGGAGCTTGGGGAGGAGGAGGCCGGCCGGCGGGCGGCGCGCCTCCACGCCCTCGTCGACGGGATCGCGCTGCACCTGCTCCACGCCCCGCCCGAGAGCGACCACGCGTGGGCCCTTGAGATGCTGGGGCAGGAGCTGGCCGCCCTGGCGTCCTCCCCAGCTGGCGGAGTGAGTGGCGGGCGGCGCGCCGCCGTCGAAGCTCCCGCGAGCGAGGACGCCTCAGGCCGGTCGATGTGATCGGCGCGACCGGCGGCGATTCGCGTCGGCGGCCGACCGTGGTCTAGCATGGTCAGGTCGCGGTGAGGCGGCATCGGGCTGTGGCGCAGTTTGGTAGCGCACTTGACTGGGGGTCAAGGGGTCGTGGGTTCAAATCCCGCCAGCCCGACCAATACCGTCTTATTCAAACCTTTGGACTGAATAAGACGATTTTGGGAGTCGGAACGGCTCCCCGCGGATTCGCGGGGAGCCGTTCTTTTCGTTGCGACGTGAGCGGTGGTGGGGGTTATAGGCGGGACTGTGGGTTATAGGCCAGATTGTGTGTATGGGTGTGGTGTGTCGTGGGGTGTGTCAGCGGTGTGAGTGGCCGGCCCAGCCGTGTTGGATGCCGTTGCCGTCTTCCCAGGAGAAGCTGGTGCCGAGACTGGGTCCGGGTTCGGGTGCCGGGGTGATCGCGGGACGAGTGCGTGGCTGGTTCCAGTGCTCTTCGCGGACGAGGGTCCAGGGGTCGGTCGGGGTCTCGGTGAGTGTGTTCAGTAGCCAGTCCACGGCCTTCCTCGCGTGCTTTTCGGGCATGCCCCGATGGGTCCGTAGGAGTTCCTTGATGGCCTTGTTCGGTCCGCCCTCGAGAGGCGAGGTCGTCCGCGGCATTGGGCCGGTGGCGTGGGTGGCGAGTTCGAGCCAGGCGAACAGGTTCTGGTGACGGATCAGCCCGCGGAACAGACCCCGCACCGTACGGAGTTCGCGGTGTGTGTACCACCAGGATATGATTAGCCGGATCACGGAGAAGGTCACCGGTGAGCTCGCCGAATGGTCAAGCAGGCCGTTGGATGCGGTCTATTCGGTGATCTTCGTCGATGCGATCGTGGTCAAGGTTCGTGACGGGCAGGTCCGCAACGCCCCGTTCTATGTCGTGATGGGCGTGACCACCAGCGGGGGAACGGGACATCCTCGGGATCTGGGCTGGTGACGGTGCGGAGAGCGCGAGGTTCTGGTTGCAGGTGTTCACCGAGTTGAAGAACCGGGGCGTCGAGGATGTGCTCATCGCCGTCTGCGACGGCCTCAAGGGCCTGCCGGAGTCGATCAACACCACCTGGGAGCACACGGTCGTGCAGCAGTGCATCGTGCACCTGATCCGCAACAGCTTCCGATACGCGGGCCGGCAGCATCGCGACGCGATCGTGAAGTCCCTCCGCCCGGTCTATACCGCTCCGAGTGAGGCTGCGGCGAAAGACAGGTTCGCCGAGTTCGCCGCCGAGTGGGGGCAGCGGTATCCGGCGATCGTGCAGCTCTGGAAGAGCAGCTGGGCGGAGTTCGTGCCGTTCCTGGACTACGGAGCCTGTCGCAGAATGCCGTGTCTGGCGTGCTCGCCGAAGATTGAACCGTCCCGGGTTTGTTGCCGCGTCTTTTCTGGTTGAGAGGATGTCGTCATGCCGAAGAAGATTGATCCCGTGGTGCGCGAGCGCGCGGTGAGATTGGTGATGGAGCATCGCGGTGAGTACCCCTCGATGAGGGCCGCGATCAAAGCCGTGGCGGGCCGCGAACGCGTCGGGAGTGAGAGCCTGCGCAGGTGGGTGGCCCAAGCCGAGATTGATTCCGGCGTGCGGGGGGCCCCACGAGTGAGGAGATCGCCCAGATCAAACGATTGAAAGCAGAGAACCGGCAGTTGCGCGAGGACAACGAGATCCTGCGCGCGGCATCGGTTTTCTTCGCGGGGGAACTCGACCCCCGAAACCACTGATGATGGGGTTCATTGACCTCATGAGAGCGGACGGACACACAGTCGAGTCGATCATCCGAGTCCTGCAAAGCCAGGGCGTCAAGATCGCTGCACGGACCTACCGGGCCTGGAAGAACCACGAGGCCGCCTCCCGCACCATCACTGACGCTCAGGTCCAAGACGCCGTGCGTGAAGCCGCCTGGGAAACGGTTGTTGCCCCCACTGGGGTCCCGCGACGCAAGCTTCGTCCCGAGGGCTTGTACGGCAGGCGCAAGATGACGGCCTTCATTCGCCGCACAGCCATCGCCACTGCTTCGCGTGGGGCCGTGGACCGCGCGATGCGGGCCCTGGGACTGGTGGGAGTGTCTCGAGCGAAAACAATCCGCACCACGATCCAAGCCAAGGACGGGATCCGCGCGGGCGACCTGCTCAACCGCGACTTTACGGCTCCCAGACCCAACCACACGTGGGTCGCGGACTTCACCTATGTGCGGGCGTGGAGCGGGTGGGTCTATGTCGCGTTCATCGTTGATGTCTACGCCCAACGCCTCCTGGCGTGGCACGCATCGACCACGAAGCACACTGATCTGGTGACGACGCCGTTGCGCATGGCCTTGTGGGAACGCGATCGACAAGGCCACGGTGTCCACAGCTGCGAGCCCACTCCGACGCGGGCTCCCAGTACACGTCAATTGCTTACACCGACAAGCTCGCCTGGGAAGGGATCGCCCCGTCCATCGGGAGCGTCGGGGACGCCTCCGACAACGCGCTGATGGAGACCATCAACGGTGTGTACAAGGCCGAATGCATTCGCACCACGGTCTTCCACGAAGGCGCGTACAAGACGATCGCTGACGTCGAGCACGCCACCGCCGGGTGGGTCGATTGGTACAACAATGAGCGCCTGCACGGTAGCCTCAACATGGCCAGCCCCAACGAGTTCGAATCCGCCTACTACGCGACCCTCACCGAGTGTCGCAACCCAAATAACAACGGCACAGAACCCCGGACGGTTCAGATGGTTCTGGGAGAATCGAGCATGGCTGGCAACTATCGTCCTGTGCTTCGTGATCAGGTGTTTCTTCTGCCGCCAGATATGCGGGACTGGCTCCTGGAGGATCACTTGGCGTGGTTCGTTCTCGATGTCGTTGAGACGCTTGATGTGTCCGCGTTCGAGGGGGCCCGTCGCCGCGGCGGGGTCGGTGCGCCGGGTTATGACCCGCGGATGCTTCTTGGGCTGCTCGTCTACTCGTACTGCCGTGGGGTCCGCTCGTCGAGACGGATCGAACGGCAGTGTCACACCGACATCGCGTTCAAGGTGCTTTGCGCTGGAGACGTTCCCGATCATGCGACGATCGCAAGGTTCCGGGCTGGTTCAGAGGATGCGTTCGCGGGGCTTTTCGCTCAGGTGCTGATGATCGCCGCACGGGCAGGATTGGCCCATTTCGGGACGATCGCGATCGATGGTACGAAGATCCCCGCGAACGCGTCCTTGGACGCGAACCGGGGACAAGGCTGGTTCGACGAGCACGCCACGCAGATCGCCGCCGACATCGTCGACGAGGCCAACAGCATCGATGCTGCAGAGAGCGCCCTCGCCGCGCACGACGGTGACATCGGCGGTGATCGTGTCTCACGCGCCCTTGCCGGTCAGGCGGAGCGCGTGGACCGTGTCCGACGTGCGGCTGCGGAGCTGGCTGCTCAACAGTTGCGACAGGCGGCGCAGGACAAGGCGCGAGAAGAAGGAGCGCAGGCACGGTTGATGGCCTCGCGAGCAGGAAAGCCGGTGCGTGGCCGAATCCCCGACGGCCCGCTGAGACTCGCTGAAGCTCAGGCTCACCTGGAACGCGAGTGTTATGTCGCAGGACTTTGGTGACGCTTCTGTGTCAGGACTTCGGTGACGGTTCCGGGGGTGTTGGTGGTGACACTTCTCGGATTCGTTGGCAGGGTGGGTGATCGGGTCTGCTTGGCGGGTGACG
>JALCNR010000022.1 GCA_022649165.1 Actinomyces sp.
GGTCCTCGGGGTGTCGGGCCAGGCCCAGGACGGCGGTCGCGGCGCGTACCTGGTCGCGCATGGCGGCGCCGTGCATCATGCACACGACGGGCGTCCCGTCGGGCCTGTGGTGGATGTCGGCGACGTGCCGGTAGGGGCCCGCGCCGTTGAGGGCATCGAGGAAGTACTCGACGTTCGCTTCCGGGATGCTGGTCTCACGGAAGATGACGCCGCGCTCAAGGCAGGCGGCCAGGTCGCGGGGACGATACACGCGGATCACGGGGCCCATGAGGATGCTCACTCGAGCACCCCCAGGACTCGAGCAAGGCCGAGGGTCTCCGGGCTCAACGGCTCGCCCTCGTCCTCGATGAGCAGGTGCCGCAGGGACACGGGCCGCGACGCTCCATCGGTCAGCGTGGACCGGTCGGCGTCGCAGGCCGTGCGGATCTGCCTGTCCCTCCACTCCCAGCGGCCACGCCGGGGCAGGAGGGGCAGGTTCTCGGAAAGCGGGATCTCGGGCGCGTGCCAGATGTCGACACGCGGGGCTGGAGCGGTAGGCTGATGCATGACGAGGACCTCCAATGTCCTGGTCTGGCCCGCAGGTGTTGGTAGCACCGTGCGGGCGTTTGTCTTATGTGTGTCCTCCACGTGGCCACTTCGGCGAAGCCATCGTGTACTACGTCCTCATCGCGTTGGTCGGAGCCGCGCTGGTCGGCATCGTGTCGGGGATCTTCACGGCCATCGACACGCCCGCCGACCTGGTCGCGCAGGTCATCGGCTGGGTCGTCCCCGTCTGCGCCGCCGCCGCGGTGCTGGTGTGCGCCTGGCTGGTCGAGCGCAAGAAGTCCGTCATCGAGAACATGGCGCCCGTGCTCACCTCCGTGTTCACGCCGCTGCTCACCGTGGCGCTGGCGGTGTTCCTGGTCGCCGCGGCCCTCACCGGAAACCCCGTCGACCTGGACCGCGACGTGCTGATCTGGTTCGACGCGGTCCTCGTCGCAGTGACCGCGATCGTGCTGTTCACCGTGTCGGCCCGGACGCCGTCGACCCCGGGCACCCGTCCCCGCACGCGGGCGCTGGACTGGATGCAGCTGGCGCTCATCGTCGCCGCGATCGCGGTGGACCTCCTCATGCTGTGGGCCATGGCCGGGCGTCTGCTCGAATGGGGAGCGAGCCCCAACAAGCTCGCCGGCCTCGGGTGCAACATCCTCCTGCTGGCCCACCTGGCCGGGTCCGCCTGGTTCTACGGGCTGATCTGCGCGGGCGGCGGGCCGGGGTCGCCACGGGCCGAGCTGTCCCTCCAGCGCTGGCAGTCGCTCGCCCTGCCCGCCTTCGGCGTGTGGGCGGGGGCGGTCGCTCTGGCGTTCCCTCCGGTGTTCGGCTGGATCTAGGGCGCCTCCCCCGACGGGATCCCTCAGTCGGTGCAGGTGAGACCGTCCTCCGGGACGTCTCCGTCGACCAGGTAGCCCTCAACCGCCTGGGCCACGCACGCCGAGCCCGCCTTCGAGTAGGCCGTGTGGTCCCAGCCGTCCCAGGTGACGAGGACGGCGTCGGTGAGCTCATCCGCCAGGTTCTGCGCCATGACGTAGGGCGTCGCCGGATCGTGGGTGGTGCCCACCACGACGATCGTCGGGGCGCCGTCGGCGGTGATCGCCGCGCGCTGGGCGTGCCGGCCGATCGGCCAGGCGTCGAGCCCCGCGGAGGAATACCCGGCGAACTCACCGAGGATCGGCAGCTCGGCCTGAAGCTGGGCGGCGTCGGCCGCCCACTCCTCGACCGTTCCCACCGGCTCATAGTCCAAGGCGTTGATGGCGATCAGCGCGTCCGTCCCGTTGGAGGCGTACGTGCCGTCGTCGTTGCGGTCGTTCATGTAATCCGCCAGGTACAGCAGGATCGACCCGTCCCCGCTTCCCATCGCCTGCTCCATGCCCTGGGTGAGCGCCGAGTACGTCTGCGTCGAGTACATCATCCCGATCATCGCGGTGAGCGCCAGCGACTGCGTGAGCGGCCGGTCGGCGTCCTGCGTGGGCAGCGGCGAGTCCGCCAGGCCGTCGAGGAACTGTTTGACCTGCGCGGCGCCGTCGTCGGCCGACCCGGTCAGCGGGCAGCCGGAGGTCGCCTGGCAGTCTTCGATCCAGTGGGTGAGCGACGCCTCGAAGCCGCGCATCTGCAGGTCGGAGATCTGGTTGACGTCCATCGCAGGGTCCAGCGCCCCGTCCAGGACCATGCGCCCGACGCGGTCGGGGAACAGCCCCGCATACGTCGCCCCCAGGAACGTGCCGTAGGAGTAGCCGAGATAAGTGAAGGTCGTCTCCCCCAGCACGGCCCGCGCCATGTCGAAGTCCTTGGCGGCCGAGACGGTGTCGATGTGCGCGGCCAGATCGCCGGCGTTGTCCAGGCAGCCCTGACCGATCTTCTTCATCAGGGCCTCCGCCTGCGCGACGATGTCGTCGGGGTCGGCGGAGGCCTCCGAGGCGTCGGAGTCATTGGCGTTGTAGTCGTCGCGCTCCTGGTCCGTCATGCACACGACGGGGGTGGAGGCTCCGACGCCACGGGGGTCCAGGCCTACCAGGTCATAGTTGTCAACCAACTCATCGCCGAAGTTGTCCTCCACGAGGTAGCTCAGCGACTTCACCGAGGCGCCGCCCGGGCCGCCGAGGTTGTAGAAGAGCGCGCCCTTGGAATCCTTCCCCGCCAGGTGCCTCGCGATGCGCAGCGTGATGGTTTCCCCCGACGGGTCGTCCCAGTCCAGGGGCGCGGCCATCGTGGCGCACTGGTAGTCCGAGAGGTCGCTCGGCGCGTCCGCGCCCTCGGTGGTGACCTCCTCGGCGGAGCAGGTCTGCCAGTCGAGCTGCTGGCCATAGAAGCCCTCGATCGTGCCGTCGACGGAGGGCGCCGAGCCGGTCCCCGACTGCGCGGACTGGCCGCCCCCCGGGGACAGGGTTGCGACCGGAGGGATGTTCCCCGCCGACGTCCCGCATGCGGCGGCGAGCGCGGCGGTCGCCGCGAGCGCCGCCGCCACCGCCCCCCGAATCCGGACATCGGGTCGAGGACGGGAGCGTGCGGCCGAGCGCGGGGTCATGCCCTCAGGGTAACGAGGACGGCCCCGCCCCGCCGAACCGGCCCATCCCGGCGAGCCCGAACATGCCCGGCCCGGGGCTCCCGGCCCGCCCGCCCACGAACGTGAAGCCGGGCTCCACCCGTAATAGACTGGGCGGTAGATTCAAGGAACGCCGTCGGACCAGAGCGGCCGGCGCGAGGACTTCCGCCGCTTCTCCCTGCCGATCGTTCTTGAGGACCGTCAGGCCTGCGGGCGCAGGGCGATCGTCATCGCCTCCATGGCCAGCAGGGGCTGGACATTGGCGACCAGCCGGTGGCGCGCCTCCTCGATGGCCTCGACCCGCTCCATCGTCTGCTCCGGCGTGGAATCGGCCGCGATATCGCTGACCAGATCCGAGAGGTCCTCGTTCACCAGCGCCTGGCCGGTCCCCAACTGGACCAGCAGCACGTCGCGATACAACGCCAGCAGGTCCAGCAGCGCCCGGTCCAGCGCATCGACCATCGCGCGTTTCGAACGCCGCTTCTGGTCTTCCTCCAGCTGATGGACGGCACCGCGCGACTGGGGCGTCGACCGATCGCCGTCGGTCATGCCCAGCTGGCGCAGCAGCGCCGCGCGCTCGCGGGCATTGCGCTCAGTGGTGCGCGCCTCGGCCTGCGCCTTCGCCATATCCACCAGGTCCTGGGCGGCAAGCGCCGCCTCGCCGACGCTGCGGACCTCGGCGGGGGCGCGCACGATGCGGCGACGCTGCTCGCGCAGCTCCGGATCCCGGGCCAGCGCCCGGGCCAGCCCGATGTGGGACTGTGCCGCGCGCGCCGATTCCAGGGCCACCTGCGGTTCCACGCCGTCACGGCGCACCAGCAGGTCCGCGACCGCCCGGGCCGAGGGGATCCGCAGCCCCAGGTGGCGGCATCGCGAGCGGATCGTGGTGATCATGTCCTCGGGGCTGGGCGCGCACAGCAGCCACACTGTGCGCTCAGGCGGTTCCTCGATGGCCTTGAGCAGCACATTCGACGTCCGCTCCAGCATCCGGTCGGCGTCCTCGACGATCATGACGCGCCACCGGCCCGCCGAGGGCGCCACCTGGGCGCGCTGGACGAAGGCGCGGGCCTCGTCGATCCTGATCGTGGTCGCCTCCGTGGACACGACGAGCACGTCGGCGTTCGTCCGCGCCATCGTCGTCCGGCACCCGGGGCACCGTCCGCATCCGGGGGCCTCTCCCGTGCACTGCAGAGCCGCCGCGAAGGCGAGAGCCGCCACCGACCGGCCCGATCCCGGGGGGCCCGTGATGAGCCAGGCATGCGTCATGGCGCGGGCCGGCCCGGCTGCGCCGGCCCCGCGCAGGCTGCCGGAGGACTCCGGGGAACCGAGGCCCATGCCCGAGGCACCCGGGCCGTCGACGATCCGGCGGGCGGCCGCGGCGGCCTCCCCCAGGACGCGGACCGCGGCGTCCTGTCCCACCAGCTCGTCCCATACGCTCACAACAGCATGCCCTCGCCGGGGTCGCCCCACAGGGTCGCCTGGGACCCCAGCGGCGATGGCTCCTCGGAGGCCTCCGTCCCGACCGGGGAGACCCTGTCCCGATCGGTGCTGCGACGGGCGGCGGAAGCCGGGGACACCGGCGCGACGGGGCCCGGCTCCTCGTCCAGGTCGACGCGGTGCCCGTAGAAGCGTTCCTCCAGCACCCCGCGGATCTCGGAGAAGACCTGGCCGGGGGTGCCCACCGCGTCGATGACGACGATGCGGTCCGGGTCCTCCTCCGCGAGCTGCAGGTACTCATGGCGCACACGCTCGTGGAACTCGCCCGGCTCCCGCTCCAGGCGGTCCGGGTCCCCTGATCCGCGCCGTGCTCCGACCTCGGGCGGCAGGTCCAGCAGGAACGTCAGATCGGGCCGCAGACCCTCGGTCGCCCATTCGGACAGCTTGAGGATCTCGCCCGTGCCCAGGTCCCGCGCCGCTCCTTGGTAGGCGACGGAGGAGTCGATGTAGCGGTCGGAGAGCACCACCGCCCCGTTCTCGAGCGCCGGCCGCACGACCGTCGACACGTGGTAGGCGCGATCGGCGGCGTAGAGCAGGGCCTCCGTGCGCGCATCGACGTCCTCGGGACCGTGCTGGACGAGACGGCGGATCTCACCGCCCAGCTCCGTGCCGCCCGGCTCCCGGGTGAGGAGCACCCTCCGCCCGCGGTCCGTGAACCACTGTCCGACCCGCCGGATCTGCGTGGTCTTGCCCGAGCCGTCCCCACCTTCGAAGGTGATGAACAGGCCAGCCGATGCTGTCCCTTCGTCCGTCATGCCGTCATCCTCCCACGGTCCACCGGCATCTCCGGATCCCCCACCTCATTTCGGCGTCGAGCCCGCGCGGGCCGTCCCCCCGCCCTTCCCTTTCTTCGTCGTCGTCCCCCTCTTCGACGAGGCCGTCCGGGACTTCGCGGCGGCCCGTCCGCCCGCCCGCTTCTTCGGGGCCGGGCCCTTCGCCCGTTTGTCGGCCAACAGTTCGAACGCCCGCTCCTCGGTGAGGCCCTCCACCGACTCCCCGCGCGGCACCGTGACATTGGTGACGCCGTCCGTGACATAGGGGCCGAAACGCCCGTCCTTGACGACGACCTTCTTCTCCGAAACCGGATCCGCCCCAAACTCGCGCAGCGGCGGCTTCGCGGCTCCCCGGCCTCGGGTCTTCGGCTGCGCGTAGATCTCCAGGGCCTCCTCCAGCGTGAGGGTGAAGAGCTGGTCCTCCGAGGACAGGGACCGGGAGTCCGCGCCTTTCTTGAGATAGGGCCCGTAGCGCCCGTTCTGGGCGGTGATGACCTCGCCGGTGGTGGGATCGGCCCCGATCTCGCGCGGCAGGGACAACAGCCTGAGCGCGTCCTCCAAAGTGACAGTGGACAGGCTCATCGACTGGAACAACGACGCGGTCCGCGGCTTCGGGCCGGACGCCGCCTTCCTGCGGCCCTTCCCCGTCCCCTCGTCCTCCGCGGGTGGCGCCGCCTCCGGCAGCACCTCCGTGACATAGGGGCCGTACCGCCCGTTCCTCGCGACGATGACATGGCCCGTCGAGGGATCGACCCCCAGCTCCCGCCCGTCATCTGCCGCCATCGCGAACAGCTCGGCGATCTTCTCCGCGTCGAGCTCGTCGGGCGCCACGTCCTCGGGGACGTTCGCGCGCACCCCGTCCGCGTTCTCCAGATAGGGCCCGTAGCGTCCCATCCGCAGTGTCACGCCTCCGCCCAGGTCCATGGCGTTCACGGCGCGCGCGTCGATGTCGCCCAGGCTCTCGACCTGGTGGCGCAGGCCGTCGCGGTCGCCCCCGCCGTCCTCCCCCAGGTAGAACTGGGTGAGGAACTGGGTGCCGTCCTCCTGGCCGGCGGCGATGCGATCCAGATCGGACTCCATCGACGCGGTGAAGTCGTAGTCGACCAGGTCGGAGAGATTCTCCTCCAGCAGCCGCGTCACCGAGAAGGCCAGCCATGTCGGCACGAGGTACTGCCCGCGGTGGACGACGTATCCGCGGTCCGAGATCGTCTGGATCGTCGCGGCGTAGGTCGAGGGGCGCCCGATGCCCAGCTCCTCCATGGTCTTGACCAGAGTCGCCTCCGTGTACCGGCCGGGAGGCTGCGTGAGATGCCCGTCCGCGTCGGCGTAGTCGACATCGCAAGGGTCGCCCTCGTGGACGTCGGGCAGAACCTTGTCCGAGCCGCCCTCCGCATCCGCCCCGGCCGCCCCGGCCTCGCCCTCGTACCGCGACTTGTCGCGCCCCTCCTGGTAGGCCAGCCGGAAGCCCGGGCGCGTGATGACGGTGCCGGAGGCCGAGGAGATGACATCGTGGCGGCCCTGCTCGTCGCCCACGCCTGTGAGCACGCGGATCGTGGCCGTGTACCCGACGGCGTCGGCCATCTGGGAGGCCAGCGTGCGCTTCCAGATCAGGTCGTAGAGCGCAAGCTGCTGGCGGCTCAGCGCGCCCTCGACCTGCTCGGGGGTCCGGAAGTGGTCACCGGCCGGGCGGATGGCCTCGTGGGCCTCCTGGGCGCCCTTCGCCGTGGTCCCGTACACGCGCGGCTTGTCGGCGACGGCATCGGCCCCATACAGGTCGCGGGCCTGGGATCGCGCTGCCTTCAGCGCCTGGTCGGACAGGGCCGTGGAGTCGGTCCTCATGTAGGTGATGTACCCGGACTCGTACAGGCTCTGGGCGGTGCGCATCGTCGAGCTGGCGTTCCAGTGCAGCTTGCGGCTGGCCTCCTGCTGCAGGGTCGAGGTGGTGAACGGCGCCGCCGGGCGCCGCCGGTACGGCTTCTGCGTGACAGACTCGATCGAGGAGGCGCCGGGGGTCGCCGCCGAGGCGCCGAGCAGCTCCGCCAACCGGACGGCGGCGTCCTCGCCGAGGTGGACCGCACCCGCCTTCCGCGCCTTGGCGGAGAGCTCGCCCGATTCCGTGAAGTCCGACCCCACGGCCACGGGACAGCCGTCCACCTGGACGACGCGCGCGCTGAACGCGCCCGGCTCGGCGACGACATGGGTGTCGATGGACCAGTACGAGGCCGCGACATGCGCCATCCGCTCGCGCTCCCGGTCCACGACCAGGCGCGTCGCCACGGACTGGACGCGACCGGCGGACAGGGACGGGCGGATCTTGCGCCACAGCAGCGGCGAGACCTCGTAGCCGTACAGCCGGTCGAGGATGCGGCGGGTCTCCTGCGCGTCGACCAGGTCCTCGTCGAGATCGCGCGTCGTCTCGAGCGCGCGCTGGATCGCCTCGCGCGTGATCTCATGGAACACCATGCGCCGCACCGGCACCTTGGGCCGGAGCACCTCGAGGAGATGCCAGGCGATGGCCTCCCCCTCGCGGTCCTCATCAGTGGCCAGGTAAAGCTCGTCGGCCTCCTTGAGGGCCCGCCTGAGCTCGGTGACGACCTTCTTCTTGTCCGGGTTCACCGTGTAGTACGGCTGGAACCCGTGCTCGACGTCCACCGCGAAACGCCCGTAGGGGCCCTTCTTGAGGTCTGCCGGGAGGTCCTTGGGCTGCGGCAGGTCGCGGATGTGGCCGATCGAGGCCTGCACCCGGTACTCAGGGCCCAGGTACCCCTCGATCGTGTGGGCCTTCGCCGGGGACTCGACGATGACCAGTTTCGACCCGCTCATGACCCTCCGCTCGCTCAACCACGGCGCCGACGACCGCACCGGACGACCGCACGACCGCACGCCGCGGTTCGGGCCGTCACTGGGGCACCCTACAACGTGGAACCGTCATCTCCGCCAGCCCCGCGCGCCCCTGTGGACGGAGTCACGTCCGTCCGGCCAGCGAACCGGATGAGGCGGTCAGTCCCCTGTGGGCGGTTGAGCTCCGAGGATCCAGAACGCCTCGTAGCCGAATCGGCGTGGCACCTCCTCCCGGCCCCCGCCGTCCACCGCGTCGGCGGGGACGTCGACGTCCTCCGGCTCCGGTGCCGCCGTCCGCTCCTCGAATTCGTCGATGAGGTCCCGGATCCTGCGGTGCAGCTCCCTCGCCTCCTCCCGCGTCAGGCGGAGCGCCGCCCGGGACCAGGACGCCTGCCAGGGGCGGTCGTCACCGGGCGGCGGCGGGGGCAGAGCGATCGCGCGCGACACGGACGCGACGAGGTTGCGCATCATCGCCGTCCCCTCCGCGGCGCCGGGCTGCGTCGTCATCTCGCGCCCCGCCGATGTCGCCCGCCAGGGGCGCTCGCGTCCGTCCGGCGAGACGGCACGCTCGACCATGCCGAGACGCGCGAGGTGGCGGAGGTGGTAGCTCATCGCCGAGGGCGTCGCGCCCGCGAGCTGTGAAGGACTACCTTCGCATTTCATGAAACAAATGCTTCAGATTTGGCGGACCGCCCGATGAGCGCACCTGGCGCACCCCCGGCCCTGCGCGGATTCCGTGGGCCTCTGGCCGGCGCCTCCGGGCCGGCGGCGGAGGGGCGGGACCCCGCCTGAGGGGAGACGCCCCCAGCGCCGTCCCGGCTTGTCGCCGGTTCTCGGGGACCAGTCAACCCGCCTCGACGATGTCCAGGACGCCCGCCCGGATGAGGTCGCGCAGGGGGCCGTCCACCTGCCGGCGCAGCTCGCCCTCGTCCTGGTCGGTGAGCACGGCGATGGCCGTGAGGATCTGGCCGACGCTGAGCTCCCCGTCCGAGGCTCCGACCACAGCCGACTCGGCCGCCCCCACGGGGAAGGACCGTCCCAGGCCGGCTCCCTGATGCAGGATGAGGACGTGCGGGTCCGCCTCGCCGGGCGTGTAGTGCCTCTCCTCGGTGACATCGGCGGCGCGCCGCAGCCGGAGCCCGCTCAGGTCGTCGGGCAGCCGCAGCGTCGCCAGCGCGCGGGCGACGTCCACCCCGCGCGGAGTGCGCCCGCCCAGCTCCTCTGTGTAGACCCGGATCCCCTGCCCGCCGGAACCGGCGCGACCGCCGAGGACGCCCTCGCCGGCGGAGCGAGGGCAGTCCAGGGCGCGACGGCGCAGAGCGGTGAACCCCATGCCGATGGCCCCCACGCCAGCGGCCCGGAAGTCGGCGATCCAGTCGGCGTAGGCGCGCTCCCACCGGTCGCGCGGCGCGAGCGTGCCGCCGGAGTCGCGCAGCCACATCTCGACGTAGCGGGCCGGATCCAGGACGTCGCGCTGAACCGTCCAGGCGTCGACGGGCAGGCCGTCCAGCCAGTGGTCGACGCGCCGCCACCACTCCGCGTCCGGATCGGCTCCCGCCGGGATCTCCCAGTTCGCCAGCATCTGCATCGATCCGCCCTCGGAGAGGTGGTCGGGGGCGCCGCGGAGCAGGGCGGCGATGAGGCTGTCGCGGGGCATTCCGCCGTCGCGGTACTCCAGCAGGCCCCCCGGGCCGGCGGGGACGCTCCCGCCCGCCGCGTCCCGAGGGCCCTGGGAGCGCACGGAGTCCGGCGTGATGACGAAGGGCGGATTCGACACGATCAGGTCGAAGCGCTCGCCGGCCACCGGCTCGAACAGCGATCCCCGGCGGACGTCCAGGTCCACCCCGTTCAGGGACGCGTTGAAGCGGGTGATCCGGCAGGCCCGCTCCGACAGGTCGGTGGCGACGACCCGATCCGCCTGCTCGGCGAGGTACAGGGCCTGGACCCCGCACCCCGTCCCGATGTCCAGGGCGGAGCCGACGCGGTCGCGGACCGTGAGCTCCAGCAGGGTGAGGGTGGCGCCCCCGATGCCCAGGACGTGGTCCGGGTTCAGGGGACGGCCCGTCGTGGCCTCTCCCAGGTCCGAGGCGATCCACCACGACCGGGAACCGGAGGGCAGGTCCGCTGCGTGGGGCCGCAGGTCGAACAGCGCCGTGACCAGCCCGTCCTCCAGAGCAGCCAACCCCAGGGCCGCAAGCCCCCCTGATCCCGTGAGCGGCAGGGCGTCGTCGACGGCGTCTCGCTCCTCGGTGGAGCCCAGGACGAACAGCCGGGTGAGCAGGGCCGCGGGATCCGTGGCGACGGGATCCTCGCGGAGCTCGACGAGCGCCGGCATCCGCTGGTCCCGCATCGTCGCCTCGCGCGCCATGGGGGACATCAGGCGGTCCACCCGCTCGACCGTCCACCGGGCCGCCGCGAGATCCTGGATCAAGGTCGCGATGAGGTCCGGATCCAGGCGGGGAGGCTCGGGGGAGGGGACTGCCGGTGTCTCTGCGCTCATGGCGCCAGCCTAGGGCGTGCGGACGAGGGCGGCGGCGAGGCCCTCGCGGCGGTCCAGGCCCGGACCGGGACGGGGCGCACCGAGGTTCCGTCCGTTCGCCGGCCCGTCCTCTACCACCACATCTCACCAGGCATCCGGGACCAAAGGGCGATAATCTGGGCAACTGCACGCCCCTGCGGCGTGGCACTCGATACCGCATCCACGCGCCACATGAGAGGCAAGGACACGTCATGGCGATCTACACCCTTCCCGATCTCCCGTACGACTACTCCGCTCTGGAGCCCGCCATCTCGGGCGAGATCATGCAGTTGCACCACGACAAGCACCACGCGACCTATGTCGCGGGCGCCAACACCGCGCTCGAGAAGCTCGAGGCCGCACGCGACGCCGGCGACCTCGGCGCGATCAACCTGTTCGAGAAGAATCTCGCCTTCAACCTCGGCGGGCACATCAACCACTCGATCTTCTGGAAGAACCTCACCCCCGACGGCCAGGGGCGCCCCGACGGCGAGCTCGCCGCCGCCGTCGACGAGTTCTTCGGCTCCTTCGAGAAGTTCCAGGCGCAGTTCGCCGCCGCCGCCACCGGCCTACAGGGCTCCGGGTGGGCCGTGCTCGCCTGGGACACCGTGGCGAAGCGCCTCGTGACGTTCCAGCTCTATGACCAGCAGAACAACGTCCCCGTCGCGACGGTCCCCCTGCTGCAGCTCGACATGTGGGAGCACGCCTTCTATCTGCAGTACAAGAACGTCAAGGCCGACTACGTGAAGAACTGGTGGAGCGTCGCCAACTGGGCCGACGCCGCTGCCCGCTTCGAGGCCGCCCGCGCGAACTTCGGCGGTCTGGTGACCCTCTGAGCTCCGGCGCCCGCTGTCCCGGCCTTCGCCGGCAGCGCGCGCTTCGACGAGGGCGTCCCTGCTGGTCGCCGTCCGTTCGCTGAGGACGGCCGCGGGGCGCCCTCGTCCCCTATCCTGGAGCCATGGCCCGGAAGAGGAATTCCTCCACACACCCTGCGCACCCCGTCCAGCCGAGCCTGCCGGAACTGCCCGGCTCCGAGGCCGAGATCCTCGACCTCATCGAGCCCGTCCCCGAGGACGACGCCGGCCTCATCGTCGACGCCGACGCGCCGGACCTGCCCGCCCGGTTTCGTGCGCGACGGGAGGAACTGGGCCTGACGCTGACGGCGATGGCGCAGCGCGCCGGCGTCTCCGACCAGACGTGGCGCAACTACGAGACCGGCCGGACGGCGCCGCGCGACGACAAGGCCCCGCGCATCTGGGCGGCGCTGGGGTGGAAGCTCGTCTGGCCGGACCCCTGGGAGGGGCTCCTTCACCCCGACGAATGGGACCGGCGCGGTCGCAGGCCCTCCTGGCTGGAGGATCCCGACGGGGACGTCGCCTCCTTCCTGGCGAACCCCGACGGCAGCATCAACGTCGACCGCGTACGTGAGTTCGCCGCCTCCACAGGCGCGGCGCAGGGGCTGCCCGACTGGGATCAAGAACCCGAGGCCTGGGAGAACTCGTACTCGCCGCTGCTCGCCGGCACCCTGGGCGTCGAGGCCGCACGGACCTTCGCGCTGGGCGCCGACCTGTTCCGCGATGCCGCACGGGAGAACGCCGAGGAGATGTCCGCGATGCCCCGCGGCACCCACCTGGGCCAGTTGGGGGACTCCGTCGTCTTCGACTCGCTGCCCCGGCGCTGGGCGATGCACTACGACTATGACTTCCTCTACCGGCTCCTCACCCAGGCCGAGGCGCTGTGCGACCGGCTGGTGGTCCACCCCGTGGACGCGGACGAGGCCCTGGTCCACTGCGTGGCCGACGCCCTCGTGCTCGACCGGATCCTGGGGGTCGGCTCGATGATCGCCACGGCCCAGGGCCACGCCGTGGTCGACCGCAAGGACGGGTGGTACACGGCCCTCACCGGGGGCATCGACATCCTGGGCCCCCTCTTCGCGGCGAACATCCACCCCGGGCCCGACGACATCTTCCATGTGGACCACTGGTTCGACCCCTTCGACCGCCCTTTCGTCCCCGACTGGGGCGCGGCCGCCCGCCCGCACTCAGGGGCGGCGCGCCAGCGCGGGGGCGCCGCCTTCGGGGTGGGAACGGCCGGCGACGGCCACCCGGGCGCCACGGTGACCGAGTTTCCGCGCAACCGCCGAAGCTGAGAGGCGGAGCCAGACGGCGGCGCGCCGCGATCACCCCCGGCCGATCTCGTCCGCATGAGCCGGGGCGCGCAGGGGGAGCCGCCGCACCACGGACAGGTGCCACACGGCGACGATCAGGCACGTGCCTCCCAGGAGGTAGAACCAGGGGCGGCTGAAGTAGGCGGGATCGCCGGTGGTGTACATGCCGAAGCCCGTGGGCAGGAACGTCGCGATGGTGCCCAGCACGATGAAGAAGGCGAGGCTGACGGAGCCGCGCACGCGGTCCTTGCGCTGGAACGTGTACAGCGCGGGGCCGATCGCCATCATCACGTTCGTGGAGATGAAGACGCAGAACATGAGCTTGTCGTCCAGGAACGAGCGGGCCGTGTTGAGGAACACGAAACTGACCAGGGCCATCGCCACCACAGCGGTCGCGGCCTGCCGCACGGTCACGTCCGGCCCGAACCAGTGGCCGAAGAAGCGCCGGCGTTCGTGCTTGACGGCCTGGTGCAGGCTGTAGACCTCGAAGAGGTTGAAGACGACCATCCCGGCCCACACGACCCGGAAGGCGATGGAGTCATATTCGAAGAACCACTGGCGGAACAGCAAGACGAACAAGAAGTCGTGCGCCAGATAGTAGGCGTGCATGTACACCGGGAACGGGGAGACGTCGTCCCGATGGGTGATGATGGCGCAATGGACGTACTGGATGAATCCGAAGCCCATGGCCAGTGCCATCAGGGGGAGCATCGTCCCCGGCTCATCGGTGAATTTCGCGATGATCGCATCGGCGTCGTAGCCGTTCATGTCTCATCCTTCTCGCGACGCCCGACTGGGAGCCAGGGCTCCGGACCGTGCGGCGGCGCCTCACCCGCACCTTCTAACTGGTAGAGAGTACCACTTACCTCACCGAGAGCCGGTCGCGCCGCGCCGCCAGACCCGCCTCGCCGGGCAAGAATGCGCGAGACTGAGCCCATGGACAGTACGGACGCGACCAAGACGGAGGCGGATCCGCGGAGCGCTCCCCGGGCCACGCGGCGGTCCGACGCCGAGCTCAATGACGCGAGGATCCTCGGTGCAGCCATCGCCCTCACCGAACGCCGCGGATCGATCCCCTCGATCAGCGCCGTCGCCCGGGAGGCACAGGTGGGAACCACCACCGTCTACCGACGGTTCGACTCCCTGCAGGCCCTCCAGGGCCGGGCCTCCGCCGCCCTCGTGTGCGGCCACCTCGGCCCCGCGATGGAGGCGGCGCTCACGGACGCCCGCCCCATGCGCGCCTTCCGCGCGCTGAGCCTCGCGCTCATCGACGAGGTGCGGAGCCTGCCCCCGGAGGTGGTGTCCCTCACCGACCTCATGGAGGAGTACCTCTCCCGCTTCCTCCCCGCGATCTCCGCCCTCAAGACCTCAGCCCAGCAGACGGGCGATCTCCGCCCCGACATCACAGTCGACGACATCGCCGGAATCACGGTCGCCATGCTCGCGGGCATCACCGAGGCTCAACCGTGGATCTCCTCGCCGGACCGGTATGTCGCGCTCCTTTTTGACGGACTCAGCAGGACAGACGCTCCTGCGTTGCCCGAGCCCTGAACCGGCGCCGGTCCCCGTCGCTCCTCGACGAGGTCGGACGCGCCCCGCCCGGGGCGTGCGCGAGCCTCAATCGGCGAGCGCGAAGCCGTCGGTGGCGCGCACCAGCGCGTCCGTGATGCCGGGCTCGCTCACGGAGTGGCCGGCGTCGGCGATCAGCTGGAGGCGGGCCGCCGGCCACGCGCGGTGCAGGTCCCAGGCGGTCGTCGCGGGGCAGCACATGTCGTAGCGCCCCTGGACGATGACGGCGGGGATGCCGGACAGCCGCTCGCCCGCGTCGGCGATGAGCTGCCCCTCGCGGAGCCAGCCGTGGTTCATGAAGTAGTGGTTCTCGATGCGCGCGAACGACAGGTCGTCCAGGAGCGACTCAGGCGTGGGCTCCTCCTCGGCCGCGGGATCGAGCAGCAGATGGGTCGTGCGCGACTCCCACTGGCACCAGGCGCGGGCGGCCCGCAGACGCGCCTCCTCGTCGGGTCCGTTGAGCACGGCCCAATAGGCCTCGATCATCCGTCCGCGCCGCTGCGGAGCGATCGGCGCGATGTAGTCCTCCCAATAGTCGGGATAAGCGGCGCCCGCGCCCCGCGGACCGTCCTGGTAAAACCAGTCGAGCTCCGAGGCGCGCAGGGTGAAGATGCCGCGCAGGACCAGTTCGGTGACCCGTCCGGGGTGGGCCTGCGCGTAGGCGAGCGCCAGCGTCGACCCCCATGAGCCGCCGAAGACCTGCCAGGCCTCGATGCCCAAGTGCTCGCGGATGCGCTCGATGTCGGCGACCAGGTGCCAGGTCGTGTTGGCGCTCAGATCTGCGAAATCGCGCCCCGCCTGCGGCGTCGATCGTCCGGCGCCGCGCTGGTCGAAGAGCACGATGCGGTAGCGCTCCGGGTCGAAGAGCCGGCGATGGTCGGGGACGCACCCTCCGCCCGGCCCGCCGTGGAGGAAGACAGCCGGCCTGCCGTGGGGGTTGCCGCACTGCTCGACGTAGAGGCGCTGGCCGTCGCCCACGTCCAACATCTCGGTGGCGTAGGGCTCGAGGGGCGGGTATAAGGTGCGCAGGTCGTTCGCCGAGGTCATGCGCCCAGCGTAGCGGGGCGCCGCACGGGCTACTGCCGCGAGCGCCCGCCCAGCCAGCCGTAGATGACGAGGACCAGCAACGATCCCAGGATCGCGAGGGCCCAGGTCCGGATGTTCCAGAAGCCCGCCAACCCGATGTCGAAGATCGCGCTGCCCAACCATCCGCCCAGCGCCGCGCCGATGACGCCCACGACCAGCGAGCCGAACCAGCCGCCTGGCGCGCGGTCCTTGAGGATCCCCTTCGCGATCGTGCCCGCGATCAGGCCCAGGATGATCCAGCCGAGGAATCCCATGGGATTGCTCCCTTCGAACGGCCCGCCTCGCGACGGACGAAATCGTGATCGGACACTTCGACACTACAGGTCCCACGTCCGAACCGCGACCGGCGTCACAGACAGGCCCGCGCTCGTGCTACGGTTACCGTCATGCGGACAGGGAACCAGTGGTGGCGCGCCGGCTGACGGCGCCGATCCTCTGACCCTGCTCGCAGAACAGAAGCGCCGTCCCCCACCGGGAGGGCGCTCTTCTCATTCTCCGAGGCCGCTCTCCCCGCATCGAGGCAGACGGCGCTGCCGACCGACATCGACACCCACTTGGAGGAACCGGTCATGACCCTCAACCCTGCGGACGCCCAGGTCATCGAGAGCCCCGCCACGCACATCCCGACCCACTGGTACAACGTCGTCGCCGACCTGCCCACGCCGCCCGCGCCGATGCTCAACCCCGCCACCCGCGAACCGGTCACCCCCGGGGACCTGGCCCCCCTGTTCGCCTCGGAACTCGTGCGCCAGGAGCTCTCCACCGAGCGCTGGACCGAGATCCCCGCCCCGGTGCGCGAGGCCTACGCCACCTACCGCCCCACGCCCTTCATCCGGGCCCTGGGCCTCGAGCGCGCCGTGGGCACGCGCTCGCGCATCTACCTCAAGTACGAGGGCGTCTCGCCGCTCGGCTCGCACAAACTGAACTCCTCGCTGCCGCAGGCCTATTACAACAAGCTCGACGGGGTCACGACGCTCACCACCGAGACCGGGGCGGGGCAGTGGGGCGCGGCGCTTGCCTACGCGGGCGCCCTGTTCGGGCTCGACGTCGACGTCTACCAGGTGCGCGCCTCCTTCGACTCCAAGCCGTACCGCCGCTACCTCATGGAGACCTACGGCGCGACCGTGCACTCCAGCCCGAGCGAGCTCACCGAGTCCGGGCGCGCCATGCGCGAGAGGTTCCCCGACACGACCGGCTCCCTGGGCATGGCGATCAGCGAGGCCGTCGAGGTGGCCGCCAAGTCCGGCGGCTCGGCGCACTACGCGCTGGGATCCGTCCTCAACCAGGTGATCCTGCATCAGAGCGTCATCGGCCAGGAGGCGGTCGACCAGCTCCAGCAGATGGAGCCGGGGGGCGCGGACGCGGTGTTCGGATGCGTGGGCGGCGGCTCGAACTTCGGGGGCCTGGCGTTCCCGATCCTCCGCGAGGTGCTGGAGGGCCGCTCCCACGCGAGGATCGTGGCCTGCGAGCCGACGGCCTGCCCCTCGATCACGAAGGGGGAGTTCCGCTATGACGCGGGCGACGTCGCCGGCATGACGCCGCTCATGCAGATGTACACGCTCGGCGTCGACTTCGTGCCCAGCCCGATCCATGCGGGCGGTCTGCGCTACCACGGCATGTCGCCGTTGGTCAGCCATGTCGTGCACGAGGGCCTGATGAGCGCCACGGCCATCACCCAGACGGACGCCTTCGCGGCGGGCGTCCTCACCGCCCGCTCGCAGGGGATCCTGCCCGCACCCGAGTCGACGCACGCCATCGCCGCGGCGCTGGACTACGTGCGCGCGCAGGAGGAGCCCCAGGTCGTCGTCATCGGCGTCTCCGGCCACGGCCACCTGGACCTGCCCGCATACGCCTCCTACGTCCATGGGGAGCTGACCGATCTGGAGTGAGCGGGGCGAGAGCGCCGCTCCGGGGGCTGCGCGCAGGTGGCGAGAACCTCCGACCGCGCAGCCCTCAGACTCCTCCCGGTCCGGATCCGGTGCCGATGTTAGGCTACAGGCGCTGTCGGCCGGCGATCGATCGGCCCCCGCCCGGGGACGGGCCCGCCGGCGGCCTTCGGGAGGAGGCAGGCTCCGCCATGTTCGGCATCGACGGACCGGAGTTCGTCATCATCCTGATCGTCGCCCTCGTCATCATGGGGCCCGAGCACATCGTCGGCCTCCTCAAGGCGTTCCGGAACCTGGTCGACGGCGCGAAGCGATGGAGCGCCCGCCTGCGCGCGGAGTCCACGGCCGACCTGTCGGGGGCGCTCCCCGCGAATCTGGACCTGCCCGACCTGGACCTCCGCCAGTACGATCCCCGAGCCATCGTCCGCCAGGCCGTCCATGAGGAGATGCACGCCTGGATGGAGCAGACCGCCCGCACCCCGGCTACCCCCACTGCGCGGCCGGAACCCCCTCGTCCCCCGGCGTTCCCGTCGGCGAGGGCGTCCCTGCCGGACCAGCCGGAGCCGGCTCCGGCGGATCGGACAGCCTCTGCCCCCGTTGAGGCGCTGCCGCCTGACTTCCATCCACGGAGGACACCATGAAACCCATCCACTGGCTGATCGTGCTGATCGTGCTGCTCATCGTCTTCGGCGCCTCGAAGCTGCCCGATATCGCGCACTCGATCGGCAAGTCCGCGAAGGTCCTCAAGGAGGATCTCAAGGACCTGCAGGACGATCCCCCCGCCGGAACGCCGAGCGCGCCCCAGGCCGCCCCCCAGCCGGGCTTCCCGCAGGCGCCCCAGCAGCCCCAGCCGGGCGCGGCTCAGGCGGGTCCGGGCGCCACGCCGGCAGGGACAGGGACGCCCTCGTCCCCGTCCGGCGCCGACGCGGGCCAGGCACCCGATGACGGCGCCCAGGGGCCCGCGGTCCAGCCCGACACCCCCCACAACTGGCAGTGAGACCGACTCCCCGGGCCAACCCCGAGGGGCGGATGAGCGTCCTCGACCACCTGCGCGAGCTGCGCAAGCGGTTGCTCTGGACGCTTCCGGGCGTCATCGCGGGCGTGGTGGCCGGATGGCTCCTCTATGACCCGATGCTCGGCTACTTCGGGCGGATGCTCTCCGCGGTCGGAGACACCGCCCCGCAGCTGAACTTCCAGACCATCGGCGGGGCGCTGGACCTCAAGTTCAGCGTCGCCGTCTGGCTGGGCCTCATCCTGTCCAGCCCCTGGTGGATCCTCCAGATCGTCCTCTTCATCGGCCCGGGGCTTCGCCACCGGGAGAAGCTCTTCGTCGCCGCCTTCGGTGTGTCGGGCGTCGCGCTCTTCCTGGCCGGCGCCTACGTCGGCATCCTCGCCATCCCCCAGGCCGTCGAGGCGCTGATGTCCTTCGTCCCCGACCAGGCGGCCGTGCTGCTGCGCGCCGACGGGTTCATCAGCTTCTGCACGAAGCTCATCATGGCGTTCGGGCTGTCCTTCCTCACCCCCGAGATCCTCGTCGGGCTCAACTTCGCCGGGCTCCTCTCAGGGCGGGCGATGCTCAAGGGATGGAGGATCGCCGTTATCGTCAGCTTCGTCTTCGCCGCGATCGTCAACCCCGTTCCCAATCCGATCCCCATGATCATCCAGGCGCTCGCCATCGTCGCCCTGTACTTCCTGGCAGTGGGGATCTCAGCGCTCCACGACCGGCGTCACGCACGGAGGACGGCCGCCGCCGAGGCGTGATCCGCAGAATTCCGGCGACCGGGTCGACGTGGGCCAGACCCCATGATGAGCGTCCCTCTCTCCCCGTATCCAGGTCGGAGAAGGAGCGCTCGACGCTGTCCCACGCGCTGATCGCTCCTGTTTCCGCCAAATGGCCATTCGGCCGATGCCGTCGCCACGTCGCCACCGGGGACGCCCCGGAATGAGAGAGGCCCCCGAATCGTTGGGATCCCAACGATTCAAGGGCCTCTCCCGTGGCGGTAGCTCTGGGATTCGAAACCATTCGCCGGTGCAAGCGAAGTCCGGCAACCGCATGATCCTCCAATACGCGATCACTCACAACCCATGTGATGACCACTCATGTTGTCATCTCGTTGTCACAGTCCCGCCCATGGGCGCAGGGTGAGGTTGTCCGTTTTTTTCGGACGGTTGGAGCTTAGGCCGCGGCCTTGAGGGCTGCAGCATCTTGTCGTGCTTCGAACTCGACGGGCGTCTGGTAGCCGATCGAGGAGTTCAACCGCCTCGTATTGTAGAAGCCGTAGATCCACTCCTCGACCCCACGGATCGCCTCCGCCGTGGTGTCCCACTCGTAGCGGTCGTAGAACTCAGATTTGAGGATTGACCACTGCGATTCGATCATCGCATTATCCCAACACACCCCCGTGCGCCCCATTGATTGGTCGAGTTTCAATTCCGTGCAACACCGGTACATCTGCTCCGACGTAAATTGAGCGCCCCTATCCGAATGCAGAATCACATTCTCGGGTAGCCCACCACGCAACTCTCGAGCCCGACGCAGGGCCGTCTCAACAAGGTCCGTGGTCATCGTCGTATCCATCGCAGTGGCGATGATCTTCCTAGAACACGCCTCCTTGATCCCACACAGGTCCACCCACCCCTGATGGGTCCGCAGATAGGTGATGTCCGTGATCCACACACGGTTGACCTCACCGGTGTCCCACTGGCGCTTGCACCGGTCAGGGATTGAATGCGTACGCGTGCCAGGGATCGTGGTGACGGGCCGGAACCGGCGGGGACTGATCCCCTGAATGCCTTGGCGCCGCATGGACTCAGCCACCGTCTTACGATCCACACACACGCCCTCACGCGCCAGTTGAGCGCGGATCCTGGGGGACCCGTACGTCTTGTGAGAGTCCACCCAGATGCGACGCACACGCCGGTCCACATCCCTCCGGGACCGCACCCGGGGCGGTTGGCGTGCCTCGTCAGCATCGCGGCGCCGAGCCTTGAGCCAGGCGTAGAACCCCGAGACCGACACCTTCAACAACCTGGCCATGCGAGCAATCGGAAACGCTGCCCTCTCCGCACTCATCAGCATGTATTTCTCGTTCACTGACGCTTCCCTGCGAAGAAGGCTGCCGCTTTTCCCAGGAACTCATTGTCCATCCGCAAGCCAGCGTTTTCTTTGCGGAGGCGTTTCAACTCCGCACACTCATCCACACTCAATGCCTCGGGCTCCATGGATTCTCGCTCAGCACTCACCCACCGGCCCAGCAGCTGGGCACCCAACCCCAGCTCGGCGGCGACCGCACTGATCGTCCGACCCGAATCGATCACCAAGCGAGCAGCCTCGCCGGCGACACCGGGCAGCGAACCTCCGACGCTGAGTCCTCCGCGCCTTCCCTGTTCCCGCACTCACAAGCAACACCTTCCCCCAAGACCCTCCGGCCCCGCTACACCAGGCGTCCAAAAAACCTGGGCAACCTCAACCCCGAAGACCCTGATGTCGTGGAGGAGGCGCCGCTGGCGGCCATCCGCCACGGCCTGGACCCCGCAGGAAGGACAGAACACCTCTCCGGGATCGGTCTCGACGTGGAGACGCAGGCCCGCAGGTGAGCGATGCACACGCGTGACGTGGAAGCCGGGGAGGTCAGCGATGGCATCAGCGAGAGTGCAGTAGCCGGGATGGGTGCAGGTAGTGTGGGACACGGTCGGGGTCTTCTTCGAACGGGCGAGTCTGAACGCTTCCCATTCAAGGAGGCCCCGACCCTTCTCACCAGCACCGACACACCCCTCTCAGCGTTCCGAACCGCTCAAGACAGCCTCACCAAACCACGCCGAATGACGAAGAGCCGGATTAGCTCGTGCCCAACGTATCCGACACGCGCTCCGAGACGCACTTTTGGCTCTTACTGAACAACACCGGAATCCTTCGTTGAAGACGCAACAAGGCGTCATCACGAAGGGAACTGAAATGTCGTTCACTGTCTACTCGGGCAAGACTCCAAAGTTCTACACGCCTGATCGCGAGCGTGAAATCGACTCCATTGTGATCCACCATTGGGGAGCCAAGAGTAGCTACCAGGGCATGGATGACCTCAGCGCAATGCGTTCCATTGAAAATGGCTTCGCCGCGGGGGGCCGGGAGGCCTCGGCACACTACATCGTGGCGAGTGGGAAGGTCATGCAGGTTCTTCACGATAAGCACACTGCTTGGCATGCCGGTGACTGGGTGATGAACACTCGATCGATCGGAATTGAATGTCATCCTCGATGCAGCTCTGGGGACTTGAACACCGTTGCGGAACTCGTGCAGATTCTCGCAACTGGCTATGGTCCGCTCCACTTGTACGGGCACAGTGACGTAATCACAAGTGGCACCACGGCCTGCCCCGGTGACTACTACCCCAATCTTGGACCACTGCGCGCAATTGCGCTCAATCCAGAGAACGGACCATTTCCTGTCGATCCTGCTCCAGCTGTTCTTGCCGTCGATGGGTATTGGGGAGTTGGAACCACGACTCGTCTCCAGGAAGTTCTCGGAACCACAAGAGATGGAGCTGTCTCAAGCCAAGACTCATTCTGGAAGAACCAGAACCCTGGTCTGACGTCCGGATGGGAGTGGGTGGCATCCTCATCCGCGGTGGGTTCGCAACTCATCAAGAGCCTTCAGCGCAAGTGCTCGGTTTCCGATGACGGGCTCATCGGTCCAGGAACAATCAAGGCCATTCAGCGTCGCATGGGTACCACAGCGGACGGAACTGTTAGCGAACAGTCCAAGATGGTGATGGAGATGCAAAGGCGCCTCAACAGGAACACCATCTGAGAATCTCTCGAGCGGAAGAGCCAATCGTGACCCTTACGCCGCTCGAAATGTTGTGGGGCGGCTCCGATGTCAGGTGCCGCCCCACAACCTGACGTTTCAAGTCTATGCAAGGAAGCTAGATTGAACGCGAAGAACAAAAGGACCCCTCGCCTGCGTTGGACACAAACCCTTCTCGACTCCCATAGGCCGAATCACACATCGGCGGCTCCAAGCTGCGCACAAATCGGATGGATACTTTTCGATGATGATGCTGATCTACGTGCCCGAGGGGTGAGCAGATCCTATCAATCTGATCTGCGAATCAAGATGAAGGAGGTGTGTCGTGCTTGCGAGTTCCTTGCTGAGTGTATCGAGCGCTGTGCGAAGACGGAATACCTCTTTGGAAGCAGGCGTAAAGGCCGAGGCTTTGAAACCTACACATTCCGCGCCGGGCTATCCTCGGAAGAACGCGAAGAGCTCTATCGGAAAAGTTGGACAAAAGAGTTTTCGGATCTCGAGGTGCTCAATGAGTTGATGCGCGAATCGTTGGACCGAAGTTGACTATCGAAAGCGCTGAACCTGATTTTAGGGTCGAGCCTTCTACTTAGATTGGGATCACGAAACAATGTTCATCGGAAAATGGAAGCTCTCATTGACGGAAAGCCAGAGACGCAGAATATACAACATTAGTTCCGCGCTTCTCGCGCTGATCGCGATATACGGTGGGGTCAGCACTGATGCACGGGACTCCTGGATTCTGTTTGTGGCAGCAATCTTGGGAATACTTCCGGCTCAGATCGGCAAGAGCAACCTCTCTGATAATGGTTCGACGCCAAATACAATGGTCGCAGAGAAGAGGCAGATCAGGGAAGACGACCCAGGTCCAGAAGAACGATGATCGGTTGGTAGAGCGTTGCTTGTGATCATTCTCGACTCCTTGCGAGTCTACGGAAGGGTCCATCGGCAGCACGAAACAAACTCTGTCTCGTGCTTCAGCGATGCGGTCGCTAGATCTCGCCCGCGAGTAGGGCGCTCGGATCCTCAAACATCACTGGCAATGCCCGAATCGCTGTCTTAATGCCATGCGGCTTGAGTCTTGCCGATAGCAATGGCAGATGTGGCAAATGCCAATCTAGATAGGCTATCAGACGCGACTCCTTCTGAGTCACGTTATGCTGTCCGCCACGGAGATCCCCCTTCGCGGGGCCATACGAGTCCGAACCAGTTCAAGTGTTCGGGATGACAAGCCCACTTTGGCACGCAGAACAATACGCGTGATACGAAGCACCTCCCCATAGCCTCAAAAGACAGCTGAAGTCACGAATGTTGAAATCAACTACCAGTCAATATTCTGGCGCTCAATTTCAACGTCTATTCCTGCCATCCTACAGGCTGCTGCTATATGACCAACTGCAATGTCGATCCCGTCTGCTTCGGATCTAGCGAGTTCTTGCACTCGCTCCCGAATATTCTCATCGTCCACTTCGTCTAGCGCACTGCGAGCGTCGACTTCAATGAGCTCGCGCGTTAGACTCTCGGCCTTTGTCCTGGATTCCGTGGGGACTGTGCCTTTGGGAGTGATTGGAGTGATCTGAAGTACTTGGTTATACTGGTCAATGATCTTTTCACACGCCGCCTGATCTCCATCTTGGACCGCAGAGCAAGCCGAGAGGGCAACAGCTCCTGCAAGCACCATCATGTTCGTGTAGTGAAGTTTTGCGCTGCTCATAGGTTCTTCGACTTTCTCAAGAAACTATTGTGCCCGATGAGTTGCACATGACAATGAGATTGTAGGCTCTTCCCAGATGAGGGTGTAGGTCGGGCTGGCGCGTCGATCCCGGGGTAGGTGTCGAGGTCTCCCGAAGATGAAGGTTCCTACACGCCTCATCCAGAAGACCTCGACGTGCCTGACGCTACCCCACCGGCCAGCTTCGGCCGCCCTGACCTGACCACCTTCGCTCGACTCGACGGCCTCGGCTTGGCTGTGACCGGCCAGCGCCTCAAGCCCGACCGCGCTGTCCTCGCCTGTCACGTTGTCGAACCCGACCGCTGGTGTCATCGCTGCGGCGGCGAGGGCCTGGCTCGCGACACGGTGACCCGGCGACTGGCGCATGAGCCGCTGGGCTGGCGACCCACCACGCTGGAAGTCGCAGTGCGTCGTTACAGGTGCCGCGAGTGCGGACACGTGTGGCGCCAAGACACCAGCTTGGCGGCCGAACCTCGTGCGAAGCTGTCGCGGGCCTGGCTGCGCTGGGCACTGGAAGGCGTCGTCGTGCAGCACCTGACCGTCGCCCGGGTCGCCGAAGGCCTCGGCGTCGCATGGGACACCGCCAACAACGCGGTCCTAGTGTCGTGCGCCGTTGATTCGTTGTAATAGTCGTTCGAGGGATTCGAGGATCTGGTCGGCGGTCTTGGTCCAGATGAAGGGCTTCGGGTTCTGGGTGTGTCAGATTAACGGTGGATCTGGCCTGGCGCATTTCAGTTGATTCGGCCTTCGAAGGTGATCGCGAAGGCGCGGAGGCGAGCGCCCCGCCCCACCAAAGGAACACCCTCCGACTCCCACACGCCACTTCCATACGCTTCCCGAACGATCATGCCGATTCATATCTGTTTTTACCGGATTGATCAACTTCCGAAGTGCCGCCCGCCACTCATGCTATGACCGGGTGGGAAGAGGAAAGACCGCCAAGGGGGTCACTCCCCAGGGGTAGCAGACAATCAAGTGTGATGCCCGCGCGAACACCCCCAACCCCACTTGGCCGAATCCGCCAAACCACAACCGCGCCCGCAAGACCCAACGTCACCGAGCTTCTATCTTGCCGACAATCCTTCCCGCTATGACCCGCCGGGGAGCGAGGGAGGGTGGGTGGGGGGTCACGTCCCCCGTGCGATAAGAGCGTCGGGCCGCATTGAGGACCGTCCGGGCCCCCGCCATGGCCCGCGAGCGCCCGCCCCCGAAGACGGGCATAGGCGGCCTACAGCAGGACCTCACGCCCTCCACATGCCCACGCCAGGGACGGGCACCAAACCGTGCCCTACCGCGGCTATGCCCACCTTCTCGAAGGCATGGAGGCGAGCGGCCCCGACAGCCGGGGCAGGCGACCGCGACGCGGAAAGAGCGGGCCATTCTCATTTGAGCGTGCACCATTCGTGCACCGCGAGGCATGAAGAAACCCCGAGGCTCTGACTTTTCGTTGGAGTCTCGGGGTTTCCCGTGGCGGTAGCGCTGGGATTCGAACCCAGGGTGGCTGTGACACCACACAGCATTTCGAGTGCTGCACCTTCGGCCGCTCGGACACGCTACCTCGGCGCCCCACATTACAGGAGGCCCCTCCGGGGGCGCCAATCCTGCCGCGCGCCCTCCGCCAGGTGTTGCGCACCCCACCCGGAGGGCCGAGCATGGTCGCACCCGCCGCCGCGCGGCCGCCGCTCCGTCCGAGCGGCCAGGAGGACGAGGGACGAGGAGAAGGCGCCATGAGCACACCGGGATCGGGCGCAGGAGCGTCCTCGCCGCACGGGCATGAGCCTGGCCAGCCCGCCGTGAACCTGGCCGACTGCCCCGTCACCCTGTTGAACGGCGAGCGCACGACCTTCGGCGCGATCGCCGGGGATCGCGCCGTCCTGGTGGTCAACGTCGCATCCCGGTGCGGGCTGGCCCCGCAGTACGAGCAGCTGGAGGCGCTCCAGCGAACCTACGGGCCCCGCGGGTTCACCGTCATCGGCTTCCCGTCGAACCAGTTCCTCCAGGAGCTGGGGAGCGAGGAGAAGATCGGGCAGTACTGCTCGGCCACATGGGGCGTGACCTTCCCGATGTCCGCGCGCATCCGCGTAGGCGGCAGGAACGCGGACCCGATCTACCGGGAGCTGACCCGCTTCCCCAAACAGGAGAACGGCAGGGCCGGGCGCATCACGTGGAACTTCGAGAAGTTCGTCATCTCTCCCGACGGCCACGTCACCCGTTTCAGCCCGACCACGCGGCCCGACGCCCCGGAGGTCATCGCCGCCATCGAGGCCGCGCTGCCGGAGTGAGCCCGAGCCCCCTCCCTTCCTCACCGGCGCCAGCGGAGGGAGGCGTCCGTCGCCTTCGCGCCGGCCCCGACGACGCGCCCCGCGCCGTCGGGGTTTCCCCCGAATGTTCCCGGACTGTCACCTGATGGTGCCCGGAGCGCGATGGGGGCCCGCATACACTCGACCGTGACCGTGAACGACGAGTGAAGGGATCCCGGTGATCGACTGGCTGCGTGCCCGGCGTGTCCGCGTCACGGTCGTGGCGGTGTTCGTCCTGTTCAACGGGGTCGGCTTCCGCAACCTCCTGGGCATCCCGCTCTACGCGGTGTTCGCCGTCGCGGTGGCCGCCGCCACCGTCATCGCGCTGTCGGGCGCCGGGGTGCGCCCGCCGCGGATGCCGGGGCTCCTCGGCGCCTTCCTCCTGGTGGCTCTCGCTTCGATCCTGTGGTCGCAGACCCGCGACATGACGGCGGCGACGCTCCTCCTCACGGGGTCCCTCACCGGGCTCGCGCTGCTGATTTACCGCGCCTTCTCCGACGAGGAGATCCTCGCGGTCTTCCATCGCGCCCTGCAGGCCAGCGTGCTCGTCGGGCTCGCCTTCGAGGTCCTCGTGACCGCCATCGGCCATCCGATCAGCGCCCTGGACCCCACCACCGGACTGGCCGAGCTGGTGCCCAGCGCCAACCTGTCCCTCTGGTCGGAGGACCGCCTCCTCCAGGGCGGGCCGATCCAGGGGTTCGTCGGCAACCGCAACGGGTTCGGAGCGATCGCGCTGCTGGCCCTCGTGCTCGCCTGCTGCCTGGCCCTGGAGCGCACGATCTCCCGGGCCGATGCGCTGCTCACCCTCATCCCCGCGATCGTGGCGCTGACGCTCACCCGTTCCGCCACGATCTCCGTCGCCGCCGCGTGCCTCGTCATCCTGGGCGCGGGCGCCGCCCTGATGCGCTGTGTCTCCGACGCCCACAAACGCCTGGTGTCCTGGTCCTTCATCGCGTTCTGCCTGGCCCTGGGGATCCTGGTCATCCGCTTCTGGGGCGTGGTGCTGGCGGGCCTGGACCGCAGCACCGATCTGACGAACCGCGGCGTCATCTGGACCGAGGTGGCGAAGTACGCCCTCATGCGGCCCGAGGGGTGGGGATGGGTCTCCGCCTACTGGCCCACCTGGAAATGGCCTTACGGGGGCATCACGATCCAGGACCATGTGACCGTGCCCCATGCCCACAACGCCTTCATCGAGGCGTGGATGGAGCTCGGGATCATCGGCGCCGCTCTCATGATCGGGCTGTGCGCGTGGCTGGCCTCCTCGGCGTGGAGGCTCACCGAGAAGCAGCACCGCGGCGACTCCGTCATCCCCGTCGCGTGGATGCTGACGACGGCGGCCCTGATCATCCAGTCCCTGACGGAGTCCCGGCTGTACTACGAGGGATGGTGGGTGCTCTTCGTCATCCTCGCTGCCTCCGTGCCCTCCGCGTTCCAGCTGATCGACGAGCCCGCCACCCCGACGCGACGCGACAGGGCCGAGACCCGCGCGGCGCCGGTCAGATGATCCGCGGCCGGCCAACCGCTGGCCCGCCCTCGGCGCAGGAGGGCACCTGGCCCAGGGCGGAGGACGCGGGGAACGGGTCGCGCGGGGCGCGCGCCCCCTCGTCACGCGGACCGAGGACGGGCGCCCTCGGTCAGGACACGGAGGAGCCGCGCACCACGAGACGGGGCACGACGGCCTCCACCCCGTGGCTGGGACGGCCCTCCATGGCCTCCTCCAGACGCCGGGCGGCCAGGCGGCCGATGTCCTCCAGGTTCATCGAGATGCTGGTCAACGGCGGTCGGGAGCCCGTGACCAGGATCTCCCAGTCGTCGTGGCCGACCACGGACACGTCCGCCGGGACCTCGCGGCCGGCGTCGCGCAACGCGTCCAGCGCGCCTCGGGCGATCTGGTCGCTTCCACACAGCACGCCGTCCACCTCACGATGACGGGCGAGAACGGCATGGGTGCCGGCACGTCCCCAGTCCTCCGTCCAGGCCCCAAAGACCGGCTGACCGCCCAGCGGTTCGAGGCCCGCCTCCGCCAACCGGGCCACCGCTCCCTGGGCGCGCTCGGTCGCCGCCCCATAGGTCCGGTCGCCGGCGATGATCGCGATGCGGGTGCGCCCGGCCGAGAGGAGGTGCTCGACGCCCAAGGCGCCGGCCCGGACGTTGTCGCTGACGATCGAGCAGTCCTCGGGATCGTCGGAGGGCGCATAGGCATAGACGACGGGCACGGGCAGGTCCTGGCCCAGGGAGGAGCGGGTGTCGGTGCGCGCGCCGACGACGATCAGCCCATCGATCCGGCGTTCCATCAGCACCCCCAGGTGGTACTGCTCCCTCAGCCGGTCACCGCGCGCGTCGCACAGCAGGACCGACACCTTGTTGAGGCCGAAGGCGTCCTCCGCGCCCATCAGCAGGGGGATGGAGAAGCGGCCCTCCAGATCGTGGGTGATCAGCCCGACCGTGCCGGTGCGGCCGCTCAGCAGTGACGTCGCCACCCTGTTCGGCACGAAGGACAGGTCGTCCGCCGCGGCGCGCACCTTGGCCCGAGTCGACTCGGCGACGTCGCGACGGTCGTTCAGCGCCTTCGAGGCGGTCGACACCGACACCCCCGCCCTGCGGGCGACATCCGCGAGCGTGATCACCCGACCTCGGCGAAATGCTTCTTCCATCCTTTTCGGCGACACGAGTTCTCCCCTCCCGGGACTCAGAGCGACCATCCTTCTGCACTCTACCGAAACTCTAGCGACATCAGGGCCCAGGCGCCCCGCTTCGATCCCTCGCGTCAACAAGGCCCCGTCTGTCGCCGATTGCGGGCCGCTTGACGGGAGCGATCTCACCGTGCCACACTCAACGCAAGCCTTTTCGGTGATTTCGACGGGTCTGACCGCATAGCCGTCGTCCCGTCGCGTACGCCCCGGCCCGGCACGGCGCCGGCGCGGGGATCTCAAGGAAGAGAGGACACGCACATGAGGCGGACGACCAGACACGGCGCACGCGCCATGGCAGCAGCGGCGACCGCGGTTCTCGCCGCGGCGTCCCTGGCGGCCTGCGGATCGGCAGGCTCCGAGGACGCCGGGAGCGGAACGTCGGGCGGCGAGGACGGTTCCGGTTCGGCGGGGGGCGTCGACGACGGCACCCAGCTGACGATGTGGACGCGCGCGCCCTTGGAGAAGCAGGCGAAGAACGCCGTGGAGGCCTACAACTCCAGCCATCAGAACCAGGTGAAGCTCGAGGTCCTGCCCAACGACGACGTGGAGGGAAAGGTCGGAGCCGCCGTCCAGAGCGACTCCCTTCCCGACATCCTGGCCGGGGACGTCGTGCGCATCCCGTACTGGGTCCAGCAGGGCATCTTCACGGACATCACGGACCGCATCGACGCCCTGCCAAACAAGGCCGACCTGCAGTCCGGCCACATCGACGCCGGGACCTCCGACGGAGCCGAGTACACGCTCCCCTTCGTCACCGACATCTCGGTGATGGTGTGGAACAAGGATCTCTACACGGAGGCTGGACTGGACCCCGAGCAGGGTCCGACCACCCTCCAGGAATTCGTCGACCAGGCGAAGGCCGTCGCGGCTCTGGGCAAGGACGGGGTCTCGGGAACGTATCTGGCCGGGCAGTCCGGCGGCGCCCTGGTCTTCACGCTGTTCCCGATGATCTGGGCGTCGGGCGAGGAGGCCCTGTCCGAGGACGGCACGCAGTCGCTGGTCGACAACGACGCGGCGCAGGACGTCTACGCCGCCTACCGTGAACTCGTCGCCACCCCGAACGGCATGGGAGCGGGGTCCAAGGAGGAGACCGGCGCGACGTGGACCGCGCCGTTCCAGGACGGCAAGGTCGGCGTCATGCCGTACCCGTACACCTCGGTGAGCGGGCTCTTCGACACGGCCGACTTCGGGATCGGCGTCGCCCCGATCCCGGGGGTCGACGGCGGGCAGTCGACCTTCCTGGGAGGCGACGCCCTCGGGATCAGCAAGAGCTCCCAGAACGTCGACCAGGCCTGGAGCTTCCTCGCCTGGCTGATGTCCGAGGACGCCCAGCAGACTGTCTTCGCGGACAACAACGACACGGCCTCGAACCTCACGGTCCTGGCAGACGGGTACGCCGACGCCGATCCGCGCACCGTCATCGCCAACGGGACGATCAAGGACGGCCGCACGCCCGTCGCCGCGTTCTTCAACGAGGCCTTCAACGCCGCCGGAAGCCCCTGGCAGCTCCTCATCCAGGACGCCGTCTGGGGCGACGGCTCCCAGATGGAGTCGCTCAACGACCAGATCACGTCCGTCCTCGGACAGTGACTGCTCCCGGGGGCGCGCGGCGCCCGGATGCCCTGCGCGTCGCACCGCGCAGGCTGTCGCCGCGCGCTCCCGGATCTCCCCGGAAGGACAGGACCACCGCCATGAGCTCCTCACCGACCCGTTCCTCGCCGCCCTCCACATGGACGGCGTCCCCGACCTCCGCCCCCTCAACGCCTCGAACGAAACGGAAGACCGGAGCCGACCGCGAGAGGACCACCGGCTGGCTGTTCGCGACCCCCACCGCCCTGATGCTGCTGGTGTTCTTCGTCGCGCCGATCCTCCTCGTCGTCGTGATGGCGCTGTCGAAATGGACGCTGCTGGGGGGCGATCTGGGCTTCAACGGCGGAGAGAACTTCGCGAAGGTCCTGGCCGACCCGTTGCTCGGGCAGTCCATCTGGTTCACCCTGAAGTACACCCTGGTCACGACCGTCATCCTCATGCCGATCGCCCTGGGTCTCGCTCTCCTGGTGCAGGAGTCGCGGCGCTGGAACAACATCCTGCGCACCGCGATCCTGCTGCCCTCCGCGCTGGGCATCGCTTCGGCCTCGCTGTTGTTCTACGCGCTGTACTCCCCGCAGGTCGGCCCCCTCAACCAGATCCTGGCGGCGCTGGGCGCCATGGACCGCAACTCCTCGATCCTGGGGACGCCGGACGGGGCGCTCTGGGCGACCGTCTTCCTGGTCGTGTGGCGGTTCTCCGGCTACTACATGCTGCTCACGATGGTCGGCCTGCAGGCGATCCCCGGTGACGTCTACGAGGCCGCGGTGATCGACGGGGCCTCGCGCTGGCAGTCCTTCACCCACATCACCCTGCCCCTCCTCCGACCCACGATCGCGATGACGATGATCATGTCGATCACCGGGTCCCTCCTGGCCTTCGACCAGTTCTACATCCTCACCAAGGGCGGCCCGAACAACGCCACCCTGACCGTCGTCCAGCTGATCTACAAGTACGCCTTCGAGACCAAACGCGACCTGGGCATGGCGGCCGCCCTGTCCGTCATCGTCCTGGCCGCCCTCGTGGTCATCAACGCCTTCCAGCTGAGGGCGATGGGCGTCACAGACGAGGAGGAGCAATGACACGCAACGCCCCGGGCAGAGCTGCCTTCTACCTGCTGACGGGTCTGCTGGCCCTCACCTTCATCGCGCCGCTCATCTGGGCGGTCCTCAGCTCGGTGTCGCCCGCGCCGGGGACGGCGCAGACCACGGGGTTCGGCCTCAACAACTACGTCTCGCTGTTCCGCTACGGGTCGGGGCTCCCCCTCTACCTGCGCAACTCGCTCGTCATCTCCCTCGTCGCGGTGATCGCGACGCTGTCCGTGTCGGCAACCGGCGGCTACGCCTTCGCCAGGTACCGCTTCCCCGGCAGGAACGCGTTGTTCCTGCTCGCGCTGTCCGTCATGATGGTGCCCTACGCCGCCCTCCTCATTCCGCTGCTGGTGTGGATGAGGCAGATCGGCCTCCAGGACAACCTGGTCGGCGTGGCGCTGGTGCTCACGCTGTTCCAGATCCCCTTCGGCGTCTTCATGATGCGCAATGCGTTCGCCGCCATCCCCCGCGAGCTGGAGGAGGCCGCACAGATCGACGGATGTTCCCCCTTCGGCAGCTTCTGGCGGATCATGCTTCCCGCCGTGCGCCCCAGCATCGTCACTGTCGGCCTGTTCGCCTACCTCTCCGCGTGGAACGACTTCATGGTGGCCCTGTACCTCCTCTCCATGGAGAACGCGCCCCTGCCCTTGGCTCTCGTCAACATGCGGCAGCAGACGATGGGCGTCATCGACTACGGCGCCACGACCGCCGGCGTCGTCGTGCTCACGATCCCCGCGGTCGTCCTGTTCCTCGCGTTGCAGAGGTACTACGTCAAGGGATTCACCTCCGGCGCCGTCAAGGGCTGAACCCCTGTCGGCCGCCGGCGGCGCCCCGTCGCCGGTTCCCGTCCTCCGGCGAGCGACCGCCCCGTCCTCGTCCCCAGCGCCAGCGCCGCCTTCGGCGCGGAAGGATCACCATGTCTTCCTCGACCTCCACTCCCACCGCCCGCGACGCCGTCATCGTCGATCCCGCCCATGGGCGCCTCCATCCCCTTGGCATCGGCCGCGTGCGGATCGAATCGGGCTTCTGGGCCGACCGGCAGCGGCTCAACGCCGAGGCGACGCAGCCCCATTGCCTGGCATGGGAGCAGCGCGTCGGATGGATCGACAACTTCGCACGCACGGCGGACGGCGACATCGCCGGCCATCGCCACGGCCGCGAGTTCAGCGACTCCGACGTCTACAAGCTCATCGAGGCGCTGGCATGGGAGGCCGGGCGCACGGGCGACCCGGAGGCGGAGGCGGAGGTCCGGCGGCTGGGCGCCCTCGTCGAGGCAGCTCAATGCCCTGACGGCTACATCAACACCCAGTACGGACACGAGGGGCAGGCGCCACGCTACTCGGACCTCGCGTTGGGCCACGAGCTCTACTGCTTCGGGCACCTCATCCAGGCGGCGATCGCGCGGATCCGCACTGGTCATGGGGACGAGGATGCGATCGTGCGCGTGGCGCGGCGGGCTGCCGACCATGTCTGCCGCGAGTTCGGATCCGGCGCTCGCGATGCGGTGTGCGGGCATCCGGAGATCGAGGCGGGACTGGCGGAGCTCGCGCGCGCAACGGGATGCCCCCGCTACCTCGAGCAGGCGCGATTGTTCGTCGACCGGCGCGGGCACGGCACACTGCCCCCGATCGAGTACGGCCCCGTCTACTTCCAGGACGACGTGCCCGTCCGCGACGCGGAGGTCCTGCGGGGGCACGCCGTCCGGGCGCTCTACCTGACGGCCGGCGCGATCGACGTCGCCGTGGAGCGGGGCGACGACGAGCTCCTCGAGGCGGCGCGCGCCCAGTTCGACCACACGCTGGCCCGCCGGACCTACGTGACGGGCGGAATGGGATCCCATCATCAGGACGAGGCCTTCGGCGAAGACTTTGAACTGCCTGCGGACCGCTCCTACTGCGAGACCTGCGCAGGGGTCGGCGCCATCATGGTCGCCTGGCGCCTGCTGCTGGCCACCGGCGACGAGAGGTACGGAGACGTCATCGAGCGCACCCTCTACAACGTGGTCGCCACCTCGATGTCAGAGGAGGGAACGGCCTTCTTCTACGCGAACACGCTCCACCAGCGCACCCCCACCCAGCAGACCGCCGTCGACCAGCCCTCCCCCCGCGCCGAGGCCCAGCTGCGCGCCCCGTGGTTCGAGGTGTCCTGCTGCCCGACGAACGTCTCGCGCACCCTGTCGTCCCTGGCCGGTCTGGTCGCCACCTCGACAGAGAGCGGCGTCCAGATCCACCAGTTCATGACCGGCACGATCCACGCGACGCTCAAAGGGGACCACGGAGCGGACCAGGAGGTCGAGATCCGCGTCGACACCGCCTATCCCGACGACGGGAGGATCACGGTCACGATCGTGCGGCCCCCGGCGGGGCCGATGGACCTCACGGTGCGCATCCCCGAGTGGGCGGGGGGCGCCACCGTGGACGGGGCGCGGGTCGGCCCCGGAGCCCGAACGGTGACCCGCCGTTTCCGCGCCGGCGAGAGCGTCACGGTGGATCTGGCCGTTGCCCCCCGCGTCCTGGCGGCCGACCCCCGGGTGGATGCGGTGCGCGGCTGCGTCGCGGTCCAGCGCGGCCCGGAGGTCCTCTGCCTGGAGTCCGTCGACCTGCCGCGGGGCCTCTCCGTCGAGGACATCGAGCTGTCCCCGTCCTTCCGCGTCATAGAGGACGACCGCGGGCCCGTCCTCGTCGGGGCGCGAGCGATCCCCCGGCTCGACGGCTCCTGGCCGTACCACGAGGTCGCGACCGGGTCCGCGGGCCCGCGGACCCCTGTCGGAGCGCCGACCGGCACCTCCGGCGCGGCCCTGCCGGGGATCCGCCTGATCCCCTACCACGCCTGGGCGAACCGAGGGCCCTCGACGATGCGCGTGTGGATGCCCGTGAGCAGGGACTGATCCGGGCCCCACGGCGCCGCCCGCGGTCACACTCCGGACGGGGCCGAGGCCGGGACCGGCGGGCCGCTACGGTCGATGCCACACGGGCGACGCCGTCCGCCCCTGCGATCCAGTGGGAGACGGCGCACGTCGCGCCAATCCGGGTCCCCACGTGACCCGTCTCCGACCGTGACATGGCCACCACGACGCGCGAGCACCACCACACATCCCACCCGGGCGCCCTGCCCGCACCCGGCGCGTCTACAGGAGGAGCACCCTTCCCATGTCACAGATCCAGCGATTCGGTTCCTGGCTGACGAAATGGTTCACGCTGGTCGTCATCGTGTGGGCAGCGGTCAACTACTTCGCGCCGCAGACCAGCCTGTGGGCGAAGGGGTTCACGAACTACTTCCTCAGCATCGTCCTGTTCGGCATGGGCATGACGCTGAGCCTCGACGACTTCAAGCGCATCGTCAAGATGCCCCTCATGGTCATCGTCGGCACCGTCGCCCACTACCTCATCATGCCGTTGCTCGCGGTCCTGCTGTGCAAGGTCTTCCATCTCGACGGCATGGTCGCCGTCGGCG
>JALCNR010000023.1 GCA_022649165.1 Actinomyces sp.
GAACCCGCTGTACATGGCGGAGGAGGCCGGGGCGACCGACCTCATCAGCGGCGGGCGGCTGCAACTGGGCATCTCCCGCGGCTCGCCCGAGCAGGCGGACCGCGGCTACCGCTACTTCGGATACGTTCCGGAGGAGGGCTCCACCGACGCGGAGATGGCCCGCGCCCACACCACGGTCCTCCTGGAGGTCCTCAAGGGCCGCGGTTTCGCCACGCCGAGTCCGCGCCCGATGTTCCCGAACCCGCCGGGCCTGCTCCGCATCGAGCCGTACTCCGAGGGGCTGCTCCACCGCGTGTGGTGGGGCGCCGGATCGCGGGCGACCGCCGAGTGGGCGGCCGGGGAGGGCATGAACCTCATGAGCTCGACGCTTCTCACGGAGGACACCGGCGTCCCCCTGCACGTCCTGCAGGCCGAGCAGATCCGCCAGTACCGCGCGGCCTGGGCGGAGGCCGGCTGGGACTGGGAGCCCCGTGTCGCTGTGACCCGCTCGATCTTCCCGATCGTCTCGGAGGAGGACCGCCGCCTCTTCGGCGGCCAGCGCGACGACGAGGACCAGGTCGGCATCATCGACGGCGGCGCGGCCCGCTTCGGGCGCAGCTACATCGGCGAGCCCGACGAGCTGGTGGGCGACCTCGCCCGCGACGAGGCGATCGCCGAGGCCGACACGCTGATGCTCACGGTGCCGAACCAGTTGGGCGTCGACTACAACGCCCACGTGCTCGAGGCGGTGCTGGCGCACCTGGCGCCGGAGCTTAAGTGGCGCTGAGACGCGCACGGATGCGGAAGCCGGGGGCCGGGCCGCCGCCGAACTCCGCCGCCTGGAGGGGGCGGGCCGACCGGACGACAATGGCCGGGTGACCGCCTCCGATCCGACACGCCCAGGCACCACGGAGGAGCCGACCTCGTGGGAGCCCATTCCGGCCGCGCTTGAGCGGCTCAGCCGTTCGACGTTCCGTTCTCGCTTCCATCTGAGCGCCACCGACAAGGCCTATGCGCGGGCCAAGGGGCGCGAAACGGTCGTCCGGCACGCCCGCGAGCTGCTCGCCGGGAGGATCGGGGACGCGCGCCCGCGCAATGATGGCAGGCAGACGCCGATGCGCGGGCACCCCGTCTTCATCGCCCAGCACGCGACCGCGACCTGCTGCCGCGGATGCCTCGCGAAATGGCACCGCATCGCCCCCGGACACGACCTCTCCGAGGCGGAGCTCAACCATCTCGTCGACCTGGTCATCGCCTGGATCGAGGCCGAGCTGCGCGCGGACCGGTGACCCGATCCGGCCAGGCAGAATTGCACCTACTGTCCATATGCGATATAAACAGCATGTGCGCATCGTCCTGTCCAAGACCTCCGGAACCCCGCTCTACGAGCAGATCGTCGACCAGGTCCGCACCGCGATCCTGACCGGCGGCCTGCGCGCCGGAGACCCGCTGCCGTCGCTCCGCCAGCTGGCGCGCGACCTCGAGGTCAGCCTCATCACGACGACGCGCGCCTACAACGACCTGGCCTCGCAGGGGCTCATCGCGAACCAGCAGGGCCGGGGCAGCTTCGTCCTCCCCCTCGACCCGGAGCTCGTCCGCCGCCGGCTGGAGGCGCGCCTCGACGAGCAGGCGGCAGCCCTGGTCGCCACCGCGCGCCTGGCGGGCATGCTCCCCTCCGACCTGCATGAAAGGATTGATTCCGCATGGACCTCCGCGACGTCGTGACCTCCCCGGAGCCCACCGCCCCCTCACCGGTCGGCGAGCCGTCCCCCCTCCCGGCCCGCGCCGCCGACGCGGCGATCTCCTTGGAGGGGGTGACCAGGCGCCAGGGGTCCTTCGCCCTCGGCCCGCTCGACGTCGTCGTCCCGCGCGGCCTCGTCACCGGCTTCGTCGGGCCCAACGGCGCGGGCAAGACGACGACAATCAGGACGATCCTGGGCATGGCCTCTCCCGACGCCGGTGTCATCGATGTCCTCGGCGCGCCCCCGGGCACCCGGCAGGACCGCCTCGGCGTCGTCCTCGACACCCTGGCGCTGGCCCCCGGGTGGACGCCTCTCGCTGCGGCGCGCGTCCTCTCCCGCTTCTACCCCGCCTGGAACGATGTCCGGATGCGGGACTTGCTCAGACGCTTCGAGATCCCCGCCGAGACCCGTGTCTCGGACCTCTCGCGCGGACAGCGCGTCAAGCTGGGCCTCGCGCTCGCACTCGCCCACGATCCCGAGCTGCTCGTCCTCGACGAGCCGACCAGCGGGCTGGACCCCGTCGCCCGCCTCGACGTCCTCGATGTCTTCCGCGAGTTCATGGTCGACCCCACCCACACCGTCCTCTTCTCCACCCACGTCCTGTCCGACCTCGATCGCATCGCCGACAGGCTGGTTGTCATCTGCTCCGGGCGGATCGCCTTCGCCGGGACACCCGACGCCCTCGCCGAGACCTACGCGATGGTCCGGGGCGCCCGCGACGACCTCACGCCTCGCGCCGCCGCCTCGCTGATCGGCGCGCGTCTCTCCCCCTCCGGGACCTTCGAGGGCCTGATCCGCACCTGCGACACGGCGCTGTTCCCCCCGAGCGCGCTCATCGAGTCCCCGGCGCTCGACGAGGCGGTCGCCGCCTGGACCCGGAACGCCGACAGCCCTGCGGGCGCCCCGCCAACCGCCGCCGCCCGTCCAGGAGAGGAGCACTGACATGGGCCGCCTCTTCGCCTTCGTCCGTCTCGACGCGTCCGCGTTGAGGGGGAACGCCTTGTCCTTCGGCCTCATCGGGCTCTTCGCCACGGCCATGGCCTGGATGGGATCCGACAAGGAGCCGCTGGTCGCCGTGCTGGTCCCGATGGCGCTCGCCGCCTTCACCCCCATGTACTTCTTCGCGTCCGACGAGCGCGGACACCTCGACGTCCTCTTCTCGGTTCTGCCGATCGGGCGACGCCAGGTGGTGGCGGGGCGCTTCCTCGGGATCGCCCTGCTCCTCGCGCTCATCGCGGCGGCCTCCGCGGCGGCCGCCGGCCTCATCGCCCGCGCCGTCGGCACGCCCCTGCCGGCACACGACCTCGCCGCCGCGCTCGCGATGTCGGTGGCGGCGGCGAGCGTGCTGATCGGCGTCCAGGTCCCCATCTACTTCGGCCTCGGGATGGCGCGCACGCGGGCGTGGCCGCAGCTGGCGATCCTGCTCGTCTTCTTCGGCGGCTCCTGGGCGGCCGGCCGCCTCGACGGCGTGCCGCAGTGGGCGACCCAGGCCGTGGGATCGGCATGGCTCCCACCGGCGGCCACGGCCGTCGCGGTCCTGGTCCTCCTCGTCTCCTGCGCCGTCTCGACGCGCCTGTACACCCGTCGCTCCCTGTGAGCGTCCGCACGACGGACCCGGATCCCGGACGACCCCCCGGAGGCCATGCGCGCACCATGCGCTCGCCTTCAGCACCGCCTCGCCCGCCGTCGCGACCCGGGCCGTTCGCCTCGACACCCAAGCATGCGCCAAGCCCTCTCAAAGAGTTCACAATTCGGTTGACAGCTCGTGTCCAAGCCGCCGAACTGCCACGATGGGCGGGTGGCGCATCCAGAGATTGAACGACTGTCCGAGTCCCTGCGACCCCAGTACGAGGCCGTGCTGAAGCGCAACCCCGGCGAACCGGAGTTCCTCCAGGCCGTCTTCGAGGTCCTGCTCAGCCTGGGCCCGCTGGCCCAGCGCCGGCCGGAATACGCGCAGTGGTCCATCCTCCAACGCATGTGCGAGCCCGAGCGCCAGATCATCTTCCGCGTCCCCTGGGTCGACGACTCGGGGGCCGTCCAGGTCAACAGGGGGTTCCGGGTGGAGTTCAACTCCGCGCTTGGCCCCTACAAGGGCGGGCTCCGCTTCCACCCCTCCGTCAACCTGTCGATCATCAAGTTCCTGGGCTTCGAGCAGGTCTTCAAGAACTCGCTGACCGGCATGCCGATCGGGGGCGGCAAGGGGGGATCCGACTTCGACCCGAAGGGGAAGTCGGACGCCGAGGTCATGCGCTTCTGCCAATCCTTCATGACCGAGCTCCAGCGCCACATCGGCCCGACCACCGACGTCCCCGCCGGCGACATCGGCGTGGGCGGACGCGAGATCGGCTACCTGTTCGGCCAGTACAAGCGCATCCAGAACCGCTACGACTCCGGTGTGCTCACGGGCAAGGGCCTGACCTGGGGCGGCTCCCTGGTGCGCACCGAGGCCACCGGCTACGGCCTGGTGTTCTTCGTCGAGGAGATGCTCAAGGCCGCCGGCCAGACGATGGACGGCCAGCGGGCCGTCGTCTCCGGTTCCGGCAACGTCGCCCTCTACGCGATCGACAAGGTCCAGCAGCTGGGCGGCACGGTCGTCGCCTGCTCCGACTCCGCCGGCTACATCGTCGACGAGGCCGGCTTGGACTTCGAGCTGCTCCGCGACGTCAAGGAGGTCCGCCGCGGCCGCGTCCGCGACTACGCCGAGGAGAAGGGCGGATCCGTCCGTTACGTCGAGGGCGGCTCGATCTGGGACGTCCCCTGCGACCTCGCCCTGCCGTGCGCGACCCAGAACGAGCTGGACGCGGGTGCCGCCGGCGCGCTCATCGGCAACGGAGTCCGGCTGGTCGCCGAGGGAGCCAACATGCCGACCACGCCCTCGGCCATCGACGCGCTGCGCGCAGCGGGCGTGCTCTATGCCCCGGGCAAGGCCTCCAACGCCGGGGGCGTCGCCACCTCGGCCCTGGAGATGCAGCAGAACGCGAGCCGGGACACCTGGACCTTCGACTACACCGAGCGGCGCCTCGAGACCATCATGGATGACATCCACCACCGGTGCCTGGCCACCGCCGACGAGTACGGCGTGCCCGGCGACTACGTCGCCGGCGCCAACCTGGCCGGGTACACCAAGGTGGCCGACGCGATGGTGGCGATGGGCGTCATCTGAGTCCCGCGGCCCGGCGGGGCCCGCCAGAGGGACCGCCCGGCCCGGATCCGCGACCCGCGCGTCAGGAGGCGCCGATGGAACCCTCCGGCTTGGCGAGCACCGGCATCTCCGGGCTCGACCGGACGATCGACCACCTGCGCCTGGGCGACAACGTCGTGTGGCAGGTCGACTCGGTCGCTGACTTCGAGGAGGTCAGCACCCCCTTCGTGCGTCGCACGCTGGCCGAGGGGCGCCAGGTGCACCGGCTGCGCTTCCGAGCCTCCGCGCCGGCGGCCAGGGACGCCCTCGTCGCGGAGAGCGGAGCCGGGGCCCCGCCCGGGGACGGGGGCGAGGACGGAACTGCCACCGAGGGGACGGTCACGCACTGGCTCGACCCCTCCGAGGGCTTCGAGGCGTTCACGACACACGTGCACCGCCTCATCCACCGGCTCGGCGCGACGGCGCGCTACGTCGTCGACCCACTCACCGCGCTGGAGGACGCGTGGCACTCCGACGCGATGGTCGCGAACTTCTTCGCCGTCACCTGCCCCCTCCTGTTCCAGCTGGACACCGTCGCCTACTTCTGCCTGGTGCGGGGACGGCACGCGCCCCGCACCATCGCGACCGTCCGCGACACCACCCAGGTCCTCTTCGAGCTCCACCGCATCGACGGGCGCCTCTACGTCCATCCTCTCAAGGTGTGGGCGCGGTACTCGCCGACGATGTTCTTCCCGGCGCGCCTCGACGGCGACGAGGTCCGGCCGATCACCTCCTCGGTGGAGGCCTCCCGGCTGTTCGCCGCCCAGGACGGGCGCACCGGGATCATCGATCCCTGGGCGCAGGCCGTCGACGCCGGGGACCGCGGGGCCCTGATCGCCATGCTGGTCGGGACCGACCGGGACGACCGGATCGCGGCACTGTGCCGCCGGTGGATGACCCGCGAGGACCTGGTCGCCATCGCGCGCCGCGTCGTCGGCACCGGACGCATCGGCGGCAAGAGCGTCGGCATGCTGCTCGCGCGCGCGATCCTCCGACGCTCGCCCGCTTCCCCTCGCCTCGACGGGGACGCTCCGGCGGAGCGCCTGGCCGACCGGTTGGAGCCCCACGACTCCTTCTTCATCGGCTCCGACTTCTTCTACTCCTACGTCGTGGCCAACGGCTGGTGGCAGCTGCGGATGCGCCAGAAGGAGCCCGGGCACTTCCTCGACGCCGGTGCGGAGCTCCACGACCGCCTGCTGACAGGCGCCTTCCCGCCCGCGATGCGCGACGAGTTCTGGCGCGTCCTCGACCACTTCGGGCAGTCCCCGATCATCGTTCGGTCCTCCTCCCTGTTGGAGGACGGCTTCGGCAACGCCTTCGCCGGCAAGTACGACTCCGTCTTCCTGGCGAACCAGGGCTCGCCCGAGGACCGCGAGCGCGCCTTCGAGGACGCCGTCCGACAGGTCTATGCCTCCTCGATGTCGCCCGAGGCCCTGGCCTACCGCCGGACGCGCGGCCTGGAGTTCCGCGACGAGCAGATGGCGATCCTGGTTCAGCGCGTCTCCGGGGACCGGCACGTGGTGCCGACCGGGCCGGACGGCGCGGACGAGACCCTCTTTCTCCCCCACGCGGCCGGGGTCGCGAACTCCTCGAATCTGTACACGTGGTCGCCCGACCTGGATCCCGACGCCGGGATGCTCCGTCTGGTCGTCGGGCTGGGCACCCGCGCCGTCAACCGCACCGGGCACGACTACGCGCGGGTCGCCGCCCTCGACGCGCCTCTGTCCGGCCCCTCCTGGGACGGGGAGGGCGGGCGGGCCTCCGCGCGAACCACGCAACACTGGCTCGACGCGCTGCTCTTGTCCCGGGCCGGCTCCCCCGGGCCGTCGGCCGGGGGCCTTCGGGCGGGCGCGGTCCCGCCGGAGGAGGCGCCCGCCCCGCCCGCCGTGGTCACGCGACCCGTCAGCCTGCTCCAGGGACTCGGCCTCGCCGACGCCTGGAAGCTGTTCGCCTCCCCCGACGAGGAGGCGCGCCGGCGCCTGCGCGAACTCGGGCGCGATCCCGACATGGCCGCGGATCTCGTCGATTTCCGCGGTCTGCTCGCGCCGGTCATGGGGTTCACCGGGTGGATGCGCTCGGCGCTGGCCGCTCTGCGCACCGCCTACGATTATCCCGTCGACGTCGAGTTCACCCTCAACATCGACGCCGACGGCTCGTGGCGCGTCAACGTCGTCCAGTGCCGACCCCTGCAGACACGCGGGCCGTCCTCGTCGGCGGGGACGGTGTCCGTCCCCGAGGATCCGGGCGACGCACTCGTCGCCCTGCGCGGGCACTTCATGGGCGGCTCCGCCGCGCTTCCCCTCACCCACGTCATCCTGGTGCGTCCCGAGGCCTATGCCGAGTTGGGCGCTCGGGATCGCCACGAGGTCGCCCGCAAGGTCGGCGCCGTCGCCCGCGCCCTCCGGGAGTCCCCGGTCCCGGCCTCCGTCCTGCTCCTGGGGCCCGGACGGTGGGGCACGACGACCCCTTCCCTGGGCGTGCCGGCGCATTTCGCGGAGATCGCACCGGTCGCGGCGCTCGGGGAGCTCGCCGGCGGCGCCGAGGGCTTCCGCCCCGAGCTGTCCTGGGGCAGCCATTTCTTCCAGGACCTGGTCGAGGCCGGCATCTTCTACCTCGCCATCGACCCGGAGGCACCGGGCACCGCCTTCCGGCCCGGCCGGGTGCTCGACCGGCCGAACCTGCTGGCCGACCTGGTCCCGGACGCCGCGCCCCTGGCGGACGTGCTCCATGTCGCCGCCACGGACGGCATGGAGCTGCGCGCCGACGTCGTCTCGCAACGCGTCCTCTGCCGCTGACGGGGACGGGGACTCCGGCGAGGACGCGGCCCGGTCCGTGGAGTGCGCGCGGCCCCGAGTCTTGGCACACTGGAGGCATGCCGGAACGCGCTGACCACAGTTACGAGGACCTGCTCGCCCGCGTCATGGCGGAGGGCTCGGCGAAGGGCGACCGCACCGGGACCGGGACGCGCTCGGTCTTCGGCGCCCAGCTGCGCTACGACCTCGATCGGGGGTTCCCCCTCGTCACCACCAAGAGGGTCCATCTGAGGTCCGTCGTCGGCGAGCTGCTGTGGTTCCTCTCAGGGGATTCGAACGTGCGCTGGCTCCAGGAGCACGGCGTGCGCATCTGGAACGAGTGGGCCGACGAGGACGGCGAGCTCGGCCCCGTCTACGGCGTCCAGTGGCGCCGGTGGACGGCCCCCGACGGGCGCCACATCGACCAGATCGCCCGAGTGCTGGAGACCCTGCGCACCGACCCGGACTCCCGTCGCATGGTCGTCTCGGCGTGGAACGTCGCGGACCTGCCCCGCATGGCGCTGGAGCCCTGTCACGCCTTCTTCCAGCTCTACGTCGCCGACGGGCGCCTCAGCCTGCAGGTCTACCAGCGCTCCTGCGACATGTTCCTCGGTGTGCCCTTCAACATCGCCAGCTACGCCCTGCTCGCCCACATGTTCGCCCAGCAGGCGGACCTCGCGGTGGGCGACCTCGTGTGGACGGGCGGCGACTGCCATATCTACGACAACCACGTCGACCAGGTGCGCGAGCAGCTCTCGCGCGAGCCCTATCCCTTCCCGCGCCTCGAACTGCGTCGAGCCCCCTCGATGTTCGACTACGACTTCGACGACGTCGAGGTCGTCGACTACCGTCACTGGCCGACCATCAAGGCTCCGGTGGCGGTGTGAACGGCGACAGGAATCCGGCCGCGCGCGGATGGGGCGGCGCCGCCGGCCCGGACGCGTCGGACCGGCCGTCTCTCGCCTCGATCTGGGCGCAGGACCGCACGCGCGTCCTGGGGTCGGGACACGGGATGCTCTGGCACGTCCCGGCGGACTACCGGCATTTCCGCTCGTCGACCGTGGGCTGCCCCGTGCTGATGGGCCGGGCGTCGTGGGAGTCGCTGGGCGGCGCGCTCCCCGACCGCGCCAACATCGTCATCACCCGCACGCCCGGGTACTCCGCCCCCGGAGCCCTCGTGGTGGGATCGCTGGAGGAGGCCATCGACGAGGGCGTCTCCGCTGCCCGCAGGGACTGCGCCCCCACGGTGTGGGTGACGGGCGGCGGCAGGGTCTACGCGGAGGCCATGAGCGTGGTCGACGAACTGGTCGTCACCGATCTGGACCTGGACGTCGTGGCCGGCGGCTGGGGCGGTCCGGTCGTGCGCGCCCCGCGGATCGATCCCGAGCTGTGGGCCGTCGATGAGACGCGCTCCGACGGCGACTGGCGACCGGTGTCCGGCGAGGCCCGATGGCGTGTCACGACGTGGATCCGCCGCCGCTGACGTCGTCCCCGCCCCCCGTCGCGACCTCCGGCGCTGTGAGCAGACGGGGCGACTGTTCCACCGCACGCGTCTCGGGGATCACCTTGGACTCGTCGAGCACCTGGAGCCGACGCGCGGTGACGAGCACCCGCGTCTCCAGGGAGCCGGCGAACCTGTTCCACGCCTCGACGGCCTTCCCCAGGCTGGAGCGCATCGACTCCGCGTGCCCGGCCAGCGCCCCGATGCGGTCGTAGAGCTGGCGGGAGAGGTCGAAGAGCTCCTTCGCCTGGTCGGTGAGGACCTGCTGCTGCCAGGCGTACCCGACCGTGCGCATGACCGACCACAGCGTCACCGGGGACGCCAGCGCCACCTTCTTCCCGAACGCGTAGTCCAGCAGCGGGGGATCGGCCTCGAGAGCCGCCGAGAGCAGGGACTCTGAGGGGATGAAGGCGATGACGAAATCCGGGCTGGCGTCCAGCGCCTCCCAGTAGGCCCTCTTCGCTAGCGCGTCCACGTGGGCGCGCAGGGCCTTGACGTGGGCCGTCATGAGCTCCTCGCGGCGGCGGCCCTCCTCCCCGCCGGCGCCGGCGGGGATCTCCATCGCCCGGATGTAGGAGTCGAAGGGGACCTTCGCGTCGATGGGGAGCGACTTGCCGCCCGGCAGGTGCAGGACCATGTCAGGGCGCTTGCGCCCTTCCTCCGTGGACACCGAGGACTGGACGTCGAAGTCGACGTGCTCGACCAGTCCGGCGGACTCGACGATGTTGCGCAGCTGGGCCTCGCCCCACGCCCCGCGCACCGAGGTGTTGCGCAGCGCCGCCTCCAGGGCGCTCGTGGCGGCCCTGAGCCGGTGGTCGGCGTCGCGCGCCTGGGCCATCTGCGCCTCCAGGGAACCGTACTGGCTCTGCCGCTGCTGCTCCATCTGGGTGATCGCGGCCTGCATGGCGGCGAGCCGGTCCTGGACGGGCGCCAGTGCCTCCAGCACCCGCCCGCGCTCCCGCTGCTCGCGGAGCGCCCGCTGGGAGTCCGCGGCGAGCGTCTGCTCGCGCGCCTGCGCCTGTTCCTCGATACGCGCCTCCAGGTCGGCCCGTCTGCGCTCGACCAACTCGATCTGCTCGCGCCAGTGGGACTCCCGCTCCTGGCCGGACCGCTCCATGGCGTCGATCGTGGCCCGCGCGGCCGCGAGATCCGCGGCCGCCTCCGACCGGCCCGAACGAGCCCCGCCCACCCACCCCAGGACAGCGCCCGCCGCGACGCCCGCGCACACCGCCACCACGATCATCATCCACGTCATGCCGACAGGGTACGAGGCGGCACCGGCATCTGGAGGGCGGGCCCCGCCCGACGCGATCCGGGCGGGCCGACGCGGTTGGTCCCTCACACGGCGAAGACCACTACGCCCGTCGCCGAGGCGACGCCGGCGGCGCCGGAGACGAATCGGCGCACATCGAGCAGCTGCCCCTCGGCCAGCATGGGCTCGCCCTCGCCGGCGGCACCCGACCAGTGCAGGGCGAGATCCGGCTCAGGAGCCCAGGTCCGCCCCGGCGGCATGACGACCACAGCCGCGGCACGCACCCGGGGATCTCCGTCGCGCCGCACGATGACATCGCGCACTTCCTGGAGACGCTCCACGGTGCGGGCCAGGAGGCGGCACCGCCTCTCGGAGGCGCAGAAGGTCAGCGTGATGACGGCGTCGCCGCCCGACAAGCCAGACGCGATCGAGTCGACGCTCACGCCTCGGGTGGAGAAGACCCCCGCGAGGTCCGACACCACCCCGGAGCGGTCCGCCGTCCGGATGACGGCCACCCACCCCGGATCGGCGCCCGCACCCGCCGGAGCGCCGCCGTCCTCATCGCGATCCGCCATCGGACACCTCCCCCGTGTAAGGCGCGCACACCGAACGGATGCGCCGTTGCGCGGCCAGGAGCAGCGCCTCCTCGTCGGGCGCGAGGCCCTTGAGGAGCACGCCGGACCAGCCCTCTGGCCCCAGGACGACTGGAACGCCCAGCACTCCCCGGACGGGCGCCCCGCCCAGGGCGATCTCCCCGTCGAGGGCCACCTGCCCGGCGACGACGATGTCCCGGCCGTCCATGAGCGTGGACACGAGTTCCACCGTGGCGTTCGCCGTCCCGGCGGCGGTGCGCGCCCCCGACTGGTGGGTCATCCACGGGCCCACCACCATGCGGAGGTCGGGCGGCAGGGACTCGACCAGGTCGAACGCGGCGCCCATGTCGCGTCCCGCCGCCTGGGTGAGCCGAGCCTGGGCCTCGGCGATCTCCGCGGCGAAGCCGTCCAGCGTCCTCGGACCGCGCACGCGCGCGACCGCCGAGGCGCGCTCGGCGGGATCCAGGCCCGACACGCGAACCGTCGACCACAGGGGGACCACGCCGTTGCCGTGCTGGCCGCCCGCGAAGCCCGAGATCCGGTGGCGGCGGACGCCCAGTGACTGGGCGATCTCGCGGCGCATCCGCAGGGTGTCCAGCCACGCGCCCATGCCCACGACCCGATGCCGGCCCAGGGTCTCCGCGAACACAGCGACCCCGAGCTCCACCGGGTTGGTCACCATGATGACGACCTCGTGGCCGGAGCCGTTGCGGGCCAGCGCATCGGCGTAGACGTGGAGGAGCCGGGCGTTCTCGCGCGCCAGGGCATCGCGGTCCGAGGAGGCGCCGGGACGGTCGGGGGCGGTCGCGCCGGCGGCCACGATGATGACATCGGCGACGACGTCCTGCGGCCGCGTGGCGACGTCGATGAGGGGCGCGACCTCGTCATAGGCGTCCAGGAGGTCGGCGCACAGCCCATGGACGGCGGGGCCGGAGCGTCCGCCGTCGCGGCCGACGAGTTGCAGGCGGGACGATGCCGGAAGCACATGGCGCTCGATGAGCTGGAGGCAGACGGCGCGCCCCACCGCCCCGGTCGCGCCGATCACAGCCACATCCATGACTGGAACTATAGCCCGGTTTGGCGATTCCTTGACCGTTGGGCGGGTCGGGGGCTGAGGGCTCCGATGCGCTCCGGGACGCCGGAGCCCAAGCGGCGCGCCGAGGTCCCCGACCCCCGGGTCGGCGAGCGTCAGATGCGCCCGAGAAGGTCCTCCGCGGTGCGCGGGGAGCGGTCCGCCAGCAGGCGCGCCGCGATCGCCTTCGTGTCGTGGGCGTCGTCGCCCCACACGTTCCACATCAACACGCCCTGGAGCACTCGGTCCGCGTCCAGATAGTAGATGACGGCCTCCGAGCTCCCCTCGGCGCTCTCCGACCGGGACTTCCAGTCGATGACGGTGTCCAGGGAGGCGTCCACGCGCCCGAGCGCCTCATAGCCGTCCTCAAACAGGTCTGAGTAGAAGAAGGGCACGTGCCCGTCCACGGCCCGGCCTCCCGCCGCATTCCGCCCGGCAGCCAGCCCGCCGGTCACGGCGGCGTCCTCGTGCTCGATGCGGCGCCTTCCGAAGATGGGGTCCGGCACGGCCGCGACGTCCCCGACCGCGAAGACGTCCGGGTCCGAGGTCCGCCAGTGCCCATCGACGACGACCCCGCCGTCGACCTCCAGGCCGGCGCGCTCCGCCAGGCCCGTATCCGGCTCCTGCCCCAGGCCCAGCACCACGGCATCGCCCGAGAGCACCCGGCCGCCGGCGAGCGTCACATGGACGCCCGAGCCCGTGTCCTCCACGGACTCCAGGCGGGAACCGGGGACCAGCTCGATGCCGTGGTCCGCGAAGACGGCGTCGAGGTGGTCGGTGATCTCAGAGGGGAACTGGCGGGCGCCCACCGCCTGGCGCGAGAACACGTAGGTGACCGTGGCCTCGGTGGCGGAGAGCACGGCGGCCAGCTCGGAGCCGATGAAGCCGGCGCCGATCACGATGAGGCGGGCGCCCCGGTCCGCGAGGGCGCGCAGCGCCCGGTAGTCGCCGAGGTCATGGAAATGGATGACGCGCGGTCCCGGGGTGGCCCCGGACCGGCGAGGACGGCCCCCGGTGGCGAGGATGAGACGCCGGTACCCGATGGTGGCGCCCGAGCCGACGGTCACGGTCCGGGCGGCGGTGTCGAGGGCGGTCACCGTCGTGGAGGGCCGGAAGTCGACCCCTGGGAGCCCGGGCCCCTCGAGCCCGATCGTGTCGACGGTGGTCGTCTCCGGCTCCCGCCACAGGGCCTTCGACAGGGCCGGACGGGTGTAGGGGGCGTCGGGTTCGGCGCCGATGAGGGCGATGGCGCCCTCGGGATCCTGGGACCGGATGCCTCTCACCGCCGCGGCGCCCGCCATCCCCGCCCCGACGATGACATACTCGAAAGACTCGTTGCTCATGCAACTACCGTAGGCCAGCCCGCGGGCGCCGAGGCGCGTTTCCGGTCACATCGCCCGTCCCGGGGACCCGCGTCGCCGTCCCGCCTCATCTGGGACCAAGGTCGCAGACGGACGCCCTCGTCGAGGCCGGGCGCGCCCCCCGCGGAGGAGTGCACGTCCACCCAGCCCCGGAGTGCCTTCCTGCACGCATGTGCCGATCTACGCTGGATGCGCCAGCAATGAAGCTCGACTCATCGAGGACTGATGACACCTATCGATCTCGGTCGCCAGTCGACCGATCCCCAGACCACCCCGGCGCGCATCGCCGCGCACCGGGCCCCGCGTCCCTCCCGCCGCCGCAGGCGCGCCCGGGGCGGCGCCCTGCTCCTCGCCGCGGCACTCCCCCTGGCCGGATGCGCCTCGGGGGGAGGCGAGGGATCGGACGCCACCGTCGGGGGCGGCGAGGCCAGCCTCGTCCTCCCCGACCTCTCCCAGGCCTCCATCACCGGCGGGGTCGACGGCCGCGCGCTCCTGTCGATCGGGCTGATCGTGTGCGCCCTCGGCCTGCTCTTCGGACTGTGGACCTATATGAGGCTGCGCGATCTGCCCGTCCACCACGCCATGCGCGACATCTCGGAGCTGATCTACTCGACCTGCAAGGCGTACCTGCTGCGTCAGGGGCGGTTCCTGCTCATCCTCTGGGCGTTCATCACGGTCATCGTGTTCATCTACTACAAGCTGCTCGTCGACTTCACGTGGGGGAAGACGCTCACCGTCATCGGATTCAGCCTCCTGGGCATGGCGGGCTCCTACTCGGTGGCGTGGTTCGGCATCCGGGTCAACACCTTCGCCAACTCGCGCACGGCCTTCGCGTCGCTTCGGGGCCGGCCGATCGAGACGCACCGCATCCCCATGCGCTCGGGCATGTCGATCGGCATGGTGCTGATCTCCCTGGAACTGCTGATGATGCTGGTCATCCTCCTGTTCCTCCCCGCCGACACGGCGGGCGCCTGCTTCATCGGCTTCGCGATCGGCGAGTCCCTGGGGGCCGCCGCCCTGCGCATCGCCGGCGGGATCTTCACCAAGATCGCGGACATCGGCTCTGACCTCATGAAGATCGTCTTCAAGATCGACGAGGACGACCCCCGCAACCCCGGCGTCATCGCCGACTGCACCGGCGACAACGCCGGGGACTCCGTCGGCCCCTCGGCGGACGGCTTCGAGACCTACGGCGTGACGGGCGTGGCCCTGGTCACCTTCATCATCCTGGCGGTGCCGGACCCCGTCCTGCAGGCGACGCTGCTCGTGTGGATCTTCGTCCTCAGGTCCGTGATGATCCTCGCCTCCGCCCTCGCCTACGGCATCAACTCGAGGATCGCGACGGCTCGCTTCGCTGAGGCGAAACGGATGAACTTCGAGGCGCCGCTGTCCACGCTGGTGTGGCTGACCTCGGGGCTGTGCATCGCTTTCACGTACCTCACCAGCTGGTACGTCCTGGGCGGCGTCGCGGGGATGATCTGGCTGAAGCTCGCCACGATCATCACCTGCGGCACGCTGGCCGGCGCGCTCATCCCCGAACTCGTCAAGGTGTTCACCTCGACGAAGTCCCGCCACGTGCGTGAGACGGTGAAGAGTTCACGCCAGGGAGGCGCTTCGCTCAACATCCTCTCAGGCATCGTCGCGGGGAATTTCTCGGCCTACTGGCTGGGCATCACCATCGTGGGGCTCATGGGCCTCGCGTTCCTCATCTCCACGACGATGCCCGCCGACATCATGCTCGCCCCCGCCGTCTTCGCCTTCGGCCTGGTCGCCTTCGGATTCCTAGGCATGGGGCCCGTCACCATCGCGGTCGACTCCTACGGCCCGGTCACCGACAACGCCCAGTCCGTCTACGAGCTCTCCCGCATCGAGCACATCGACGGCATTGACTCCGAGATCGAGCGCGACTTCGGCTTCGCCCCCCAGTGGGAGAACTCCAAGCTCATGCTGGAGGAGAACGACGGGGCCGGCAACACCTTCAAGGCGACGGCCAAGCCGGTCCTCATCGGCACCGCCGTCGTGGGGGCCACCACGATGATCTTCTCCATCATCATCGGGCTGACGGAGGGCCTGACGACGAACACCGAGATGCTCTCGATCATGCACGCCCCGTTCCTCCTGGGACTCATCACCGGCGGCGCCGTCATCTACTGGTTCTCCGGCGCGTCCATCCAGGCGGTCACCACGGGCGCCTACCGGGCGGTGGAGTTCATCAAGGAGACGATCCACCTGGACGCCTCCACGGAGCGCGCCAGCGCGAAGGACTCGCGCAAGGTCGTCGACATCTGCACGCAGTACGCCCAGCAGGGGATGATCCAGATCTTCCTGGCGGTGTTCTTCGGGACGCTCGCCTTCGCCTTCGTCGAGCCGTACTTCTTCATCGGCTACCTCATCTCGATCGCCCTGTTCGGCCTGTACCAGGCCATCTACATGGCGAACGCCGGCGGCGCCTGGGACAACGCCAAGAAGATCGTGGAGACGGACCTGCACGCCAAGGGCACGGCCCTCCACGACGCCACGATCGTCGGAGACACGGTCGGCGACCCCTACAAGGACACGGCCTCGGTCGCGCTCAACCCCATCATCAAGTTCACGACGCTCTTCGGGCTGCTGGCCGTGGAGCTGGCCGTCAGCCTGTCCGCCCAGGGCCTGGGCGTCCTGGTGAACGTCCTCGCCGTCGTGTTCTTCCTGGTGTCGGCCTTCTTCGTGTACCGGTCGTTCTACGGGATGCGGATCAGGGCCGGTATGACCGACGAGCCGGACGACGAAGGGGCGCCGGCGCCCCAGGCCGTGAAGTGAAAGGAGCGACATGATGAGAATCGCCATCAAACGCGACGCCACCCTGGTCGACGATGAGGGCCACGTCGCCGGGCACGACTCCGGCGCCACCCTGGTCCGCCGTCTGCTGCGCATCTTCCCCGAGGCCTCGCTGATCGGACCGGGAGCCCGCCGCTGCGACGGGTTCGACCAGGTCCCCCTGGAGTTCATCGACCCGGGGCAGACCGTCATCATCAACATGGACGTCCTCGACTCCCTGGGAGTGTGGAACACCGTGTTCCATTCCTCTGGCGGGGTGCCCCCGAGGATCATGAACTTCGTGTGGTGGTCCACGGCCTCCCTCAGCGAGGACGTGCAGACCGCCTCCTTCGCGCTGTCATGCGCCCTGTTCCCGACCTTCGCGAACTCGGAGCGCACCGCCACCGAGACCCGTGAGCTGGTCGCGAGGTGGACCGTCCCGAAGCTCGCCGAGCAGGCACGGCTGGCATGGGTCAACCTCGGCTTCCGGCTCGACCACGTCCAGCCGCGACAGGAGCCCGAGATCCCCGTGGTCCTCTACCCGGCGATCTACCTCTCCGAGCGCAAGCAGCCCCAGGTCTTCATGGACGTCGTCGACCAGGTCCGCCGGCGCACGGCCATCGAGGTCGAGATGCGCCTGCACGAATCGCACCTGGTCAGCGAGCTGGCCATGTCGATCTCGCGGCGCAACTGGGTGTGGGTCGGTCCGCTGACGGCGTCGCGCACCTCGTACTGGGCGGCGCTGGCGCACACGACGGCCTTCCTCGCCACCGCCACCGAGGAGTCCTACGGGCTGTCCTACGTCGAGGCCATGGGGGCCGGGGCGATCGGGATCCTCCCCGACCGGCAGTGGGCGCGGGCGCTGGTGCCAGAGCGCTACCCGTTCCTCTACTCGACGCCCTCCCAAGCCACCGACATGCTGGAACGCGCCGTCACCGAGACCGAGGACTGCCGCGAGGAGCTGGACGGGCTGGTCGGCGGGAGCTTCCGCCGGTGGATCCAGGACCATCACAGCGATGACGCCTTCGACCGCGAGATCGTCGAGAGGGTCCGCGACTGGTTCGGCGAGTGAGCACGCCCGCCGGGCGACCCGGAGTCCGGGTCGCCCGGCGGACCGGCACTCTGGCGGTGGGGTTCGCGCGGGATCGCTGCGCCGGGCGCGGGGTTGACGGCCGGATCCGGCCCTCGGAGCCCCTCAGATCGCGTTGAACCCCGCCACCGACGCCGTCAGGCGTCGTCACCCCCGCCTTCAGCGCGCTCGCCACTGCCGACGGCTCGTCCACAGGCTCACTCCCGATACTTGATACTTCATGCCGGTTCGTGTCGACTGGTGTCATGAACGAGTTGGAACGAGCGCGAACCCACATCGTGGTGTCGACGCATGCGACATCCCACCGGTGCACCGCGCGCCGCGACGCCGGGGAGATCGTCCGCGTCCACCGCAACGTGTACGTCCAGTCCTCCTACCTGGCCGGCGCCGCCGACCGGTGGGATGCCGCCCGGCGCGCCACCGCTGCACGGACCTGTGCCGTCGCGATGGCGCTCGGCCCCGGGGCCGTGGTCGTCGGCCAGGCCGCCGCCGCGGCCCACGGCATCGAGGCGGTCTCCGACCTCGTGGATGTGCACGTCTGCGTTCCGTCCCCTCCTCACCGCAGTCGGGAGCCGCTTCCGGCGCTCCCGTTCCCCGATGGGCGGATCCGCGGCGGCGTGGTGCCGCCTGTCCGATTGGTCCGGCACGAGACGGCGCTGGAGGATTCATGGACCGCCTGGGTGGCACCCGGAGTCCGGGCGAGCGACCTCCCGACGACGGGAGCGATGTGCGCGCAACTGTTGGCTCCTCGCGACGGAACGGTCGCGGTGTCCGGGATCCTGCAGGCGATGAGCGGCTTCACCCGGTTTGCGGACCGCGTCGGCGCAAGCCGCATTCGAGAGGGACAGGCGCGGCAACAGATCGCCGACCGCCTCGATCGGATCCCCGCGCGGCGCGGAAGAAGGAGAGCCCGCGCCGTCATCTCCGCCGCCGATGGGGCGTGCGAATCGGTTCCCGAACGGGTGCTCCTGTGGATCCTCAAAGCCGCTGGATTCACCGGCGTTCTGACCCAGGTCCATCATCGGGTGGGAGGCCGCGACTACTACGTCGACTTCGAGATCCCTCCCTATCGCGTCGTCGTCGAATCCGATTCCGACGGCAAGCACCAGAAGCACGGTGACACCGCCGCGGACGTCCACGGGTCCTATGACAAGCAGATGCGTCGCCAGAAGGCGCTGGAGTCGATCGGCCTGGCGTTCGTCCGGTTCAAGCCCAACGAGTACAACGACCCTCCCCTCGTCATCGAGGAGATCGCCCGCCGGTGCGGGCTGCGCACGCCGCCGAGGGCAGTCCTGTCTCTTCTTCGCTGAAGGCGGGGTTCGCGCAGGATCGCTGCGCAGAGCGCGGGGTTGACGACCAGATCCGGCCCTCGAAGCCCCTCAGATCGCGTTGAACCCCGCCACCGGCGCCGCCTGACGCCCCGAAGCCTCAGGCCAGCCCCAGGTCGGCCAGGCTCAGGGCGCTGAGGTAGGGGTACCCGGCGGCCTCGACCGCCTCCCGCGCGCCGGTCGCCCGGTCGACGATGACGGCGACGGCCAGGACCCGGGCGCCCGCTTCGGCGAGCGCCGCCGCCGCCTCCAGCGGGGATCCCCCCGTCGTGGAGGTGTCCTCCAGGACGACGACCCGTCTGCCCGCGACGTCGGGCCCCTCGATCCGGCGGCGCATGCCGTGGTCCTTCGCCGCCTTGCGCACGACGAAGGCGTCCACGTCCAGCCCGCGCGACGCGGCGGCGTGCAGGATCGCGGTGGCCACCGGGTCGGCGCCCATCGTCAGGCCGCCCACCGCATCGTAGTCGCCGGGCGCGAAGCCGGACTCCTCCAGGAGGTCCAGCATGACGTGGCCGATCAGCGGTGCCGCCTCATGGTGGAGGGTCGCCCGCCGCATGTCGACGTAGAAGTCGGACTCCCGTCCGGACGCCAGTGTGACGTGCTGGCGGATGACGGCCAGGTCCCGCACCAGTTCGGCCAGGCGCGCCCTCTGCGAATCGTTGGTCATGGACGCCAGCCTATCGGGATCGGCCCCTCCCGCCGGCGGGCGTCGGCATCGTGGCGCGCCCATCGACGAGGTCGCGGCCGGTGCGGCTGCGGCACGCACCGCCTCACATGTGCGGCAGGCGCCGGACCGCGCCGCGCACGGCCCATCTGGGCGCCAGCCGGGCGGCCCGGCCCGCCGCCTTGTACAGCGGTGTCGGAGTGACCAGGACCCGGCCTCGGCGCACGGCATCGAGGGCGGAGCCGACGACCTGCTCGGCCGAGCACCACACCCACCCGGGAGTGCCGGACACGTCGACGCCCGCCGCGTCGTGGAAGCCGGTGCGCGTCAGTCCCGGGCACACCGCGGTCGCCGTGACGCCGCTTCCCGCCAGCTCCACCGAGAGCCCCTCCGTAAACGCCCGGACCCACGCCTTGTGCGCCGAGTACGTGCCCATGCCGGTGTCCGCCGCGGCCGAGGCCACGTTGAGGATCGCGCCGTGCCCGCGGCTCCCCCGCGCCAGCATCGCCCGGCCGGCCCTGTGGCTGAGGACCATGACGGCGCGCACCATGACGTCCAGGGCCGCCTGCTCGCGCCCCAGGGAGTCCTCCAGGAACGGCCGCCCCAACCCGAACCCGGCGTTGTTGACCAGCAGGCCGACCGGCGCGAGCCCCGATCCGTCGCCCCGCTGCGCGTCCAGGCGGGCGGCCACCCGTTCGACGTCCTCGGGCCGGGCGAGATCGGCGGGGAGGGCCTCCGCTCGGACGCCGGCGACCCAACGTAGCCGCTCGGCCATCCGGTCCAGGGCATCCCGGTGTCGCGCGACGAGGACGAGATCGTGGCGCGCGGCGGCGAGCTGCCAGCAGAACTCCTCGCCGAGCCCCGAGGTCGCGCCCGTCACCAGTGCTGTGCCCATGGAGGGATCCTAGACGCGCCCGCCTCAGGGGAGCACCGGCCCGCCGCGCAGGCGCCGCGCCTCCGTCATCATCCTCAGCAGGTCGTCGCGCCCGCCGGACTCCTCCTGTCCACCCCACCACAGGAGCACCTCGAGGAGGGTGGCGATGACGAGCCGCGCAGCCACATGGACGGTGAGGTCCGAGGGGCCATCGCCGCTGGGATCTCCTGGAGCACCCCGCCCGGAGGAAGCGGCTCCGCCGCGGGCACCGGCCGGGAGAATCCGGGCGACGGCCCCGGTCCACGTCGCAGATCGCGCATACAGCGCCGACCGGAGGGACGGTGTGCGGGCGACCAACCTGACACTGGACCGCAGCCGACCGAAGGCCTCGTCGTCGACACGGCGGACATGGGCCTCGAGCAGGTCGAGCGCCAGCGTGACGAGGTCCCCTCCCGGCGGCGGCGCCACCGAGGCGACCAGGTCCTCCACGGTGAGGAGATCGGGCGGGCCGACCACCACATCCTCCTTGCTGGAGAAGTGCCGGAAGAACGTCACGCGGGACACGCCCGCCGCGCGGACGATCTGATCGACTCCGACGTCGGAGAAGCCATGGGCCTCGAACAACTCGAAAGCCGCAGAGCGGATGCGCCGGCGGGTCTCTCGGCGTTTGCGCCGCTGCCACTGCTCGCGGGCGGTCACGGCCCGAGGGGTGAGCCCGCGTCCGTCGAACCGCCGGTCGCTGTCACCCGAGTCGTCCCCGTGGTCCTCGCCACGTGCAAGGGCGTTCACGTCGTTCATGCCTGGGGCTCCTCCGAGATCTGTCCCCGCGAGCGGCCCCGCCCGAGGGCGAGGCAGGCCACACCGACGATCATGCTCACCGCGACTCCCATCAGCAAGGCCCACACCAAGGCGTCAGCATAAGCCGTTCCCGCCGCGGCGCGGATCGCGTCGGCCAGGACGGGCGGTTGCCGGTCGGCGGCGTCGAAGGTCTGGGCCACAGTGGTTCCCAGATCTCCCTTGACGGCACTCCCCGGCAGAAGCGGCGGCAGCCGGCGCAGATAGACGAGGCCCGAGACGCCTCCGATCATGGTCACCCCGAGCACGGAGCCGAAGGTCCGCAGGACGTTGAGCAGGGCTGACCCGCGTCCGCGGGAGGCCGAGGGGATGTGGTCCATTCCCAGCGCCATCGCAGTGGACTGCCCGATGCCGGCTCCTGATCCCACGACGAACTCCCCGATGAGGACTCCCGCCAGGAGCTTGTCTCCGATCCCCCAGGCCATGGCCCCGAGCCCGGCACCCAGAGCGACGACGCTCGACAGGCAGGTCCGGATCGCACCGTGGCGCCGGACGACATGTTCCGTGGCACTTCCTGCGAGGATCGCTCCCAGGAGGAGGGGAAGCAGAAAGGCGCTGCCGACCATCGCACTGTGTCCGAGCACCGTCTGGAGGTAGCTGGGAAGCACGAAGATCAACCCGTAGAGGACGACGTTGAGCAGGCCGAGGACCAGGGCAGCCAACGCGAAGCGACGATCTGCGAACAAGCCGAATCCGATGACGGGGTCGCCTGACCGGAGGTCGAGGACGACGATGGCTGCGAGCAGGACTGTGCCTGCGAGCACCAGGATCCCGGCAGGAACGACCGCGGGGTCCTCCCCCATCCGGATCAGGCCGGCCGTGACAACGGTGACCGCGAGCGCCATCGCGACCCCTCCCCCCCACACGCGTGATCCTGCCTGCCCAGACACCGCTCCTGCGGGCTCGGCGGACGAGGCGGGGACAGCGCGCACGATACATGCCAGCGCTATCCCCATGGCGAGCAGGTCGAACACGAAGATGGTCCGCCATCCCCACAGCGTCACCAGGCCTCCGCCGACGAGCGGTCCGAGCGGAGTGGCGAGGACTGTGACCAGCGTCCACACGGTCATGGCCCGCTGCCGGTACTGGGGGGCGAAGAGGGACGGGATCATCGCCATCGACATCGGGGTGAAGACGCTGGCTCCGCACCCCATGAGGGCTCGCCCGACCATGAGGACTCCCACGCTCGGGGCGATCGCGCCGGTCACGCATCCGACCAGGAAGAGCGACGCCCCGGACAGGAGGACACGCCGATGACCGAACCGGTCGCCCAAGAATCCCCCGGGGACCAGGGCTGCCGCGAACACCAGGTTGTAAACCGCGATCAACCACTGCTGTTCCCCGGTCGAGGCGTCGAGGTCCACGGATAGCACCGGGAGTGCGACATTGAGTGCCGACGTGTTGAGGAAGAGGACGGCAACAGCCCCCGACAACGCGGCCAGGGCCTTCCAGTCAGCCGCCGGGGGACACGGGTCAGTTCCCTCATTTTTCATATGAAACATAGTATCGTATGAATCCATCCCCCGGCCCTTGCAGGTGACGACCGAGCATTCGAGAGCAGCCGGGCCGATCCCCGCCATCGTGATCACCGCATCACGGCGTCGCGCTGAACCGCCGCGAGCGGGCGGTCGGCGTAAACGAGGCGCATCGGCAGTCCCTCCGCACTTTCCGGCATCCGCTCTCCGATGAGCACGGTACAAGGCCGGCACGGGCGCGGCGGGCCCGCCCGGCTCACCCGTCCTCCCCGCCCCCGGGCGCGTCCGCTCCCCGCTTCGTCCCTAAGCTGGGGGCATGAGGATCGCCACCTGGAACGTCAATTCCATCCGCACCCGCGTCGACCGGGTGATCGCGTTCCTGGAGCGTTCAGACACCGACGTGCTGGCGATGCAGGAGATCAAGTGCCGCCCCGACCAGTTCCCCCGCGCCGCCTTCGAGGAGGCCGGCTACGAGGTCGCCGTCCACGGGCTCAACCAGTGGAACGGGGTGGCCGTGGCCTCCCGGATGCCCATCACGGACGTCCGGGACCGCTTCGCCGCCCAGCCGACCTGGGGCGAGCCGCCCGTGGTCGAGGCCCGCGCCCTCGGCGTCACCGTCCAGCGCCCCGGCGAGGCGTCCTCGACGATCTGGAGCCTGTACGTGCCCAACGGACGCGAACTCGACCACCCCCACTACCGGTACAAGCTCGCCTGGCTCCAGGCCCTGCGCGCGGACGCCCGCACGTGGCTGGCCGCGGATCCCGGGGCGCGGATCGCGCTGGTCGGGGACTGGAACGTGGCCCCGACCGACCAGGACGTGTGGGACATGGGGTTCTTCGAGGGGAAGACCCATGTCTCCGGACCCGAGCGCGCCGCCTTCGCCGCCTTCGCCGACGACGGATGGGTCGAGGTCACCCGGCCCCTCGTCACGAACTACACCTACTGGGACTACCAGCAACTGCGCTTCCCCCGCAACGAGGGGATGCGCATCGACTTCGTCTACGCCTCGCCGGCCTTGGCGGCGGCCGTGACCGGCGCGGCGATCGACCGCGATGAGCGCAAGGGGAAGGGCGCCTCCGACCACGTGCCCGTCCTCGTCGACGCGGATTGAGGCTCGCCGCGGGCCCCGGCGGGGCCGCCCGTCAGTCCGAGGCGATGAGGCCGAGGATCTCCTGGTTGAGCCGCGACCAGTGCTCCCGGTGCCAGGGTCCGAAGGGCTCGACGCCCAGGAACGCCGCGGCGGCGTCCAGCCGGCGGTCCACCCACAGGAACGACCCGGACTGGCCGAAGTGCCCGAAGACCCATGGCGAGGCGTCGGGCGCCGTCCAGTGGGGATGCTTGTGCCCGCGGATCTCCACGCCCAGGCCCCACGGGTTGGGCGTCTGGCGCCCGTATCCGGGCACGACGCCGACCAGATCGGGGAAGACCGGCTTCGTCGCCTCCTCGTCCAGCGCCGGGGAGACCAGCACGGGATGGAGCAGCTCCCCGGCGAGCGCCATCAGGTCCTCCACTGAGGCCCGGCCCGACCAGGCGGGCGAGCCCGGCACATCCGCGGTGACCATCCCCAGAGGCTCCAGGACCGTCTGCTCGATCCACCGGTCGAGCGCGGTGGCGGTGGCGGCCTCGACGGCGCGGCCCATCACCTCAATGCCCCGGTTCGAGTAGATGCGGCGCGCCCCGGGAGCGGCCAGCACCACGTCGGAGTCCTGGGACAGGCCCGAGGAGTGGCTCATCAGATGGCGCAGCGTCGCCCCCGGCGGCCCCATCGGGTCGTCGAGGCCCAGGTATCCCTGGTCGACGGCGACCAGCGTCGCGCGCGCGGCCAGCACCTTCGTCACCGACGCCAGGTCCAGGACGCGGGCCGTGTCGCCCTCGGCGTGGAGGATGCGGCCGCGGTGGAGGACGGCCAGGGAATGCTCGAAGGGGACGGGGAACAGATCCGTGGACGGGCTCGCTTGCTCCATGGCCCCGATCATGCCAGCCGGCGGGCGCGGCCGGGAGCCGCCGGGAGGCTCACGCGTCCGCC
>JALCNR010000024.1 GCA_022649165.1 Actinomyces sp.
CCGATTCGAGGTCGTGGCGGCGCGCCAGGGGGTCGTTGATGGTGACCGTCACCAGATGGCGTCGGCGCGCCTCCTCCAGCAGGCGCCCCACGCTCCAGCGCGTGCACCCCAGCCGGTCTCCGATCGCGGTCTCGGTCAACCCGTCGAAATAGTACAGCTCCGCCACACGTCGAACGGCGTCGTCATGACTGTCCTCCATCATTGCTTCCTTCGTCCGGCTTTGGACTCGATCCCCGTTGCGCTCGGTCCGGCGCGCACTCGAAATGTTAAGGGCGGGCGGGCGGAGACCCTCCCAGCGTGAACGAACGTCACAGGCGGGCGCACGCCGTTGCGCCGAGGGCGGGAGGAAACGGCCTGCCGATGGGCGGCCATCGCGCGTCCGAGCGCCGCTGTCACGGTCCGAACAACGCGGAGCCGAATCTTACTCCTTCTCAGCCAGGTCGCGGTCACGGATGAATCATCTCGCACTTGTGTGCGCGGAAGACTCCGCAACGAGGTCGTGGAGCGGAGCCGAGCCTAATGTCAACCCGGAACGTCGGAGGCAGGGAACGCTCAAGGAGGAGTCCATGCGAGAACAGACGGTCGTGATCGGCATCGACGGCGGAACGACAGCGGTGAAGGCCATCGCCTTCGGGATCGACGGCACGGCCCTGGCCTCGGCCAGCCATGGAGTGCCGGTCTGCTACGGCAGGGGAGGCCACGCCGAACAGGATATGGAAGCGGTCTGGCAGGCCGTTGCATCCTGCCTGCGATCGGTGACCTCCGCCCTCGAGGGCGCCGTGATCGCCGGCGTCGGCGTGACCGCGCAGGGCGACGGGGCCTGGATGGTCGATCGCGAGGGGACGCCGGTGGGGCCCGCCGCGACCTGGCTGGACTCCAGGGCGGCCGGCGTGGTCTCTGGCTGGGTGTCCGGACCCGAGGCCGAGGCGATCCGCCGGACCACCGGCACAACCGTCTTTCCGGGCCTGTTCCCCGCCCTGTGGGCCGAACTGCGTCGCACCAGCCCCGACGTCACGGCCCGGGCCGCGCACCAGCTGGCCTGCAAGGACTGGATCCGCCTGTGCCTGACCGGCGAGTACGCCACGGACTACACGGACGCCTCGCGCACGCTTCTCGATATCGGCGGCCTCTCCGGGTACTCCGAGGAACTGGCCCACGTGCTCGGCGAGGAGGAGTGCCTGGGCCTCCTCGCTCCCATCCACCATGCGGACCGGTCCAGCGGGACCGTCACCGCGGAGGCCGCCGTGGCCACCGGCCTGCCCCCGGGGATCCCCGTCGCGACCGGGATGATCGACGTCTCCGCGTGCGGCGTCGGCCTGGGCGCCGTCGCAGACGGGCAGGGGTGGACGATCGTGGGCACCACGGACGTCGTCGGCGTGCTCCGCCCCAGCGCTGGGGACCGCGCGACTGACCTCTCCATGGTCGTGGCGACCGGGCGCGGACGTCAGGTCCTGGAGTTCCTCGCGCCGATGACCGGCGCCCCGAACCTCGACTGGGCCAGGAGCGTCCTCGGCCTGGGCGAGCGGCCCTGGAACGAGGTCGATGCCCTGGCCCGCCAGCACCCGGCGGGCTCCGGGGGCGTCCTCTTCCTGCCCTACGGCGCGCCGGGAGGGGAGAGAGCCCCGTTCCTCGACATGAACGCCTCGTCCTCGTGGCTGGGAATGAGCATCGAGACCGTCCCGGGCCAGCTCATCAGGGCCGCCTACGAGGGCGTCGCCTTCGCCCTCCACGAGTGCCAGCAGCTCCTCGGACAGGACGGGGACGTCGTCGTCTCCGGAGGAGCCTTCCACTCCGACATCCTCTGCGAAATCCTGGCGAACGTCACAGGCAGACGCGTCCTTCGCTCCGAGGCCTCCGAGGCAGGCGCGCGCGGGGCCGCGACCGAGGCCCTCGTCGCCTCAGGGCTTGCGCCAGATGAGCCCGCGGCCATCGAGATGCTCCAGCAGGAGAGGCAGGCCTTCGAGCCGGATCCCGACGAGCACGCCGCCTACCAGGACATATATGCCGCGTTCGTCTCCATCCGGGATGCGCAGAGACCGACATGGCCAGGGTTGCGGATGCTCCGCGACCGGGCCGACCACAGGGAAGGAAAATGATGCACCAGGTACTGCTCGCCGCAGACGAGTTCCTCACGCCGAAGGTCCTCGCCGCCGCACTCGAGGAGGCGCTCCCGGGCACCCCGTCGAGGACGATCGCCTCCGACTGGCCTGAGACTCCGTTCCACGACTACGCCGGCGTCCACGAGGCCAACGGCGACGAGGACCAGCTGATCGCGGCGCTCCAGGGATGCGACGTCTGCTTCAGCCACACCTGGCCCATCTCCGAGAAGGTCCTCTCAGCCTGCCCTGGTCTGGCCATGGTCACCATCTGCCGGGGCGGCCCCGTCAACGTCGACATCGACGCCGCGACCCGCCACGGAGTGGCCGTCTCGTTCACCCCCGGGCGCAACGCCGTGGCCACCGCCGAGCACACCGTCGGCATGATCATGGACGCCGCACGCCAGATCTGCCATCGCGATCGCGAGATCCGCCGGGGCCAGTGGCCCTCGGACGCCTACCGCTACGACCGCGTCGGCATCGAGATCTCGGGCTCGACCGCCGGTGTCGTCGGGTACGGGGCAGTGGGCTCACGGGTCGCCCGCATCCTGGCGGCGATGGGAGCCCACGTCCTCGTCTTCGACCCCTGGGCGAAGCCGGAGACCCTCCCGGAGGGGGTGGTGTTCGTCGACTCCCTGGAGAAGGTCGTGACCTCCTCCCACATCCTCACGCTCCATGCGCGCGCGAACGCGGACAACCGCCACCTCATCGACCGCGCAGCCATCGCGGCCATGCCCGAGGGCGCCATCCTGGTCAACTGCGCGCGCGGGCAACTGGTCGACTACGGCGCCGTCGTCGAGGCGCTGGACTCGGGGCACCTCTTTGCGGCCGCCTTCGACTGCTTCGACGCGGAGCCGCTCCCCGCCGACGCGCCGATCCGGGCCTGCGAGAACGCCACGATGACGCCCCACCTCGGCGGCGCCTCCCGACAGGCGGCCGAACGGGCCGCACGCATCGGCGCCGCGGACATCGCCGCCTTCCTCGGAGGGGGCGCTCCTCTCCACTGCGCCAACCCCGAGGTCCTCCCACACGTCACGAACGAAAGGTGAACGCAATGCTTCTCGAAGAACAGCGCCGGACGGTGGTCGAGACCTGCCTGGCCATGCAGAAGGCCGGACTGGTCGTCGGCACAGCCGGCAACGTCTCCGCACGCGACGGCGACATGGTGGTGATCTCGCCCTCGGCGGTGCCCTATGAGGAGATGCGCCCCGAGGATGTGTGCGTCATCGACATGGACGGGACCATCATCGAGGGCGAGTACAAGCCCTCCTCCGAGATGCCCCTGCATCTCAGCGTCTACCGTTCGACCGACGCCCGGGGGATCACGCACAACCACGCTCCCGCCTCCACGGCCATGGGCCTCGTGGTCGATACGGTTCCCACCTCGCACTACTACTCGGCCATGTTCGGCGGCCCGGTCCGCGTCGCGCCCTACGCGCCCTTCGGCTCGCTGGACCTGGCTCGCAATGTCACGGATGCGCTCAGGGACCGCCACGCCGCCCTCATGGCGAACCATGGCGCGATCACGACGGGGGCGAGTCTGGAGGCCGCCGCCTCGCTGCTGCCCTACCTGGAGTACATCTGCGAGATCGAGCTGAGGGCGATGTCCACCCGACGCCAGGAGAAGATCCTCTCCGAGGACCAGATCCAGGCCGCGGTCGAGGCGATGACCTCCTACCGGAAGACGCCGCGAGCCTGACACCGCACGGTCCGCGGCCGGCGAGGCCGCGGACCCTCTCCCAGGGGGACGGAGCAGCCCGCGCCCCCACCCATCACGACACCGGAACGGCCCGATGTCGTCCGCCACCAACGAAGCGACCGGACGCGACGCCGCGTTCCCGGGGCGACGACGCCATCCCGCCACCAGACCACGGCTCTGCCACGCCGCGGGCTCCGCTGTGCCCGCTCCACGGTCCCAGAGCCAATCCACGATCCATCGAACACGCACGAAAGGTCCACACCATGTCGGCAAATGTATCGTCGCCGCCTGTCGAGGAGCCCCCGAGCCTTCTGCAGAGACAGGGCATCGAACCCGTCCTGAAATGGGGATTTTTAGCCGTCGCCCTCTTCATGGTCGGCGACGGACTCGAACAGGGATTCCTCTCCCCCTACCTCACCTCGACCGGCTTCACTGTCGGGCAGGTCGCCACCCTGTTCAGCGTCTACGGGGCCGTGGTCGCCGTGTCCTCATGGCTGGCCGGCGCGCTCTCCGACGCCTGGGGATGCAAGCGCGTCATGATGATCGGGTTCATCATCTGGGTGGCGTTCCACGTCGTCTTCCTGGGACTGGGCGTGGGCGCCCACAGCTACCCGTGGATGCTCCTCAGCTACGGGATCCGGGGCATCGGCTATCCGTTCTTCGCCTACGGCTTCCTGGTGTGGGTGACACTGCAGACGCCCCGGCGCTCAATGGGCAAGGCCGTGGGCTGGTTCTGGTTCTGCGACACCGTCGGCTTCGGCGTCATCAGCGGCTACCTGGCCGGCTTCGGGATCCCCGTGGTGGGCATGCTCGGCACCCTGTGGCTGTCCCTGGTCTTCGTCGGCGCCGGCGGCATCATCGCCTTCGCCCTGCTCCACGAGGCGAAGACGGGCACGCGCGTCAGCGTCGGCTCCGCCGTCTCCAGCGCGCTGGAGAGCTTCAAGCTGATGGCCGAACGCCCAAAGGTCGGCATCGGCGGCCTTGTCCGGGTGATCAACACGACCTCCCTGTACGCCTTCGGCGTGTACATGACCGTCCATATGACGCAGAACGTCGGTTTCTCCGCCACGAAGTGGCAGTCGATCTGGGCGACGATGCTCTTCGCCAACGTGCTGGGCAACCTGTTCTTCGGCTACCTCGGGGACAAGCTGGGCCGGGTCAACGTGGTCGCTTGGATCGGCGGGCTCGGGTGCTTCGTCACCGTGGCCGCCATGTACTACGTCCCCCAGTGGGTGGGAGCCAACTATCCGTTGGTGCTGCTGGTGTCCATCCTGTACGGGCTGTGCCTGTCCGCCTACGTTCCGCTCAGCGCGATCATGCCGGCCCTGGCGCCGGAGAGGAAGGCGCTGGCCGTCTCCGTGCTCAACCTGGGGGCCGGCCTGTCGAACTTCATCGGTCCGGCGATTGTCAGTCTCTTCATCGCCCCGCTGGGGATGGTCGGTGTCAACTGGATCATCGCGGGTCTTTACATCGTGTCCCTGCTGCTCACTCTCGTGCTGCGAAGCCCGGCGGTCGAGGTCCGGGACACCGGCGAGGAGGCGGAGGCGGCCTGAGCCCGTTGTCGGCTCTCCTCCGGGCGCCTCGAGTCGCCCTCGCGCATCGGCCCGACCGCGCTTCCGGCGCGGTCGGGCCGATCGCGGTGGTCTCCGGCGCAGCGCGACTGCGACGTCCTCGTCGATGGCGGGGGAGAGGAAACGACAGGGGCGCGCGCCGTCGCGACTGCATCGTTTCGCGTGACGAAGATCTTGGCGACCTGTTGGTGCGCCGTGGGGAGCGGCGACCGCTTCGGCGAGACCGATCGCATCGGCAAGCGCGAGATCACCATGGTGGCCGAGACGCGGCTGCGCGCTGTCGGCGACCATATGCCCGTCGACTTCGAGACCCACAAGTCGACCGCGGTCCTCATCGCGGCGGCCTCGGCGGATCCACGGCTTGGTCTGCTCAGCACGGCTGGACCAATATGGGCTCGTTCAGCTCATGGCGTCTGGCCGTAGTGGTCGGCGCTGATCCGATCCGGAGCGCTTCCCGGCCGGAATACTCCTTCGCCATACAGCGAGACCGGGGGCAGGAGCCGGGAGGGTAATCGCATCTGAGTGAGCAGCCCGTCGAGGATCTGCTGGGCGTAGGACCGGAGGTGAGGCGCTGCCACCGAATTGGCGAACTCGAAGAAGGGCTCCTTGGCGAACACGGCGTCGCTGGGGATGACGTAGTTCGTGGCAACGTCGATCGAGGCGGAGGACAGCGCGTCGGAGGTCACTTCGATGGCCAGACGGAAGGAGGTGATCTCCGGCTTCACGAAGTAGTAGCCCGTCAAGGAACACGTCACCTGTGAGCCGTCGGCCTTCTGGTTTCCGACTGTCTCAGTCTGAAGTTCGACGCCGAACAGCACATCCTCCGACGCTGTCATCGCGCGCGCCACTGCCTCGAACGAGTCCAGAACGGCGCTCATCAGGCTGCCAGAGCGTAGCTGGAGCGGGTCGGACGGGCGTGGCGCGCTGCTTCGGTGTCACCCTCTGTACCGGCTACCGCAGGACCGATCGCTGGCGAGGGCGGCTTCCAATGGGCAATCCGAGCGGTCGATCCTCCCGCCCACGTGGATGAGACGATGAGCCCGTCGCACGTCGTGACCGCATGCTGGACCTGTGCGCCCACCGCGAGGGCGTATCTGCGAAGTGTTGACAGCCGAGGGTCGTTATCCTGGCTCTCAATGCCGGCGATGGTGGGTTGAGAGACCCCCATGATCTCTGCCATCTCACGTTGGCTGAGTCCTGCGCGCTTACGGGCCTGAATCAACGCCCATCGCAGATCGTTGTCTGCCTCGGCCAGCTTTTCTGCGTGGTCGATCAGTTCTTCCATCGAGCGTGAGTTCAGCTGTTCCCCGTAGCTCATAGCCTTGAACCTATCATTGACTCAGGCATGAAGAGCAGTGATCCACATGACCCCAACGGCATGGTCTGCCCCGCTCGTACCTCCGCTGTGCCTGGGCCATCGCCCGATCCTGAGCCTGTGCGATCTCACCGGCCGAAAGGCCATCCGTCGACTTCTGGTGGAAGAGCATCACCGCCACGTCGGGATCTCCGTACTCCGGTTCTCCGTGGTAGAAACGGAAGGCGCCGAGCCTGGCGTCTTGGACTCGCAGCTCCCACATGTCAGGTTGAGAGGCGACCGGCTCGAATGCTCCGGTCCGTCCCTCGGGGAGCATGCCCTTGGCGAACGATCGAAGTTGAGCTCGGGACGCGCCAATCAGGCTCGCTTCAGCCTGCAAGGCTGCGATCCCTCGCAGGCCCGTCTGCTCCACCGCCACGCGGGCGACCTCGGTGATCTCACGGCTGACATCGACATCCTGGAACCTCCCAAGATGGACGGACGCCGAAGTTGCGCGTCGCCGCGCGCACACCGATCGCCTGCCTGCACCCTTGCCTCCCATAAGACAATGGTCTCATCGGTCATAGGCGACTGGACCCGAGGAAACCGGGTGACTCCACTGCGTCGTGGTGGAGCATGGTGATGGCCGCCCGAACCGCGTCTCGCAGGATCGTGCGACCTCCGCTGTCCCGCCTCGCCGAAGACGACCACGTAGCACGCATGCATCTCCTACGGCATCTCCCCCGAGCTCAGCGCTTTGTCTGCGGCATCCAAATCGGTCGGGCCGCGCGGTGCAAGACCCGACAGCTGATGGGCTGCGTGGCTTGCGGGACGGCGGGTGGCCGCAGTCGTCGTGGTACGGTGCGGGCGTCCTCGTCAGGAAAGACGTCGTTGGAGAGGGGAGCGGCGTGAGCGCGAGTCGCCAGTCTCCGGCGCAGCGTCGGAAACGGCGTCTGTGGCGCGGGATCCTCGCGGGGCTCGCATCGATAGCGGCGGTCGTCGCCGCCGGGTTGCCGCTCTACGTGTTCCCACCGGTCAGCAGCCCCGAACCCGCCGACGTCGTGTTCGTCATCGGCCCGCCCGACCAGTGGCGCCTCGATTGGGCGCAACAGCTCCTCGCGGAAGGAACAGCGGGCGCGCTGATGATCTCGACGCCCGATCCCGACACGGGGAGTCTGTGCGGCACCGATGAGCCCGACACCGTCGAATGCGCCCGCCCGGAGCCCTTCACCACGCGTGGCGAAGCCCGGTGGCTGCGCTCAGAGATGGCGGCCCGCGGCTGGTCCCGCGCCATCGTCATCACGGCGACGCCGCACGTGTCCCGCGCCCGGGTGATCTTCGATCGCTGCATTCCCAGCGGTGTCCAGGTCGTTGGACGTTCCACCGGCCTGAACCCGGCGAAGTGGGCCTACCAGTACCTCTACCAGACCGCCGGCTTCCTCAAGATGGCGTTCAACCCCGGATGCTGAGCGAGACGTCCCCTGGCATGGCGGCGCCCAGTGGCATGGGCCTGCTCCTCAGACGACAAGCCTGACGGCACCGCGATCACCAGTCGGGACCTTCCGAGGAACGGCCCTCCTCCGGCGCGGCGACCGATCAGGCCCCCGGGAACGTCGCGTCGAGGGCGGCGCCGACGTCGGCGACCAGGTCGTCGGTGTCCTCGATGCCGACAGAGAGGCGCAGCAGGCCGTTGTCCTGGAAGACGCGCGGGAAGTTGACGACGTGGGGCTCGTCGGGGGAGACCTGCGCGATGAGCGATTCGTCATGGCCCAGTGACACGGCCGAGGTGATGAGGCGAAGATTCGAGACGAACCGGTTCTGCACCTCAGGTCCGCCCTGGACGCTGAAGGCGATCACGGCGCCGGCGCCGGCCGGGAACTGGCGCGCGGCCACCTCATGCTGGGGGTGCGAGGCGAGGCCGGGGTAGTGGACCAGCGCCACGCGCGGGTCCGACTCCAGGCGCTCCGCCAGCGCCTGCGCGTTCGCGGTGTGCTGGCGCAGGCGCAGGGGGAGGGTGACCGAGCCCCGCATGATGAGCCAGGCGTTGAAGGGGCTGATGATCCCGCCGACGTCGACCATCGCGTCCGCGCGCACCGGCGCGATCAGGTCCGCATGTCCCAGCACGGCCCCGCCCAGGGCGTCTCCATGCCCGTTGATGTACTTCGTCAGCGAGTGGACGACGAGGTCGGCGCCGTCCTCGAGCGGGCGGTACCAGCCCGGAGGCGTGAAGGTCGAGTCGACGCTGAGCAGCGCCCCGTGCCGGTGCGCGACCTGCGCCAGCGCGGCGATGTCGGCGACGCGCGTCGTCGGGTTCGCGATGGCCTCCGTGTGGATGAGACGGGTCTCGGGCCTGATCGCCGCCTCGACGGCCGAGGTGTCCGATGTGTCGACGAACGTGGCCGTCACGCCATACTTGCGGGGGAGGAGCTCCTCCAACAGCCGGCGCAGCGCGACATAGCCGATGTCGGTGGCCACGACATGGTCGCCGGAGCTCAGAGTCGTGAAGAACAGGGCGTGCAGCGCCGCGACGCCCGAGGCCAAGACGACCGCGTCCTCGGCGTGCTCCAGTGACGCGAGCTTGCGCTGGAGGCCCAGCTGGTTGGTGCCCGAGTTGCGGGTGTAGAGAGGTGTGTCCGTCCCCGACCAGCTGATCGTGGTCGGGTCCTCCGGGAGCGCGTACGAGTTCGCCATGACGATCGGCGTGCGGATGGGATCGCCCGCGGTGGAGGCGATGTTGCCGGCGTGGACCGCACGGGAGGACTCGCCGAGCGTCGCCGGATCGTGGCGGTCGGGGTGAAGGCTCATGCGGGCGAGCCTACGGGGGGCCGTCACGCGGCAGGCCGGCTGTTCGCATCGTGTGCCTTCGTGACGCGGCGCGGCCGACTCCGCGGGCTCCCAAGTCATGGCTGGCTGTGCGTTTCTGCGAATTCTGAGCGGAAGCGGCCGGTGGGCCATGACTTGGGAGCGTGCGTCGCGTGCCGGCCATGACGTCGGAGGCCGCGCACGCGGGGACGCCCTCGTCGATGGCGACAGAGGTGGCGCGGAGAACGTTGACAGCGCGAATCAACACGTGTCATACTCCGTCTACAACACGTGTTGAACGAGGAGGTTCACGAATGGTCGCACTTGTGCTGGACACGGACCTGGCAATGGGGGCGCCAGGGTCCGACATCGACGACGGCTTCGCCCTGGCGCTCGCCGTCGCAGACCCCGACATCGACCTGATCGCCGTCACCACCGTGAACGGGAACACGGACGTGGACACGGCCACGATCCTCACCGGCGAACTGCTGCGCAGGCTCGACCGGCAGGACATTCCCGTCCACCGGGGCGCCGAACTCCCGCTGCTGCGCCCCAGGGCCCGGCCCCGCCCTCCCGCACCGGACGTCGCCGACCCCGACTTCCGCGGCACGACGCCCGAGCCGGCTGCGGCCGCACTGGTCCGGCTCATCCGGGACAACCCCCACCAGATCACCATCGCCGCGGTGGGGCCGCTCACCAACATCGCGCTGGCACTGCGCCTGGATCCCGGCATCGCCGAGCTGATCCGCGAAGTCGTCGTCATGGGCGGAGTGTTCCTGGGGCAGACGAACCGGCGCGACATGCCCGGGGAGTTCAACATCTGGGTCGACCCGGAGGCCGCGCAGATCGTCGTCGGCTCGGGCGTCCCCCTGCGCTTCGTCGGCCTGGACGTCACGCTGCGCGTGCGCGTGTCGACGGCGGACGCCCAAGCGCTGGAGGACTCGGACTCGCCGTTCGCCCGGTTCGCCGGCCAGCACACGCGCGCGTGGATCGCCCACCAGGCCGAGGCGCACCCCGGCTCCGAGGTCGACCGCGACTCCTGCGCGATGCACGACCCGCTGGCCGTCGCCGCCGTCACCCACCCCGAGCTGCTCCAGTGGGCGCCCGCCCACGTGGCCTTCGCCACCGGATCGGAACGGACGCGCGGCATCGCCGTCGCCGATCTCCTGGACTCGAGCACGCCTCCCGAACCGAACTGCCGGATCGCCACGGACGTCGACGCCAAGGCCTTCCGGGCCCATTTCATCTCGCGGATCCAGTCGATCCGTTAGCCGCAGGCACCTGCGGAGACCACCCTGCCCTTGGGCAATGACGCACAAGTAAGGAGCATCATCACCATGTATCGCCTCGCACGACATGCCGCGCCGGTGGCTGCTGCGGCAGCCCTCGGACTGGCGCTCACCGGTTGCTCGAGCGGAGGAGGACAGTCCGACGCCGAGTCGTCCTCGTCCGACTGGTCGATCCCCACCTCCGACCCCACCGCGACGATCCAGGTCCTCTCGATCCTGTCCCTGGACTCCGACGGCATGCAGGACGTCGTCGACGCCTTCGAGAAGGACCACCCCTCGATCACCCTCGAATGGGAGACCGTCCCCTTCTCCGATCTGAACTCCGTCGTCGACTCCCGCGTGAGCCAGAAGAACGGCTCCGTCGACGTCTACTGGGCTGACCAGCCGCGCATCGCCTCCCTGGCCTCCAGAGGCTACCTCGAGGACCTCACGGGCCCCTTCGAGGCGAGTTCGGAGACCTGGGACACGACCTCGAAGGACGCCAGCAGCTACGACGGCAAGCTCTGGGCCGTCCCGATCGCGACCTCCTCCCAGCTGCTCTTCTACAACAAGGACCTCCTGGACGCCGCGGGCGTCGAAGCGCCTTCGGCCGACCCGGCCCAGCGCATCACCTGGGAACAGCTGTCGAGCGACGCCGCCAAGGTCCAGAAGGACGGCGGAGCCAAATGGGGCTTCATGTTCGGGCAGTTCGACCGCTACTACCAGATCCAGCCGCTCCTCATGGAGATGGGCGGCAGCACCGGAGTCACCGGGGATGACGGACTGACCGGGGACGTCACCAGCGACGCGTGGGTCCAGGCGCTCGAGTGGTACAAGTCCATCTTCGACGACGGCATCGCGCCGCGCGGCGAGGAGGAGATGCAGGACGAGTTCATCGCCGGCAACACCGCCTACATCGAGCAGGGGACGTGGCTGATCGACTCCCTCGCCGACGTCCCGTTCAACTGGGGGGTCGCCGCCAACCCGACCTTCGAGGGCAAGGACGCCGTCACGCCGACCGGCTCGTGGTCCCTGGGGATGAGCCCCTACTCCGACCAGAAGGAGGCCTCCGCGATCTTCATGGACTGGATGTCCTCCACCGACGGCGGCCAGTACTCGGTCTACAGGCCGTCCCCCGAACTGCCGGCCACGCAGGAAGGGCGCGACACGTACTTCGCGCGAGACGTGTTCGCGACCGAGGCCGGGAAGGACGCGAAGAACATCATCGACTACGAACTCGCCAACACGGCCGTGCCCAGACCCAGCACCATCGGCTACGTCGAGTTCGAAGAGGTCCTCAACCGGGCGTTCGCCGACGTCCGCAACGGCACGGATCCGAAGTCCGCGCTCGACAACGCCGCCACCCAGCTGGACTCCGCATGGGCGGTCTACAAGTGATCTCGAAGGTCTCGGGCATGACGCCTGCCGGGGGCGGGAGGGCAGTCACCGCCCGCCCCCGGCGGCGCAGCCGGCGCGAGGCGGTGTGGGCAGCCGTCTTCCTCGCCCCCGCCGTCATCGCGATCCTCGTCATGCGTGTGGCGCCCGGCATCGACGCGGCGTGGTCCAGCCTGTTCAAGGCCCTGCCCGGGGGCCTGGCGGAACCGACGTTCGCGGGGCTGTCGAATTACGGGAAGCTCTTCTCCAACCCCGACTTCGTCGCGACCCTGGTCCGCACGATCGTCTTCAACCTCATCATCAACCCGCTCCAGGTCTTCATCTCCCTGGTCCTCGCGGTGCTCATGACCAGGAGGATCCCCGCGCGCGGGGCGTGGCGGACGCTGCTGTTCGTGCCCGCCACGATCCCCATCGTGGGCTCCTCGATCGCCTGGGGGGCGGGCCTGCGCCAGGACGGGCCGGTCAACGCGATCCTCAAGGCGCTGGGAGGGCAGCCTCAGCCGTTCTTCACCTCGGCCTCCCAAGCACTGGCCTCGATCATGCTGGTCGCGACCTGGATCGGCGTGGGGTACTGGATGATCTTCCTCATCGCCGGCCTGGAGGACATCCCCCGGGAGTACTACGAGGCGGCGAGCATCGACCGCGCGGGACCGCTGCGGACCTTCTTCTCCCTCACGCTGCCGCTGCTCAAACGCCAACTGCTCTTCGTCCTGGTGGCCGACACCGTCGCGAACTTCGTCCTGTTCGTCCCCGTCCAGATGCTCACCAACGGCGGGCCGCAGAACAGCACGACGCTGCTGATGTTCGACGCCTACCGGACGACGTACGGCTATGGGAGCCGCAACCTGGGAGCCGCCGAGGTCGTCATCCTCATGATGATCATGCTGTTCTTCGTCGGGCTGCAGTTCGCACTTCTCAACGAGCGTGACAAGAAATGACAACCAACTCACTCAAGAAGGCGGGACCCGCTCCCGTCAGCCGTTCCGGCCGGCGGACATCGCCCGTGAGGACGGCGCTCCTCCTGCTCGCGGCCGTCGTGCTGTGCGCGGTGTTCATCCTGCCGGCCCTGTGGATGCTGCTGGGCTCCTTCCGGCCCTCCGCGCAGATCCTGTCCTCGCTCAGCCCGCTGTCGTGGCACTCCCTGTTCCCGGAGAGCTTCAGCTGGGACAACTACTCCAGCCTCCTGCTCGGGAGAGGATTCGGGCGCAGCCTGGTCAACTCGGCGATCGTATGCCTGGCCTCCGTGGCCATCGGCCTCGTCATGTCGCTCATGGCCGCCTACGCGCTCGCCGTCCTGGAGTTCCGGGGACGGGGCATCGCGTTCGCCTTCGTCATCGTGGGGTTCATGGTCCCCTTCGAGGCCGTCGCCATCCCGCTGTCCGACCTGTTCACGCAATGGGGGCTCGCCAACACCTACCTGGGGCTGATCCTCCCCGGCATCGGGAACGGCCTGGCGATCTTCAACCTCCGGCAGTTCTTCCTGGGCATCCCCAAGTCCTACCGCGAGGCCGCGATGCTCGACGGAGCGTCGGAGCCGAGGATCCTGCTGGGGATCTACGCTCCCATCAGCGTCCCGGCGTTGATCAACACCTCCCTCCTCATCTTCCTCGGGCAGTGGTCCTCCTACCTGTGGCCGCTCCTGCTGGTGTCCAAGACCGACATGCAGGTGGCCCCCGTCGCCCTGGCGAACACCTTCGGCGAGCACGGGGTCGACTACGGCCAGAACTTCGCCGGCGCGATCCTGCTGTCCCTGGTCCCGGCGATGATGATGCTCATCCTCCAACGGTTCTTCGCATCGGGGGCATCGTCCAGTGGGGAGAAGTGACACCAACTCCGGGCCGTCGCGGACACGATCCGCTGACCGGAGACGAGAACGAGATGATCGGAGTCAGACAGTGCGCGGTGTGGTGGTTGTCGGGTCTGCGAACCTGGACCTTCGGCTCAGGGTCGGGGAGCTCCCGCAAGCAGGGGAGACGGTGCTGGCCCTCGATCGTTCCCACCACGTCGGCGGAAAGGGAGCCAATCAAGCCGTCGCCGCCGCCCGGCTGGGCACGGCGACCGCTTTCGTGGGCTGCGTCGGCGACGACGAGGACGGACGCACCATCCTGCGGGCCATGCAGGCCTCGGGGGTCGATGTGCGCGACGTCGAGCTCCTGGGCGGGGTCGGCACGGGGTTGGCAGTCGTCGTGGTCTCCGAGACGGGAGAGAATTCGATCATCGTCGACCCCGGAGCGAACGGGAGACTCCCCTCGGAGCGGGTCGCGCGCGTGCTCCGACGACGATGCACCGCCGACACGGTGGTCGTCCTCCAGGCGGAGATCCCCGTCCCCACCGTCATCGAGGCGATCCGCGTCGCCCATGGCCTGGATGCCCGGGTCATCTTCAACGCCGCGCCCTTCACCGCGCTCCCGCGCGACGTCCTCGCGCAGGTCGACTACCTCATCGTCAACGAGGTCGAGGCGGGCGAGCTCCTGGGCGACCGGACTCTGGTGGGCGCCTCACCGAGCCGGGCGGTCCAGCAGGTCGCGGGCCTGGCCCTTCGCGGCGGCGTGATCACCGTCGGCGGCCAGGGCGCGTTCTGGGCCGATGCCGTGGGCACGAGCGGGCACATGCCCGCCATCGACGTGCCCGTCGTCGACACCACGGGAGCGGGTGACGCCTTCGTCGGCGCGTTCTCGTCGGCGATCGCCGAGAGCGCGACCCTGCGTGAAGCCGTGAGCCTGGGGGTGCGGGCGGGCAGCTTCGCGGTCCAGCGCGAGGGAGCCCAGCGTTCCTATCCGCGGGCCGGCGACCTGGCGGAGGTCGGTCCTCTGGGGTGAACCGGATCTGCGGCGCCGCGGCTGCGGGTGCGCCTGGGGGGAGGAGTCCTCAGGCGCACCCGCAGCTGCGTCCGATGCGCAGGTTCCCCTCGACGGTGAGGTCGCGCGGCTCGAGGTCGGCAGAGGCCACCCGCCGCTGGAGCTCCTCGACGGCCATCGCCGCGATGGTCTCCAGCGGCTGCCGGAACGAGGTCAAGGGCGGGACCAGGCTCGCCCCGAGACGCGTTCCGTCGAAGGAGGTGATCGCGATGTCCTCCGGCACGCGGATCCCCAGCTCCGAACATGCCCGGAGAACCCCGATGGCTTGGACGTCCGAGCTGACGAAGAGGCCCAGGGACTGGCCCGCCCGGAGGGCGTCCGCGAAGGGGCCGAGATCGATGAGCTCCCGCAGGGCGGCATACCCGCCTTCCTCGGTGAACGGAGCGTTGGCGACGAGGTCCTCCGAGGCGGGCAGGCCCAGACGGTCCTGCTGACGGCGCCATCCCCGGATCCTGTCCTCGCTGGAGAGCAGGTCGCGGGGGCCCGCGACGCACGCGATCGTGCGGAGCCCGTGTCCCTGGAGGTGCTCCACGCACATCTGGGCCCCGTGGACTGAGTTGGTGCAGACGCTGGAGAACCCCGGCGCCGCCGAGGCCCTGTCCACGGCGACCGCCGGCACGCCCTCGGCTGCGCGTGCGATCATCGGCTGGACGCGGCTGGAGATCACCAGAAGCCCATCGACGCGGCGGTCCACGAAGGCGTTGACATAGCGGAGCTCCCGGGAGGGGTCCTCGTTGGTCATCCCGATGAGAAGCAGGTTCCCCGAGTCGAAGACCCGGCGCTCGATGCACTCCGCGAGCTCAGCGAAATAGGCGTTGGTCGGGGCAGGGGTCAGCAGCCCGATCAATCGCGTGTTGAGCCCCCTCAGCGCCTGCGCCACCGCATTGGGCCGATAGCCGAGGGTCTCGATCGCCCGCTCGATGCGCGCCCGCGCCTCGGGGGAGACCTTTCGCGGGCCGTTGTTGAGGACGTAGCTGACCAACGCCGGCGAGACCCCCGCGAGGCGGGCGACGTCCGCGCGTGTCGCCGGCATGGCACCGCCTTCCCCAACATCGCCAACGGTTTGAGGCGGAGGCCCACGCATGCGCCCCGACAGCAGGGGCATCCGGCGCGGCCTCTGTCGAACATCCTAGAGGAGATGCCGGTCGCGTCGCCGGATCCGGGACGCGACCCCGCGAGCCTTCAGCGGCTCCAATCCACATGGACCGCCAGCAGCGCGGTGCAGGCCGCGATGCGTTCGGCGGCGGAGAGGGCGGCCTCGGGGCCCCGGCGGTAGGGGTCGGGGATCCAATCCCGGTTGCCGGGGGCGCGATGGCCGCCGGCGAGCCCGGGGAGGTCCGACAGGGGGAGAAGGGCGTGCCGGGGCGCCGTGTCGAGGGCGGAGGCGACCTGGCCGAGCCCCGCGACCTTGCCGAGGTGCTCCGGATGGTTGGAGGTGATCCACTCGGCGTGCTCCGGGCCGAAGACCAGGACCAGGGCGGCCTCCTTGAGGTGGCGGCCGGTGAGCTGGCGGGCGGTGTGGGAGGTGTCCTCGATGCCCAGGCGTTTGGCCTCGGCGGCCATGAGGCCGTCCATCGGGTGTCCGGCCAGGGCCATGATCCCCGCGGAGGAGACCTCGACGGGCGAATGGGGCCCGAGGAGGTGCCTGAGGGAGGCCGCGGCGAAGGCCGATCGGCAGATGTTGCCCGTGCACACGAACAGCACGCGGGGGGCCTTCCGCGGTGCGGGGGCGTCGCCCTCGTCGCCGTCGGGTGCGGTTCCCCCGGAGGTGAGCCTCAGCCATGCGGGCGCCTGTGACCCCATCGGGGCCTCCCTTCCCTCGGTGCCGGTATTCCTCCATTCTCCCTCCGGTCGCCCGCGACCGTCCGGTGAGGGCCCGGCACCCGGATTCGCATGACGGACGCCGGCGGCGGCCCGCCGCCGGGGCCGCTCACAATGTCCCCATGACGCAGACGCTCAACCTGGCAGTGATCCCCGGCGACGGCATCGGGCAGGAGGTCGTGCCCGAGGGCCTCAAGGTCCTCTCAGCGGCGCTGGCCGACTCGGAGGTCACGGTCGCCACGACCTCGTTCGACCTGGGGGCGGCGCGCTGGCATCGGACGGGGGAGACCCTGACCGATGCGGATCTGGAGAGCCTGAAGACCTTCGACGCGATCCTGCTGGGCGCAGTGGGCGACCCGTCCGTACCCTCCGGCGTGCTCGAACGCGGGCTGCTGCTGCGCCTTCGCTTCGAACTGGACCAGTACGTCAACCTGCGTCCCTCCCTGCTCTATCCGGGAGTCCCCACCCCGCTCGCCGCCCCCGGCGCCATCGATTTCGTCGTCGTGCGCGAAGGCACCGAGGGCCTCTACGCCGGCAACGGCGGGACCGTGCGCGAGGGCACTCCGCACGAGATCGCCACCGAGGTGTCCGTCAACACGGCGTTCGGCGTCGAACGCGTCGTGCGCTACGCCTTCGCGAAGGCCGCCGCCCGGCCCGCCCGCCACCTCACCCTCGTGCACAAGACGAACGTCCTGGTCAACGCCGGTGGCCTGTGGAAGCGGACCGTAGACCGCGTCGCCCAGGAGTACCCGCAGGTGCGCGTCGACTACAGCCACGTCGACGCCGCCACGATCTACATGGTCACCGATCCGGGTCGCTTCGACGTCATCGTCACCGACAACCTCTTCGGCGACATCCTCACCGACGAGGCCGGCGCGATCACCGGGGGGATCGGCCTGGCGGCCTCCGGGAACATCAACCCCGAGGGCGCCTACCCCTCGATGTTCGAGCCCGTCCACGGCTCGGCCCCCGACATCGCCGGGAGGGGCCTGGCGGACCCCACCGCCACGATCGCCTCGGTGGCGCTCATGCTCGACCACCTGGGGTATGCGCGGGAGGCCGGGCGGGTGCAGGACGCGATCTCCCAGGACATGGCGGAGCGCGCCGCCGGAAGCGGGACGGACGCGGAGGCCGCTGTGCGCAGGCGCTCCACCGCCGCGATCGGGGACGCGATCGCCCAGCGGCTCGGCTGACACCTGCCCGGGAGGCGGACCGGTTCTTTGGTCAGCATGCCGAGGGGAGATATCATCGGCGTTATCACACCCATCCATGCGGCTCGAATCGCCGGTAACCGGACGGACACTGACACATGACGTTCCAGGACCTGATCACGCTGACCCGGCGACGCTTCGTGGCGATCGCTGTGTGCACGCTCCTCGGGCTGGCCGCCGCCGGCGCGCTGCTGTGGGTCACCCCCCAGTCCTACACGGCGAACTCCACGGCCTACGTCCGGGTGTCCGTGCCCGAGTCGGATGGCACGTCGGCGAACGCGAACGCCTACTACAACGCCTCGCAGCTGGCCACGCAGAAGGTCAAGGCCTTCGTCCCCGTCTTCACCTCCCAGACTGTCGCGCAGGCCGTCATCGATCAGCTCGGGCTGAAGGAGAGCCCCACGGAGCTGGCCTCCGCGCTCACCGCGTCCAACACGACGAACTCCCTGACCATCAACGTCACCGCCACCGCCTCGACGGCCGATCAGGCGCGCCAGATCGCCGACGCCGTCGTCGCGCAGGCCGCCGTCCAGGTGAAGGCACTGGAAGGCGAATCCTCCCCGGTCGAGGTCGTCATGATGGCGCCCGCCGACCTGTCGGCCGTCACCGTCGCGCCCTCGACCACCAAGTACCTGGCGGCGGGCGTCCTGGCGGGACTGCTGCTCGGATACCTTCTGGCCTTCGCCCGCGACCGTTTCGACACCAGGATCCGCACGGCCGACGACATCTCCGAACGCTTCGAGATCCCGATCCTGGGCGTCATCCCCAACTCGTCCACGGTGGCACGCACCGAGGACTCCTCCGGGGACTTCCGGGCCGAGGAGTCGCTGCGCAAGCTGCGCACCAACCTGCGCTATGCCAACGTGGACCACGAGGCGCGCATCCTCGTGGTCACCTCGCCGATGCAGGGGGACGGGAAGTCCTCCGTCGCGGCGCAGCTGGCGAAGGTCTCGGCGCTGGCCGGGCAGGAGGTCGTGCTGGTCGATGCCGATCTGCGCCGCCCCATCGCCCGCAAGGTCTTCGGGATCATGGAAAAGCTCGGGCTCACGCAGCTGCTGGTGGGCGCGGCCAGCCTGGACCAGGTCGTGCGGCCGACCCGGATCGAGGGGCTGTCCGTGCTTACAGCCGGCGACATCCCGCCCAACCCTTCGGAGTTGCTCGGATCCAACCGGATGGCGGAGCTCATGACTTACCTGTCGCGGGACAGGCTCGTCATCATCGACGCGCCGCCGGTGCTGCCCGTCACCGATGCCGCGGTGCTGTCGAAGTTCTCCGATGCCGTCGTCGTGATCGTCGGATCAGGCAAGACCACCGCGGAGCAACTCGACCACGCGCTCGCGTCCCTCGACCAGGCGGGCGGGCAGGTCGCCGGCGTCGTGCTCAACCGGGCGTCCTCCTCGAAGCTGTCGAAGCTGAAGTACGGGGACTCGGAGTACGGATACGGCTACTACCGGTCCGAGTACGCCTACGAGGCGACCGAGAAGGGCGCCCCGGAAGCGGGAGGCGCTCGCGGCACCGGTGCGCGCCCCTTCTCGGGGGAGGTTCTGATTGAGGGCACGATCGCCGGTGAGGCGGCGGCTCCGGCTCAGGCGACCGCCACGGAGGGCGCGCCCGCCCGGCCCCAGGCCGGCGCCAGCCCACGTGATCGGGTGCGCCGGAGAGGATCGGCGGCTCGCGGGGCCCGCCGGGGAACGACGGGTGGCGCCGCGTCGTCGGCGGGTCCGTCTCCGGCGACTGTCCCGGGGCGCGTGTCGATCATGCCCGTGGCGGCCCCGCCGCCTCCCGTCGAGGCACCGGCTCCGGCCTCGTGGGACGCCATCGCGGTCGGGCAGGCCCAGGGACCCCGCGGCGCCGGAGCGCCGGTGTCCTCAAGCGGGGCTGCGGGCGCGGCGGGGCTCGAGCCCGTCTCGGTGGATCGTCGCGGCAAGGTCCGCTTCCCCCCGCTGCACGCCTCCCGCGAGGAGTGAGACAGTCGTTCCAGGTCGCTCGGGCGGCGCTCGGTCCTCTCCGAGTGCCGCCCGACAGGTTTTTGGGGTCCGTCAAAGCGGGTTGGCTCCCACAATTGGGAGCATGCGGATATGCGGATGACTGAGTTGTCTCTCACACTTGACATCGTTGACTTGCGTGCGGTGATTGGGACCAAAGGCCCAGCGAGATATTCGGGCATCTGAATGAACATGTGGACACGTGTGCCTTCGCGCAGGTTGCGGGCGATGTGGCGCATAGACGTGTCAAAGAACACACGCAGCCGGAGTGAGGTCTCGGCCTGCGGGGGCGGCGCGGGCGTGGTTGGGTACTGCACGTCCGGCGTCGCCCGGCCGGTTCGGGAACCCCACGCAAGTGAGGAGATCGGCCCTGGCGGACGCCGGCTCCTGCTTCCCCGATGACGGGAGGCCGTTGTCCCCATTGAAGAAATTGAAAGAGAAGGTCCGTATGTCCACGTCCGCCGCCGCACATCGTGACAACGCCCATCGCACCTCCGACACCGTCCGCCTAGGAGCCCTGCTCGTCGCCGTCGTCGGGATCGCCATCGCCGCCACCTCAGCCGGATTCACCAACGACGCGTGGTTCTCGGCCGATGCCTCCTCCGCCTCCGTCTCCCTGCAGGGCAGGGTCAGCGGAACCGCGGACTTCGCCGACGCCGACGACGGCACGGTCGCCATCGCCGTCCCGTCATCCGTCTTCGCCAACATGGTTCCGGGCGAACAGCGCTCGGTGGATCTGGACCTCAGGAACGCCTCCAGTGTCGGGCTGTCCATCACCGAGAACACCACCGCGACGGGTCCTCTGGTGGACACCGCCAGCGGGACGTCGATCGCGCTCACCGGCACGCCGACCACAATGGCGCAGGGGCAGGAGGACACCGTCACCCTCACCATCACCGCGGGAGACTGGGGCGACGCGTTGCAGAACCAGGCCGCGGACGCCAACGCCGTGACGCTGGAGTTCACCGGCACCCCGATCGCGGACTCCGCGGCCGCCGGCGACTGAGCGCTCCCGCGATGAGGACCGCCATCGGCGGGGCCGCACGCCGGCTCTGGAGGATCGGAGCGGGCGCCGTCACCGCAGTCGGACTGATCGCGATCGCGATCAGCGCGGGTGCGCACCTGGGCTGGATCAGTCCTCTCGTGGTGGTCTCCGGATCCATGGAGCCCGCAATCTCCACGGGCGACCTCCTCGTCGACGTGCGTGTCCCCGTCTCACAGCTGCGGGTCGGAGACGTCGTCTCCGTTCGCCCCGATGCGGGCGGCCTGCCGGTGTCGCATCGCATCGTCGAGATCCAGCAGGACGGTGACACGGCCTTCCTGCGACTCAAGGGCGATGCCAACGCCTCCGCTGACGCGCCCATCTATCAGCTCAGCGGCACGGCCTGGACGCCCCGCTGGCGGATCCCGGGCGCCGGGTGGGTGCTGACGAGGCTGGTCAGGCCGTCGGTGAGGTACCCCCTGATCGCCGCTCTCATCGCGCTGATCGTGTTCGTGCGCGTCCCCGGCCGCCCGCGCCCCGCCCGGAGTGCCAGGCCCCGGCATCGCGCCGAGGCGCCGGCCGACGTCGGCGGCCGCGACGGCGGGGGAACACCCGTTCGCGCCTCGGTCGGGACCCCCGAGCGGATCCCGCAGGAGATCGCGACATGATCGCCGGGGAATCCGGCCGGATAGCGATGCCCCGGACGGCGAGGAGGGCCATGGGCGTCCTCCTCGCCGCCCTCATCCTGGTCGGGGCCGGCAGCGTGGCATGGGCGACATGGAGTTCCCAGGTGGCGGTCTCCGCCGGTGTGAGCTCTGGAAGCTGGTCCCAGGGCCCTGCGCCCGACCCGGGCGGGAGGGGCAGCGGCGTCCTCGTCGCCGGTGACGGCACGGCGTTCACGACACCGGTCACGTGGAAGGACTGGACCTCGTCCGGCCCCGTTGACGTCGCGGACTCCCTCAACGGGCAGACCAACCGCGGCAGGCGGATGTGCGCCGAGGTCACCGTGCGGTCCACCGGAGGCGGGGCGGGGCCCTGGCGGGTGGTCGTCGACTACTCGGGCGCGCCTTTCTATGGGACGCGGCCCACTTACTGGGACGGGGCCGTCACCGACCTGGACGACCACCGCCTCCAGATCACCTCCTATCAGCCGCTGGCCGCCGGCGAGACCGCCTCTCTGTCGCTGTGCCATGCCGACATGAGTACGCCGGCAGCCGTGACAGACCAGGGGACCTGGCAGGTGGCCCTGGGAGATCTGCGCTCCGACACGCTCGCCGGGAACCCGGCCATATGCCAGACGGCCACCATCACAGGAACCACGGACACCGCGGACTACCCGTTCTACTACGGCTGGTCCACCACGGTGGACCCCGCCGAGCTGGTCTCCGCCTTCCGGGAGCTCAGAGGCGTCGACGCGCAGTACTTCTCCGTCGTTCCGGATCCTAGCGGAGGCGAGCAGATGACCCTGGACGGCGCGACCTCGAACAGGATCCGCCTGGACGGCTCCTCACGCGCGCACACCGTCACCTCGGGGTGGCAGACCGCCCTTCAGGGGCGGGGCGTCTACACCTTCTCCGCCTGCGTCACCCAGTGGTGACGCCCTCCGGGTTCCGTGGCGTGGGCGGCGTACCGTTGACCTCGGGCTTTGCCTGATCCCGAACGCTGCGAGGAGGACTCTCATGAACGCTGACGCCGTGCAGGCCCTGGCACGCGAGTACTGGGAGTGGCGGGCCGCCGAGCAGCCGCAGACCGACGACGACATCCCCCGTCTCCTCCGGCCGGCCGGGTGGCGGCCCCGGTGGAGCCCGCGCGACGTCGACGGCTATCGCACGGACCTCGCCGACTTCGAGGCGCGATGGGAGGCGATGGAGCGCCCCGATCCGGACACGGGGGATCCCCAGGTGCGCGCCTGGGTGGTCGACCACGCGCTGATCGGGTCGGCGCTGGCCCGCGCGCGCTTCGAGCTGGACGTGGTGGCCGGATGGCGCCATGACCCGAGCTTCTACGTCGACCAGTCCATCGGGATCTACTTCGACCTCCTGCGCCCGCAGGGTCCCTTTGACCAGGTGCGCGCGGATGCGGTCATTGCGGCGCTGGGACGTGTGCGGGATGTGCTGGCCCAGGGGATGGAGAACCTGTCCGGGCATGCCCACGCCGAACAGGCGGCGCTGACCGCGCGCACCCTGGAGGAGGCCTCCGGTACGGGGGCCGGGGAGGCTCTTCGCGCGAGCGTCCGGGCTCTGGCGCAGCTCGTCCCCCAGTCCCAGCGCGAGGACCTGGCCGCCGCGGGCCGCGACGCCGCGGATGCGCTGGAGGGGTTCTCCCGCTGGCTGCGAGGCGACATCGGCGCGGCTCCATGGGCACCGATCGGGCGCGCCGCCTTCCGGGCCTTCCTATCCCAGGTCGCGCTCATCCCCGCTGCGCCAGAGGAGCTGCTGGACGTCGGTGCGCGCGAGCTGGCCCGCGCAGAGGCCTTCAGCGTCATCGAGTCGCGCGGGCACCGGGCCGACTCCGGGCGGGGGCCCGGCCGCGGTCCGCTGCCGGACATCGCCTGGACCCTCGCGCGTCAGAGGGACCAGGAGGCGCAGCTGCGCTCCTTCTACGAGGGACGGGACCTGCTCTCCCAGCCCGAGACCCTGCGGCACTACTGGCTGGCGCCGATGCCCGACCACATCCGCCCCCTGCAGTGGCTGGGCGTCACGGACGACATCAACTGGCAGCGCGCCGAGGTCCCCGCCGTGTCGTACCAGCCCGATCCGGCGCGAGAACCCACCGGTCTCGGCTTCTTCGACGACGCGATCGCCCGCGACCCCATGACCGGCCTGATCCACGAGGGCGCTCACTCCCAGCAGCTCGCCCTCTCGGCCGTCAACCCCGACCCGATCCGGCGCCACTACTACGACTCGGGGGCGAACGAGGGCGTCGCCTTCTACAACGAGGAGATGCTCGCCCGCGCGGGTCTGTTCGAGGGCGCCCCCGGCTCCGCGGAGACCGTCCACGCCTTCCTGCGGCTGCGCGCCCTGCGCGTCGGCGTCGATATCGGGCTGGCCCTGGGCAGGCTCTCCATCGACGAGGCCGCCCATGAGCTCGCGGAACGGGTGCCCATGGATCAAGCGACTGCGCGTTGGGAGGCGACCTTCTTCGCGAAGACCCCGGGCCAGGGCATGACCTACCAGGTCGGCAAGACGCAGATCCTCGGATTCCTGGCGGACGCCGCTCGGGAACCCGGGTTCAGCCTGCGCGCCTTCCACGACCGTCTCTGGC
>JALCNR010000025.1 GCA_022649165.1 Actinomyces sp.
GCCCGTAGGGCGTCTGCCGCGTGGTCCGCGCCCACGTCAGCGACCCGCCCGGACGCGGCGCGAAGCGGATGCGCCGATAGCCCGGGGCGTCCGGCGCCAGGCCGGCCACCGACTCGTGGAGCCACTGTGCGACGGCCCCCAGCGCGTAGTGGTTGAACGACGTCATCTCGCCGGGGTTGATCGTGCCGTCCGGCAGCATGGAGTCCCAGCGCTCCCAGGTCGTGGTCGCCCCCATCGACACGGGGTACAGCCACGAGGGGCAGTCCTCGTGCTCGAGCAGCAGGTAGGCCTCCTCCAGATGGCCGGTGTCCTGGAGGGCCCGGGTGACCACCGGCGTCCCGGCGAAGCCGGTCGAGATGGCTCCACCGGCCGCGCGCACGAGCTCCGCCAGGCGCTCTCCGGCCCCCAGGCGCTGTTCGGGGGTGAGCAGGTCGAACGCGATGGCCAGGGCATAGGCGGCCTGGGTGTCCGACGAGAGGCGGCCGTCCTCATCCAGGACGTAGCGGCCCCTGAACGCCTCGGCGACCGCGGACGCCTCGGCCGCCCAGCGCCGTGCCTCCCCGGCGTGGCCGAGCGTCTCGTGCATCAGGCCGAGCAGGCGCGTGGACCGCGCCATGTACGCCGTGGCGATCAGGTGGGCGTCGGTCATGGCCTGGAGGGGGTTGTCCGGCGGGGCGGAGGGGTCGAGCCAGTCGCCTAGCTGCGGTCCGCTGTCCCAGACCCGCGACGGGCCCGCGAAACCGAGGATGTCCTCCACCCACTTCTGCGCGGATGGCAGCTGCCGGGCGAGGACGTCGCGATCGCCGGTCTGCTCGTAGAGGGACCACGGAACCACGGTCGTCGCGTCGCCCCATGCCGCGATGGCGTTCTTCCCGTTCCAGAAACCTCCCGGGATCCACGGGACGTACACGGGGACGCCTGCGCCCACGCGCCGCTGCTCGATCCACACGTCGCGCAGCCAGTCCGTGAGCATGGGGGCCACGTCGAACAGATACTGGGCCGTCGGGCAGAACACCTGGATGTCCCCCAGCCAGCCGAGGCGTTCATCGCGCTGAGGGCAGTCGGTGGGGATGGAGACGAAGTTCGACCGCGTCGACCACACGACGTTCCGGTGGAGGCGTGTCACGCCCGGATGGGAGCATTCGAACCACCCGGTGCGCTCGATGTCGGTGTGCAGGACGCGGAAGACGACGTCGCCGGGCCGCAACGGCCCATGCCAGCCCGAAACCTCCGCGTAGCGGAAGCCGTGGATCGTGAAACGGGGTTCCCACTCCGCCGGCCCGCGGCCGTCGGAGGTGTAGGAGTCCGTGGCCGCTGCGCGCCGGAGGGGGCGCGTGCCCAGCTCCCCGCCCTCGAGGACCTCCGCATGCCGGATCGTCACCGTCGTCCCACGGGGGGCGTCGATCCGCAGCCTCAGCCGGCCCGAGGCGTTCTGCCCGAAGTCCACCAGGTAGCGGCCCTCCCCTCTGGGCTCGACGGAGACGGGCTCGATCCGCCCCGCGCACCGGACCGGCTCCGCGGACGGGGCGACGAGCGTGGCCGGATCCCGGCGGCCGACGTGGACCGGGGAGAACCCGGACGCCGCCGGAGTCCCGGAGAAGCCGGCCCTGCTCCACCCCTCGGGCATCTCACGCGCGTCGTAGGTCTCGCCCTCGTAGAGGCCGGAGAAGAGGATGGGTCCGAACCCGGCCTGCCACGACCCGTCCGTGGCGACCGTCTGGGTCGTCCCGTCCGCGAATCCGACCTCGAGCTGGGCCATCACGCCGAGGTCCGTGCCGAAGTTGTCGAAGGACCCTCCCTCGAAGCCGATGCGCCCCCGATACCAGCCGTCCCCCAGCCAGGCGCCCACGGCCACGGGCCCCTCCTCGACCAGCCCGGTGACGTCGTAGGCCCGGTAGGCCAGACGCTCCCCGTAGACGGTCCATCCCGGCACCAGCTCGTCGCGTCCGACCCGCCGCCCGTTGACCTCCATCTCGACCAGGCCGTGGGCGGTGACGTAGAGGCGCGCCCGCACGGGCGCCCCGCGCAGGACCGCCTCGGTGCGCACGAGGGCGGGACGGCGGTCCGTCCCGGGGGCCTCGGGCCACCCCGGCCCGACCATCTGAGCCGTCCAGTCCGACGGCTGCATCAGCCCGGTCTCGAACACGGCCGCATCCGACCACGGACTCGTCAGACCGCCGCCTGCCACCCGGACGCGGAGCTCGACGCGCTCACGCGAGCGCAGCGGCTCGTCCGGCCAGCCGGTCCGGATCCGGGCGGCGCCGCCGAGGGCGAAGGACCGGCTGCTGCGCCGGCCCCCGACCACCCGGGTGATCTCCACGACGGCTTCCTCCTGGACCCATCCGGACGGCGCCTCGGGCACCGTCCAGGAGATCCGCGGCGTGGCGGATCCGAGGGCCAGGGCGCCGTCGCGATGACCGCCGAGGGCGAGACGCGCGGGTGCGCTCAGCCGGGTCGCTTCCATCTCCGTTCACGCCTCCTGAGACCCGCGGGCCGCCGGGGCCCCCTCCAGAGACTCCGATTCGGCGACGATGTCCTCGGCCTTGCGCATGCGCCCGACGACGAAGTAGCCGAGCCCGCATCCGATGGCCACGACGGCCGCGATGAAACCGTAGAGGATGCGGGGCCCGGCCGACAGCACGGTCGGGGTCCACAGCGCCACCGCGGCGGCGACCAGGCGGGTGAACGCGATGGCGATGCCCTGGGCCGTTCCGCGGAGCATCGTCGGGAAGAGCTCCTGGGCCCAGACCTTGAACATCGGCTCGCCGGCGATCGCGCCGCCGATCGTGTACAGGATGCCCTGGAGGGCCAGCATGGGCACCTTGAACCCGAAGGCGATCGGGATGAGGAACGCGACGAGGCTCAGGATCGCGCACACGGCGAAGACCGGCATGCGGTATTTCGTGTCGACGACCCTCATGAGGACGTACGTCATCACGAAGGAGAGGGCGAGCGTGACGAGGCTGATCGTCGAGGCGATCTGGACGGTCGACCCTGCGACGTTGACGTAGATGTACGTCCCGAACTGCCCGTTGGTGTTGGCCGCGATGTTGACGAGGGCGTAGAAGGCCGAGACCGCCAGCATCGGCGCGAGCCAGGGGGCGTGGGCGAGCTGCTTGAGGGAGGCCGTGTCGATGCTGCCCTCGTCCAGTCCGGCCACCTCGCGGTCGTGGGCGGCGGTCCACTTCTCCGACTCGGGCAGCCGCCAGCGCAGGACGAGCACCGCCAGCGAGACGACGAGGAGATGGGCGTAGAGGAGCCGGGCGCCGGTGGCGCCCATGCCCCCGACGATGATCTGGATGACCATGGTCACGGCCATCCCGATCATCCACAGCATGTGCGAGAAGCCGATCAGCTTGCCGGCCGTGCCCTCGGGAGCCTCCTCGGCGATCGTGGCCAGGGAGGCGGGAAGGTCGGCTCCGACGGCGAATCCGAGCAGCGGGATGGCGATGTAGAGCGTCGTGACCGAGCCCGCGGCCAGCAGGAGGAGGGCGCCGAGGGCGTAGACCACCATGGTGGCCGTGAAGACCCGGCGGCGGCCGAACCGGTCGCCCAGCCGTCCGCCGACCAGGGCGCCTGCGGCGATCATGATGGTCAGCAGCGAGCTGAGCCGCCCGATGTGCGCGGCGTCGAGGCCCAGCGACTCCTGGAACAGCACCAGCGCCGTGCCCGTGGAGACGATGCCGGCGGCGTCCAGGTACGACGCCATGCCGGCGACGCCGGATCTGAACCAGACTGCGGCCGGGATCTTGGGCTCGGCCGACCCTTCTGATGAAGACATGTGACTCCCCTTCGAATCGGTAATTAACCGAGCGATATATTGCAATTGAACCGATTCATTGTCAAGGGGCCCCTCCCGCCGAGACAGCCGGGGCGCGGGGTCGCGCCGACGTCAGTCGAGGCGCCGGAGACGCTCCCTCACGAACGCGACCTCGAGCGGCCACTGGAACTCCCCGCCGCCCTCGTGGGTGTTGTAGGGGTAGACCGTGATGTCCTTATCGGCGGCGCCCGCCGATCCCGGGGCCCCGTAGCGGTTGAAGGCGGCGAAGACGGTGGAGGGCGGGCAGATCTGGTCCTCCAGGGCCGTGGAGAACAGGGCGGGCGCCGTCGCCCGGGCCGCAAAGCTCACCGCGTCGACGTAGGACAGGGTGGTGAAGGTCTGGTCGACCAGATCGCGGTGGATGCGCAGGTAGTCGCGGATCTCCGTGTAGGGCGCACAGTCCGTGAGCCCCACGGCCCGCCCGAAATGGCACAGGAAGGGCACGTTCGGCATCGCGGCGACCAGTCCGCCGACCAGGCCCGCCACCGCCAGGGCCAGCCCGCCACCCTGGCTGGTGCCCGTCACCGCCACCCGGTCGGCATCCACCTGCGGCAGGGAGCGCGCCGTCTCCACCGCGCGCACAGCATCGGCGATGAGCCGGCGGTAGTAGTAGGTCCGCGGAGACTCGATGCCCCGCGTCATCACGCCGGACGCCGCCGGCCCCGAGCCATGGGGGTCGGGGGTGTCCCCCGGCGCCCATCCGCTGCCCTGCCCGCGCGTGTCCATGAGCAGATAGGCGAATCCCGCCAGCGACCACCCCGCCGCCGTGTGCGCGAGCCCCCTTCCGCCGCCGTACCCGAGGAACTCGACGACCCCGGGCAGGGGTCCGGTGGCGCCGCGCGGCACGGACAGCCACGCCCTGACCGGCTCCCCGGCGAACCCCGGGAACGTCACGTCGTAGACGTCGACCACGCTCACCGGGGTGTCGGCCCGCTCGAGACGCACCCCGGGGCCCTGGTTCGCCGCCGCGCGGGACTCCTCCAGCGTCTCCCGCCAGAAGTCGTCGAAGTCGGAGGGCTCGGGCACCTCGGGGCGATACGCGCGCAACTCCTCCAGCGAAAGGTCGAATCTGGCCATATCGGGCTCCTCCCTGTGCCGTCGACGGGGACGGCCCGTCTTCGATGGGCACTGTAGCGCCGCGCCGCACCGCGGCGGCGGATCCGCCCGGCCCGCGTATCGGGCACAATGGACGGCGGGCACCGTCGTGCCCGCGCACCGCCTCCATCGCCGATCCGTTCGAGAAGGAATTCGTGACCGCGTCCCGTCCGACCTCCCCCGCCTCCCCGCCGACAGCCTCCGGGACCGCGAGACGACCGAGCGTCAAGGACGTGGCCCGGCTGGCCGGCGTGTCGGTGGGCACCGTCTCCAACGTCGTCAACGGGCGGACCTTCGTGCGCGCCGAGGCCCGCGAGCGCGTCGAGGCCGCCATCGCGGAACTCGGATTCGTCCGAAACGCCACGGCCAAGGCCCTGAGGACCGGGGTGTCGCCCCTGGTCGGCGTCGCCGTGCTCGACCTCGCGAACCCGTTCTTCATGGAGGCGGCCACCGGCATGGAGCGCCGCCTGAACCAAGACGGCTGCGTGATGGCGCTGTCCTCCACCCACTCCGACGTGGAGGAGGAGGCGCGGCTGCTGCACGCCCTGGCCGGCCAGGGCGTGCGCGGCATCCTCCTCACGCCCAGCGACACCGCGTTGACCGTCGCCCACGAGGTCGTCGGCCGGGGCATCCCCGTCGTCCTCTTCGACTCCCCGGCCACGCCGCCCGACATGCCCTCGATCTCCGTGGACGACCAGAAGGGCGCGGAACTCGCGCTCACGCACCTGCTGGAGCTGGGACACCGGCGCATCGCCTTCCTCAACGGGCCCCTCCGGGTCCGTCAGGCCCGAGACCGCCTGGCGGGCGTGCGGCGCGCCGTCAGCCTGGCCGCGCGCCGCTCCGCCGGAGGGGCCGGACGACCCGCCTCGAGGAGGCCCTCCCCGAACGACGAGGTCGACCTCGTCGAGATCCCGCTCGAGTCCTTCACGACGAACGCCGCCCGCCACCGCGTCCATCAGCTGCTCCTCGACGCCGGGATCCATGCGGGACCCGCCCCGCGGCCGTTGCCCGCCTCGTTCCCCACCGCCTTCTTCTGCGCGAACGACCTCATCGCCTTCGGCGCCATGACCGCTCTGCGCGACGCCGGCGTGCGCGTGCCCACAGATGTCTCCCTGGTCGGCTTCGACGACATCCCCATGGCGTCGGAGATGTCGGTGCCGCTGACCACGATCCGCCAGCCGATGGAGGAACTGGGCTGGGCCGCCGCGGAGGCGCTCTTCGCGACCGCCGACGGCGCCCCGGTCGAGCACCGGAAGTTCCTCCCCAACCTGGTCGAGCGCGCCTCGGCCGCCCCGCCGCCCGAACGGCCCGACCAGTCCGGCCGGTGATCACGTGACCCCCGGACGCCCAGCCGGCGCGCGAAGATGGATGGGCGAGCCGCTCATCGACGACGAGTCGCCCTCGTGGCCCCTCACGGTGGTCACGGCCCTGGGCGAGCATTCGAGCGTCCTCATCGCCCAGGCGCTGCGCGCGATCGGGTGGTGGCCCGGGCTGATCGCCTACGGCGGCTACGCCTCGACCACGCAGGTCCGCGTCCTGGGGCGAGCGCTCATGACCCGTTCCGGCGACCAGCGCGGGTGGCTGGCGCAACGCCGGGGATGGCGGCAGTTCTTCGACGCGCAGGTTCCGCGCCAGCCCGTCCTGGTCACCTGCGGGGCCGCCCGCGCCGTCGCCTTCGCCGACAGGTGGGGCTACATCGACCTCACCCTCTCGGACCACGGCCTTCCCCCCGGGTGGCACTCCGCGCGGCTCCAACCGCTGCACCCCGCGGACGTCGCGCGCGCCGGCGTCCGCGAGGGCGACGCCCTGAGCGGATCCCGCTCCCGTCCCGGCGCCCGCCGTGTGCGCGCCGGCCGGGCCGTCCCCGTCCCCGTCCGGGTGGTCGGCGACGATGAGCGGGTGGGCATCGTCTCTGACATCGACGACACCGTCATGGTGTCGATGGTCCCGCGCGCGCTCACGGCCATGCGTCATGCCCTCGTGGACCGGGTGTCTTCGCGCGAGGCCGTTCCCGGGATGGCCTCCCTGTTGTCGGCGATCGCGCGGGCGAGCGGCGGGCCGGACGTCGCCCCCGTCATCTACCTGTCGACCGGCGCGTGGAACGTCGTGCCCACGCTCAAGGACTTCCTCGCGCGGCTGGGCTACCCGCGCGGCGCCTTCCTCATGACCAGCTTCGGCCCGTCGAACACGGGGTGGCTGCGGTCCGGCCTGGAGCACAAGCGCCGCGAACTGCGCCGGTTGGCGGCGGAGCTGCCGGGCGTGCGCTGGATCCTCGTCGGGGACGACGGCCAGCGCGATCCCCAGGTCTACGCCGAGTTCGCCCGCGAGCACCCCGGCCACGTCGCCGGCATCGCGATCAGGTCGCTCTCGCACCTCCAGCAGGTCATGTCCCACGGCACGCTGGCCCCCCTGGTTCCGGGAGCCCTGTGGAGCGTCCCCGAGCAGATCCCGGTCTGGTACGGCGTCGATGGCGAGTCCCTGCTGGCCAGCATGCGCGCGGGCGGGCTGGACCGCACCCTGGGAGGGCCCCCTCTTCCCCTCCGGTGAGACCCGCCCGCGCGGCACGGGCGTCGTCACGACGCGACGGTGAACCCGGCCCGCAGCAGATCCCCCTCCTTCGAGGAGTGCCCGACCAGCAGTTCGAACTCCCCCGGCTCGACCACCCGCCGGCCCGACGCGTCGACGATCGAGCATGCTGCGAGCGGCACCTCGAGGTCGACCACGTGTTGCTCGCCCGGCGCCAATCGGACCTGCCGATAGGCCTTCAGCTCCTTGTCCGCCCACGACGCCGAGGTCACCAGGTCCCTGATGTAGACCTCGACCGTCTCCAGGGCCGGGCGTTCGCCCATGTTCGTCACCGTCACCCGCGCGCGCACCGCCGGCTCCGCGCCGGCCTGGCCGTCCATGTGGACGAGGGCGTCCCCGATCTGCAGATCGGAGTACACCACCGTCGTGTAGGACAGCCCCTCGCCGAAGGCGAAGGCCGGGGTCTGCGTGAGATCGGCGTAGCGTCCACCGTGCTGGCCGCGGATCTGGTTGTAGTAGGCGGGCTGCTGGCCCACGTGGCGGGCGAAGGAGATCGGCAGGCGCCCGGAGGGCTCGATGTCTCCGAAGAGCAGCTCCGCCAGGGCCTGACCGCCCTTCATGCCGGGATTCGCGGTCCAGATCACCGCATCCGCATCGAGGGCGGACCTGGGGAGGACCAGAGGCTTGCCGGACATCAGCACGACGACCAAGGGGATGCCCGTGCCGGACAGCGCCTCGGACAGCGCGTCCAGGAGGGCGATCTGGCCGCCCAGCAGATCCAGCGTGGCGGTGGAGCGCCCCTCGCCGGTGACCTCCACGCGGTCGCCGACCACGGCGACGCACACGTCGGACTCGCGGGCCAGGGCGACGGCCCGCGCGATCTCGTCGGGATCGGCGGGAACGGGCCGGACGACGGGCGGCCGGGGCTGGCCGTCCGGGAAGGTCTCTCCCTCGGGATCCGGCGCGAGGACGAGGATGTCGGCCCCTCGCGCGTACGCGACCTCCCAGCCCTTGGCGCCTCCGACCTCGCGCAACCCGTCCAGAACGGTCGTGATCATCTCGCGAGGCTGTCCATCGGGCATCCAGTCGACCTGGCCGGAGTTGCCCGCCCAGTCCCCCAGCTGCGCCTGGGCGTCGTCCGCCAGGGGGCCGACGACCGCCAGACGAGGTCGCCGGGCCGGAAGGCTCGAGTCGGCCCGGTCGGCGGGGACGCCCTCGCCGAGGGGCAGGGCGCCCCGGTTGCGCAGCAGGACCAGGGAACGCCGGGCGATCTCGAGATTGAGCGCGGCGTGGTCCGACGTACCGATGTCGGCGCGCACACGATCGGGGTCGGGGCGCCGCGGGTCCTCGAACAGGCCGAGTTCGAACTTCAGGGTGAGGATCCGCGAGACGGGCGCGTCCAGCTGGGACTCCGTGAGGAGCCCGTCGCGCAGCGCAGCCAGCGCGCCCTCGAAGAACTGGGGCGTCGTCATGATCATGTCGTTGCCGGCGGAGACCGCCGCGGCGGCGGCATGCTCGAAGTCGGGCTGGACGTGTTGCTCCCACACCATCCGTCCGACGTTGTCCCAGTCGGTGACCAGCATGCCCCGGTACCCCCATTCGGCGCGCAGCACGTCGGTGAGCAGCCATTCGTTGAGGGTGATCGGGACGCCGTCGGTGGTCTGGTAGCCCAGCATGAAGGTGCGGCACCCCTCGCGCGCGACCCGTTCGAAGGGGGGCAGGAACCAGCTGCGGAGCTTGCGCCTGGAGAGGTCGGCTTCCGAGGCGTCCCGTCCGCCCTGGGTCTCGGAGTAGCCGGCGAAGTGCTTGGCGGTGGCCAGCACGGCGGTCGGATCCCCCAGCCCCGATCCCTGGTAGCCGCGGACCATCGCGGAGGCGAGCTCGCCGATGAGGAACGGGTCCTCGCCGAAGGTCTCGTCGACGCGGCCCCACCGCAGGTCGCGTGCGAGGCACAGGACCGGGCTGAAGGTCCAGTGGATGCCGGCGGCGCTCGCTTCCACCGCGGTGGCGCGGGCCGCGCGCTCGAGCAGATCCGGATCCCAGGACGCCGCCATGCCGAGCTGCGTCGGAAAGATCGTGGCGCCCTCGAAAAAGGAGAACCCGTGGATGCAGTCCTCGCCGACCAGGAGGGGGATGGCCAGGCGCGTGCCCGCGTTGAGGCGGTGGGCCTCCGCCAGCCGTTCGGGCGAGGTGTGCAGCAGCGAGCCCGCGTGGTAGTCGCGGATCCACGACGCGTAGTCCGCCTTGGCGTCCAGTTGCATCATCTGCCCGACCTTCTCCTCCGGCGTCATGCGCGCGAGCAGGTCGGCGACCCGTTGGGGGATGGGGAGAGCGGGGTCACGATAGGGCGCGGACAGCGAGGAGGTGCGTGGGGACGTCATCGGTCTTCTTCCATGAGGACGGACTGGATCTCGGGACATCGGCGAGGACGGCCCCGTTCCGCCGGGACGCCGACGGGTCGGGCCGGTCGGGGTTCCCCGACAGATAATCTATCGGTCGGTAGTTTACCGCGGGGACGGCTCGCGGGTCCATCCCGCGCGGCGGGGTGCCCGGGGCCCGGGGCCCGGGCGGGGAAACCGGATACGATCGGCCCGCGGTCACGGCGACGGAGTACACCTGACAGACGATGGAGTCGAGGCTTCGCCTCTACCGGCGCACGACCGTGGTGCTGGTCGAGTGGACCGATCTGCGCTGCCCGTTCTGCGCGGCGTTCGCACGCGGCACCCTGCCGGCGCTCCTCTCCGAGTATGTCGACTCGGGGCTGGTGCGCCTGGAGGTCCGCGACGTCGCCTTCTTCGGGGACCAGTCCGAAGACGCGGCGGTCGCGGCGCGCGCGGCCGGCGAGGGCCGTGACAGAGTTCGAAACGACGCGGGTCTTGGTCGAGCTGACCGACCGGGGGCGCGGGGCGGCTCGCCGTCACAGCACATGCCCCGGCTCCTCCGTCTCATGGGGCTGGGTGCCCGAGCCTTTGCCACGATCGTGACGGGCGGTTCGGGATTCGCTCAGTTGCTGTTCTCATGTTGTGAGATCCACTGGAGGATGACGTCTCCTGCCAGTCCGATGTTCCCGATCTGGCAGTGGTGTGAGGCGTGCTCTTGGGCGGTGAATAGGCGCGTGGTGATCGATCGTGCGGAGGTGAGCGTCGCGGCTTGGCGGGCGAGCATGCGGCGGGGGATGAGGTGGTCCTCGTCTCCGGCGAGGAGGAGGACGTCGGCGCGGACGTCGGCCGAGCAGGTCCGGGTCTGCATCGTCGCGGCCGCGCGGAGGAAGTGGTACGGGCTTCCGGTGCCGGTCACGTGCATGCCCTGCTGCAACGCCCATCCCAGATACGGCTGCCGTGAGGAGGCCGCGCGCGCCGACGCGTTGACCATCCCGCGAGCTCGCAGCCGCAGGAGCGTCTGCAGAACGGCGCCGGCGGCTCCGAGGCGGTCGGTGGCGGTATCGAGCTGGTCGTCACAAACGTCGAAGGCGACGACCCGAGCCAGGCGGGGTTCGACGGCCGCCGCCCGCATCACGAGCGCGCCACCCAAGGAGATGCCGATGGCCGTGACCTCGTGCGTCCTGAAGTGATCGAGGACTGTCGTCACACACGGCCCCCAGTCAGGGGTCATCGCCAGATCGCCGTCCTGGAGTGCGGCTCCTTGGCCCGGCCCTTCGAAGGCGATGACCCGGCGCCCGGTACCGGCGAGGGCGAACAGGAGCGGGAAGAACTCCTCGATGTAACTGTCGAAGCCGCCGAAGACCAGGATCGGGTCGCCGTGGGCCGACACCGGGCGCAGGTCGTAGACCGGGAGCTCTGCCCCCTCATAGGGAACGCTTTCGGGCCCCACCCCGTACGCCTCCCGCATCGTGGCACGGAAACTGTTGCGAATCGCGGCGGCTCTGGGGTCGCTCGGGCTCATGAAGAACTCCGCGGCCCGGTCGTAGTACCCCGCCGTCACCCCCTGCCCGGTGTGGCGGGCGTCACCGGCCAGTTCGAGGAAGCCGTCGATCCAGGCAGTCGTGTCGCCCGCCCGTCGTCCGAGCGCCTGCATCGCCGGAATCGACTCGGGCCCGATCCATTGGGCCCACCTGTTGCACTGATAGTTGACGCTCTCGTCCTCACAGAACACGTGATACCCGATCGGCGAACGTTCTCGGCCCAGTCCGATCAGGGGCGCTGTCGTCATGTCCTGCCACCACCCTTCCGCTAACGCTGACACCCAGCCTGGTTGCTCCCTCGAACTAACGCAAGACGACTTGCGATAGGATCGGGCGATGGTCGCCCACCGCCGAGGAAACTACGTCCGCGCTGCGATCATCCGCGCTGCGCTGAAAGAGATCGTCGAGCGCGGTGTCGAGAGTGCGACCGTCGCCCGCATCGCCAGGCACGCCGGGGTCCACGAGACAACGGTCTACCGCCGCTGGGGAACCAGGGAGAACCTTCTCTTGGATGCCATGCTCACCAGCAGCGCGCACGCGATCCCCATACCCGACCAGGGAAGCATCCGCAGCGATGTCGACCACCTCGTGCGTTCGGTGTGCGGATACCTACGGTCCCCGCTGGGCCGCGGAATGGTGTGGGCCCTGAGCCTGCCACAGGAAGGCCGCTACACCGAACACCGTCAACGCTTCTGGGCACAGCGGACAGCAGTCATGCTCCCGCTCGTCCAACGCGGCATCGACCGCGGCGAACTCCGTGCAGACCTCGACCCCCAACTCTTCCTCGACGCACTCATCTCACCCCTGCACGCCCGGCTCCTGACCACCGGCGAACCCCCCGACGACCAGACCGCATCCCGGCTCGCCCACCTCATCCTCAACGGCGCAACCACCCCATGACCCGCGTCGACAGCGACACAGAGACAGGCGCAGGCGATAGTTGCGAGCAGAACAGGACGCCGGCGTGGCGCCCGCGACGTGATGGCGCCATCATGCGTCCGCTCTGGACACCCCGCCGCCGCCTTCGCGTACCCACTCACCAAGGCGGGTCACTCTAGGCTGTGACGAAACCACGCAGACATCGACGCCGCACGCCGCGCATCGGATCAGACCACGACCAAACGCTGATCGGCAACCGATAGATTAAGACTGCGCGCACGCGCACGATCACGGGTGAGTGCGTTGGGGGCACTTCGGCTATGCGGCGGCTCCCTCCAGCGGGCACCCGGACCTGCCGCGCGAGACGCTCATCGGATTCGCCGAACAGGCCGGGGTCCCCGACATCGCGCGGTTCACCGCGGACCTGGACTCGGCGGACCTGCGCACCGCGGCCCGGACGAGCACCGCGACCGCCCAGCCCATCGACATGTTCCGCCAGTACCTGGACCAGGCGCTGGAGAGGACGGGGGTCAATGCCCCCCGCTGGCTCCAGTGCCCCGGGCGCCCCGGTTCAGGCGTCCAGCCCGAGGGGAGGGAGCGCCGGGCGCTCGTCCAGCGCCGTCATCGCGCCAGCGCCGTCGGCCTCGTAGAAGCGGCGGAGGTCGCCGATGAGCTTCGACAGCGCGGCCGGGCTGGTGTAGACCATGTGCCCGGCGCGGTAGTACGTGAAGGCGATGTTGGCGCGCAGGGCGGCGGGCAGGGCCAGGTGGTCGATGTCGTACTCGGTCTGGAAGAAGGGCGTCGCCAGGTCGAAGTACCCGTTGGCCACCAGGACCTTCAGGCGTGGGTTGCGCACGATGGCGGCCGCCAGATCCGGGATGACCTGCGGGTGGGTGAGCTGCGTTCCCCACATCGTCTTCGTGTGCTCGGGCAGCTTGTGCGACCATGTCCACCCCTTGCCGGGCTCGACGGATTCCCAGTCGAAGTCCGCGAAGGGGCGGCGCTCCTCGGTCCCGCTCCACCCGAGTTCGTCGCGCAGATAGGCGTTGACGAGCGCCGCGTAGGCGGGGCTGAGGAAGGCGTCGTCGGCGACGAAGGTCTCGTCGTCGCTGGCGGCGTCCAGGTCGTAGGCGCTCACCCGCCCGTCGTAGCGGCCGACGACCTGCCCCTGGTCGCGCAGCAGTTCCTTGCGGAACCGGGGATCCGTGACTCGCAGGTCGGAGCGCAGCACGTAGTCGCGGGACAGCCCGGTGAGCTCGCCGAGGCGCTCCGCCGCGGCGGCGGCGTCCCCGGGGGCCAGACGGTCCCCGCGCGACAGGGCCCGCCTCAGCGCGCCGTCGGCGAAGACGCGTGCCTCCTGGACGTGGGCCTCCAGATCGGCCCGACCGCCAGCCCGCCCGTGGTGGTGGGCGATCGCCGCGTAGGTCGGCAGGTACCCGATGTAGGCCTGGTCGCCGCTGCCCAGGATGTGCCCGTAGTCGAGGATGTCGGAGAGCAGCACGAGTCCGTTGAGCGCGATGCCGGCCTCCAGCAGCGCATAGGACAGGGCGGATCCGCGCACCGTGCCGTAGGACTCGCCGAAGACGTACTTCGGCGAGTTCCATCGTCCGTTGGCGGAGAGCCATTTCTGGATGAACTGGACGAAAGCGGCGACGTCTCCGTCGACGGACCAGAGCTCGGGTTTCGCCTCGTCCGCCATCTGCGAGAACCCGGTGCTCGGCGCGTCGATGAAGACGAGGTCGGACTGCGGCAGCAGCGTCTGCGGGTTGTCGATGAGCTCGTAGGGCGCGGTGGTGGCCGGGGCGGCGCCGGCCGGGGGCACCGGGTCCTCCGTCACGATGCGGCGCGGCCCCAGAGACCCCAGCAGGAGGAACGTCGTCGCACTGCCCGGACCGCCGTTGAACAAGAAGGTCACAGGCCTTGAGGGGTCCGCATGCTCGCCGTCGGGCAGCGCGATGAAGTCGGCGTGGAAGACGCTGGCGGCGGGCGCGACCTTCTTCGTGTCAATGGTCAGCGTGGCGACGGTCGCGTCGTAGGACCACTCCTCGCCGTCCAGCGTGAGCGTGCGCCGCGTCGTCCGAGTGGTCGGGGCCGGCAGGGGATGCTTCGGAGCGCGGGAATCCCGTCCCGGCTGGGTCTCCGTCGACGAGGACGTGCCGGCCGCGCGAGTCGTGTCCGTCTGCGGCGCCGCCCGGTCGGGTGTGGTCTGTGCCTGTTCATTCGCCATGCCCCCAGTATGGTCGGAAGCGCCGCCATCTGGTGGCCCGGACCGGTGGGCGTGCGTAGGCGCACCGACGAGGCCTGCTTCCGCTGGTCAATGACCTGGGGTCTCGACGAGGTCCCGACCAAGAATCCACCGGAGCCGTCGCCGAGACCCCACCTCGATGCGCGGCCGACGACCCGACGGCGCATTCACCCCTTGACGGCTCCTTCCGTCATGCCGGAGATGAACTGCTTCTGGAGCAGCAGGTACAGGACCACCATCGGGAGCGCCACCAGCACGGCGCCGGCCGCCAGCAGCGTCGAGCCGCTGGTGTACTGGCCCTGGAAGAAGGCGAGCCCCAGGGGCGCCGTGCGCATCTTGCCCGAGGGCGACATCACCAGCGGGATGAGGAAGTCGTTCCATGTCCACATGAAGGTGAGCACGACCTGGGTGACGACGGCGGGCCGCCCGATGGGCAGGAGGATGGACCACAGGATCCTCGCGTCCCCTGCGCCGTCGAGGCGCGCCGCCTCCAGGATCGCCGGGTCGACGCCCCGGAAGAACGCGCGCATCCAGAACGTGCCGAAGGCCAGAGACTGCGCGATCTGGGGCAGCGCGATCGCCCAGATCGTGTCCGTCAGCCCCAGGCTGCGCAGGTCGAAGAACAAGGGCAGCACGATCGCCTCGGAGGGCACCATGATCCCGAGCAGGAACACGTAGAAGAGCACGTCAGAGCCCCGCGGGCGCAGGATGCCCAGAACGTACCCGCTCATCAGCGACAGCACCAGCGCCACGGAGACGACCAGGGCGGCGATGACGATCGAGTTGCGCATGTACTGGGAGAAGTGCCCCTGGTCCCAGGCGGTGGCGAAGTTCTCGGGGTGGAACCACGAGTGGTCGCCGATCCGCTCCGAGCTCAGCGCCAGCCACAGGACGTAGAGGATCGGGACCAGCGCCTGGGCCGCGAACAGCGCCAGGATGACGTAATTGACGAGACGCTCGGTGCGCGAGACGGTCATTTCTGACCACGCTCCCCCACCAGGTTGAGGGTCAGGTTGATGACGAAGATGACCAGGGTGAGGACGACGGCCAGGGACGAGGCCGTCCCGACCTGTCCGAGCCGGAAGGCCTGGTTGTACACCTCGTAGGACGGCACGGTCGTCGACGTTCCCGGCCCGCCCGAGGTCGTCATGTAGACCAGGTCGAAGGTCTTGAGCGCGGAGATGATCGTCAGTGTGAGCGACACGAGGATCTCCGCGCGTACCCCGGGGACGGTGACGTACCGGAACTGGCGAAACCATCCGGCGCCGTCCAGGGTGGCGGCCTCGTAGTAGTCCTTGGGGATCCCGGCGATGCCGGACATCAGCAGCACGGTGACCAGGCCCGTGCTCACCCAGGTGCCGATGAGGCCGACCGCCACCAGAGCCGTCGAGTAGTCCCCGAGCCAGGCCGTGGTGACCTCTCCGGGCACGAACCACGAGAGCACGGTGTTGAGCAGCCCGTTCGGCTGGTAGATCTGGCGCCACGCGATGGCCAGGACGACCATGGCGATGACCTGCGGCAGGAACACGACGGTGCGGAAGAACCCGATGCCGCGCACCTTCGCGCGTGCCAGCAACGAGGCGAGGACCAGCCCGATGGCCAGAGGGATCACCGCATAGAAGACGATGAGCACGAGGGCATGAGCAAAGGCGCCGACAAGGCGCGGATCGGTGAATGTCAGGCGGTAGTTGTCCAGGCCGGCCCAGGTCCCCGTCCCCAGGCCGTCCCAGGTGTACAGCGACAGCACCAAGACCCGCCCGATCGGGTAGAGCATGAACAGCCCGTACACCGCCAGGGGCAGCGCCATCAGCGCGACCGCGGCGAGGGCCCGTCCCCGTCGCTTCGAGATCCCGCTCCCCCGGTTGGGGGACGAGGGCGCCGCCGCCTCCCCTCGCGCGCGCCGCGGGCGGCGTCGCAGGGGGAGGGCGGCGGAGCGGATCGGCTGGGCGGAGGTCACTGTCCCGTGAACTCCGTGTAGGCCTGCTCGAGAGTGTCGAGGAATTCCTGGGGCGAGGACTTCTGATCGAGCAGTCCCTGGACGGCGTCACCAGCGACCTGGTCGAATGTCGGTGTCGCGTAGTCCAGGTACGGCAGGATGCTGCCATCGGTGGACACGGAGGCGAAGGCGTTCATGACGTCCGCCACGACCCCCGTCTGGTCGGCGGCGTAGGTCGCCGTGTCGTTGACGGGCACGTTCCCCGTGTCCGCCAGGACCTTCATGGCATCGGCGTTCGTGATGAAGTCGATGTAGGCGGCCGCGACGTTCGGGTTCTTGGAGGCGGAGGTGACGGCGAAGGGCAGGCTCGTCCCGCCGATCGTCTGGGCCTTGTCCATCCCCTGGGCGCTGGGCGGGAGCACGAAGCCGACATCGTCGCCCATGGCGTCCGCCAGATCGGGGGCCAGCCACGATCCGGCGATCAGATAGGCGCCGGTGCCCTGGGCGAAGTCCTGCCACACGGTGTCGTAGTCGACGCCGTTGAAGCCGTCGTTGAAGTATCCGGCCTTCGCCCAGTCCTGCAGCTCGGTGGCGGCGGCCAGGTTCTCGTCGGCGTCCCAGCTGGCGCCGGCGTTGCCGAAGCCCAGCGTGCGCACCGTCTCCGCATCGGCGTGCTGGCCCAGGACCACGCCGAAGTCCTGCAGGCCCGGCCACTTCTCGACGTTGCCGAGCATGAGCGGGGTCTCGCCGGCGTCCTTGATCGTGCCGAGCTGGTCGCCGAAGGCCTCCCACGTGGTGGGCAGATCCAGGCCCAGCTGCGCGAGCTTCGCCTTCGAGTAGTAGATGCCGACGGCCTCGCCCATCTGCGGGAGGCCGTAGAGGCAGCCGGTGCCGAAGTCCGTCGCGTCGGAGGAGTAGGAGGAGTACTGGAGGATCGACTCGGAGTATTCGTCTCCCCACCCGTAGGCCTCAGCCCAGGGATCCAGGCAGACCAGCTGGCCGGCGGCGACGAACTGGCCCATCATGTTGCGTCCGTTGTTGGCCTCGACCACGTCGGGCGCGTCGTCCCCGGTCAGCGCCAGCCGCAGGGTGGTCTGCAGGTCGTCGAAGGACTGGGAGACCCGGTTGATCGTGATGTTCGGGTACTTCTCCATGAAGGCCTTGTTGAGCTGCTCCATCTGCTCGTTCTGGCCTCCGCGGACCTCCTGGTCCCACACGGTGAGCGTGTAGTCCCCGACGTCCGAGATGTCGGTGGACACCTCGACGTCGCCCGACGCGCCGGTGCCGGACTGCCCGGACTCCTCGGAGGCCGCGCCGCCTCCGGCCGAAGGGGCGCAGGCCCCCAGGATCGCGATGCTCACGGCGGCCGTCACGGCGACCGCGCATCGCGCGATGCGTGTTCTCATGGACGTTTCCTCTCAATCAGGTCAAGGAATTGAATGTCATATTCCTTGGGAATGTCATCTCTGCGCAAATTCGTCCATTGGGCGAGCCGCTCAGCCGTCGGAGCCGAGGCCGATCCGCCCGGCGACTCGACCGTGCAGGCGGCGGCCAGCGAGGCGGCGCTCAGCGCGGCCCGGGGACCCAGACCATGCGCATGCGCCCACGCCAGCCCCGCAGAGAAGGTGTCACCGGCCCCCGTCGTGTCGACCACACGCGCGGGCATGGCCGGCAGCCGGATCTCCTGGCCGTCCAGGATCGCCGTCACGCCCCGGGGGCCGCAGGTCACCACGACGCCGGGGACCAGCTCGGCCAGGGCGCGCGCCGCCGACTGCACGTCGTCGCGACGCGTGTAGCGCCGGGCCTCGACGTCATTGGGCGCGAAGACATCCGCCGCGTCCAGCGCCTCTAGGTCCATGGGGTCCCATCGCTGCGAGTCGTCCCAGCCCGCGTCCGCCAGCACCCAGGTGGGAACGCCGGTCCCCCCGCGCCCCCCCGCACGCCACGAGTGCACGGCGCCGCGGTTGTCCGCGAGCGCCCGCAGGTCCGCGAGCAGGGCGGCCGGAGCCTCCAGACCGGCTAGGCCCGGCACGGCGTCCGTCCCGAAGGTCGTCATCGCGCGATCGCCGTCGAAGAACAACGAGGTCGTGACCGACTGCCGGGGGATGTCCGTCGAGAAGGCCAGGGAGACGCCCTCGTCAAGGAGCCGCGAGCGGACCAGCCCGCCCGCGCCGTCCATTCCCAGGAACGCGATGAGCGAGGCCGGCAACCCGAGCCGGGCGCAGGCGACCGCCTGGTTGGCGGAACCGCCGGGCATGAGGTCGCAGTGGGGCACCCACTGCTCCTCGCCGGGGACCGGAGCGTGAGCGAGACCACTCATGACGACGTCGAGGAAGACCGGGCCAGCGATGTAGATGCGCATGTCGGAGGGCACTTTAGCCGCTCCGGCTCCGCGGGGGTCCCCCCACGCGCCGCCGCCCGCGATCTGGCCGGAATCGCTCATCGCCCTCGCCTCCTCCCCATTGCGGTCACTCTGTGCGAGGTGTCCGACGTGGCGCGAGCCACGTGACATGGCCCACTCTACGCGACGCGTGCGCATTTGTGCGCGCTTCTGCTCGAAATTGGTGGCCGATCCGGTAGGATTGACTCCATGTTGGCCCAACAGCGACGCTCGACGATCCTCTCCCTCGTGAGGGAGGGGCGCGGAGCCACCGTCGCCGACCTCGCCACCCGCCTGGACGTCTCCGAGTCGACGATCCGACGCGACCTCAACGACCTGGACCGCCAGGGGAAGCTGCGTCGGGTCCGCGGGGGAGGCGCGCCCGAGGTCGACGATCAGCCCTTCGCCCATGTGGCGGCGCGGGCCTCGGAGGAGAAGGACCGCATCGGCCGGGCCGCCTCCGCGCTGGTGCGCGACCGCGACATCGTGCTCATCGACATCGGGACCACCGGAGCCGCGGTGGCCCGGCACCTGCGCGGGCGCGCCATCACCGTGGTGACCGCGTCCCTGGCGGTCGTCGACGAGTTGCGCGACGACCGCCAGGTCGAGCTCATCATCCTGGGGGGCGTGGTGCGCCCCTCTTACCTGTCGATGGTCGGCTCGCTCACCGAGCACGCCCTGTCGCAGCTCCGCGCGGACATCGCGTTCATCGGCACGTCGGGCGTGCTGCCCGATGGGACGGTCATGGACACCACCGGCATCGAGGTGCCCGTCAAGCGGGCGATCCTCGCGAATTCCGAGCGCACGTGCCTGGTGGCCAGCTCGGACAAGTTCCCGGGCTCGGGTCTGCTGCCGGTGTGCTCGGTGGGCGACCTGCGAGCCGTCATCACCACGGCGCCTGCCGCACGCACGGCGCCGTTGGACACTCTGGACGTCATGGACGCCCCGGACCTCGCGGACACCTGGGGCGTCCCGGCCGGGGCCGCGGATTCAACGAAAGTGGTACAGGCATGAAACTGGTCATCGTCGGCGGGGGCGGGTTCCGCGTCCCCCAGATCGTGGAGGTTCTCTCCCAGGCCCGGACCGGCACGGGCTCCCATCCGGGGCTCGTCGTCGACGAAGTCTGTCTGCATGACGTCTCGACCGCGCGGCTGGACACCATGCGGGCGGTCCTACGCGATCTCGCGTTCCCGTCCTCCCCGCGCGTCACGGCCACGACCGAGCTGCGCACCGCTCTTCGCGGCGCCGACTTCGTCTTCTCCGCGTTCCGCGTGGGCGGGACATGCGGGCGCGTCCTCGACGAGCGCGTCGCGCTGGCCCAAGGCGTACTGGGCCAGGAGACGGTCGGGGCGGGCGGCTACGCCTTCGCGTTCCGCACGATCCCAGCGGCGATGGAGCTGGCGCGCGCCGTGCGCGAGGCGGCTCCCGGGGCCTGGGTCATCAACTTCACGAACCCGGCGGGAATCATCACCCAGGCGATGCGCACCGTGCTCGGAGAGCGCGTCGTGGGGATCTGCGACACTCCGATCGGCCTGGTCAGGCGTTCCTCCGCGGCGCTCGGCCTGAATCCGGCGCGGATCTCGGAGGTGCCGGGGGGCCCCGCCGGGGGCGAGGGCGGAGCGGGCCTCGACTTCGACTATGTCGGACTCAACCACTTGGGCTGGCTGCGGTCCCTGACCGTCGACGGCAGCGACCGTCTTCCGGCGCTGATCGGGGACGATTCGCTGCTCGATCACATCGAGGAGGCCCGCGCGATCGGGGTGGACTGGATCCGGACGCTGGGGATGCTGCCCAACGAGTATCTGTTCTACTACTACCTCAACCGGGAGTCGGTGGCGCGCATCCGCGAGGAGGCCCAGACCCGCGGGGAGTTCCTCGACCAGCAGCAGGGCGCCTTCTACCGCGAGGCCGCGGCGGCGCCCGAGCGAG
>JALCNR010000026.1 GCA_022649165.1 Actinomyces sp.
CGCGGCGAGAAGTCGTCGACCTCGGGCAGCGTGATGGGGAGCATGTCCTCGGGCAGGGCGTGGACGCGCCCGTCCTCGCCGTAGACCACGGGGAAGGGCTCCCCCCAGTAGCGCTGGCGGCTGAACAACCAGTCGCGCAGGCGGTAGGTCGTCGTCGCACGGCCGAGCCCCCGCTCCTCGAGCCACCGCGTCATCGCCGCGATGGCGGCCCCCTTGCCGAGGCCGTTGAGGTCCAGGTCCCCGTCGGGGCGCGCGGAGTTGACCAGCACGCCGTCGCCCGTCCAGGCGGCCGCATCGGAGTCGAAGCCCGCCGGAGGGGTGATGGTCGTGATGATGTCCAGGTCAAACGTCCTCGCGAAGGCAAAGTCGCGGTCGTCGTGGGCGGGCACCGCCATGATCGCGCCTGTGCCGTAGCCCATGAGGACGTAGTCGGCGACGAAGACCGGCACCCGGCTCCCCGTGACCGGGTTCACGCCGAAGAGACCGGTGAAGACGCCGGTCTTCTCCCCCGCCTCGGCGGTGCGCTCCTCCTCGGACTTCGCCGCGGCCGCGGCGCGGTAGCCGGCGACCGCCTGGGCCGGGGTGGCGAACCCGCCCGTCCAGGCCGCTCGCGTGCCCTCGGGCCACGCGTCGGGAACGGACAGCGCGCCCGCGGACCCGAGGATCGGGTGCTCGGGCGCCACCACCATGAAGGTCGCGCCGAAGAGGGTGTCCGGCCGGGTGGTGAAGACCTCGAGCGTGGCGGAGGCCTGCGGGTCCGCCACGCCGGGGGCGTCCTCGTGACCGGCGAAGGACACGCCGGGGACGGCGAAGCGCACGGTCGCCCCGTGGGAGCGCCCGATCCAGTGACGCTGCATGGAACGGACCTTCTCTGGCCAGTCCACGCCGTCCAGGCCGTCGACCAACCGGTCGGCGTAGGCGGTGATGCGCATCATCCACTGGCGCATCGTCGTGTGGAAGACGGGGAAGTCGCCACGCTCGGAGCGCCCGTCGGCGGTGACCTCCTCGTTGGCCAGGACCGTGCCCAGCCCGGGGGCCCAGTTGACGGGGGCCTCGGAGATGTAGGCCAGGCGGTGGCCGTCGATGAGGGAGGCTCGCTCCGTGGGGGACAGGTCGGCCCACGCCCGCCCGTCCGGGGTCGGACGGGTGCCGGAGGCGAACTCGGCCTCGAGTTCGGCGATGGGCCGGGCGCGTCCCAGGGTGCCCTCGCGGTTCGGCGCGGTCTCGTCGTACCAGGAGTTGAAGATCTGGAGGAAGATCCACTGAGTCCAGCGCATGTAGGCCGGATCCGTGGTGGCGAAGGACCGCCGCGTGTCGTGGGAGAGCCCCAGGCGCGCGAGCTGGCGCCGCATGTTCGCGATGTTCTGCTCCGTCGTGATGGCCGGATGCTGGCCGGTGGCGATCGCATACTGTTCGGCGGGCAGGCCGAAGGCGTCGAAACCCATCGTGTAGAGCACGTTCTGACGGCGCATCCGGTGGTATCGCGCCACCGTGTCGGTGGCGATGTAGCCCAGCGGGTGCCCGACGTGCAGGCCCTTGCCCGAGGGGTAGGGGAACATGTCCATGACGAAGAACGGCGGAAGCTCGGCCAACGGGCCCGACAGGTCACCGACCGGGTTGTCGGCGCGGAACGTCTCCCGTTCCTCCCACAGCCCCTGCCATTTCGACTCGATCTCGCCCGCGACGCGGGCCGAGTAGCGGTGAGCCGGTTCGGCGTCGTCCGCAATCGTCATCGGCGTGTCTCCCTCCTGAAGTTCCGGTCCGGACCAGGCTAGCCCATCGTCCTGGGGCCCAGCCGGGCCCGACCGGTGCCCGGACCCGGGACCCGCCGCCGGGCGGAGCCCTGTCCTCACCCGAAGCGGTGGACCACAATGGGGCCATGTCCACTGCATTCGAGAAGATCATCGCCGGGGCCTGGCCGGGACGTTTCGTGTGGGCGGATGACACCTGCGTCGCCTTCGCCACCATCGAGCCCATCGCGCCGGGCCATGTGCTGGTGGTCCCCCGCCACCCGTACGCGAAATGGACGGACGCGCCCGAGGAGGTCCTCACCCGCCTCATGGCCGTCGCCCGCATCATCGGCATCGCCCAGGAGCGCGCCTTCGGCGTGGCCCGGTCCGGGCTCATCGTCGCCGGGTTCGAGGTGCCCCACACCCACGTCCACGTGGTGCCGATGCGCTCCGAGGCCGACGTCCTGCTCTCCAACGCCCGCCCGGCCTCCGACGGGGACCTCGATCGCGCGATGGAGTCGTTGCGCGCCGCGCTGGCCGAGGACGGGCACGGCCGCCATGTCCCGCCCAGGCTGGGCTCCCCCGAGCTCGCCTGATCAGGAGCCCGCGCCCGCTGCCTCCGGGGCGCCGTCACCGGGGGTGTCCCGGTCGCGCACGAAGATCGAGGACGTGGCGACCTCCCCGAGGTCGACCGGCGTCGCCGCCTGCGACGAGGGCCCCGTCACCCGGACGCGCGTCGTCCCGATCGAGGGCGAACGGCGGACCACCTCGACGACGGAGTCGAGGACGATGCCGATCTCCTCCAGGTGGCGCAGCATCTCGGAGTCGGAGTCCGAGATGCGCACGACGGGGGCGGGCACCCCCTCCGGCAGACGGTCCAACGGCATCATCGGGGGGGCGTACCACGTGCCGTCGGCAGCCGGGATGGGATCGCCGTGCGGATCGCGCAGCGGGAAGCCGAGCGCCCGGTCGAGATGTTCGAGAAGCGTGTCGGAGACCGCGTGCTCGAGCAGCTCGGCCTCCCGGTGGACCTCGTCCCAGGAGAAGCCGAGCTGCTCGAGCAGGTAGGTTTCCAGCAACCGGTGGCGCCGGACCATGCCGATCGCCACCTTGCGCCCCTCGTCGGTGAGCCGCGCCTTCTGGTAGGGCTCATGAGAGACCAGTCCCATGTCGGTGAGGCGGCGGACGTTCTCCGAGGCGGTCGAGGCCACGACGCCCATCCGAGCAGCAAGATCCGTCACGCTGATGCCGGAGCCCCCCCATTCCTCGGCGGAGTAGATGACCTTGAGGTAGTCCTGCGTGACCTGGGACTTCGGAGGTGGCGCCGAAGGAAGGACCTGCAGGTTCGCCATTGCCGTCCCTCTCTGTGCGCGTCATGGTCGGTGACCACTCTAGCGGCGTGGAGGATTTTGCATCCGGTCGCCTTCCGAGTATTATCTTCTCTTGTCGAAAGACGTCGCGCCATTAGCTCAATTGGCAGAGCAGCTGACTCTTAATCAGCGGGTTGGGGGTTCAATTCCCTCATGGCGCACCCATTGTCGAGGCGGCGGTGATGGCGCCGCTCCTTGTGGGCGGCTCATATTCCTGGTTCGCTCTGCCACCCCAGGGGGTTCGATGCGCCGCCTCACCTCATCCGAACGTGATCTCCTCGATGCGATCGAGCATGCCCTGCTGTCGCGCAGGGCCTCCGCCATCACGCCCGAGACCATCGCCCAAGCCGCCCATCTGGTGCGCTCGATGACGGATCCCCGTCCCCAGATGGAGGATCTGGTGGGGCCCGTGTGCACGACGGCCGATGTCGGCGAGTGGCTGGGCATCACCCGTCAGGGCATCAACAAGGCCGTGCGCGAGAACCGCATCCTCGCGATCCAGTCGCCCTCGACGACGTGGTACTACCCCACCTGGCAGCTGCTCGACGACCACTCGGTCGTCCCCCAGATGTCCCAGGTGCTGGGGCGGCTGGTCGACCGGGTCGACCAGCTCACGGCCGCCCGATGGTTCTGGACCGCGAATGCGGCGCTGGAGGGCGCCACGCCCGCCCGATGGCTGACGGGCCAGCGCGACATCCACGCGGTCGTGCGCGCCGCCGAGTCCTATGCCAAGCGGCAGGCGAACCGTCAGTCAGATCGTCCGCTCTACGATCCGGAGATCGCGACGGCGTCGCGCGCATGAGGACGGGCTCCACCCGGCCTCATGCGTCGAGCCCCAGGTCGCGGCGCAGACGCTGGACGTGCCCGGTGGCTTTGACGTTGTACTGGGCCAGGGCGACGCGCCCGTCGGGGGCGACGACCACCGTCGAGCGGATGATGCCCAGCGTCGTGCGCCCGTAGCTCGTCTTCTCGCCCCACGCGCCCCAGGGTTCGAGGACCGTGTGATCCGGGTCCGAGGCGAGGGGGAAGTTGAGGCTCTGCTTCTCGGCGAAGCGCTCCAGGGCCGGCATCTGGTCGGCGCTGATGCCGACGACCGTGTAGCCCGCCCCCTTGAGCGTGTTGAGGTTGTCCCGGAAATCGCAGGCCTCGGTGGTGCAGCCCGGGGTCGAGGCCTTCGGATAGAAGTAGACGATGACCCCGCGGTCGGCCTGCGCGAGGAGCCGCGACAGCGTCACGGTCCCCTGAGTCGACTCCAGCGTGAAGTCCGGGGCCTGCTGGCCCGCCTCAAGCTTGCTCATGCGTCATCTCCAGGTCCAGTTGATCGTCGGCGTCGGGTTGGCGTCCGTCCACTCCATCCTGCGCGCAGCCAGGTTGGTCGGCAGGGCGAGCAGCACGATCAGAGCGATCCACCCGAGGAAGGGGAGCAGCAGGAGAAGGAGCAGCAGGGCCGAGAATCCGGCATCGTGCAGTCTGCGCGAGGCGACGGCCAGCCCCGGCACGACGAGGAGCAGGGAGGTCACGGAGAAGACGCCGGCGACCAGCGTCTCGAGCGCCCCGTCCCCGAGCAGCCGCAGGACGGCCGAGAACGCGGTGTTCAGGAGGAATCCGGCCAGGACCGCCCACCAGTACTCCGCGCGCGAGGCGTAGCCCTGGAAATGCGCGGCCTTCTGGACGAAGCGGGAGATGGACTGCTTGAAGTCCGCGTCGTACCAGGCCTCGGTGAGAGGGGGCTCCCCTGCGCCCGCCGCGAACTGCGGGCCCCCCGCATAGGGCTGGGGACCTGCTGCGTCGGGCTGGGGGCCCGGACCAGCGGGCTGCCCGGCCGGGCCGGGATCCTGCGGAGGCTGCCCCTGCCAGGGCTCCTGCGGGTACTGCGGCGGCGTGTACGACATGGGTCAGTCCTTCCTGGGGACCTTCGGGGACCGCTCCGCGCCCCGATGGACGAGAGCGGTTGTGCGCGAGGTGGGATTCGAACCCACACGCCCGAGGACACTGGGACCTAAACCCAGCGCGTCTGCCGATTCCGCCACTCGCGCGCACGGCCATTCTACTGGCGGGCCGCCCGCGCCGGCAGTCCCGCCTACGATGGCCGCGTGTCCGTCCGCTCCTTCGCCCTGGTCCCCGCCGCCTACGTCGTCCTGCTGCGCGGGGCCTCCCCCGCGGGCCCCGCCACCGAGGTCCTCCTCCAGCTGCGGCGCAACACCGGCTACATGGACGGCCACTGGGCCTGCGGTGTCGCCGGGCATGTCGAGCCGGGCGAGTCCGTCGTGGGCACGGCTGTGCGCGAGGCCCGTGAGGAGCTCGGCATCGGCCTGTCCCCCGCCGACCTCGCCCCGTTGACCGGCATGCATCGCACGAACGGCGGGAGCGAGCCCATCGAGCAGCGCGTCGACTGGTTCTTCGCCTGCCGGCGCTGGAGCGGCGAACCCCGGGTCATGGAGCCGGGCAAGGACGCTGGGCTGCGGTGGTTCCCGCTCGGCGACCTGCCCGAGGCCGTGCCACCCCATGAGCGCAAGGTGCTCGAGGCTGTGGCGTCCGGCCGGGTCCCCCCGGTGATGACCTTCGGTTTCGCCCCGGGCGAGGTGATCGACCGCTACGCCCTCGCCCGGCCCCACTGACCTGGCGAGGACGTCGCCGCCGCTCAGCCCAGCAGGTCGGGACGTTCGAAGGCCCGTCCCCGCAGGTGGGTGTCGAGAAAGGCCAGGAACGTCTCGTACCAGACCTGGGCGTTGCCGGGCTTGAGGATCCAGTGGCCCTCGTCCGGGAAGTAGAGGAAGCGGTGTCCGAGTTGCGGCGAGAGCCGCTGCAGGTCCGCCCACAGCTCGAGCGCCTGGGCGAAGGGCACGCGGTAGTCGCGATCGCCGTGGATGACGAGCATCGGGACCCGGATGTCGGCCGCCGCCCGATGAGGCGACCACCGCCGGGCCTGCGGCGCCCCGCCGTCCACAGGAGCCGTCATCCACCGGTACCACGAGCCGTTGTCCGTGGTCGTGGCCATCGCTCCGACGTCCCATAGACCCGCATGGGTGACGACGCAGCGGAAGCGGGTGCCGGCGTGCCCGGCCGTCCAGTTCGCCAGGTATCCGCCGTACGAGCCGCCCGCGAAGCCCTGCCGACTGGCGTCGATGTCCGGGCGGGCGACGGCGGCGTCCGCCAGGGCCAAGATGTCGCTGACGGGCGCGTCGCCGATCGCGTCGTGGCCCCGCGCCGTCATCGCGCGACCGTAGCCCAGCGAGATGCCGGGGTCGGGCAGCAGCACCGCGTAGCCGCGGGCGACGAAGGGCCACGGATTCCATCGCCACGTCCAGTCGTTCCAGGTTCCCCACGGGCCGCCGTGGGCGAACACGACGAGCGGGTGCGGGCCCTCCGCGTCGGGCAGGGCCAGCCAGGCGCGCAGCGGCGTGCCGTCCTGCGCCTGAGCGGCGACTTCGGTGAGCTCGCCGGGCAGTTCCAGGTCGGGCGCCAGGCCCGGGACGCCGGTGACGGCCGCCTGCCCGCGATCGGCCGGACCGGGGTCGAGGAACACGACCTGCGGGGCCTGCGCGATGGAGGACCGAAGCGCCACCAGACGGCCGCCCGACCAGGTCAGGGACGAGTAGGAGCACTCGTCGTCGGGGGTGACCAGGGTGGCGGTGCCGTCCGCCTCCGCCCGGTACACGCCTCCGCGGCCGCGCCGGGGCGCGCAGAACCACACGCTCTGGTCGTCGCCGATCGCCACCTCGGAGACCGCATCGTCGAAGGCGCCCGCCACGCGCGTGCGCTCCCCCGTCGCCAGGTCGACGCGCCACAGCGTGTCCTCGGCCGCCTGCCCCGGCAGGGGCGGCAGCTCACGGTCCACCAGCGCCCACGTACCGTCGGGCGACACGGCCAGCGGGGTCATGTCCGCCGCAGGATCGGCGGCCAGCAGCCGCGGCTCACCGGACCCGTTCAGCGTCACCGCCCAGGTCTGGGAGGTGGTGTCGATCCGGGTGCGGGCCTTCATGGCGATCACGGCGAGCGATCCGTCCGGGACGGGCAGGACGTCGCCGAGGTCCCACTGGTCCACGTCGGCGGGCGCCTCGGGCAGGCCCACGGGGGTGAGCGGGAGCGGCGTGTCGTCGACGCCCGCGAGATCGGGCAGGGGAGCGGTGAAAAGGCGGCGCCGGGACGGGCCCAGGTCGTGGTCCCAGTAGCGGATCGGGTAGTCGTCGTGCAGGACGGCGCTCACCTTCGCGTCGGAGCGCGCCTTGAGGCGCGCGTCGGAGTCCTCGGCGGTGTCCGCCCCTGGAGCCAGCCCCAGGACCAGCACCAGACCCCCGCCGGTGGCGGCCAGGGACTCCACGCCTCCGCGGTGGCGCAGGATCTCGCGGGCCTCGCCCCGCGGCGGCAGCATCCACACGGCGTCGCCCTTCTCCTCCGCCGACGGATCCTTCCGGGTGAAATAGACCTCGCCGCGCTCCCCCACTGCCAGGAGGGCCGCGGAGCCGCCTCCGCGGGTGAGGGACGAGGACGCGGCCGGCCCGCCCGCGCGGCCGGGCGCCTCGACGGAAACCAGCCGGTCGATGAAGGCGGCGCCGGCCTCGTCGATGCGGCGGAGGGTGGCGACCACCGTGCCGGACCGAGAGCCCGAGACCCCGGTGAGGCGCGTGGCGCGGGTGAAGGACGACAGATCGGAGAAGGAGGGGTCATCGGGGGTCGCCATGGTCATGGGCCCAGCCTACGACCCTTCGCGCCGGTCGCCCGCGCGGTTCCTGCGGATCCTCAGGCGAGCGGCTTCGTCATCCGCTCGTTCGTCGTCGTGTAGCCCATCGACAGGTACAGCCCGCGGGCCACCGTGTTCGTGCTGAAGACGTCCAGGCTGATCGCCGCGGCGCCGTGGTCGCGCGCCCATTGCTCGGTGAGCTCCATGATGGCGCGACCGTACCCGCGGCTGCGCAGGTCCTCCTCGACGTGGAGGTCCAGGACGTGGACCCGGGGCGGGTCGCCGCGCACCGCCAGCCAGATGGCTCCGACCTGCCGGCTCCCCTCCTGCGCGACGAGCACGCGGTGGCCCGGGGTGTCCAGCTTCCGGGGCATCAGGTCGTGGAGGATCCGTCGGGCGTGCTCGGGGGCGGAGGGGGCCGAGGCCTCCCCCGCCGCGGTCAGCTCCTCGGCGAGCCCTGCAAGGCAGCGGTCGCGCCAGTGGGGGAACTCCGCGGCGCCGAGCGGCCGGAAGACGATGTCGGGCATGGGGACGAGGATAGTCGTGGAGCGCTTACTCGCTGCGCAGCGCCTCCACCGGGTCGGCGCGGGCAGCCGCCGAGGAGGGGAAGAGCCCGGCGAGGAAGGTGAGGCCCACCGAGATCGCCACCAGGATGGCGCCCGCCGTCACCGGGAGCTGGGCGACTTGGGGGATGGCGAACCGCGCGTCGACGATCGCGTTCGCCGGGAGGGTGAGCAGCAGCGTCGCCCCGATGCCGATGATCCCGGCGACCAGGCCGATGATGATCGTCTCGGCGTTGAAAACGCGCCGGATGTCGCGTTTCGAGGCGCCGATGGACCGCAGGATCCCGATCTCCTTCTTGCGTTCGAGCACCGAGATGTAGGTGATGACGCCGATCATGATCGAGGACACGACCAGCGAGATCGCGACGAAGGCGGTGAGGACGTAGCTGACGACGTCGACGATGGTCGTCACCGAGGACATCAGCGTGCCCACGAGGTCCGTGTAGGTGATGACCTTGTCCTCCTCCCCCGCCTGCTCCCTGTCCGCGTTGTAGGCGTCGAGGATGTCGAGGATCCGCCCCTTGGACTCGAAGTCCTTCGGGTAGATGTCGATCTGGAACGGCTTGTCGAGATCCGCGTAGCCCAGCTTCGCGTAGTTGCCCTCGAGGGAGGCCTGCTGAGTGGTCATCATCGACATGAGGAGTTGGGAGAGCTGCTCCTCGTCCATGGTGAAGCGGAAAGCGCCGAGGAACGCGTCCTGGTCGATCCCCATAGCGCCCGACATGTTCTGGGCGAGCTGGGACATCGCCTGCGTCATCGCCGCGCCCACCGCGGAGGTGAGCTGGGTCTGCAGCGCGTCCCCGATCTGCGTCGACATCTGCGTCATCTGCGTCTGCAGCTGGGAGGCGATCTGCTGGGAAAGCTGGGCCGACACCTGGGCGAGGTAGGCCTGGGTGGCCTGCTGCATGTCGTCCGCCATCGCGGACTGGATCTGCGCCTGGAGCTCATCGGCGTGGGCCGCGACCTGCTCCTGGACGGCCTGGGAGAGGCGCGCCATGACCTGCGCGGAGAGGTCGGCGGTCGCGCCGTCCACGGCGGAGGTGAGCTCGTCGAGGATCGCCTGGCTGTCCGCCATGACGGCCTTCCCGGCCTCCGTCTGCTGGAACGCGGCGAAGGCCGCCCCGATGTCCTCTCCGCAGGCCGCCTCCGGGTCGTTCGCGCAGTACTCGCCGAAGGCCACGGTGATCCTGGTGGCCACCTCCGCGAGCGCCTCCTGGTCGATCTCTCCGGCGGCCTCCTCGAGGATCGCGCCGTAGTCGATCCCGCTGAGCACCTCCGACAGGTCCACGCCTTCGATGAGCTGGCCGAGGTCGACGTCGCGGGCGACCTGCTCGAGGTCGAGCTCGGGCAGCTGGGCGGGGTCGATGCGGATATCGGAGAGGTCCAGGCCCGACAGGTCGAGCCCGGCGAGGTCGCCCGCGCCCACGAGCCCGGACAGATCCATACCGGACAGGTCCAGGGAGGAGGCGTCGAGGGAGAGCGTGGAGCCGTCGAAGGTGAAGGCCTTCGCGATCGCGTCCTCGTCGACGCTGATCAGCTTGCTCATGTCGAAGTCCTCGCCGCCGTCGGCGCCCGCGGCCTCGTCAGTGAAGGACCGGCCTGTGAAGACGTCGATGCCGGGGTGGGCGATCTGGTCCCGCACGATCGCCGTGCGGGAGGCGCGGTCGATGAGGCGGGATGTGAGCGCCGGTGTGTAGTAGATCCCCGGGGACAGGGCCGTCGCCGTGGCCCCGTCCTTGGGCGCGACGACGCCCGAGATGCGCAGTTCGTCGCCGTCGTCGACCAGGTCCTTGAGGAAGGCCGCGTCCCCGCTCCGGTCCGTCCACACGTCGTAGGTGTCGTCATGGGTGTAGTAGTCCGTGGCGTCCACGACCTTGAAGGTGACGCCCATGAGCTCCTCGGGGGTGAACGAGGCGGTCTCGGTCGTCGCGTCCACGTCCTTGCCCTCGGCCAGCTGCTCGACCATCGCGTCGAGCTCGGAGGCGTCGCGCAGCCCCATCGCGTAGAGCATGTAGTCGGAGACCGTTCCGCCGGGCATGAGGACGACGACGGCCTCGTCGTAGTCCCGGGGCCAGGATCCCGCCACGACGTCGTACTGCTGCTCGACCAGGCTCGGGTCGCTCATCATCTGGCTGAAGACGCTGGTGCTCATGTAGGAGGACATCAACGAACTCGTGGCGACGTCCGCGCCGAAACCGAGGGGCGCGAAGGTACTGTCCGGGTTGACCTGGCGCACGCCGTCGGAGGTGTCGGACTGGAAGATCTGGGGCGTCACGTCGTAGGTGTACTCGATCGAGTTCGCCTGGGAGCGGATCCCGCCGCCGTCCTGATCGAGGTAGCTCTTGAGCGCCTCGAGGTCGTTGGAGCCCACGCTGGAGAACATCGAGCCGACCACCGAGGCCTCGGGGATCTCCCCCGACGCGGCCGCGTCGCCCTCTCCGCTCCCGGTCTCGCCCATGTCGGCGGACGCCACCATCATCGAGGTCATGTCCATGCCCTGGCTCTGGATCGTGAGCGGGTAGACGGACAGCGTGTCCTCCTCGACGCTCGCGATGTAGTTGTTCACGCCGTTGGCCAGCGCCAGGATCGTCGCGATCCCGATGATGCCGATGCTGCCCGCGAAGGACGTCATCAGCGTTCGGCCCTTCTTCGTCATGAGATTGCGGAAGGACAGGGACATCGCGGTGAGGAAGGACATCGCGGTGCGCCGGGCGGCCCGGGCTGGGCGCGTTCCCGCAGCGGCCGCGTCGAAGGGGTCCGTGTCGTCGCGCACCACCCCGTCGCGCAGGGTCACGGTGCGCGTCGCGTAGCGCTGGGCGAGCTCCGGGTTGTGCGTCACCATGACGACCAGCCGGTCGTGGGCGATCTCGGTGAGCAGGTCCATGATCTGCAGGCTGGTCGTCGAGTCCAGGGCGCCCGTGGGCTCGTCGGCGAGGACGATCTCCGGGTCGTTGATGAGGGCGCGGGCGATGGCGACCCGCTGCATCTGCCCGCCGGAGAGCTGGCTCGGCAACTTGCCGATGTGGTCGGCCAGCCCGACCCGGTCCAGAGCGGCCACCGCGCGCTGGCGGCGCTGCGCAGCCGGCACGCCGGACAGCGTCAGCGCCAGTTCGACGTTGGACAGGACCGTCTGGTGCGGAATCAGGTTGTAGCTCTGGAAGACGAAGCCGATGCGGTTGTTGCGGTAGGCGTCCCAGTCGCGGTCCCGGAAGCGCTTCGTCGAGATGCCGTCGATGACCAGGTCGCCCGCGTCGTAGTGGTCCAGCCCGCCGACGATGTTCAGCAGCGTCGTCTTGCCCGACCCCGAGGGGCCCAGGACAGCGACGAACTCGCTGTCGCGGAAGGCGATCGACACGTCGTCCAAGGCGACCTGGGTGAAGTCCGCGACGGTGTACGTCTTGCGGACATTGCGGAGCTCGAGCATGGGGCCTCCCGGGGCGTCTGGCCCATCAAGGCTATCGGGGACGCACCGGGTGCGCCGTCTCAGGCCGTCCTCGGCAGGATCGGGAGCCTCGAAGCACGCGACCCCTCCTCCGCGCGGCCCGCGGGCGAGGGATCGGGAGCGGGGTCCGGGAGCAGGCCGAGGCGGTTGGCGACGAGCAGGGCGGACCGGCGGTCATGGACGCCGAGCTTCGCATACACTGCATGCGCCTGCTTCTTGATCGTGTTGAGGGAGAGCACCAGCTCCTCGGCGATGTCGGCCAGGGTCTCGTGCTCCACCATGGCTCCCAGGACGACCTTCTCCCGGGGCGTCAGCGTGATGAGCCTCCCGCGTGCGGGGTAGGGCTGGCGGTGCTCGTGGATGCGCTCGACGACGCTGGGGGCGAGCGGGTTGCCGATGAGGTCCAGGAGCCGGTCGCACGCCTCGCGGGGCATGACGAGCTCAACCGGTCGCGCAGGGTCGTGGCGGGCTCCCACGCGTGGGCGGCCGCGATCCCGCCCGCCTTTGCGTGGTCCCCGCAGATGTAGGCGAGCCGCGCCCTGGGCACGGCGAAGAGGTTCTCCAGTGATCCGCATTCCTTCAGATGGCGCTGAGCGCGGTCGAGCTCGCCCAGCGCGAGGCCGAGGCCGGCGACGGCCCTGTCGACGAGGTAGCCGTTCGCGCTCCCCTGGCGCAAAGCCTGTGAGGGCACGCGGCAGGTCTCTTCGAGGTCCCGACGCGACGACGCGGTGATTCCTGAGCGGTCTCGAGAGACCCTCCGAACAGTGACGTTGTGAAGCGGCGGCTCTTCGCCGCGGTAGGAATCTCAACGATGTCTCCTTCTCGAGCCATCACACAATGTGGACCAGGGTTCATGAGAATGCAGGCGCCATCGTCCGTCGGCGGCCTCGGACCCCTGGCGGGAGGCTCGAGGTTCCATCGGTTCAGGGACAACCCACAGCCCGTTTCTCTCAGCGCCTTCAAGCCGCTGACCACGGTTTTTGCCCTTTTGGTCCGCCGTTTGGTCCGCCAACTCGGTCCTGCCACGGCCGTTCGGCATCGGAGGAAAAGCAGCCGGTCCGTCCGCCGCCTCCGTCCTCGTCCCGGCTCGCGAGCTTGTCGACCGGTTCCTCCCCCTGATACCTTGGCCTCATGGAAAGCGAACGTTCGTTAGCCTCTCGGACAGGAGACGACCTCTTCCCCCCAGGGCATCGTGAACAGCGCACGTCGGCGAGCACGCGGGACTCCCTGCTGGACGCCGCGCTCGACCAGTTTTCGCGCACGGGCTATCGCGGGACCTCGATCCGCGACCTGGCGCGGGCGGTCGGCATCCGCGAGAGCTCGGTCTACAAGCACTTCGCCTCCAAGCAGGCGATCTTCGATGCGCTTATCAGGCGCGCCGACGAGCGTCTGGCCGCCGCCACCGCGCCGCTCGGGATCGCGGTCTCCACGGGCGGCGAGGCCGCTGGCGCCTATCGGGGCATCGGCGAGGAGCGGCTGCTGCAGATCGCCCGCAGCATGTTCGGCTTCGTCCTCCACGACCAGGAGTTCGCGCGACTACGGCGCCTCCTGGCGATCGAGCGGTATCACGACGCAGGCGCGTCCGCCCGCTTCCGCGACTATTTCATCGGACGCCCACTGGCCTTCCAGACCGACCTCTTCCGGCGTCTGCTCGCGTCGGGCGAGTTCCGCGACGACCTCGACCCCGAGCAGACCGCCCTGGCGTTCTTCGGCCCGATCCACCTGCTCGTCGACCTGGCCGACGGCGGCGATGAGCAGGAGGCCCTCCGGCTCCTCACCGGACACGTCCGGCACTTCCGGCAGACCCATCTCGCGGAGGACCGATGAGCCGGTACCGGGTCGTCATCCGGGCGTTGTTCGCCGCGGTCTTCATCGGCGGCGGCGCCGTCCACCTCGTCGCCGGAAGGCTCTGGCCGCAGAGCTACGGCGCATTCGGATCGACCGCCGCCCTCCCCTGGCTGCACGAGCTGTGGGGGTCGTTCGTCATGCCGAACATCGCCTGGCTCACGATCGCGCTCGCGGTCTTCGAAATCGCATGCGGCATCGGCATCCTGATTCGTCGCGCCTCCGTTCCAGCGGCGTGGGGAATGGCCGGGTTCCTCGTGTTCGTCACGGTGCTGGGCTACGGATTCCCTACAGACGCCCTCGGGGAGGACCTGATGAAGAACCGGCTGGCCACGATCGTCCTGGCGAGCCTGCTGGTCCCGGTGCTCGCCGACGGGCCTGGCCCGGGTCACCAAGTGGACGAGGCAGCCTGAAGGGCCGCGCACACGCGCATCACATCGGGATTCGCCTCGGCCCCGGGACGCCGCACGAGGTAAAGCGTGTTCATCAGGGGCTCCTCGGGCATCTCGATGAGGCGGACCCGTCCATCGCGGATGTGCTCCTGGCAGATCGAGCGGGGGACCACGCTGTAGCCGGAGCCTGCCGCCACGGCCGCGACCACGGCGTGCAGGTTCGGCACCGTCAGGGCCGGAGCGGCCGGCGGGTGCGGCTTCCCGTGCACCGCGCGCCAATACCGCCGCACGATCGGCATGTCCTCCGCGTAGCTGATCAGCGGCACGGACCGCAGTGCCGAGCACAGGGGCGATCCGTCGGGTCGCTCCTCGAGGCGCGCCACCCAGGCCGGAGCGGCGATCGCCACGTACTCCTCTTCGGCCAGCGCCACGGCGCCGAGCGCGCGCCCGCGCGGCCGGCGCGTCGCGATGATGACGTCCTGCTGGCCGGAGCGCAGTTCATCGATCAGCGGATCCGTCAGACCCTGCGTGACGCGCAGTCGCACGCCTCCAGCGACCAGACCGGCGAGGGCCGGCAGCACCCGCGTGCACAGCAGTTCAGAGGGACCTCCGAGATGCACCGGCGCGGACCTCGGGGAGAGGCGCCCGGCGCTCGTCTCCACAGCGGAGAGGGCGTCGAGCGGACCCGACACCTGCGCGGCGAGTTCGTGGGCGAACGACGTCGGCTCCACGCCACGGGGCAGGCGACGGAAGAGCCGACGGTCGGCCTGCCGCTCCAGGGACCGCATCTGCGTCGTCACCGTCGGCTGCGAGAGTCCCAGCTGGGTTGCCGCGGCGGTGAAGGAGCCCGCGCGATACACCGCCAGGAAGGTGCGCAGCAGATTGAGGTCGAGGTCGGATTGGGTTGCGGACAGCTCGGGATCGGGGGTCTCGTCGTCGCTCACGACAGTCCACACTAGCGTGTCTTGCCATAGGTTTCCCTATCGCAGAGATCGTCTTTTCGATTGGTGAATGCGCAGCTCCTGCCGTTACGCTGCTCATGGCCCGACGATGTCGGGCCCGACCCCGGACGGGTCGCGGTCGCGTGAAGGAAGGCACCCATGTCCCGCGTCCTCATCGTTCTTACCGCTGCGGATTCCCTGACTCTGGCCGATGGCACCGGACACCCCACCGGTTTCTGGGCCGAGGAGTTCGTCGTCGCCCACCGAGGGCTCGCCGCAGCCGGTCATGACGTCGTCATCGCCACGCCGGGCGGACGCCCCGCGCCCGTCGACCCGGCATCTATCGACCCGTCCACGGTCGGCGGGCGGCTGGCCGGAGAGCTCCGCGCCTACCTCGGCTCCATCCGCGATCAGCTGGCGCATCCCGCCGTCCTCGAGGACATGAGGGCCGGAGACGACGCGGCCGTCGTGCTCCCCGGCGGCCACGGGCCGATGGAGGATCTCGCCGTCGACCCGGCACTGGGGGCGATCCTCGGTGAGGCCGACGAGAAGGGCGCCGTCATCGCCCCGTTCTGCCACGGTCCGGCGGGGCTGCTCAGCGCGACCTGCCAGGACGGTTCTTTCCGTTTCGCCGGACGCCGGATGACCGCGTTCACCGACGCTGAGGAGAGGGCCGGAGGCGTGCCGGGCGTACCGTGGCTCCTCGCGCAGCGTCTCGCCGAACGCGGGGCCATCGTCGAGAGCGGCGCCCCCTGGACGAGCCACGTCGTCATCGACCGGAACCTCATCACGGGACAGAACCCGCAGTCCTCTCAGGCTGTCACCCGCGCCGTCCTCGAAGCCATCGGCGCCTGACCCCGCGCCGCCAGCCGGCGCACGGCCACACCAGCGGAAACTGTATTCGCACGAACACGAAGATGAGAAGCGAGCATGACCACCACACTGTTTGAGCCCATCACCGTCCGGGGCATGAAGGTGCGCAACCGGCTCTGGGTGCCGCCCATGTGCCAGTACACCGTCGAGAAGCGGGACGGGATCCCGACGCCGTGGCATCTGGTCCACTACGCGGGCATGGCCCGCGGCGGTGCCGGCGCCATCATCGTCGAGTCCACCGGCGTCGTCCCGGAGGGCCGGATCAGCCCCAACGACCTGGGCCTATGGAACCGCGAGCAGCAGGAGGCCTTCCGCCCGGTCGTCGAGGCCGTGCACGCCGCCGGTGCGCGGCTCGGCATCCAGTTGCAGCACGCCGGGCGCAAGGCCTCCACCTACCGGGAGTGGGGCGTCGCCCGCCCCGGCGGCAGCGTGCCGGAGGGCGACGGCGGATGGCCGACCTTCGGACCGTCCGCAACGCCCTTCCCCGGCCTCGCCGAGCCGGAGGCGCTGGACGAGGACGGCATCCACGGCATCGTGTCCGCGTTCGCGGGCGCCGCCCGCCGCGCCGTCGACGCCGGCTTCGACTTCGTGCAGGTGCACGGCGCGCACGGCTATCTCGTGCACCAGTTCCTCTCGCCGCTCAGCAACGCGCGCGACGACCGCTACGGCGGCTCCCTCGAGAACCGCGCCCGGCTGCTGCTCGAGATCGTGGACGCGATCCGCGCCGAGCTCGGCGACGCGGTCCCGGTCATGGTGCGCCTGTCCGCCTCGGAATGGGTCGACGGCGGCTTCGATGTCGAGGAGGCCTGCACGGTCGTGAAGTGGCTCGGCGAGCACGGCACGGACATGGTGGATATCTCCTCCGGCGGGAACGTCGCCCGGGCTCCGATCCCGGTCGGCCCCGGATACCAGGTGCCGCTCGCGACCGCCGTCAAGCAGTCGACCGGGATGCCGACCTCCGCGGTGGGCATGATCGAGCACCCGTGGCAGGCCGAGCAGATCGTCGCCACTGGGCTCGCCGATGCCGTCATGGTCGGCCGGGCCTTCCTGCGCGACCCCAGCTTCGCCCTACGGGCCGCACGCGCGCTCGGCGCCGAGGTCGACTACATCCCGGAGCCGTACGCGCGGGCCTACCGCCAGCACCAGCAGCTCCTCTAGGAGGCATCGTCATGGCGAATGCGACGACGGGGAGCACGACGATGAGGGCGCTGCTCCTCGACCGCCCGGGCGCTCCGTCGACGCTGCGCGTCGGCGAGGCGCCGATCCCGCAACCGGGTCCCGGGGAGCTTCGTATCCGAGTGCGCGCCTGCGGTCTGAACCCGGTCGACGTCGAAACGGCCTCCGCCGGGAACTCCGCCTGGCGGTGGCCCCATATCCCCGGACTCGACGCCGCCGGCGAGGTGGACGTCGTCGGCGCGGGCGTCCGAGGTTTCTCCCTCAGGCAGCGTGTCGTCTTCCACGGCGATCTCCGCCGCGAGGGCGGGTTCGCCGAGTACGTCGTGACCGCTGCGGACGTGGTGGCGACGATCCCCGATGGCGTTGACGCCGCGACGGCCGCGGCGCTGCCGTGCGCTGGGATGACGGCCTACCAGGCGATCCACCGGCGCCTGCGCCTCGGCGCCGGCCAGACCGTGTTCATCACGGCCGGCAGCGTCGGCGTCGGCGGTTTCGCCGTCCAGCTCGCCCACCGGATCGGCGCGCGCGTGCTGACGAGCACCTCGGCCGGCAACCGTGGCGCGGTGCGGAACCTGGGCGCCGACGAGGTCATCGACTACCGAGCCGAGGACGTCCCCGCCCGGATCCGGGAGCTCACCGGCGGACGCGGCGTGGACGCGATCGTCGACACCCTCGGCTCGGACTCGGCGACCGCCGGGCTGTTATTGCTCGTGCACGGCGGCGGCCTCGCGGCGATCGCCGGCAGACCGGATTGGAACGCCGTCCCGGAGTTCACCACGGCCCCGTCCGTCCACGAGATCGCACTCGGCGCCGCCCACAGCCACGGAGACGCGGTCGCGCGGTCCCATCTGGCCGGCGACCTGGCCGTACTGCTCTCCCTCGTCGCGGAGGGGTCGCTCGACCCGATGCTCTCCGAACGGGTCCCGCTGGCCGGGGTCCCCGCCGCGCTCGCGCGGCTCGCCACCCGCCACGGGCGCGGCAAGACCGTGTATGCGGAAGACGCCGCCTCCGGCCGCTGAGCCCCGGACCCCGGAGCGTCTGTTCTCCGCCGCTTGACACATATACCCCTGGGGGTATTGTTGGCGGCATGGAGACACAGAAGACCATCGCGGGCCGTCCCGAGGGGACGACCGCCGGACGGCGCGGCGCGAACGGGGCCATGCGATGAGGCTCGTGATCGTCGGCGGCGTCGCAGGCGGCATGAGCTGCGCAGCCAGGGCGCGGCGCCTGGACGAGAGCGCGGAGATCATCGTGCTCGATCGGGGCGAGCACGTCTCCTTCGCGAACTGCGGGCTGCCGTACTACGTGGGCGGCGAGATCGCGGAGCAGGACACGCTGCTGGTGCAGACCCCGAAGACCCTGCGCGCCGCCCTGAACCTGGACGTGCGCACCGGCCACGACGTCATCGGCCTCGACGCGGCGGAGCGGGAGATCGTCGTCCGCACCGCGGCCGGCGTGGAACGGATCGGCTACGACGCCCTCGTGCTCGCCCCGGGCGCTACGGCGGCTCGTCCGCCCGTACCCGGCCTGGGCTCTCCTCGTGTGCGGACGCTGCGCTCGGTCGAGGACGCGGTCGCGCTGAGGACGAGGGCCGATGCCGGCCTCACGCGCGTCGTCGTCCTCGGCGCCGGGTTCATCGGCGTGGAGACGGCGGAGGTGCTGGCCAGACGGGGTGTGGAGACGATACTCGTCGAGTACGCGGACCAGGTGCTCCCTCCGCTGGATGCCGAGCACGCCTGGCTGGTGTCGGAGGAGCTGCGCCGCCTCGGGGTGGACGTGCGCACCTCGGTCGCAGCCGAACGCATCGTCGGCGGCTCCGACAGAGACACCGTCATCTTCTCGGACGGCGCCCGGGTGGAGACGGACCTGATCCTCCTCGCCACTGGGGTGCGCCCGGACACAGCGGTGTTCGAGCAGGCAGGCGTGGAGTGCGAACGAGGGGCGATCCGCATCGATGAGCACGGGCGGACATCCCTCCCGGGTGTGTGGGCGGTGGGCGACGCGACGGTCAGCGCCGATCCGATCACAGGCGCCCGGCGCCCCGTCGCGCTGGCGGGACCGGCGAACCGGGCGGGGCGGCTCGTCGCGGACGCCATCCTTCGTCCCGGCTCCGCCAGGCCTCTCCCCCAGCCGCTGGGCACGGCCATCGTGCGCGTCGGAGAGTTGACGGCCGCAATGACCGGCGCGAACCGCGCCTCGCTCCTCGCCGCCCATCTGCCGTTCCGTACGTTGCACCTGCACCCGAACCAGCACGCCGGGTACTTCCCCGGCGCCTCCCAGATCCACCTGAGTCTCCACATCGATCCGGCCGACGGGCGTATCCTCGGCGCGCAAGCGGTCGGCGCGGACGGGGTCGACACGCGCGTCGACGTGCTCGCCGCCGCGATCCGCTCCGGGATGCGCGTGGGCGAGCTGATCGACCTGGACCTCGCCTACGCCCCGCCCTACGGGCAGGCGAAGGACGCGATCAACCTGGCGGGGATGGTCGGCGAGAACGTGCTCGACGGCACCCTGCGCCTCTGGGACGCGCGCGAGCTCGACGCCGTTCGGGCATCCTCGCTGATCCTGGACGTGCGAACCGCGGACGAGGTCGCGACCGGCATGCTGCCCGGCGCCCTGCACATCCCCCACACCGAGCTGCGCGGGCGCCTGGAGGAGGTGCGCGCGGCCGCGGCGGGGCGTCCCGTGCGCGTCGTGTGCGCCTCGGGGGTGCGTTCGGCGATCGCCCACCGCGTGCTCATCCAGTCCGGTTTCGACTCGGCGTCCCTCTCCGGCGGAATGCTCACGCTCCGCGCGACCCTCGGAGCGCGCGCCGACGGCGTCCTCGCCGACGCCGCGCCCGTCGAGGGCGCGCAGAACAAGAACAAGGACAAGGAGAACGAGCAGCGATGACGACCGATGACGAAGCCCAGCGCAAGATCCTCAACCGGCTCCGAAGGGCCCGAGGCCAGCTCGACGCCGTCATCGCGGCCGTCGAGTCCGACGCGCCCTGCCGTGAGGTGATGACCCAGCTCTCGGCCGTCACCCATGCGCTCAACCGGGCCGGATTCGTCGTCGTCGCCACCGCCATGGAGAACTGTCTAAGCGACCCCGAGGCGGCCAGGGACCGCGACGGGATCACCACCGAGGAGCTTGAGAGGCTCTTCCTCGCCCTGGCCTGATGCGTAGGCCGCCATTCCCGGGGCGCACGCGCCCCTTCCCCCCAAGGAGGACCCACCATGTGCCAAGCCGTCACCTGCCCGATCTGCAGCAAGACCACCTGGGCCGGCTGCGGCCGGCATGTCGACCAGGTCATGCGCGATGTCCCGGCCTCACAGCGCTGCCCGGGCCATGACGACGAACCCCGGCCCGGCTTCCTCGCCAAGCTCTTCGGACACTGACGCCCGGGCGCCGCCCGCACGGCCCCGGCGCCCCCGCGGAGCGAGATCTCACAGCACGGTTGAGGGCGCGGCGTCGTAGGCGCTGCTCTTGATGACCCTCATGGTGGGGTAGGACTCGATGCGGCGCA
>JALCNR010000027.1 GCA_022649165.1 Actinomyces sp.
TCGCAGACGCGAAACTCCAGGATGTCCTCCGCCCTCGTGTCCTCCGTCAACAGCTCGGCCAACGAGTGCTCGACGACGCAGTGGGTGAGGACCTCTGGCGTGTAGAAGGACGCCGACCGCTCCCGGTCGCGACCGGACAGGCGGAAGGCGAACTCGCCCGCGCCGTAGCTGCGGACCTTCTCCTCCCCCGTCACGGGGTCGGTCCACCGCACCAGGTCCTCGTCGCGGTAGCTCGCGATCTCCCGCGTGGGCACCAGCCATGAGCCCTTCGAGGGGTCGCCCTTCTTCGCGACCTCCACCATCGGCTCGGTGGTCAGGATGCCGGTGTAGGACATCAGGCCCTCGTAGACGGCGCCGAGCTGGTTGATGCCGAGGTTCGCATATGAGATGTACCCGCGGCGCTTGCCTTTCTTCGGCTTCGACAGCAGGAGCAGCGTCAGCACCTGCTGCAGGGCGGCGTTGCTCAGCCGGACCGGGTCCGGATCCTTCGGATCACCGTCGATGAGCGTTGTCCGGCGGCGGTCGAACAGGTCCGCGCGCAGGTCCTCGACCGGCATGACATCGACGGACGGCAGGCCGCCGGCGACCATGCGGAACAGGACGTCCAGGGAATCGTGCAGGTGCGAGCCATTGCGCTCATCATCGGTGGTCAGCGGCTGTCCGATGAGGTCGCGCAGGCGGTCCAGGCCGTATCCCGCCGTGTACTCGGGGGCGCCGACCGGCACGATGCCCAGCTCGGGACGCGCCTCGGCGTAGAGCAGGAACAGGATGCGGTAGAGGAACCGGAGGGACTCGCGCGCCAGACGCTGCGGGAGGTCGGGATCCGCCAGATCCAGACCCCGTCTGTCCGCCGTCCGCACGACGTCGCCCGCCAGGATCTCGATGGACTGGCGCAGACCGTCTCGCAGGTCGTCGGAGACGCCGACGGCGTGGGACGTCGAGTCCTTCGTCAGCTCGTCCATGCCGATCGAGCCGTCGTCGCCCGGCAGCAGGACGTCGCCACCGACCAGCGCGCACAGCGTGGCCAGCCCGCCGGCCGACGTCAACTCGCGCCGCTCGAACACGGCCAGCAGGTCCAGGCCCAGATAGCGGCCCTCGCTCCAACGCTCCGCGTCCGTGAGCAGCGCCCACCGACCGGCCACGACCACGACGTAGCGCGGCGCGTCCTCGGCGACCAGGACCTCCGACAAGGCCTTGGCCACCTCCGGGACGTCCTGCATCGCGTGACTTTGGTCGGCGACCCGAAGGGGTTCCACGAGCCGGGCGCTGTCGGACAGCAGGTCCTCCACCGCGTCGACCGGACGGACGTCGAGGACGATGAGCGCGGTTCCCGACGGGCCGCTCACGCCCAGCAGCGCCGGGACCTCCATGTCCCGGTCACCCTGGAGCAGGGCGAGGTCCTGGTCGCGCTCGATCGTGAGGTCGGCCCGGTCGATCGGCGCCAGGCCGAGCGCCGTCACCAATGCGCGGTGCGCCTGGGTGATCCCGCCGTCGTCCCGGTCGCCGCCCAGGGCCGCCAGGTAGTCACCGGCCAGCGAGGCGACTGCGTGCAGGGGATCAGGCCGGCCGTCCTTGTGGGCCCGTTGCCACTCTGTGTACAGGGCGCTGCGCCGGGTCGGGAACCCCTCCTCCAGCCAATGGGCGGAGAGGAACTCCGTGTCGTTGCGGATCTCGTCGCCCATCACAGGCTCCTTCCGGGGACGATGACCCCGAGCAGTCGGACATAGGGCTCACCGGACGCCGCCGAGGACTGGATGAGCCGCTCCAGGCGGGTGGACTCGTGGGCCACGCGCTGTTCCCGCTTGGACCGATGGCCACCCGCAGGCATCTGCCCGAGCAGGTCCAGGGACCGCTGGTGCCAGGAATACAGACGTTCCTGGTCGCTCTGGATGCGCTCCAGCAGGTCGCCCTCGAACTCGTCGCGCCGACGTGTGAGCTCCGCGCTTGCGACCGCGAGCGCGGGCTCGACGCCGCGCGCCAACGCCTCCGTGCTCCAGCGTCCGGCGCGCCCGTCGTTGACGCTGTGTGCATCCAGGCGCGCGGCCCCGAGGACCCGCATGAGGTCGAGGACGTCGGCGTCTGAACCGTCCGCGAGCAGACGTCCGTCGGAATCCATGACGCCCACGACAGCCCCCGACTGGGCGATGACGACCTGACCGGCGTCGTTGGCCCATGTCGCCTGTGTGAGGAAGACCGGCGCCTCGACGGCTCCCGCCATGACGGGGACCGTCTGCCGATCCAGCAGCGACATGCCCCGGTCCCCGGCCCACGCGATGACGGGGTGGACGGCCGTGAGGTACTGCGTGTCCGGCCACGGGTTCGTCGACTGCTGGGCGGAGCGCAGGCGGTCCTCCGCCAACGGCTTCGATCCTGTCAACTGGATGCGCCCGATGACCGAGTCCTCCCCGCGCACCAGCTCACGGGGAAGCTGCCGCAGGCGGATCTCCAGGTCCGCGGGCGGTTCGAAGGACACGAGGTCGCGGTCGGGGTCGCGCTCGATGCGCATCGTCCGGCGCGTGTCATCGGGCAGGGCGTCGATGATCGCAGCGAGGAAGTCGTCCTGGTCGGGGAACAAGAGATGCCGTTCGCGCAACGGCGCCGGCGCCTCGACGTCGACACTGGTGTCCTCACCGAACAACGCCGCCAGGAACTGGTCGTTGAGCGCCTGCTCCGGCGTCTGGGTGACATCCTCGACCTGCTGGCCCCGGGCCAACGCCTGGGTGATGTCCTTTTCTTCCAGGTCGGGACTGTACTGCGTCTGGCCGAGGTCCATGAGGACACCGGCATCGCCCAACGCCTTGTTGGCCTCATGCTCCTTGTTGAGCAGAGCCGTGACCACGCGGACCTCGCTGGTGTGCTCCTCATCCGCCAGGGCCAGGGCGTGAATGGTCGGGGTCCGGAGCTGGCCGTAGCGATCGATGCGGCCATTGCGCTGCTGGATGCGGATGAACGACCAGGGCACGTCGTAGTGGATGAGGAGGTGGCACTCCTTGTGGAGGTTGAGGCCTTCCGAGGCCATGTCGGAGGCGAGCAGGACGCGCAGCGGTGAGCCCTTCTGTCCGAAAGACTCCACCGTCCCCTGAATCGCGTCGTCGCTCTGCTGGGCATGGAGCAGACCGACCGCGCCGTCGGGCAGACCGAGCAGCTGGGGCAGGGACTTCTTGAGGAAGTTCAGGGTGTCGACACGCTCCGAGAACACGACGACGCGTTCGGTGGAACGCGGTCCGATCCCGAGTTCTGTCAGCAGGTTGACCAGGGCGTCGAGCTTCGCCGGGGTCCCGACCTGCCGCGTGAGGTCCTCCAGACGACCCAGCGCCTCCAGCTCCGCACCCGACCCGCGAAGGGCGGCAGCGTCGCCCTCGTCAATGGGGGTCGAACTACCCGTCAGCGTGCGGCGACGGTTCCCGATCGTCGCGAGGAGTGCGGCGGGTGAGGACAGGAAACCTTTGAACAGGGTCCACGGGAACAGGGTCCGGCCCTTGCCGGTCACGGGCGCGACGCCGGACGCCGGGTGGAGCCACGTCGCGTCGAGCTCGGCCAGGACGGCACGCTCGGCAGGGGTGGGGGTGACGGGGCGGACCTGCGGCTGGGCGCGCTCACGCCAGCGGTCCCCGATCTGGGCGGCGACTTCGGGGCTGCCGCGGTGGCGGCGGACGTAGAGGTGCTCGATGTCGCTGGCGCTGTAATGCCTGTCGTCCGCGATGGCGGTCGGGTCCAGGAGGCCGACCAGCTCCGCGAAGGACTCCGGGTTGCCGTTGTGGGGCGTGGCCGAGGAGAGGATCAGGGCGTCGGAGTTGCGGGCCAGCGTGCGCGCGAGCTGGTTGTTCTGGGTGCCGCGGTTGATGAGGTTGTGGCACTCGTCGATGACGACGGCGTCCCAGTGGTGCTTCTCGAGGTAGGTCCGGTACCGGTGCGGGTTCTTCAGGGTGTCGATGGAGACGATGACCCGCTTGTAGTAGGAGAACGGGTTGCGCCCGGCGGGCAGCTCGCGCTGGACGCGCTGGATGCCCTGGGAGTCCAGGCGGACCAGGGGGATGCCGAAGCGGGTCCACAGCTCGGTCTGGAACTGCTTGAGGACGGCGCGCGGAGTGACGACCAGGATGCGCTCACCTCGGCCGCGGGCGATGAGCTCCGACAAGACGATGCCAATCTCCAGGGTCTTGCCCAGTCCCACGGCGTCCCCGATGAGGATCCGGGGACGCAGGTTCGTGAGGGCCTTCTGCGCGGGGCGGAGCTGGTAGTCGAGCTTGTCGAAGAGCCCGCGGTGGCCGGCCGCGATGCGGGTGTCGCTGAGGGGGATCGCGGAGCGGCGGATGACGGAGTCCAGCCACAGGCGCGAGGTGAGGTAGTGGGAGGAGGTGTCGGGGACGAGGCGGACGTCGGCGGGGTCGAAGCGGCGCACGCGGTCGATCGCCGTGAAGAACGTGGCGTCGCGGTCGCGGACCAGAGGGGAGACGCCGACGACGTCGAGTTGGAGGCCCTGGGCGGAATCGCGCGGAGACGCCGGGGCGACGGTGCGGACCAGCCATTGCTCGTCACGGACCATGACGCGCTCGCCGGGAGCGAAGGTCTGGGCCTGGGGGCTCATGTCCGACAATGCGCGCGCTCCTTTGACAAGGTTCCTGTCGAGGGTCCCCGGTCGCTCGGAACGTGCGACCGCTGACCGTTCGAGACGGCGGCGGGGCAGGTGGACCGCATGGCGGAGGCACCGGTGGAACACCGAGAGTCATCGTAGACGGGAGCGTCCGCATCTTGGGGCAAACAGCAGTTGGTCGGCCAGAAGACCGGTTGCCTGTGCCGGATTGGACCAGCGCCGGGAGACGGGTGGCACGCCGGCCGAGTCCAACGGGTCTCTGAGACCTTGACACGCCCTTCGACGAGTTCGACCTGACCCACGCACACGAGGGCTCCGAGCGCTTCCAAAGCGTTCCCAGGACACCCGATCACCTAGCAACGCGCTCAAAGTTTCTCATAGCCAGCTCGACATCCCCGTGCTACTCTCGAACGGAGCACACAACGACAAGGTCAGGAGCGCAGCCGTGGCATTCGAGCTGTTTCAGAAGGGAAGCGCACCGCTTCCCTCAGTGCCGAGCGTGACCATCCAGAAGAGGGGGCTGTTCTCCCTGAACGACGCGGCCCAGAGCCTCATCGGGACTCCCGAGGCGATCCAGTTCCTTTGGGACTCCGAACGCCGGCTCATCGGGTTGAAGCCGGTACCCATCAACACCCCCAACGCCTACCCTGCGCGACGCATGTCCGCGTCGACAAGATCCTCAAATCATGGACCCGTCATTGTTGCGGGGACAATGTTCACCAAGTTCATCGAACTCGACACCTCGAAGGCTCACCGATGGATACCCCGACTCGAGGACGGACTCCTCATCATCGATCTGAACGATCCCGGAACGCCCGTGTCGTCAAACAGGGGCCGTAAGTCCAACTCCACCGAGAACTAGGACGACTCAGCATGCTGAAGGGAAGTGATTGGCCGACAGGAGGACACGCCTTCATTGACGAGTCCAAGCGACACTCGTACCTCCTTGTCGCGTCGGTCATCGTTCCGAACGATCTCGAGACGACGCGTCGGGCCGTCCGAGCGCTCAAACACCGCGGAGCGCGCAGGATCCACATGAAGGCCGAGGGCGACGCGAGCCGCAAGAGGATCATCAGCGGATTTTCAAAGCTCGAAATCAGTTGCCACATCTTTGAGAAGGCCTCATACCGTTCCGAACTTGAGGCACGGACCGCTTGTCTCAGACAAGTCCTAGATGGCTGCGAGCTCTATCACGCGGCCTCGTTGACCATCGAGCGCGACGAATCTCTCCAACGATGGGAGAGACAGTTCCTTCTCACCCAACAGCGTGACCGCAGTCTCGCCGTGGAGTTCACCTACCAGTGGAAGAACCCTATTGACGAGCCTCTACTATGGATCCCGGACGTCGTTGCGTGGGCGTACGCCAAGGGCGGCGATTGGCGCAGTCGGATCTCCGACGCCGGACTCGTTGCCTCCGTAACATCGCTGTGACAGCGCGAAGCCCGGCTCACCAACCTCCGGATGGCTGCCGGGCTCACTTCTGTACAGCTCAACGCTGTAAGCCCTTTTATTGTCGCATCGGGTGCGCCTACCCGTCAATACTTCGACGAGCCTCACCGAGGCTGCCCATCAGTTCTCCTCGGTGGTTCGGCAGAGCTTGTCTGTGCCCTCCGCGAGGAACCGGAACGCGCCCGCGACCTGCTCTCCCCGAAGACGCCCAACCGACCCGCCTGAGGCGCACGAAGGGCAACGTCGTGCGCCTCAGCGCCGATGGGAACAGGCCCACATCGAAGAGGTCACCGCCTCCCAGCGCCCTCCCTCTTCGACCCTGGTCCGCGTCTGGATCCTCGAACGGCTGGGAGAGGAGTGGTCTACGCGACCCGACGTCGGCCGCCTCGGCGAGTTGGCCGCGACGCACGGACAACATCGAGCGTCTAGCGGTCTCACAACCGCCGACACCGGGCACGGGCGGGGAAGAAAGGAGGGCTCGGCTGGACGACACTCCCGGGCTCGAGGTCCCGGCCCGCGGGGCTGTCGATGGTTACGCTCCGATCCTCGAGACTGCGCTCAAGTTCCTCGAACCCGCGCAGTGGACCTCGTACTCCGATCTGGCGGCCATGGCGAGCACGAATGCCCAGACCGTCGGGTCCTACATGGGTTCCACCGATACCGAGGGCGCCCACCGCGTCCTCCAGAAGAGCGGGACCGTCTCCCCCGGTTTCACGTGGAACGATGGGCGCACCGACGATGTCCGCGACTGGCAACTCGACGTTGAGGGGTGGGTGTTGCAAAGTCCCATAGCCTCAAGACTTCGTTAACAGACTTCACGAACAGTCCCTTCTCGGTAGGAGCAAGACGCCAGGCGGCGCTGCGATCGACGCGACGCCGACCGCAGCGCCCCTGCGGGGAACTACGCGAGATGCAACCCGTCGTCGTGCGGATAGATCAACTCGAGCGGGCGCTGGGTGATCTGACGGATCGGCTGCCAGTAGTTGTCCAGCCAGATCGGCTCGTCGTCGCCGACCTCGTCCAAGCACTCCAACAGACTGGTCTTCGTGAAGAAAGCGAAGCCCGCCGGCAGCCTGCGCCTCAGCGGCCAGGAGTGATCCGTGCGCTTGTCCATGTGTTCCTCATTCCGGGACAACACCCGCCCGGTGGGCGGGGTTGACGGAACGGGAGGGCGCACATGTGAGGAATCGTAGCGCCTGAGACACACAGGTGATCCGCGACCTGCCCCATTCGTACTCTGATGGGACTCCAGCGAGGCACCGGCCGTCCGCCATCTCCGCGCGGAGGGCGCTGCCCACCGTGAGGGACCGCCCGCATGAGGGGCGGCAGTTCTCCCAAGAGAAATCCGGCGAGTTGCCCGATGGGGGCCCCGGCGCCGCCCTCGTCAATCCCAGATGCCCGCGCCCAGCCGTACCGTTGGACGCATGGCAGTCATCGACGACGACGCCCACCCCTTCCGGAGCGCCGCGGGCGCACGAGGCGGCTCTCGCCCCGGCATCCAGGCCGAACGCTTGCCGTCGGACGGGGACGCGGACCCGTGGTCGCTGGACGACGCCTTGTTCGGGATGCTGTCCCTCTCCCCCATCGACGAGGACGGCCCGCGCGGCGAGGACGCCCTCGTCGGCGCGGCGATGAGTCGGGGGCACGGACGCCATGGCGCTGCGCGCCAGACGGCGGATGCCGTCCGCGGCCCATGGGACCGGATGCTCGATTGGGCCGACCGGCTGCCGATCATGCCCGGGCACATGTACGACCACGAGCTCCTCACCGCCGCGCAGGAGCGCCTGCTGGCGGAGAGGATCCAGGCGGGACTGGCCGCGGCCGTCGCGGCCGGTGAGGGTGCGGCGACGCGGGCCGGCCACCGGACGATCCGCGAGGGGCGACGCGCCATGGATATCCTGATTCGCGCGAACCTGCGGCTCGCGCGGGTCATGACGTTCGACGCACGACCCGGAAGTGCGCTGCCGGACGAGGACCGGATCGCGTTCGGAATCCTGGGCCTGTTCCGAGCGGCGGCAAAATTCGATCCGGATCGGGGAAGGTTCTCGACCTACGCGACGTGGTGGATCCGCCAGTCGGCGGCCCGCGGCTGCGACGACACGGAACGGCTCATCCGTCTCCCGGTCCACACGGTCGATGACCTGCGGCGCTGCCGCCGCGAGGAACGCGAGATGCGGACGCGTCTGCATCGCACCCCGACCTTGGTCGAGGTCGCCGCCGAGTGCGACATCGAGCCCTCCCGCCTCGCCTGGCTGCGGATGGTGAGCCAGGCTCCGCTCAGCCTGGACGACGTCATCGATCGTTCCCAGGACAGCGGCGAGTCCGCTTGGCGGGAGATGGTCCTGGACGAGGACGCCCCGGATCCCGGCGAGGTCGCGGAGCACAGGATCGAACAACTCGATGTGCTGGCCGCCCTTGACCGTTTCGAGGATGACGTCGCGCGTGGTGCGCTGCCCAAACGCCACGGGCGTTCCTCGTGGGCCGGGACGATCCACCGCGACATGCAGATGTTCCGCCTGCGTCTGGGCCTCGTCGACGGCGACGTGTGGATACTCGATCGGATCGGACACGAATTCGGCGTGACTCGCGAGCGCGTCCGTCAGATCGTCACGCGCTTGTGCGAGGATCCCGACCTGCGCCGCAGGATCGCGCTGGCCGCCGGGCGCGAGGACCTCGTGGGAGAGAAGCCCGTTGGACGCGGACACACTGGAGCAGTGGCTCGGACCGGCGCTCCGCCGGCGGAGGCACAGATGCCCCACACCGCCGCGCACCCGGCAACAGGCGAGCCGGAAGGCCGCCCGCTCTCCTTTGAGAAGCGCCTCGAGCTCGGTGTGGAGACGGAGGAGCACGGCGTGCCCGACGACGTCTGGATGAAGGCGTTGGGGCTTCGCCACCCCCGCCGGTGAGCTCTGCCCCCGCGCCGGCGCCGTCCTCGGGTGCCCGTCGACGACCCCTCGATGACCGCAAATGCCCATGGCCTGTCGGACACTCGTGATATCTCATCCACATGATCTCAGGAGGACCTCATGGACGCCGTCCATACCCCCGGCCTCGTCAACGAGCCGGATCCCCGGCACGCGGCTGACGAACCAGCGCCACCGAATCCCACGACGCCGTCCGATCACCCTCGAAGCCCGTTCGCGCCCGATCCCGCCGGTGGCGCCTCGGAGTCAGGAGGGTCCGCGCCCCTTCTCGGCACACCCCAAGCGCTGGCCGATGCCGCTGCGGACACATCGCCCGCAGCTCAATCGATTCCGATCGATCCGTCTGCCCAGGGCGAGCCAACAGACCAGGTTCCCGGCTCGGCGTCGGCCGCGGCAGACCGCCGACGAAAGTTCAGCCTTCCGGTCCTGCTCATCGTGGCCGCGTCGGCGTTAATCGTCGGCGTCGGTTTGGGTGCGGGTGGAGGCGCCGCAGTCAACGCTGCACGCGCCCGCGCCGCTGCGGACGAGCAATCCCAGGTCCTCACGACCGCCGTCGAGGACTGCGGTCATCCGGAGGGCATGGCTGTGGGAGACTCCGGGCAGTCGCTGAGCATCGACGGTGAGGGCGACGAGGAATTCTCGGGTGCGTCCCTGACCGCCATCAGCTGCGTTCTCAACGAACTCGACGTCCCCGACTACGTCGTCTCACAGATCGAATCGACCAGGGCTCTCGACGGCACGCTGTCGGCGTCGTGGAATGGACTCGACGCGACCTGGAACTACCACCCGGACAGCGGCCTGAGCCTCGACATCCACTTTGATGAGAACGACAACAACTGAAGGTTTCAGAGTCCATTCCCAGTCGCGAAGGAGACACCATGAGTCCGAACAATCCCGAACACGCTTTCATGCCTCCACAACCCGGAGAGGACCCGGCTGCCGACGCGCAGCTCGGGGCCGGGCCGGCCGACGGCGAAACCGCGACGTTTTCCGAGCCGGGTCTCTCTGAAACGACTGCCCAGACCGACGAAACACCCGATAAGGCCACAAGAAGGCTGTCCCCTATGGCCGTCGGCCTGATTGCCGTCGGCGTGCTAGCGGTGGCGGGCTGGGGGGCATTCGGCGTCGCGATGTCGCGAGCCGAGTCGGCCGAGTCCAGCTTGGCCAGCACCCAGGACACGCTGACGACAACCGCCGCCGAGCTGGAAACCATCAAGGACGCGCTGGCCGAAGTGACAAGTGACCGGGATGACTTGCGATCCCAGGTCGATCAGATCGAGGACAGAGAGCACGCTGTGAAGAAGCGCGAGGACGACGTGCAGGCACGCGAGGACGCCGTCAAGAAGCGCGAAGACGCCGCGACAGCCGCGGAGCAACGAGTCGCGGACAACACCTTCGGATCCGGCACCTATCAAGTGGGGGCAGACATCGAGCCCGGGACCTATCGCACGGATGGCGGGTCATTCTGCTACTGGGCGCGACTCTCCGGTGGCGGAGGGACCCTTAACGACATCATTGCGAACAATAACGTCGAGGGGCCGGCAACGGTGACCATCGACGCCTCCGACTGGGGGTTCGAGAACCGCGGCTGCGGGAAGTGGACGAAAGTCGGCTGAGTTCGTCTCCTACATCGTGGACCGCCACCAGCCCTGAACCCGACCCGGAACGCCCCCGCAGACACACCTTCGCGGCCGACAATCCTCCTATGAGCAAAGACGCATTCCGCCGCTGGGCGATCACTCCCGGCACCAGTCTCAGTGTCCACTTCAAGCCGGGTGAGCCGCGGTGCGGCATCTACATCCTAGAGTTCGCCGACGGGCAGCGCTACGTCGGCCAGAGCCGCGACGTCGTTCGTCGTTTCGCCGATCACTCCCGGCACCACCCCGACATTGTGGCCGTCCAGTTCCGGGCGGTGGCGCACAGCGACCTGGACGCCGCCGAACGCCAGATCGTCCAGAATCAGCGCGACGCGGGGCGCCGCCTGCGCAACATCGACCTGGTGTCGCGCTCCTGGGGGGACTCCGTGCTCGACGCGGTGGTCGACCAGGAAGCCCAGGCCGGTTGGGCCGAGGGCGAGCCGCAGACCCATCCCGACGACCAGCGCATGCTCATCGCCAAACGCCGGTTTGCCACCCTCGCCAAGTACCAAGCACTCCAACAGGTCCCGGCCTTCGACGCCGTCTTCGCCGACGTGTGCGCCTACGTGGGCCGCGTCATCCCCTGGCCGTCCGCCACCGACGGCCGTTTCTGGACGGTCTCGGCGATGCCCGGAACCAACAGGACGCGCGACAGTCAGCGTCTCGTCACCGTCAACTGCGGGCGGGTCGAGACCTTCGTCATCATCGAGGACCGCGCCACCCACGAATCCGACTGGTTCCTCAACATCGAACATGGCCTCCTCTCCCCCCAGGACCTCCCTCGCGACCTGCGCGATGCCCTGATCGTCGTCGAGGACGGCTACCACACCACGGGAACCGTGGACTGCATCGACGGCGGAAAGACAGGCAGCCTCGCCGCCTGGCTGGACGAGACCCCCGGGCTGGAGATCGCGGCCCGCCAGCTCGCCCTCAACCTCATGCGCAAGGGACCGTCCTGGTACGCCCGGTTCCACTGCGACGATCTCGTCGACGATGTCCTGCTCGCCCTCGAGGACGCCCATACCGACATCGCGGGCGCCGCCGAGTGAGTCCGGCCCCACCCGGTCGACCAAGAATCCGCCGGGAGCGGAACCCGATGGTGGCGCGCCGTCCGGCACCGCGGCGGTCCTACGCTGGTCGCATGACCCAGGCAGATGATGACCGTCGGGATCGGCACCGCCCCGCGCCGCTGTGGCGGGAGATGGTCGGCGAGAGATTGCGCCGCCTGCGTCATGAGCGCGACGAACGGCTGGTGGACGTCGCAGGCCGTGCCGGGGTCAGCGTCCAATACCTCTCCGAGGTGGAACGCGGGCAGAAGGAGCCGTCCTCCGAGGTGGTCGAGTCCCTGTGCGCGGCCTTCGGCCTGACAGTCCTGGATCTGGCCGCCCAGATCGTCGAGGACCACACGTCGCGCGCGATCGCGCCCGCCCCGTCGGCGGCCGCCCGGGCCACCGACGTCTTCCCGGTCCTCATGGCCGCCTGATCCGGAAGCCACCCCCGGCGCCTCCCGCGCCACCGGTCACCCGCGTCGGCCGAGCACCTCGTCCGCCACGCCGTAGCGCACGGCCGCGACGGGGTCGAGCACATGCTGGCGCGCCGTGTCATCGCGCACCTGGTCGGGCGTCCGCCCGGTTGCCGCCGCCAGGACCTGCTCCACCTCGAGGCGGACCCGCTCGACCTCGTCGGCCTGGAGGATCAGGTCGGGAATGGCCCCGCGAGCCTCGGCCTCCACGGGCGCCAGGACGACGCGCGCATGGGCCAGCATCGAGCGCGCGCCCGGTTCGCCGCTGGCCAGCACCAGGGCCGCCGCCGCGACCGCCTGTCCCACGCATGTCACCCGAACGGGGCTCCTCACATACGTCATGGTGTCGACGATCGGGAGCACCGCCGAGGCGTCCCCGCCTGACGAGTTGAGGTACATGTCGATCGGCTCATCCGGGCTCGCGCTCTCCAGGTGCAGCAGCTGGGCGATGACCGTGTTCGCCACGCCGTCGTCAATCGGCGTGCCCAGGTACACGATGCGGTCGCTGAGGAGCCGCGAGAACACATCGGTGACCCGCTCGCCCCCGGATGCCAGCCGCTCGACCACGTTCGGGATGGTGTAGGCGCTCATCGGCCGAGTCCCGCCGTCCGCGCAGGCTGGCCCGGGACGACCTCGTCGAACGACGTCGCGACGTGGTCGACGAACCCGTACTCGCAGGCCGAGCGCGCATCCCACCACCGGTCACGGTCCGAGTCCCGCGCGATCGTCTCCCGGCTCTGCCCCGTGGCCGCCGCCGTCAGGTCGATGACGAGGTCGCGGTTGCGGCGCAGGTCCCCGGCCTGGATCCCCACGTCGACGGCGCTTCCCCCGAATCCGGCGGAGCCCTGGTGCATGAGCACGCGCGCATGGGGCAGGGCGTACCTCTTGCCGGGCGTGCCCGCAGTGAGCAGGAACTGTCCGGCGGAGGCGGCGATGCCGAGCGCCACCGTGCGCACGTCGCAGGGCACCACCGCCATCAGATCCGCGATGGCGAGCATCTCGTGGACCAGGCCGCCCGGCGAGTTGATGAGCAGCGTGATGTCGGAGCGCGCGTCCTCAGAGGCCAGAAGCACGAGCTGCTCGCATAGCGCGATGCCGTTGTCCTCGTCCAGCTCGCGGTCGAGGACCAGGATCCGCTGATGCAGGAGGCGCGCCGCGACATGGTCGGTCATCGAGTTCGGCGCGGAAGGTGCTGGTGTCGTGTCCATGCCTCCACCGTGCACCGCCCGCACGCGGACGGGGATGCGGTTCTGCCGCGGGCAGTTCCGCCTATGGCAGCGGCCGCATTCGGCGCAACTCGACTCGACGCCCGATTCTCTCGGGACGCTCACACGCGCCACCGGCGCCATGCGCTTTGATCTGCGCATACAGGCGCGCTCTAGCGACCCCGCGACTCGGGCCTCCATGAATTGGTGTTGTCCGGCGACGACGTCTCAAGATTGGCGCGAGGCGGCCAGACGACCTTCCCGCGGACGAGCGCGGGAGGCACGCTCACTGAGCGGTGACAGCGGTGCTGGCGGCGGCCACGATCTCCTCCCGCGTCGGGCAGGTCGCCGGCCCGCTCACTGTGGTGGACAGCGCGCCGGCGATGTTCGCCAGTCGCAGGGCGTCGGGCAGGTCCGCCCCCTCGGCCAGCAGCGCGCACAGCACACCGCTGTGGGCGTCCCCCGCGCCGTTCGTGTCGATGGGCGTCACGGCGACGGACGGGACATGGCGCGCCTCGCCGCCGTCGCTCCACCATGCGCCCGCGGGTCCAACCCGGCTGACGACGGTCGATCCCAGCCGTCGGGCGAGCGCCGCGCACAGGCCGGGGATGTCGCCGGCGTCGTCCGGGCCCTCCGCGCCGGCCACAGCCCGGTCCTCCCCGTCGCCCCCGTCCGGGCCGACGCCGAGCCGCTCCGCGAGGATCCGCGTCTCCCGCTCATTGGCCGACCAGATGGGGTGGAGCAGGTTGATGGTCTCGAGCGTCTCGACGGGCACGTCGCCGATCATCGGCGAGGTGTCGACGACCGCATGGGCGTGCCGGGCCGCGCCCCCGTCGGCGAGGGCGCCCGAGGCGGCTCCCTCGCCGTCCCCGGCCGTCCCGATCGGCGTCCGGGATTTCGCGAGCCGCTCCAGCGCCGCCCGGTTCGCGTGGTGGATCAGGGAGTACCCGGTGATGTAGAGGACGTCGTGGCCGCCCATGGCGAGGTCGTCGTAAGCGGTGAGCGGGACGCACGACTCTGCGCCCCTGGTGGACAGGAACGTCCTCTCGGCGGTGTCATCCGTGACAGCCACGCAGATCCCCGTGTCGAGGCCGCGGATCGTCGGGCCCGCGAACACGACGCCATCGCGGTCCAGCGCGTCGCGCGCCGCCTGGCCGAGCAGCCCGTCGCCCACCGGACCCCAGTATTCGGCGACGGCTCCCGCCTGTCGGATGGCGTGCAGCACGTTGAACCCGCCGCCGACCTGGAGGCCGAACCGCTCTGCGAAGACCTCCGCGCCCGGGGCCGGCAGTGCCCCGACCTTCATCGTGACGTCGATGACGACCTGTCCGGTGTGGACGACACGGGGGGCGTCCCCCTTCGCGCCGCTCATCGCGTCGCCTTTGTCGTCGCCCGGCCGAGCAACGCGTACAGCGCGCCGCCCAGGAGGAGCGACACGACCCATGCGAGCCCGTTCTCCCCGATGAACGTGTGGGCGAACGGACCCGAGAACCAGGTGACGCCCTCGGAGACCGTGGCGGTGTCGAAGCAGAACCCGACGACGAGGGCGACCAGCCAGCTGCCGCAGGCCACCCAGTTGATCCCGCCCGTGTACCAGTACCTCGACCGCGAGCTCAGTTCGAGCAGCGAGTCCCCGTCATAGCGGTTCCGCCCGAGGAGGTCCACCAGGAAGATGCCCGTCCACGCCGTGATCGGGATGGCCATCAGCGAGATGAACGTGACGAAGGGCCCGTAGAACCCGGAGGACCCGAGCATGAAGTACAGCGCGCCCGTGGTCGTCACGACGACGTCCACGATGACGGCGTACACCCGGGGGATGCGGACGCCCAGGGTGATCGTGGTCAGCCCGGCGGAGTAGACGCTCAGGTGGTTGGACAGCAGCAGGCCGGCGAAGGCGGCGATGAGATACGGGATCGACACCCACGCCGGGAGCGCGGTCCGCACGGCCGCCACCGGGTCGGCGGCCTGGCCGATCGAGCTGTCGCCCGCGGTGAGGATGCTGCCCAGCCCGATGACGAGGACCAGGGGGATGCCCGCGCCGCAGGCCGCCGTCGCGACGAGGCGGCCTGCGGACACCGACCGATGCTGGTAGCGCGCCATGTCGGCTCCCGAGTTCGCCCAGCCGATGCCGGTGCCCGCGGCGATCGTCCCGATCCCGATGAGCACCGCGCTCACGGGCGCCGCCGGCTGGTGGATGAAGGAGTTCCAGTCCACGGTCGTCACCAGGTAGATCCCGACCAGCAGGGTCAGCCCGCCGAAGATCCACGTCGCCCACTTCTGCACGCTCAGGATCAGATCGTGCCCCGCCACCGACACGACGACGGTGGCCGCGACGAACACCGCCACGCACACCACCGCGAGCCACGGGACGTCGCTGGCCTCCGGTGGCGTGCGGAAGATGATGGCGCACAGCGACAGCAGGGCGAACGCTCCGGTCAGGGTGTTGACCGTCTCCCAGCCGAGCCGCGAGATCAGCGACATCAGCGTCGGCCCCATGTTGCCCAGCACGCCGAAGGCGGCCCGGGACAGGGTGAGCGTCGGAGCGCCTCCGCGGCGGCCCGCGATCGACACCAGGCCGACGATGGCGAACGACCCGAAGGACCCGATGGCGGCGGCGATCACGGCCTGCCAGACGTTGAGCCCCAGGGCGATGAGCGTCGCCCCCAGGGGAATCCCCAGGATCGAGATGTTCGCGGCGAACCACACCCAGAACAGCTGGCCGGGCCGGTCGTTCTTCTGGTCCTCGGGGACGGGAGCGATGCCGCGTTGCTCCACCTTGCCGAGCCTGGTCCCGTGGGGCATCGACGAGGGCGACCCCGCCCCCGACTCCCCTGAGCGGCCCGCGGTGGACGTGCCGGCGTCCGTGCTGTCCATGTTCACGATCTCCTTCGATGACGTGTTGTGCTTCAGGTGGTCAGTGGTTGTCCCGAAGATTCAGCAGACCGGGGACGACCTCGTCGATGGGCATCTTTGAGACCCTGCGGACCAGGCTCACCTGGTCGCGGGGGAAGCCTGTCGTGCCCGTGGAGGCGCCCAGGATCGCGCCCGCGATCGCCCCCATGGTGTCGGTGTCCCCTCCCATGCGCGCGGCGGCCAGCAACGCCGCGAACGGCGCGTCGGCGTAGTGCCAGACCAGGGCGAAGGCGGCCGGAATGCTCTCCGTCGCCTCCAGGGAGGTTCCGACATCGGAGCGGATGAACGCGAAAAGCTCCTCATCGGAGCGCCCTTCCGCGCCCTTGAGGGCGGATCTGGTCCGAGCGGTGACCGAGGCGTGGGCGGTCCAATGCCCCCGTCCGGGCGCGTCCTCGACCAGGGAGATGGCCCGGCGGACGGCCTCGCGCGGGGAGGCGCCGCCGACTCCCGCGCTCACCGCGGCGGCCACCAGACCCGCCGACTCGATCCCCTGAACCGTGTCGTGGGAGAGGAGGCACGACTCCCGCACGACGTCCATCAGCGTCTCGGGATCGCCGAGCGGCACCGCGATGCCCACCGGCGCCACCCTCATCGCCGCGCCGTTGGTCGTGCCGGCGGCGCCTGTGGAGCCGATCGGCGCCCCCGCGCGCAGCTGGTCGATGGCGCCCCGCGTCGAGGGGCCCAGCAGGTCCAGGGAACCGCGCGCCCGCATGGAGTCCTCCCACTCGATGAGCGCGTCCGCGAGCGCAACGGCGTCCACGTGGCCGCCTCCGTCGATGAGGAGCCGGGCGAGCAGCAGCGCCTGCTCGGTGTCGTCGGTGACGGAGCCCGCTCCCATCCGGGGGGCGATCGGCTGGTCGTCCGCCGCGTCGACCAGATCCGAGAGCTCGCCGTAACGCTGCTCGATCTGGTCGGGGCTGAAGCTCTGCGTCGGCATGCCCAGGGCGTCTCCCAGGGCCAGGCCCTCCAGGCATCCGGTCGCACGATCACGTTCAGCAGTCATTCGATGTCACTTTCCGTAGGTCAGGTGGAGCGAGAAGCACTGGGGGTCGAGGTAGGAGATCACGACCTCGACGACTCGGCCGTCCGCATCGGAGTTGACGCGCGTGGTGTGGAGGAAGACGGTCCCCGGCTCGGTGTCGAGCAGCCGCGCGAAGTCGGCGGGCAGGGGGCGGGCGGTGACCTCCTGCTCCCCGCTGACGGCCACCATCCCGGCGGCCTTCATCGTCTTCGAGACGGAGCCGCCCAGGAGCCCGTGCTCCATGAGGAGATCGAGCATCTCCCCCGCTGGCAGATAGGTCTCCTCGACGGACACCGCCCGACCGCCGGCCAGGCGGCGCCGGAGGATCCGATAGGCATCGGTGACCGGCCCGTCTGCGCCCTCGACGGGGACCGGCGGCACCGCGCGGTCAATGAGGATGACTTCTGTCGCGGTGGGCGCGTCCGCCTCGGCCGTCGCGGCGGTCCAGCCCTCCGGCTTCTCCACGCTGACGCCCCGGTACGCGATGAAGCTCCCGAGCCCGGCGCGGCTCACGATCATCGAGCGCCGCCTCAGCGCGGACAGCGCCTGGCGCAGCGTCGTCCGGGAGACGTCGTACTGGCGCGCCAGTTCCTTCTCCGGGGGGAGCCGTTCCCCGTCCTGGAGCTCTCCGCGCCGGATCCGCTCCTCCAGATCCGCCGCGATCCTCTCCGACGAGGTCGCCGCCGCCGACTTCCGTGTCGCTGTCATGACGACGACGGTAGCACTTGTTTGCACTTGTGTACACATGTACTTTCTGACTCGGGGAGAGCCCGGGCCCACCGGGGTACCGGCATACCGCCGGACCTAGCGAGGCGCCGGCAGGGCGTCGACACGGTACCCTTCGCATCGAGGAGGTCCCCATGCTCGTCGTGTGCGCGCCCGATTCCTTCAAGGGCTCCCTGAGCGCCGTCGAGGCAGCGCGCGCGATGGCCGACGGCGTCCGCGACGCCGACCCGCAGGCCGCCTGTCGCGAGGTCCCCATGGCCGACGGCGGAGAGGGCTTCGTCGACGTCATCGTCGCGGCCCTCGACGCCCGGCGCCTCACGGTCGCCGTCCACGACCATTCCGGCTCGCCCGCGAGCGCCGACCTCGCCCTGGCCGGCGACACCGCCTACCTCGACATCGCCTCGGCCGCCGGCCTCACGCTGGTCGCCCCCGAGGACCGCGACATCATGACCGCCACCAGCCGCGGCGTCGGCGAACTGGTCCTCGCCGCCCTGGACGCCGGCGCGCGCCGCCTGGTCGTCGGCCTGGGCGGATCGGGCACCAACGACGCCGGCGCCGGCATGCTCGACGCTCTCGGCGTCCACTTCCTCGACGAGGGCGGAGCCC
>JALCNR010000028.1 GCA_022649165.1 Actinomyces sp.
TGCGGTGCCCCACGGGGGTCGCGTCCGCGTCGGGGGCGAGTCCCGTGTCGACGGAGGCGAATCCGCCCGCCAGCGTGATGTCGTCCAGGACGCCGCGGTCGACCACGAGGTCGCGCAGCACGGGGTACAGGCGCGAGCGCAGGGGCTCCAGCCTGATGACGGTCCCGTCGGGGCGCTCGCCGACGCGCTGCTCGCAGGCGGGCAGATGGTCGTGCCACCCATGGGCCCGTCCGTCCACCGTCAGACCGCAGGCGCCGCAGATGCCCTCCCGGCAGTCCGACTCGAAGGCCACGGGCGCCTCGCCGCCGGCGGTGAGCTGCTCGTTGAGGTGGTCGAGCATCTCCAGGACCGACATGTGCGGATCGCAGCCGTCGACGTCGTAGGCCTCGAACGCCCCCGGGGCCTCCGGTCCCGCCTGGCGCCAGACCTCCAGCCGCAATCTCATCTGCCGTCCCCTCCCCTCACTTGTAGTTCCGCTGGGCGACGCGCACGCTGCGGAAGGTCAGGGGTTCCGCATGATGCGTGCAGGTGATGGTCGCGGGCTCCGCTCCCGGAGCCTCCCATCCCGAGGTCGTCCACGCGGACACCAGCATCCAGCGCTCGTCATCGCGCGCGGCCTCGCCGTCGACCTGGTGCTCGGCGCGGAAGTGGGCGCCGCAGGACTCCTCCCGGTGCCAGGCATCCACGCAGGCGAGCTCCGCCAGCTCCAGGTAGTCCCCCACCCGGGCCGCCTCGACGAGATCCTGGTTGTACTCGGACTCCGCGCCGCTGACCCGCACGTCCGCGTGGAACGCGGCGCGCAGCTCGGCGATCCGGCGGATGCCCGACTCCAGCCCCTCCCGGGTCCTCACGACGCCGCAGGTCTCGTAGAGGATCTGCCCGAGACTGCGGTGGAAGACCCTGGCGGGGGTCGAGCCGCGCACCGCCAGCAGGGCGTCCATTCGCTCTTCGACGCGGGACAGCGCGTCTCGCACAGCAGGGTCGCCCTCGTCGACGAGGGGAGTCCCCAGCAGTCCCGCCAGATAGTCGGGGACCACGCGAGGGATGGTAAAGGAGCCGTCGACGCAGGCCGCGAGCAGGGAGTTCGCCCCCAGCCGGTTCGCCCCATGGTAGGCGGCGTTGGCCTCGCCCGCGACGAACAGCCCGGGGATCGTCGACATCAGCCGGTAGTCCACCCACAGGCCGCCCATCGTGAAGTGCGCGCCCGGGGCGATCCTCATCGGCACCTGGTAGGGGTCCTCCCCCGTGGAGTCCCGGTACATCGTGAAGAGGTTGCCGTATCGCTCGGCGATCGTGTCGCGCCCGAGCCGCTCCAGCGCGTCGCGGAAGTCCAGGTAGACCGAATTGCGCAGCGGGCCCACGCCGTGGCCGCCGGCGATCTGGGCGGTGGCCGCCCGTGAGGCGATGTCGCGCGGCGTGAGGTTGCCGAAGGCCGGGTAGGCGCGCTCGAGGTAGTAGTCGCGGTCCTCCTCCGGGATCTCGCCCGGCGGGCGGGGATCGTCCGGATTCCTCGGCACCCAGATGCGCCCGTCGTTGCGCAGGGACTCCGACATCAGCGTCGTCTTCGACTGCCACGCGGAGGACACCGGCAGCGCCGTCGGGTGGAACTGGATGAACGAGGGCGAGGCGAAGGCGGCCCCGAGGCGGTGCGCCCGCCATGTCGCCGTGGCGTTCGAGTTCTTCGCGAGCGTCGAGTGGAAGTACAGGTTGCCGAACCCGCCCGTGGCCAGGACGACGGCGTGGGCCCGGTGGACGCGGATCTCGCCGGTCCTCAAGTCGCGGGTCACCACGCCCTGCATGCGCCCGTCGGCCACGACGAAGTCGAGGACCTCGTGGCGCACCCACAGCGCGACGTTCCCGGCCGCCACCTGCCGCATGAGGGCGGACGCCGCGGCGACCTCCAGCTGCTGGCCCGTCTGGCCGCGCGAGTAGTAGGTGCGCGACACCTGGACGCCGCCGAAGGAGCGGGTGGACAGGGACCCGCCGTACTCGCGAGCGAAGGGCACGCCCAGCGCGTTCATGTGGTCGATGACGCGGGAGGACTCCTGCCCGAGCCGCCACGCCTCGGACTCCCGCGCGCGGAAGTCCCCGCCCTTGACGGTGTCGCGGACGAAACGGGCGAGCTGGTCGCCGTCCACGCGACGGGCGCGGGCGGCGTTGATCCCTCCCTGGGCCGCCACCGAGTGGGCGCGGCGCGGGGTGTCGTGGGCGGTGATCGCCTCGACGTGGAACCCCAGTTCCGCCAGGGACGAGGCCGCCCCCGCGCCCGCCAGCCCGGTTCCGACGACGACCACCGTGAACCGGCGCCGGTTCGAGGGCGAGACCAGTCGCGCGCCGGCGATGAACTCGTCCCACATCCGCGCGGGCGGCGCGTCGGGCTCATGGGCGGACAGCGCCCCGCCTTCGAGCAGGTCGACGCCCGGGGGCGAGGGGCGGGGGGTCGGCCGCCCCTCGGCGCCCGTGGAACCGGGCGCCGCCCTCCGGCGTCCCCCGCCGCGCCCGAGAGCCCGCAGGACCCTGTCCAGACCGTCCATCACGGGCCTCCCGTCCATGACACGATGACGACCACCGCGTCGCCCACCAGGATCATCACGGCGACGAGGAGACCGACGACGCGGGCGACGTCGCGGCTCCTCGGCCCCGACCCGCCCACGTCCTGCCAGGCCAGGGGCAGCCCATGGGCGAGGTGGACGGCCAGTCCGAACAGCACGATCAGGTAGAACGACGCCATGACCGGCCGTCCGAGGGAGGCCGCGACGTTCGCCGAGGCGTGGAAACCGGGGTCGGGATGCCGGAACGCCGGGGAGGCGACGAGCCTCCCGATCGTGAGGTCGAGCAGGTGCACGGCGACGAAGACGAGCAGCAGGACGCCGGTGGGCAGCATGAGCCTGGCCCCCCAGCCGCGCAGACCCATCGCGCGCCACGACCCGGGGGTCCCGGTCCTGCGTCCCCTCCAGGCGAGCACGAGCGCGCACCATACGTGCGCCACCAGGCACGCGGCCATGACGATGCGGACGATCCACAGGAGGCCGCCGTGGGGCAGCAGCGGGACGCCGACTTCCCGGAGCCAGGCGGCATAGGTGTCCATCTCGCCCGGATCGATGAGGATCTTGAGATTGCCGAGCATATGGACGAGGACGAACAGGGCCATGACGGTCCCCGTGACCGCCATCGTCGTCTTCAGCACCCAGTTGGGCACTCCCACGTGGCGTGCTGGCACGCGGGTCCGGCCGTGGACCTCCATGTCCCACCCCCTTAGCTCCCACCCTAGTGACCGCCCCTCGGAGGCGGGCCCCCTCGGGCGCAGGGCCGGGGAGGCGGAACGCGCGCCGAGGAAGTCTCCCCGCCGGCGACGGGCCTTGGTCCCATGCGCTCGAGGTCCCCTGCCCCGCCCGCACGGGGCGGGAGCGGCCTATCGTAGGGGGATGGCGCCGGAGGGCTCCCGCACCGGGGCGGGACGCGGCGCCGACAGGAGGACACCATGGCGATCCGAGACATCCAATTTCCCTCGGCCAACGGCCGCGACCAGATCCAGGGGTGGATCTACGAGCCGGTCCGCCCCGCGCGGGCCGTCGTCCAGGTGGTCCACGGCCTCGGGGAGCACTCGCGCCGCTATCTGCACATGATCACTCGGCTCCTCGACGCGGGTTTCGTGGTGGCCGCGGACGACCACGCCGGTCACGGCCGCACGGCGGTGGTGTCCGGCGAGTGGGGCGACACGGGGCCCCACGGCGCCGTCGCCGTCGTCGAGGACGAGGCCGCCCTGAGCCGCATGGTCCGGGAGGCCCATCCTGACCTCCCGTTCTTCATGTTCGGGCACTCCTGGGGATCGATGATCGCCCGCGGATTCGCCTCCGCTCACGGCGAGGCCCTGTCCGGCCTGGCCCTGTGCGGCGTGGCCTCCCAGATCCGCGGCATCGACGAGGGCGTCGACCGCGCCGCGCTGGACCGCCGCATCGCGGACGAGGGCGGCACAGCGCGCGACGACGGCTTCGTCGACCAGATGTTCGAGGGATTCACCTCGCGCTACGACCACGTCAACGGCCCGACCGACTGGATCGCGGTCGATCCCGCCGTGGTGCTCGACCACTCGCGCGACCCGTTCAACAACCTCCAGGCGCCGATGACCCTGCGCTTCGTCCGCGACTTCATCGAGCTCTACGACCGCGTCACCGCGCCGGAGTGGTACCACCGGGTCGCCGCCGACCTGCCCGTGCTCATCATGAGCGGGGACATGGACCCGGTCGCGAACTACGGCGAGGGCGCGTACCACGTGGCCAACGCGCTCCAGCTGTCGGGGCACCGCGACGTGCGCACCCGGATCTGGACCGGCTACCGCCACGAGATCCACAACGACCCCGACACCCGGGAGGAGGTCGAGCGGGAACTCGTCGATTTCATCGCGCGCCATCTGGCATAGACGCCGGGAGCGGCGCTTCCCTCAGGCGGAGCGCACCATCGCCCGGAAGTACCCGAGACCGGCCACCGCATGGGCGACGGCTCCGGTGGCGCACAGGATGCGGCCGATGACTGCCGCCGCCCGCCAGCCGGGGACGAGCCCGAGACCCGTGGCGACGAAACCCGCCATGAGCAACGCTGTGCGGATCTTGCCGAGCGGAGTGACCGGTGGGTGCTGGGCCGGACGGACGATGAGGAAGGTGACCGCCAGGCACAGGTCGACCGCCACGATGACGACGACGATCCATGCGGCGAGGCGACCGCCGAGGACGAGCGCCATCGCGACCACCCCGACTCCCAGGCGGTCGGCGATCGGGTCGATGAGCGCTCCGATCGCGCTCTCCTGGCCCATCCGGCGCGCGAGGAAGCCGTCAACCCAATCGGTGAGCCCGAAGACGGTGAGGAGGATCAGCGCCGTCGTGGCGTGGTCGCCGGAGATCAGCAGCCAGGCGACCGGGATGATGAGGAGGAATCGGGCCAGTGTGACGACGTTGGGGATCGTCAGCCAGTCACGCCAGGTCAGGCTGGACAGCGATAATCCATCGATCCTCACCTGGCGTCTCCTCCCGTTGCTGGGACCCATTATGGCGGCGCGGTGCCGATCACCGCCACGGCCAACCGGCCCGCGCTCCGGTAGCCGTCGGTGGAGGAGAAGCACTCGCGCGGGTCGGGCGGTAGATCGTGTTTCTTCAGGATCCCGTGCTCCAGATTGAGGAACCGCCACGCCTCATGCGTTGAGCGGTCTTCGATGACGACGAAAGCCTCGACCTTCCCGCAGTTGATGGTGACCAGTCGTTGTTCATCCCGCGTCCTGTTCGTTGCCGGCATGGCGGACACCGTCCAGAAGCGGCCGTCAGTGGTCGGGGGCCAGGGGATGACGCGGTCGAGGTAGATACAGACGTCGGCGAAGACGTCTTCGCATGAGGGGACCTCTTTGAGTTTCCGGTACTTGGTGGCGGTGCTGCGGCGGCGCTTGGCCATGAGCATCCGAAGGTCGTCGGGATGGGTCTGCGGTTCTCCGTTGACCCAGCTGGCCTGGACCTCCTCCTGGTCGATGACCGCGTCAAGCACGGAGTCGCCCCAGGTTCGGGAGACCACGTCGATGTTGCGCAAGTGATGTCCGGCCTCACGCTGGTTCTGGATCATCTGCCGCTCGGCCTCGTCGAGGCGGGCAACGGGGACGGCATGGAACTGGATGGCGACGATGTCGGGATGGTGGCGTGAGTGATCGGCGAAGCGGCGCACGACATCGCGGCTCTGTCCGACGTGCCGCTCTTCGTTGGAGAACTCGAGGATGCAGATCCCGCACCTGGGTTCGCCGGGTTTGAAATGGACGCTGAGGCTGGTTCCGATGGCGTCCTCCCAGTCTGGCCGACCCGGTGAGGGCGCTGAAGGCGTGGCTCACGCGCGTCGAGGGCGCCCGTCGCGAGGTTCGGCGCCGGAACGGACCCGTCAAGGCCCTCATATTGCACTGAACCTCGCTCTTGGCGCTGCCGGTCGCGCCGAACCCGCGTCAGACCAGACCCCCAGACCCACCGTTTGACGGACAGACCCAACCCCGTCAGGAGTTCGACGACGTCTGAAATTGTGGAGCCGACGGGACTCGAACCCGCAACCCCCTGCTTGCAAAGCAGGTGCGCTACCAATTGCGCCACGGCCCCGTGAGTGGCGTCAGTCGGACTCCGGGTCGTCGGTGACGGACCGCCACAGCTGGGCATTGTCGGACAGATCGGCGGCCACCTGGCGGACGAGCAACCCGGCGAGCACCGCGGCGCCGACCGTCGCAAGGGCCGTGACCCACTTGTTCACTGGTGACCTCCGCTCCCCCACCGCAGCCGACGGTCGTGGCCTCTGGCAGATGGTGGGCCTAGGTGGGCTCGAACCACCGACCTCAGTCTTATCAGGACTGCGCTCTAACCTACTGAGCTATAGGCCCAACCGGCGTCCCAACGGGGCACCGAGCAATGGTACCTGAGCGGCGCTCCGACCGACAAACCGCGACCGGTGACGTGGCGCACGTCGGGAACCACTGGGACCGCGGGACTCACTCGTCCATCAGCGAGACCCGGACGCCGCCCACCAGGGCAGCCACCACGTTGTACAGCAATGCCCCCAGCGTCGAGATCGCGGTGAGCAGCACGACGTTGACCACCGCGACGATCGTCGCGTAGGACATCATCTTCGGCAGGCGGATATAGTCGAGCAGCGCGATGAAGCGGTCCGCGGACAGGGTCTCCAGGAATTCCTGCAGGTCCGAGAAGACGTGCATCCCGTCCAGCATCGTCCACACGACGAAGGCCGCGATGACGGTGGCGATGCCCAGTGCCACCGACAGCAGGAAGCTGACTTTCATGACGCTCCAGGCATCGATGCGCGCGACCGCAAGATCGACGCGCCTCAGCGCCCCGGCGTCGGCGCCTGTCCCCACTTCGGTGCGCTCGCTCATTGGTCACCTTCCTGTGCGCTGTCCTCCTCAGACGCTACCGTGTCGGCCCCGACCGCGTCTGGTTCTCCGGCGGCGTCGGGCGGCTCCTCCGAGTCGGCCCCCTCCTCCGCCAGCTCGCGCTCGGGGTTCGGCGTGACCGCGATGATGCGGTCGTCCTGGTCGGGCCGGGCGAAGATGACGCCCATCGTGTTGCGCCCCGTCTCCCGGACATCGGAGGCGCTGACGCGAACCAGCTTGCCCGACTCCGTGATGACCATGACGTCCTCTTCGGGATCGACCACCAGGGCGCCGGCCAGCGCGCCCCGCTCCTCCACGAGCTTGCCCGCGCGCACGCCCAGGGTCGCGCGCCCCTTGGTGGGGTACTCCTCGATCGGCGTGCGCTTCGCGTAGCCGCCCTCGGTGACGATGAGCAGGTCCGTGCCCGGACGGACGACCTCCATGCCCAGCAGCTCGTCGCCGGGACGGAACCTCATGCCCTTGACGCCCGAGGTGCCCCGGCCCATGGGGCGCAGCTGCTCGTCGGAGGCGGTGAAACGCACGGCCTGGCCCTCCCGGGAGACCAGCAGCAGGTCGTCCTCGGCATTGACGATCTGGGCGGAGACCAACCGGTCTGGTTCGCCGGCCTCGTCCTCGCGCAGGTTGATCGCGATGATGCCGCCGGTGCGCGCCGTGTCGTACTCCGCCAGGCGCGTCTTCTTCACCAGCCCGGAGCGGGTGGCCAGCACCAGGTACTCGCCCTGCTGGAAGTCCTCGATCGCCAGCACTTGGGCGATCGTCTCCTCCGGCTGGAAGGCGAGCAGGTTCGCGACGTGCTGGCCCTTCGCGTCGCGCCCGCCCTCGGGGATCTCGTAGGCTCGGGCCCGGTAGACGCGGCCCAGGTTCGTGAAGAACAGCAGCGTGTGGTGGGTCGTGGTGACGAAGAAATGGGCGACCACGTCGTCCCCGCGCAGTTGCGTGCCGCGCACCCCCTTGCCGCCGCGCCGCTGGGAGCGGTACAGGTCGGTGCGGGTCCGCTTGGCGAAGCCGTCGCGGGTGATGGTGACGACGACGTCCTCCTGCGGGATGAGATCCTCGATCGCCATCTCGCCGCCGTAGGGCAAGATGCGCGTGCGGCGCTCGTCGCCGTACTTGTCCACCAACTCCGACAGCTCCTGGGAGACGATCGAACGCTGGCGGGCCGGAGTGGCCAGGATGTCCTCGAGGTCCGCGACCCGTGTGCGCAGCGCGGCGTCCTCGTCCAGGATCTTCTGCCGTTCCAGTGCGGCGAGGCGGCGCAACTGCAGGGCCAGGATCGCGTCGGCCTGGACTTCATCGATGCGCAGCAGCCCCATCAGCCCGGTGCGCGCGTCGTCGGCCGTCGGGGAGCGGCGGATGAGGGCGATGACGGCGTCGAGGTTCTCCAGGGCCCGGAGGTAGCCGTCCAGGATGTGCAGGCGTTCGCGCGCCTTGGCCAGGCGGAACTCCGTGCGCCGGCGGATGACCTCGATCTGATGGCGGATCCAGTAGCGGACGAATCCGTCCAGGCTCAGCGTGCGCGGCACCCCGTCGACGAGGGCCAGCATGTTCGCCGGGAACGAGTCCTGCAACTGCGTGCGCTTGTAGAGGTTGTTGAGGACGACCTTGGGCACCGCGTCGCGCTTGAGGACGATGACGAGGCGCTGGCCGTGGCGGCCCGAGGACTCGTCGCGCATGTCCGCGATGCCCTGGACCTGGCCCGACTTCACCAGGTCCGCGATCTTCGCGACCAGATTGTCGGGGTTGACCTGGTAGGGGAGCTCCTTGACCACCAGGCACTGGCGCCCGTGGATCTCCTCCACGTCGACGACGGCGCGCTGGATGATGGATCCGCGGCCCGTCCGGTAGGCGTCCTCGATCCCGCGGCGCCCCATGATCGTGGCACCCGTGGGGAAGTCCGGCCCCTTGATGCGCTGCATGAGGGCTTCGAGGAGTTCCTCCCGGGTCGCCTCCGGATGGTCCAGGGCCCACTGGACGCCGTCGGCGACCTCGCGGAGGTTGTGCGGCGGGATGCGGGTCGCCATCCCGACCGCGATCCCCTCCGACCCGTTGACCAGCAGGTTCGGGAAGCGAGCGGGAAGAACCGTCGGTTCCTGGGCGCGACCGTCGTAGTTGTCCTGGAAATCGACAGTGTCCTCGTCGATGTCACGGACCATCTCCATGGCCAGGGGCGCCATCTTGCACTCGGTGTACCGCGGCGCCGCAGGCCCGAGGTTGCCCGGGGACCCGAAGTTCCCCTGCCCCGCCACCAGCGGATAGCGCATCGACCACGACTGCACCAGCCGCGCCAAAGCGTCGTACACCGAGGCGTCGCCATGGGGGTGGTAATGGGCCAGCACGTCGCCGACGACGCGCATGCACTTGTAGAAACCCGAGTTGGGCCGGTACCCGCCGTCATACATCGCGTAGAGGATGCGCCGGTGCACGGGCTTGAGGCCGTCGCGCACATCGGGGAGTGCGCGGCTGACGATGACCGACATCGCGTAGTCCAGGTAGGACCGCTGCATCTCCAGTTCGAGGTCGACCTGGTCGATGCGCCCCTGCGCGGGCATCGCCGAGGGCGCCTCCCCCGGCTGGGTCACGGCATCGGCTGACGTCGCGGCATCGGTGGGTTCGGTGGGCTGGTCGCTCACAGGCTGTTCTCCTCTGTGTCCCTGACGCTCACGCGTCGATGAAGCGGGCGTCCTGCGCGTTGCGCTGGATGAAGGCCCGCCGCGACTCCACGTCGTCGCCCATCAGCATGCTGAAGACCTCGTCGGCCGCCGCCGCCTCGCCGAGCTCGACCTGCTTGAGGATGCGGTGGACGGGATCCATCGTGGTCTCCCACAGCTCCTGGTCGTTCATCTCGCCAAGGCCCTTGTACCGCTGGATGGGGCCCTCCTTGGGCAGCCGCCAGCCGGTCTGCGATCCCGCCGCGAGCAGCCTGTTGCGCTCGTTGTCGGAATAGGCGAACTGGTGGGGGGCGTTCGACCACTTCAGCCGGTAGAGCGGCGGAGTGGCCAGGTAGACGTGGCCCTGCTCGACTAGGGGCGTCATGTACCGGTAGAGGAACGTCAGCAGCAGGGTCGCGATGTGCTGTCCGTCGACGTCCGCATCGGCCATGAGGATGATCTTGTTGTAGCGCAGCTTCCCGATGTCGAACTCCTCGCCGATGCCGGTGCCCAGCGCCGAGATCAGGGCCATGATCGTGTCGGAGTTCAGCGCGCGGTCCAGGCGCGCCTTCTCGACGTTGAGGATCTTCCCGCGCAGCGGCAGGATCGCCTGATGCTCCGGGTCGCGGCCCTGGACCGCCGAACCGCCGGCGGAGTCGCCCTCGACGATGAAGATCTCGCACACCGAGGCGTCGCGGGAGCTGCAGTCGCGCAGCTTCGTGGGCATCGAGACGGTGTCGAGCGCGGTCTTGCGCCGGGTGGCCTCCCGCGCCTTGCGGGCCGCCACACGCGCCATCTGCGCCTGCTGGCCCTTCTGGATGATCGCGCGCGCATCGGCGGGATGGGCGTCGAACCAGTCGCTGAGCTGCTGGTAGACGGTGGACTGGACGAAGGTCTTCGCCTCCGTGTTGCCCAGCTTCGTCTTCGTCTGCCCCTCGAACTGCGGTTCCGTCAGCTTGATCGAGATGACGGCCGTGAGCCCCTCCCGGACGTCGTCGCCCGAGAGGTTGTCGTCCTTGTCCTTGAGCAGGCCCTTGTCGCGGGCGTACCGGTTGAGCACCGTCGTCAGCGCCGTCCGGAAGCCCTCCTCGTGGGTGCCGCCCTCCGTCGTGTTGATCGTGTTCGCGAAGGCGTGGACGGAGGAGGTGTAGGCCGTCGTCCACTGCATCGCGATCTCGACCGACATCGTGCCTTCGTCGTTCTCGGTCTCGAAGTCGATGATCTCGGAGTTGATGACCTCCGTCTTCTTCGTGGAGTCCAGGAAGGCCACGTAGTCGCGCAGGCCGTGCTCGTACATGTAGGACACGCGCCGGAATCCGGGAACCGGGTCGTCGCTGGTGCCCTCCGCGTCGCCGGTGATCTCGTCGCCGTCATCCTGGACGCCGGGTCGCTCATCGGTCAGCGTGATCCGCAGTCCTTTGTTGAGGAAGGCGTACTGCTGGAAACGCTGGCGCAGGGTCTCGAAGTTGAACTCGACCGTCTCGAAGATCTCGGGATCCGGGTAGAAGGTCTGGGTCGTGCCCGTCTCCTCCGTCTCCTCCCCCATGATCAGGGGCGTGATGGGGTTCCCCCCGTTCGCGAAGGACATCCGCCACACGTGGCCCTGCCGGCGCACCTCGGTGTCCACGCGCGTGGACAGGGCGTTGACCACCGAGATCCCGACGCCGTGCAGGCCGCCGGAGACCGCGTACCCGCCGCCGCCGAACTTGCCGCCGGCGTGGAGGATCGTCATGACGACCTCGACGGTGGGCCGGTGCTCGGTGGGGTGCTCGTCCACGGGGATGCCGCGGCCGTCGTCGACGACCCGCAGCCCGCCGTCGGCCTGGATGGTCACCTCGATATGCGTCGCGTATCCGGCCAGAGCCTCGTCCACGGAGTTGTCGACGACCTCGTAGACCAGGTGGTGCAGACCCCTCTCCCCCGTCGACCCGATGTACATGCCGGGCCGCTTGCGCACGGCCTCAAGCCCCTCGAGGACCGTGATGTCGGAGGCGCCGTAGGTCCCCTCGCCGTCCCCATCCTGGTATGGCTCAGTTGTCTCAGCCACTCATCGGCTCCCCTCGTCAAGCGCGCGCGTCAGGTGCACAGACGCCCTGACCATGTATCAGCGCAGTGCCCTCGAACGGGGCGGTCAACCCGCATCCCGCCTGTGAAAACTCTGGCTCCCATCCTACCAAGAACGGGTCTGGGACCCCGCCTTCCAGGCCCGACGGGCACCCGGGGGAATCGGTCCTGACCTGCGTCCACTCGGCTGTGACCAGATGCACGCCCCGACCGGGGCGATATTTACCCGTAGGTGTCGCGCGGCCCCCTGCCCGGCACTGAGTACCGGCCCCTCCTCCACGAAGGCGCCGCCGGACCGCGGACCACCACCTGGGTGACCACTCCGGGGCCGACCTCCTCGTCGATGCGCCGCTCGATATGGGGCAGCAAGAGCTGCAGTTGCTTCGCCCAGGCCGTCGAGGAGCACCTCACGATGAGCCGGTGGTCCTCGAAGGTCTCGACGCGGCAGTGCTCCGACAGGTTCGCCCCCACGATGACCGGCCACCTGGCCATCACTGATCCCATCGCGGCCGGACCCTCCCAGCCCCGTTGGCGGCTGACGTGGCCGATCACCGCTCCCAGGGGGGCGGGCTCGTCCCACTGGGTGCGCGCGGCCGCCATGCCCGGCGCCCTCGTCCATCGCGCCGCCATCCTCGATAGGCGCGCGCCCACGGCTCCGCGCGCCGCCCGACGGGACGCCCACCCGGACGCCCTCGGCACGCCCAGGCGCGCCTCCCGCATGCGTTGCAGGGCCGCGTCGGCCACGGCACGCAGGTCCGCCTCCGTGGGGCCCCCCGCCGCCTCCCCGGCGCCTTCCGAGGAGGCGCTCCCCGCCGACGAGGACGTCCCCGCCCGGTCGGCGGCCCCAGCCGGATCCTCCTCCCGGCTCCCGGAGAGCTTCCCGCCATTCTCAGCTGTCATCTCCGACCTCCCCCTCGACACCGGCTCGCACGTCCCGCTGCGATGACACCACGGATCCGCTGCCCGCCTCCCAGCTCACGTCCAGACGATGCCCGCGCAGCGCCTCGGGCACATCCTCCGCCACGGCGGCCGTCACCAGGACCTGGTCGGCCCCCGCGACCATCTCCGCCAGGCCGCGCCGTCGGGCGGTGTCGAGCTCGGAGAAGACATCGTCGAGGATGAGGATCGGCTCCTCCCCCTGGTCCTCCAGCACGGAGAAGGCGGCCAGACGGGCGGCCAATGCCACCGACCAGGTCTCCCCGTGGCTGGCGTACCCTTTGACGGGCATGCCGCCGAGCCCCAGGTTCAGATCGTCGCGGTGCGCCCCCACCAGGTTGACGCCGCGTTCGGCCTCGCGGCCGCGCTGGTCTTCCAGCACCTGGAGCAGACGCGCGGCCTGGCCGTCGACGTCCTGAGGGTCCCCTCCCGCTCCGGAACCGTCGACCCGGTCCACGGAAGCGTCGAGCCGCATCGTCAGGGCCTTCGGCGAGTCGGAGACGCTCAGATACGCTCGGGCCGCGGGCCGCGCGATGAGATCGACGACCTCTGCCCGGGCCGCCGTCATCCGGGAGGACAGGTGGGCGAACTGCTCGTCCCACACGTCCAGGGTCGACAGATCGGGCGCGCGGCCCCTCCGGATCTGGTGCGAGGCCTGCCGCATGAGCGCCCCGCGCTGACGCGCCACACGGTCAAAGTCAGCGCGCGCCACGGACAGGGTGGGATGTAGCTGCGTGGCCAGATCGTCGAGGAACTGGCGGCGCGCCGCCGGGTCGCCGCGCACCAGTTGGATGTCCTCCGGGGCGAACACGACGGTGCGAACCATTCCGACGATGTCGCGCGGGCGCACGGTCGTGCGGTTCAGGCGCGCGCGGTTGGCACGCCCGCGGACGATCTCAAGCTCGAGGACCTGCTCCCGCGCGAGCGCACCCGGAGAGCCCTCCCCCACCCGGGCATGCTCCCGGGTGACCAGCTTGACCCGGATGACGGCGCCGCCGGGGGCCTGGTCGGGGGGGACCTCGGGGTCGGTGCGCACCATTGCGCCCTCGGCGGCCACCCGATGGGAGGTGAAGGCGGAGAGATAGGCGATCGCCTCGACCAGGTTCGTCTTCCCCTGGCCGTTGGGTCCCACGAGGACCGTCGTCCCGGCAGGCAGCTCGATGACCGCGTGACGGTAGGAGCGGAAGTCATCGAGCGCCACGTGTGAGACACGCACGCGATGGCCTCCTCAGATGCCGAATCGGATCGGCATCAGCAGATAGCGGAAGTAGTCGACGGGCCCCTCGTCCGCGCCCGTCTGACCCGTGAGCACCGCCGGCTTGGTCGGATGCGTGAAACCGAAGCGCACGTAGTCGGTGTCGACGACAGACAGGCCGTCCATGAGGAATTGCGGGTTGAACGCCGTCGAGATGTCCTCGCCATCGAGTCGGACCTCGATGGCCTCTGACGCCTGGGCGTTGTCTCCCTGCCCGGCCTCGAGGACCACCTGCCCTTCGGAGAAGGCCATACGCACCGAGGTCTTGCGTTCGGCGACCAGGGACACGCGCCGCACCGCCTCCAACAGCACGTGGCGCTCGCACACGGCCTGGATCGACGTGGACTCAGGGAAGAGGCGCCGCACGGGAGGGTAGTCGCCGTCCATGAGCGTCGAGGTCGTCCGCCGTCCCCCCGCCGTGAACCCGATCAACGAGGACGCCCCTGGCTGGGACTCGCGGGACAACCCCAGTTCGACGGAGGCGCCCCCCGTCATCGACTTCGCGACATCTGTGAGAATGCGCGCCTTGACGAGCGCCGCCTCCGAGTACTGGGGGTCGGCGGGATCCCAGGAGAGCTCGCGCATCGCCAGCCGGTAGCGGTCGGTGGCGAGGAGGGTCATGTGCTCCCCCTCGATCTCCATGCGCACACCGGTGAGAAGCGGCAGAGTGTCGTCGCGGGAGGCCGCGACCGAGACCTGGCCGATGGCCTGGGCGAGGACCTGGGAGTCGACGGAACCTCGCCGGTCGGGATGGGCCGGCAGCAACGGGTACTCGTCGAGCGGCATAACGGCCAGAGCGAAATGCGAGGACCCGCAGGTCAGATTCACCTTCTGCCCCTCCAGCTCCAGACGGACGGGCTTCGCCGGCAGGGACTTCGAGATCTCGGCCAAGAGCTTGCCGGAGACCAGAACCTCACCGGAGTCGTCGACCGCGGCCGGGATCTCGACGGTCGCCGAGACCTCATAGTCGAAGGAGGACAGCGTGAGCGCCTGGTCGTGAGCCTGGATGCGCACGCCCGCCAGGATCGGACTGGCCGGACGGACCGGGAGCGTGCGGGCGGTCCATGACACGGCCTCAGAGAGAACGTCACGGTCGACGGTGAACAGCATGCCGATCCTTCCAGGAGCCACAGACGGGTAGTGCCTCCCTACTCTACGCGACCGGTCCCGGCAGGGAGCAGGTAGCCGGCGTCTCCATGGTGAAGGGAATTCACAAGATTCATGAATTTCATGAATTGTCATCGTCATCGGGAGTGTGGATACGGTGAATTCACGCGATCCGCGCAGGTCGCGAGCGGGATCGGGAGGTGGAC
>JALCNR010000029.1 GCA_022649165.1 Actinomyces sp.
AGGACGGCCAGGGAATGCTCGAAGGGGACGGGGAACAGATCCGTGGACGGGCTCGCTTGCTCCATGGCCCCGATCATGCCAGCCGGCGGGCGCGGCCGGGAGCCGCCGGGAGGCTCACGCGTCCGCCATCCCTGTGTACATCCGCATCGAACGGGCGAAGATATCCCCCAGATCCTCCGGGACGCTGGCCGCCGCCAGCAGGACCGTCTCCGGCGTGAGGGCCAGCAGTCGCGCGCTGGTCGCCAGGAACGTCGAGATCGGGTAGCGGCCGGCGTCCGTGTCGGCCAGATAGCGCGTGTGAACGGCGAGGCCGTACCAGGTGCGGATCAGGCAGTCCGCGAGGGCGTCGGCCCGGAGGTCGCTACGGCACCGGCCGTGGTCTGCCAGGACTCCCAGCTGGTCGACGAGGAAGGCCCGCAGAGCGCGGAGGCGAGAGACGTAGTGGGCGTGGGCGGGATGGGAGGGACACGCCGACTCCACGGCCAGCGCGGAGTCCACCGACATCATCAGCGTGGCCGCCTCCGGGCTCTTGGCCAGCCGCATCAACTGGAGTGACAGCGCCCCCAGGTCCCCCGGGATCACGCCGCGCTCGACGAGGCCGGCGCCGCCCTCGTCGATCTCCACCCCCACGAGTCCCATCTGCTGCTCGAAACGGTGGATGACCGCCAGCAGCAGGGCCTCCTTGGAGGGGAAGTGGTAGATGACGGCGGGGTGGGAGATCCCGACCTCCCGGCCGACGTCGCGCAGGGAGAAGCCGTGGTAGCCGGACTCGGCGATCAACCGCATCGCGGCGTCGAGGATGGACTCCCTGGTGGCCTGCCCAGCGGAGTAGGAGCCGCGGGTGCGGTGCTCAGCCGGCATGGCTCCCCTTCCCCGAACTGCGATGACGTCTGGCCATTGTCGCACGGCCGGGAGTGCGCGGGGGCGGCACCTCGGTCCCAGGACGTCGCGCGCTCCAGCCGCCCAGGACGGCGTCGAGCCCCGGGGCGGGGCCCGGAGCCCGGGGCCTCACCAGTTCACGGAGACGTCCGCCGGCTCGGCCACGGGCTCGCCGCGCACGACGGTGAGCGACGTGAGGTCGTCGGAGACGTCGACGCGCACCGTGTCGCCGTCCTGGGCCTCCCCGGCCAGCAGCAGGCGGGCCAGGCGGTCACCGATCTCGCGCTGGACGGTGCGCTTGAGGGGACGGGCGCCGTAGGCCGGGTCGTACCCCGCCCGCGTCAGCCACCCCTTGGCGGGCTCGGAGACGTCGAGCGTGATGCGGCGGTCCCTCAGCCGTCTCGCCATGAGGTCGACCTGGAGGTCGACGATCTGGGACAGGTCCTCCTGGGAGAGCGGGTCGAAGATCAGCACCTCATCCAGGCGGTTGAGGAACTCCGGCTTGAACGCGGCGTGCACCGTGTCCATGACCGCCCGCCGCTTCTGGTCGCGGTCCAGCCCGGGATCCACCAGGAACTGGGAGCCCAGGTTGGAGGTGAGGATGAGGATCGTGTTGCGGAAGTCGACCGTGCGGCCCTGGCCGTCGGTCAGGCGGCCGTCGTCGAGGACCTGCAGGAGGATGTTGAAGATCTCCGGGTCGGCCTTCTCCACCTCGTCGAGCAGGATGACGGAGTACGGACGGCGGCGCACCGCCTCGGTGAGCTGGCCGCCCTCCTCGTAGCCGACGTATCCCGGGGGCGCGCCCACCAGGCGGGACACGGAGTGCTTCTCCGAGTACTCGCTCATGTCGATGCGGACCATGGCGTGCTCGTCGTCGAAGAGGAAGTCCGCCAGGGACTTCGCGAGCTCCGTCTTGCCGACGCCCGTGGGCCCGAGGAACAGGAACGATCCCGTGGGGCGGTTGGGGTCCGAGATCCCCGCGCGCGACCGGCGCACGGCGTCGGCCACCGCGTGCACCGCGGACTTCTGCCCGATCAGGCGGCGCCCGATGACCTCCTCCATGTCCAGGAGCTTCTCGGTCTCGCCCTGGAGCAGCCGCCCCGTGGGGATGCCGGTCCACGCCTGAACGACCTCGGCGATCTCGGCGGGACCGACCTTTTCCGCGATCATCGGTTCGGGGGCGTCGCCGCCCGCGACCTGCGTGTCCGCCTGGGCCTCGGCCTCGGCGATCTGGCGCTCGACGGTCGGGATCTCGCCGTTCTGCAGGCGTCCGGCCTCCTCCCACCGGTTCTCGCGGATGGCCAGGTCCAGCTGGGTGCGCAGCTCGTCCAGCCGGACCCGCAGGTCGCCGACGCGGTTGTGCCCGGCCTTCTCCGCCTCCCAGCGGGCGGTGAGGGCGTTGAGCCTCTCCTGCTTGTCGGCCAGGTCGCCGCGCAGTTTCGCCAGCCGGTCCTGGGTCGCCTCGTCGGTGGCATCGGGATCGGACTCCGTGAGGTAGGACTCCTCCATGCGCAGGCGGTCGACCTGGCGGCGCAGCTCATCGATCTCGACGGGGCTGGAGTCGAGCTCCATGCGCAGGCGCGAGGCGGCCTCGTCGATCAGGTCGATCGCCTTGTCGGGCAGCTGGCGTCCGGTGATGTAGCGGTCGGAGAGCTGGGCGGCCGCCACCAGCGCGCCGTCGGAGATCGTCACCTTGTGGTGGGCCTCGTACTTCGGCGCGATGCCGCGCAGGATCGCGACGGTGTCCTCCACCGAGGGCTCGCCGACGAAGACCTGCTGGAAACGGCGCTCCAGGGCGGGGTCCTTCTCGATGTGCTCGCGGTACTCGTCCAGAGTGGTGGCGCCGACCAGGCGCAACTCACCACGCGCGAGCATCGGCTTGAGCATGTTGCCGGCGTCGGTGGACCCCTCGGCAGAGCCCGCGCCGACGACGGTGTGGAGCTCGTCGATGAAGGTGATGATCTGGCCGTCGGAGTTCTTGATCTCCCCGAGGACCGCCTTCATACGCTCCTCGAAGTCGCCGCGGTACTTCGCGCCGGCCACCATCGAGGTGAGGTCCAGGGCGATGAGCCGCTTGTCGCGCAGGGAGTCGGGGACGTCGCCGGCGACGATGCGCTGGGCGAGGCCCTCCACGACCGCCGTCTTGCCCACGCCCGGCTCTCCGATGAGGACCGGGTTGTTCTTCGTGCGCCGGGACAGGACCTGGATGACGCGGCGGATCTCCGTATCGCGGCCGATGACGGGATCGAGCCTGCCCTCGCGCGCGGATTCGGTGAGGTCGCGCCCGTACTTCTTGAGGGCCTCGAAGGAGCCCTCCGGGTCCTTGGTCGTCACGGGGTCGGGGCGCAGTTCCTTGAGGCGCGCCTCCAGGGCGTCGGGGGTCGCTCCCGCCTGGGTGAGGATGCGGCCCGCCTCGTCGCCCGAGGCCCCGCCCGCCGCGATGGCGATGAGCAGGTGCTCGGTGGAGACATAGGAGTCGCCTCCCTGCGCGGCCCGCTTCTGCGCGTCGGTGATGACACTCATGAGCCCGCGCGATGTCTGGGGCTGGGCCACCGACGCCCCCGAGCTGGCCGGCAGGGCGACCAGCGCGTTGCGCACGCGCGAGCCCACCGCCTGACGGTCGGCGCCGACGGCTGCGAGCAGCGACACCGCGATGCCCTCCTGTTGGCCCAGCAGAGCCTCAAGCAGGTGGAGGGGCAGCACCTGCGGATTTCCGGCTGCCGCCGCCGACTGGACAGCGGAGCCGATGGCCTCCTGGGCCTTCGTCGTGAATTCCTCGTTCACGTCTTCCTCCTGATGCCTCGCGGATGCGCGGCGATGAGATGTTCCGAGGTCCGCTCGGCATGCCGGCCGGTCGGACACCTGAGGTTCTCAACGCGCTCAATCTTGAGTCTATTCCACTCAACTTCGTTCTGCTCGCCCTCGCTCCCCCCGGGATCCGCCCGCGCCGGATCCCGGCTCGGCTCGGCCGGCCAACGCCCGGCGGCCGCATACCTCACAATCAGCGCCGCTGCGCCGATGACCCTGGTGTAGTGCCATTTGCACGTGTGGCAAGGAGGACACCGTAACGATGGATCGTTCAGCACAGCCAGGATGGCGACAACGGGTCACCAGCATGTCGGTGGGCGCCCGTTTCATGGGAGCCCTGGCGATCGGAGGGCTGGCGGGGTTCGTGGCGGTCGGCGTGGGACTGGTCGGCATGGGGGACATCAGCGCCTACGCGCAGTCCATCTACTCCGACGCCCTGGTTCCCAACCAGACGCTCGCCGAGGTGAGGGCCGAGGTGGTGGCCACCCAACGGGACCTGGCGAACCTGGCGCTCGCACCCGACGACGCCGCATACGCCGATCTGGAGGCCGGCCTTGAGGAGGACGACTCGTCCCTCGACGGGCTGGTCGCCGACTACAGCGCGCTCCCGCTCACGGAGGACCAGGGCGTCGCTCTGCGCAAGTTCAACGCCTGGTGGGAGTCGTATCGCGCGGTCCGCGACCGCTTTCTCACCCCGTTGGCCCGATCGGGGGACTCCGCCGCCTTCCAGGAGCTTTACCTCGGGACGATGTCGACACTGGCGGCGAACGCCCAGAACGAGCTCGACACGCTGGAAGATCTCTCGGCGACCGTCGCCGAGCAGAGCACGCAGCAGGTGGGCGACGTGTACCAGCGGGCACGGCTGTCGATGGCGGCCTGCCTCGTGGTGGGCAGCGCCATCGCGCTGGACGTCGTCAGGCGCGTCGTGCGCGGCATCATGCGGTCCCTCCGCCGGATCGAGGAGGCGGTGCGGCACGTCGCCGACGGCGACCTCACGACCGCGGTCCATCTCGACTCGACCGACGAGATCGGCCGCATGGGCATCGCCCTGAACCGAGCGACCGAGTCGATGCGGCAGATGGTCCACGGCATCTCCGAACGCGCCACCGCCCTGGCCGCGGCCAGCGAGGAGCTCACCGCGACGAGCCGCTCCATCGCCTCCGCCACATGGGAGGTCTCGAAACGCGCGGAGGACGTCAGTTCGGCGGCCGGGGGGATCTCAGCGCACGTCGCCACGGCCGCCGCCGGAACAGAGCAGCTCGGCGCCTCGATCCAGGAGATCTCGGCCAGCGCGGCGCGAGCGGCCGACGTCGCCGGCCGAGCCGTCGGGCTGGCAGAGTCCGCCCACGCGACGATGGACGCGCTGGGCCGCTCCTCCACGGAGGTCAACGAGGTCGTCGACACCATCACGACGATCGCCAAGCAGACCAACCTGCTGGCGCTCAACGCGACGATCGAGGCCGCGCGCGCCGGCGAGGCCGGGAAGGGCTTCGCCGTCGTCGCCGGCGAGGTGAAGGACCTCGCCAACAGCACGTCGGAGGCGACGGATGACATCGCCCGGAGGATCGGGGCGATGCAGAACCAGGTGCAGCAGGCGGTCGAGGCGATCGAGACCATCAGCGCCGTGATCGGGGAGATCTCCGACCACCAGACCACGATCGCCGCAGCGGTGGAGGAGCAGTCGGCGACGACGGGCGAGCTCGGCCGGACCTTCTCCGGGGCCGCCTCCGGCGCCTCCGGCATTGCCTCCACGATCGGCGAGGTCGCCCGGTCCGCCACGTCGACGGGCCAGGGGGCCGCCGATTCGGAGAAGGCGGTCGTCGAACTCGCGGGCATGGCGGCCGCGATGTCGGCTGACGTCGCACGGTTCAGGATCTGAGGATGACGATGAGAGCACGAGCACGCATGTCAACGACGACGGCCTTCCCTCCCGGCCGGCTGCGCCGGCGCGGCGCCGCACTCGCCGTCCTGGCCGCCTGCACCGGCCTGGCCCTCAGCGCCTGCTCCGCCGGTCAGAGCCAGTCCGGCGCGCCCGGCCAGTCGGGCGGGGGCTCCCAGTCGGGCGGCCCCGCGGTGCATGTCGCGTTCATCGCCGAGCAGACCTCTGTGCGCTGGGTGGCCTCGGACGTGCCGAACTTCGAGGTCGCCGTCATCGACGACTGTCCGGACTGCACCGTGGAGACGGCGGTCGCCAGCTCGCAGGACGAGCAGAACCAGTTGGCGGCCCAGTCGATCGCGAACGGCGCCGATGTGCTGGTGGTGGCCTCCATCGATTCCGCGGGAGCCGCCGACATCGCGCGCCAGGCCTCCGACGCAGGCGTGCCCGTCATCGCCTACGACTCGCTCATCACAGGTGCGGCGGTCGACGCGTTCGTCACCTTCGACTCGGGAATGGTCGGGCAGATCGGGGCGCAGGCGATCCTCGACTCCGACCCGCCCTCCGACGGGGTCGTGGTCGTCCTGGGGGGCGACGAGGGCAGCGCGAACGCCGCGTGGGTGGACGAGGGCGCCTCCTCCGTCCTCGACGGAAAGATCGAGGTCGCCTACCACGCGTACGTCCCGGGATGGTCCTCCGACGAGGCCCGCACGCTGATGAAGGACGCGCTGGAGAAGATCGGGGACAGGCCGCTCGCGGGCGTGCTGGCCGCGAACGACGGGATCGCCTCTGGAGCGGCGCAGGCTCTCCGCGAGTCCGGGCGGACTGCTCCCCTACCGCCGATCTCCGGGCAGGACGCGGAGGTCTCGGCCCTGCGGCGCCTTCTGTCCGGCGAACAGGCGGTCACCGCCTACAAGCCGATGAAGGACCTGGCCCAGACCGCCGCCGGGGTCGCCCTGCAGCTGGCCCGCGGACAGCAGCCCTCCGCGGCCACGACGACGATGGACAACGGGGCGGGGCAGGTGCCCACCGTCCTCCTGGAGCCGACAGCGGTCACGGCGGACGACATCGCCTCGACCGTGCTGGCCGACGGCTTCACCACGGTCGATGCCCTATGCGCCGGATCGGCCAGCGCCCTGTGCGAGGAGGCGGGGCTGCGCTGACGATGACTTCCCAGCCGCTGGCCCGCGCCCTCTATCGAGCCAGAACCGGGCGCCGGACTGTCGACAGAAGTTCAACAGACATTCGGAGCCGTGGGAGCCTGCGAGCAACCCCACCCAGATCACGGTTAAGCGTCGAAATCAGACAGGCTCTTGTTGGATGATCGAAAGCAGCGATGTCAGAAAGAAACCATTGGACAGAGCTGTCTACGACAGGTTCTATTCTCAACATCTCCGAAAAGTAAACAGATATCCGCCGAAGCAACCACGCTCTCCGGTTGCCCCTCATCTGTGCAGGTGCCCTGACTTGTTCGTCTGCCCTGAGTTCGTTCATCGGGTTAGTGACCACATTTCGACCCGTCTCAGCGTGTCTACGCAGGTCAGGTGAAGTACGAGGGAGTTCTCTTCGCACCCACCGACGACGGCCGCACTACGGCTGAGCTACGCACCCGCGTCGAATTTGGCTTGCCTCGGCCTTGACCTGCGTCAAGACGGCTCATGAGACACCGTACGTCACGCTACCCGGCCTTCGCTCAGGCCCGCCACTAGTGTCGCGCGGCCAATTCTTAGTGACCAAACCACCGAGCAATCATCGATATAGCCGCAGTTCAACAACCCTTACGCCCCCGTACTGTACCCAACAGTGAACAAGCTCAAGTCTGGGAAGAGCCACAAAGTTAGGACAAAAGTCCCTCGACATTCAAGCAGACGTGGGCCGACCATCGAATTGATCTCATCTTGAATCTAAGTGGCACAACGGCGCCCCTCCGAGAGGAGAGCCCCAGATCGAAGGCCCGCGAAACAATGCTATTGACCGATAGCCCAGTTCAATATGCCAGAGCGCATTGTCGCCTTCTCCATCTTTGTCAAGAACTTCCCGAGACCCCACCAGCATCTCCGGGTCCTTCAGCGCCAATTCGCACGCCTCCAAACAAGTTTATCCAAACTACTATTCTTCGCGAAGATCGACACGAGATGACACACTCCCATGAACGAAACCATCATCGCCGACAAGCTCGAAGAGAACTTCAGTCGGCTGACAAAGGACCTGCTGACGACCGCCTGCTTCGGAGTCGGCTGCCAGGGAATGGGCCGCGACTGACCACATACCGACAAACTACACGTCCATGGGGGGTGAAGTTCAATATTCTTCACTCCCCATGGACTGTTTCTGATCTACTTTCCTAGTTGGCAGACAAGCCAGATGATTGCAAATGACCCCGCATCAATTTTCCAGCCCCGCCGTCGATTCTCTATACTCAACGATTCGAAAACGAGCTGAAGCCAGACACGACCGAATATACCACGGAGACGCCGCCGTCAGAGAGCTCGTCCTCAACATCTCAGAAGGATGCAACCTCAGATGTCCTTACTGCTTCGCCAACGACGGCACATATCACCATGATGAAACCCGATGGATGACGGAGGAAACCGTCCAAGAAACGCTCAGATACGCGATAGATCGCTTTCCTAACCTCGTCCGAGTCAAGCTATTGGCGGCGAACCGCTGATGAACGTTCGCGCGATCCGATCCGTTGTCGAAACGCTTGAAGCAAAACGGAACGAAGATATCGACAGAAGAATCCGTGTCGGCTGCGTCACGAACATGACGATTTTCAGCCGCGAATTAATTGATCTCGCGAGACGCTGCGATATGGACGTCACTATGTCCGTCGACGGCCCTCGCCAGATCCATGACAAGAACCGATTCTTCTCAAACGGTCGCGGTAGCTACGACCGCGTTGTCCAAACGTGGCATCGATATCAAGACAAGGGACTCCGGATTGCCGAGATTGCCCGCACCCACACCCGACCACATGGCTGCCGGACTGCCGCTCGCCAATCTCTATCATTTCCTTCAGGAGAGATTCGAGAACCGATATGTTCGGTTGACCGTAGTCAACGGCTGGTTCAAAGAGGGAGACCCAGAGGAAGAACGCTTCGCCGACTACATCCGAGACTCGACGTTCGATCTCTTCTGCGAAGCGGGAATCTCGAGGACCGACGCATACGATCCGCTGGTCCGCGACATCTTAGGCGCGCTTTTCTCCCCACACTTTTCGATGGGATGGTGTGGACTGGGAAGGACAACTCTCACGATCTCCGCCGACGGGTCGGTTCTTCCATGCTATACGCTGATCGGTTGCGGGGCGGAGTGGGAGATGAATAGCAGACTTCCCAAGCCAGGGATGCCAGTCGCCCTCTCCGCGAAAGCAGCGCGTCTTCTCGATCTTGCCGATCCCGAGAACGCGCCGGAATGCGTTCGATGCGCGATCCGAGATTCCTGCCGAGGTTGTCCAGGAGGAATATTCCGCGCATTCCACCGGTTCACAGGAGCCAGCCCGGAAGCATGCGCCTACAAGATCGGAGCTGTCAACGGGTTCCTTCAAGGAAGTCTCGACGCCTCCCGATCCGAGACTCTCGATCCCGAAAGACCGGTTTTCCATTCAGTTGCCGGTAGCGCCCGATGAACCCTTCGTCTCAGGAGACGGGACATGCAGCGGGCGCGGATTCCCCGGATGGATCAGAGTCATACAGGCGTTCCGATCTGTGGCACCGGGCGGACTACAGATGGTGGTTCGCCGGCGACTCCTCCGTGGACTTCGGGGACGGCATCCGAGCCTTCGCATTGCCGTTGATCGCGTTCGCCGTCACCGGCCGAACGGCCGCATCAGGGACACTCGCCACCGCGATGTCGGCGACCAGTCTCGTCACCTCGCTCATCGGAGGCTCTGTCATCGACGCCATCGACCGGAGGGTCGGAATCCACCTCCGCTGCGCGACGGGGATTCTGATCTGGACCTGTGCCGTCGTTCTCTTGGCGACTGGCAACATGGGCTTCGCCGCACTTGTCTGCATCGGTGTGCTCTCCTCCCTCACGACGGGCCTGTTCGGATATGCTTCCGACGCCGCTCTGAAGTCACTGGTCCCCACGCAGGCCTATCCGCAGGCGTCGTCGAACAACGAGGGCAGGAGCGCCGCCGTCTCCTTGATGTCGGGCCCCCTGTCGGGGGCGCTGTATTCCATCGCCACCTGGATCCCCTGTGCCGTTCCGGTCGCGGCCTTCGCCGTCGGGTCTCTGTCCGCCTCCCGTATCAAGGCCGATCTTCGGCCGGACGCCTTCTCCGATACGGTCGCTTCCACTCGGAGGAGTCCCGCCGAGTTCGTCAGGACGGTGGCAGACGGCCTGGTCGAGGGCATCCGCTGGATGATCGCCCGGAAGCGGCTGCTGTCGATCCAGTTGTGCTTCTGCGTGTTCAATCTGGGGTTCTCCTCGGCCTTCTACGCCGTCAACTACCACCTCATCTCCGCTGGCGAGCAGCCGTGGCGCATCGGACTCATCAGCACGGCGACGGCGATCGCGACGCTTATCGGAGCCATCGTCGGTCCGACGCTCATCAACAGGATCCCCACAGGGATCCTGGACATCGCGCTGTTGGCATGGATCGCCGCCTGCGTGGCGCCCTTGGCGCTCACGCAGTCGCTCGTCTCTGCCCTCGTCTGCTTGGGGCTCGCCTTTGCTGCCAACCCAATCCTCAACTCCGGGATCTTCTCCTACGCGCTCTCCCAGGTTCCCACTGACCATCAGGCGCGCGTGACAACCGTCATGAACTTCGTCAGCTCTGCCATGACCATGATCAGTCCCGTCCTCGTCGGTCTCGCTCTGGAGAGGTGGGCGGCGGGACCCATCATCGCCGTGGCGGTGTGCGTGATGCTCATCGCCCTCGTTATCGCCCTCGCGAACCCACTTTTGCGTGAGATCCCCACCCCTGAGCAATGGGACCGGTGCGCTCTGTAGAATCGGGCGGGTACCGGCCGTCCATCCGGCCGCACGAACAAGGAGCACAGACCACGACCACGACATCCACGGACTCCGGCGCACCCTCCTGGCTTGAGGACATCACCGGGGACCGGGCGCTGGCCTGGGCCCGCGAGCGCAATGCGGAGACGGAGCAGCGGTTGGGCGGCTCGCGCCTCGATGATCTCGAGCGATCGATCCGCGCCGCCCTGGACTCCCCCGACCGCATCCCGATGGTGAGCGTGCGAGGGGAGTGGGCCTACAACGTCTGGACGGACGCCGACCACCCGCGCGGCCTGTGGCGCCGCCAGCTCCTCGACGCCTATCTCGACGGCGGCGAGGACTGGGAGGTCCTGCTGGACGTGGATGCCTTGGCCGACGGCGAGGGCGTCTCCTGGGTCTGGCACGGCGCGCGCCTGCTGGACCCCGACAACGACCGCGCGCTCATCCACCTCTCCGAGGGCGGCTCCGACACGGACACGACCCGCGAGTTCGATCTGGTGTCCCGTTCCTGGGTCGAGGGCGGCTTCTCCCGCCCCGCCGCCAAGGGCTCGATGTCGTGGATCGACCGCGACCACGTGTGGGTGTGCACGGACCTCGGCCCCGGCACGGTGTCCTCATCCGGGTATCCCCTCCAGGCCCGCGTCCTCACCCGGGGCGGGCGGATCGAGGACGCCCGCGTGGTCCTCGAGGGCGCGCCGTCCGACATGACGGTCGGGGCCGGGCACGACGCGACGCCCGGCTTCGAACGCTCGTGGATCGAGGTCGCCCACGACTTCTACCACTTCACCACCTATCTCCTTCCCGACCGGCCCGGCGGGTCCGGTGCGGCGACGGACACGGAGGCGGTCCGTCCCGCGCCTCGGCGCATCGAGGCTCCCGCCGACGCCGATGTCACGGGATGGCGCGAGTGGCTGCTCATCCTCCTCCACGGCGACTGGGAGCTAGGCGGGCGGATCTGGCCGGCCGGGTCCCTCCTCGCCTTCGATCTGGAGGACCATCTCGCCGGAGACCGCCGAGCCCGCCCCCTCTTCATCCCGGACGGGCACGCCTTCCTCCAGGGGTTCACGGCAACCCGCCATCACGTGGTGATGACCGTGATGGTCGACGTCGTCTCGCAGGTCCGGGTCGCCACGCCGCCGCCCGCGCGCACGGCCGGGGGCCGATGGGAGGAGGGGGATTGGACCGCGTCCGTCCCGGACCTCGCCGGCGCGTCCGTGCCGCCGCTGTGCACGATCTCGGTGGGAGCGGTGGCGCCCCGCGAGGACGACCGCCTGTGGCTGACGGTGTCGGGCTTCACCACGCCGACGACCCTGTTCCTCCTGGACCTCGACCCTGGCACGGGGGCGGTCGTCTCCACCCGGCGCGTCCGCCAGGCCCCGGTTCTGTTTGACGCCGCCGGCGTGGAGGTCTCCCAGCATTTCGCCACCAGCTCCGACGGCACCCGCGTGCCGTACTTCCAGGTCGGGCGCCCGGGCGGCGACCCCGGCGCTCCGACTCTGCTGTACGGATACGGAGGTTTCGAGGTCTCGTGCCTGCCTGGCTACTCCCCCGTGGTCGGGCTCAGCCTGCTGGAGCACGGCGGCACCTACGTGGTCGCCAACATCCGCGGCGGCGGGGAGTACGGCCCAGCCTGGCACCGCGCGGCGCTCACCCGCAATCGTCCACGCGCCTACGAGGACTTCGAGGCTGTGGCCCGCGACCTCATCGCGCGCGGCGTCACCACGCCGTCCCGCCTGGGCATTCAGGGCGGCTCGAACGGCGGTCTGCTCACCGGGAATATGCTCGTGCGAACGCCGGACCTGTTCGGCGCGGTCGTCATCCAGGCGCCCCTGCTCGATATGCGGCGTTACCACACCTGGCTGGCCGGCGCGTCGTGGATGGCCGAGTACGGGGATCCCGACGACCCAGGGCAGTGGGAGTTCATCCGCGCCTTCAGCCCCCTCCATCTCTTCGACCCGGCGCGCGCCTACCCGCCGGTCCTGATCACGACGTCCACGCGCGACGACCGCGTCCATCCCGCCCACGCGCGCACCATGGCGTGGAGGATGCGCGAGGCCGGCTGCGACATCCTGTTCTTCGAGAACATCGAGGGCGGACACTCCGGGGCGGCCGACAACGCCCAGCGCGCCCACGTGCAGGCATTGGTGTGGGAGTTCCTCTGGCAGCAGCTCGGGGCGTGAGGGTGCGGGCCGGCGCATCCACGCCTCACCCGGGATTGCGGACGGCTCCGGGCCCCCTTGGTACGGCTAATACAGCGGGCGTCCGCCGTATCCGGATCCTCCGGGCGTGGCGCCGTATCCCCCGCCTCCCCACGCCTGGCGCTGGAGGTCGCGGCGCTGCCGGTTGACGCGGACCAGCAGGACGATGCCGACGATCGTCAGCGCCAGCCCCGCCAGCCCGACCAGGCTCGCCCACAGGAGCCCGCGGACACCGGCCTCGGTCATCTGGTCGGCGGACACCCCGGTCATCCCGACGAGGCTGGTCGCCGCCCCGCAGTCCAGCGTGTAGGTCCCCGGCTCGATCCCCGACCCCATGGCGACGGATCCGTCATCCGGCGACTGGAGTTGCAGGATCGTCCCGTCACCGCCGGTGAGCGTGCACGAGATCGTGTCACCGGCCGTGGAGGTGACGACGTAAGTGCCCGACTCGTCGACCTGGACGCTGGAACCGCTGGCCACCGTCGTCGCGCTGCCCGTGATCTCCCCCAGGTTGAGTCCCCCCATGACGGAGCCGACGAGGACCGCCGGCGCCACGATCAGCATGAGGACCGCGCCCGCGACGATCATCACGATCGGCCACGCCCGCGAGGGCAGCGAGGAGCCCGGAACGACGGGCGGAGCATATCCCGCAGCGCCCGCCGGCTGTTGCGGGGCTGCGAAGGGGGACGGTCCGGGCGCGCCGTAGGGTGGCCGCCCCGGCGGTGTCGTGCCCGGAGGCGTCGGCTGGGCCTGACCGGCCCCGGCCCCGGAGGCGCCCGACGAGGGCGACGCCCCCGCCTGCGGCCACGGCGATCCCTGCGAGGCCTGGGACGTCTGGCCATACTGCGGCCACGGCGTGTGCGGGGCGCCGGAGGGGCCCGACTGGGGCGAGCCCGCAGCCTGCGCGCCGTCCGGCGTCCACTGCGACGAGCGCTGGCCGTAGCGCGGCTGACCGGAGGCGGGCGCGCCCGCGCCCTCGGCGTTCGGTGACTGCTCGGTGGGACCCGTGGACCCGTCAGGGGTGGACATCGCAACCTCGTTCCATGAGTGCCGGTGACCGCTGCTGGCCTCAGTCTAACCGCGGACCCCCGAGTCGGCCCGGAGGCGCTCTGCCCGCAAGGCCGAGACCCCGGAAACGTCGAGCGGAGCCAGCGACGCGGGATCCCGGCCGATCGCGCGCGCCAGCAGCAGGTCCGCCAGCTGAGGATTGCGGGCCAGCGCGGGGCCATGCATGTAGGTAGCGATGATCGGGCCCTGCACGACGCCGTCGCAGGGGGCCTCGGGCGCGGGCGCGCCCTGCGGCACGCCGTTCCCGGTGCCCGCCACCACCCGCCCCAGCGGTGCGGCGTCGGGCCCCAGGACGGTGCCGCCGCCGTGGTTCTCGAAACCAGTGAGCCGCTCGGTGAGTCCCTCGATGAGGGGGTCCGAGGCCAGCTCGCCGATCGTGCGGCGCCCCTGCGGGTCAGTGGTGACATCCAGGACGCCCAGTCCCGCGACGCGCTGACCGCGGGCGTCGCGGTACCAGTGGCCCAGCACCTGCAAGGAGGCGCAGATCGCCAGGAGAGGGCGTCCGGCCTCCACGGCCCGGCGCAGGCCGGGCTCCCGATCGAGCTTCTCCGCAGCGAGCGCCTGCGCGGTGTCCTCCCCACCGCCCATCGTGTAGAGGTCCAGGGAGGAGGGAATCGGCGTGTCGAGGTCGATCGTGAGGATCTGGGCGTCGATGCCGCGCCGGCGCGCCCGCTCGCGCAGGATCCAAGCGTTGCCGGTGTCGCCGTAGGTGCCCAGGACCTCCGGCAGCAGCAAGCCGATCGTCAGCGTGGACTCCGAGGCGGGACGTCCGCGCCCCCCGGTGCCGGTCCCGGCGACGGCTCGGCTCATCGGGAGGCCTCCTCACCGGTGCGGGCGCCCCGGTCGTCGAGCGCGCGTCTGAGGTCGCGGAACGCCGTGTAGTTGGCGAGCAGCTCGACATGTCCCGGATGGCAGCGCGCGATGGCCTCCATCGGGGTTCGGGCGCGCCCCCAGGAGAGCCCCGCGTACTCCATGCGCACGCCCAGGTCGGCGCCCCGCTCCCCCGTGGCGATGATCCTCCGCGGCCGGCCCGTCTCCAGCACCGCGAAGTCGACGTCCCACAGCCAGGAGAGATC
>JALCNR010000030.1 GCA_022649165.1 Actinomyces sp.
CGGTTCGGTGGGTGGGGGGGGGCGCCGCACCCCCGGCCCCCCCCCCCTCTAGGCCTCTCAGTCCACGCTCACTTGGTGGAGACGGCCTTCTTCAGCGTCGAGCCCGCCGAGATCTTGACGCCGTAGCCGGCCGGGATCTGGATCTCCTCGCGGGTGCGGGGGTTGCGACCCGTGCGCGCCGCGCGCTCGACGCGCTCGACGGACAACAGACCGGTGACCTTGACGGGCTCGCCCTTGGACAGGGAGTCGACGAGGACCTCCTGGAAGGCGGACAGCGCCGCGTCGGCCTGGACCTTGGTCAGGTTGGCGCGCTCAGCGATGGCGGCCACGAGCTCAGTGCGGTTGACGGACATGTAGAACCTCTCCTCTAGCAGATTCAGGGGCCACTGCCGTGGCCACAGGCACACACTACGGAACGAGGGCGGGGATTGTCAGCACCGAGCCCGAATTACGGCGTTTCGTGACCGATCTGGCCGGGTGCGGGCGGATCGTGGCGCCGCCGGACCTCACATCCTCAGCTCGACGAGGGACCAGGACGCGGGCGGGAGCGCCACCGCCACCCCCTCTCCGTCGGCCCGCGCGGACCGATTCGCCCATGGGCGGCCCGCATCGGCATCGGCGGAGGCCGTGCGGTCCAGGTCGCGTCCGCCCACGGACACGGCCGACACGGCCGTGGGCATGCGATCTCCGAACGCGCTCAGCCCGACCCGGACGGATGCCTCGTCTGCGACCGAGCGGTTGACCAAGAGGACGGCGAGCGCCCTCGTCTCCTCCTCCCAGGTGGCGACCGCGTCGACCGCCGGAACGTCCCCGTAGCGGGGCGTCGGGATGGTGGGGACTCTCACAACCGTGCGCAGGACCTCGCCTCGAGCGGCCCGCGAGGTTGCGGCGAAGGGGTGGAAAATCGTCTGCCGCCAGGCCGGGCCTCCCGGCTCCGCGACGATCGGGGCGATGACATTGACCAGCTGCGCCAGGTTCGCCGAGGCGACCCGGTCGGCGTGCCGCAGCAGCGTGATGAGGAGATCGCCGACGACCACGGCATCGGCGATCGTGTAGCGGTCCTCCAGCAGCCGGGGGGCGACGGGCCAATCGTCGCCCTCGGGCACCCGGGACTCGGCCCGGTCCTGGTACCAGACGTTCCACTCGTCGAAGGCGATGTCGAGCCGACGCCTCGATCCGCGCGCCACCCCGGCGGCGTCGATCACGGCGACCAGCCGTTCGATCATCCGGTCCATGTCGACGCCCGAGGCGAGGAAGCTGGCGAGGTCCCCGCCCTCCATCGCGTAGTACTGGTGGGCGGACACCGCGTCGACCGCGTCGTAGGCTTCGGCGAGGACCGCCGACTCCCACGTGCCGAACGTCGCCATCGCGGAGTTCGACGATCCGCAGACGACCAGGCGCAGATCCGGATCGATCATCCGCATCGCACGGGCCGTGCGCGCCGCGAGCGAGCCGTACTCCTGAGGAGGGCGGTGCCCGATCTGCCAGGGTCCGTCCATCTCGTTGCCCAGACACCACGTCCGGATCCGGTAGGGGGCCTCCGCGCCGTTCGACCGGCGCTGGTCGGACAGGCGTGTCCCGGAGGGGACGTTGCAGTACTCAAGCAGGTCGAGCGCCTCCTGGGTGCCCCGCGTCCCCAGGTTCACAGCCATCACGGGGTCGGTCCGCGTCCGGCGCGCCCACCGGACGAACTCGTCGAGGCCGAACTCGTTGGTCTCGAGGCTGTGCCAGGCCAGATCGAGCCGCCGGGGCCGCTGGCCGGGCGCGCCGATGCCGTCCTCCCACCGGTAGCCGGACACGAAGTTCCCGCCCGGATAGCGGATGTCGGAGACGCCCAGCTCCCCGACCAGGTCCATGACGTCGGTGCGGAATCCGTCCCCGTCCGCCGCGGGATGCCCCGGCTCGTAGATCCCGCCGTAGACGCACCGCCCCAGGTGCTCGACGAAGGACCCGAACAGCTCCTTCCTGACCGGTCCGACCGTGAACCCGGGATCCACCCGGAGCTGGGCCTCAAGAAAACCATCGACCATGAGAGTCTCCTTCCTCGTCCTGTCCTGCCTCTGATGTCCATTCAAGGTGCTCGGCACCGCCCTCGCCCTCCGTTGCGCCCGGGCGGCGGGGCCCGCCCTCATCGGTCGCTCCCCAGCGCGACGCCGCTCTGCCAGTAGCGTTGCAGCCAGATGAAGAGGACGACCAGGGGGAGGACCGACACGAGTGCCCCCGACGCGATGAGGTTCCACACCTGTTCGTTGCCGGCGCCGGCATTCGAGTGCGCCTGCCAGTTCGTCAGGCCCACGGTGATGGGCAGCAGGTCCTGGCTCCTCAGCATGACCAGGGGGAGGAAGAAGTTGTTCCAGCATCCGACGGCGCTCAGCAGGAAGACCGTGACGATGGAGGGCCTGAGCATGGGGACCGCGATCCTCCAGAAGATCGTGAGCTCCCCGGCGCCGTCGATCCGCGCGGCGTCCAGGAGCTCGTCGGGGATCGTGTCCTCCGCGGCGATCTTCATCAGGTAGACGCCGAAGACGGTGAGCAGGGACGGGATAATGACCGCCCAGCGCGTGTTGACCAGACCGACCGCCGAGAAGAGCACGAACAGGGGGATGACCAAGGCGGTGTTGGGGATCATGATCGCGCCGACCACCGCGTCGAACATCGCCGAGTTCCCGCGGAACCGGAACTTCGCGAAGCCGTATCCCGCCGCCAGGGCGAGAGCCGTCGCCCCCGCTCCCCCGACGATCCCGTAGAACAGGGAGTTGCCCATCCAGCGCCAGAAGATCCCTCCGGAGTACGTGCCCAGCTGCGCCAGGTTCTCCGCGAGGTGGAGTTCCCCGAACCACATCGGGTTTCCGGTGAACAGGCCGGAGTTGGACTTCGTGGAGGCGACCACCAGCCACCACAGCGGGAAGAGGAAGTAGACGACCAGCGCCGCGATAACGACGGACATGACGGGGTGGCGGGGCCGAGGACCGCGGCCGGGCACCTGGCGTGGGGCGGGGGCGGCGCTCATCGTGCGGCCCTCCGGCTCCGTCGGCGGGAGAGGGCGAGGAACCCGAAGGAGATGACCGCCACGACGGCTCCGAGCGAGAAGGCGATCGTGGAGGCATAGTTGAATTGGTTGTATGAGAACCCCAGCACGTTCGCATACATGTTCGGCGTGTAATCCACTGGGATGACGGACATCGCCGCGTTGCGCAAGACGGTGGGCTCCGTGAAGAACTGCAGGGTGCCGATCACGGCGAACAGGACGATCATCACGGTCGACGAGGCGATGAGCGGGAGTTTGATCCTCAACGCCATCTGCAGGGAGTTCGCGCCGTCCATCGTGGCCGCCTCGTACACGGACTGGTCCACGCCCTGCAGCGCGGAGTAGACGATGACCATGTAGTAGCCCGACCACTGCCAGGTCACGATGTTCACGAGGCTCTGGAACACATGGGACGACGACAGGAAGTCGACACGGCCGATCCCCAGGAACTCGGTGATAGACGACAGCGGTCCCATGTCCGGGCTGTAGAGGAAGCTCCACATCAGGGCGCCCACGACGGCCGGCACCGCATAGGGCAGGAAGATGAGGACCCGCGCCACGGCAGCGAAGCGGTTCCTGAGCTCGTCGAGGATGAGGGCCGCCACCACGCCGAGGATCAGCTGGATCGGGACCATGACGATGGTGAACCGCCCCACCGTCGCAAGCCCCCTGAGGAATGTCGGGTCGGTGAAGGCCCGGACGTAGTTCGCGAAGCCCGTGAACAGGTTCCCCGCGACGAGCGTCTTGGAGTACAGGCTCAAGACGAAGGCGTAGCACAGTGGGACCACCAGGGTTCCCACGAAGACGATCATGAACGGCGTCGTGAAGGCGTAGCCCCACCGGCTGCGCGTCCCCGAGATCGTCCGTCTCCTGCGATCGGGGCCGACGGGCCCCGCAGGTCGACATGTCTGGATGGGCACGGCAATTCTCTCCTTCCCCGGAACGGGCCGGGCGGACCGGCGGGGCCGCCCCCGCCGCTCCCCCCGGCCGTCCGGAATCAGCGGCCCTCGGTGACGGTGAATCCCTGCTGCTCGGCATAGGTCACGAGCGTCTGCTGCAGCGCGTCGAGCGCGTCGTCGGCGCTGGAGCTCCCTGAGGCGATCGCCGCCCAGGTCTTCGCCTGCTCGTCATAGGCGTAGGTCTGGAACGGCGACCACTGGTAGCCGGCGTACCCCTGGGAGGCCGGGACATAGACCTCGTTGACCTTCTGCCCGCCGAAGAAGGAATCCTCTCGGTCGAGGAACCAGTCGGCCTCCAGGGCGGCGGTGTAGGTCGGGAACAAGGCGGCCTGCTCAACGCCGATCTTCCAGGCCTCCTCGGAGTCGAAGAGCCCCATGGCGACCTCGGCGGCCAGGGCCTTGTCTGAGGCCTGCGTCGTGACCGCGAAGGAGGAGCCGCCCTGATTGACCTCCACGGGATCCGAGGCGTCCCACTGCGGAAGGGGGGCGACCTGCCACACGGCGTCCGAGTCGGCTCCCGAGGCCCCCTGGAGGTAGCCGGAGGCCCATGCGGCGGCCGGATAGGTGGCATAGGCACCGTCCACGGTGTTCGTCGTCCAATCGGTGGTGTTGGCGTCGTCCGCCGCGACAAGGCCCTTTTGGATGAGATCGCTCCAGTACTCCATGACCTTCTTGCTGGCCTCGCTGTTGACGTCGAGGACGACCTGGTCGCGCTGGGCAGCGTCGAAGCCATACAGATCCGCGCCCGCCTGCGCGACGAGGGCGACCTGCAGCGCCGTGCCGTTGGGTGGGAAGTCGCAGATGTCACCGTCATATCCCGCGTCCCTCAGTTGCTGCGCGGCATCGGCGAACTCGTCCCACGTGGACGGAACCTCGACCCCGTAGGCGTCGAAGATGTCCTTGCGGTACATCATCGCCATGGGACCCGCGTCCACGGGGATGGCATAGACGGCATCGCCATTCGTCACGTCCTTCCACGCGCCTTCGGTGTACTTTCCGGCGACGTCATTCGCGCCGTATCCGGAGATGTCCTCCAGGGCGTTCTGCATGATGAACGTCGGAAGGACTTCGTATTCGAGCATGATGACATCGGGAGCGCCCGTTCCCGCCTGGATCGCGGTCGAGAACTTCGAGTATTCGTCCAGTCCTTGACCGGTGTTGTTCCAACAGACCTGCACATCCGTGTGGGTCGAGTTGAATGCGTCGACCACCTGTTCGAACTTCGGATACCACGCCCAGACGCTCACCTGCGGGGCATCCGAGTGGACGATCGCGTTGGAGCAGGAGGCCCCCGATCCGCCGCTCTGCGAGCCGCCCGATGCTCCCGATTCCGCGCTCCCGCCGCATCCGGCGAGGGCACCTGCCAGCGCGAGGACGACAGCGCCGGAAATGACGGGACGCGCCATTGAATTCCTCATTGGATTCTCCTCAGTCTTCCTCTTCTTGATCATCAGCGTTCAATCCGAGTCGCGCCGCCGGAATTCGGCGGATCGCATTTCTCTGTCCGCCACGGCAGAACCGGCGGAGCGAAGCCGATCGTCCGGCTCACATGTCGACGGGACCCTGCCTGGACAGGTGATACTTATAAGTATCAACATGGGCAAAAAAGATCTCTCGATGCCGACGTAGAGCCGCGGCGCCTCTCGCACCGTGGCGCACGCCATTCCGAGCGGACATTCCATCCTGTTCCCTTTCCCCTCTTCCCCCTCCTCTCATCCGCGGTCGGAACCGGCCCCCGCGTCAGTTCACAGCCCCTCGGCCAACCGGAAATACGCCTGGTTCCACCGCAGCTGGTCCCGGAAGCCGCGAGCAGTCGTCGCGTCGTCGATGACCAGCAGTTCCATGCCTGCGATGCGGGCGAACATCTCCCACACCTCGACGTCGATCTGCGTGCACATCGCCGTGTGATGGGCCCCTCCAGCGCTCAGCCACGCCTCCACCGATGTGGAGAAGTCCGGGGCGGGCTTCCAGATGGCTCGCGCCACCGGCAGGCGCGGCATGTCGTGCGGCGGCTTGACCACCTCGACGGCATTGGCCGTCAGACGGAAGCGATCGCGCATATCCGCCATCGACACGACCACGCCGGGCGCGGCGTCCGCAGTGAACACCAGGCGCACCGGGTCCTCGCGATCGCCGATGCCCAGCGGGTGGATCTCGACTCGGGGCGTGGACGTGGTGAGAGAGGGACAGACCTCGAGCATGTGGGCGCCGAGGATCATCTCCTGTCCCTCCACGAGGTTGTAGCAGTAGTCCTCCATCAGGGATGCTCCGCCCGGCAGCCCCTCGCCCATCACCTTCGCGACGCGCACCAGCACCGCCGTCTTCCAGTCGCCCTCGGCGCCGAAGCCGTAGCCGTCCGCGGTGAGCCGCTGCACCGCGAGCCCCGGGAGCTGGCGCAGCGCGCCCAGGTCCTCGAAGTTCGTCGTGAACGCCGTGGCGCCGCGTTCCTCCAGGAAGGCGCGGATCGCAGCCTCTTGGCGCGCGGCGTAGCGCAGGGACTCGTGACGCCCCCCTCCCCTGCGTAGTTCGGGAGCCACGTCGTAGCGTTCCTCGTACTCTTCGACGAGGGCGTCCACGGCGGCCTCGTCGACGGCCTCCACCGCGGCGACGAGGTCGTTGACGGCCCACGTGTTGATGGAGACGCCCAGACGGCGCTCCGCCTCCGTCTTGTCCCCCTCGGTGACGGCGACGCCCCGCATGTTGTCCCCGAAACGGACCACGCGCATCTCATGGGCCGCCGCCCACCCGGCCGCCGCGCGCGTCCACTTGCCCACGCGGGCGCCGACGCGTGGGTCTGAGGCGTGCCCCACGACCGTGGTGCGCGCCACGCCCAGGCGCGTGAGGACGTAGGCGTACTCCCGGTCGCCATGCGCCGCCTGGTTGAGGTTCATGAAGTCCATGTCGATGGTGTCCCACGGGATCTCCGTGGTGGCCTGCGTGGCCAGGTGCAGCAGCGGCTTGGAGAGAACCTCCATTCCTCGGATCCACATCTTCGCCGGGCTGAAGGTGTGCATCCAGGCGATGACGCCCAGGACGCGGTCGTCACCGGAGGCGTCCAGCATCGCGCGCCGGATGGAGTCGGAGTCCTTGAGGACGGGCTTCCACACGATGCGCGCGGGCACCAGGCTCGAATCGTTGAGCAGACGGACGACCTCCTGGGACTGCTCGGCCACCTGGGCCAGGGTGTCCTCGCCGTAAAGGTCCTGGCTGCCGGTGAAGAACCAGACCTCGCGGTCCTCGTAGAAGCTGGACATCAGTTGCTCTCCTTGTCGGTGTCACGGGGGATATCGGAGCGGACGGCGGCGGGGCCGCCCTCGTCCATGGGGATCGGCCCATCCTGGTGCTGCCCGTAGACGAACTGGTAGCGCTGGTAGAGGTGGTCGATCTTGTCCTGGGGGATCGCGATCGGCTCGCCCAGCTGGCGGGCGATGTGGACGGTGCGGGCGACCTCCTCGACCATGACGGCCGCCTTGACGGCGTCGCGGGCGTCCCTCCCGATGGTGAACGGCCCATGGTTCTGCATGAGCACCGCCCGGCTGCGCGAACCCCGGAGGGTCTCCACAATGCCACGGCCGATGGAATCGTCCCCGATCAACGCGAAGGGACCCACCGGCACGTCACCTCCGAACTCGTCGCCCATCATGGTGAGCACGCAGGGGATGGGCTCGCCCCTCGCGGCCCACGCCGTCGCGTAGGTGGAGTGTGTGTGGACCACGCCCCCGACATCGGGCATGTGCCGGTAGACGTAGGCGTGCGCCGCCGTATCGGAGGAGGGCGACCCCTCGCCCGCGACGAGGAGCCCCTCGAGATCGCACACCACCATCGCCTCGGGCGTCAACTCGTCGTAGGAGACACCGGACGGCTTGATGACCAGGAGGTCGCGGGAGCCGTCGGCGGCGTCCCCGCGCACCCGCTGGGACACGTTGCCCGCCGTCCAGACCACCAGCCCCCACCGGGGCAGCTCCGCGTGGAGGCGGGCCACGCTCTCACGCGCGGCCTGCACGCGAGCCGCGAAAGCCTCTTCCCAGGTATCGGGCGTCCTGTGATCCATATCCGTAATGCTCCTTCTCGGTGATGTCGTACCAGTTCCGACGCCGACGGCGCGTGGTGCACGCCGTGCGGGGGCGCGCCGGTCGCCCGGCGCACCCTGGGCCGTGCTCACTGACCGCCGGCGCGACGCTTGTTGTAGACGTCGAAGGCGACGGCCAGCAGGAGGACCAGTCCCTTGACGATCTGCTGCATCGAGGTGGAGGCGCCCATCAGCTGCATGCCGTTGGACAGGACCGCCATGATGAGACCGCCGATGAGGGCCCCGGAGATCTTGCCGATGCCGCCGGTGGTGGACGCGCCGCCGATGAAGCACGCGGCGATCGCGTCAAGCTCGAACATGTTGCCGGCGCCCGGCTGGGCGCCGTTCATGCGGGCGGAGTACACGACACCCGCCACGGCCGCCAGGAAGCCCATGTTGACGTAGGTCCAGAAGGACACCGACCGGACGTTGATGCCCGACAGCGCGGCCGCCGTCTTGTTGCCGCCGATGGCGTACACGTTGCGCCCGAAGGTGGTCGATCCGGCCAGCATCCCGTAGATGAGGACCAGGACGGCGAGCAGGATGAGGACGATCGGCAGGCCCCGCGAGCGCGACAGCTGAAGGCCCAGCCACATGACGATCGCAGCGATGAGGACCAGCTTGACGACGAAGATCCACATCGCCTCCACCGCCTGGTGGTAGTGGATGCGCCCCATCCGTGTGCGCCACTGGGAGTAGACGAAGCCGACCACGCCGATCGCGAAGATCACCAGGGTGAAGACGTCGAAGCCCATCCCGCCGAACAGGCCGTTGAGGAAGCCGTTGGCGACGTTGTAGTACGACTTCGGGAACGGGGACAGCGACACGTTGTCGAGGATCTGATAGGTCAGACCGCGGAAGAGGAGCATCCCGGCCAGCGTGACGATGAATCCGGGGATGCCGACGAACGCCACCCAGAATCCCTGCCAGGCACCGATGAGCAGGCCGAGCACGATGGCCGCCAGGACGCCGACCCACCAGGGCATCCCCTGGCGGATGACGAGGACGGCGGACAGCGCGCCGGTCACCGCGACCACCGAGCCGACCGACAGGTCGATCTGGCCCAGCACGATGACGAACAGCATGCCGATCGCCAGGATCAGGACGTAGGAGTACTGGAGGACGATGTTCGTGATGTTGCCCGGTGACAGGAACGTGGGGTTGAGCACCGAGAACAGGACGACGATGACGATGAAGGCGAGCAGAATGCCGCTCTGCTGCACGTTCTTCGACAGCATGGCCTTCAGATTGACTTTTTCGCTCATTTCACTGGCTCCTTGGCCGGCTCGATAGTCATGTACTCCATGAGCCTCTCCTGATTGGCGTCGGCGATCGCGAACTCGCCGGTGATGCGCCCGTAGGCGAGCGTGTAGATGCGGTCGCACATGCCGAGGACCTCCTCAAGCTCTGAGGAGATGACGACGACCGCCTTGCCCGCCTCGACCATCGCGTTGATCAATGTGTAGATCTCGTACTTCGCGCCGACGTCGATGCCGCGCGTCGGCTCGTCCAGGATGAGGACGTCCGCGTCGGTGAACAACCACTTCGCCAGGACGACCTTCTGCTGGTTGCCGCCCGACAGCGATCCGACGATCTGCATGACGGAGTTCGTGCGGATGTTCATGCGGTCGCGGTAGTCCTCCGCGACGGCCAGCTCCTCGTTGCCGTTGACGAAACCGGCGCGCGAGATCTTGCCCTTCGCGGCCATCGCAATGTTGTGCCGCACGTCGTCGATGAGGTTGAGGCCGTAGACCTTGCGGTCCTCCGTCGCATAGGCGATGCCGTGACGGATCGCCTCGCCCACCGTCCGGGTCGTGATCTCCACGCCGTCCTTGAACACGTGCCCGGCGACGTAGCGGCCGTAGGAACGGCCGAACAGGCTCATCGCCAGCTCCGTGCGCCCCGCGCCCATAAGACCGGCGATCCCGACCACCTCGCCGTGGCGGACGTTGAAGGAGGCGTCCTTGATGATGACGCGGTCCTGGGTGGGATGGCGGACCGTCCAGCCCACGACGCGCAGCAGCTCCTCCCCGATCCGGCTGGTCCGCTCCGGGTACCGCTGGGACAGTTCACGCCCGACCATCAGCCGGATGATCTTGTTCTGCGTCGTCTCGGGATCCGCCATGTCGAGGGTCTCGATGGTCTGGCCGTCGCGGAGGATCGTCGTGCGGTCGGCGACTTCCACGATCTCGTTGAGCTTGTGGGAGATCAGGATGATCGTCACTCCGGAGTCGCGGAGTTCGCGGACCAGCTGGAGCAGTGTCTCCGAGTCGTTGTCGTTGAGCGCGGCCGTCGGCTCGTCCAGGATCAGCAGGCGCACGTCCTTCGCCATGGCCTTGCCGATCTCGACCAACTGCTGTTTGCCGACGCCGAGCTGGTTGATCGGCGTCGTCACGTTCTCGCGCAGACCGACCTTCGCCAGCACCTCCTCGGCCTGCTGGTTGACGGCGTTCCAGTCGATGAGCCCGTTGCGCTTGGGCGTGTCCGAGCCGAGGAACAGGTTCTCCGCGATGGACAGGTAGGGGATCAGCGCGAGTTCCTGGTGGATGATCGCGATCCCCCGGCTCTCCGAGTCCTTGATGGATCCGAACTGGACGCTCTGACCATCCCAGACGATCTCCCCGCCGAACTCCCCATGGGGGTAGACGCCGGAGAGGATCTTGACCAGCGTCGACTTCCCGGCGCCGTTCTCCCCGCAGATCGCGTGGATCTCGCCCTGGCGGACATCCAGACTGACGTTCTTGAGGACCTTGACGCCCGAGAACTCCTTGTCGATGCCGCGCATCTCCAGAATTGCTGAAGTCATGTCATCTTCCGTTCCGGGGCCGCGGCAGGAGCCGGTCCCCTTCGAGCGGGGGCGCGGCGCCCGGGCGCGCCGGGCGCCGCGCCCCGTCGCTCACTTGCCCTCGGCGACGCCGGCCTTGACTTCGTCCTCGGTGTAGTAGCCCGAGTCGATGATCTTCTGCTGGATGTTGTCCGCGTAGATGGTCTCGACCTCGAGCAGGTAGGAGGGGACCACCTTCACGCCGTTGTCGTAGGTCGTGGTGTCGTTGGCCTCCGGCTCCTGGCCGGACGCGATCGCCTTGACCACCTCGACGGCCTGCGTGGCCAGCGTGCGGGTGTCCTTGAAGATCGTCGACTGCTGGACGCCGTCGTTGATCAGCTTGACGGAGGCGATCTCCGCATCCTGACCGGTCACAACCGGCAGCCCCTCCTTGAGGGTGGGGCCGTAGCCGGCGCCCTGGAGCGCGGTGATGACGCCGCGAGAGATCCCGTCGAACGGGGAGAGCACGCCGGCGAGGTCCTCAGAGCCGCCGCCGTAAGTGGACGTCAGCAGGTCCTCCATGCGCTTCTGCGCCGCCTCCTGCGACCACCGCAGCGTCGCGACGGTGTCGAACGCCGTCTGCCCCGACTTCACCACCAGGGTGCCGTCATCGATGTACGGCTTGAGGGTGTCCATCGCGCCGTCGAAGAAGAATCCGGCGTTGTTGTCGTCGGGGGAACCTGCGAACAGCTCGATGTTGAGCGGGCCCGTGGGGCGCCCGTCCAGCTCCTTGCCGTCCTGGTCGGTGAGGCCCAGCCCGTACAGCAGGGCCGTCGCCTGGGCGACGCCGACCTTGTAGTTGTCGAATGAGACGTAGAAGTCGACGTTCTCGTTGTCGCGGATCAGGCGGTCGTAGGAGACGACCGGGATGTTCGCCGCGCCCGCCGCGTCCAGCTGGCTGGACAGCGCCGTGCCGTCGATGGAGGCGATGACGAGGATGTCCGCGCCGTTGGTGATCATCTGGTCGATCTGCTGCGTTTGGGTCGGGATGTCGTCGTTCGCGTACTGCAGGTCGACCTTGTACCCGGCGGCCTCCAGGCCTTCCTTGACAGCGTTGCCGTCGGCGATCCAGCGCTCCGACGTCTGGGTGGGCATGGCGACGCCGACCGTGATGTCGGACGACGCCGCGGCTCCGCTCTGGCCGCTGGCGGCCGAGCTGGAGCTTCCTGCGCCTTCTCCTGCGCAGCCGGCGAGTGCGAGCGCGCCCGCTGCCAGGACGGCAGCGGCGCCGATGGCGCGTCTGCCCGGGGTGTGGCGGTGGTTCATGAGCTTCTCTTCCTCGGTGACTCGGTGAACGGGGTGGACTGCAATGTCAGCACTCGCGGATGTGCACGATCACATCCGCGATGAGAACGTTAACACCGTGCCTCGAATGGGGCAACCCTCTCAACGCCGACCGGAGGTCTCGAAATGATCACGGTCCGACCGGGGCCGCCGATCTGGCGTCAGCGCCGGGGCATCGTCGTCGACGCGCGCACGACGAGCTCGGGGCGCAAGGCCACAGGTCCCGCCGGTTCCCTTCCCTCCATCGCCCCGAGGAGCATCGACACCACCCGGCGCCCCAGCTCCAGGAAGTCCTGGCTGACCGTCGTCAACCGCGGGAGATAGAAGCGCGCCTGGGGCACATCGTCGAAGCCGACCACCGAGACGTCGCCCGGCACGGACAGCCCCGAGTCGTGCAGGGCATGGATCAGCCCGAGGGACAGATCGTCGTTCGCGCAGAACACCGCCGTCGGCGCGCCGTCGCGCGCCAGGGCCAGGCCGACCTCGTACCCCGTCTCCGCGTCCCAGCCGTGGGCCAGCGGCTCACGGACGGCCAGCCCGGCCTCCTCCATCGTCGCCCGCCAGGACGCCTCGCGCGTCTGGGCCTCGTACCATCCCGCGGGTCCGGGCACGTGGGCGATGTCCGTGTGCCCCAAACCGATGAGGTGGCGGACGGCCATCATGGCGCCGGCCGCCTGGTCGACGCTCACCGACAGCACGCCGACGGCCTCCGCCACCACGGGCGACGTCACCGCCACGACGGGGACGGGGAAGTCGACGAACGCCAGATCCTCGGCCATGTCGAGCAGCGGCGCAAGGATCACGAGCCCCTCGACGGACAAGCCGAGGAAGTAGTCGACCGCCGCGCGCATCGCCTCGGGGCTCGACTCCTCGATCGGCGCGACGCCGGTGAAGTAGCCGGCCCGGCGCGCCGCCAGTTCGACGGCGAGGAGCATCGAGGTCGGCCCGTAGTGCAAGGAGGTGGTGGTGAGGATCCCGATGACACCCGACTTGCGGGTCACCAGTGCGCGGGCCATGGAGTTGCGCCGGTAGCCGAGGTCGTCGATGGCCCGTCGGACGCGCTCGCGCGTCTCGGGGGAGACCTTGTCGCTGCCGTTGAGCACGCGGGACACGGTCTGGTGCGACACGCCCGCCGCCGCCGCGACATCGACGATCGAGGGCGGACGACCGCCTCGCGCACGTGTGCCCATCCGACCTTCTCCCGCTTCGATTCCGCTCATCGTCCCATATCCCGAGGGCGGCTCCCCGCCGCTTCCACCACCGGGGGCGTGACAACGGCCACGCTCGGGTGTTAACGCTCTCATCATCAGGGATCGCAGTCGACTCCGCGACATCGACTCGCCGATCCCCGGTCCTCCGATCCACCCCGACCTCCGGGAGCAGACAATGACCGTCACTTCCATGCCTTCGACACCGACGACGAGTTGCTCGTCCCGTTCCGGACGTGGCGCAACACCTCGACGGGCGCCGCCTCCACCCAGCTCACCGATCTCTTCGGGGTGACGGTCCCCCAGAGGTGAAGCATCGCCCACCTCCACCAGGCCGTGCTCGACCAGGAGGAGCACGTCGCGCGGATCGCCTCACTGGACACCCTGTCCGGACTGATCCACCGTCGTCTGACGGGCCGCCATGTGCTGGGCGTGGACGACGCCTCCGGGATGTTCCCCATCGACTCGCGGACCTGCGACTACGACCAGGAACTGGTCGACCGCTACGAGCGCCTGATCGACGATCAGCGCTTTCCCTGGCACCTGCGCGATCTGCTGCCCGCCGTGCTGATCGACGCTGACGGGAGTGACGCCGCCTGCCCGGGGGGTGGTCCTGCGGGCCGTGACCGCGACGACGGGCACCGGGACGTCGAGGGCGGACAGGTCGCGAGCGATGTCCTCCGTCG
>JALCNR010000031.1 GCA_022649165.1 Actinomyces sp.
GCGAAGACGACCCGGCCGACCCCGCAAGACACCCCCACCCACCACAAAACCGTCACCGAAGCCCTGACACATCAACTGTCACCCATGTCCTGACACAGAACCGTCACCGAAGTCCTGAGACATCACAGCGCGCGTTTCGGGAGAGGTTGGTTTCGGTCATGAGTTCCGGTCGGCCGACGTCCGCGTCGCAGCGCAGGAAAGCCGCGCCCGCGATAGCCCGCCCGGAAACGATCGTTCATGGTCGCGCGACATGCCCGAGAAACAAGCTTCGCGCCGCGTCTACCCGACACGCCGACGGTGAGCTATAGTTTTCCTGTGATTTGAGCACGCGGCGTGCTCGCAGTCACACGATGTGGACGTCTCGCAATCATGCGTCCGTTGAACTGGGTCTTGCCGGACACATGCATCCTGCTACACCCGTGTGAACCTTCATCCCGGAGAGACCACCATGATCCGATTCCACAATGTGCCCATCACCCTTGTCACTCTCGCCTCAGCGGCCGTCCTGCTCGTCTCGGCCACGACATCGGCAGCGGCAGCGCCGACGACCCCAAGTGATCCGCCGTCGACAGACGAGGGGCCGACGATCATCGTCGGCGGACAGACGCTCGGGCCCGAGCAAGGCCTCACGATCGAGGAAGAGACCTACCTCGAGACCCCAGGGAGCGACCCGGTCGGTTACAACCCTCCTGCGCAAGCGGGAACAGTGACCCCGATGTGGGTCGAAGGTCCGAGTTTCGCCTACTCCACCGAAAGCGCGACGGAGATCGAATACGTCGGCCGCGGGCGCGCCGGAGGCAACATCTCAAACGGCAAGCGAATAGTCCGCGTCTGTTTCTGGTGGACACAAGATCAGAGGAGGTCCCTGACTTACTGCGGCGACGCTGCCTTCGACGGTCGATACAGCCCAGGACCCGAGTTCGTTGGGAGCTTCAGGGACACGTTGAACCCCGTCGCTCCGAAAACCTACTTCCATGTCCAAGTGAGCCGTATCGACCCGAACTTCTAACGACGAGTACCCCATATCATCTTCCAAGCAGCCTTGGCAGGAGTGTCGCCCGCGGTTCGGTCTAGATCGGCCGACTCGCAAGGATCGCGCCGCCTCCCGACACCCTTGACACCGATCGATGGGAACAGGAATGCCAAGACGTCAAGTGGTTTTTGTGACCGTCGCCGCGACTCTCCTCTGCGCCCCCCTCACTGGATGCAGCAGTTCGCGCGGGGACCTTGAGATCACCAACAACAGCGATACCAGTGTCGAGGTTTCGACCGGCGAGGACGTCCTTACAGTCGACGCTGGCGGGGCGGCTTCTATCCTCGACAGCGGTTGCACCACCGGAGATGTGACAGTAACCTTCTCCGCGACCGAACGGGTGCGCGTGCTGCCCGGTCCCGTGTGCCCTCCGGACACCGTCGTCATCAGCGACGGTGAGGTCACCTTGGCTTCGCCGAAGTAGTTCTCGTGCGTCAGATGATCGCCGCCAGGGAGCGGCCCTGTGAAGCGTTCTGCGGGCCGTGACCCCCTTGCACGTGTGATTGGAGCTATTGCCAAATCCTGTGGATGAGGCGTGGGTCATGCTGCTTGCTGATGGGTTCCCGATTCGGTTTCGGCGGGCTGGCCGGGCCGGTCGAGGCGGATGCTTGCGACGAAGGTGACGCCGGCGCGGACGAGGGGACCAGGTCGGGGGCGGCGATGCGGCGGTGGAGGGCTGCGCGCCTGGTGAGGGTGTCGATCTGGCGGTCGAGTTAGGGCCCCTGGTCGCTTCCACTCGACTGAACTCCTTCGACGAGCTCAGGTAGTGCCGCACGGACAACCCGTGGGCGCGCGGCTCCCGCCGAGTTGACGGCGCTACGGAGGGTGTCGCGGCCGAAGCCGGGCGCGTCCTTGAACAGGTCGAGGAGCGGCTGCCCGCGGTCACCCGTCCACAGTGGGCACGGCCCGGCACTCTTGACGGTGCGGCGTCCGGCCCAGGACACGGCTCGTGACAGGCCCGCTGTGGTGGCGGGGAACTGGGCCTCATCGAGGGTCTGGCCGGTGGGGCGGTTCATGCGTGGGCCTGCGCGTTGCCTCACAACAACGGCATGGGGAACTACCACGCAAGACATCGAGGAACACAGCGCCAGCACGACGCCCGAGATGTGTTCCGTCAAGTTGGTGTCCCCACTTTCGGATGGGGAAATTCCCCACTTCCGGCGTGTGGTGCTGGTTGGTTGGTTGGGGGCTGTCATGCCCCGGTGATGGTGGTTGCTCCTCTCATGAGGGAGTTCTCGAGTCGCCAGGAGGTGCCCTCGAAGGTGATGTGGTGTCCGTGGTGGACGACGCGTTCGATGAGGGCTGCGGCCATCTGGGTGTCGGCCAGGATCTCACCCCAGCGTGCGAACTCGAGGTTGGTGGTGATGATCAGGCTCGTGGTCTCGTAGGCGTCGGCGACGACCTGGAAGAGGATGCGTGCCTGGTCGAGGTCGATGGGGACGTAGCCCAGCTCGTCGAGGATGAGGAGGTCGAGTTTCCTCAGCAGGGTCATCTCGCGGTCGAGCTGTGCGAGCTTGGCGGCTTTCGCCAGTGCCAGGACGAGGTGGGCCACGGTCGTGAACCTCACCTTGAGTCCCTGTTGGCAGGCTGCCAGCCCGATCGCGGTGGCGAGGTGGGTCTTGCCGGTGCCGACGGGCCCGGTGAGCACGAGGTTCTCCGCGCGGGTCGCGAAGGTCGCGGCCTCGAGGTCGGCCCTGCTCAGGGAGGCGGGCAGCGTGGTGTGGGACCAGTCGAAGCCTTCGAGGGTCTTGAGGGCGGGGAACCCGGCCTGCTTCGTCAATCTCGCGATCTTCGAGCGTCTCCTCGAGGCGACTTCCGCTTCGAGGAGGCGGTGCAGGAACACTCTGTTGGACTCCGTGGCAGCCTCGAGGGCCCGGGCTACGACCGCGCGGGTGAGCATGCCCTTGGACGTCAAGGCGAGCACATCATCGACACTGGGGGTGGGGCTCATGAGACCACTCCCCTCAGTGCGTCATAGACCGCGAGGTCGGGACCCGGCAGCGGGGTCGGGTCCAGCCCGTATCCGCTGATGCGGGCGGCCAGCGCCCCGACCGCGGTGAAGTCCACGGCCCGACCCCGGTCCTGGACCCGGGCGACGGCCTTGAGGGTCGCCTCCACACCGGAGGCCTCCATGGACTCGACCAGCTCGGCGATCGCGTGGCGCCTGGGGGTGGACTCCATCGCGTCGAGGGTCTCCACGAGATCCTCGGGGAGCTGGCCCCTGATCGCGCTGTTGGTCCAGCCCCTGCCCTTGATGGTGAGCACCCGCAGCTGGGAGGCGACATCGATGCTGCTGGTCGGCTTGTCCCCCCACTGGCGTGCGTGCAAGGCCAGAACCTCGTGGGTTGCACCCTCGAGGATCCCCACGTGGTGGGCGCCCAGGCGCACCACCACATCGGCCAGTGACTTGCCGGGGTCTCCCGAGTAGTGATGCTTTCCCACGGTGATGGCTCCGTAGCGGTCGGTGCGCATGACCTTGTAGGTCACCGCCTCGAACACCACTCGCGGCAGTTCACGTAGGCACGCCCGGTCGGCCTCGAAGAGATCGGGCGTGGTGCGATCGTGTTTGTAGTGGACCCGGCCGTAGTGCAGGGCCTCACACGCTCCGAGCAGGACCTCGTTGGCTCTGGCGATGTCGGGGACTTCGATCATGGGGGTCAGCAGGTTGCGGCGCAGGAACCCCACCTTGTTCTCCACGTTGCCCTTCTCGTTGCCCGAGCGCGGATTGCAGAAGGCCACCTCGAAGCCGTAATGCGTGCGGAACCTCGCGAACAGTTCCGACTCCGTGATCACCTCCCCGCGCCGGCGCCCCACCCCGGTCGCGTTATCGAAGACCAGCCGCGCCGGGGTCCCCCCGATGCGGGCGAACACATCGGCCAGACCCTGGCACACGCACTCCGCTGTCTCACCCCCGAACAGCTGGAGGTAGGCCATGTTCGAGTACGGGAAGGAGACCACGAGGAAGTGGCGGCGTACCACCGCACTCCCCTCGATAACATCGGCCTGGCCGAAGTCGACCTGGGCTTCCCCCGGCCTCCACACGAGCTCCAGCATCGACTCGCGCTCCACCGTGTGAACCTGCCTCCACTGGCGCACGTAGCGTTCCACCGTGGACTGGCACGCCAAGCACCCCTGCTCCATCGCGAGATCCCACACGCGCCTGGCAGTGAGCTTCTGCTTCCTCCACGACTTCCGGTCCGCCTCGAGGAGGCCGTCGATGAACTCCCGCCACTCCTCCAGACACGGAAACTCCCGCCGCTTGATCACCGGTGGAGTCTCGTTGAAATCCGTCTCCCGGGCGTACTTGCGCACCGTCTTGCGGTCAACCTCCATGTCATCCGCGATCCGGCTGATTGCCTCTCCAGCCACGAACCTCTGGCGTATCGTCATTTTCTGGGACATCCCGAGCGTCAAGTCCTTCCTCCTCCATCGATCCTGAACCGGTCAATGAAGGACCCTTACGGACAGCACCTCGGGGTGTCCCACCCATCTCAGAGCAGGCCACACCCCTCACGCCGGAAGTGGGGGAAAACCCCTGCCGAAACCGTCCACATCCCAGTGAAGCAAAACACCCGAGACTGGGTGATGTGTCGCGCGTCGGACTTAGTGGCAGGGGTTGTTAGTTGCTGAGGCAGCGCCCCTACTGGAAGGTCTGAGAACTATGAGTCGTCCCCCGACGATCCCGGTGGAAAAGAAGCTCCGCATCGTGTTGTCCGTGCTGCAGGGCGAGATCTCGATCGCGGAAGCCGCCCGCAGGGAGAAGGTGTTCGAGCAGTCGATCGGGCGGTGGAAGCTCGACTTCCTCGAGGGCGGGAAGACCGCTCTGACCGCGGGGAAGTCCGGCCCCTCGACGAGGGAGCAGCAGCTCAAGGCCGAGGTCGCGGAGCTGACCCAGGCACTCGGTGAGGCGCATCTTCAGGTCCGGGTGTGGAAGAAGAGCGCGGAGGGCCGCCTGGGCCCTTCGAGGACCTCGAGGTGATCCGCATCGAGGCGGTTCCCCCGCGCGCTTCGCTCCAAGCGGGTGTTTCCCCCAGTGCCGACCGCGAGGTTCTGCGATCTGATCGACATGCCCGAGCGCACCTGGCGGCGCTGGCAGGCCAAGGCCAGCACTGATCGGCCCCCGAAGGGGCCGTGGCCGCAACCCGCCCGGGACGCCGCACGACCACTGGTGACCACGCACGCGTTGGCGCACCCGGCGTGGGGGCACCGGAAGATCTGGGCGCTGACCCGCCACGACAGCCACACGGTCTCGCAGGCCACGGTGCTGCGCCTGCTGCGCGACGACGGGCTGATCCTGCCTCTGAGTACCAGAAACCTCGCCCGGGCGCGCAAGGCCGCGTTCGCGCGCACCCCGACCGGCCCGAACCAGGTATGGCAGCTGGACTTCTCCGAGTTCGAGACCACGACCGGCGGGACGTGGCGGATCGCCGGATGCCGCGACTGGTACTCCAAGGTCGAGCACCCGTTCCACACCTCGCCGACAGCGAACCAGTACGACGCCGTCGCGGCCGTCGAACTCGCCCTCGCAGAAGCGGAGACGCTCCTCGGTCACCCGCTGATCGATGACTGCGACCTCGACGAGGCGACCGGGGAGATCATCCCGATCCTCACGATCATGACCGACAACGGCGGCCCGTTCCGGTCGTTCACCTTCGAGCTGTTCATCATGCGGCACCCCGAGCTCAAGCACGTCCGCACCCGAGCGAAATCACCAGGTCAGAACGGGTCACGCGAACGCGGGTTCGGGACACTGAAGTACGAGCGGCTGTTCCTCAACGAGATCCCCGACGCCCTCACCCTCGTCGAACGCGCCGAGAACTACCGCATCGAGGACAACACGATCCGCCCGCACGAAGCGATCGCCTGAAACCGGCCGATCGAGGCCCACCTCGGCCACGCCGACCCCACCATCCCCAACTTCGAGATCGAAGAAACCCCGCCAACTACTCGACGCGGGACACTGACCGAGTCGTCGAGGCGCAGGCCGCTATTGGCATGGTCGGCGACCCGCATCACGGACAGATGCTGGTGCACCGTGTGGGCCGCGCCCGCTTGATCGAGCACGCGCACGGCCACCACAGCGGCGACGTCGCGATTCTGTGCGCTCATGGCCCACGCACATCCTCAGGGAGGTGAGACTCGTTCAAGCCCGCGCCCTCGTAGTGGAGTGTGTGTATCCCGAGGTCAGCGGATCCATAGCGGGTGCACAAGTTACGGGCCGGGACGGTCTCGACGTGAGTGCCCAGACGCATCGCATGGCACTCCGCCCCCTTGGCCGGCGCCAGCGCCGCGCCGACCCGCTCAGCGCTCGCCGGCCCGGGCCAGCTCCTCCTCGACGATGCCCTCGTCGAGCTTCGCGAACACCGGGTGGGGCTGACCCACCTCACGACCCACGAGGACCGGGTGGCGCTCCCACGTCGGGAACCCCTCATAGTCGCCTGTGATGATCGGGTAGCGGCGCGGGGAGCCGTCGTCCTCGTGTACGTCGAGGTCCTCGACCTCCTCAATGCGCGGCATCGGCGCGACCTCGCCGGTCCCGCCCATCACCCGGTCGACCTCGTTGGCCGAGTGGGGAAGGAACGGGGAGAGCATCGTGTTGAGGTCCGTGACCACCTGCGCGAGGGTCCACAGGATCGTGGCCAGGCGCTCACGCTGTTCGGGAGCCTTGAGCTTGAAGGGCTCGGTCTCGGTGACGTACTTGTTCGCCTCGCCGACCAGACGCATCGCCGCGCCCAGTGCCGCCTTCTGGTGGTGGGCGCGGATCAGCGCGCCGACCTCGTCGAAGCCCTCCTCCACGGCGGTCAGCAGGGCGCGGTCGATGTCCTCCAGCGCGCCCGGCTGAGGGATGGAGCCGAAACGCTTGTGGATCATCGAGGCCGTGCGGTTGACCAGGTTCCCCCAGCCGGCCACCAGCTCCGAGTTCGTGCGCCGCAGGAATTCCGCCCAGGTGAAATCCGCGTCGGAGGTCTCCGGGCCCGCTGCCGAGATGAAGTACCGCAGGGCGTCGGCCTGGTAACGGCTGAGCATATCGCGCACATAGATGACGATCCCCCGGGAGGAGGCGAACTTCTTCCCCTCCATCGTGAGGAACTCGCTCGAGACGACCTCGGTGGGCAGGTTGAGATGCCCGAAGGAGCCCGGGGCCCCGCCTCGGGAGCCCTCGCCGTTGTAGCCGAGCAGCTCGGCCGGCCAGATCTGGGAATGGAAGACGATGTTGTCCTTGCCCATGAAGTAGTAGGAGAGGGCCTCCGGGTCGTTCCACCAGCGGCGCCATGCCTCAGGGTCCCCCGAGCGGCGGGCCCATTCGATCGACGCGGAGAGGTAGCCGACCACGGCGTCGAACCACACGTAGAGGCGCTTGTGCGGCTGGTCCTCCCACCCGGGGACCGGGATTCCCCAGTCGATGTCACGCGTCATCGCGCGGGGGCGGATGTCCTCCAGGAAGTTCTGCGAGAACTTGATGACGTTCGGGCGCCATGTCCCCGAGCGCTCCCGGTCGTCCAGCCAGGCGGACAGCGCCTCCGCGAGAGCGGGCAGGTCGAGGAAGTAGTGTTCCGTCTCGACGAACTCGGGGACCTCGCCGTTGATCCGCGAGCGGGGGTTGATGAGGTCCGTCGGGTCGAGCTGGTTGCCGCAGTTGTCGCACTGGTCGCCCCGCGCCCCCTCGTACCCGCAGATCGGACAGGTGCCCTCGATGTACCGGTCGGGCAGGGTCCTCCCCGTCGAGGGCGAGATCGCGCCGCGGGTCGTCTGGACGATCATGTATCCGTTGTCGCGCACGACCTCGAACATCGCTTGGACGACGTGCTCGTGGTTCCCGGTGGTCGTGCGGGTGAACAGGTCGTAGGACAGCCCGAGCGCCTGGAGGTCCTCGACGATGAGGCGGTTGTTGCGGTCGGCCAGCTCGCGAGGGGTCACCCCCTCGGCGTCGGCGGCGACGAGGATCGGCGTGCCGTGCTCGTCCGTGCCGGACACCATGAGGACCTCGTTGCCGGTCATCCGCATGTACCGGGAGAAGACGTCCGAGGGGACACCGAACCCGGCGACGTGACCGATGTGGCGGGGACCGTTGGCGTAGGGCCATGCGACGGCGGAGAGGATGCGACTCATGGTCCTAGGGTAGACGCGGTCCGCAGGCCGGGGCGACGCCCGTTCTCCCTCACCTTCCCCCGGGCGGCCCACCCGCCGGGGACGGATAATGGCCCTGTTCGCCCATCGAAGCCTCGGACCTCGAGGAGGCCCCATGTCCCGCGCGCTTATCATCGTCGACGTCCAGCCCACATTCTGCGAGGGCGGCGCCCTCCCCGTCCCGGGCGGCAACGCGGTGGCCGAACGGGTCGCCGACTTCGTGGAGGCCCACCGCGGGGCCTACGATCTGGTCGCCACCACCCAGGACTGGCACATCGATCCGGGCGATCACTTCTCCGCCACCCCCGACTTCGTCGACTCGTGGCCTCCCCACGGCGTGGCCGGGACGGACGAGGCGGAACTGCACCCGGCTCTGGCGGGCGTCCACGCCGACGTGGCCATCCGCAAGGGGCAGTACCAGGCCGCCTACTCCGGCTTCGAGGGCGCGACCGAGTCCGGCGCCACGCTGGAGCAGTCCCTGCGCGAGGCGGGCGTCACCGATGTCGATGTGGTCGGCCTGGCCGAGTCCCACTGCGTCGCCCAGACGGCGCTGGACGCCCGAACCGCCGGTTTCACGACCCGCGTGCTCACCGACCTCACCGCCCCGGTCAGCCCCGAGCAGGGAGCCGCCGCACGTCAGCGCATGAGGGCCGCGGGCGTCAAGCTGATGTCGTCGTCCGAGGCGGGTGCCGCCGAACGCTGAGGCCGCGCCCGCCGGCACGCGGCCTGTCCCCGGGACCGGGCGTTAGCGCTCGGAATCACGGCGGCGCAACGCCGCCTTGTACAGGTCGTTCTTGCGCAGTCCCGTGGCCTCGGCGACCTGGGCGGCCGCCTCCTTGAGCCGCATCCCCTCCGAGGCCAGCGCCAGGACGGCCATGACATGGTCCTCGGCGCTCCGGTCCTCCCGCGCGCCCGCGACGACGATCGTGATCTCGCCGAGCACCTCGCCCGAGGTCTGCGCGATCAACGCGTTGAGGTCCCCGCGCAGCACCTCCTCGTGGACCTTCGTGAGCTCCCGGCACACGACGGCGCGGCGTGTGCCCCCGAAGACCTCCGCCATGCGCACCAGCGTCTCGTTGAGCCGGCGCGGCGACTCGAAGAAGATCAGGGTGCGCGGATCCTTCGCCATCGAGTCCAGGATTCGTCTGGCCTCTCCGTCCTTCCGGGGCAGGAAGCCCTCGAAGGTGAAGCGGTCCGAGGGCAGTCCCGAGACCGCGAGGGCGGTCACGGGCGCCGAGGGTCCCGGCAGAGCGGAGACGGGCACGCCGCGTTCGACCGCGCGCCGCACCAGCCGGAACCCGGGATCCGACACCGTCGGCATGCCCGCGTCGGAGACCATGAGGACCCGGGCCCCATCGGCTGCCAGGTCGATGACCGCGTCCGCCCGCTCGGCCTCATTGTGGTCGTGGAGGCTGATGAGACGGCCGTTGACGCGTACGCCCAGGCGAGAGGCCAGCGCCAGCACGCGCCGCGTGTCTTCGGCGGCCACCACCTCCGCCTCCGACAGGGCGCGCACGAACCGGGGCGAGGCGTCCTCGACGTCGCCGATCGGGGTCGCCGCGAGGAGCACTGTGCCGGGACGCTGGACGGGCTGGACATCGGGGATCACGCCCTCCATCCTCCCATTGCCGGCGCCCGCGGTCATCCGGCCGGGCTCATCTAGACTCGGCACGTGACAGATCGATCCGATCGCCCGGTCCCCGAGGAGTCCGACACCGCCGACCGAGCGCCGGGGGACCCTGGCCGCGCCTCACTCACGTCCGCCGGGACGGTGGAGGCGCCCTCGTCCCGGGTCGCCGCCCTTCCCCGGTGGGCGCGCCTGCCGATGTCCGCCGGAGCCGGGTGGGCCGCCACGGCGCTCGCGACGCTGTTGGCCTCCGTCCTGCGGCTGGTGGGGCTCGACCGCGTCGGCGCCCTGGTGTTCGACGAGACCTACTACGTCAAGGACGCGTACTCGCTGTGGCATCTGGGCTACGAGGGGACGTGGGCCAACGACTGGGATGAGAGGTTCGCGTCGGGCGACTTCTCGGGACTGTCCTCGAAGGGGGCCTACATCGTCCACCCGCAGACCGGGAAGTGGCTGATCGGCCTGGGGATGCGCGTGTTCGGCTGGGACGACCCGGTGGGGTGGCGGATCAGCGCGGCGCTGGCCGGCATCATCGGCGTTCTGCTGCTGTGCCGGATCGCGTGGAATCTGTTCCGTTCGCCGGCGATCACGCTGATGGCCGGCATGTTCCTGGCCACCGACGGGATGCACCTCGTGATGTCGCGCACCGGGCTGCTCGACGTCTTCCTCGCGACCTTCGTCGAGGCCGGCGTCCTGGCCGTCGTCAAGGACCAGCAGCAGGCCCACCCCGCCCTCGTGGGCAAGATGGCGCACTGGCAGCCGGGCACGCCTCCCGGCGAGCGCACGGGCCTGGGCCCCCATTCCGGGCCGCGCTGGTGGCTCCTGGCCGCCGGCGTCCTGCTGGGCCTGGCCTGCTCCGTGAAGTGGTCGGGGATCTACGCCCTGGCGGTCCTCGGGCTCTTCGTCGCGTTGCGCGAGTGGACCACGCGCCGCCGCCTGGGGCATCCTCGCCCCTTTCGCGCCGCGATGCTGCTCGACGTGCCGGTCGCCTTCGTCGCGATGGTCCCCACGGCCGTCGTCGTCTACATCGCTTCCTGGTGGGGCTGGATGGTCCATCCGGACGCCTGGGCGCACGGCCGCAGCGGAGCCTCGGGAGGCCCCACGTCGGGACCGCTCGCGGTGGCATCGGACCTGTGGAGCTATCACCTGGAGATGTGGCGATTCCACAACGGGCTGCACACCCCCCACAACTACCAATCGCAGCCCTGGGGATGGCTGCTCCAGCTGCGCCCGACGTCCTTCTGGTACGAGCGCGTCGACGGCACATGCGGCGGGACCGCCGAGTGCGTCCAGAACGTCGTCGCGCTCGGGAACCCGCTGATGTGGTGGCTCGACGTGCCCGCGCTGCTTCTCACGGTCTGGGGCGCTCTCCGCTTCCGCGACTGGCGCTGCGGGCTGGTCCTGTGCGGCTACCTCTCGATGTACGTCCCCTGGTTCGCCTACTCCCACCGGACGATCTTCACCTTCTACACGGTCGCGGTCGCGCCCTTCGTCGCTCTCTCGCTCGCGTGGGCCCTGGGAGTCTGCCTCGACCAGGCGCGCCTGGGAGTCTCCCCGGACCGGATCTCCCGGGCCGACGGCTCCGACTTCGACGAGGGCGACCACCGATGGCTGGGTCCGAGCATCACCCTGAGGCGGGCCCTCGGTGTCGCCGCCCTCGTGGCGGCGATCGCCGTGCTCGCCTCTTCGGCCTACTTCTACCCCGTGTGGACCGGACCGCGCATCCCCTACGACGAGTGGCTCAGCCGGATGTGGTTGCAGAGCTGGATCTGACCCGCATCATGCTGCCCGACCGGCGGCGCGACGGATGTGGGCGGGAACCCTCGGGGTTCCCGCCCACATCTCTCAGTACGGATACGCTGCGGTCAGCGCTCAGACCGGGTTATTCGGAGCCGATCCGCTTGTCGGCCTCAGCCCGGGCCGTCTCGATCTTCTCGTCGAAGGATCCGCCGGTGACCTTCTTGGCGGCGTTCGCGACGGCATCGAGGGCCCTGTCGGTTGCGGCTTCGTCCTTTACGGTCGACTGCACGAAGTCCCTCGCCTTGTCGGTGAGCCCCTCCGCGGTCTTCTTCACGTCATCAAGATCCATTCGCGTCTCCTCACCCTCGGGAACAGTGAGCACACTGTACCCCAGGGCATGAGACGCCCGCCACATCGCGCGATCTCGGTCAGTTTCTATTCTTCGTGTGGGTGTGGTTTTGGGGGGTCCTGCCGGTTGTGGCGGGGCCCCCCAAAACTGTTGCCGGCCCCAGGGGGCAGGCCCGTGTTGCGCGGGGGCGTCCTACTCTCCCACACCCCACCGGGT
>JALCNR010000032.1 GCA_022649165.1 Actinomyces sp.
TCCCCAAAGCCGCCGACAACGATGGCACCCGGACGGCAGAAAGAAAGGGACGCTCACGAAACACAAATGTCATCGCGCCGATTTCTCACGGAATCCCTGCAATCCCGCTCAAGATCCTCACAGAATCCATACGGGACTGTCGAAGATCCATACGGATTCCCAACGGACGCCCCGCCTAGCATTCTCGGCGCGGGGCGAGGAGCCCTCCCCTCCCCGCGTGTCCGTCGTCCGTTCCGAACCCGAGGCGCCCCTGCAGTGGATCGTGTCATCGACTTTGTGAAGATGCTGCTCATCGGGCGGCCCATGCCATCGGCATCGATGGAGCGCCAGCTGCTCCCCAAGCGGATCGCGCTCCCCGTCTTCGCCTCCGACGCCCTGTCGTCGGTCGCCTATGCGCCCGACGAAGTCCTCCTCACCCTCGCGCTCGCGGGCGGGGCGGCGGCGATCCACTCGATCTGGGTCGGCGTCGCCGTCGTGGCCGTCCTCGCGATCGTCGTCCTCTCATACCGCCAGGTCGTCCGCGCCTACCCCTCGGGCGGCGGCAGTTATGAGGTGGTCTCGGCGAACCTGGGGCGGACGTGGGGCCTGGTGGTGTCCTCCGCACTGCTCGTGGACTACACGCTGACCGTCGCCGTTTCGATCTCCTCCGGCGCGCACTATCTGACGACCGCCGTCCCCTCCCTGGCCGGTCGCGAGCCCGTCATCGCCCTGATCCTGATCGCGGCGCTGACCCTGATGAACCTGCGCGGCCTCCGGGAGGCGGGCGCCGGGTTCGCCATCCCGACCTACCTGTTCATGGCCTCCATCGCGCTCATGACGATCGTCGGCGTGTCCGAGATGGCCTCGGGGACGCTCGGGCGGGCGCCGACCGCAGGTTACGAGATCGTCCCCGAGTCCGCGTACGCCACGGGGCTCACCGGTCTCGCGGGCGCCTTCCTGCTCATGCGCGCGTTCTCGTCCGGATGCGCAGCGCTGACCGGGGTCGAGGCCATCTCCAACGGCGTGCCCGTCTTCCGCCGCCCCAAGTCGAGGAACGCCGCCCTCACCCTCGCCATGCTCGGCGGCATCGCCGCGGCGATGATGCTGTCGATCCTCCTCCTCGCGCGGTCCACCGGCGTCGTCATGGTCGACGACCCGGCCGCCCAGCTCACGCTGAACGGCGCGCCCGTCAGCGGGGACGTCGTCATCGACCCGGTGATCGGACAGCTCGCCTCCGCGGTCTTCGGTCCGGGCACCCCGCTGTTCCTGCTGGTCACGATCACGACTGGACTGATCCTGGTCCTCGCCGCCAACACCGCGTTCAACGGGTTCCCCTCCCTCGCGTCCGTCCTCTCGCGGAGTTCGTACCTGCCGCGCCAGCTCTACAAGCGCGGGGACCGGCTCTCCTACTCGAACGGCATCCTCATGCTGGCCTCCGCCGCCGCGGTCCTGGTCGTCGTCTCCGGCGCGTCCGTCACCCGGCTGATCCAGCTCTACATCGTCGGCGTGTTCGTCTCTTTCACGCTGTCCCAGTTCGGGATGATCCGGCACTGGAACCGGGAGATGCGCCGCACCGTGGCGGTCGACGCGCGCCGTGCGATCGCCCGGTCCCGCGCCATCAACATCGCGGGATTCCTGCTGACGGGCCTCGTCCTCGCCGTCGTGCTCGCCACGAAATTCACGCGCGGCGCGTGGATCGCGATCCTCATGATGGCGGTGGTCTTCGCCGTCCAGCGCGGCATCCGACACCACTACGACACGGTCGCGGACCAGTTGCGGGTCGAGGACCATTCGATGAGGCGCGCGCTCCCGGCCCGCATGCGCGCCCTCGTCCTCGTGTCGAACATGGCGCGCCCCACCATGCGCGCGATCTCGACGGCGCGCGCCACGGCACCCTCGTCGCTCGAGCTGGTCAGCGTGGTGAGCGACGACGCGGAGGAGGAGCGCATCCTCCAGCAGTGGGAGGAGTCCGGGGTGCCGGTTCCCCTCACGCTCTTGTCGTCGCCCTTCCGAGACATCACCGACGTCGTCGTCTCGTTCGTCCGGAACCAGCGGCGCCGCTCCCCCGGCGAGGTGGTCTTCGTGTACCTGCCCCAGTTCCTCGTGTCGCATTGGTGGGAGAACGCGATGCACAACCAGACGGCCACCCGGCTGCGCCGCGCTCTGCTCCGCATCCCGGGGGTGGTGATCGTCATGGTGCCCTGGGAGCTCGGCAAGGACGTCGAGATCGAAGGCACGCGCGGGGGAGCCTGCGAGGAGGAGGAGGCGGGCACGAACGCCCTCCGCGCCGCCGCGGGCGGGTGAGCCGACCTGGCGGCGAATCTCACCGATTGCCCCCTGACGACGCCCGACGGGCCCCGTTAGGGTGGGAAATTGTGTTCTCGACCTACGCCGACGTCCTCCGCATCCACGGCGCCTGGAGGTTCTCCCTGGCCGGCTTCGTCATGCGCATGCCGATGTCGCTGGTGGGGATCGCGACGATCCTGTCCGTCAAGGCGGAGTACGGGAACTATTCCCTGGCCGGCGCCGTCAGCGCCGTCAACATCCTGGTGTCCTGCCTCTGCGCGCCGCAGCTGGCGCGCCTGGTGGACACCCGCGGCCAACGCGCCGTCATGGCGCCCGCGATCCTGGTCTCCGCCCTGTCGATGGCGGGCCTGGCCGCCGCCATCCTGGCGTATGCTCCCGCGTGGGTCCTCTACCTGCTGGCGGCCACGTGCGGCGCGACGTGGGGATCGCCCGGATCCCTCGTGCGTTCGCGCTGGGCGCAGGTCGTGGACACGCCCCAGCGGCTGAGCACCGCCTACGCGATGGAGGCGGCCATCGACGAGTTCTGCTTCATCATCGGCCCGATCCTGGCCACGGTCCTGGGCACCGCGATCCACCCGGTGGCCGGCCTGGTGCTGGGAGCCGTGTTCTTCGTCGCCGGCGGCGCCGTCTTCTTCGCCCAGACCTCCACCGAGCCGCCGGCCTCCCCCCGCGAGCAGGGCGAGCGCCGGCCCACCGTCCTGCGCAACCCCGTCGTCGTCATCCTGGCGCTCACCTACGTGGGGGCCGGCACGATGTTCGGCGCGAACGACGTCTCCGTCGTGGCCTTCACCCAGGAGCACGGCGCCCCGGGCCTGGCCGGGATCCTGCTGGCGTTCTTCGCGGCGGGGTCCTTCACCGCGGCGCTCTTCTACGGGTCGAGGACGTGGTCCCAACCGCTGTGGAAGCTCTTCGCCGGCGGCATCCTGCTGCTGGCCATGGGCGTCTCGACGTTCCTCCTGGCCCGCAACCTGGTGATGCTCGGCGTCGTCATGTGGATCACCGGGCTGACGATCGCCCCGACGATGACCAACGTCAACACGATCGTCGCGCGCGTGGTCCCACCGGTCCAGCTCACTGAAGGTCTGACCTGGACGATCACGGCCATGAACGTCGGGACGTCCGTCGGCTCGGCCTTGGGCGGGCGCTCCATCGACGCCTCCGGCGCCCACGGAGGGTTCCTGGTGGTCGTGGCCTCCGCCTGGGTGATGGTCGCCCTCATGGTCATCGGCCTGCCCCGTCTGCGCCGCGACACCACCGGTCCCGCGGCCGCGCCCCGCGTCCCCGACGGGGAGGCGTCCAGGCCGGCCTCCTGAGCGGGCGCTCCCGGCCGGCCGCGCCGGCCCTGAACGTCTCCATCCCCCTGCCTGGCGCCGCTGCCTCGGGCTCCCAGCGTCGGCGTGCCGGGGAGGCGATCGGGCTACCATGCGGACAACCGCTGAGCATCCGTCCCAGGAGGAGCCATGGCCCGCAAGACGTATTTCGGCCCGATCGTCGACGTGTCGGATGACCGGCCGCTGTGCATCCACTCCGGCGTGTGCGTGCGCGGGATGCCGGACGTCTTCGACGTCCGCCGGCGTCCCTGGACCGATCCCAGCCGGGCCGGAACCCCCGAGCTCGCGGACCGCCTGCGCGAGGTCGTGGGCCGCTGCCCGTCCGGCGCGCTGCGCATCGAGGAGCATCACTCCCATGCCTGACATGCCTGTGCCCGGAACGCGCCCCGCCGTCGAGGTGCGCGACGTGCCCGAGCGCCGCCGCTTCGAGGCCACTGTCGGAGGCGAGCTCGCCGGATTCGCCGAGTACGAGCTCGGGCCCGATCGCGTGGTCTTCACCCACACCGAGGTCCTGCCTCCCTTCGAGGGCCGCGGGGTCGGGTCGGCGCTGGCCCGCCATGCGTTGGACCGGGTCCGCGAGGACGGCCGGCTCCGCGTCGTCCCGCTGTGCCCGTTCATCAAGGGATGGGTGAACCGGCATCCCGAGTACCGCGATCTCACGCTGCCGGTATCGGCGGAGGACCGGTGAGGTCCAGCCGCCCGGCGGATCCCTGAGCCCCGCGCCGCGACGCCCTCGGCCCCGTCGGGGCCGTCAGGCTCGGGTCACACCCAGGCGAAGCCCAGTCCGGCGAGCCCGACGAGGCCGCCGAACGCCAGCAGCAGGAACCCGAGCACCAACCACCCGAGCATGCAGAAGACGTTGAGGGCGATGCCCCATCCGGCGATCGAGCGGGCGTAGGGCTCCACCCTGCGCGACCTGACGCCCAGGACGATGCCGATGATCGGCGCGATGAAGGTCCAGCCTGCCAGCAGCGAGACCAGCCCGATGACCAGACTCGCAGTGCCCAGTCCCGTGCTGGGGTTGGGGGCGTACGCATAGCGCCTCGCCTGATAGTCGGACACGGTCGTCTTCCCTCCTGCCGGCCGCCGGGCAGGGGGCCGATGCGGCCTCATCGTCGCAGCCGGGTGGCCCGTTCCGCATCGGGGAACCCCCTGATTCGCCCCCGAACGGGGTCCGCGCGCCGTGTGCGGGGTTCACATGAGAATCCGACACCGAGCGTGGGGTTCAATGGCATTCCGGGCTCATCCGAGGCCGCTCAGAACACTGAACCCCGCCCCCAGCGTCACGACGACATCGAGCCGTCCGACGGAGTCCCGGCACCGGATCCATGCTGCTCGCCGGCGTCCACGTCGACGACGGGGCCGCCGTCCACGACATCGGTCCTCTCGACCTCCAGCGTCGTGCTGGTGACCAGAGCCGCGATCCCGGCGATGGCCGCCAGGGTCGGAAGGGCCAGCACCGCAACGCCTCCGGCGGCGACGCCCGCCGTCAGGGGAAGGGAGAACAGCTGCTTGCCGTCCTTGTCGCGGATCGTCACGCGACGGACATTGCCCTGCTGGACGAGGTCCTTGATGGTGGAGACGAGTTCGTCGGCCACCACCTCGATGCGCTCGGTGAAGGACCCCGTCCCCGACGTTCCCTGGGATGACTGGTTCTGCTCCGACATGGGTGCTCCTTCCGGACAGCGCGCCGGTCCGTTCGGCACGGAATCGGCGCGGGCGGCCGCTCGCGGTCCAGTATGACCCGGCAGGCTCCCCGGCGCTCGCCTACCGCGACAGCGTCCTCATCACCGACCTCAAGGAGATCCGCGCCCTCCCCCGCCTCATGGCCTGCCTGGAGGAGTCCCGCGGGCACCGCCGCTACGGCTCGGCCGCGCTGGAGTGCGTGGAGGTCGCCTGCGCGCACTGGTCGTTGTCGCAGACGACGGCCGTAGGAAGGCCCCAGGCCCCGTCCGCCGCCTCCACCAGGGACTCCATGGCCCGGAACCCGCTGTCGAGGTCCGAACCCGCCTGGACCGTCTCCACGCCCATGCCTCGCTCGGCGGCCTGGTCGCACAGGGCCTGTCGGCGGGCGCGCGAGGAGACCCCGCCGGCCCCTCCAGGGTCCGCGGGTCGATGACGATGATCGACTGGGCGCGGACCTGCTCGAGCAGGTCCATCGCCTGCTGCGCCGGATGCCCCTCCGACACGCCCTCGACGAGGACCCGGTCTCCCCGCGCCCGGGCCAGCGCAAGGATGCGCTCATGAGATGTGAAGTGCAGCTCCTGGTCCAGACGGCACAGCAGGCCGAGGACGCGGGGGTTCGCCCCTCCCGGGACAGCTCACCCGAAGAGATCCGTGTCCACCCCGAATGCCTCGATGACCCGCTTCGACTCGGACTCGAGCAGGCCCTCGCCCGTCTGGGCGCGGTCGAGCCCCGCCGCGGCGACGGCCCCGGTGAGCAGCCGGTTGCGGTACTCGTACATGGCGCCGGTCTCGACGTACTCGACCTTGTCGACGGCCGCCAGCGGCGAGTCGTCGGAGCGCACCATGATCCCGTGCTTCGACCACAGGACGATCTGGTGGCCGCGCAGGCCGGCGACGTTGGCGGCGCCGAGTTCCTCCCCGCCGGGGACCATGAAGTCGAGGACCTTGATGCCGGCCGGCACCTGCACGATGGTCTCCGGCTCCCACCTCAGGATCGCATGGTTGAAGTCGTGCTGCGTGCGCAGCCCGGGGATGTGCGACAGGCTGACGAGATAGGGCGGCTGGGCGTGGATGACGGCCTGGAAGTCGAGGCCGCGCCGCGTCACCTGGTCCTCGTGGACGCCCAGGTGGCTGTTGAACTCGGAGGTCGGCTTCGTGTAGGCCCGTTCGGGGGCCGTGCGCCAGGTGGCGCGGGTCCCGCCCTCCTGGACGATGACGACGGAGACGTTCTCGCGGGGGGCCTCACGGACGTCGCGCAGCCGGCAGCCCGACCCGGTGACGAAGAAGGTCCATCCGGCCAGGCCGGGGACGGCCACCGGCAGATCGATCAGGGAGGTCTCGGGGAAGAAGTCGTCGAGGTCGGGCGGGGTCTGGCGGATGGACACCGAGATGTTGCCGGCGCCGGCCTCGCAGGCGCCCATGTGGTCCAGGCGCTCTCCGGCGCGGCCCATCGAGTCGAGGATCGCGGCAGCGGTGGTGGGGTGGGTCATGGTGATGTCTCCTTCGCGGGCGTGTGCCCGGATCTGTGCGGCGTGAGGGTGGGATGCCAGGTGCGGGAAGAGGGGATCAGCGGATGGGCGAGGACGCCTCCTCTGCTGCGAAGACGCGCCGCTCCGCCTCGTCCCACAGCCGGGTCCGCCCCGGCGCCGGTTCGAAACGCGTCGTGGTCACGGAGCTCGCGACCACCTCGCGCAGCTCGTCCAGGCCGCCCGCGAGCGCTCCGACGGCGCGCAGCTGAACGACCATGTTGCCGATGGCCGTGCCCTCGACGGGACCGGAGACGACGGGCAGGCCCGTCGCGTCGGCGGTCGACTGGCACAGGAGGGCGTTCTTGGATCCGCCGCCGACGATGTGGACCGTGTCGATCGGCGTCCCCGACAGGGTCGTCGCCTCGCGCAGCGCGCGCCGATAGGCCACCGCCAGCGACTCCGTGATCGCCCGAAGGTACTGGGCCCGCTCGCGCGGCTGAGGCTCGCCGTGGGCGGCGGCCCATGCGTCGATCCGCCCCGTCATCGCGCCGGGCGCGGCGAAAGAGGGATCGCTGACGTCGAAGAGCGTGCGCAGGGGCTGCGATGCCTCCGTCTCCGCGTCGAGGACCTTCCAGGACATGCCGCGCATGTCGGCGTCGCGCCACTGGCGCAGGCATTCCTGCTGGATCCACATGCCCATGATGTTCTTGAGGTAGCGGACGGTGCCGTCCACTCCCAGCTCGTTCGTGAAGTTCGCGGCCATCGACTCTTCGGTGCGCACGGGGTGGTCCAGCTCGATGCCGACCAGCGACCAGGTGCCCGAGGAGACGAATCCGACGGATGCGCGACCGGGTGCCGGGACCCCCACGACGGCGGACGCCGTGTCGTGGCTGCCGACCGCCACGACGGGTGTCGGCTCCCCGCCGCGCGTGCGCAGCGGGATGTCCTCCAAGGACGCGGGGCCGATGAGGGTGCCCGGTTCGATCAGGGGGGCGAGGAGGGCGGGGACCTCCACGCCGAAGCGGTCGTGGAGGAGGCCCAGGACCTCCGGGGACCAGCTCCGCGTCGCGGGATCGATCATCCCGGTCGTCGACGCATTGGTCACCTCGCACACCCGTCTGCCTGTCAGCCAGTAGGCCAGCAGGTCGGGAAGCAGGAGGGCGGTGCGGGCGCCGCCCTCGCGCACCGGCGTGCGCCCGCGGTCCGCGACCAGCTGGAATAGCGTGTTGAACGGCTGGTGTTGGACGCCGTTGTGCGTGTAGAGCTCGGCCTGGGGCATGAGCGCGTGCACGGCCCGGACGGCGGGCCCGGTGCGCGGGCTGCGGTAGGAGGCCGGGTCGCCCAGGAGGCGCCCATCCGCGTCGAGCAGGCCGTAGTCGACGCCCCAGGTGTCGATGCCGATCGCGTCGACCGGGCCGCGCCGCGCCGCCTCGGTGAGGCCGTTGCGGATGCCCTCCCACAGGAACAGCACGTCCCACTGGAGGTCGTCCTCGCCCTCGACGGGGACGCGGACCGGGCCGTTGGGGAAGCGCGAGCACTCCTCGACGGCGAGGACCCCCTGGTCGAGCGTGCCGGCGAGCACCCGCCCGCTGGAGGCCCCGAGGTCGATCGCGACCACGGTGTGACTCATCGGTTGTTTCCTTTCCGGGGAAGGGGTTCCTGGTGGGCGGCGACGGGGAGCGCGGCCCGTGGGGGCGGGGGCGCCGGGACAGGCGGACCGGCCTCGGCGCCCCCGCGGACGGATGTCAGGCTCCCCAGCTGGCCTGCGTGCCGCCGACGCGCTCCTCGCGGGCCTTCTCCAGGTACCCGGAGCGCAGGAACGCGCCGTAGGGGTCGGGATCCAGACCCTGCTCCTCGCGGAGCTCGGCGAGCAGCGGACGGACGTCCGTGTAGAAGGCGTCCATGAGCACGCCGTTGGCGCCCAGCACGTCGTGCGCCTCCTGGGCGGCCGACAGGGCCTCGCGGTCGACGAGGAGCGCCTTGGCCGTCGCCTCCTGGACGTTCATCGCCGAACGGATCTCGCCGGGGATCTTCTCCTCCAGCTGGTGGCACTGGTCGAGCATGAAGTTGACGCCGGAATCCTTATCCAGGGCGCCGTAGGACACGATCTCGTTCATGATCCGGAACAGCTGGAACGGATCGGCGGCGCCCACCATGAGATCGTCGTCGGCGTAGAAGCGCGAGTTGAAGTCGAAGGCGCCCAGCCTCCCCGCCCGCAGCAGCTGGTTGACGATGAACTCGACGTTCGTGCCGGGCGCGTGGTGGCCCGTGTCGAGGCAGACGACCGCGCGCTCGCCCAGGGCGAGCACGTGCAGCAGGGCGGTGCCCCAGTCGGGGACGTCGGTGGCGTAGAAGGCCGGCTCGAAGAACTTGTATTCGAGCAGCAGCTTCTGGTCCTCGGAGAGGTAGCCGTAGATCTGCTGGAGGGAGTCCGCCAGGCGGTCCTGCCGGGCGTCGATGGAGTCCTGGCCCGGGTAGTTGGTGCCGTCGCCCAGCCAGATCTTCAGGGTGTCGGAACCTGTCAGGCCCATGATGTCGATGCAGTGCTTGTGGGCGTCGATCGCCTTGCGGCGCAGCTTCGGGTCGGAGTTCGTCAGGGATCCGAACTTGTAGTCGTCGTCCTGGAAGACGTTGGAGTTGATGTTGCCCAGCGTGATGCCCTGGTCCTTCGCGTAGGCACGCAGCTTGGCGTAGTCCTTGGTCTCGTCCCACGGGATGTGCAAGGAGACGCGGGGGGTGATGCCGGTGAAGCGGTGGACCTGGGCGGCGTCGGCGACCTTCTCGAAGGGGTCCCGTGGCGTCCCGGGCGTGGAGAAGACCTTGAAGCGGGTCCCGGCGTTGCCGAAGGCCCAGCTGGCCAGCTCGACGGTCTGCTCGGACAGCAGTCGGTGCTGCTCGGGGGTGAGGTCAGAAAGTGCGACCATGATGTGTTGTCACTCCTTGGTGGTTGCGGTGGCGGAAACGGGGGCGGAGGCCAGCTCGGACTCGATGCGCGTGGCCGAGATGACCTCGCCGTAGCGCTCCATCTCGATCTGCTCGAGCGGTTTGCCCTGGGTCTTCGGCGCCCAGATGGTGCCGATGAGGGTGGAGGCGACGAGGAAGCCGATGAGGATCAGCCCGTCCTTGAGCAGGCCGTTCTCCGTGGCCAGGATGACCGGGAAGACCAACGAGATCAAGCCGGATGCCAGGCGGACGACGAAGAAGACGAAGCCCTGGGCCCCAGCGCGATAGGGCGTGGCGAACAGCTCGGGCGACCACACGGAGTAGAACGCCTGGGCGGAGGGGCCGGAGCTGAGGCCCCACAGCAGGGCATAGGTGAACGCCGTGCTCGCCGCCGTCGCCGGACCGAAGGCCAGGACGATCCAGGAGGCGATGGCCAGGAGGCCGCCGACGAGAAAGAACCAGCGGTAGGGGACCCGATCGACCAGGGCCATGTAGACGGCCGTGCCGATGATGACGATGCCCCAGGTCAACATCGAGAACAGATCGGACTGCAAAGTGTTCCATCCCATGTTCCCCAGGATGGTCGGCAGGAAGATGCCGTTCTGGCTGGCGGCCTGGTTCCAGAACGTGTAGATGCACGCCAGGAAGATGAGCGCCGTGATGTTCGCCTTGCGGCTGAAGAGCGCGCGGAACGACGACCATGTCGACGGCGGCTTGGCGCCCGCCCCGCCCTTGGAAGCCTGCCAGGCGGCGGACTCGTCCAGACCCTGCCGGATCCACCATGTGACCAGCGCGATGACGACCAGGTGGGCGAAGATGATGCGCGAGCCCAGCAGCCCGATCGGCTCCAGGGCCGCCGCCAGGCCGAAGCCGATGAACGGCCCGAAGGACCACGCCAACTGGGTCGCGCCGACATGGCGGCCGCGCCTGTCGGCGGGCGCGAACTCGGCGATGTAGGTCCAGCCGGCGGGCACCGAGGCGCCCACGGCCAGGCCGATGATGACGAAGCCGACGAACAGCATGGCCAGGTTCCCGGCGAAGGTGACGATCAGCCCGCCGAGGGCGTAGACCAGCAGGTCGTACGTGTAGATGAATTTCCGGCCGTACTTGTCGCACAGCGGACCGCCGATGAGGGCTCCGATGGCCGCGCCGAAGGCGTTGGAGCTGAAGGCGGCGAGCAGGCCCGCGATGGTGCCGTCGTCGCCCGGGAAGTACTGGGATCCCCAGAAACCCAGGGAGGTCGCGATGGCGATGATCGACCCGGAATCGATGTAGTTCGACATCGACACCGCGGCCGTCGCTTTCCAGCCCGTCAATCGGCGGGCGTGCGGATGAACGCTCATGTGGGTAAGACTCCTTCGTCGAATCTCTCAGTGAGGCCTGCGATCAGGCCAGATAGAAGTACTGGGACAGCACTTCGTTGGTGCCGCCGTCGGGTTGGACGAAGTACTCGGCCATCTGGGCCTGCCAGCGCGCGTTGACCTCCGTGGCGGCCATCGCCCGCTGGGCGGCGTCGACGTCGTCCGACTCGAAGTAGCCGACCACCATGCCGGTGTCCGGCTGCAGGAACAACGAGTAGTTCCGCCAGCCGGAGCCGCTGAGCGCCTGGCGCATCTCCGCCCACACATGCTGGTGGACCTCGATGTACTCGGAGAGCCGCTCCGGCCTGACCCTCAGCAGGAAGCAGCAACGGGTCGGGGACTTCTGGGTGGTGGCCGCCAGCTGGTCGGCCAGTGATTGATGGACTTCGTCATCCATGTGCTACGTGCCTCGTCTCCATCGTCTCGGTGGCGCGCCCGGGATTTGAATCGATTCAGACGCGCACGAGAAAGATACGTCGTCGCCGTGAGATCGTCAAGGGCGCGCCTCACCGCACCGGCTCCGGTCGCCCTCTCCCAACGGACGCCTCGCGCCCGGCGCACTCACAGGGCGACGAAGCGCGTGAACGCGCCGTGGCCCACCGTCTCGACCGGCAGGCCGGGCAGATCCAGGATCCCTGTGGCCCCCACCGGGACGCGGCCGCGAACGGTCATCGTCCCGCCCTCGATCTTCCACTCGATGCCGGCCAGCCCGTAGGGCGTCTGCCGCGTGGTCCGCGCCCACGTCAGCGACCCGCCCGGACGCGGCGCGAAGCGGATGCGCCGATAGCCCGGGGCGTCCGGCGCCAGGCCGGCCACCGACTCGTGGAGCCACTG
>JALCNR010000033.1 GCA_022649165.1 Actinomyces sp.
TTCAAGCGCATCGTCAAGATGCCCCTCATGGTCATCGTCGGCACCGTCGCCCACTACCTCATCATGCCGTTGCTCGCGGTCCTGCTGTGCAAGGTCTTCCATCTCGACGGCATGGTCGCCGTCGGCGTCATCCTGGTCGGGTGCTGCCCCTCGGGGACCTCCTCGAACGTCATGTCCTTCCTCTCACGCGGGGACGTCGCGCTGGACGTGTCGATCGGCCTGCTGTCCACGCTGCTCGCCCCGCTCATGGTGCCCCTGCTGATGAGCGGCCTGGCCAGCCAGTACGTGGAGATCCCCGTGGAGAAGCTGTTCCTCACGGCCCTGCAGGTCGTCCTCATCCCGATCGTCCTCGGGGTCACGGTGCACACCCTGCTGGGCGAGAAGGTCTCGGCCGTCACCACCGTCATGCCCGCCGTCTCACAGGTCGCGATCCTCCTCATCATCGGCGTGGTCGTCGCCGTGAACAACCAGAAGCTCTTCACCGCCGAGACCGCGATGATCCTGCCCGTCGTCATGCTCCACAACCTCAGCGGGTACGGACTGGGCTGGCTGTTCAGCCGCCTGATGTTCCGCATCTACCCCAAGGGCTTCCGTTACGCCCAGCAGAAAGCCATCACCTTCGAGGTCGGGATGCAGGATTCGGCCCTGGGCGCCACGCTGGCGCTCCAGGCCTTCGCCGCCAACCCCGTGGTCGCGATCCCCTCGACGTTCTTCTCCGTGTGGCACAACATCTCCGGATCGGTCCTGGCGTCCCTGTGGCGCGGCCACGACGACAAGTACGGCATCCCCGCCGACTCCCACGACGGGCGCCGTCCGGTCGCCCGGCCCATCGAGGTCGGCGCCGGCGCGCAGGCGGAAGCCTGACCGGCGCACGCCGGTGCGGGGCCGCGGCCCGGTTCACTCCCCGGTGCGGCTGCGCAGCGGCTCGTGGGCCGTCTCGTGGGCGAGGACGAAGACGACACCGCTGACGAGGGCCGCCGCCCCGATGTAGAACGCCGGCGCGTACGTGTTGTGCGTCGCCGAGATCAGCCATGTCGATGCGTACGGCGTGATGCCACCGAAGACGGCCACGGCGATGTTGTAGGCGATGGACATCGAGCCATAGCGGATGTTCGTGGGGAACAGCTCCGGCATGGCGGCATTGATGGCGCCGTCGATGGCGGCCATGAAGACCCCGAGGATCGACATGGCGGCCACAGCCGCCCAGAAGTGACCGGATCCCATGAGGACCAGGGTCGGGTAGCTGAGGAGCACGAATCCCGCGCACCCGGCGATCATGAGCGGACGGCGTCCGATGCGGTCGGAGAGCATCCCCATGAAGGGGACGAGGACGACGATCACCGCGAAGCCGATGACCGTCACCTGGAAACTCTGCGTCTGGTTGTAGTTGAGATCGGACTGCAGGTAGGAGGGCATGAAGGTCTGGAGCATCCAGTGGCCGACGGACTTCACGACGACGAATCCCACGCAGAAGAGCAGCGCCTTCCACGCCGTGCGGAACGAGTCGCGCAACGGCGAGGCCGTCACCTTCTGCGTGGCCTGTGTGGCGAGGAACTCCGGTGTGTCCTCCAGCTTGAGCCGCAGGTACAGCCCGATCAGTCCCAGGATCAGTGCGACCCAGAAGGGAATGCGCCAGGCCCAGGCATCGAGCACGTCCTCGCCCAGCGTCGCGCTGAGGAGCAGGCTGAGGCCGGCACCTGCCAGGAAGGCCAGGAAGCCGAAGACATCGATGAAGCTCGTCACGAATCCCCGCCGTCTGCTCGGCGCGTACCCCAGGAGCAGCGTCGTGGCGCCCGAGCTCTCTCCGCCCGCGGCGAAGCCTTGGAGCAGCCGGACGACCACCAGCAGGACCGATGCCCATACGCCCACCTGCGCGTAGGTGGGCAGGACGCCGATGAGGAACGTCGAGGCCGACGTCAGGATGATGACCGTGGCCAGGACGTTCTTGCGGCCGTGGCGGTCGCCGAGTGATCCCCAGAACATGCCGCCGATCGGGCGCATGACGAACCCCACGGCGAAGACCGCGAAGGTGCTGAGCAGCGCCGAGCCCGGGTTGTCCTTGTCGAAGAAGTTCTGTGACAGGACGGTGGCCAGCGTCCCGTAGAGCCCGAAGTCGAACCACTCGACGAAGTGCCCGACACCCGCGGCCGGCAGGACCCTCCTCAGCGCGCGCCAGCGTTCCGCATCGCTCTCGATTCCTTGGGCCGTCTCCTCGACGGACTCCTCCGGCGTCCCGCCCACCGACGCCGTCACCGCGCCGGCCTGCCCGCCCGGACCATTCGGTGTTCCTGCCATGGTGTGAGCCCCCTCGCCCGCGCATCGACGCGGTCAAACCCCAGCGTAATCTGCGCTTGTCGCATGTTAACTTGCACAGAGCGAACGTCTACATCCGCCGTGCGCTAGAGTGCTCGTATCAGACGGAGATGTCAAGCAGCATCCAGGAGGAACTGTGGTCGCACGCACCGTGGAACGGACGGATCTCGTCATCGTCGGCGGAGGACTGGCGGGAACGTGCGCCGCCATCGCGGCAGCGCGGCTGGGCGCCAGGGTCTCGTTGGTCACCAATAGGCCGGTGCTCGGCGGCAACTCGTCCAGCGAGGTCCGTGTCTGGGTCGTCGGCGCCACCGCCCACGGGACCCAACGCTTCTCGCGCGAGACCGGCATCATGGGAGAGCTCTTCCTCGAGAACCAGTACCGCAACCCCGAGGGCAACCCGGTGTACTGGGACCAGGTGGTGCTCGACGCCGTGCGCGCCGAGCCGAACATCGCCCTGCATCTCAACACCGACGTCCACGATGTCGAGACGGACGGAACCCCCCTGCCCCGCATCGCCTCCGTGTCCGGATGGAACATGCAGACGGAGACGTGGACGAGTTTCGAGGCGCCCGTCTTCGCCGACTGCACGGGAGACGGCCTGATCGGCGCCCTGGCCGGGGCCTCCTTCATGTCCGGACGCGAAGGACGCGGCGACTACGGCGAGGAGTGGGCCCCCGAGGAACCCGATGGCGAGTTCCTCGGCAGCTCGATGTTCTTCTACACCACGGACACCGGGACCCCCACCCGCTTCGTCGCCCCGAACATCGCCAAAGACATCACCACCACGCCGATCCCACGCAACCGGCTGCTCCGCACGGGCGACAACGGCTGCGACTACTGGTGGATCGAATGGGGCGGCCAACTGGACATCGTGAACGACTCCGACCGGATCCGCGACGAGCTGCTCGGCGTCATCTACGGCATCTGGGACCACATCAAGAACTCCGGAGACTTCGACGCCGACACCCTCTCCCTCGAATGGGTCGGTTCGATCCCGGGCCGGCGCGAGTACCGGCGGTTCCTGGGGGACCACGTCCTCACCCAGCAGGACCTCATGGACCAGCGCGAGTTCGACGACGCCGTCGCCTTCGGCGGCTGGTCCATCGACCTGCATCCTGTTGAGGGGATGTACGCCGAACAGGTCGGTGCCCGGCAGCGCTATGCCAACGGGCCCTACCAGATCCCCTTCCGCTCCCTCTACTCACGCGACATCGACAACCTGCTGCTGGCCGGACGCGACATCTCGGCGACCCACATCGCAGAGGGCTCAGCCCGCGTCATGGCCACCTGCGCCACGGAGGGCCAGGCCATCGGCACGGCCGCCGCGATCATGGCGCGTCGCGGTATCGGCGCGCGTGCTCTCGCGGACGACGCAGGCTCTCTTCAGCAGCTCCTGCTCAAGGAGGACGCTTCGATGCTCGGCGTGGGCCGGGAGGACCGGGACGACCTGCTCCGCGGAGCGGCCGTGAGCGCGTCCAGCCACCAGGGATCGCTCGTCTCCGGAACCGGCGACCACGCCGGGGACGAGCGCGCTCGCGCAACGACGGATCTGGCCGTCATCCTCCCCGCCGACCCGCGGCTGGACCGGGTGGAGTTCCTCGTCGACGCGACGGAGGACACCGATCTGACCGTCGAGCTGTGGGGGACGGACAGGCCGCAGAACTACGTGCCCGTGGACCTGGTGGGCACCCGCGTCGTGCGGGTGGGCGCCGGAGCGGACCAGTGGGCCGCCGTCGAGTTCGGGTGGGCACCGCCCACGCCTTCGCCATGCAACGTCGTGGCCGTGGTCCGGGCGAATCCAGCGATCTCGCTGCACCTGACCCGCCGGTATCCCTACGGGATGATGATGCTGCGCCGCAGGACCTCCGCCGAGGAAGGGTTCGACCCGCGCATCCCCGACGAACCCGGCCAGCTGCTCACCACGTGGATCGCGCGCAGCGAGCGCGGCCGCGTCCCCGTGCTGAGGGCGACGCCCCCGACTCTCGCCTACGAGCCGTCGCGCGTCCTCGACCCGTACCAGAGACCCTGGGGCGGGCCGCACATGTGGATGTCTGCCCTGCGCGACGCGGGCGCGACCGGAACGGACGGGTCCCCGGCGCGAGGCGAGGACGGGATCCGCTCCGGATCTGTCGCTCCGGTCGGCGAATGGCTCCGGATCGATCTGCCGGAACCGGCCGAGGTCGCCTCGGTGAGGATCGTGTTCAACGACGATGTCGACGCCGACCTCGTCAATCTCCACCACCACCGCACGCCCTGGAGCGTGGTGCCCACCCTGGTCGCCGACTACCGCCTGGAGGCGCACGAGGCGGGCGCGGCGTCCTGGACGGTGCTGGCCGACGTGCGGGGCAACCGCCACCGGCATGCGGTCCACGACGTCGAACCGCTGGTGGTCGACGGCCTGCGCCTGATGGTGCTGTCGACCCACGGCGCCCCCTACGCGAGCGTGAGCGCCATCAAGGCCTACGCCGAGGCCAGCGGAAGAGCCGCCTCGCCGTGGAGATGACCCGGATATGATGGGGCCCTGCGGCGCGAGGGAGGCTTGCGCGCGGGTCGGGAGGTGCGGTGTCCGAGCAGCAGATGCACCAGAGCGTCGCCCGCGCGGCAGCCATCCTCGACGCCATCGGGGCGTCGGCGGGCCCGGGCATGCGCGCTGCGGAGATCGCTGAGGCAGCGGGCCTGGGGCTGTCGACGACCACGCGGCTGTTGGCCACGCTCCTTGAACTGGGATTCGCCTCCAGGGTGTCGGAACGTGAGTACGCGCTGGGGCCGCGGCTTCTGGCGCTCTCCTCGCAAGAGCTCAACCAGAGCGCCGTGTTCCGCGAGTCGCGCATGCTGTGCCAGTCGCTCGCGCAGTCGACGCGGCTCAACGCCAATGTCGCCGTCCGGCACGGCGCCCGCTGCGTGTACCTGTGCCACTTCGAGGGCGACCTGTCGCCGAAGAACCAGTCGATGGTCGGCCTGGCTATGCCGCTGCACGCCACTGGCCTGGGGAAATGCCTGCTCCTGGACACCTCGGAGCAGGAGCGGATCGATCTGCTGGGCGCCGGCCTGCCGGTCTACACCCCCCACACGGTCTCCTCGCACGCCGAACTCACGCGCCAGCTGGAGGAGGGCCGCGAACGCGGGTACTGCGTCGAGGACCAGGAGCTGGCGCTCGGGCGATTCTGCCTGGCCTCCCCGGTGCGCGACCGGACTGGCGGGATCTGCGCGGCGGTGTCGGTGTCCGGAAGGATCTCGGTGTTCACCGGCGACCAGCGTTCCTCGATCCAGGAGCAGCTCGTCGAGTCAGCCGATCGGATCAGCGTCAATCTGGGCCATCTCAGCGGGGCCAGCGCGGGGTGAGATGAGGCCGAAGGGCAGCCTGCGGGCGCTGCGGAAGGCGCGCGGCCGCCCGTCGACGGGATCCGCGAAGGAGAGCTCGGCCGCCAGCAGCTGTAGGGGATGTGTGAAGTCGTCGACGGCCACATCGCGCACCACCGGGTAGAGGGGGTCGTTCTCGATGGCGATCCCGAGGCCGCTGAGGTGCACCCGGAGCTGGTGGGTGCGCCCCGTCGCCGGGGTGAGGCGGTAGACCGCGCGTCCCGGCCGCCGCGGGGACGGACCCGGACCGGCGCCCTCGTCGAGGATCCTCATGCGCTCCACCAGCGTCTCCGCGTTCGGCTCGCCGGGCACGACGCGAGCCTGCCAGACGCCGCGCTCCTTGACGATCCGGTTGCGGACGACCACCGGCAGGTCCAGCGGCGGGCCGACGGCCTCCGGGCCGGCGGAGCCCGGGGACCGGCTGCCAGTCGGCCGAAACGGCGCCACGGCCTGATAGGTCTTGCGCACGGCATGGTCCTGGAACAGCCGCTGGTAGGCGCCCCGCCACCGCGGGTCGGCCACCAGCATGAGGACGCCCGACGTCAAGCGGTCCAGGCGGTGCGCGGGCACCAGGTCCGGCAAGCCGAGCTCGTCCCGCAGCCGGGCGAGGACGGTCTGGCCCACGTGCCGGCCCCGGGGCGTCGTCGCCAGGAAGGGCGGTTTGTCCACCACGACGATCCGGTCGTCGCGGAACAGCACCTCGATCGCGCCCGGCACCTCCGGCTCATCGGGGAGCGGGCGGCGCACCCACACGTCCGTGCCGGGCCGGCAGGGATCCGAGGCGCGCACTGGCCGCCCCTCGCCGTCGACAACGTCCCCCCGCTCGAACAGCCCGTGGTCATCGACCGCCGCCGGGACGCGGTGCCGCAGCCAATCGCCCATCGTCGGCCAGGCCGCCGCGGCCTCGGTGCGCAGGCGCACCGCGCCCACGCCTCGGCGCTGGGGCATCGGGGAACGAGCGGGCATACAGGCATTCTCCCAGAACGCGGGGCGGGGGCAGCGCCGCCCTCGTCAGTGGAGGGTGTCCTGCCAGGCCCGGTACAGGGAGGCGAATTGCCCGCCGTGCGCGATGAGGTCCGAAGGCGATCCGTCCTCGACGATACGGCCGTCGTCGACGACCAGGACGCGGTCGGCGATCATCACCGTCGACAGGCGGTGGGCGATGATCAGCGCGGTCCGCCCGGCGCCGCCGCCCGGCCGCGCCGCCAGCAGCGACGTCAGGCCGTCCTGCACCTGGCGCTCGCTAGGCAGGTCCAGGGAGCTGGTGGCCTCGTCGAGGATGAGGACCTCCGGATCGGCCAGGAACGCCCGCGCGAAGGAGATCAGCTGGCGCTGGCCGGCGGAGACGCGCCCGCCGCGCTTGTTGACGTCCGTGTTGTAGCCGTAGGGCATCGCGCGGATGAACTCGTCGGCCCCCACCGCCTCGGCGGCCGCGCGGATCTCCGCGTCCGTCGCGTCGGGGCGGCCCAACGCGATGTTATCGCGCACGGTGCCGCCGAAGAGGAAGGCCTCCTGGGTGACCATGACGACCGCCCGGTGCAGGTCGCGGGAGGACAGGCTGCGCACATCCACCCCGTCCAGGCGGACGGAGCCCCGCGTGACGTCGTAGAAGCGGGCGACCAGCTTCGCGATCGTCGACTTGCCGGCCCCGGTCCTCCCGACTAGGGCGACCGTCTGGCCCGCCGGGATGTGCAGGGACACGGGATGGAGCACCTCGGGCCCATCTCCGCTGTAGCGGAAGGCGACGTCCTCGAAGTCCAGGCGGCCGCCCGACTTCCCGAGCGCGACAGGTCGGGCCGGGTCGGCGACCGCGGGCGCCTCGGCGAGGAGCTGCGCGATCTTCTCCATCGCGGCCGTGGAGGACTGCCACGTGTTGTAGAAGGCGGCGATCTGGTCGACGGGCTGGAAGAAGCGCCGGGCGTAGAGGACGAGCGCCAGCAGCACGCCGACCGACAGGGCGCCGTGGGCGACGCGCAGGCCTCCGACCAGCAGCACCAGCGCGACCGTCAGGTTGCCCAGCAGGCGGAAACCCGACTGGTAGACGCCGGAGATCATTACGGAATCCTGTGTGGCGTCGCGGTAGTCGCCCGCGATGGCGGTGTATCCGGACTCCTGGCGGTCCTCGGCGCGGAACGCCTGGACGGCTCGGATCCCGGTGAAGGTCTCCGTGAACTTGACGATCAGGCGGGCCGAGTGCGTCCGGATCTTCCGGTAGGCGACTTTCGACCGGCGCTGGAACCACACGGTGAGCGCCAGGCACGGGACGAGCATGGCGACCATGACGAGGGCGGTGGGCCCGTCCAGCGACACGATCGAGATCGCCGTCAGCGCCATCGTCAAGGTCGAGCCGACGATGACCTGGACGCCGCCCTCCAGCAGCTCGCGGAGGGTCTCCATGTCGTTGGTCTGGCGAGCGACCAGGCGCCCGGAGGTGTAGCGCTGGTGGAACTCCAGGTCCAGGCGCTGGGTGTGCCGGAAGACGCGGCGCCGCAGGTCGACGAGCATCCGCTGGCCCAGGACGCTGGACTGGCGCTCGAAACCCAGGGTGAGCAGGCCCGTCGCCAGTCCGGCCGCGAGATACGCGCCGGCGACCAAGGTGGCGGGGAGCCCGTCGCCGCCGAGGAGTGCCGGGAGGGCGTGGTCGATGGCCCAGGCGATGAGCCATGGGCCGACGACGCCGGTGAGCTGCGCGAGCACGACCATGACGGCCAGCCCGAGGAACGCGAGGCGCACCGGGTGGAGCAGGGATCTCAGCAGGTCCCAGGACCGCCGGGTGACTTGGCGCTCCTGCTCGCGGGTCTGAGGCGTCGCCCCCTCCTCCTGGGTGCGTGCGCTGTCGGGGCTCTCCGACGAGGGCGGCGCCGGTTGCGCCTGCGGGCCGGTCGGCTTCGACCGCGAGCTCGGGGTCATCGGGCCGCCTCCCCGGGCTCCGGAGGCTGCGGCGACTCCGCCTGTTCGAGGTCCGCGATGACCGAGCGGTAGCGCGCCGAGGCCGCCATCATCTCCCGGTGCGTGCCGACGCCGGCGATCCGCCCGTCGTCGAGCAGGGCGACCCGGTCGGCCAGGTCCACCGTCGAGGGCCGGTGGGCGACGATGATCGTCGTCGTGGCACGCAGGGCCGTGCGCAGGCGGTCGGAGACTCGCTCCTCCGTGCGCGTGTCCAGGGCGGACAGCGGATCGTCCAGCAGCAGCACCTGCGGGCGGGCCGCGATCGCGCGGGCCAGCGCCAACCGCTGGCGTTGGCCGCCAGACAGGGACAGCCCCTCCTCGCCGATCTCCGTGTCGACGCCCCGGGGCAGCGTCGACACGAATTCCTGCGCGTCGGCGGTGTCCAGGGCGCGCTGCAACAGCCCGTCGCCCGGGGGCCCGGGTCGCTGGAGGCCGGCCGGGGCGCCCAGCAGCACGTTGTCGCGCACCGAGAAGGAGAACAGGGTGGCGTCCTCGAATGTCATCGCGCAGGTGCGCCGCAGATCGGCCAGCGACAGGTCGCGGACGTCCACGCCGTCCACCGTCACCCGTCCCGCCGTCACGTCGTAGAGGCGCGGGACCAGGTCGAGCATTGTCGTCTTCCCCGAGCCGACAACGCCGACGATCGCCAGGGTCTCCCCCGGTTCGACCCTCAGGTCGACGCCGCGCAGCACGTCGGGCATATGGTCGGGGGCGTCGGGGTAGCGGAAGTGCACGTCGTGGAACTCCACGGTCACGGGAGCCGCGGCGCGCAGGGCGGGCGCGGCGCGGCCGTCCTCGTCGATGGGGAGCCACGGCGCGGGGACAGGCGAGGGCGGGTCCGTGACGGTGAGCGGGGCGTCGAGGACCTCCCACTGGCGGTCGAGCGCGGTCTTCGTGTTGACGGTCATCGCGAAGAGCTGGCCGATCATGCGCACCGGCATGGACACCATCGCGGCCGTCGTGAACCAGGCGGCGAGCGCGCCCACGGTCATCGCGCCGCCGGCGACCTGGTGGAGGCCGATGAAGAGGGCCATCCCGAGCGCGAGTTCGGGGATGACGATGAGCATGAGGTCGAAGAGGCCGCCCGTCGTGGCCTTGGCGACCTCGACATCGCGGAGCTTGTCGGCCTGCCGGCTGAAGCCGCGCAGCGCGTGGTCGCCCTGGCCGAAGGCCTTGAGGACGCGGATGCCCTCGACGGACTCCTCGACGGTCGTGGCCAGGTCGCCGGAGCGGTCCTGCGAGGCGCGCGCCAGCTCGTGGTAGCGGCGGGCGAAGAAGTAGGACATCACAACGACGGGCACGGCCGCCGCGGCGAACACCAGGGCGAGCGCGGCGGACTGGCGCACCATCAGGGTGATGCCGATGACGATCGTCACCAGGTCCGACATGAGCATGATGAGGGCGAACGCCAGCCAGCGGCGGACTTGGCCGAGGTCCGACATCGAGCGGGAGAGCAGTTGGCCGGAGCCCCACTCGTCGTGGAAGGCCGTGGGCAGGCGCAACAAGCGGTGGAACAGCGTGAGACGCATCGCGCGCTCGACCTCGGTGGCCGGGGTCACGGCGAAGACGCGGCGCATGTAGACGAGGACGGCCTCGAGAACGCCCAGGACGACCACGAGGCCGACGGCCTGGAGGACGGCGGTGGTCGGGCTGGTGGCGGCGGACGGAGTGGCGTTGGGCGGGGTGGCGGTGGCGGTGGC